>NZ_CP110224.1:1289196-2578393 GCF_026013645.1 Virgibacillus natechei | reverse complement strand
AAAGTACAAGAAACGGAAAACTTTCCGAAAACGTCCCAACCATCGATTGGTTATATAACGAACAAGCTTGAGGAATTAGCGAAAGATTATGATGCTGTTATCTCAATACACCTCTCGAGCGGAATTAGTGGGACCTATCAAGCAGTTGTTAGTGCCGCAGAAATGGTTGAAGGAATTGACGTATATGCATACGATTCTGAACTTAGTGCGATGGCGCAGGGTTTTTATGTTTTAGAAGCTGCAGAAGCGGCGAAATTAGGTAGAACTCCAGCTGATATTCTAGAACGTCTGAACGTCGTGAGTCAGAGTATTCGTGCCTATTTTATGGTAGATGACCTTACTAATTTACAACGTGGTGGACGATTAAATGGCGCCCAAGCTTTAGTCGGTAGTATTTTACAAGTGAAACCAGTTCTACATTTTGTTGATAAAGTAATCGTTCCATTTGAAAAAATCCGTACACGTAAAAAAGCATTAAGCCGGATTATGGGAATGTTGGAAGAAGACGCAAGCATAGGGAAAGATGTTAAAGTTGTGTTTATTCATGCTAATAATGAACAAGCTGCAGTGAGTTTGCAGGATGAATTTCTAGCAAAATATCCGACAGCCGATACATCGATCAGTTATTTTGGCCCTGTTATTGGCACCCATTTAGGTGAAGGGGCAGTCGGCGTTGGTTGGTATGTGAAATAGCAAATTTCTAAATGAAATCGGCAACCCCGCCGATTTCTCAATCATCCTCCCGTCCTACTTTTACATTTTAGCATCATTCAAATATTAATAGAGGAGTGTGAGACATGCCTCCGTCTCAGGCGATATTTATCTACGAACAATCAACCTTTCCCATCCGTTTCTCAGGAAAATTACTTTTACGTAACGAAATCCCATTAGATGAGAGCACCTTCCAACAACAACTTTCTTCAAGAGCTTTTACACCCATTAAGTCGATTAAAAGAAATAAGTTCACGTATCAATGCCAGAGATGTGGGAACCAAGAGCGATCCTTATTTGCTTCAATCCCTTGTCAATCTTGTGGTAAAACACATGTTTATTGCCGCAGTTGTATTGATATGGGGAGGGTAATGGAGTGCGAACCCCTTTACTATTGGTCTGGGGAAGAGCCGGAATGGCCTACACATGCCAACCCATGTTCATGGGTTGGAGAGCTTACACCTGCCCAACGTACGGCAGCGGATCGAATTGTTCGAGCAGTAGTAGCTCAGGAAGAATTATTAGTTTGGGCTGTTTGTGGAGCTGGAAAGACGGAGATGCTTTTCCCAGGAATATCAAAAGCACTACACCTTGGTAAGCGTGTTTGTATCGCTACTCCACGAGCTGACGTTGTTCGCGAATTGGTGCCACGTTTGGAAAAAGCCTTCAACACAATAGGAGTTCAAGGGTTATATGGTGGTAGTAAAGATAAAGAAGGAACAGCCCAACTAATGATTGCCACAACACATCAATTACTCCGGTACCGAGAAGCATTTGATGTTCTGATTATTGACGAAATCGATGCTTTTCCATTTCACGCGGATCCAACTTTACCTTATGCAGCAAATCGAGCGAAGGCTAAAAATAGCACAACCATTTATTTAACAGCAACACCCCGGCAAGATCACCAATACCAGATCATGAGAAAAAAGCTAGCCCATATATTTGTCCCCATTCGGTTTCACGGTCAGCCTTTACCAGTCCCGACCATGAAAATGGTTCTTTCCTTAAAGAAAGATCTAACAAAACATGAAGCTCCAACAGCCTTTATCAAATGGCTAAGGAAGAGGGAGAACGCTGATAGGCAATTACTAATCTTCGTTCCTACGATATTATTGGCTGAAGCGCTAAAAGAACACCTGGCTGTAAGACTAGTAAATGAAGGGGTGTTTCAATCAGGTGATAATTTAATAGCTGTACATGCATCAGATTCAGATCGGGAAGATAAAGTCCAACTTTTTAGAGAGAAAAAAGTGGACGCATTAGTTACAACGACTATATTGGAGAGAGGCGTCACATTCCCCTCGGTGGATGTCGCCATATTGGATGCAGGGCATGAAGTATTTGATGAAGCGGCTCTGGTGCAAATTGCAGGAAGAGCCGGAAGAAGTCCAGATGATCCAACAGGTGAAGTCGTATTTTTTCATGAAGGAAAAACGGATGCAATGGTAGCTGCTATCCAATCGATAACTGCAATGAACAAACGAGGGGGCGTATGAGATGCGTTGTTTGTGGTGCGATGAACATATTATTCAGGAGGTAAGCTGGTTGAATTTATTCATACTTACCAAACCAAAGAGCTTGTGTCAGCCATGTGAAGAAGCATTGGATAAATTACGTGGGAGACGTTGCCAGATTTGTAGTCGTAAAAGTGATGATAGAATTTGTGCGGATTGTACATGGTGGAAAGAACAGGCATCAGAAGAAATAATAGCATTTAATTACTCGGTTTTTTCGTATAATCAACTGATGCAGGATATGGTTGCAAGGTGGAAATACCGTGGTGATTACCATTTGGGGAATGCCTTTAAGGAGTCGTTTCGTAACGGATTTGCTGATGCATTTTCTTTTTTAGCAAAAGATGCAATTGCTGTACCAATTCCTTTAAGCAAAGAGAGATTAATGAGTCGTGGATTTAATCAAGCACAGATGCTGGCTGGTTTTTTACCAATAGAGACGAAAGAACTCATCACACGTGTTGACGGGGAAAAGCAGTCCAAAAAAACACGCCGTGACAGAATAGCAACAAAAAATCCATTTGAACTAACGATTCCTGTTAACAAACCAGCCATTCTTGTCGATGATATATATACAACAGGTACAACATTACGTCATGCTGCTAACCTATTAAAAGCGCATGGATGTCCCAAGATTTATGCTTACACATTGATTCGAGGGTAGGTTTATGATGTGCTATAATTGATAGAATGAGGGTGAGACTAGAATGGCTGAACTCGCAAATTGTTCTCGTTGTGATGCTGTTTTTGTGAAAGATATTCGAACGATTTGTCAAAATTGCTACAAAGAAGAAGAAAGAGACTTTGACACTGTTTACCGTTTTTTACGTGATCGCAAAAATAGAGAAGCAACCGTAGAAGAGATTGCAAAAGCAACAGAGGTACCCAAAACATTGATCATGAAATTCGTTAAAGAGAAACGTTTACGAACGTCACAATTTCCAAAGCTAGCGTACCCATGTGATAAATGTGGAACAACAATAGTCAAGGGTCATCTGTGTTTTGATTGTTACGAGGAGTTAAAAAGAGATTTAGAACAACACGAGAAGAATGAAGAACGTTCAGAACAACAGCGAAAAAAAGAACGGCAATCTTCTATCTATTATTCCTTTGATGAAAAAAGAAAGTAAAGCCCTTTATGTACGTGTTCAAAAGAGGATAAAAAGGACCGAGAAGTTCGAGGCGGCGTAGCTTTGAGTAGCGGAACGTATGCAATAAATACGTGAGTAACGGAAAAGCAAGCCAACGAAGAAATTCGATGTGTCATTTTTACCGGACTTTTTGAACATTCCCTTTATAAAATAAGAAATTGACCGATAATAAAATAACTAACGAAACCTAAAGAGGTGAATTTCCTTTGAAAATAAATGGACCGAATCAAACAAATTTTAATCCATACAAAAATCAAATGCAGAAGCAAGCGGACTATAAGAACGAAGTAAATAAAAAGGATCAAATAGAGATATCCAGTCAGGCAAAACAACTGCAGGAAAACGAAAAGCCACATGTGCAGCGCGCTTCCTATGTGCAGGAAATTAAAAACGCTGTTGAATCTGGAGAATACAAGGTAAATCCCGAGCGCACAGCAGAGAAAATGATTGATTTTTGGTCGAAGAAATAATGAATAAAGTGTAAAAACCTCTAAAGGGGGCGTTATTTTGTCCGTAGAAACGATTCTTGAAAAATTACAAAATCTAGTAAACATCCATGAGGAATTAGTAGCTATTTCCAAGCAAAAAACAGAAGTAGTGAAAGAAGGATCTGTTGAGAATTTACAAGCATTACTTGTAAAAGAAAGAAAACAAATACGTGTATTGGAAAAAGAAGAAAAGAGTAGACAGGAAGCGGTTGAGACGTGGCTGTTTAAGAATGAACTCCCATCTAATGATGTAACAATAACACGTATGCTTGAGATCGTAAGTGATCAAAAGGAGAAGCAGGAGCTGGAGCAGGCTACCATTAATTTAACTCAAATAATTACCGAATTGAAGCAACAGGAACAGCTCAATCTATCCTTAATCAACCAATCGATGCAATTTGTCCAATTATCAATCGATACGTTGCAACCATCGATTACGAATATAAACTATGGAAATAAACAGCAGGATTCAGGCGCGATGAAACGTTCTGTATTTGATTCACAAGCATAAGTCGAGGGCTACAACACATGTAGTCGGTCTGCCTGTTAGACAGCCTTAAGTAAGAAGTTTGAAATGGAGGAAAAAAACATGAGTACATTTCATGGTTTAGAGATGGCAAGGCAAGCACTATCTACCCAACAATCTGCACTGTATACAACAGGTCATAATATAGCAAATGCTAATACGGAAGGCTATTCGAGACAGCGAGTCAATTTTGAAAGTGCGTCCCCGTATCCTGCTGCTTCAAGAAATCAACCTGTAACCGCTGGGCAGATGGGAACAGGGGTGGAAGCAGGTTCCGTTCAGCGAATTCGAGATGAATTCTTGGATCACCAGTATCGTGCGGAGAACAGTAAAGAAGGGTACTGGGAAACAAAGTCTGACGCACTTAGTCGTATGGAAGGTTTAATGAATGAACCGTCCGAAAATGGTCTATCCAATACAATGGATCAATTTTGGGAGTCACTTCAGGATCTTTCTGTGAACCCTGAAAGTTCTGGGGAACGATCTGTAGCTGTTCAACGAGGAGTTGCAGTTGCTGAAAATTTTAATTATTTATCTGAATCGCTAGACTCCATTCGTTCTGATTTAAAAAACCAAATTGATCAAACGGAAGAAGAAGTAAATTCACTATTAAATCAAATTGATAACATTAATGAGCAGGTTAAGCAAACGGAAGTGAATGGAAATGTAGCAAATGATTTATATGATGAACGTGATCGCTTAATTGATGAACTTTCAAACGTTATTAACATAAAGGTCAGCTATTCGAAGAGCGCAGAGAGCGCACCGGATGTCGCTGATGGATTGGCAACCATTGAGATAGTAGATGATAAAGGTAATTCACTTGGTGTGAAATTGGTTGACGCAGAAGCGGATGAGGACGAGAGAGTTAATGAACTTGAAGTTAACTATGCCGATAATGATTCTGAAGAGGTTACATCGGTTACTGTCGGTGAAGAACCAGTGGAAATAATGGGTTCCAATGGTTCTTTAAAAGGATTAGTTGAAGCATATGGCTATGAATCAGAAGATGAAGACAACGAGACGGCGGGTATTTATACCGATATGCTTTCTGATTTGGATGATATGGCTGATGTGTTTGCAACTGAATTTAACGACGTTCATAGCAACGGTTATGATTTGAATGGCGAAACAGACGCAGATTTTTTTAATTTTGAGGATAACGCAGCAGCCAGTTCTATTGTTGTGTCCGACTATCTTGTACAAGAACCTGATAAACTAGCGGCTAGTGAAGATGAAAATGCTGGAAATGGTGATAATGCCTCCAATTTGGCAGAAGTTTTTAATAAAACAAATCTAGAAAGCGATGCATTAGGACCAGGTACTTCTATAAATGGTTTCTATGAGTCCCTTATTGCTGATATGGGTGTTATTGCACAGGAAGCTAACCGTATGACGAATAATACGGGTGCACTCAAATCACAGGTAGAAAATCAACGCATGTCCGTGAGTGCAGTTTCCTTAGATGAGGAAATGTCGAATATGATTAAATTTCAACATGCATATAGCGCAGCAGCGAGAAGTATGACAGCAGTAGATGAATTGCTTGATCAAGTAATAAATAATATGGGCTTAGTAGGAAGGTAGGTGATCATTTTTGCGCGTAACCCAAGGAATGCTATCACATAATATGATGCGAAATTTATCCAACAGTAATGCCAAATTGGATACTTATATGAACCAGGTGAGTACTGGTAAAAAAATCAATCGCCCCTCTGATGACCCAGTAACTGCGATGAAGGGTATGAATTATCGTAGTCAAGTGACTGAAATTCAACAATTTCAGCGTAATACGAATGAAGTTCATAATTGGATGGACAACTCAGATGCTGCACTCGATCAAGCAACACAAGCGATGCAGAATTTACGTGAATTGGCTTTACAAGCTAGTAATGATACATATAATGCGGACGAACGAGAGAACATGCAAGAAGAAGTGGAACAGATAAAAGAGCATCTCATTGATATTGCGAACACAAATGTAAATGGGAAATATATCTTTAATGGAACGAATACAGATACAAAGCCAATAGAGGTCAATGAAGATGGGGAAATAGTAGAAATTGATCTTAATGATGAGGCTGTAAGAATAGAAGTAGCTGATGGCACGAAGTTGCAAGCAAATGTTAATTCTGGAGATGTTTTTAATGATAAATTATTTGGGGATATCGATGGATTTATAGATGCATTAGATAATAATGAACAACCAACTATCGAGCAGAGTATCGAATCCATGGACGATAACATTAATAACACGATCAATGCAAGGGCGGATTTAGGTGCCCGTATGAATCGATTAGAGTTAATTGAGAACCGCCTAAATGACCAGGAAATTGTTGCGACCCAAACGATGTCAGAAAATGAAGATGTAGATTATGCAAAAGCGATTACGGAATTAATTACACAAGAAAGTTTACATCGTGCAGCTTTATCAGCTGGAGCAAGAATTGTTCAGCCTACGTTAATGGATTTTCTACGCTGATACTAAATGACCCTGTCCCGTCATAGGGCGGGGTCATTATAAATAGAGGGAGGGAGATTGTGCATGCAAGTACCACAAATTCGAATGGAATCCCAATTGGCACAGATTCAAATCCAACATACACCTTCAAATCAACAAATTAGTCAACCTGAAGCTGAGCTTTCCATACAGCAACCGCAAGCAGAATTGTCGATGAATACAACTCCTTCCAAGCTTCAAATTGATCAAACAAAAGCATGGGAAGATATGAACGTAATGCATATCTTTAAATGGAATGCAAAGAATTCACAAGCTGCACAAAGCGATTGGCTTAATGGATTAGAACGAAGGACGCAACAAGGCGCAGAACTGATGAAAATAGAGAGCGACGGCGCCCCTATTAGTAACCAGGCTGTAACGAATGCATTTGATGATAAGAGAGCTTTAGGAATAGATTTTATACCATCACCATTTGCTGTTGAAACGAACTATCAACCCTCGACCGTACAAATTGATGTACAAACTTATAAGCCAATTATTAATGCAGAAGCACGTAGTCCGGTCCATCAGTATGAACCAGGGTCTGTCGAAACAAGCATGAAACAATATCAGCATTTAGAAATAGATGTTATCAATCTTTTTACATAGGAAAGGATGACCTAACTAGCATGCATTTACATACAAAATATTTAGGAGAAGTAGAAATTGACGCATCCAAAATCATTCAATTTCCTGTAGGTCTACCCGGATTTATCGATGAAACGGAATTTGCTTTAGTGGACTTTCCAGATAATCCAATTTTTCAGGTTTTACAATCCGTTAAGTCCGTAAACACTGCATTCATTGTTACGAATCCCTATCACTTTTACCATGATTATTCATTTGAACTTGATGATAGTATAGTAGAGAGTTTAGAAGTTAAAAGTGAGAAGGACGTTATGGTTGTTACGATTGTTACATTAAAAAATCCATTTAACACAAGCACTTTAAATTTAAAAGCACCAGTCATTATTAATCCTTCCAGTAAACAGGGAAAGCAATACATATTAAACATGGACAATATCCCTGCAAAAGCTCCAATATCTCCAGGTAATCATTTGAAAGCGGGAGGAGAATAATTATGCTTGTGCTAACGAGAAAGCAGGATGAAGCAATACAGCTGGGCGAAGATATAGAAATAAAGGTGCTCGCAATAGAAGGGGACCAAATAAAGCTTGGAATTGATGCCCCTAAATCTGTGGATATCTATCGCCGAGAAATTTACCTTGATATCAAAGAGCAAAATAATGAAGCAGCGAATGTTTCATCAGATTTGCTTGAGTTATTAAAGGAAAATAAAGAGTAACTGGTGCAATCGAACTATTTTTTGGGGGAAACCTACATACTTAACAACTTTAAACCGATATAAGAAGAAATAACTTATCATGGGAGTTGCATGCGGGATGCGAATAGATAAACCAATGCATGAACCACAGCCTATGCAATATAGTGAAAACAACAAACAAAGAAGAGATTGACATGGCAATTTCCATGTTAAATGAATCCCTGGATCCAATACGTACAAATGTGAAATTTGAAATGCATGAGAGGCTAGAGAAATATTATGTGTCCGTTGTTGACACGAATACAGATGAAGTTCTTAAGGAGATTCCTCCAAAAAAAATGTTGGATATGTATGCGGAAATGGCAGAATTTATGGGAATTCTTGTTGATGAAAAGATTTAAAGGGAGTGATTAGATGCGAGTTGGTGGGTTAGTAAGTGGAATGGATACAGATTCCATGGTAGACGATCTAATGGCTGCGGAACGAATACCACTTAATAAAATGGAACAGGATAAAACAATGTTGGAGTGGGAGCGAGATGGGTTTCGAGATATTAATAAAAGTCTACTAGAATTAGATAATATGCTGTCGGATATGAAATATAGTCGTACTTATAATTCAAAAACAGTTAATTCTACGCAGGAAGATGCAGTAACAGCAACAGGAAATGCCGATTCTCCGGAAGGGTCTTATAATATAAATGTGACTCAACTGGCGACTTCGGCGATGAATGTGACTCAGGGTGAGTTAGATATTAAAGCTGATGAGCCACTAGTGGGACAGGGTTCTGTAGATGAGGAAAGAACAGTTGAATTTGATACCTTTAATGAGGACGGTGAAAAAATAAAACCATCACACAGTTATGATATTAATGAAGGTGATACATTAAACGATGTCTTAGCAAAAATCACAAATGATGAGGACAATCATGTTCGAGCTTTCTATGATGAGCAGTCTAACAGAGTATTTATGGAAACGACGAGGACAGGGAGTTACAATAACGGAGAAATTGAAATAGATGGTGATGGTGAGATAATTGAACCAGAAATATATTTTAAAAAGGATTCATTTCTTGATAACGAACTGAAAATGGATATCGGAGAAGAAACAGGCGGAAAAAACGCAGTGTTCGAATACAATGAATTTGAAATCGAATCAAAGGATAATAATTATACGCTCAACGGTATAAACTTTGAATTCAAAAGTGAAACAGAAGGAAATGCGACTCTAACTGTAGACAATGATACAGATGCTGCTTTTGATTCGATTATGGAGTTCATCGACCAATACAATGAAGTGGTGGACACGTTAAATGGAACCCAGCAGGAAGAACGAAACCGTGATTACCCTCCACTTACTGAAGCGCAAAAAAATGAAATGACCGAGAATGAAATCGAACTTTGGGAAGAACAAGCGATGAGTGGAATTCTCAAAGGTGAATCGTCTATAACGAATGGTTTATTTTCCATGCGTCAAAGTTGGTATTCCAACGTGGAGACAGATGGAGATATAACGTCGATAACACAAATTGGTATTACAACAAGTGCGAATTACTTAGATGGTGGAAAACTTGAAGTTGATGAAGATACTTTAAGGAGTGCGCTAGAAGAGAACCCGAATGAAGTCCAAAAGCTGTTTTCCAATAGTGAAGATGATGAAAGCAGAGGCCTCGTAAATCGTTTAGAGGATTCTATTGAACAAACAATGGGGCGCATTGAAGAGCGTGCGGGTAAAGGAACCGATACCCTTGAAAATTATACGATAGGGAAGAATTTAAAAGATTTAGATGATCGTATAAGTGCGTTTGAAGATCGATTAACCAGGACAGAAACACGCTACTTGAATGAATTTGCTGCAATGGAACAAGCAATTTCAAGGATGAATCAACAATCAACGATGTTAATGGACCAATTTGGTGGTCAATAATCTATGCCATGTCCAATGATAAAGGAGTGAAAAAGAATGACACTTAATAATCCCTATCAAGTCTATCAAAACAATTCTGTCAATACTGCCTCTGGAGGGGAATTGACGCTCATGCTCTATAATGGGTGTATCAAGTTTATTAAACAAGCAATGAAAGAAATGAATGAAACGAATTATGAGGCAAAAAATACAAATATCCAAAAAGCTCAAAACATTATTCAAGAATTGATGCTTACGTTAGACAAAGAGGTCGAAATTTCGAAACAAATGCTACCATTATACGACTATATCCAATTTCAGCTTAAAGAAGGTAACGTAAAAAATGAAGTAGATAAACTGGAAGAAGCGTTACGACTTGTAACGGAGTTTCGAGATACATGGAAAGAAGTTATCTTGAAAACACGTAAAGCACAACCTGCAAAAGGTGTACACGCATAATGAATCGACTAACATCACTTTATGAAATCACATTAAACCTAAAGCATGTACTAGATAAGGAGATTACAGCGAAAAATAGAGAAGAAGTAATCGAGAAGGTTAATCAACTAGTTGAAAAAAGAAGCCAATATATAGAGGAGCTAGTACCCCCTTACACAGAAGAAGAAAAACAACTAGGACAACAACTCGTTCAATTGAATGAGGCCATTCAAGTAGAAATGAACCATTTATTTAGCCAATTAAAAACGGAAATGAAACAAGTAAAAAAACAAAAAAAATCGAATCGAACCTATACAAATCCATATAAAAGTATCCAAGCAATGGATGGGATGTTTATGGATAGTAAAAAATAAGGTAAGGAATCCTTCATTTGAGTAGTTCAGTTTTGGAGTACAAAAATACTATTTGTACACTTAATTGAACTGCTTTTTCATATGAATTTGGAATTGAAATTGATATCTAAATCCCGCAGTGCGCCAACACGTGGAGGCTCACCAGCCACCCTAAGGTGCGCGAAATGTGTTTCCGTAGCGTATCCCAGCTCTCAACCCAGCGTTTGCAAAAGATTTGTCACTACGTCGACTTTTATCAATTTTGTACCCTCTCTCACTCCCTAAGCCTAAAACTATTAATTAATCGCGCGATCTGTTTCGGTGGTTGGTCCATATTGTTTGCCAACCAATGTTTGATAACGTAAATGCTTCCGCTGATGGCAAAGGTGCTGGCGTATTCAGATGTGTCAGGGTCAACTTCATTGTTGTCCATCCAGCTTTTGATCAGAAATGTTCGCGCTACGTCCATGACTCGTCGCTCAAAGGAATGATCACCATTTTCATTGAGAAGGGTATGACAGATGTCATATTTTGAGGCGATGTACTCCAGGAGCTTCTCCGTCATTTGCAGTGCTTCCTCTTCCTTCGCGAAATTATATTGACTTAAATAGGCATTTAAGTCCGTAATGATTTCTTCTTCTATTTGCTCCAACAAATCAAAGTGATCCCTGTAGTGTGTGTAGAAAGTGGAACGGTTAATATCCGCATGTTCACAAATTTCTTTGACCGTTATGCTCGAGATCTGTTTGTTTTTTAATAAGGCGATTAGACTATCCTTTAAAACCATACGAGTATATTTTTTGCGACGATCGAGTCTTTCGTTCATAAAATTGTCACTCTTTCATTTTAGTGTTAGCCAACGTTTTTTAATCATATGTTGGCTTTTGTACGTATGTTATAAAACTGTTTGTTGTAAATCCAACATAGTGTCGTATATAATATTATCGTGTTCGAATGAATGATGCAAGAGAGGATGAACACCGATTGATATGACAACACGCATTTTAAACAAAAGAAAACCGATTGTTATTACTTTTATCATTCTGGCAATCGTCAGTGCGGTGGTGCAATTTGCGGTATCGATCAATTATGATATGGTCGACTACCTGCCGGATGATGCCGCGTCCATTCAAGCGATGGATGAGATGGAAAATGAATTTGACGGAGGCATGACCAACACACGAGTCATGATGAAGGACATCAGCATCCAGGAGGCAATGGCATTCAAGGAAGATCTTGAAGCGGCTGAAGGTGTTTCTGATGTCATGTGGCTCGATGATGTGATCGATATCCAGACACCAATTGAAATGGCTGATACGGATACGGTTGAGTCGCATTACCAGGATGGCAATGCGCTGTTTTCCTTTCATATTGAAGAAGGCAAAGAAGTGGAAACAACCGATGCAGTCTATGAGCTGATTGGTGAGGACAATGCGATGTCAGGGGAAGCCTTGGATACAGCGATATCGCAACAAATGACAGGCGAGGAAACGTTGAATGCAGCGCTTATCCTCGTTCCAATGATTATTTTGATTCTTCTGTTGTCAACGAGGTCATGGATCGAGCCGGTATTTTTCCTGGCGGCTATTGGCGTTTCTGTAGTGATCAATCTGGGAACGAATATTTTTATTGGTGAGATTTCCTTTGTAACGCAGGCGGTAGCACCAATTCTGCAGCTTGCCGTGTCGCTTGATTACGCGATATTTCTGCTTCATAGCTTTGACGATTACCGGAAGGAGATAGCGGACCCGAAAGAAGCAATGAAGCGTGCGATGAAGCGATCATTCCCGGCCATCGCAGCGAGTGCGTCGACCACGTTCTTCGGGTTCACAGCGTTGACATTTATGGAATTTGGACTTGGTGCCGATTTAGGTTTGAACCTGGTGAAAGGCATCCTGCTCAGTTTTATCAGTGTCATGGTTTTCCTACCGGCACTTACATTAATGTTTTATAAATGGATTGATAAAACACAGCATAAACAATTCATGCCGAGTGTGTATAATATCGGAAAACACCTCATTAAATTACGCATCCCTGTTTTGCTGCTTGTACTGATCGTAATCGTTCCGGCATTTTTGGGGCAGGGTCAGACCAATTTCATTTATGGAACCGGGGATCATCCTGAGAATACACGAGCCGGCAGTGATGCAGCTGAAATCGAAGCGTCATTTAGTGAGCATACACCAATGGTTTTGATGGTGCCAAAAGGTGATCTCGCACGAGAAGAAGAGCTCGTACAGGAACTTGATGACTTTGATCAAGTAGCAAGTACGATTTCCTATGTCAATACCATTGGTGCAGGCATACCGCCGGAATATCTTGATGATTCCCAGACGGAACAGTTCTTTTCAGAGGACTACAGCCGGATTACGTTAAATACAACAACTGATATAGAGGGTGACGAAGCATTTGCTCTAGTGGAAGGTGTAAGGGACGCTGCGGCGGACTACTACGGTGATGATTATCACGCGCTCGGGGAAAGTGTAACGCTATATGATATGAGAGAAATCGTGGAGAATGATAATACGATGGTCAACGTATTGACTGTGATTGCCATAGCTCTTGTCCTGCTCGTTACATTCCGGTCCATTTCCTTCCCGATCGTACTACTGTTAACGATTCAAGCAGCTGTATGGATAAATTTATCGGTGCCATACTTTGCAGATTCTCCCCTTGTGTATATAGGTTACCTGATAATTAGTACGGTTCAACTTGCTGCAACAGTCGATTACGCGATACTATTGACAGAAGACTATACGAAAAACCGAAAAGCGATGAGCGCCATGGATGCGATTAAGAAATCCCTTAATGAGAAGGTTTTCTCGATCGGTGTTTCGGCATCTATTCTGTCCAGTGTTGGCTTTATTTTATGGGCAACGTCGACGGATCCAATCGTATCGTCTATTGGGCTTCTATTGGGACGTGGTGCCTTGCTCGCATTTATGATGGTCGTGCTCTTTCTTCCGGCCTTGCTTGTTGTATTTGACCGGGTTATTGAAAAAACAACATGGAAATCAAATTTTTATAAAGGGGCGTTATGATGTGCGCATACGGAAAATAGCGATTGTGATAATGTGTGCTGTAATGGTGGCTGGATCGCTTCCTTTACATGTTTTTGCTGAAGATAATACCAGTGAAGAGGACGCGCACGGCTCAGGTGAGTATGCTGCTAAGGATGAAGCCATTTACGGCAATTTAGATGCAAATGGCGTACTGGAAAACATGTATGTCGTGAATACCTTCCACGTTACCGAACCTGGTGAAATTGTGGATCACGGAAATTACACGAATGTACGCAACTTGAGTAATTTAACAGATATCGAACTAACGAATAATACTGTCCATATTCAAGCAGAAGAAGATGAATTTTATTACCAGGGAGATTTGGAAAATCAATCGCTCCCGTGGGATATTACGATTACCTATTTATTGGATGGCCAAGAAGTGGAACCTGAAGATTTGGCGGGGGAAAGTGGTTCACTGGAAATTCAGATTGCTACTTCCGCAAATGAAGATGTTGATCCATCGTTTTTCGAAAACTATTTGCTGCAAATTTCATTGACGCTCGATCCATCAATTGCTGATGATATTCAGGCTCCGGATGGAATAGAAGCTACTTCAGGAAAAGATAAACAAATTTCATTTACCGTGATGCCTGAGCAAGAGGAAGCATTTATTGTATCTACAAATGTCACTGATTTTGAGATGACCCCAATAGACATTTCGGCAACACCAGCGTCCATGTCGATTGAGGATCCAGACTTAAGCGAAGTGAAGGGTGAGATGCAGTCACTAACTGATGCCATCAGCGATATCAACCAAGGTGTAGGTGACTTGAACAGCGGTATCTCTGACTTGAATGCAGGTGCATCAGATCTAAGCAGTGGTTCCAGCGACTATCTGAATGGCATCAACGAGCTTGATCAATCATCCGGCGATCTGATTAATGGGTCAGCGGAAATTCGTGATGCTTTGCAAAATGTGAGTGATGCTGTCCAGGGAAGTACTGACAGTCCGGATCTTAGCGAGCTTGAAGCATTGCCTGGAGGCCTTCGTGAATTGGCAGGTGGTTTGCGAGAGTCTAGTGACGGACTAAATACATTGCGTGACAATTATGATGAAGCATATAGCAATTTGGATGAAGCTATAAACGGCATCCCGGATTATGAAATTAGTGAAGAACAAATTGGTGAGCTGCTTCAGGAGCTGCAAAATAATGAAATTGACACGAAAATCATGAATCAATTGATTGAAACATACCAGGCTTCCCAGGTTGTAAAAGAAACGTATGTTGCTGTTCAGGAAGCATTTGGAGCTGTCACGGGAGCATTAGATCAAGCATCCGGACCAATGGAGGAAATGGCAAATCAATTGGATTCGCTGGCTGATGAGGTTGATAGTGGCATGGAAAACCTGGATCAGTTGGATGCTCTAGCAGAGTTGCAGAACGGATTATCCACCCTTTCATCCGAGTACCAATCCTTCCATAGCGGTTTGGTTGATTATACGGATGGCGTCAGCAGTCTGGCTTCTTCATACCAGGATATTAATTCCGGTATTCAGGGGTTGTCTGACGGTACTTCCTCCCTTGACAGCGGGGCAGATGAGCTCAAGAACGGAACAGAAGAGCTGCAGGAAGAAACCAGTGATTTACCCAACGAAATGCAGTCAGAGGTCGATGAAATGATGGATGAATATGATTCCTCTGATTTTGAACCGCAATCGTTTGTGTCGGATCAAAATGAAAAAATCGACATCGTGCAATTCGTCTTGCAAACAGAAAGTATTGAAATGGAAGAACCTGAAACAACGGAAGAAGTGGAAGAAGAGGAAAAAGGTTTTTGGGACCGTTTGATGGACCTTTTTCGGTAAATCGCTTCATGCTAGAAAACCAGTCTGTTGGTGGAAACACAACAGGCTGGTTTTTATTTGCAGATAAGAAACGAAATAGATCCGCTGTGTTAGCTGCCTAAAAATAAACGAGCGTGTTTTCTAAAAAGAAATTAGTATTTATATAACGCTGTAAACACCTACAAGACAATCTTTAAGAAGGTATCTATTTTTAATAGATTATTTATCTAGTTTAATCGAGAAATTTTGTGGGAAAAGTAGTATACTATACTCAAAGGAAAAAAAGGAGGACACTTTAATGAAATATAACATTCGTGGCGAAAATCTTGAGGTAACCGGAGCAATCAGGGAATATGTAGAGAAGAAAATCAGTAAATTAGAAAGATACTTTGATACACCTCCCGCATCCGATGTACATGTCAATTTAAGTGTCTATAACGAAGAACAGAGAATTGAAGTCACAATCCCAATGACAGATTTATTATTGCGAGGTGAAGTACAGCACGTTGATCTGTACGCTGCCATTGACTTAGTTGTTGACAAGCTAGAAAGACAAATACGTAAATATAAAACAAAAGTAAATCGAAAATTCCGACAAAATGGAGCTCCAAAGCATGTATTTGCTGAATTGGAACGAGAAGCAAATAATATTGCACTTGAAGAAGAATCAGACGAAATTGAAATTGTGAGAAAGAAAAGTTTTGATTTAAAACCGATGGATTCAGAAGAAGCTGTTTTACAAATGGACATGATAGGCCATGCATTTTATGTATTTACAAATGCGATTACAAATGAAACAAACGTCGTTTATCGACGTAAAGATGGAAAATACGGTTTAATTGAGCCGAATGTATAATACAACAAAACATATCAAAAGACAGTCCTATTACAAATGGGATTGTCTTTTTTTGTTCACGGGTAGGAAACCAGCATACCTCTATAAGTGTTTTAGTTATATATGTCGAATATTGTAGAACAAAATGCTAATTTTGAATTTTGGAAGGACTAAAAGGAGTAAAATCTGCAAAAATCGTTTAAAATCATGCTTAAACCTAGGTCAAAAGGCAATTTTTTTGTCGAATCAGATTCTAAAATTGAAAAACAGAAACTAGACCTTTGACCTATACACATGATATAACTATATCAATTGAACTAGGAGGTGTTACTCATTGAGTGATCAAGACCGTATGGTACTGAATGAATTAACTAGAAAAGTACAACAGCAGGAAAAGACAATTTCTCAATTGGTTAAAATCATAGCTGCAACAAATCGGAGAGTTTCGGACGCAGCTTCTAAAAAGGACGAAATTCAACATGATTATACCTTTCATAAATGATTTCCTCGTTTTATGAAACTGCAGAATTTCCTCCAATATCCCCAAAGTCAAAGGGTAGCCTATCCTCAGGTTACTCTTTTTATGTGCCGTAAAGGCAAAGTTTTTCATATGGTTTACCTTACTTTACTATGCAAATTGGAGGAAAAGCTGTTGTTCGATATGATACATTGAACTACCCTCCGCTTAATTTCTCCTGAAATTTGAAGTGGGGGATTCCTAAGAACACCGGCGTAACCGCCAGTTTTTTATTAGGCTATCCCTGTCGTTCCGACAGTTAAGAGACGAATGGCTTCGTTTCTAAGATTTAATCCTGCGTTAATATCTCTTTGGTGATGACTTCCGCAAGAAGCGCAAGTCCATTCACGTAAAGCGAGATGTTTAACGTCTTTATTTTTATGGCCACATCCAGAACAAAGCTGGCTGCTTGCAAAGTTTTTGCCAACAACAACGACCTTTTTGCCGTACCACGCTGCTTTGTATTCACACATCGTTCTGAATTGGCCCCAGGAGGCTTCACTTATAGCTTTGGAAAGGTTTCCATTTTTAAGCATATTGCTTACAGACAAGTCTTCCAAACCAATCACATCGTGGTTTTTGACGAGGGAGGTTGAAATCTTATCCAGATAATCCTTTCGACTATTGGCTATCGCTTCATGAATACGTGCAACTTTGATTCGTTGTTTGTTCCAATTGGAGCTGTTCACGGTACGCCTTGAAAGAATGCGCTGTGCCTTCACTAATTTTCCTTCCAATGTACGGAGCCATTTCGGGTTACGGAATACGCTCCCATCTGAAAGTGTTGCAAAATCTTTTAACCCCAAATCAACGCCGACAACCGAATCGGTTTTAGCAAATGCTTGAACTTCCGTTTCTGTTAGGATGGATACAAAATATTTCCCACTTGGATTACGTCGGATGGTGGCATTTATGATACGCCCCTCCACTTCACGGCTCTTTGCAAAACGGATAAGACCCAATTTCGGTAATTTGATGTGTTTACCTAACACATCAATATTGCCATTTGTTTGCTTTGTACTATAGGACTGGACCTTGTTCTTTTTGCTTTTAAAACGCGGTTTTTGGTTTTGTTTCCTGTAGTAGCGCTGGTAGGAATCAGCTACGTTTTCAACGGACTTTTGAAGCGAAATACTATCTACCTCTTTAAGGAAAGGATAGTATTCTTTGAGCTGGCGAACCGTCTTCACCGATTCGTATTTATTGAAATATTGACCTTTCCAGTTGTTGATTGGTAGCTGCCCGTTTAGTCTCATTTCTTCCGTTATGTACCAATAGGCATCCTTCTCTTTCTGTTTACCAAGAAAGAAGTTGAAAACAAATCGGGAACAACCGATTGTTTTATTAATAAGCTCTACTTGTTTTTTATTCGGAAAGATACGAAACTTAAAAGCTTTTTGGACCAGCATCCTATTCACCTCATCCGTATATATGTTCCTATTATATCATAGGGAGGATCTTTTTGCTATCGCCAACCGAAATTCATCTCCCCTTTACCGATGGACTATAGTCCTTCATGCGCTTGAAGAGGGAGTCTTCTTTCGGGAAAAGATAAAGTAGGGTGAGGGAAGCAGTTGTCATCTTTGTTTGGATAGTGTTATTATTGTAATGGAGCATAAGACACTATTTTAATGTATAATTTTTGAATTAATTGAGGAGCGTTTTGCAATGGCTGGGTTATTGACAAAGATATTTGGTGATGGAAACCAAAAACAGCTTAATAGAATACAAAAAAAAGTTGACCAGATAGAAGCTTTGGAAACGGATATAAAAAAGTTATCCAATTCAGGGCTTCAAAAAAAGACAGAAGAATTTAAAGAACGATACGCTAATGGTGAAAGTTTGGATGATATACTTGCTGAGGCGTTTGCAGTTGTTCGTGAGGGAGCAAATCGTGTATTAGGTATGCGGCCATTTCCTTCGCAGCTCGTAGGTGCAGTAGCCCTTCATCAAGGGAATATCGCTGAGATGAAAACAGGAGAAGGTAAGACGTTAGCTTCCACAATGCCGGCATATTTAAATGCAATATCCGGTAAGGGTGTTCATATCATCACAGTGAATGATTACCTGGCAGATCGTGATGCAAGAGAGATGGGGGAGCTTTATCAATTTCTAGGATTAACGGTTGGTCTAAATGGTAATGGCTTGTCGAAAGAAGAAAAGAGAGAAGCATATAATTGTGACATTACGTATGGTACAAACAATGAATATGGATTTGATTACCTGAGGGATAACATGGTGTTGTACAAAGAACAAATGGTACAGCGACCATTGAATTTCGCGATTATTGATGAAGTTGACTCGATCTTAATTGATGAAGCAAGAACACCATTAATTATATCAGGATCCGCACAAAAGTCAGCATCTCTATACCAAGGTGCAGATGGTTTCGTTAGTACCCTTTCACAAGAGACTGATTATACGTACGATGAAAAGACAAAAGGGGTTCAGCTTACGGAAGAAGGTATTAATAAAGCTGAACGCTATTTTAAAATTGAAAACCTATTCGACCTTGATAATGTTTCGCTTATCCATCATATAAACCAAGCATTAAAGGCACATGCATCCATGCATAGAGATACGGATTATGTAATAGAAGAGGACGAAGTAGTTATTGTGGACCAATTCACAGGTCGACTTATGAAAGGTCGTCGCTATAGTAATGGTTTACATCAGGCAATTGAAGCCAAAGAAGGATTGCAGATTCAAAATGAAAGTATGACATTGGCTTCCATTACGTTCCAAAACTTCTTTAGAAAGTATAATAAACTTTCTGGGATGACTGGTACTGCAAAGACAGAAGAATCGGAATTCCGAAACATCTATAATATGGATGTAATTGCCATTCCAACGAATGAGACCATCATACGTGATGATAGGGCAGATATGATTTATAAAACAACGCAGGGTAAGTTTCAAGCAGTTGTGAATGATATTAAAGAGCGATATAATGCAGGTCAACCAGTTCTGGTTGGTACAGTTGCTGTTGAAACATCAGAAATTATTTCTCAGCTATTGAAAAAAGCAGGAGTAAAACATAATGTATTAAATGCGAAAAACCATTTTCGTGAAGCAGAGATTATCGAAAATGCTGGTCAAAAATCCGCTGTAACGATTGCAACAAATATGGCAGGTCGTGGTACGGATATTAAATTAGGCTCTGGCGTTAAGGATGCTGGTGGCCTTGCTGTTTTTGGTACAGAGCGACATGAATCACGACGGATTGATAATCAGCTGCGTGGTCGTTCTGGTCGACAAGGAGATCCTGGTGTGACTCAATTTTACTTATCAATGGACGATGACTTAATGCGCCGTTTTGGTTCCGATAATTTACGGTCAATGATGGAGCGCTTAGGTATGGAAGATGATCAACCAATTGAAAGTAAAATGGTCTCACGGGCTGTGGAATCTGCTCAAAAGCGAGTAGAAGGAAATAACTTCGATGCACGTAAACAAGTACTTTCATACGATGATGTTCTTCGTGAGCAGCGCGAAATTATTTATAAACAGCGATTTGAAGTTATCGATGCCGATGAAAATCTTCGTGAAATAGTTGAAAACATGATTCAATCGACACTTAATCGTGTTGTGGCAACACATACACAGGATGATGATGAAGATAATTGGGACTTACAATCGATTATTGAATACGCACACGGTAATCTATTGGAACCAGAAGATATCTCAGTAGATGATATTACTGGAAAAGAACCCGAAGAAATCAATGCATTCATTATGGAAAAAGTTCGTACAAGCTATGATGCAAAAGAGGAAGAACTATCAGAAGATCAAATGCGTGAATTTGAAAAAGTTATTTTACTGCGAACAGTAGATACAAAATGGATGGACCATATTGATCAAATGGAACAGCTCCGTCAAGGGATCCACCTACGGGCATATGGGCAAAATGATCCATTGCGTGAATATCAATTTGAAGGCTTTTCGATGTTTGAAGTGATGATTGAGAATATTGAAGAAGAAGTTGCCAAATACGTAATGAAAGCAAAAATTCGTGATAATCTACAACGAGAAGAAGTAGTAAAAGATACCCAGGCAGTCTCAGGTGGCCAGGAAGAAAAGAAAAAAGTGCGTAAACCACATATAAAAAAGCATAATGTTGGCCGAAATGAACCATGTCCATGTGGCAGTGGTAAAAAATATAAAAATTGTCATGGCGCCGCCTAAAAAAACTGGCTAATCGTACGGATTTGAACAGATAACTGAAATGGGTGAGAACACTTCCAAGAAAGGGAGTGTTTTCATTAAACGTAAAAGACATATAATAATAAATTCAGTTGAGGTGAAATGGATGGAAATGGTAGATATTAGAAATGAATTGGATAAAATGAGCACACGAATTGAAGACTTTAGGGGGTCACTTTGACTTAGATGATAAAAGGGCTCGCATTAAAGAATTAGAAATGGAAATGACGGTTCCGGAATTTTGGAATGACCAGGAACATGCTCAAAAAGTTATCAACGAAGGTAACGGGTTAAAAAGTTATGTGTATAAGTTCGATGAGATTGATAATCGTTTAGGTGATTTAGAGGTATCTTATGAACTTGTGAAAGAGGAAGAAGATCAGGAGTTATTTGATGAACTGGATTCAGAAATAAAAAGTTTAATGAAGGAAGTAAATGATTTTGAATTACAAATGCTGTTAAGTGAACCTTATGATGCGAATAACGCAATACTTGAGCTTCACCCTGGTGCTGGAGGAACAGAATCGCAGGACTGGGCAAGCATGCTACTTCGCATGTATCAACGTTGGGCTGAAGGTAAAAACTTCAAAATAGAGACACTGGATTATTTACCAGGCGACGAAGCTGGAGTTAAAAGTGTGACGTTATTAATTAATGGGCCTAATGCTTATGGCTACTTAAAAGCAGAAAAAGGGGTTCATCGATTGGTGCGTATATCCCCGTTTGACTCATCGGGACGTCGTCACACTTCTTTCGTGTCCTGTGAAGTTTTACCGGAAATAACCGATGATGTGGATATAGAAGTGAAAACAGAAGATATTAAGATAGATACCTATCGTGCAAGTGGTGCAGGTGGGCAGCATGTAAATACAACGGACTCGGCAGTAAGAATGACGCACATTCCAACTGGCATTATTGTAACGTGTCAGAACGAAAGATCCCAAATTAAGAATCGTGAAGTTGCGATGAAGATGCTGAAGTCGAAATTGTATCAAAAAGAAATAGAGCGTCAGCAACAAGAGCTTGATGATATTCAGGGAGAACAAAAGGAGATTGGCTGGGGTAGTCAAATTCGCTCCTATGTATTGCATCCCTATTCAATGGTAAAAGATCACCGAACGAATAAGGAAGTTGGAAATACGCAGGCCGTTCTGGATGGTGGTATAGGCTCATTTATTGATTCATTTTTACGTTCACAAATGAATTAGTTTAACAAACCGAAAAGGTATTACAGCTCAGTAGCTATAAAAGTTACTAAATTGACACAAATTACCAAAGGCATTGCGCCACTTGCATTTTACTTCGCTTGCACGCTTATTTTCATGTTTTATTTAGTATTAAAAAAGGAATAAAAGGGTTATACTAGGTTTGATATTCTTTACAATTAACGAATGAAGGGGTGTTTTAAGTTGAAAAAATGGTTATTCACACTATTATTTAGTTCATTTCTAGTGCTCGGCGCATGCGGAGGCGGCGGAGATGACGATGGTGCAACAGAAGATCCAGCAGACAATGGGGATAATGGCACGGAAGAGGGCGCATCCGTTGATACTGCTCAAGCTGAAGAAATTTATGAAAGTAATTGTGCGGCTTGTCACGGTGCGGACCTATCTGGCGGCGCTGGCCCAGGGTTAACAGAAGCAGGTGCAACCTATTCAGCTGAAGAAATCAAGGATATTGTTAACAATGGCATGGGAAGCATGCAACCTGTTGATGTTCCTGAGGATGAATTAGACGAACTTGCAACATGGTTAGCAGGAATGGAATAAACGTAAATACCTACTATAAAAACCCGACTCACAATAATGTGAGTCGGGTTTTTTGTCGTTTATCGTAATTTAACAGACGGACCCAACGAAGCAAAGTTATGCTTTTTTCCATAATAATGCAATTTCCCCTATATTATTACAAAAATAATCAAATTGAAATACAAATGTAATAATATTGTGTCCAAAAAACCTGTAGAAAAATGTTATACTGTAAAAGGAATTATTGAGATTACATAATTAGAAATGTGCGCATGTTTTAACATGCTACAAATTTGCCTAGCAGTCCGAATACACATAGGCTCCTCGAAAATACATACACAATCACGCACGAAGATGTAACAGTGCTTAAGATTTCCTTATCCTACGGGAATCCTGGCAGTGAAGCCAAATTGATATATGGTACGAGCGAGCCGCAAACTATACGAAATAGACAATAGATTTTAGACAACTAGGAATAACAACAAATACAAAGGTGATAGATATATGATATTAATGAAAGATGTACATAAAACCTATGCCAATGGAGTTAGTGCTCTAAGTGGTGTAAATATTGATATAAAACAGGGTGAATTCACCTATATTGTTGGCCCTAGTGGCGCTGGTAAGTCAACATTTATACGGTTAATATATAGAGAAGTAAAACCAACAGATGGTTCTATTATTGTCAATGACATTGACTTGAGTACAATAAAAGAAAAAAGGGTCCCTTATTTACGAAGAGATGTAGGTGTGATTTTCCAAGACTTTAAGTTGTTGCCAAAACTAACAGTCTATGAAAATGTTGCTTTTGCTTTAGAAGTCATTGAGGAAACTCCTCGCAATATTCGAAAACGTGTGATGGACGTATTGGAACTCGTCGGCTTAAAAAACAAAGCCCGGTTTATTCCTGATGAATTATCAGGCGGGGAGCAACAGCGTGTATCGATCGCGCGTGCTATCGTAAATAATCCGAAAATAGTCATTGCTGACGAGCCGACTGGAAACTTGGATCCTGATACATCCTGGGAAATTATGAAGACATTTGAAGAGATTAATACAAAAGGAACAACCGTTATCATGGCCACTCATAGTAGGGAAATAGTAAATACGATAAAAAAACGTGTGATTGCTATTGAAGATGGTCTAATTGTTAGAGATGAAGTCCGGGGTGAATACGGCTATGAAGTTTAGAACACTAACAAGACATTTACGTGAAGGGATAAGAAATATAGGACGAAATGGTTGGATGACAGTTGCCTCTGTAGGTGCAGTGACGATGACCTTAGTTTTAGTTGGTGTGTTTCTTGCATTAATGCTCAACTTAAACCAAATGGCATCCAATATTGAAGATGATGTTGAAATGACTACACTAATCGACCCGACATTAAACGAAGAGAACATCACCACATTAGGTGATGAGATAGAAGAAATTAATAGTGTTGAATCTGTTGTATTTTCATCAAAAGATGAACAATTAGAACAATTAGTTGAAAGCATGGGAGAAGAGGGGGAATCATGGGGATTATTTGAACAGGACAACCCGTTAAATCATGCTTACGTTGTAAGAGCAGTAAATCCAGAAGAAACGATGAACGTGGCTTCGAATATTGAAGAACTTGAAGGTGTCCAGGAAGTGGAATTCGGACAAGATGTTGTACAACAATTATTCGAGTTTAATCAATATGCTCGAGTGATTGGCCTAGTATTAATTATCGGACTGGTATTTACAGCAATATTCCTTATATCTAACACAATAAAAATCACAATCATGGCTCGGAGTACGGAGATAGGTATTCAAAAACTAGTAGGGGCAAAAAATAGCTTTATCAGGTGGCCCTTTTTTATAGAAGGAATGTTACTTGGAATATTAGGTTCTATTATTCCGATCACCGTGATCCTGACAGGATACTATTATTTAGATGCTAATATTAGCGGACAAATAAGCTACGGATTTGTAGAACTGTTACCATTTAATCCATTTGCATGGCAACTTTCTATCCTTATTCTAGCGATAGGTACATTCATTGGCGTTTGGGGAAGTGTAATGAGTGTACGTAAATTTTTGAAAGTATAGTAGGGAAACTGAAAGAAAAATAGAAAAATGAGTTTGTACAGAGGGAAGGGGAAACGAGGATGAAAAAGATAGGTTTAGGTATTATTAGCGCAGCTCTGGCAATAATACTAAGTTTAGTGAATTTTGGATCGGTTTCTGCCGAATCAATTAGTGATTTAGAGAAAGAAATTAACGAATTAGAGGATGAACAGGGTAACCTTGAAGATGAAAAAGGAAATCTAGAAAGTGATAAAGAACAAATCGAAGAAGAAATAAATGAAAATAAAGATGAACAAAGCACGGTGAACAATGAAATTAGTGATATTGAAAGCCAGTTATCCGAAACACAGACTGATATTCAATCAAAAGAAACGGAGATTGATGAAACAAATCAGGAAATTGAAGATATAGACAACCGAATAGAAGAATTAAAAGATGAGATTGTTATTTTAGAGGATCGTATACAAGAACGTGATGAGTTACTAAAAGACCGTCTTCGTTCGATTCAAAAAAACGGTGGTGGAATGCATTACTTGGAAGTGATTTTAGGCTCTCAAAGTTTTGGTGATTTTATTAACAGGTCTTCTGCAGTAAATGTCATCATGGATCAGGATAAATCGATTATGGAGGCACATAATGCGGACAAGCTAGCCTTGGAAGAAAATAAAAATGAAGTGGAAACAAAGCTTGTTGAAGCAGAAGAAACAAAAGCTGCTTTAGAAAGCCAGAAAGAAGAGTTGGTAGCACTAGAAAGCCAATTGGATGATCAAATGGACGAACGAGAAACATTAATGGCAGAGCTAGAAGAAGAGCATGGTGAATTGGAAGAAAAAATGCTCACACAGGAAGAAGAACAAGAAGTAATACGTGCAGAAGAAGAAGCAAATAGAAAAGCGATCGAATTAGCACAGAATGAAAAAAGTGAACTGGAACAATTAGCGAAGGAAAAAGAACGTGAAAAAGAAAGAGCAGCTCAAGCTGAACAAGAGAAAGCAGAAGAAGAAGAATCCGGTTCAAATGATGATTCTGGTTCCGGTAATTCAGTCGTAGCATCTACAACAAATTCTGGTGGTGGGAATGGTAAATTTAGCATGCCTGCATCAGGAGGCCTAACGGATACTTTTGGAATGAGGGATTCCCATCCTATACATGGAGATGCGCGAATGCATAATGGCATTGACCTTGGAACTCCAATAGGCACTACACTCAGAGCTGCTGCAGACGGAGTCGTGAGCACAGCCGGAACGCAAGGTGGCTTTGGAAATGTAATTATAATTTCCCACTCGATTAATGGTCAAAGTTATACAACCGTTTATGCACATTTAAGCAGTATGTCTGTTTCGAGCGGGCAAACAGTGAGTGAAGGGCAAACGATTGGAGCAACAGGAAACACAGGTAACTCTACTGGGCCACATTTGCATTTTGAAATACATAAAGGTGGTTATGGAAATCCTGTAAACCCACTACCACTTATGAAATAAAAATAAATGTCCGATAAAAAAGGCATCTACCATTACGGTGTGATGCCTTTTTACAATAGTAAAAAGGTTACAATTACATAAATTAAAAGTCAAAACCATAGTCATTAGAGTAAGATAATGGTATGCTTTTTTATAGGATAAACGTTATTAAGAGGTGAGTAAATGAATCTGAAAAAGTCACATATAATCATTATTTTGCTTACGGCAATTGTTCTGGGCTTTGGCGGCGCATATGCTGGTGTTAAATATGCACAAGCCGATGGTGCGGGACAGGAAGTTCCTGAAGCATTACACGGTATGATAGGTGAGGGAACGGAAGAAGATTCACCTGAAACGATGCAAAAGGTTGGTCAGGCATTTAATGTAATTAAGCAAAATTATGTAGATGACGTAGAAGACCAACAATTAATTGAGGGTGCTATTGAAGGAATGCTGTCAACCCTGGAAGATCCACATACTTCTTATATGGATATTGAAATGATGGGACAATTTAATGAACAGATCGAGTCTTCTTTTGAAGGTATAGGCGCCGAGGTAAGTATGGAGAATGAGATGGTAACCATCATATCTCCCATTAAAGATTCTCCAGCAGAAGAGTCTGGATTACGTCCAAATGACCAGGTGTTATCAGTTGACGGCGAGAGTCTGACTGGGTTGAATTTAAATGAAGCTGTTGCTAAAATACGCGGCGAAAAAGGGTCAGAAGTCGTTTTGGAAATTCAACGATCAGGTGCCTCCGATTCATTTGAGGTGACGATTGTCCGTGATGAAATTCCAGTTGAAACTGTTTATAGCAGTATGGAAACGATTGATGGCAACGAAACTGGAATTCTGGAAATAACCAATTTCTCTGAGAATACCGGAACAGAATTTGAAGAACAACTAGAAATGCTCGAAAATGAAGACATGGAAGGTTTAGTAATCGATGTACGTGGAAATCCTGGTGGTCTCCTTAACATCGTTGAAGATATTCTTTCATTGTTTATACCTGAGGATCAACCTTATTTACAGATAGAAGATAAAGACGGAGAGAGAACGCCGTTTTATTCTCAACTCCAAGAAACAAAAGAATATCCGATAAGCGTGATAATTGATGAGGGAAGTGCTTCAGCATCTGAAATTCTGGCAGTTGCACTACAGGAAATGGGTTATGATGTTGTTGGACAACCGAGCTTTGGAAAAGGAACCGTTCAGCAAGCTGTCCCAATGGGAGATGGAAGTTCGATTAAGCTTACAACAGATAAATGGCTTTCTCCGGATGGCGAATGGATAGATGAAACGGGTGTTGAGCCGACGATCGAAGCTTCTCAACCTGATTATTTTTACACCAATCCAATCCAAGTTGAAGAACCTTTAACATATGATCAAATAGATGAAGACATTGAAAATATTCAAATTATGCTTATGGGGTTAAACTACGACACTGGACGTTCGGATGGCTACTTCAGTGAAGAAACGGAAACGGCTGTAAGTGAATTTCAGGCAGATAATGACCTGGAAGTAACTGGAGAAGTTGACTCCGATACAGCTGGTACGATTGAGACGAACGTAGTAGAAAAAATTCGTAATGGTGAAGATGACCTCCAGTTGGAAAAAGCGTTAAGCGAATTGTATCAATAAGTTTTAGGTCCGCGAGTATTGCTCGCGGACTTTCATCTGTTATAATAATTTCCAGTAAATGAAGCAGGAAATAATTCGACAAATATCGAATAGTATTAATAGATAGAGAAGCGTTTTCTGGAAGGTGATAATAATGACAGAAGCATGGGGAATAGAAATAGCGTCAGGAATTGGAAAATTATTTTTAAATCCATTATTGTATTGGGCTTTACTATTAACAGCATTCGCAGGGTATAAGCGGATTAAAAGAGAACGAATGGATTTTGGTATTAAGGTATTTGATATTTTTTCAGAATGGAAAAATACCTGGATTACGTCGATTATTGTTGGTATTATTATTTCTATTATTGCATTAGGAGCAGGTTTAGTCTTCACATATGAAACGATCCTCTTGTTAAGTTTGGTCGTCATCCTGCTAAGTATAACGACAAAATTCACGATGCTGTCAGCAAGTTATACGATAGGGATTACATATTTATTACTTTTGTTCCTACCATTTGTTTTGCAAGACCAAACATATATAGATGCTGACTTATTTACGTCTGTTAACTTCACGGGATTAAGTCTTTTATTAGGGATCTTCTTACTGGTGGAAGCGATAAACCTTGGTCGCATAAAGCGTAATGAAACATTTCCTGAGCTAGTTATTGGAAATCGCGGGGGATGGATTGGTCGTCATCATATTAAAAAGCTAAGTATCATTCCATTTTTTATATTGGTGCCAGCCGGAATGATTACACCAATTGCCCCGTTTTGGCCTTATTTTTCATTAGGGGATGAAACGTATAGTCTTTTGCTTGTGCCATTTATAATTGGGTTTGATCATGTAGTTAAAGGAAGCTTGCCACAAAATACAGCAATTAGACTGGCTGCATATGTTTTAGTTCTAGGCTTAATCGTAATCGCTTTAGCAATTGGTAGTATTTTCGTATCTTGGTTATCACTTGTGGCAGTGTTATTCGCTTTATTAGGTAGGGAATTTATAAAATATAGGCAGCGCATGAATGATCGTTTAGGACGTGCCTATTTTCATCAAACCGATCATGGATTAAAAATACTCGGACTAATACCTGGAACGCCAGCAGAGAGGCTTGATATTCTTGTGGGAGAAACAATTGTAAAAGTTAATGGAATAAAAATCAGTAGTGTTCATGAGTTTTACCAATCCCTACAAGCTAGTGGGGCATCTTTTAAATTAGGCGTCCTGGATGATGCAGGTGAAATCAGATTTGTCCAAAGTGCTTTGTATGAGGGGGATCATCATAAATTAGGTATTATTTTTCCCACAGATCCTTATAGGAAAAAGTAATAGTTGCGAAAAAGCAGCAACGCATCGGTAATGATGTGTTGTTGCTTTTTTAACTAGCCTGCCTTTATTTTTGCAGGATCGCCGTGAGATATAAACATTATTTTGGGAAATGCAATGGATGGTGTGCGTAGTATTCTTCATTTGTTATTATAACGCTAGAATTCAAAGTTACCAATCCAGGCTAAAAGTCTC
This sequence comes from Virgibacillus natechei, assembly GCF_026013645.1. Lineage (NCBI taxonomy): Bacteria > Bacillati > Bacillota > Bacilli > Caryophanales > Bacillaceae > Virgibacillus > Virgibacillus natechei. Next base: position 2,548,710 of record NZ_CP110224.1, on the reverse strand, counting down.
TCTTTTGAAAATAAAAATAGCATTAATTGTGAAATAAATCACAATTTAAATCAATTTAAAAATGCGATGTTAACACTATTACAAAGGTTAATACTATATTTACTAACGTCAAAGATTGTTCATAAATTAACGAATAAACGTGATTTGAATCACAGGGTATAAAGTAGTAGTAAACTACAATATAAGTAAGAGATAAGGTAGAACATTCAATCAGTTAAGCATATACACGAAATAATACCGAAGATTGGATGGAAGCATTTTTAAACTTATCTCAACTAAAAAATGGAGAGGTGAGTAAGTTGTTTAAAAAACTAAACTTTATTCTAATTGTCGGTATTATTGCAACTGTTTTGCTGTTGACTGCTTGTGGTGAAGATGTGAATAGGGAAGCGGAAGTATCAGAAGACCAAGCAGAAGATGCGGTCGAAACGGTAAGTGCTGAAGAAGAAGCCCCAGAAGTAATTGGATCCCATGAAGATTTGAACCAGGAACCAGTTCCGTTGGAAGTAGAACGTGATGGGTCAGATGTATATGTTAAGATGACGGCACAAATAACGGATATTGAAATTGAAGAAGGCTATAATTATAAAGCATGGACATTTAATGGGGAAGCGCCAGGTCCACTTGTTGAAGTAAATGAAGGGGACACCATCCACTTTACATTAGACAACTTGGATCCAGCAATACCACACAGTATGGATTTTCATGCAGTACACACAGCACCAGATAAGGGGTTTGCTGATGTAGCACCAAATGAAGAAGGGAGATTTTCTTATAAAGCAGACAATCCTGGAGTATTCATGTATCACTGTGGAACAGACCCAGTTCTTTCTCACATTGCAAATGGTATGCATGGCGTAATTATCGTACATCCAGATGATGGTTATCCAACAGATGACGAAGTGGATGAAGAATACGTCATTATTCAAAACGAATGGTATAGATACAATGACTTAGACGATATGACAAATAATGAACCTTCTCAAGTCGTTTTCTCTACAAAAGCACTTGAGGAAGGACAGGCAAATACAAATGGTGTCATTGGAGCATTGCAAGACGAACCTTTAGAAGCAAATGTAGGCGACAAAGTTCGATTCTATGTAAATAACGTAGGTCCGAATGAAGTGAGTTCATTCCACGTTATTGGGACGCTATTTGATGATGTTTACTTGGACGGAAATCCAGCAAATCACTTGGAAGGAATGCAGACAGTAATGTTACCAACAAGTGGTGGGGCTGTTGTTGAATTCACGGTAACAGAAGAAGGCGAATATCCATTCGTAACCCATCAGTTTAAGCATGCAACGAAAGGGGCCATGGGCGTTATTAATGTAACAGAGTAACAGTTTTAAAAAGCTTTCTATCCAGTATGGGTAGAAAGCTTTTTTAGCGCCATGTAATTGAATACTATTGTAATTCCAGACTAAATTATAATTGATTCATGTTATCCATTTGTTGTTGTGTTTCTTCTACTCCACCTTGTGAGGGAGTTATTGTATGCTGAGAATCTTGGTTATTGATCATATTCTGTAAGGGTTGTCTTATTTCTTGGATAGTTGGATTATTCATTGCATTAGAAAATATTTTAGGCAATCGCTGAAATGTTCCATTTTGAACCCCTCTTGTAATACCGTAAATAGCACTGACTGCACCGATAGTTATTAATGAATTCAACATAACTTGACGGTTATCCATAATATTCCACACCCTTTTATTTTTTCTACCTGTTTCGTTTTAGTATTCGATTATTAAATGAAATTATTCGGATATGTTAGGAGTACATTGAAAGAGAAAGGTGACTATTTTGTGGAAATGAAGGTCATGACTTATAACATTCGCCACGGTAAGGGGAAGGATAAACAACTAGACTTATACAGAATAGCTGAGGTTATAAAAAGAAGTGATGCTGCAATTATTGGTATTAATGAAATTGATCGCTATTATTCCCGGAGTCTACATATCGATCAACCCAATTGGCTTGCTAGGGAGTTGGACATGGACTATGCCTTCGCTCCGTCGCTATCTTTACCGCCAAAACACTATTCCGAACTTCGACAATATGGTAATGCTATCTTGTCTCGTTATCCAATTATAAGCAAAAAACGTATCCGTTTGAAGTTAAATCACGTCTTATCGAAGGAAGACCGATACTTGACTCCACTATTCAAATAAATGAAAAGTTGTACAACTAAATGTGAGCCATTTAAGTCTTAACCCGTATATTCATCGTCTTCAAACAGATTTTTTGATAAATCAGGTCAATGACTATACGCACCCAGTTATTATTATGGGGGATTTTAATATGAAGTCTGGTTCAGGTGGATGGAAGAAGATGACCAGTGAGTTTCAAGATGTTTGGCATCTTGCAGGAGATGGAAAGGGAAGTACCTATCCATCACTACAACCTAGGTCAAGATTAGACTACATATTTGTAAGTCCTAGTGTGAAGGTTCTTGAAGCAAATGTTGTAACTAGCATACCAAAAGCATCTGATTCTTTACCGTTAAAAGCACATTTATCTATTTAAAAGGTCTTTTATCGCAGTTTAACGGGCAGGCCGACTAAATACGGCGCGTCCTGGAGATGCGCGTGAATGCTCGTCCCACCGAAAATCATTTGGGACTGTGCGTCGCCTCCCCACTGAATGAAGTTTTGCTTTACAATACGTATAAGTTTGATTTGGCGATCTTTACGTTAAAGGGTGTTTCACCAATAATCTCGCCGTCTCCGTGTGCTATCATAGACGCGTTTGATAATACTTCCAGTTTCTCTCCTTTTAGCGTTGTAACAGAGGGGTGGTTAATATGTTTTCCTTTAAAAACGGAAGGGAATATTTTTAAAAGTTTCCACCTTGATATTCCTTTAATAATACAAATATCAAAAAGTTGATCATTGTTTTTAGCATCTGGACAAATCATCATTCCCCCAGCATAAAAAGGAGAATTAGCAATAGCAATTAACCACACTTTTTGATGGGAGGTTTTCTGTGAATCAATATGTAAATCGACGCTGGTTGGTTTATAATAGAGCAAAACTTTCAATACATTAATGATATAAGGGATACTTCCCATTCTTATTGCATTCATTATTTTTTTGTTTTTTGTCTTGTTCGATTCCTGAGCCACCTGTCCGTCAAATCCTATACCTGCTATAGTGGCAAAATATTTATCGTTAATATGCCCGACATCAACCACCTTCTGCTCATCCTTTAAAATTCGTTTTATAGCTTGATCGTAATTTAGTGGTATGCGCATACCTCTGCAAAAATCATTTCCTGACCCAGCCGGAATAATTCCTAATGGTATACTCGATCCTATTAATCCATTAATTACTTCATGAATCGTACCATCCCCACCTATTGCGACGACAGCCTTTGCTTCTTGCCGCTGCACAATATCATGAGCAAATTCAGTAGCGTGATTAGAATACTTCGTAAAACGTACACGATAATGAATTCCCTTTTGCTGAAGTGTATTCTTCGTATGCTGCCAAATTTTCAGAGCTCTCCCATTACCTGCAGCTTCATTTACAATAACACAATACAAAGCCATCACCTATTTATGTTTTATTAAAAATATCGCCTTCTTGTGCTTTAAATATACTCTATTTGCATAATTAGTTTTCTTTTAAAGCAGTAAATACATGGAAATGATGGGGAAGAACGTTAAATTCTTTACTTGTGACTTTCGTTTGTTCGCCATCAAGATTTACGAAGCATGATTCAGGAATTGTAAAGGAACCTGAATTTACCTGGGAATAGGTAAGGGGTGTGTTGCTATCTGTCATATGGAGCATTTTTCTCAGCAAAGCTATTAGTAGTTTAAATCGATTGGTTCTTTTACATGTAAGCAGGTGGAGGTGTCCTTCTTTAAGCGGTGTTGTTGTATCAATTAGTTGTTCCAATGGCCCTATAGAATTCCCGCTCATAATGATGAAGATAGATAGGTCAGAAAATTGCTGGTTCAAAGGAACATTGATTGAAATGCTTGCTGGTTGCTTTGTAAATAGTAATGTTTTGATCAAACAAAGACTATAGGCAAATTCACCAAAATAGGTTTTCAGGATAGGAGAGGCTTTGTATGTAATATCTGTCAACCACCCCGCTCCTGCAATATTTGCAAAGTAATCGTCACCGATTTTTCCGATATCAATGGTTTTTGTTTTTCCCCTTTCAATAATAGTTAAGACTTCCTCAATGTTACAAGGCATTCCGATGATCTTTGCAAATTCATTGCTCGTACCAAATGGAAAAATTCCTAATTTCGGTCGATAAGCTTGTTTCGCCAGGTATTGAATTGTATGATTCACTGTCCCATCACCACCAGCAATAAAAATAGCATCCCATTTATATTCGCATGCTATTTTCACTGGATTATCCCTGTTATCCTCTAACATAGATTGTTGGACCGTTACGTTATAACCAATGTCTGATAGCTTATCTATGATAAGGTCGATCGATTTATGGTTTTTCTTATTTCCTGATTCAGGATTGAAAATTATTAAAGCTTGTTTATATGTTTTATTCATAACAAAACCTCTGTTTCGATCCATACTATAGGTGATGTCGATTCTTTTTCTAAGGCGCTTTTCGTACGTATTGGGACTGCGTTTACTCGTCCCGCCGAAGACAATTGTTGCTTTTAAACCGCCGCAGTTTATATAAAAGGCGACGCAGTGACAATTTCTTTTGCAAACGCTAGTTGAGAGCAGGGATTCGCTACGGAAACACATTTCGCTTTCCGCGGGCGGCTGGTGAGCCTCCTCGTGCTACGCACTGTGGGGTCTCACCGAGGCCTTCCCTCCCGCAGGAGTCTTCATGTGTTTCCTCCGCTGATTCAGATGATCCTGCAACTTCATCAAAAAAATTATATTGCTTAATTATATAACAAATATACATGCACTCTTATGAAGGTTGATTGGAGCGGAGTACAGTCGACCCCAGCACGAGTCTGAAGCCCCCGCAGAGTGGTTTTCTCGAGGCAGGTTAAGTTCGCGACGTCCTGTCGCAACACCTGCACTAGCACGTCCTGTGCGTCGAAGGCTGAGGCCGTGCCCGTGGAAAGCGACTGTACGCAGCGGCAATCAACCTGGTAAATTACGTTGTCTTTTATAAATTTTGTGTCAAAAACTTTAGTAAAAAGCCTTTTCCTTCCTTTTTTAATCACTGGTTAGTTCAAGTATCCAGTCTTTAAAATTTACGATGCGTTTATGTTCAGGTTCGATGTCAGTTCCGGTTGTAATCAGCGGGGTAAGGGAATCTTGTTCATGTAATGAACCGTGTCCGCCACCACCAAGATGGGTAGGAGAATAATCGCCAATGAATTCATGACCAGGCTTAGCATCGACGATTAGATAACGGCCATCATGAGAGTGAAGCGCCCCATATAAACGGGCAAGTCCATCGGGATAATCCCCATATTCTATTCTGTTTTCCCCTTTAACAGAGAAATCCAATATGGAAAAGTCGCCACTTAAATCCCATTCCTGATTATATTCATCCACATATTGTCCTTGTGGTTTGAAAGTCAGCTGATCATCTGAGTCTGGTGATATAACATGATTCCCACGCTCGTCTTCCCATGCGATAAAACCAATTCTGTCATCTTCAATTAAATGGGAAGCCATTTCTGTATAACCTATTTCATCATCTAACAGATTTATATATGCCATACGTGAATTGACAGCAAGGACAACTTGATCTTCACTACGAATGGGGTCTCCTAAACTTGAAAGCTCGTAAGTATCTGACAGTGAATTTAAATCGATTAACGCTTTTGACTCATCCTTTTCAATGTGAGAATGGCCACTATCCCCGTACACGATAAATATTACTTCTTCCAGTGCTTCCTCCCAGGTGGGGTATTCATTTAAAAGTTCTTGTAAATGTTTGTCGATTTCTTCAATTCCTTCTATATCCATTCGCCCCTCTTCATGAACCCGCTGATCAAGATCAGAGAAATAGGCTAGTGTAAAGGAAAGTAGGGTGTCATTTTGAATAAGGTACTTCAGTTCATTGGCAGTAAAGGTATCGTTAATCCCTAGTTTTTGCCAAAAATTATTGTGACGATTATTTTCAGGATTAAATTGTGATAAGCTGCCAACTGATAATAGGGAAGGTCCATTGACACTTACTTCACCGGACAAGAGATTAAATGCAGGGAGTATTCTCGGAATCTCTAGGCTATGACTTTGATTTCCTCGATAGATCAGCCCATTTAGTGAAGCAGAATTCATCTGTCTTTCATCCAATTTTTCAAATATGGTGTTGACATTTTCACTTAAATGCTCCTGGTTTAAATTGTAAACAGTGTCGTGCAAGATGTTCTTAAAACCAAGGTTGTAGGCTTCCATTACACTGCTGCCATAGTTTATTAGGCGATTATCTTCTTTATTAAACCAGGCAAGTGCTGGAATACGATGCTGATCAGGGTAAGTACCGGTTAACAATGTGCTATCAATTGAGACAGACATGGTAGGATACGAACTTACTATTTCAGGCAAATAGTTTCCATTTGCAGCTAAATATTCGAGAGCAGGCGCCTTTCCCTCTTCAATAGCTTTTTGTAAAGGTTCGTCCATTAAGGAGTCGACAAGTAAAAATACAACAGGTTTAGAAGAAGGGTTTAATGATTGATCTTCTATGTCCTTTGTCGGAGTAGCTATACCGTACCAGTTAATGACAGCTAAGATTAGAATAAAGGCGATGAACGCAATAACTAATTTTTTTATCATACCAAGATCATCCTTAAGGTGATATTTATACATAATAAGACCAGTATTAGTATGGTTAAAATAGTCAGTTTTATGTTCATTATTTTTATCAAATCACTATAAATTGAATGCAGCTATACTTTTTGTGCAAAATAAACATGTATGAATAGAATAAATGCAAACTTAGAAGACCTGGATTAACGCCAATCTTTGTGAGTAAGCTAACCCCGTACTTATGCAGTAAGACAGGTGGGGTTATACTTGTTTATCAGAAAGGAGTGTTCAACGATATCATGATTTATTTCGCTAAGCGTTTTGCGGAAAACCTAATGAAGATGATTGTCGCATTAGCTAAATTTGATTATGATGAGGCTTTGAAAGAAATGGATAAGTGATAGAGCCTATTTTAAGGTGATCGTTGAATAATAAAAATGAACTGGGGCAGGATGTTATTATTCGTTATTCTGGAAAATAAGGTGGTGATTTATGGTGAAAGAATTGCAATTTGATTATAAGTTGCCCCGTTATGTTTTTAGTAAACTAGCTGGGAAATTGATGCCGTCTTTCTATTGGAATTCAAAGAGTTCCTGTGTACAACTTGGCGATCAATCTGAACTAGTATTGCCGAATGAGAATTGGGTGAAGGTGAAAGTGAAGTATGGTGGTATATGTGGCAGTGACCTTAATCTTATTTCTCTAAACGATAGTCCAGCTATTTCCCCATATGCATCGTTTCCTTTCACAATAGGTCATGAGATTGTTGGCGAAATAAACGAAGTTGGTTCTACGGTCTCCCAGCTAAATATAGGGGAACGAGTGGCCATTGATCCGATACTCTCTTGTGAACCAAGAGGGATTGAGCATCCATGTTCTGCATGCCGACACGGAAACTTTAGTTTATGTGTATATAAAGCGGAAGGTGAAATATCTCCAGGCTTATTAATTGGTTCTTGCCGGGATACTGGTGGAGGTTGGAGTTCCTATATGGTTGCACATAAAAGCCAGGTTTTTAAACTCCCTCAAGAAGTAGGAGATTTGAATGGAGCAATGATTGAACCTTTTAGTTGCGCCTTACATAGCGTCTTGCAGAATCCTCCTAGTAAGAATGATACCGTTCTTGTCATTGGAGGAGGAGTGATTGGAATTAGCATTATTGCAGCTATTCGATCACTAGATATTGATTGTAAAATTATTGCTTTAGTTAAACATGAGCTCCAAGCTGAATTTGCATCCCATTACGGGGCAGATGATATTATTTTTTTGCGTAAATCGACGTATACGAATGAATTAGCAAAATCCCTTGATGGAAAAGTTTTAAAACCACTTTATGGAACAGAGGTGATACAGGGAGGAGCAGATGTCGTTTTTGAGTGTGTTGGTAAAAAGCAAAGTGTTAACGATGGGCTTCGATTTGCCAAAAGTGGTGGAAAAGTTGTTCTTGTAGGGCTTGCTGGTGTGATGGATGGAATTGATTGGACAATGGTATGGCTCAATGAATTAGATATAAAGGGAAGCTTTGCGTATAGCACGGAGGATTATCAAGGGAAAAGAGTAAGAACGTTTGAGATTGCCATTGAATTAATGCGTCTTGGAAAAGTTGACCTCTCCCCATTAATTACGCATCAGTTTTCGCTTGAAGATTATAAAAATGCTTTATATACAGCTACAAATAAGAATAATAGTGCAGCAATGAAAGTCGTTTTTGAACCGTAATATGTCAAGACGTTAAAAATAAGAGGAGGAATTACCTTGAATCAGTTTGCAGTAGCAGGAGACGTACGAACTTCTTTTCTCACTTGGTTTATCGATGGAATCAAGCAAAAATTTTCGACAGAAGGATATGAATATGCCGAAGAAGGGGATGATGATTTAAGGATAGTCTTTAATGTTCTCAATGAAGAGAGACCACGCCCTTACCGCAGGAAAGCCCAAGCAACTTTTGTGGTTTCTGTTATAGAGAAACATGAGGAGCCTGAGAATACATTTGAATCTGCGTATCCTTATTTGATCAGGTCTTTAGCGAATCATCTCATATATATCTTACATAAGAAAGATAAAACGGAGATATATTTTGTTACGCCTGAACAAGGATTTTACAAATTAGCGTATGAACAACGTGAGGAAACTTCCTTTTTCCAAAAAGTATATGAAAGATTAGAGCCGGTTGCTTCCTCACAATTAGTCATTAACAATGATTTTAAAGATAATCTTCATAAAAGTTTATGGGATGGAAATCAACGAACAGAAAAAATGTATGTATCAGGTAAAAAATTGGATGATATGAACTTATTGCCTGCTCCATTTCCACTCGAGAGTTATTTAACGACCCGTGATATGCGACATTTGAAAAAATTGTATGGGATTGGTGGTCTTAGTTACGGCAACCTTAGCAGCAGAGAAAGTGAAACTAACTTTTGGATGAGCGCGAGTGGTGTGGACAAAGCCAATTTGCAGGTTGTTGGAAAGGATCTGTTATATATAACTGGCTTTAATTCTGGAAGTAACGCGATGGAAATTAGTGTGCCTCCCGAGGTCACTCCAAAAAGGGCCTCCGTTGATGCTATAGAACATTGGATGATTTATAAGGAACATCCAAGTGTTGGAGCAATCGTTCATATACATGGATGGATCGAAGGTGTGAAAGCAACAGAAATTAATTATCCTTGTGGAACCATTCAGTTGGCAGAGGCTGTAGCTGAAGCAGTACGAAATGACGAAAATCCATCCCAAGCAATCATTGGACTTAAGAATCATGGCCTTACGATAACTGGTCATGATTTGGATGATATATTTGAACGTATAGAAGGAAAAGTCGTTTCACAAGTTCCAATGGGCTAGTAGTCATAAGAAAATCATAAAAAGCTTCGATTCAATCGCGAATCGAAGCTTTTTATGGTGAACTTTAGCCATATTTCTTAGAAAGCGTTCTTTGCTTTTAGGCAGTAAGAAAGGTTATATACTTTTTATCTGCTAAAAAATACCTTTCATATTTTACCCCTTTACTAAACAAACTAGTTATGACTCATTAAAAAGAAAGGGAGCAGCCTGATGAGAAGCTATTTACTAGGGGTATGGAATGTGATTGACCCCATTTATTACACCTGTTCGCGTTTGCATTATTTGCCTGAAAATGAAGTAGCTAACACCTTGTTTCGGATACGACTTACAAGTTACCAAGGCAATGAGGTAAGGCTTCATGACGGAACTATTATCCACAAAAATGATTTACTCATTAAAATACATTTGCATAATGTTAGAATGTTGAGTGAATTAAACAGGATTGAAAGCGATATGAAAAAAGCAGTATTTATTTATCATAAAGTGAAACGTGCGCTTCCACGATTGGCTAATTATGCGATAGGACATCAAAAGAGTAGCAATATTAAGGGGATTATAGGAATTACGTCGTTATATAAAGGTGCGAATAGACTAGGGTTTGAGTCATTCCCCATCAAAAATTCCTATTACCGCACCTATAAAAGGTTCACCTTTTTCCCTATTCATTACATCGCCAATACAAGCCAACAAGATCCGGTTTACTTATTCATGTCTAAAGATGCCTTGCTAAATAGATATCATTCCACTATTTGATGGCCATGTCATGGAGCGTAATTTCAGGGCGACTTCCTATTCGAATATTGACCCCTGTTTGTCCAAGGCCTTCACTGATATAAAAGGGAGAATTATTGTGCATGTGCAATCCTTTTATTATATTCTCTTGTGCCAACTTTCCCATTTTAACAAGATGATAAGCTTTCGGATAACAAATTTGACCACCGTGAAAGTGTCCTGCTAATAAATAATCAAACGTATAGTCTTTCATATCAAGTACGATAGTTGGATCATGAGTCAAAATGAGATTTGTGCCTTCTTTAACCTGATCGAAAGCTAATGTTGGATCACTTCGGTTTGTGCTGTAATCATCAATACCGATAATGTTGACCCACTGACCATTGACAGAAATGGTTTCACTCGAATTTTGTAAAACATGACAATCATACTGATGAAGCAAGTCTTTCAATTTTATTAAATCTTCATCTTTTAAAACATAATCATGGTTTCCAAGTACGGCATACATGCCATGCTTGGGGGCAATTTCCTGTAGGACTTTTAGATAGGGAGCCAATTTGGGGATGGTACGTTTGCGGTCTAAGAAGTCCCCAGTTAGGGCAATCAGGTCAGGCGACTCTTGCTTCAATTTCACTGCTAATTCTGTAGGCGTAATGGAGATGTTTTCCAAGTGTAGATCGGATAAGTGAAGAATAGAAAGTGATGAAGTATGAGTTAATGGGTCTCCCGTTTCAACTTTAACTTTATTGATTTGTATATCTTTTGTATTTTTATATGCTTTGTAAATTAGATAACTAAATGTGATTAAAATAAGTGAAATTAAAATATAAGTCATGGTTTTCCCTCCCAATAAGGAGTGTAACATCGCTATACATGTTTTTCATTGGTAATTGCAGGATAATAGTTGGAGTTGAGGACATGGAAATGCTGGATAAGAAAGAAGCATTATTTTTACCCTTTATGCAAATTACGACCGGACATCATCATGTTGCCAATACGTTAATGGATGAACTGGAAAAAGTGAATCGCCGTATTCGTTGTCATAAAGTTGATATTTTATCCTATAGTTACGGAAGGATAGAAGGATTGGTCTCTTCGACATACTTGGCCTGGATTCAAATGCTTCCGCAAGCATATGATTGGATTTACAGCCGGGTGGCAAATAAGAAACTTTCGAAAAGGAGACGGCAATTCCTTTTTGAAGCGTTATTTACGTATTCATTTAAAAGGCTTATGAAAGAAAACAACCCTTCTATCTTGTTTTGTACACACGCATTGCCATCACATATTGCGGGCCTGTTAAAAAGAAGTGGAAAACTAAATAGCGTTATCGTAAATGTCTATACAGATTATTTTGTCAATCACATATGGGGAATTGATGGGGTAGACTATCATATTGTTCCTTCTAAGTTGGTGAAAGAATTTCTAATGCGTAATGGTGTAGAAGCGGATAAAATTTTCGTTACGGGCATTCCAGTAGATGCTGCCTTTCATGAAAAAAAAGAGCAATCAGCGGAAAATCAAGGAATCAATGTGTTAGTCACTGGCGGGAGTCTAGGAGTGGGGGCTATTGATGAATTATTACCAAACAATGAATCAAGAAAGAAACTTCACTATTATGTTCTATGCGGAGAAAATGAAGGCTTATATACGAAACTCATGAATAAGCGAAATCCAAATGTTACGCCACTCCCTTATATCGAATCGAAGGAAGAAATGAACCATTTATATGATAAGGTTGATGCTGTGTTAACGAAGCCTGGTGGAGTTACAGTAAGTGAATCTCTTATGAAGCGTAAAGTTCTATTTGTATGCAATGCACTACCAGGGCAGGAAAAGGTCAATCTGGAACAATTAAAGCAATTACAACTGGCTATTCCGATAGATACGCATCAATCCGTAGAAACTCAAATAGTGACCTATTTTTCCGATAAAGAGAAGCAAGAGCACTTGGAACATCATTTAGAAGGCTATCATCACAGTTTAGAAACAAAACCAATGGTGGAAATTTTAAATGAAATAATAAGCATCTCAGATATTGAAAAACATTAGCGCTAATATGCTAATGTTTTTTCTTTTAGCAAATAGAAAAGCATAAAACGTTCCTATTTAATTCACTCCGAAAGCAAGGCTTGTCGAATTCCGAAGTTTTCTATTGAAAGGTTAACCTGCAAATGATTGCCTTTCATTAAATACGGGTAATACTGTAAAGGTATGAAGGCAGGCAAAATAATCGAATATTCGTTCGCAACTATGTTAAAATAATTATATAGATATGGTAAACTAAAGATTGATAAGAACGGAGGCATGCGTTATGGAAAATAAATTTGAGCTAGTGTCGCATTATGAACCATCTGGTGACCAACCAAAGGCAATTAAAGAAATCATTGAAAAAATTCAGGCTGGACAACGGCATCAAACATTACTTGGGGCAACAGGTACGGGAAAAACATTCACCATGTCCAATGTCGTACAGGAAATTAATCGACCAACATTAGTTATTGCCCATAATAAAACACTTGCCGGTCAATTATATAGCGAGTTTAAGGAATTTTTTCCGAATAATGCTGTGGAGTATTTTGTTAGTTTTTATGACTACTATCAGCCAGAAGCTTATGTACCTTCAACAGACACATTCATTGAAAAAGATGCAAGTATTAATGATGAAATAGATAAATTACGTCATTCAGCTACCTCATCGCTTTTTGAAAGAAATGATGTCTTAATTGTAGCCAGTGTATCGTGTATTTATGGTTTAGGTTCTCCAGAAGAATACAATAGCCAAGTGCTCTCACTGAGAATGGGAATGGAAATAGATCGTGATGAGTTATTGCGTAATTTAGTCGATATTCAATATGCTCGAAATGATATTGATTTTAAACGTGGAACATTTCGTGTACGGGGAGATTCTGTAGAAGTAATACCTGCTTCTAGGGAAGAACTTTGTGTTCGTTTTGAATTTTTTGGTGATGAAATAGATCGAATTAGGGAAGTGGATGTTTTAACCGGTGAAGTTATTGGCGACCGAGAGCATATAGCAATTTTCCCAGCATCTCACTATGTTACCCGAGAGGAAAAGTTGAAAAAGGCAATTGCCAATATCGAGAGCGAATTAGAAGTCCGTTTAAAAGAACTGCGTGCAGCGGATAAACTTCTGGAAGCACAGCGCATTGAACAACGAACGAATTATGATATTGAAATGCTACAGGAAATGGGTTTTTGTTCAGGTATCGAAAATTATTCGAGGCATTTAACACTTAGGGATTCAGGAGCAACCCCGTATACCTTATTTGATTACTTTCCAGATGACTTTCTAGTTGTGGTCGATGAATCACATGCGACATTGCCACAAGTACGAGGGATGTATAATGGCGACCAGGCACGGAAGCAGGTACTGGTTGATCATGGATTCAGGCTACCTTCTGCCTTAGATAATCGACCATTGAAATTTGGAGAGTTTGAGACGAAAACAAATCAACTCGTATACGTTTCAGCAACACCTGGTCCTTACGAAAAGGAACATTCGCCAGAGATGACAGAGCAAATTATTCGGCCAACAGGATTACTGGATCCCAAGATTGATGTACGCCCAATCGATGGGCAGATTGATAATTTAATTGGTGAAATTAATAAACGAAGCGAAAAAAACGAGCGGGTTCTGATAACCACGCTAACGAAAAAAATGTCAGAAGATCTAACGGATTATTTAAAGGAACTCGGTATCAAAGTTGCCTACCTCCATTCTGAGATCAAAACCCTGGAACGAATTGAGGTTATTCGTGACCTAAGGGTTGGAAAGTATGATGTACTCATAGGAATAAACTTATTACGTGAAGGTCTGGACATACCAGAGGTTTCGCTTGTTGCCATACTGGATGCCGATAAAGAAGGCTTCCTTCGCTCGGAACGTTCCTTGATCCAAACAATGGGAAGAGCCGCGCGAAATGAAAACGGGGAAGCGGTGATGTACGCCGATCGTATTACCGATTCAATGCAGGCAGCGATAGATGAAACAAGCCGACGTCGCAATATACAAATAGCGTATAATGAACAGCATCATATTACACCAACAACCATCAAGAAGGAAGTCCGTGATGTCATACGTGCAACAGTTGCAGCAGAAGATCAGGAAGAATACAATGAAAAGACAAAGAGCCTGACAGAACTATCTGGAAAAGAGAAAACAAAAGCCATCGAGCAAATGGAAAAAGAAATGAAGGAAGCTGCAAAAGCGCTTGACTTTGAGAAAGCGGCAGAGCTTCGTGATATTTTACTTGAGCTTAAAGCAGGAGCGTGAATATGATATGCCTAGTAAATCAATAAAAGTACAAGGTGCAAGAGCACATAACTTGAAAGATGTCGATGTAACCATTCCAAAAAATAAAATGATTGTCATGACAGGCTTATCCGGGTCTGGAAAATCATCCCTAGCGTTCGACACCATTTACGCAGAGGGACAGCGTCGTTACGTCGAATCACTTTCCGCCTACGCGCGTCAATTTTTAGGTCAAATGGATAAGCCGGATGTTGATGCCATTGACGGCCTGTCACCGGCCATTTCGATTGACCAAAAAACAACGAGTAGGAACCCGCGTTCCACGGTTGGAACAGTAACCGAAATCTATGATTATTTACGACTACTCTATGCACGCGCTGGGCGTCCAACTTGTCCGAATCATGGGATTGAGATCACCTCACAGACGATACAGCAAATGGTAGATCGAATTTTGGAATATCCGGAACGAACCAAGATGCAAATTTTAGCACCGATTATTTCAGGGCGAAAAGGGGAACATGTAAAAATCTTTGAAAAGCTAAAACAGGAAGGCTATGTTCGGATGCGTGTGGATAATGAAATGCGCGAAGTGACGGATGATATCCAGCTTGAGAAGAATAAAAAGCATTCGATTGAAGTGGTGGTTGACCGCATTGTTGTGAAAGAAGGTGTAGCAAGTCGTCTGAGTGATTCGATCGAAACAGCTTTGAGACTTGGAGAGGGCAAGTTAATTGTAGATGTTATCGGAGAGGAAGAATTATTATTTAATGAAAATCATTCCTGCCCGGTCTGCGGCTTCTCCATTGGGGAACTAGAGCCACGCTTATTTTCATTCAACAGCCCATTTGGGGCTTGTTCGGCATGTGATGGGCTGGGGACAAATCTAGAAGTAGATCTTGAGTTGGTGATTCCAGATTGGGATAAAACATTAAACGAGCATGCGATTGCCGCATGGGAACCAATTAGTTCCCAGTATTATCCGCAATTATTGAAAAGTGTCTGCGACCATTATGGGATTAAAATGGATATTCCAGTTAAAAAAATTCCGAAAGAGCAAATGGATAAAATTTTATATGGTAGCGGGAAGGAAAAAATCCATTTTTATTATAAGAATGACTTTGGCAAGGTTCGAGATAATGAAGTCCAGTTTGAGGGTGTCTTGAATAATGTGTCTAGGCGCTATAAGGAAACATCCTCTGATTTTATTCGTGAAACATTGGAAAAATATATGGCACAAAAGGATTGTCCCACTTGTGAAGGACATCGGTTGAAAGAAGAAGCATTGGCCGTTTTGATAAACGGGAAACATATTAGCAGCGTAACGAATTATTCGATTGTAGAGGCTAACGATTTTTTCAGGAATCTTGATTTAACGGAAAAGGAACAGCAAATCGCCCAGATGATTTTAAAAGAAATTGACAACCGGCTTGAATTTTTGAATAACGTAGGCTTGGATTATTTAACCTTATCAAGGGCGGCAGGAACTTTATCTGGCGGGGAAGCGCAGCGAATTCGTCTTGCCACGCAGATCGGGTCAGCATTAGCTGGAGTCTTATATGTACTTGATGAACCATCGATCGGCCTTCACCAGCGTGATAATAATCGATTGATTGATACATTGAAACGTATGCGTGACTTGGATAACACGTTAATTGTTGTCGAGCATGATGAAGATACCATGCTTGCAGCGGATTGGTTAGTTGACATTGGACCTGGTGCTGGTGAACATGGTGGTGAGATTGTCGCCAGTGGTACGCCTGAAGAAGTAATGAAAAACCAAAAGTCATTGACAGGTAAGTATTTAGCTGGTGAAAATTTTGTTCCCATACCTGCCAAGCGTCGTAAACCAGATAAACGCAAGGTAGAAATTGTAGGGGCAGAGGAAAATAACCTAAAAAACGTCTCGGCCAAATTCCCAATAGGAGTGTTAACCGTCGTAACCGGTGTTTCGGGATCTGGAAAAAGTACATTGGTGAACGATATTTTATATAAATCATTGGCAAAATCACTAAATCGTGCCAAAGTTAAACTAGGAAAACATAAAAAAATAAAAGGTTTGGATCATATTGATAAAATAGTCGATATTGATCAATCACCAATTGGTCGGACGCCACGATCCAATCCTGCAACATACACTGGTGTGTTTGATGATATTCGGGATATTTTTGCACAGACGAATGAAGCCAAAGTACGTGGCTATAAGAAAGGACGCTTTAGCTTTAATGTAAAAGGCGGTCGTTGTGAAGCATGTCGTGGTGACGGCATCATAAAAATTGAAATGCATTTTCTTCCGGATGTCTATGTTCCGTGTGAAGTATGCCACGGGAAACGATATAATCGTGAAACACTGGAAGTAAAATACAAAGGAAAAAGCATTGCAGAAGTGTTGGAGTTACGAATTGAAGAGGCGCTTGACTTCTTTGCTCCTATTCCTAAAATCAAACGGAAACTGCAAACGATTTATGATGTTGGGCTTGGGTATATTCGACTCGGGCAGACTGCAACAACATTATCAGGCGGGGAAGCGCAGCGTGTCAAGTTAGCAAGTGAGCTGCATAAACGCTCAACCGGTAAGTCATTTTATATCTTGGATGAGCCGACAACAGGGTTGCATGTAGATGATATTAAACGTCTATTAAGCGTATTACAGCGTCTGGTTGATAATGGGGATTCTGTTTTAATTATCGAACACGATATGGACATTATTAAAACAGCAGATCATATTATTGATTTAGGCCCAGAAGGTG
The DNA here is from genome assembly GCF_026013645.1 of Virgibacillus natechei. Lineage (NCBI taxonomy): Bacteria > Bacillati > Bacillota > Bacilli > Caryophanales > Bacillaceae > Virgibacillus > Virgibacillus natechei. Next base: position 2,531,406 of record NZ_CP110224.1, on the reverse strand, counting down.
GCGACCGCGGTGGAGAAATAATAGCAACAGGAACACCAGAACAAATTGCCGAAGTAGAAGCTTCGTACACCGGTCACTACTTAAAACCAATTCTGGACCGGGATCGAAAGCGAATGGAAGAATCATTTGCTAAGAAAGAAAAAGTTGCATCTAGTACAGGAACAAAATAAGGTAGCAGGCCTGATAAGAAGGTTTGCTACCTTCCTTTAATCCTATAAAACTATTTGCATAATTACAGGCTCTTGCATTCACCGAAAGGCTTGCACTTCAAAGTATAAGGGTTTTTAGAAAACTTGACTTATCGCCAATCTTTTAATGGCGATAAGCCAAAGCCTGCACTTATGCAGTAAGAATTAGCTACCTAATAAAGCAAAGAACTCTTTCTAAGAATCCCTTTAACAATTGCTAAGTTTACTAACTTAACAAGGCTCTTTTCGTAGCATTGTTGTTTTTAAATCTTCGGAGTCGATATAAAAGACGACGTAACATACCGCTGCGGAAATACACTACGCGCACCTTAGGGTGACCCGTGAGCCTCCTTGCCCCGGCAAGGGGTATGCCGACGTTGCCCGCAAAGGGCGGTTTTAGTTGGCCTTCATCATTTAACGCACTGTGGGGTCTCACTCTGGCCACTGTTCCCGCAGGAGTCTCCGTGTATTTCCTACGCTGGTAAGATGCAACTTCATCAAAATTACTTAATTATATAACAAATATAGCCATGCACTCTCATGAAGGTTGATTGGAGCGGAGTACAGTCGACTCCTGCGGGAATAGCACGAGTCTGAAGACCCCGCAGCAGCGGTTTCCTGCGAGGCAGGTTAAGTTCGCGACGTCCTGTCGCAAAACCTGCACTAGCACGTCCTGTGCGTCGAAGGCTGAAGCCGTGCCCGCGGAAAGCGACTGTACGCAGCGGAAATCAACCTGGTAGTTACGTCGTCTTCTATAGATTTTGTGCCAAAAACAACAATTTTTTTCGGTGGGACGAGTAAGCGCAGTCCCAGTCCCAATCTTTTAGAAAACAGTCTTTAACAAATAATTAGGGAGAATTCCAATCAACGATAAAGCACGAAATTTTTGACGTGATCCTTTCCATTGGGTAAGGTAATGATAGAAGTGTCTGGGGAGGCTCAAATAGATGAAGACGATTGATAGTAATGAAGTTCAGGAAATTTTAAATGACTTTGTAGAAAAAGATGTTTACATTCATTTGGAAACGACAAATGGAGCATATGCAAGCCATTTAGACGAAAATGCATACAATGTCGGAGCTTATATCCGAAATGCACAAGTTTCATTTAATCAAGCAAAAATAATCAAAGATGATAAGATATATCGCGTTGGTTTGAAATTGGAAATGGGTTGGATTTACGCAGAAGGCTTAACCGATTGGGAACTAACCGAAAAGAAAGAATTATTGCTTGCTGGTCATGACCGTAATGGACGCTTGATGGTAGCATTAGAAATTAGTGAAGTTCCTTTTCAATATTAAGGCTTAAGGAAAGTAGGGAAAGTAATGGAAAAACATGTAGTAGTTATTTACCCACATCCGGATGATGAATCGTTTGGAGCGGCTGGTACAATTACACAATTTCGCAAACAGGGAGTTCCGGTAACCTATTTATGTGGAACATTGGGGGAAATGGGAAGAAATATGGGAACACCACCATTTGCCAACCGAGAATCGTTACCTGAAATACGAAAAGAGGAATTGGTCAAGGCATGTAATGTTCTTGATGTCGAGTTAAAAATGTTGGGCTATCGAGATAAAACGATGGAGTATGAGGATCGCGGAGAAGTGGCAGCACATTTGAAAGGTATTTTAGAAGAGATCCAACCCAGCCTTGTGATTACACATTACCCGGATCATGCTGTACACCCGGATCATAATGCATTAGGAGCAGCGGCGATTGAAGCTGTAAGATTAATAAATCCTGAAAAACGTCCAACCGTTTGGGCACAGGCAATTACCAATACCTATTATGAAGAAATTGGTATACCGGATATTTCAAATGATATTACCCATTACTTTGATACAAAAATGGAAGCAATATCAGCACATAGCTCTCAAGTTGATGGGATTCTTAGTCAGTTTACACAAAAAGATGGAGAATATATTATTAATGAAGACATCAAAGAAAGATTTAGTACAGAACAATTCTTTACATGGAATTTTGAAGATTAATAAGGGCTCTCCTTGCTATTATAGCAAGGATTTATCCCCTCAATGATTGAGCAATTGTCTACCTCGAAAAATCCTCTTACAATAATCAGAATCATTTCTTCATAAAAGGGCATAAATTATAAAAGCGTGTTTACAAAAATAGGCTAACAGGAAAATTAAAAAGGGAGGAGGCAATCACATGAAAAAACTTTACCGGTCTAATACGAATAGAATGGTGGCTGGAATACTAGGCGGCCTTGCTGAATATTTTAATATAGATGCAACGATTATGCGGTTAGCCTTTGTTATTCTATTGTTTATGAGTATATTTACATTTGCGCTAATTTATTTAGTCGCCATTTTTATCATACCGAATGAAAGGGAGATCTATTAATGCTGTTACGTTGGCTAATTACGATCGTATTAAATGCCGTTGCATTAATTGCAGTTTCACAATTATTTAATTCTTTTCAGCTAGAAGGATTCCCAGCAGCATTATTAGCAAGTTTCATTTTATCTATTTTGAATGTTATTATAAAGCCGATTTTAGTTCTTTTCACCTTACCTATAACGGTTTTAACCCTTGGGTTGTTCTTGTTTGTGATCAATGCCATCACACTGATGATTACACAGGCATTAATGGATGATTCCTTTGTGATTGAAGGGTTTGGTATGGCGATTCTTGCATCGATTGTTATTTCTATAATAAATTTATTTTTAAACACGCTCATAAGAGATTCGGTGAGATAAAGAAAATGCGTAGGTATTGTTGCCTGCGTTTTTCTTATGTTTAAATACTTTAAGAGGATGTTCAAAAAGTCCGGTGAACATGGCAAATAAGATCTTCTTAGGAACACGTATAAACAAACGTGCAATAGCGTTTTTCTTTACAAAATATGCTACAATAAAAACAGTTATATTTTTTTCGAATTTTAACGGTAGGCTGTTTTCTAAAAGATTGGGACTGGGACTGCGGTGCGGTTACTCGCCCCGCCGAAGACCATTGCTCCCGCAGGACAAGGAAGGCTACGGCAGCATTGCATCGCACGAAGAAAATTGGCTTTTATTTTCGAGGAGTCGACTGTACTCCGCTCTAATCAACCTTCATAAGAGTGCATGGCTATATTTGTTATATAATTAAACAATATAATTTTTTTGATGAAGTTGCAGGATCATCTGAATCAGCGGGGGAAACACATGAAGACTACTGCGGGAGGAAAGGCATCGGTGAGACCCCGCAGTGCGCCAGCACAAGGAGGCTCACCAGCCGCCCTAAGGTGCGCGAAATGTGTTTCCGTAGCGAATCGCTGCTCTCAACTAACGTTTGTAAGAATTGGCACTGCGTAGTCTTTTATATCAAGTACGAAGATTTAAAAGCAACAATTGTCTTCGATGGAACGAGTAAGCGCAGTCCCAATACTAACGAAAAGAGCCTAACGGTAAGTAAAAATAACGATCAGAATGCTAGGTCTATGTAACGCACGTCGTATGGACCGAACGAATAGTCAACGTGCAAATGATCCAATGAATGAAGTTTTACTTTAGCAGTTAATACTGCATAAGGCTATCGTCATTTAAAGCTTGGCGATAAGTCAAGTTTTCTAATAGGAGGTGTTACCATGCCAAAGGTTCAAATCAAAGACTTACTTGAAAATTTTAATCTTACTCTTGTGGCCGGTGATGACGGTATACATAGAGAAATAATTACGAGTGATATATCAAGGCCAGGCATTGAGATGACGGGATATTTTAGATATTATCCGCGAGAACGTTTACAATTAATAGGTAAAACCGAAATGGCATATTATCTGGAACTTACAGAGGAACAGAAGAAGGATCGGGTAGAAAAGCTGTGTACAGATGTAACTCCTGGGATTGTAGTATCGAGGGGGATGGACATTCCAGCAGTTATGATAGAAGCAGCAAATGAATCAGGAGTGCCAATTTTGAAATCACCACGACAAACGACTCGTGTTATTAGTAGACTAACCAATTATCTAGAAACCGCATTTGCTCCAACTACAGCCATTCATGGTGTACTTGTCGATATTAACGGTGTTGGTGTTCTTATTTCTGGACAAAGTGGTGTTGGTAAAAGTGAGACTGCATTAGAGCTGGTCAAACGAGGACACAGGTTAGTAGCTGATGATAATGTGGAAATTCGTCAGGAAGATTATGATACCTTGATCGGGAATTCTCCCCCACTGATCGAACATTTACTGGAAATACGCGGGTTAGGCATTATTAATGTCATGACATTATTCGGCGCGGGAGCCGTTAGAAGCTATAAAAAAATCTCGTTGATTGTAAATTTAGAGTTATGGGATCAGAAAAAACAGTATGACCGTTTAGGCTTAGAAGAAGAAACGATGAAGATCATGGATGTACACTTACCTAAAGCAACGATTCCTGTACGACCTGGTAGAAATCTTGCCGTTATTATAGAGGTTGCTGCAATGAACTTCCGGTTAAAACGGATGGGTGTGAATACTGCACAGGAGTTTTCCGATCAATTAACGACAATGATAGAGAGAGAAGAAAAAGATAAGTTTGAATAGGAGTGATGTAAATGCCAAACGTTGCAACTGCGTTGGATCCTGTGTTTCTTGAACTAGGCCCTATATCTATTCACTGGTATGGTGTCATTATAGCCCTTGGCGCATTTTTAGGTTTGTACGTAGCAACAAAAGAAGCCGATCGCCTGGGTTTGAAAAAGGATATAATAATTGATTTAGTTGTTTTTGCAATTCCAATTGCGATTTTATTTGCACGTATGTACTATGTGATCTTTGAATGGGAGCGTTATGCAGATAGCCCATGGTGGACTGTTTTTGCTGTGTGGGAAGGTGGCCTTGCCATACATGGTGCATTAATTGGGGCTATTCTTACAATGATTGTTTTTGCACGTGTAAAGAAAGAATCATTCTGGCAGTTAGCCGATGTTACCGTTCCTGGCCTGATACTTGCGCAGGCGATTGGACGTTGGGGCAATTTTATGAATCAGGAGGCACATGGTGGACCGATTGCTGAATCAACTTATCAAAGCTTTCACCAGTACCTTCCCGACTTTATTATGAATCAAATGACCATAGATGGCGTTATGTATCATCCGACGTTTTTATATGAATCGTTTTGGAATATAGTCGTATTTGTTTTTCTGTTGGTGTTACGAAGATACAATCCATTACGTGGAGAAATTTTGTTAAGCTATGCGATTACATATTCGATTGGTCGGTTCTTCATTGAGGGGATGCGTACAGATAGTTTGTATCTATTTGGGGAATTACGCACTGCACAGGTTGTTTCGATTGTCTTAATCGTAGCTTCACTCATTTTGATTATTTATCGCCGTAACTCGACTGGAACTAAACGTTACAATCATGTGAAGGTACCTGAAAAGAAGAAGGGGAATAAGAACAAGAAAAAGAAACGCAAAAAGAAAAAATAATAGCGTTGAATGAAAGAAAAGAGGTTATGGAGTATGTCTGCAATTATGTATCGCGGGTTACAACAGGGCTTAAGCACAACTTGGGCATTAGGAAAAATCATTTTCCCGATCACATTAATTGTAACCATTTTACAATATACACCAGTCCTGCCATGGATTATAGAAAAATTAACACCCGTGATGGGGTTATTAGGGTTGTCAGGTGAAGCAGCTGTTCCACTGGTGTTGGGTAATACACTTAATTTATATGCAGGAATTGCTGCAATCGTATCCTTTGAATTTAGTGTGAAAGAGGTATTTATATTAGCTGTAATGCTTTCTTTTTCGCATAATTTATTTATTGAGTCAGCGGTTGCTTCGAAAGTGGGAGTGAATTTGTGGCTCATTATAGGTGTTCGTATTGGTCTGGCGTTATTTTCAGGAATAATGATTAATCTGATGTGGAACGGTGGAGCTGAACCTGCACAATACGGTTTTATTTCAAGCACGGAAGCTACAGCAACAGGCTGGGGAGAAATTACGTTGTTAGGTCTGCAAACTGCAGGAATTGCCGTGGTGCAGTTAGCAGCAATTGTTATTCCGTTGATGGTGATCATGCAATTCTTGCGCGAAAAAGGCTGGCTGACTGTCTTCTCAAATAAACTAGCTCCATTTACAAAAATGCTTGGAATGGAAAAAAATACATCCATGACACTTGTAGCAGGATTAACGATAGGGTTGGCTTATGGAGCAGGATTAATGATCCAGGCAGTGGAAGAAGATGGTGTGTCTAAAAGGGATATGTATCTAGCGATGATCTTTCTTGTAGCCTGTCACGCTGTCGTTGAGGATACACTAATTTTTATTCCTCTCGGGATTCCGGTATGGCCATTGCTGCTCATTCGGCTGGTAACGGCTATTGTATTGACCATGGCTGTAGCATTTATTTGGAAGCGAAGCGATATGAAAAAAAGAAAGGAAGCAGTAAATGAACATTCATACAATACTCTTTGATCTTGATGGCACGTTAATTGATACCAATGAATTAATATTCGCATCCTTTGATCATACATTTAAACAATATAATTTATCTTTTACAAGGGAAGAACTAGCCGAGTTTAATGGCCCCCCTTTGATTGAAACCTTGAAAAAAATAGATCCGGTCCGTGCGGAGAATATGATAGCAACGTATCGGGAGCATAATCATGCAAATCATGACAAGTACGTTACAGCATTTCCACAAGTGACGGACACAATCTATCAATTGAAAAGCAAGGGGATAAAGCTTGGAATTGTTTCAACAAAGATGAGTGAAGCAGTAAAGATGGGACTAGCTTTGACCGAACTGGATACCTTCTTTGAATCCGTGATTACGCTGGATGATGTGACACAAGCCAAACCACATCCCGAGCCTATTTGGAAAGCGTTGGAAGATTTACAAGCTGATCCAGCCACCACGTTAATGGTTGGTGATAATCATCATGATATTGAAGCAGGTCAAAACGCTCATGTACAAACCGCTGGTGTAGCGTGGTCGCAGAAAGGGAAGGAACGACTTCTAGAATATGACCCTACTTATATGCTGGAAGAAATGCATGATTTGTTAAAAATCATAGAGGTGTAGAAAATGCGGAATACGAAACGATTCCAGGTAGAAAATGCTAATTCACTTTGGCAAATTTATAAAACAGTACCTTTCTGGAAAGTGGTTAAAAATTTTATTGTCATACAACTTGGAAGATACGTCCCTTTTTTACGTATGAAAAATTGGCTATATCGAACGTTTTTACGTATGAAGATAGGCGATAAAACAGCCTTTGCTTTAATGGTTATGCCTGACATCATGTTTCCAGAAAAAATAACGGTTGGTCGAAATAGTGTTATTGGTTATAATACGACCTTATTAGCACATGAGTATTTGATTGAAGAGTACCGAATCGGCGACGTTCGTATTGGCGATGAAGTGTTAATTGGCGCAAATTCGACAATATTACCTGGCGTTACAATTGGTGACAGGGCAATTGTATCGGCAGGGACATTGGTGCATAAGCATGTCCCAGCCGGATCTTTTGCTGGGGGAAACCCGATGAAAGTTATTTATACAAAAGATGAAATGGAGAAACGTAAATCTGATTTCTCGGAATAAGTAGGTGAGATAGATGGAGATTGAATCAGGGGTATTACCAGCAGTACGGAATATGAAAGATTTTGATAAGGCATTGGAAACCTCTCAAGCAACGATTGTTCTTCTGGAAACACGCCTTTCCCAATTGAAAAACCTCGTTCATTATGCAAAGCGAGCGAATAAAAGAGTCTTTATTCACGCTGATCTCATACAAGGATTGAAATCGGATGAATATGGGATGGAATATTTAATTCGGGAGGTGAAACCGGACGGCCTTCTCTCGACGCGCGGGAATGTGATTAGTTTAGCGAAAAAACATCACCTAATAGCTATTCAGCGCCTGTTTTTACTTGATAGTAAAGCGCTCGATAATAATTTGAAATTGGTCGAACGCTTACAACCAGATTGTGTAGAGGTGCTTCCTGGTCTGATCCCAAGTATTATTGAGGAAGTTTTTCAATCAACGAATATACCAATCATAGCTGGAGGATTAATAAAAAACGATATGCAGGTAAAAGCTGCACTGGATGCTGGTGCCGTTGCTGTTTCGACATCAAAAACTGAATTATGGAATTAAGAAGTCCTTGTACTATACGAAAGAAGTAAAGCTATGCTATACTAAAGGTAAGTTAATATGTTTCGGATGGAGAAGTGGAGAAACCGCAAATAGCTAATGTCAAAAAGCATTAGTCTATTTTGCGGTTTTTTGTTTTGAACAGGTTTTTCCAATCGTTGTAAACACATGAGTTCAGTACGATCAGGGTAAATATAGGTATAGAAAAACAAGGAATAGGAGTGTCATAATCATGTCTATCTTTTCAAGCTATAATCGAGTTAATAGGTTTAACAAACTGGAAAACGAAAAATTGGATATACTCGTCATCGGTGGTGGTATAACAGGTGCGGGAATTTCCTTGGATGCTGCAATGCGGGGAATGAGCACGGCAGTAATTGACATGCAGGACTTTGCTGCTGGAACATCGAGTCGTTCAACGAAGCTTGTACATGGGGGATTACGCTACTTAAAGCAGTTTGAGGTAAAAATGGTTGCGGATGTGGGCAAGGAACGTGCAATTGTGTATGAAAATGGTCCACATGTAACCACACCGGAATGGATGATGCTCCCATTTCATAAAGGAGGAACATTCGGTCCCTTGATGACGAATATAGGATTGCGTGTTTATGATCTTCTGGCAGGGGTTAAGAAAAGCGAACGTCGCACCATGTTCAAGCCGGAAGAAGCGTTGGAAAAGGAACCACTTATAAAAAAAGAAGACCTTAGGGGTGCAGGATTTTATGTGGAATATAAAACAGATGATGCTCGCTTAACCATTGAAGTGTTAAAGAAAGCGGTAGAAAAAGGCGCCAATGCTATCAATTATGCGAAAATAATTGATTTCATTTATGATGAATCAAATAAAGTTATAGGTGTAGTGGTAAAAGATGAAGTAAATGGGGATACACGTCATGTGTATGCTAAGAAAATTATTAATGCAGCAGGACCTTGGGTTGATGAATTAAGAGAAATTGATGGGTCTAAACAAGGAAAATCACTAGTATTGACGAAGGGAGCTCATTTAGTCTTTTCAAATGAAACCTTTCCACTACAACAGGCTATTTACTTTGATACACAGGATGGACGAATGATCTTTGCAATACCGCGTGGCAAAAAAACATATGTAGGTACAACAGATACCGCTTATGAGGGAGATATTGCTAATCCAAAAATGACAATGAAAGATCGAGATTATATACTGGATTCTATCAATTATATGTTCCCATCACTAGACATGCAAGCCCATCATGTAGAATCAAGTTGGGCAGGTTTACGTCCGTTAATTGCCGAAGAAAAAACAAATAAACCAGGAGAAATATCACGAAAAGATGAGATTTTTGTATCTGATTCAGGGTTGATCTCGATGGCTGGTGGAAAGTTGACAGGCTACCGGAAAATGGCGAAGGAAATAGTTGATGCTGTGGCTAAACAATTCAAAGAGGAAGAACAAATCCTTTACACCGATTCACAAACGAAGCATTTACCGATTTCTGGAGGCGAAGTAGGTGGAGCAGCAGGGTTTGAACAATTTAAAAAACAGCAAGTAGCCGAAGGGATCGCGATTGGGCTAGAAGAAGATATGGTGCTGAAACTTATCAACTTATATGGAGCGAATAGTACGATCGTGTTTGAGATCTATCAAAATAAACAGGAAGAAGCAGAAACAGCAGGGATAGACCCGATTGTTGTTGCAGAGCTTGACTACGCAATGGAATACGAATCAGCATATAAACCGGCTGATTTCTTTGTCCGCCGTACAGGAGCTTTGTTTTTTGAAATAGAGTGGGTTAACGCTCATAAAGAAAATGTAACCAATTATATGGCAAAAAAATTAAATTGGACGGATGAACAAAAAGCCAACTATAGGAACGAATTGGAACAATTAATGCATGATGCCGTAACACCAGAAGAATAATAGAAGAAATGAAGCAAAACTTACTTGCCCGTAAAATGGTGATAAAGGTTAGTTTGTTTTGGCTGTTTTCTAAAAGATTGGGACTGCAGTTACTCGCCCCACCGAAAACCCTTGTTCCCGCTGGAGTCACCGCCCTTCGCTCACCCGAACTGGTGAGGCGGTTGGATGTTTTGACTATTGATTACTAATGCAATTTAGCGGCAGTAACCGGAACACCCAGCGAAGGAAACACATGAAGACTCCGGCGGGAGGAAAGGCTTCGGTGAGACCCCGGAGTGCGTTAGCACGAGGAGGCTCACCATCCGCCCGCGGAAAGCGAAATGTGTTTCCGCAGCGACTCCCTGCTCTCAACAGCGTTTGCAAAAGATTTTTCACTGCGTCGTCTTTTATATCAACTACGAAGGTTTAAAAGTAACAATTGTCTTCGGTGGGACGAGTAAGCGCAGTCCCAATACTTACGAAAAGAGCCCTTGTTTTTATGCAATTGTTTATTTTGTCCGAAACCTAACGTATTATTCCCCTTATAAATATGATATACTTTGAAGCGGTATGCAATGAATTATAGGGGGACAGACTTATGCAGCAAGTGAAAGATAAAACTGATGGAAAACAGAATAATATTGTCCCGTTTATTCCTGAAGGCGATTTTTATTTCACAAAAGGTGTAGAAGCTTTTCAGAAAAGAAAATTTGACATCTCTATCAAATGGATTAAAAAAGCGATTGAGGCTAAACCAGAAGAGGCCTTGTATCAATGTCAAATGTCCATTATATATACAGAAATCGGTTCGTTTCATAAAGCAAATCAATTGTTGACAGAAGTACTGCAATCAACGGATTATGTCGATTGTTACTACTTGATAGCAAATAATTATGCCCATTTAGGTCTCTTAAATGATGCAAAAAAATACGCTAATTCATATATTGATAAAGAGCCTAACGGTGATTTTACAGAAGAAGCCAAACGTTTACTTCATCTCATTGACATTGATGAAGAGGACGATGAGGAAGATAATAATTGGGACCTTGAGGAAGAAGATGAACTTCTTATCTATCAAGAGACGGTCTTTTACCATATGGAAAATAGACAATGGGAAAAGGCACTTCCGCTTATTGAAGAAATGATGACGTTATTTCCGGATCATAAGCTTGCAAAACATGACTATGCAAAAGCGTTATTTTATTTTGGTCATAAGGACGATGCCATTCAAATGGAACAAGATATCTTAGAAGAAGATCCTACTTCCTTATACAGTCATACAAATTTAGCACTCTTTTATTATGAATTAAATCAAAAACAAGCATACGAAAGAAATATTCAGGCATTACTAAACGTATATCCTATTCATGAACAGCAAAAACTACGTATAGCAGTTACATTGGCCAGAACAGGATACTATCAGGATGCGTATAACCGCTTTCGTTCACTTATAAAAAGTTCGGTGAATAATCATGTTTCCTATTATAGATGGTATAGCATCGCGTCCTATCATGTAGGAAAACAGGATGCTGCGCTTGCTTTATGGGAAGAGGGTAGTAAAAAACACTCACAATTAGCCAATGAAGAATTCCCGTTGCGTTCGTAAATGAGCAAAATAATAGACGAATCGCTGTTGTTTTAATAAGCTATATATGGCTTAATTATTATTGAAAAAAAAGGGGCGATATATATGTCCGAAGATCGTATGTTTGATGTCATTATTGCTGGTGCAGGACCAGCAGGGATGACTGCAGCACTTTATGCATCACGTGCTAACTTAGACACATTAATGATTGAACGTGGGATTCCAGGTGGTCAGGTAGCAAATACGGAAGATGTGGAGAACTTTCCTGGCTTTGACCATATTTTAGGACCTGATTTATCGAATAAAATGTTCGACCATTCAAAGAAATTTGGAGCCGAATATGCTTATGGCGATATAAAAGAAGTTATTGATCATGGGGAATATAAAACAATTATTGCTGGCAAGAAGGAATATAAAACGAGAACACTCATCATTACAACAGGTGCACAATTTAAGAAACTGGGCATTACGGGTGAAGAAGAGTTAGGCGGTCGTGGTGTTTCCTATTGCGCGGTGTGTGATGGCGCATTTTTCAAAAACAGAAATCTTGTCGTGATCGGTGGGGGAGATTCTGCAGTAGAAGAAGGCATTTATTTAACACGGTTTGCAGAAAAAGTAACAGTTGTTCACCGTCGTGATGAATTGCGTGCGCAAAAGATCATCCAAGATCGTGCATTTGATAATGATAAGATTGACTTTATTTGGGATACTGTGGCCCAGAAAATCAATGGCCCAGACGGAAAAGTCAGTAGTGTTTCCCTTCAAAATGTGAAAACGAAAGAAGAATACGATTATGATATTGATGGAGTATTTGTTTATATAGGCATGGTTCCATTAAGTGAGCCTTTCAAATCACTTGGTATCACAGATGAAGAAGGCTATATTCCAACAAATGAACACATGGAAACAAGTGTACCTGGCGTATTCGCAGCCGGAGATATTCGTGCGAAAACCCTTCGACAAATTGTGACAGCAACAGGTGACGGAAGTATAGCAGGCGAAGCAGCTATTAAGTACACGGAAGATTTATTGGAGGAATTAAAAGCTGCAAATGCATAATGTTAAAAATAAAAAAGTAACTGCTTTTTAACGCTGTTGTAACACGCATGCAATAATTATGGGGTACAATGTTAGTAACTAATTGACCCCCTTTTAATAAATAAATTAGTTTTTTGCACAGGTTATAGCGCCTGTGCATTTTTTTTGCTTCCTTCACCCATCTTGTCCAAACTTGTCGGATGGCTAGGTCTTCCTAAAGTGCGTGTTCAAAATGGAGGATTAAAAGGACCGCGTCGGCTAAAGTCGCAGGCGTCCTGCCTGCAACGCCGACACTAGCACGTCCTGTGCGTCGAAAGTTCGAGGCGGCGTTAGTTTCTAGCAGCGGAATGTATGCTTTTAGATACATGAGCAAACGCTCTAGCACGCAGGAAAAGTGTGTTTCTTTTCCAAGGAGCGGAGAAACAAGCCAACGAGCTTCTCGCGTGTTGTGCTGACTTCTGCGTTGCCCACAGGACGTGGGCGATTTTAGCAGAAGCTCCCCTAGACGTGTAAATTTTTAGCGGACTTTTGAACAACCTCTTAAATCGTATCCTTGTTGCTTTTAATTTTTTCATAGTATAATGGAAGTAAGGTTTATTGAATCTAAACGACCGTTCAATGGAATTAGAACTTCATGGATGGAGTTTCATATATAAACGAGGTGAGTTTGTCATGCAGCGAGTGACTAACTGCATAGTAATAGATAACGATCATATATTATTATTAAAAAAACCACGCCGTGGCTGGTATGCGATTCCAGGTGGAAAGATGGAACGAGGGGAATCCATAAAAGAATCGGTAGTGAGAGAGTATAGAGAAGAGACAGCCTTGAATATTCATCAGCCTGAATTAATGGGGACATTTACATTCTCCATATTTAGCTCAGGTAGCTTTATTCAAGAATGGATGATGTTTACGTTTGTTTGTCATTCTTATGATGGAGACTTAATTGAGCATTGCGCAGAAGGTGAATTAGAATGGGTACAGCTTGATCATATAAAAAGTCTACCAATGGCAGAGGGCGATCGGAAAATTTTTGAACATGTTCTGTCCTCTTCCGAAAAACAGTTGTATGGTACCTTTTCATATACAGAAGATTACGAACTGCTTGATTTGCGTTTGGATGCTTCGACACTTTAATGGGTTGGTAAAAGGAGATTTTTAGATGAGAAATGGAGAACAGGAAACAAAATTAGTCATTATCACTGGGATGTCTGGGGCCGGAAAAACGGTCGCGGTTCAAAGCTTCGAGGATTTAGGGTATTATTGTGTGGATAATTTACCACCGACCCTGCTGCCAAAATTTCTCGAACTAATGAAAGACTCGACAAACAATATTCGAAAAGTTGCACTTGTAATGGATTTACGTGGGCGTGAATTCTTTGATTCATTATTTGAGGCGTTAGATGTCTTAGGGGAAGAAGACTGGCTTCAAGAGCATATCCTTTTTCTTGATGCGAAGGATGAATCACTTGTGAGCAGATATAAGGAAACAAGGCGTTCGCATCCATTAGCAGTGGAGGGTTTACCTTTAAATGGAATTCAACAGGAACGTGAAATTTTGGATGAATTAAGAGGAAGATCCCAACGTATTATTGATACGACTAATTTAAAGCCGAAAGAATTACGAGAAAAAATAGTTGAAAAATATACAGAGGAAAAACAAGAAACATTTTCTGTTCACATGGTTTCATTTGGGTTTAAATACGGCTTGCCAATCGATGCTGATTTAGTATTTGATGTTAGGTTTTTACCAAATCCGCATTATGTCCCACATATGAAGTCTCTAACAGGATTGAATACTGAGGTTTCGTCCTATGTTTTTAAGTGGGCGGATACACAGAAATTCATTGAAAAAGTGCTTGATCTACTACAGTTTATGCTTCCGCAATATAAAAAAGAAGGAAAGTCACAGCTTGTGGTTGCTATAGGATGCACAGGAGGACAGCATCGATCTGTAACACTGGCAGAACACTTCACAAAAGAACTATCTTCTAATTATATAACACATGTTAGCCATCGTGATATAGATAAAAGAAAGGGACATTAGCTATGAGTCAAGTTAATCATCCACGAGTCGTTGTGATAGGTGGGGGGACTGGTATGCCTGTTCTTTTACGCGGATTAAAAGAACTGCCCATTCACTTAACAGCACTTGTAACGGTAGCTGATGACGGTGGGAGTACAGGAAGACTACGGGAAGAAATGGAAATTCCGGCGCCAGGCGATATACGTAATGTAATAGCTGCGCTGTCTGATGCTGAACCAATGTTACTTGAACTTTTTCAGCACCGATTTGCAGTAGGTAATGGTTTATCCGGCCATTCAATGGGTAATTTATTATTAGCTGCCATGACGTCTGTTACTGGTAATTTTAATACAGGTATTAAAGAGATATCCCGCGTATTAAATGTAAAAGGAAAAATATACCCCATATCGAATGAAAATATGGCCTTACATGCACAAATGGTGGATGGGACCATTATATCTGGTGAATCCAATATTCCTCTTTCGAATAAACAAATAGAAAAGGTATTCCTTAGCCCACAGCCAATTAATCCATTGCCTAATGCAGTTCGGGCAATCGAAAAAGCTGATTTAGTTGTGATTGCACCAGGAAGTTTGTATACCAGTATCCTACCAGCCATGATCATGCCACAAATGGACGAAGCAATCAGAAACACCAAAGGGAAAGTAGTTTATGTCTGTAATGTCATGACTCAGGCTGGTGAAACAACAAGTTATACAGCTTCCGAGCATGTCCAAGCAATCATCAACCACGTTGGAAAAGGAAGTGTGAATTCGATCGTTGTGCATAACGAACCAATTGAAAAAACAGTCCGTGCTGTCTATGCAGAAGAAAATGCTGAACCAGTCGTTTATGATACGGATCGTCTACTCGAGATGGGGTTGCAGATAATCGAAGGAGATATTATTGACCATTCAAAACCGACCTTAAGGCACGATACTACAAAAATTTCTAAATTACTTTACTCCATTATAGAAACAGAATAAAAGCTGCTTTAACATCGCAACAAGGGAGGGATCAAATTGTCCTTTGCATCTGAAATAAAGAAAGAATTAACAGGCATGGAATTAGGCGATAAGGCCTGTATAGAATCAGAGCTTGCGGCATTAATTCGAATGAATGGAGCTGTCTCTGTTTCAAGAGATGACTATGTGCTTGATGTACAAACTGAAAATGCTGCAATCGCCCGTAGAATCTATACGTTAATTAAATCCATTTATAAAATTCCTGTTGAATTATTAGTACGTAAAAAAATGAAACTAAAAAAGAATAATGTCTATATTGTGCGATTGAAGGAAGATGTACGGATTCTTTTATCGGAAATGGATATATTGCGAGATCCATATACACTAGTACGGTCCATATCAAAAAAGTACATAGAAGGGCATGAGTTAAGAAGATCCTATTTGCGTGGAGCGTTTCTTGCAGGTGGATCGATAAACAATCCTGAAACATCATCTTATCATTTAGAGATCTTTAATTTTCATAAAGAGCATAATGATTCCTTATGTGAATTGATAAACGAGTTTGATCTTCGAGCACGGACATTGGAACGAAAAAATGGCTATATTGTTTACATTAAGGAAGCTGAGAAGATGACAGAGTTCTTAAATATAATCGGAGCACATAATGCATTGTTTAAATTTGAGGATGTCCGCATCATTCGTGATATGCGTAATTCGGTGAATCGCCTGGTAAATTGTGAGACAGCAAACTTAAATAAAACAATTGGTGCAGCATTTCGGCAAATTGAAAATATCAAGTTAATTGAAAATACGGTAGGAATTGATCAATTACCAGAAAAACTACAGGAAATTGCGACGTTACGTGTGCAGCATCAGGAATTGTCATTAAAGGAATTAGGGGAACACGTATCAAGCGGGAAAATCTCAAAATCCGGTGTTAATCACCGATTAAAGAAGATCGATGAATTTGCAAATAAAATTAAGCAAGGGCAGTTGTTATAAGAAGGAAAATAGAATTCCTATGCCTTGTTATGATATAATAGTGGTAAATAATGATAATTTAAACGGTGCTACCTATTAGATCAGCAGTCTATCGTGTCCGTGCCACGAGGGACTGCTGATTAGAATTGATTATTGATGATAACGGTTACGAACTTAGAGGAGATGACAACATGGTTGAGAAATCTATCAAAGTAGAATTGGATACAGGCTTGCAAGCAAGACCGGCAGCGTTATTTGTTCAAGAAGCAAACCGGTACGCAGCAGATCTTTTTCTTGAAAAAGAGGGAAAAAGAGTCAATGCGAAAAGCATTATGGGACTAATGAGCTTAGCTGTAACGAGGAGAGAGACGATTACAATCATTGCTGAAGGCCATGATGAAGAAGAAGCATTAAATCATTTAATTACCTTTGTATCCAGTTCATAATAGAAAATTCCCTTTCATATACGATGAAAGGGAGTTTTTACTTTATTTTTCGGTATTATTACGTTCTAAGATCTTATCAATCAAACCATACTCAACTGATTTTTCAGCAGTCATAAAGTTATCACGTTCCGTATCACGTTCAACTACTTCCATTGGTTGCCCGGTACGCTCAGCAAGAATCACATTCATTTTTCTTTTCATTTCAACGATACGTTTTGCATGGATTTCGATATCCGTTGCCTGACCCTGTGTACCGCCTAATGGTTGGTGAATCATTACTTCACTATTTGGAAGTGCGTAACGTTTTCCTTTTTCACCTGCAGCTAACAGGAATGCGCCCATTGATGCTGCCATTCCAGTACAGATTGTTGATACATTAGGTTTAATGAATTGCATCGTATCAAATATTGCCATACCAGCCGTGATGGATCCTCCTGGTGAGTTGATATAAAGTGAAATATCCTTATCTGGATCGTCAGCCTCAAGGAAAAGCAATTGTGCTACGATTGAGTTCGCAACATTATCATCGATTCCACTTCCAAGCATAATAATACGATCTTTTAATAATCGTGAGTAAATATCATATGCGCGTTCTCCTCGGTTGGTTTGTTCAATAACTGTAGGTATTAAATTCATGTAAAAAATCCTCCCTTATCTGGTAAACAATCTATTTTCATGATAACTAAATGGTCAATGAAGGTCAAACAAAAACGTTCAACAAATATTTTAGTATAAATCACACTTTCCATCATACCCTTCTATCACTAAAATAAACCTGGTTGACTATTTTTTGGCAGTAAGAAATCGCTGCCTAACAAAGCAAAGAATGCTTTTAAAGAATCTCTTTAACAAATGTCAAGTTTTCTAACTTGTATATATGAGGGTGAAGGGTTATAATAATTTTTGGCAGAAGAAAAGTATACTTTTCTTACTGCATAAGTGCAACTAGGGCATTTCGACTAATGCGTGAATGCAAGTTTTCTAACGAATAAATCTCATGCGCCCATAGCTCAGTTGGATAGAGCTTTGGTTTCCGGTACCAAGTGTCGGGGGTTCGAATCCCTCTGGGCGCACTTCATTGCATAGAAAAGACAAGGGCGCTAGCAACATTTCCCCTTGTCTTTTCTTATGTACAGACACTACTTCTTTAGGATAGAGTCAACAATGAAGTCAGCCGTTTCATCAATTGAATAATCATCGGTTTTCACCCTGAAATGGTGATCCTTGTAAGTAGATTGCCTATCATAAAATAGCTTCTCCATTTCATCAATGGTTTTTCCTTGTAACACCGGCCTACTATCGACTAGTAAACTAATTCTATCTTGCCATACCTCCCATGAGATATCCAGGAAGATCACAATACATTCCGATAAACAGAGTTTCTTCGTTTCATCTTGTAAAAAAGCTCCACCGCCAACAGAAATGATTTTTAGTTTTTCAATGCCTGTGTAATTTTTAATCATATCTTTTTCTTTGGCGCGAAAGGCATCCTCTCCTATCGTTTGGAATATTTGAGAAGTTGGCATGCTGTATGTTTTTTCAATTTCTTCGTCTATGTCTATAAAATCCCATTGTAATTTGTTGGCCAATGCTCTACCAATCGTCGTTTTACCAACACCCATAAACCCTATCAACACAAGATCTTTCTCTCTAAGCAAATCCTCATCAGTATCCATAATATGCCTCTTTCTATCTTATTGGTTAAAAATAGTATAATCTAATTCTATTTATTTGTAAAAAGATGCTAGAATTTTTGGTTAGGCGGTTTATAAAACAGTCATGATTTAAAAGAACTATTTAGGGAAAAAACGAAACGTAAAAAAATGGAATGTACTCTACACTTTAAAAATATACTTGCAATATTAGGTACTATTAAGTATATTAGTAACATATTAATTATAAAATTCTCAATATTGGCATCAAAAGTACTAGTAGAAAAACTTAATATAATTTACGTTTTTAGAAAACGCTTGCATAAAGGAGGACAGGATCATGTCACATTCAGACGTCGTTCTGGAATTAAACGATTTGCATACACATTTTTTTACAGATGCTGGTGAAATCCCTGCTGTAGATGGTGTTAGTATAAACGTACATAAAGGTGAAGTGGTTGGTATAGTTGGTGAGTCAGGGTGTGGGAAAAGTGTAACATCTTTATCTATTATGCATTTGGTACCTCGTCCACCAGGTAGAATTGTTAATGGTGAAATTAATTTTAAAGGAGAAAATCTCGCTCATGCAACGGAAGCTCGTATGAAGAAAATACGTGGAAACGAGATATCCATGATTTTTCAAGAACCAATGACCTCTTTGGACCCATTATTTACGATAGGCAATCAGATGGGAGAAGCAATTCGTCTTCATCAAAAAATGAGTAAGAAAGAAGCGCGTCGTAAATCAATCGATATGTTAAAGCTAGTGGAAATACCACGACCAGAAGCTATTATCGACGAATATCCACATCAATTATCCGGTGGAATGAGACAGCGTGTGATGATTGCGATGTCGATGTCCTGTGATCCAGAATTATTAATTGCTGATGAGCCAACGACAGCATTGGATGTCACCATTCAAGCACAAATATTGGATTTAATGCGAAGTTTAAATAAAGAAAAAGATACTGCTATTTTATTAATCACTCATGATTTAGGGGTTGTTGCGGAAATTTGTGATCGAGTTACGGTCATGTATTCTGGTCAGGTTGTGGAAGAAGGTACAATGAGAGAAATTTTAAAAGATCCAAAGCATCCGTACTCCAAGGGCCTAATTCGTTCCTTGCCTAAAATTCACGAAAGGGAGCAAAAACTTTATTCGATTCCAGGTACTGTACCTAAGCCCAAGATGGAACGGATTGGCTGCCATTTTGCACCTCGCTGTGAGTTTGCTTTTGATCGTTGTTTCGGGGAAAGTCCAAAGCTTTATTCCCTAGGAAATAATCGCGTAAGTCGTTGCTTCTTATACGATGAGAAGGGCGGAAAGGAAGGAGCTGAGGCAGAAAATGCCGAATCCACTATTAGAAGTTAAAGGCTTAAAAAAATATTTCGATATAAATGGTGGCGTTTTTGGGAGGAAAGTAGGGGAAGTAAAAGCAGTGGATGGTGTTTCATTCGCGGTCATGGAAGGAGAAATCCTTGGAATAGTAGGAGAATCAGGCTGTGGAAAATCTACAGCAGGTAAATCAATTCTGCGCCTAATGGAGCCAACTGAAGGAGAAGTAAGGTTCGAGGATCGAAACATAACCAATTTAAACCCTGAAGAAATGCGACAGTTAAGACGTGATATGCAGATTATATTCCAGGATCCGTATGCTTCCCTGAACCCGAGGCATACGGTTGAAAAAATAATTAATGAGCCACTGTTAATTCACAGTGAACTTTCGTCTGAACAACGAAAAGAGCGTGTTCAGGAATTATTGGAGATTGTAGGTTTAAGTGCTTATCACGCCTCTAGGTATCCACATCAATTCAGCGGGGGACAAAGACAGCGAATAGGCATTGCTCGGGCATTGGCGAATAATCCGAAACTAATCATTTGTGATGAACCTGTTTCTGCCTTAGATGTATCTGTTCAATCCCAAATATTGAACTTGATGGAAGAGCTTCGAGATGAATTTAATTTGACGTATGTTTTTATTGCGCATGACCTTAGTGTGGTGAAACACATAAGTGATCGGGTTGGTGTGATGTATTTAGGTAGGATGGTTGAATTAACAACGAAAGATAAATTATATGATGAACCGAAACATCCATATACACAAGCTCTTTTATCGGCTGTACCTTCGCCAGATCCCGATGTCCCCAGGGACCGCGTTATATTAAAGGGGGATGTACCAAGTCCTGCGAACCCACCTGCTGGCTGTGCATTTCACACAAGATGCCCACAAGCAATGGATATTTGTAAGCAGGTCAGGCCACAGTTTGAAGAGATTGAGGATAATCATTTTGTTGCATGCCACCTTTATGGTGACGTGCAATAGAATTTATCAATTTTTATAAAAAGAGGGGGAAAAGGCATGAAGTTGAAGTATTCATTTTTATTTGCTCTAATGCTTGCTTTTATTTTAGTACTTGCAGCATGTAGTGGAGATGGTGGAGCAGATTCTGCTTCATCAGAGGAAGAGGATGGAGTGGAAGAAGAGGGTGACGCTGAAGAAAGTGATGACGATGCAGATTCAGAAGCTGACACAGAAGCAGACGGGGACCAAGTTCTATTATTTGCCCGTGGCGGTGATTCTGAAAGTTTAGACCCATCGAGTACGACAGATGGTGAGTCATCTCGTGTGACCGTTCAAGTACTGGAAAGTTTACTACAATTTGAAGAAGATTCATTTGAACTGCAACCAGGGTTAGCGCATGACTGGGATGTTTCAGGTGATGGTTTAAACTATACGTTCTATTTGGAGGAAGGTGTCACTTTCCACGATGGGACGGACTTTAACGCCGATGCAGTAAAAACAAACTTTGAACGTTGGTCAGATCCGGAGCATGAATATGGATTTGCGGATGATAATTATGTGTACTCCATGTATGGAACCATGTTCGGTGGTTTCAAAGGAGATGATGGGCACGTAATTGATGAGATCAATGTTGTAAATGATCATGAAATAGAATTTGTTTTATCACAACCATTAGGTTTCTTCTTACAAAATATGGGCATGAGTTATTTTGGGATAACTTCTCCGGCAGCTTTTGAAGAATTTGGACCCGAAATTAACGAAAACCCGGTAGGAACTGGGCCGTTTGAATTTGTTAGCTGGAGCAAAGATGATTCGATTGTTCTGGAAAAAAATGAGGATTATCGTATTGATGGATTACCACATCTTGATCAAGTAGTCTTCGAAGTGGTACCTGATAATGCGGCACGTTTGATTGCACTTCGTTCAGGTGAGATAGATATCATGGATGGATTGAATCCAGATGATGCTGCAGGAATTGAATCCGAAGAAGGGTTAGAATTGTTTACACGTGCAGAGAATAATATTGGCTATTTAGGTTTTAATGTTGAGAAAGAACCATTAGATAATCCGGATTTGCGTCATGCGATTAATTATGCAATTGATAAACAAGCAATTGCTGACGCACTATATGCTGGGTACGCAAATACTGCTAAAAATCCACTTCCACCTAGTTATATGGGATATAACGATGATGTGGAAGCCTATGAATATGATCTCGACAAAGCAGAGGAATTACTGGCAGAAGCTGGTTACGAGGATGGTCTAGAGATTGAACTCTGGACAATGCCTGTAGCAAGACCGTATATGCCAGATCCAGAGACAACTGCTGAAATTGTTCAAAATAATTTAGCAGACATAGGAATTGATGTAACGATCGTGCGAGAAGAATGGGCTCCTTATCTTGATAAGACAATGGATGGGGAACATGAAATGTATATGCTTGGTTGGTCAGGAACAAATGGAGATCCGGATTATTTCTTAAGTAGTTTACTACATGGAGATAATATAGGTAGTAGTAACAGAGAGTTTTATGAGAATCCTGAAGTGGATGACTTGTTAGACGAAGCAAAAAGATCGGTTGATCAAGATGAACGCGCAGCATTTTATCAAGAAGCTCAGGCGCTAATTTCAGAAGATTCACCAATGGTGACATTAGTCCATTCTACTCCTGTTTTAGCAACTTCTAGTAATGTATTAAATTATGTACCACATCCTTCAACAAGTGAACCATTAACAGAAGTAGAGTTAACGAACTAAGATTTCAAGGGGTAGTAGTTGCTTACTACTGCCCCATTTCTATCTAATAAGAAAGACAAGTTCTGTACGCCTACCCAGTTATAGTTATTGTTTCTTCGATTATAAATAGAATAGGGGTGAAATGATGTTTGCCTATATTATGCGCCGTTTATTAATGCTCATTCCTGTTTTAATTGGGATGACATTAATCACATTCTCTATCGTACATCTTATACCAGGGAATCCAGCACAGGTAATATTAGGGGAAACGGCAACAGCAGAAGCCATCGAAGACTTGGAAGAAACGATGGGGATTAATGAGCCTTATCCTATTCAATATGGTATTTACGTAACGGATTTGCTTCAAGGGGACTTAGGAACTTCCCTACGATCAAAATCAGAAATAAGCAGTGAAATATGGCCCTACATAGCTGCTACCTTTGAGTTAACTTTTTTTGCTATTATATTTGCCGTTTTTATCGGTGTTAATGCTGGGATTATAAGCGCATGGAAGCAAAATTCGTGGTTTGATTTTCTAGCAATGTTTTTTGCACTAGTCGGTGTATCGATGCCGGTTTTTTGGTTAGCATTAATGGAACAGTGGGTTTTTGCCCAGGAGCTTGGCTGGCTTCCAGCATACGGAAGGGAAAATAGTAGAGACCCGATAGCCCCAATTACGTATTTTTACGTATTAGATTCACTCATTCATCTGGATTTTTCCAGAGTTATAACGAGTTTAAGGCATTTAGTCTTACCAAGTATTGCTTTAGGTACGATTCCAATGGCAATTATCGCTAGAATGACACGTTCCAGTATGCTTGAGGTGATGAATTCAGATTATATTCGAACAGTCCGTGCAAAAGGGTCGGGTCAATTTATGATCATTTACAAGCATGCATTAAAAAATGCTACCATCCCAGTTGTAACGGTTATTGGCTTACAAACAGGCGTACTCTTGGGCGGCGCTATTCTAACCGAGACTATCTTTAGTTGGCCTGGTATCGGAAGGTATGTTTATGAAGCAATAAGTTATCGGGATTATCCAGTCATTCAGTCAGGTATTCTTGTCATCGCGGTTATTTTTGTATTTATTAATTTAATTGTTGATATACTTTATAAACTTATTGATCCACGGATTAACTATTAAGGGGGGACGTTTCGATGAAGACAAAAGAAAAACGATCAGAACAGCAAGTAGCAAACCCTGCAAAAAGTGGTCAGCAATTGGATACAGAAGAAATTGAAGCGATTTCTCCCTGGAAGGATACATTGAAACAGTTACGGAAAAATCGCTTTGCATTTGCGGGAGTCATTATAATTGTTTTTTTTATATGTCTTGGGTTATTTGCACCGCTTCTAACCTCTTCAGGATATGAGGATCAGGAGCTTGCTAATAGATTACAGTCACCATCCGCTGAGCATTGGCTTGGAACGGATGATCTTGGACGAGACATATTTACACGAATAGCTTATGGGGCAAGAGTCTCTCTCCAAGTAGGCTTTTTTGCTGTAACAGGTGCTTTAGTCTTTGGGACGTTATTGGGGATTGTGGCCGGGTATTTCGGCCGCTGGATTGACATGATTATATCACGTATATTTGATATATTACTTGCATTTCCAAGCATTCTATTAGCCATTGCAGTTGTAGCTATTTTAGGAGCTTCTTTGCAAAATGCATTAATTGCAATTGCCATAATAAATATTCCTATTTTCGGTAGACTAGTTCGCTCGAAAGTAATTAGCCTACGTGAGGAAGAATATATCATGGCAGCAAAAGCACAGGGAATGAAGAATGGACGAATTTTATTACATCATATATTACCAAACAGCGCAGCCCCGATTATTGTTCAATCAACCCTTGGATTTGGAACAGCTATTTTAGAAGCGGCGGCTTTAGGGTTTCTTGGACTGGGAGCACAGGCACCGACTCCAGAATGGGGAAAAATGCTTGCAGACTCACGTGATTTTATTCAGTTGGCTCCTTGGACGCTAATTGTACCTGGTGTAGCTATTATGTTAGTTGTCTTAGGGTTTAATTTAATAGGTGATGGATTGAGGGATGCACTGGATCCGAAGATGAAGAATTAAATGGGATTGATAGATATTGCGGGGAAAAACAGATAGTACCCTTTAATCTTAAGGATACTATCTGTTTATTATGATGAAATTAGGCTTTTACGACTTTGTAAAATCTCGAGGCTGACTAATTTATCATCGAATTCTATTTTTTCTTTTCCAATGATTTGATAATTCTCATGTCCTTTTCCTGCGATCAGTATTAAATCTTCTGAGGTGGACATGTCGATTGCTTTTTTGATAGCATCTTCTCTATTTGTTAGTGAAATAGGCTGTTTTTCCATACCGAATTTAATATCTTCCATGATTAATTCCTCTTTTTCAGTACGAGGATTATCTGATGTTACAATAACCACATCACTTCGTTCTTCAGCAATTTTCCCCATCAAAGGTCTTTTTTCAGTATCTCTGTCTCCTCCACAACCGAACACAGTGATAATCTTATTGTTTCCTTTTAATTTGTTCAATGTTTCCAACACGTTTTCTAAACCATCTGGTGAATGCGCATAATCGACATAAATATTTCTTTCATCCGTAAGAACTTTTTCAAGTCTGCCAGGCACTCCCTTAAATGTTTTTACCTGATTCTTAATCGTTAAGTAGTCCATACCTTCGAGTAAGCATGTTGAAATTGCTGCAGTTAAATTATAAATATTAAACATACCAATCAAGCTTGTTTCAAATCGATATTCTTCATCATTATGTAAAACGCTAAATGCCGTTCCGTTTTCTGAAATTTGAATAGAAGTTGCTTGGAAATCGCTTTTAGCTTCAATTCCATACGTTATAATTTTAGCATCACAATTTTCTATTATTGTATCTGCGTAAGGATCATCCTTATTTATAATTGCATAACTATCAATCGGAAGTTCATCAAATAATAATTTTTTTGCCTGTAAGTAATTTTCCATTGTGTAATGGTAGTCCAAGTGATCGGTTGATAGATTTGTGAATATACTATATTTAAATGGAATTCCTTTTGTTCGCTTTTGATGTAGCGCGTGGCTTGATACTTCCATAATGTTTTTATCAATATTAGTTTCCACGAAATAGTTCAATATCCCAAACAACTCCGGCGCTTGCGGTGTGGTAGGTGTGTTCAAACTAAATGTTACGGGCTCCTTGTCTATTTGTATTCCAAGGGTACCGATATAGGAGGTTTTCACATAACCGTTATAAAGGTGTTGAATGATACTACCCACACTGGTTTTACCGTTCGTTCCCGTGATCCCAATGTGTTCCATTTTTCTTTCTGGCTGATCATAAAATGAAGAAAAAATCTGGGATAACTTTTCCCTAACATCTGGATCTATCATATATGGTTTTTGCGTATTTATTTCTTTTTCAGCGATAAAAAAAGAAACATTATCTTCTATATCTTGTACCTTTGTATGTGGATCAAAATTCTCTCCTTCTAATAAAATAAATAATGAGCCTTTTGGTACATCTCTGGTATCGACAGAAATATCTTCTATACCTGTATCAGGAAAATTTTCATGTGAATAAATGGTTGAAAATATATCGCGTAGTTTCACGAAATCCACTCCCTTTTGTTTGCTTAGAATTCAGTTTTTATTGCAGTTTAACGGGCAGGTCGACTAAATATGGCACTATGCATAAATGCTCGCCAACTGAAAATATTTATGCGTTGAACCCTACTGAATGAAGTTTTACTTTATGTATTCGACCAGTCTAATATAACTAGACGAACAAAATTTAATACCCATTTTAGGTAAATTATACTACAATCATTTCAATTAAGATACGATAAATTACAAAAATATTTCATTTTTTTACATAAAATTACAATAAGTGCTATTTTGTGTTTTTATCGTAGTTAACGGAAAGTAAAATTATCATTGAATGAAGGAAGTAGAGTTTATAGGCAGGTAGGAAACCAGCTATCAGAAATACCATCTATGTTTTAGTTCAATCCTACACAAAGAAGCCCTTGGCAACTCCAATTGAGTTACCAAGGGCTTAAACGTTCACGATCAAGTTATGACAATACGAGAAATTCAGCATCTCGTTCTATTCATTAATTATTACTTCATGCTCCTCATGTTCGTGTAAACCGTCATCATCTTCAACGTGAATTTGAATGTAGTACGTTCCATCCTCTGGAAATTCATGAGTAGCTATATATTCTCCGCTTTCAGATTCTTCAGCATCAATCCATTCATGCTGATCTGATACTTCGTAATTCCAAATTTCATAACGAACATCCGCACCTTCAAATTCTTCCTCATCCATTTGTAAATAAACGATCAATTCAGTGTCCTCGCCAGCGTTCACTTCATCAGGCTGGACAAAATGCATTCCAAATCCATCTGCATGAAACTCATTTTCCTCTGCATCTCCATCTCCATCTGCATTTTCTTGATCAACGGGTGCTCCTTCACCAACAGTTACTGATTTTTTCGGCATCGTATGCATGGTTCTTGCTGTCGTATGGGCATACATTTCATAAACACCATCTTGTTCGAATACAGTTTCAGCTGTATAGGTTCCGTCTCCATGATTTTCACTATCCATCATTTCACTATCTTCTTCGTTACCTACTTCCCAGACTTCAAAAACAACCTCATCCGCATCTTCTACAGCTTCTTCACCATATGTAACGAATGCTTCCATCTCAATTGTTTCATCTACATCAGCAGTTTCAGGGACGTCAAATTCTACTTCAAGCACATCTAGATCATCTTCCGTTATTTCCTCAGAAGATCCTTCGGTGTTATCTTCATCCCCACATGCAGACAGTAAAGTTAAAGCCACTATCAATGGCAGTAACCAGAATTTAGTTTTCATCGTATTCCCTCCAGTTCATAAAGGTACAATTTGTGCTAGAAATATAGCCATAGTATAACATTTAAATTTAGTTGATTGGTGAATGATTAGTGAACTTTTTTTGGTTGAAGGATTTAAGTATAGTAGCAGATTTTAGGGATAATGGATAATGTAGGTAGATTCTATCAATATCCAAGTAGTTTCTCGTTCTAATAGGAAGTACAGTAGAAGAATGGAACCATGAAGGCGACTACATTCATATTTTGTTCGCAGATAGGAAAGTATAAAACTTTCCTACTGCATAAGTGCAACTCAGGCACTCGCCATTAAAGGCTTGGCGAATACCAAGTTTTCTAATGTTCAGTTCCAAGTATCGACTTATCAAAAGCAATTAACAGCTATAAGAGCGTTAGTTCACGTTTCGTCAAACGTGATTTTTCGTAATAAAACAATATCAATTCCGCTTGGAACGGCCTATGCTGTATGGGTAGGGTTAGGCGCAGCAGGAGCAGTGTTAATGGGAGTTATGTTTTTCAATGAAGCTTACAGGTTGGAAACGAATCCTCTTTTTCTATATGTATGGTGAAGAAATTTGCGATTATTCTATATTTTTTCGTAATTCTTTGGTAAACTTTATTAAATGCTAATTATAATTATTTTAGAAGAGGTGTTTATTATGAAACTGGTAAGCTACAAATTTAAGCAAAATTTGGGAGATCTTAGAATAGGCTTTATAATAAATGAAAAAGTGTACGACATACAAGAAGGTTATCGTCAATTATTGATTTTTAGACAGGAAGAAGACTTGGCAAATGCTGTTGACACTGTACTTCCTGCAGATCCAGATCGTTTTTTCTCTATTGGGGAAAGTGCTATTGAAAGAGCGGCAGAAGCTTATAATTATATAAGGGTGAGCGATAGTCATTTTACTGCCTTTCATCTGGAGGATTTATACTTATCCAACCCTGTTCTTAATCCTTCAAAAATAATTTGTGTTGGGAAGAACTATGCTGACCATGTAGCTGAAATGAAAAGCGATCTCCCAGAATACCCTGTGCTTTTTGCGAAGTTTAACAATGCGCTTATTGGACCTGAGGATGCCATTGAAAAACCAGAAGTTACAACGAAACTCGATTATGAAGTTGAATTAGCTGTCGTGATTGGTAAAGAAACCTCAAAGGTTAGCCAAGAGGACGCACTCGATTATGTGGCTGGCTATACGATTGGAAATGATATTTCAGCTCGTGACTTGCAGAAAAGGACACCGCAATGGCTGCAAGGGAAAACCTTGGATCGTAGTACACCTATTGGACCATGGGTAGTTACATCAGATGAAATGACTGAGCCTTCGGACTTAGCTATTCGTTCCTATGTAAACGGAGAAGTGCGTCAATCTTCAACTACAAGTAATTTAATTTTCGATGTCCCTTATCTAATTGAATTTATATCTAATTTGATTACCTTGAAACCAGGCGACATTATCCTAACTGGAACTCCAGATGGTGTAGGATTTGCCATGGATCCACCACAGTATTTAACCGGTGGTGATGTTGTCACTCTAGAAATAGAAAATATTGGTAAAATGGTGAATAAAGTACAAGAGCCAGAATAAATAACAGTAACCCAATTTGCACAAATTATGTAGCGATCTGATATTCTGGCAAAATCAATTCATGCGAACTGCCTCTCTAGCTAGTCTGTCGGCATGTTTGTTTTGCTTTTCAGGAATCCATTTAATAAAAAAATGCGGAAACTTCGTTGTTTCTTCCCTTATTTTTTCTAAAAAGGGAAGGAACACTTTGTTTTTCGTGTAGTCTTTTTCGATGATATCCACAACTGTTCGGGAATCGGAACGGAAGGAAACGATCTCTTTAGGAAAGGATTCGCTGCAGATCTCAAGCGCTTTGATAACTGCTTGGAATTCAGCTTCATGGTTTGATAAATCCCCCAACGGAAATGCGTACTCATAATTTCTTTTGTTTTCTTTAATAAAAATCCCTGCTCCACTTGGGCCAGGATTCCCACTTGATGCTCCATCTGTATATACTTCAATCATTTAAAACGTCCTTTCTTTCATTCCATAATAGCTATGAGTGATTAAAGGTGCTAGAATTCCGCCCCCCATTGAATGAAGTTTTACTATCATTATAATACGCATTTCAAAAGTTTTCATGATTAAGGCAGAGAAGAACCGTTTATTTTGATGATAAGAAATTTCATATTGTATAGAATTATGATTGTGTTTATGGTAATTTTAAGGAAATTAATATACATTTAAAAAATCTGAACAAAGGAGGAGTATAGGTGGATTATACACTTATAGGGTTAGTTTTAGTAGCATTTCTATATTTGTTTAATAGGATAGTTACACTGGAAGGTCGCGTCATAAGAATGAAAAATACGGTAGATCAGCTTACAAAACAGGTTGAATTACCGGAAGATCCAATAAATCAGGAACTACGTGAACTTATAAAAGAAGGTGAAGATGTAAAAGCGATAAAAGAGGCTAGAAAAGTATTAGGGTTTTCATTAGTAGAGGGGAAGGAATATGTAGATTCGTTGAAAATGGAACGTAAATAAGCTTGGTGAATTGGTGCACGTTGGGAATGACAGACATTATACATGTATGGCATAATAGAGATGAAGGCGCTTTACAGGAGTGTTGATAATGAAGCCGAGGCTTGTCCAGGAACAGACGTTACAATGGAAAATGAATCAGTCACTTCTACAGTCCATTCATATTCTTCAGTTTGATAGCGTGGAATTGATTGATTATATTAAAGAAGTGTCTAAGGAAAATCCACTGATTGAAGAAGTTAATTACGATTATGATTTTGCGCAATATAAATCCTCAAGTTCCAATGATGTTTCAATTGGTGAAATCAATCAAGCAGAGTTAACAATGTATGACCACTTGAAAAATCAGCTATATACACTGGATATGACCGACGAACAGGAGCCGATTATTCTATTTGGAATTGATTCGTTAGACGAAGATGGTTATTTAACTGTAGATATCGACCTCTGGGCGAAGCAATGTCATACAACGGAAGAAACAGTTGAACAAGCTTTGGTAATGATCCAATCCCTAGAACCAGCTGGTATTGCTGCTCGTTCACTTAGTGAATGTATTTTAATACAATTAAAGAAAATGAATATTACGCAGTCATTTATTGAAGATTTATTAAAAGAGCATTTGAATTGGATTGCTGAAGAGAATTATCAAACAATTGCGGCACATTATGCAACGAATGAAGCGAATATAAAGGAAATTATCGATTGTATTAAATTATGTCACCCAAAACCTGGAAAGCTTTTAGTGACAGAAAAACCTGAATATATTATTCCAGAGGCGTCCATTTATAAGGCAGAAGGAACTTGGAAGGTATCTTTTTATAAATGGAATTCACCAACAATAGAAATAAATCAATCCTATAAAGAATTTAAGGATGTGGGAGAGGAAACTGCTGCATACCTAAAAGAAAAGTATAAACAAGTGGACTGGTTACAACAGGCGATTAAATACCGGTCTCATACGTTAGAGCATGTTGTGAAAAATATAGTTGAAAAGCAGTATATGTATTTTGAACATGGTGCATTTATGCTTCAGCCTCTTACGCTAAGAGAGATTGCCAATGATTTAGATCTGCATGTATCAACTGTTAGCAGGACAATAAATAATAAATATGTCCAAACAACGCAGGGCGTTACGCCGGTGAAATTTTTTTTGCAATCAGGTATAAAACAATTAGATGGAAAACAGACTGCTTCGTTTGTGATAAAAAAATTAATAGGTGAATTAATGCAACATGAAAATAAAATAAAACCCTTGTCAGATGAACAGATTAAAAAGAAGTTGGATGATGAGTTCGATATTAAAATAGCCCGCCGAACGGTTATGAAGTATCGTAAGCAACTAAACATTCCATCATCAACAAAACGAAAACAATAGGGGGGAGATAGGATGACGAATGTTATCTATTATATGAAAGAAAACTGCTCGCTTTGCGATGATGCACATGCATTGCTTACCATGCTTCAGCATGATTACAAATTTACGATTGAGCCAAGGGATATATATACAAATGATGCTTGGCTCGAAGAATATCAGCTCTTAATTCCATATGTAATAATAAATGAAACGGAATTAGATGGCGAGCAAATCAATATTGATACGTTGGAGCAAGCACTTAAGGAAAACACCTAGGTGCGGGGAACAAAAGGCTTACGCCACAAATCCTGGTGATAAGCCAAGTTTTCTCAAAAGCGCGAAGTAAAATGCATCCCATTACCCACTCGAATTAGCAATCCGCTCACGGAAAACGAATTTCCTTTTCACTTCAACAGCATATTATTTGTGTATCATTCACGATATGCTATAATAAAAATATAGCAAGCGTTAAATTTTTTTATCCGTTCCGGGACATAATATAACCATCTGGGACTATTAGGTCCTACAATGAAAAGGAGTCTTTTCATGAGAGCTTTAATTGATTTGCAGAAAAAATTATTACCTGATCTGTTAGATGTTATGAAGCAAAGGTATTCGATTCTGCACAGTGTAGAACTTTTTCAACCAATTGGGAGGAGAGGACTTGCGGAAAACACTAA
The DNA here is from genome assembly GCF_026013645.1 of Virgibacillus natechei. Lineage (NCBI taxonomy): Bacteria > Bacillati > Bacillota > Bacilli > Caryophanales > Bacillaceae > Virgibacillus > Virgibacillus natechei. The sequence goes on along the minus strand of NZ_CP110224.1, from coordinate 2,499,033 downwards.
TTTGACAGAACGTAATGTACGTGGCGAGGTCGAATTCTTATATGAACAAGGCTTAATCCAAGTAACGGCTAAAGGAATGTATGTAACAAAAGAGGGTAAATTAACGCTTGAACAACTTACTGACTTTATGAATGAAATAATGGGCTTAAGTGTTTTAGAAAAGCAAATAAAGGATAAATTACAAGTAGAGCATGTTATTATTGTTCCTGGTAATAGCGATGATTATGAATGGGTGAAGCAAGATATGGGAAAAGCATGCGCTGCATTCCTGAAAAAAATCGTTCAGCCTAACAATACAATTGCTGTAACAGGTGGTACAACCATGGCTTCAGCAGCAGATGTGATGACAGTGTTAAACAAGGAAAATAACTATTTATTTGTACCAGCTCGTGGGGGAATTGGTGAAAAAGTCGAAAACCAGGCAAATACAATTGCTTCCGAGATGGCGAGGAAAACAAATGGGGACTATCGCTTGTTATATGTCCCGGATCCATTAAGTGAGTCAGCTTATCAGACGATCATCAATGAGCCTTCCATCAATGAAACATTACAGCAAATAAAAGGCGCAAATGTTGTTTTACATGGAATAGGTGATGCGCTAACCATGGCAAAGCGCAGGAAAACAGCAGAGACCACTATTGCCAAATTAAAAACAAATAAAGCCGTGAGTGAAGCATTTGGTTATTATTTTGATAAGGACGGAAATGTTGTTCATAAAGTGCGAACAGTAGGTATCCAATTAGAAGATTTATCTACCATCGACTATGTTATTACAATAGCTGGAGGGAAATCAAAAGGACAAGCTATCACATCCTATTTTAAGCAGGGTAAAAGTGACTTGCTTATTACAGATGAAGCAGCAGCAGAACAGATTTTAAGGGGAAGTCCCCTTTAAATATAATTTTAAAAAATATATAAGAAAATATAGGAGGAGTAAATATGACAGTAAAAATAGGTATTAATGGCTTTGGAAGAATTGGTCGTAACGTATATCGTCAAGCATTAAAGAATGAAGAGGTAGAGGTAGTTGCAGTAAATGATTTAACGGATGCAAATATGCTAGCGCATTTACTGAAATATGATTCTGTTCACGGCAGATTAGAAGAAGAAGTAACCGTAAATGGTTCTAATATTGTTGTTGGTGGAAAAGAAGTGAAAGTATTATCAGAGCGCGACCCAGCAGATCTAGGATGGGGCGATCTAGGTGTGGAAGTCGTAATCGAATCTACTGGTCGTTTCACTGAACGTAATGATGCACAGAAGCATATTGATGCTGGAGCGAAGAAAGTTATTATTTCAGCTCCTGCTAAGGAAGAAGATCTTACAATGGTAATGGGTGTAAACGAAAAAGATTACGATCCAAGTCAACACCATGTATTATCCAATGCATCTTGTACTACAAATGGTATCGCACCACTTGCTAAGGTACTTCATGAGAATTTCGGTTTAAAACATGGACTAATGACAACTATTCACTCCTATACAAATGATCAGCAAATCCTAGATTTACCGCATAAAGATTACCGTCGTGCACGTGCAGCAGCAGAGAATATTATCCCAACATCAACAGGCGCGGCTAAAGTAGTTGGAAAAGTATTACCAGAATTAGACGGTAAACTTAATGGTATGGCTGTTCGTGTACCGACACCAGATGGCTCACTAATCGATTTTGTTGCAGATCTTGATAAAAATGTAACAGAAGAAGAGGTAAATAAAGCATTTGAAGAAGCATCTAAAGGAGATTTGAGCGGCGTATTAGAATATACGGAAGACCCGCTTGTATCAACAGATATTATCGGTAACCCAAATTCATCTATTTTTGATAGTTTATCTACTATGGTAATTCAAGACAACATGGTTAAAGTAATTTCTTGGTATGATAACGAAATGGGCTACTCTGCACGTTGTGTAGATATGGCTGTATATATCAAAAAACAAGGACTATAAGGTACAGAGAAACGGGGGAGGAGAGCATTCCTCCTCCGTTTCCTATATAATGATTAATAGAGCCTGATTAGGGGAAAACCTAATAAGAATTACATAAATGAAGATAGGGAGGTTGTCCAAATGAATAAGAAAACACTTCAAGACCTTGAACTCAAAGGAAAGAAAGTCTTTTGTCGTGTGGATTTTAATGTGCCAATGAAAGATGGTACCGTTACTGATGAAACACGTATAAAAGCAGCACGTCCAACCATTGATTATTTATCTGAAAAAGGTGCGAAAGTGATTTTGGCAAGCCATCTTGGCCGGCCTAAGGGCGAGGCAGTAGAAGAATTGCGCTTGGATCCTGTTGCAAAGAGCTTAAGTGAATTAATCAGTAAAGAAGTTATAAAGACTGATTCTGTTCATGGTGCAGAAGTAAATGACGCTATTTCACAATTGAATGATGGTGATGTGTTATTGCTTGAAAATGTCCGTTTTGAAGCTGGTGAAGAACAAAATGATGCCATTTTAGCGCAAGCTTTTGCAGATATGGCAGATTACTATGTCAATGATGCATTTGGTGCAGCGCACCGCGCACATGCTTCCACAACAGGTGTTGCAGAAAAGTTACCTGCTGTTGCAGGCCATCTAATGGAAAAAGAACTTGCGGTATTGGGCAAAGCATTAGAGGACCCGGATCGTCCTTTTACAGCGATTATCGGTGGAGCAAAAGTGAAAGATAAAATAAATGTTATTGACCATTTATTGGATAAAGTAGATAACTTAATTATTGGTGGTGGACTAGCCTATACCTTTGTCAAAGCGCAGGGGCATGAAGTTGGAAAATCATTATTGGAAGAAGATAAGCTAGATTTAGCAAAAGATTTCATGAAAAAAGCACAAGAAAAAGGCGTTAACTTTCTTCTACCAACAGATGTTGTTGTAGCAGATGATTTTTCCGATTCTGCAAACACCAAAATCACACCAATTGACCAGATTCCATCAGATTGGGAAGCGTTGGATATTGGCCCTGAAACGCGAAAAACGTATAGCCAAGTTGTAGCTGATTCGAAGCTGATCATTTGGAATGGGCCTATGGGTGTTTTTGAAATGAATACTTTTGCTGGTGGAACCAAGGAAGTTGCCGAGAGTTTAGCAAACACAGAAGGGTATACCATAATTGGTGGTGGTGATTCAGCTGCAGCTGTAGAAAAATTCGACCTTGCAGAAGAAATGGATCACGTATCTACTGGTGGCGGAGCGTCACTTGAATTCATGGAAGGAAAAGTTCTTCCTGGCGTAGAAGCTTTAACGGATAAATAGAAGAAATAAACAAAATGATAAATGTGTGCTTTTCAACACATAATATAATGGAGAGGTGAGAGGATGCGCAAAAAAGTTATTGCTGGAAACTGGAAAATGAATAAGGTGTCATCTGAAGCGAATGAATTTATTGATGAGGTAGTAGAGAAAGCACCTACAAGCGATGATGTGGAGGCAATTGTTTGTGCACCATTTCCTTTTTTAGCTTCACTTGCAGAAAAAACAAAAGGAACGACAGTTAAAATTGGTGCACAAAACATGCATTTTGAAGATAGTGGAGCATTTACCGGAGAAGTTAGTCCAGGTATGCTTAGTGACCTTGGCGTAACACATGTCGTTATTGGGCATTCAGAACGTCGCGAACATTTTGCTGAAACAGATGAAACGGTCAACAAGAAAACACATGCAGCATTTAATCATAAATTAACGCCAATTGTATGCGTAGGCGAAACACTTGAACAACGAGAAGCAAATGAAACGATGAATCATGTAGAAAGCCAAGTGAAAAAAGCGGTAGAAGGTCTATCTGACGAACAAGTTACAGAAACGATTATTGCATACGAACCAATCTGGGCAATTGGCACAGGTAAAACGGCTTCGAGTGAAGAAGCAAATGAAGTTTGTGCTCATATCCGCCAGGTTATTAAAGCCATTACTTCTGAGGAGATTGCTGAACAAGTAGTGATTCAGTACGGCGGCAGTGTGAAGCCTGCGAATATTGATGAATTACTCGCAAAATCTGATATTGACGGAGCATTAGTTGGTGGAGCAAGTGTAGAAGCAGAATCCTACCTGCAGCTTGTGGAGGCAGGTACCAGATGAGTGAAACTAAATTAGGTGCACTAATTATTTTAGATGGCCTTGCGATTCGTGATGAAGAAAAGGGAAATGCATTTAAGCAAGCCAACACACCGAATATGGATCGGTACTGGAATAAGTATGCTCATAATCAATTATTAGCCAGTGGTAAAGCTGTAGGACTTCCAGATGGACAAATGGGTAATTCTGAAGTAGGCCACCTGAATATTGGTGCTGGTCGTGTTGTCTATCAAAGCTTAACTCGAGTTAATCTATCGATTGAGGAAGGCGACTTTTTTGAAGTGGAAGCATTTCTAAAATCGATTCAACATGCAAAAGAGAATGATAAAGCGTTGCACATATTCGGACTATTGTCTGATGGCGGCGTGCATAGTCATATTAATCATATGTTTGCATTATTGAAATTAGCAAAAGATAATAATTTGAAAGACGTATATATACATGCATTTTTAGATGGTCGTGATGTAGGCCCGCAAACGGCTAAAACGTACATTGAACAGACGGAAGCGAAAATGAAAGCGTATGGTATTGGTAAATTTGCGACGATTTCTGGGCGCTATTATTCCATGGACCGGGATAAACGCTGGGAACGGGTTAAGAAAGCATATGATGCCATGGTTCATGGTGCAGGGCCGACGTATGATAATCCGTATGAAGTTATCAATGATTCATACGATAATGGTATTCACGATGAATTCGTTTTACCTTCTGTGATCTTAGACGAAAATGGTGCCCCTGTTGGAAAAGTGGAAGATAAGGATTCCATTATTTTCTATAATTTTCGTCCAGATCGCGCCATTCAAATATCCAGAACGTTTGCGGATGAAGACTTTCAGGATTTCGACCGCGGCGAAAATGTTCCCAAGGATCTGGATTTTGTCATGCTAACAGACTTCAGTGAATCAGTAGATGGATATGTTGCCTACTCACCGGTCAACCTTGATAACACGGTAGGAGAAGTTCTAACGCAGCATAATATGAAGCAACTGAGAATAGCGGAAACGGAAAAATATCCCCATGTTACGTTTTTCATGAGTGGCGGTCGAGAAAATCAATTTCCGGGCGAAAAACGTGTCCTTATTGACTCGCCCAAAGTAGCAACCTATGACTTACAGCCAGAAATGAGCGCATATCAAGTAACTGATGCGCTGTTGAATGAACTGGATACAGGGGAACATAATGCAATCATTTTAAACTTTGCTAATCCAGATATGGTTGGTCACTCAGGAAAATTAGAGGAAACAATTAGAGCAATTGAGACAGTTGATGAATGTTTAGGTAAAATCGTTGATAAGATAACGGACCTGGGTGGACATGCCATTATTACTGCAGACCATGGAAATTCAGATGAGGTTATAACCATGGATGGAGAGCCAATGACAGCACATACAACAAACCCAGTACCTGTTATTGTAACAAAAGAAGGTATAGAATTACGAGATGGCGGTATTTTAGCAGATTTATCACCGACTTTACTTGACCTATTAGATATACCCAAACCGAAAGAAATGACTGGCGAATCATTAATGAGGAAATAAGAAGGCTTATTCAAAACATGATGCCCCTAATGTTAAAAAAATATTATAATTTCGAAGGAGAGATTTTCATGCCATATATTACAGATGTTTATGCTCGCGAAGTACTAGATTCACGTGGTAATCCTACAGTAGAAGTAGAACTTTTTACAGAATCAGGTGGATTTGGTTCGGCAATTGTACCAAGCGGTGCGTCTACGGGTGAATATGAAGCTGTAGAGTTACGTGATGGTGATAAAGATCGTTATCTTGGTAAAGGTGTTACGAAAGCTGTGCAAAATGTAAATGAAACGATTGCGCCTGAATTACTAGGCTTAGATGTTACGCGTCAAAATATCATCGATCATTTAATGATGGAACTTGACGGTACCGATAATAAAGGAAATCTAGGGGCTAATGCTATTCTAGGTGTATCAATGGCAGCTGCACATGCTGCATCAAGCTATCTAGAGCTACCATTATATCATTACCTAGGTGGCTTCAACGCAAAAACATTACCAACACCGATGATGAATATTCTAAATGGTGGAGAGCATGCCGATAATAATGTGGATATCCAGGAGTTCATGATTATGCCAGTAGGCGCTCCGACATTCCAAGAAGCACTTCGTACAGGTGCAGAAATTTTCCATTCATTGAAAAATGTTTTGAAATCAAAAGGGTACAATACGAGTGTTGGGGATGAAGGTGGATTTGCTCCAAACTTAGGCTCCAACGAGGAAGCATTGCAAACAATAGTTGAAGCAATCGAAGCAGCAGGCTACAAGCCAGGTGAAGAAATCCAACTAGCAATGGACGTTGCAGCATCTGAAATTTATAAAGATGGGAAATATAACCTCAAAGGTGAAGGTGTCGTCCGCTCATCAGCAGATATGGTTGATTGGTATGAGGATCTCGTTAATAAATACCCAATTATCTCAATTGAAGATGGATTTGACGAAAATGACTGGGATGGCTTTAAATTATTAACCGACCGTATTGGCGATCGAGTACAGTTAGTAGGTGACGATTTATTCGTTACAAACACGGAGAAACTAGCTCGAGGCATTGAAGAAGGGAATAGTAATTCTATTCTTATTAAAGTGAACCAAATCGGAACACTTACGGAAACATTTGAAGCAATTGAAATGGCAAAACGCGCAGGCTACACAGCAGTCATCTCCCACCGCTCCGGTGAAACAGAAGACGCAACCATCGCTGACATCGCCGTAGCAACAAACGCAGGCCAAATCAAAACAGGGGCACCATCACGTACCGACCGTGTTGCGAAATACAATCAACTTCTACGTATTGAGGATGAGTTAGCTGGCATGGGCGAATATGCTGGTAAAACAGCATTTTATAACTTGAAGAAATAAATTTTATAGTGAGTCGCATTAAAGAGGCAGAGTGATCTGTCTCTTTTTTTTGTGTTTTTGGAGCTGGGCTCAAACCGGGAGACAGCGCACCATAATTGGGAGAGAAACGAATCACAAACCTGTCTACATAAATTCTAAATAAGAAACAATGGACGCTGATAAACGAAAATCAGCACCGATAAATAATGATCAAAATCTACACCAAAACAACCACAATCTTTTACCCAGACAGCAAATATGCTAGTCTAGGAAAGAGGTGATTATCATCGATATATTAAAAACAATCAAAGCACGCAGGTCCATCCATACATTTAAAGAACAAGAAGTGGACGCAGCTATTTTAAAAGAAATATTTACATACGGATCCTATGCACCAACACATTATATGAAAGAACCTTGGAATATAAAAATGTATCAGGAAGAGGGGAAGCATAAGTTTGTTGATGCGATTATCTCAAGCTATCAACGAATTGGCATGATAAAAACAGATGAGTCTCCGAAGACATTAAAAATGATAGATTCCATGAAAAGCTTTCTACTGGAAATACCACATCATGCAGTCATTTATTTTGAAAAAGATGATAATCCAGTGCGTTACGAAGAGGATTATGCCTCGGTAAGTGCATTTATCCAAAATGCGCAATTAGCTGCCTGGGAGTATGGTGTCGGTATGCTTTGGACAATCACGCCATATATGCATGATCCTGAATTTGCAAGTGATATTGGATTGAATCATGATACGATGAAAATTGCAGCGGTTATGCAAATTGGTTATCCGAAGAAAGTGTCCCATGATAAGGGTCGGACAGCGATAGAGGAGAAGTTGGAAATAATAGCGAAATAGCGTGCAGTCTGCGCTGAATGTGAATACCGCACGCCGGATCGAGCGGATAATAAGCATCATACGAGAGGTATAAAGGAATGACGAATGAAGGAAGTGTTAGGCTTGAAAAAAATGGTAGAAAGAACGGTTGGTCTGATTACATGTTCGGATGGCTAAAGCTACGATAAGTAGTCCAGCAAGTTACAGAAGTATTATCGGAGTTGCTAAGCGATGCAATGAACGAGATTGGAATGCGAGAACTCCCACCTGACTCTACACCACCCTTCACAAAAAAGCACCCGAACCAAAAGGCTCGAGTGCTCATCAAACTCTATTCCGTTTTCTCCTTAACAAATTCCTCAACTTCTTCTGCTGTTTCCATAGACAATAGCTTCTCTTTATATGAAACCAATTTCTCTTTCGACAGTCCACTTATCTGCGTTCGTGCAGGTAAAACAGATGATGCACTCATGCTGAACTCATCCAAACCTAGTCCAAGCAGGATTGGGATTGCGATCGGGTCTCCGGCCATTTCTCCACACATACCAACCCACTTTCCTTCACGATGTGCTTCTTCGATTACATTGCTTATCAAGTTTAATATTGCTGGGTGATATGGCTGGTATAAATAAGAAACTTTTTCATTCATACGGTCTGCTGCCATTGTGTATTGAATCAAGTCATTCGTTCCAATACTGAAGAAGTCAACCTCTTTTGCAAATTGTTTTGCAATTACGGCAGTTGATGGGATTTCAACCATGATGCCAACTTCTATGTCATCGGAAACTTTATTACCTTCACGTTTCAGGTTTTCTTTTTCATCCATTAGAATGGCTTTGGCTTGGCGGAATTCTTCCAATGTTGCAATCATCGGGAACATAATTTTTAAGTTTCCATGTACACTTGCACGTAGTAATGCACGTAATTGGGGTCTGAACACATTTTCATTCTCCAGGCAGAAGCGTATGGCGCGAAAGCCTAAGAATGGATTCAGTTCTTTTGGTAAATCTAAATAACTCAGTTCTTTATCTCCACCAATATCCAGTGTACGAACAACTACTGGTTTTTCATCCATCTGTTCGAGCACAGCTTTATAAGCATCATATTGCTCATCTTCTGTAGGTAATTCCGTTTTACCCATGTATAAAAACTCCGTACGGTACAGTCCGATTCCTTCACCACCATTATCTAAAACGCCTGTGACGTCTTCCGGTGTTCCGATATTGGCAGCTAGTTCAACCTGTTCTCCATCAGCGGAAAAAGTAGGTTCGTTTTTTAATTTCGCCCATTCTTCTTTTTGTCGCTCAAAGGATTCTTGTTTCTCACGATAGGTTGCAATCTCCTCATCAGATGGGTTAATGACAACGACACCTTCATTACCGTCAACGATTAGAACATCGTTTTGAGAAATGGATGACGTAATTTCTTTTGTACCTACGATTGCTGGAATTTCAAGCGAACGAGCCATAATTGCAGAGTGGGATGTACGCCCGCCAATATCTGTTGCAAATCCTTTTACAAATTGGCGGTTTAATTGTGCTGTATCAGATGGTGTTAAATCATTAGCAATAACAATGACTTCTTCGTCAATTAATGCTGGATTGGGAAAACTAGCTCCGAGTAAATGAGCTAACACACGTTTTGTGACATCCTGAATGTCAGCTGCACGTTCGCGCATATATTCATTATCCATATTTTTAAACATATCAATAAACATGTTTGCAGTTTCTTCTAAGGCGCTCTCTGCTATGACATGATTGGTGTTAATATTATCTTTCATTGGATTAATTAATTCCGGGTCACTCAATACAAGCAAGTGGGCGGAGAAAATTTCCGCATGCTCGTCACCCATTTCTTTTTTCGTGTGTGCTTTAATTTTTTCAAGTTCTTGGTTTGAAATTTTCAACGCTTTATCTAATCGTTCTATTTCTTTAGTAGGATTAGTTGTTGTTACTTTTTCATAAGTTAAATCTGGTGCAGTTAGTTGATAGGCTTTTGCTATAGCAATGCCTGGTGATGCTGCAATTCCTTGAATAGTTGTCATGATTAGTTTTACCGACCTTTCTCTTTCTAGTTAAATATATAGGACAACTCTATTTTATACTGTTCTATCATTGTATTCAAGCATAGTCATCTACAAATGGTTATGAATCCATGTGTGAATCATGGTATGCACTTCATCTTTATTCATTTCATGTAATAATTCATGACGACCGTCGGTAAACAACATAACCATTACCTCTTTTAGTCCGGCTTTTTCATAGAGATGAGCTGTCTTCCAAATGCCTTTAGAATAGTCCCCAATAGGGTCTGCATCTCCGCTTATTAGTAACATGGGAAGATCGTTTCGAATAGCGTCATTGCGCTCAGGATTATGGATATTTAGTAGGCCTGATAATAAATCATAGAAAAACCTTCCTGTTGGTATAAAGCCAGTGTATGGATCATTTATATAGGTTTCGACGACCTCTTCATCATTGCTCAGCCAGTCGAAGCTAGTTAATTTCTTGCCAATTTTTTTGTTATTGGAACCAAACGCAAATGAATTCATTAGCTTTGATTCTTCTTTCGGTGGCATAATAGAGGAAATGGTTCTTCCTGCTATAGAGGTTGTTTTAGGAAAATAACCTGTTCCTGACAACATTACACCATCAATCATGTGACTATGCTGTTGAATGTATTCCCTAGCTAAAAAAGAACCCATACTATGGCCAAAAAGGAAGATAGGCGTGTTGGGATGTTCTTGTTTAATCTGTTTTGTGATAACAAGTTGGTCGTGAACTGTTTTTGTAAAACCATCTTCCTCGGCAAAATATCCGAATATCCCCTGTTTTTCACCTGTTCTGCCATGCCCGCGGTGATCGTTGCCGTAAACAAATATACCTTGTTTGACAAGGAACTTAGCAATTTCATTATAGCGATTAATATGCTCTGCCATTCCGTGGGAAAGTTGCACAATCGCTTTTGGTTTTTCTATTGATGAATACCACTTCTTGACATAAACTTCCACGTTATCTTCCATCATCATCCAAACGTTTTTTTCCATTATATAATCATCCATTCTATTGTAGTCTCTATTAATAGGATAAAATTAATTCATGGAAACGTCCACTTTCAATAATATAGCTTGCTTTGTAAACGAAATTTATGCTAAAGTTATGTTAGGTAATTGTCGTTATAGGAGGTGTGCGTTTAAATATGGCTACTTTAGTAAATATATTATTAGTGGTTAATGCGATTGTTATGGTTGTATTAGTATTGTTACAGTCAGGTCAAAGTGCAGGTCTATCTGGTGCTATTTCTGGTGGGGCTGAACAATTATTTGGAAAACAAAAAGCACGGGGAATGGATTATGTTCTTCACCGTGGAACTATTGTTACTGGAGTTTTATTCTTTGTATTAGCATTTTTAAGTGCATATGTTATACAATAAAAATTAGTCCTTATCACAAAGCGTGGTAAGGGCTTTTAATTTGCAAATAGGAAATACTTGTAAGTTTTCTCATTAAAAGATGTTGTATAATCAAACAAAAAGGGTATAGTAAATAATAGAAAAAGAGTAGGGAGATGTAATGAAGTGAAAGTCAAACAACCAGAACCATTTACAATGGAAGCAGGACCCCGAGCGGTTTTACTATTACACGGCTTAACGGGACATTCTGCCGATGTTCGAATGCTTGGAAGATTTCTAGAGAAGAAAGGCTATACAAGTCATGCACCAATTTATCGTGGGCATGGAGTGCCACCAGAGGAATTGATTGAATCCAATCCAGATGAATGGTGGGAGGATGTTACAAAAGCTTTTGAGCACTTGCGCGAACTAGGCTATGATGAAATAGCAGTGGCCGGCCTTTCACTGGGAGGGGTCTTAGGATTAAAACTGGCTTATTCTGAGAAATTAAAGGCAGTTATTCCGATGTGCACACCAATGTTTTTTGATAATGAAACACAACTAACTCAAGGCTTTAAACAATTCTCAAAAGAATACAAGCAATTAGAAGGAAAAGATGAAGCTACCATTAAACAGGAACTAACGGATGTAATGGAACAATCAACAGCTGTATTTGACAAGCTTGCCAACCTCATTAATGAAGTGAAATCGAATGTTGATACGATTTACACACCAACCTATGTGATCCAGGCTAGAAAAGATCAAATGATTAACACAGAAAGCGCTACATACATTTACGAAAATGTAGAAGCCGATGAGAAAGATTTGAAATGGTATGAGGAATCTGGCCATGTGATCACCTTAGATAAGGAAAAGGATCAGCTGTTTGAGGATATTTATCAATTCTTAGAAACACTTGATTGGAAAGAATGATTAAATTCTCAGAAAAAAGTTAACAATACTTATGAAAGAAGGTGAACAAATGAAAGATAATATACTTACATTTTTTAAAGAGACAGGGACGAAACCATTAGCAGTTGATGAATTAGAAGAAGCATTGGAAATTGATGATGCAGTAGATTTCAAGGAATTTGTCAAAGCACTAAATAAACTGGAGGAAGAAGGAGAACTTGTTCGCACACGGAAAAACCGCTTCGGTCTGCCCGAAAAGATGAATCTTGTTCGCGGAAGAATCCAAATGCATGCCAAGGGATTTGCTTTCTTAATTCCAGATGATGAAAATCAAACAGATGTATACATTAATCCTTCTGATTTAGCTTCAGCTATGAACAAGGATAAAGTGCTCGTTCGTTTGGAAACGAAAGATGACAATGACAAACGCCCAGAAGGAACCGTCATACGAATTTTAGAGCGAGCTACATTACAAGTGGTTGGAACATATGAAGATAACCGCGCTTTTGGCTTCGTTATTGCGGATGATAAACGTATTCCAAATGATATTTTTATCCCGAAAAGCGTGACAAATGGTGCAGTCAGTGGTCATAAAGTTATTGCACATATTACGAAGTATCCAGAGGGCCGAAAAAGTGCAGAAGGAGAAATCATTCACATTCTCGGGCATAAAAATGATCCAGGAATCGATATTATTTCGATTATCCATAAACATGGGATTACAGTAGATTTTCCTGAAGAAGTATTGGATCAGGCTGCTCATGCACCGGAGGCGATTACCGAAGATGAAATTCAGAATCGGCGCGACTTACGTGATGAGGTTATCGTGACAATTGATGGCGCGGACGCAAAAGATTTGGATGATGCAGTTACGGTCAAGAAGCTTGATAACGGGAATTACAAGCTTGGTGTATATATAGCGGACGTCACTTATTATGTGGATAGAGATTCGGCAATGGATAAAGAAGCTTTCGAACGTGGGACAAGCGTATATTTAGTTGATCGAGTCATTCCAATGATTCCACATCGTCTTTCTAATGGAATATGTTCATTGAATCCTCGCGTTGATCGATTAACGCTTGGGTGTGAGATGGAAATTACGTCCGCTGGTGAAGTGGTTAATCATGAGATCTTTCAAAGTGTGATAAAGACTACGGAACGGATGACATATACGGACGTTAACAAAATATTAGCCGATAAAGATGAAGAAACAAGGGAAAAATTTAATTCTTTAGTACCCATGTTTGAACAAATGGAAAGTCTTGCATCGATATTACGCGGCAAGCGAATGGGTCGGGGTGCTATCGACTTTGATTTTAAAGAAGCTCAGGTACTGGTTGATGAAAAAGGGAAAGCAGAAGACGTTGTATTACGTGAGCGTTCTGTCGGTGAACGTTTAATTGAGGAATTCATGTTAGCGGCGAATGAAACGATAGCTGAACATTTCCATTGGATGGATGTTCCATTTATTCACCGCATTCATGAAGACCCTGATGAAAGTAAATTACAAAGCTTTTTTGAATTCCTGGGCAGTCTAGGTCTCTCTGTGAAAGGAACAGCAAACGAGATTCATCCACAAGCATTGCAACAAGTAATAGATGACGTACAGGGTAAACCAGAGGAAATGATTGTATCCAAGCTAATGCTTCGTTCGATGAAACAGGCAAAATATGATCCACAGGGTATAGGACATTTCGGGTTAGCTACTGAATTCTATACACATTTCACATCACCAATTCGTAGATATCCTGATTTAATTGTCCATCGATTGATCAGAGAATATTTAATCGATAAAAATTTGGATGAGAAAACAATTCGACAATGGAAGGAAAGTCTTCCAGAAATAGCAAGACACACATCTGACAAGGAACGTACTGCAGTAGATGCGGAACGAGAGACAGATGATTTGAAAAAAGCAGAATATATGCAAGACAAAATTGGTGAGGAATTTACAGGTATTATTGGATCTGTAACGAGCTTTGGTATGTTCGTAGAATTAGAAAATACCGTGGAAGGGCTTATCCATGTTAGTAACTTGACAGACGATTATTATAATTATGATGAAAAAAGTCTTGCACTTATCGGGGAGCGAACAGCAAATATTTACCGTATTGGTGACGAAGTAGAGATACGAGTAGTAAGTGTTAACATCGATGAACGAACCGTTGATTTTGAATTGGTTAAATCAGAAGAATCGAAGCCACCAAAGCCTCCACGGCAGAAAAAAGAAACGAAAACGAAAAAACGAAAAAAGAAAAATAAGTAAATGAAATGAAAGGATGAGCCAGAACGATGTTCGGTTCATCTTTTTCATTAATAAGCGTGTTCAAAAGTTGGACTAGGGAAAAATAATTGTTGACATATAATTTATCCTCTTATAAACTTCATCTTAGAGTGATAACAACTGACGTGTAAGTTAATACTAATAATCAATTTAGTAAAAATAGTTACTTATTGCAGTTTAATAAGATGTCGTTTGCAAAGGAGTGAGTTTAGTGGGATCAGATGTATTATTAGCATTTCTATTTACGTTGTTCGCTGGACTTGCTACAGGGATAGGAAGCTTTATTGCTTTTTTTGCAAAAACAACCAATACGAAATTTCTATCGTTTGCATTAGGGTTCTCAGCAGGTGTTATGATTTACGTATCGATGATCGACATATTTCCAAAAGCTCAAGATGCGCTTGTTGCGGAACTTGGAGAACAAAATGGGATATGGTTAACCGTTATTTCATTTTTTGCAGGTATGATATTTATAGCATTAATAGATAAGTTTATCCCAAAGCAATCAAACCCACATGAGTTAAAAAAAGTAGAAGACATGAAAGATCCAGGAAAAGCGATCAAGGATCCTGCATTATTACAAATGGGGGGATATACGGCGATAGCAATAGCTATTCATAATTTTCCTGAAGGCATTGCTACATTCGTATCCACATTACAGGATCCGTCTTTAGGTCTTGCAATAGCAATAGCTGTGGCTATTCACAATATACCTGAAGGCATTGCAATATCGGTTCCGGTATACTATGCAACAAATGATAAGAAAAAAGCTTTTAAATTATCATTTTTATCAGGATTAGCTGAGCCGGCGGGTGCAGTAGTTGCATTTCTATTTCTAATGCCATTTTTAAATGGTGTAACATTTGGTATCATTTTTGCAGGAGTAGGTGGAATAATGGTCTTTATTTCATTGGATCAACTATTGCCGGCTGCCAAAAAATACGACGAATCCCATATTTCAATCTATGGGGTAATAAGTGGAATGGCTGTTATGGCGATAAGTTTAGTGCTTCTTATTTAACAGTGAAATAGCTTTTCTGATTGGAATCCCAACAATTATTTGGTAAAATAGATCCCATGTAAGTAGTAGGAGGAAACACCATGCCAAAAGGTAAAGGAAATGCAATTGCACAAAATAGGAAAGCATCCCATGATTTTACCATTGAAGAAACATATGAAGCAGGGATTGTTCTACAAGGAACGGAAATAAAGTCAATACGTTCAGGAAGGATCAACATTAAGGATTCCCATGCAAGAATAGATCGTGGAGAGATAAGACTTATTAATTTGCATATTGCAGAATACGAGCAAGGGAATCGGTTTAATCATGACCCAACACGAACAAGGAAATTGCTAATGCACCGTAAAGAGATTGATAAATTAATCGGATTAACACAGCAGCAGGGTTATGCACTCATCCCATTGAAAATTTATATCAAAAACGGTGTTGCCAAAGTGTTGATTGGACTTGGAAAAGGGAAAAAGAAATACGACAAGCGAGAAGATTTAAAACGAAAACAAATGAAACGTGATGCAGATAGAGCGATTAAGGAGCATACGAAGGAATAAGGCTTGTAAAACCTTCCAGGCCTTGACTTCAATCGTATTTATGCTATAATGAATACTGTAGTTGGTTAGAGGAAATATATAATTAAATGCTCAATATAAATTCTGAGCGTTACTCATTTATGGGGACGTTACGGATTCGACAGGGATAGATTGAGCTCAGGTTGCGCGTCGAGGTTACGGCTCGTAAAACGTTATCGCCTAAATATAACTGGCAAAGAAAACAATACACCAGCTTTAGCAGCTGCATAAGCTGACTTAAGCGATCCTTCCTGCTATCGCCCGTGTGGCAGATAGAAGGGTCTCAAATGAAGCGGGCTACACTGTCATTCACCGTCTGAGGATGATAGTTGAAATGAATCAGACTAGCTACTTGGAAGCCTGTTGGTAGGCTGACATGATAGCGAATGATAATATATCAACTATGCGTGTAGAAGCCTGAGTGGCGATATCTCTGGACGTGGGTTCGATTAGTAATTAGTCGCCTTTTGTAGTAATACAAAAGTGAAAATTCGGCTTTATCGGTGAAACCTAAGTTGCTCATGTGAGGGGGTTGTCCCCACTATGTTAAAGTGCTAAAGTTTTTAACGACATTCAGCAATAGGGCAATACCGAGTGGTGTGTGGAGCAATCCAATAGCCATGTATCGACTTATAGGCTGCCAAACTTGGTAGTACTAAGATGCGAAATGCTGCCTGGAAAAGGTAAATTTATATTTTGCATAAGACGCCGAAGAACCTGATACAATCAGGTTCAAGATATAGTCAGTGCCATGTCGAAAGCATGGAAGAGCATGTCCCACCGTCTCCACCAATACATAATGTTGGTGGTTTTTTTATTTTATAATGTGACGTAAAGCATAAGTTTTCCAAACAGGAAAATTTATGCTTTATTTTTTGGCAGCGGATATTAACTTCTTAGCAAGATTGCTTAGAGCAGAAGTAGAAGCGGAAGGGAAGTTAGGTATGTTACATGTTGGTGCAGTTACAGTAAATCGGGCAAGAGTTGAATGTTCTGACTTTTGAAGGGTTACTGTACACTTCCGCTAGTGATCAATCACCATCTGCTTATGAGGCACTCTACATGGTACTTTTTATCAAAGAGCAAGAGAAAGTGAAAGACGTTTAGCACGTAGTTAATAATGGGGAAAGGGGCTGGCCTGCTGAAAATAGTTTATAGTAAGAACGTATTATAAATACTCTTCACATTCTGCTACTATTGGTTCATAAAAACAATGAAGTTTATATTGGCCCACAAAGGGTTCGTCATACCAAGTAGGCGGACATTCACCTGCTGGTCTAAAGGAATAGGAGGCATTTTGCTTTATATGATCATCCTCACTCATGTTTTACTGGTAGGTTGACACCACTCATGAGTTTAACCAAATTTTTACTCCAGATTAAGTCCCACGCTATGCGCAGAAACCCTAAAAGAAAATGCTTTATTACATACATATAAAATGGAATTGCATGTACCATATTGTGATTATACCGACATATAAAAGAAACGTAATACATGGAAATTCAGAGAAGCTATTCGGAAGTTTGTTAGGAAACGATGCGACTATATAGGGGAATAAGGGCGTGCATCGGTTGACCCATATTCCTTCATTATTAAATTCTACTTAAATAGATGACCTGTTTCAATTTTTATAAATGGGGTATTTAATGGTAAGCGCATTAATGATGATTGACCGAAACCTAGCACATAAGCAGGAAGGAATAACTTATCTGCTAATTAAAGAACCCGTTCTAGGTATTCTACTTACTTTTAGTTTACATTATATTTAGTTAAAAATCTTGTTATAGAAATAGTTATGGTTATTAGTTGAAGTATGACTTATGGTACTTGACTCTGTCCCCGCTACGTTCGATAATATCATTTTTTACTGGTAGGAAATACTGGAATGTCGATCCCAATTTTCGCTAGAATGTTCACTACTGCCTTCTTAATAGTTGGAATAATTACTATTATGACTATTTTCCCGCGATAAGGGGTTGCATGTTGATCCATGTCCAATAATTTGCGCATAGTTTATAACTTTGAGAAAATTGATTCAGGAGCAACCACTCGTATGAAAAGATGTAAACAACAAGCATATCAAAGAATCAGGTCAAATTTAAACAGATTCACTCGACCTTACTCTTTCTGATATGCTTTTTTTATTTGCAGATAAGAAAGCAAAGAACGCTTTTTAAAATTCCCTTAAACGAATGGCGAGTTTTCTAACCAGTGAAAAATGTATCCATATTTTTTCAGCTTCATTGGATAAAACTGTCTCGTCTTGGGACTGCGCGTAAATGCTTGTCCCATCGAATACATTTGGGACTACGATTCCTCGCCCCATCGAAAATAATTGTGCGTGTAAATGCTCGCCTTAAGGCTTGGCGAATGCCAAGCTATCTTATTGAAAGGAGGTGATGCGGAAACCACTTTTTCAAATTTCATGAGGAGAGGGGGTGCAGTATGGAATATCTATCCGATAAGCTTTTGATTGATTCGTATAAAAAAGCATTGGATCTTGATTTAAATCAAGACTTCATTCGGGTTTTGGAAAGAGAGTTAGTGAGAAGAAAGCTCCATTTTTCTTTTAAAAACATAGAAAATCTTGATTGAATATACTGTGTTTTTAATCGTTAGGGAAAGGGCATGAAAACAAAATCATTGTTTCCATGACAGTGATTCGGGCAGCGTATATCTGTTTACGCTGCCCGTTTTTTCAGCAGATAGGACCTTATAAACTTTCCTACTGCCAAGTTTTCTAATCAATGTTGAACAAGAATGCTGTAAATTAGCCTTTAGCAACTAATTGAAAACAGAGACGAGATAGCTTAGTTTGTATCTAGTAAACTGAGATTTTAGATTATCGTGAGAGGGTCTTTTTATTTGTCGATTTATGATGAAAGTAGTATACTTTTATAGATTAATAGGAGGTTTAAAATGAATGAACTGATTTATTTGACATTTTTTGCCGCAATTGTTTTATACATAGGGATCCGTGAACGAAATAAATTGGATAGGAATATAAAACGAATTCCCACAAGGATCCTCGTTAACGGTATTAGAGGTAAATCTACCGTAACACGATTGCTAATGGGAATTATTAAAGAAGATAAACAGCGTGTAGCTGGTAAAACGACTGGTACGTCCCCGCGTTTATTTTATTGGGACAAAGAGGAAGAGGAACCAATCATTCGAAGTCTGCAAGGACCAAATATATCCGAGCAAAAGGTAATGGTTAATAAAGTAGCAAGACGTGGGGTGAACGCATTTGTGACAGAATGTATGGCTGTGAATCCAGAATACCAGAATGTCTTTCAAGAACGTTTTGTGAAGGCGAATATCACGGTTATTACGAATGTAATGGAAGACCATTTAGATGTCATGGGGCCTACTATTGACCAGATTGCGGAAGCATTTGGCCGAACGATTCCCCATAATGGTTACGTCGTCATCCCTCCTACAAGCTATCATCATTATTTTGCGGAGATAGCTGAGAGCCGCGGTAGTGAAGTAGTCGTCGCAGATACGGATCTCATCGATGAAGCGTATTTAACTGAATTCCCATTTATGATGTTTGCCGAAAATGCTGCGATTGGTTTAGCTGTTGCTGATATTCTTGAGATTGACCGTGATGTTGCACTTCGTGGTATGCTTAACGCGCCCGTGGATCCAGGTGCAATGCGGGTTCATGCATTTGGTAAAGAAACAGCTCCGAGCTTTTTCTTTAACGGCTTTGCAGCAAATGATACCACTTCTACCATTAACATTTGGAACAAAATACAGGATCAAGACTACCCCTGCGAACATAATGTGGTGATCATGAATTGCCGGGACGATCGTGTAGGTCGAACAATCCAGTTTTCTGAAGAGGTGCTCCCCCAAATAAACGCCGATACCCTTATTTTGACAGGGAAAGGTGTTGATTCGGTTGTACAAGCATATGAGAGTGGAAAACTGCCAGTAAATAAGCTTATTAATCTTGAAAAACAATCGACCGAGCAAATCTTGGCGAAGATTAGGGAATTGCCGGAAAAAAGCTCGATTTATGGCATCGGAAATATCCACGGGGGTGGCCAAGAACTAGCGGACGCCATTGAACGACAGGAATTGGAGAAAATAAACGTTACCGATGATACAGTAATGGAGAAACAAAATAACCTTAAATCACTCAAAAAAGAAAATGCTTTTGCCCAAACGCCTTCTTAAAGTGCGTGTTTAAAAAGGAGACAAGAGGTTCAAGACAGCGCAGTACCCGTAGTGGGTTTGTTGTCTAACTCTACAGTTGACTATTGCCGTGCGCGGGCAAAGTAGAAGACCCCCTATCTACAATATGTCAGTCACTGGGATTTTTGAGCATCCTCTTAAACAGAGATAGAAGGAAATGGGATACGGGGCAGGATTTAAATGAAGGAGTTGGCAGAAACGTGTTTGGAACAGATTTGTATATTGCTATTATTATAGGGGTTCTGTTTTCCCTGTTATATGCTGAAAAAACAGGAATTGTCCCCGCAGGCCTAGTTGTCCCGGGATATCTTGCTCTTGTTTTCGATCAATTATTGTACATTGTCGTTGTGGCAGTGATCAGTTTACTGACATATCTCATTGTCACACAGGTAATAGGGAGAATGACCGTATTATATGGACGGCGCAAGTTTGCGGCCATGCTGACTGTAGGGGTATTGCTGAAAATGGGGATGGATTATCTCTATCCGCTAACACCATTTCCGATGATGGAGTTAAGAGGGATAGGGGTTATTGTGCCTGGATTAATAGCCAATTCGATTCATAAACAGGGAGTTCTTCCCACATTCTCATCAACATTTATCATTGCCTTTTTTACATTTGTCATTATTACTATTTACCATTTATTTTAGGTAGAAAAGAAAGTTTACAACTTCCTTTTCTGCTCACTGGCTAAAACCGTCACGTCCTGGGGCTGCGCGTAAATGCTCACCCCACCGAAGAGATTTGTGACAACGCCAGTACTAGCACGTCCTGTGCGTCGTAAGTGCAACTAAGGCTTTGCCATAAAAGCTTGCACTCCAAAGTATAAGGGTTTCTAATAAAGCAAAGAATGCTTTCTAAGAATCCCTTTAACAAAGCCAAGTTTTCAAAAGTAGGTGCATTAAAAAATGTCGAAAGAATTATCTTTTAAAGAAAGACTAAAATTGTGGACGATTCGCCATCGTGACAAAGCATTGCTTCATTCGATCATTGCGCTCATTGTGTTGGCTATTCCCTTCTTCGGTCATCAGTTGTTCTTTTCTGCATCCCCGCCATCTGATACCAGGCCGGATAATGTAGAGTATCGGATGTCCATGGTGGGTGATATGATGATGGGACGCCATGTACATGACGCTGCGATACGAAGTAATGAACCGATTGACCGTGTTTTTGACTATGTTCACCCTTTTTTTGAGGAATCGGATTATGTTACAGGAAATTTTGAAACCCCGATACTAAATGTTGATGACGAAGAAGTAGCTGCAGTGATGGACGATGCAGAACTGCATAATAAAGATATCCATATTTATTCAGAACCATGGGCTATGGATGCGCTTGTAAATGCAGGATTTGATTCTGTTAGCTTTGCCAATAATCATGCACTTGATTTCGGTGATTTATCGCTTCAGCAAACGCTGGAACATATTGAAGATGCGCCAATTGAGACAGTGGGAATCGGTGATGCTATGAACCTTTCGGATGAGGAAATAGAGGAAGGGGCAACTGATGCTGCTGAAATGTCCTATTTTGACATCAATGACGACGTTCGAGCGGGCATCATTGGCTTTACGGATGTTTTTGTACAAGGGTTCAGTGCTCAGGACTACGTAGGAGGCGTATTCACACCACAGAATGAAGGGCTGATGGAGCTAAGGAATCGCCTGCTTCAAGCAAAAGCTGCTGAAGAAGACGGTGGAGGTGAGGCAGATGTTGTTATTGTCCATATTCATTGGGGGGATGAGTACCAGGTTGGATCCAATGACACTCAAGAGGAACGTGCTCAATACTTAGCCAATTATGGCGCAGATATTATCATTGGACATCACTCGCATGTACTGGAACCTGTCACTGTCGTCGAAGGAGTAGATGGAAATCGCGCAATAGTTATGAATAGCATGGGGAATTTCGTGTTCGATCAGGGCTGGACCCGCACGAAGGAATCCGCTATCGCTCAACTTGATTTCTTGGATGACGGTTCCAAACAACTTTCGTTTGTACCAATGTATATTGAAGATACTCGGCCGAGAGAAACGGCAGGTTTGACGAAATTTTATCGAGACTACCGCATATTCAGGACTCTGAGGAAGGAGTTAGACAATGAATGGTGGACGGTGGAAGACGGCCGGCTTAACATTGACTTAGACAAAGCAGGTGTCCTTGAAGGAGTGGAAATCACATCATGAATGTCAAACGTGATTTAAAAATCACCTATCTTATTGCAGGAATTGTTTTGATTGGATTAATTGGCTGGAATTTTTATTTTGAAGATGAATTTGACCCGTTCAGAGAACCGTATTCTGGTGGAGATTTTACAGAAAGACAAGTGGAATCTGTAGGAGTGGATAGTAACGATAGCCAAGATGACATGAATACGAATGATGCCACGGCGGAGCCACAGGTCGAGATTTACGGGGTCAGTTCACTTCATCCGCTAGCTGCAGATGTAGGTATGCAAATTATTGAAGATGGAGGAAACGCCATCGATGCAGCTGTGGCTGTTTCGTTTATGCTCAATGTTGTTGAACCATATGGCTCGGGTATAGGCGGTGGTGGCCAAATGCTTTATCATGATCCTGAAGAAGGGGCTGTCAGCTATGATTACCGAGAAGCCGCACCTGAAAGTGAGGAGAGGCCAGAACGAGGGGTCGCTGTTCCAGGTCTCGTTAAAGGGATGGATTCTATTCACGAAAATCATGGCGAGTTGTCTTGGGAAGAACTTTTAGCCCCGGCTATAGAAACAGCCGAGGAAGGATTTCAAGTCGGGGAAATTTTTAATCAGCAGACAAGTAGCTCTGTACGTTATCTTCAGCTGGATGAACAGCAAAGTGAATTATTCTTTCCTGGCGGCCAGGTATTGGCAGTCAATGATCACCTTGTGCAAAATGAGCTGGCGGAAACATTGAGGCTTATCCAGGAAAATCGATCGGATGGTTTTTATAGTGGGCCAGTTGGGGAATCACTCCAGGAGGAATTAGATTTTACGGCGGAAGACTTAGAGGCATATGAACCACAACTATCAGATCCGGTTGAAGCAGAAATCGGGAACCAGGTCGTTTATGGTGGTTCTTCACCTTCGTCAGGAACTGTTGTACTTCAAGCATTAAAAATGGCTGAGAGAATAGACCTTACGGAAATGTTTCCTGAGGAAAATATTCCAGAGAATCTTGCGTTTGGGGACTTAGTTAATCATGAAGAACTGCATCACGTTTATACGCATTTAATTAATGAGATTACGAAAATAACCTACAACGACCGTCTGGATACATTAGGTGATCCGCAATATGATCAGATCGATCATGAGGTCCTAACCAGCGAAGCACATATAGATGATTTGTTTGATGAGATTTCATATGACGAAATAACGGAAGCAGATACATCCACGCTATTTGATTCACCTGCAGAAGAAGGAGATTCAAGGCATACCACACACTTTGTTATTGTAGACAAAGAGGGAAGGATGGTTTCAGCCACCCATTCGTTAGGGGAATTTTATGGATCGGGAAGGTATATAAATGGATTCTTTCTCAATAACCAAATGGAAAACTTCAGTCCGAACGACGAATCCTTAAATCGCTATGAACCTGGAAAAAGACCGAGATCATTTGTATCACCGTTGATCTTTGAACAGAGTGGCCAGCCAATTCTTGGAATAGGTACCCCAGGTGGAAGGCGTATACCGGCCATGCTCTTTCAAACGATTATGCAATACCAGCATGCTTTTAACGAAGATGATGAAAGGGTTAGCCTGCAACAAGCCATTGAAGCGCCGCGTTTTTATAATGAAGAGGAAGTTATTTATGTAGAAGAGGCACTTCCTGAAGAAACGGCTCAGAGGCTCCGTGATATGGGATATTCTGTCATTGGACATGACTCCCCTCTTTTCTATGGAGGTATTCAAGGCCTAGGAGTTATCCTTAATGAAAACGGGGAGACACAAGGCATGTACGGCGGAGGAGATCCTCGTAGAAATGGTTCTTGGCAAATCGAAGGAGGATCTGAGGAATAAATACAACAGAAAATAATGCAAACTGCCTTCATACTAAGTATGAGGGCAGTTTTGTGTTATTTACATTATTTTCTGTATGGTATAATTAGGATATGAAGATAGCCAATGGAGGTTTTTGAATAAATGAACCAAAATAATGTACTATCAGTTAACCTTATGCGGCTGATTCGAAGCTACTGGGAAATATCTCTTTTTCTAAATCAGAAACGAGAAAATAGGGGGAGGGGAGCTTATGGAGAGATTGCACGAACGACTACAAAGCGCAGAGAA
This sequence comes from Virgibacillus natechei, assembly GCF_026013645.1. NCBI lineage: Bacteria > Bacillati > Bacillota > Bacilli > Caryophanales > Bacillaceae > Virgibacillus > Virgibacillus natechei. The sequence continues at coordinate 2,474,594 of NZ_CP110224.1, read as the reverse complement.
AGCTTTAGATACGTTTCAAGAAATCGTTGACATTAAAACTCCTTCTCTTATCCAAAGAGATGCTGGAATTTCAGCGGTTCAAATATAGTTTCGAGGCTTGCTGGAAAGCGGAAAAACAGAACTTATACGATGTAGAGGGATTAGATATGGATTCTCCTAAAGGTGTTTTACGTTCTTTTCGTGCAATCGGGATGTTGTCTGAAGATGAAACAGTTCTTGGTTTGCATATGGTGAATGAACGCAATCTGACTGTACACACGTACAATGAAGAATTAGCCGTTGAATTTTCAGCAATTCACCCCCATATTATCAGTTTCTGCGAAAATGGATGGAGCGAATGAATAATGCGTTACAGCAAATGTGAAACGCTTTCTAGTAATGATCAATAATACTACAAATGCCACTCATTAGGAGAGGCATTTGTAAGTTCTAAAGGAATGGAGAGGGATGTAAAATCGAACAGCCCCCTTATAATGGAGTCAACGAACATAACCTATTTCAATAACGACTAATGAAATGATAATGATAGAAGCGAGGGCTGTCTTAAACAAATCTAATCTCGTTATCTTTTGTGATTCCTTGAAGCGTAACCGTCCATTAAAACCTCGTGATGCCATTGCCTGATACATTCGATCGGCGCGGTCAAGTGATCGAATAAGCAGCATACCGGTAAGTTGACCATAAACTTTCAAACTACGTATTCGAACCCCGCCATTAAAGAAACGCGATTTAGCAGCCGTTTGCATCTTCTGAATGTCATCCAGAAATAAAAACACATAACGGTAGGAGAGGATTAAAACAGTAATCATGACAGAAGGGATTTTTAAACCTGCAAGGCCATTCATAAATTGATCAAGTGATTGTGAATCTAATACAATCGTAATAATTGTCATGGATGTAAATGCTTTGATGAAGATTAGGGTAGCAAAAGATAAATTATCTGATGTATAAGAAAGCCCCTGGCCGAATAATAGTGGGACAGTCATTAATAAAAGAAAGGGTAGTATGATTAAGTATCTTTTTAACAATAGCGTAAAAGACACTCCCGATAAAAGGATTGCAATAATGGATATTAAGTATGCACCAGCGGCAATAGAAGGTGTGGTTAAACTAATTACACCGAAAATGAAAAAGATAGCTGCCAGCAATTTTGCTCTTGGTTCCCATGAAAATGCCCATTTTGATACCCCAGTCACTGCTTCAACTGCACCATTATTGGCCAATTTATTCTCACCACCTACGTAAAATTAACGTTATTTTCTCCTTAGAATCAGCATTCCTACAGAAGCTCCAATTAGTAAACCGACTACAAGCATGGAGGCAAGTGACCAAATATTAGAATCCCCCGCTTCATCTTCCGCTGGTTGTTCTGTATCGATTAGCAATGTTGAAGTATGACTTATAAGTTCGTATTCTTCACCTTCAATGGACCCTGGTTCATCAACTTCTACATTTACCCTTATTAACCACTTACCAGCAGAGTCGAATGTAAAATCAAACGTTCCGTCATCAGCGGATACCGTTTCCAGTACTTCGAATTCAGGTCCATACGCTGTTACTGTTGCGTCGTTCACCTCATCTCCATCCAAAATAATGGTCCCACTAAAATTGCCAGTAGAAAAATTGGCCGTATTCATAGTAGGAATAACCTCTAGTTCTGCCTCAACAGCTTCATTTGCAGTTGAGTTTCCATCACCAACATGGTGGATATGTTTCGCCATTTGATTACTTAGTTGGGTGACACTGTCATCTGGCTCGTAAGTAATCGGTTTTCTTTCTGCCCAAAATACGTAATCGCCATCTCCCTCTATCGGTACATATGCTCTGACATAAACCCCCGATTCTTCCAAATCCAATTGTTCGACATCCTCATTTGGATAACGAACATGTAGTTGATAATCTTCCACATCGGCCGGATCAACATAATCACGAATATGTCCCCATTTGATATCTACTCGTAGCTCTTCACTATCTGTAAACTCATCTACTTCAATATATAGTTCATGTGCTGAAACCTTTTGAGAAAAAAATAATGAACAAGCAATGGTTAGGCCGATAAAGGCTATCAGACTTCTTTTTTTCATGACAATTCCTCACTTCTTTTTTTATTAGAACGAAAATAAAAGGTGGAAGCAATAAACAGTAATACGGACACACCTAAGAGTGCTCTGATGAAAAGTGGAATTTTTTCCACAATGCTTTCTTCTTCTTCGCTAACAGAAGATGCTCGATGTCCCATTCCGTCATCTGCAACAATACGATGTACGTCTATTTCCTCGTCATAGTAAAAATAACCATCTTCATCAACTTCCCCTTCGACCAGCTGTTTCCCGTCCTCATCATATATAGAAACAACAGCTAAAGGAGCATCCGTACCATCATCATAGCGAACATGAATAAGACCATCTTCTACCGTTTCAACAATCATTCGATGTGCGAAAACCGTATTTGAATTCGGATAAATCAAAGCGGAAGAAACCAACCCAAAGCACAACACTACGAATAGGATTTTGTTCATTTTATTCATGTTCTTTGTTATCACCTCCATTAATTGTAGGGGTAATGCCAAAAAAACGCGGCATCAAGGTATGTAAATGTTTCACAGAAAACCCAGTTAGTACACCCTCCAGTAATGCGAGAGGGAAATAGGCCAATACGACAATTCGAATAACAGAAAACGAACCTTCGCCATATCGTTGATCAGAGAATAGAAGGAGAATGATTAGTAAACCAACACCGATAAGAATGGCTGAAAAACCCGCAATAAACCCTCTCCAAAATAAGTGAAATTTATTTAAGAAAATGGTGAGCCAATAGATGCACAGGGCTGGTATAGACATTAATAATGTATTGGCACCAAACGTACTAATTCCGCCATGTTGAAATAAAATAGCTTGAAGTATAAGGCCAATAAATATAGCAAAAGGAGCACGGCGACCAAGAACTAATCCGAGGAAACCTCCTAATAGTGGATGAACGGAAGTAGGGCCAATAGGAATATTAATTAAGGAAGCAACAAAAAAAGCACCAGAAAGAAGGCTTATTTTGGGGATTTCTTCTTCTTTCGTCCCTTTTAGAGAATAAGCCAATATGCCAACTGCACCAACTGTTGTCGTAATAGCAACAGAAAAACTTAACACACCGTCAGCAATATGCAAAAATAACGATCCTCCCTCCTATACTGAACTGAACCTTTTGCTACTCCAATAACTATATTGAAATACCCGATTTATTATGCCTGTCCACTGATAATTAATAAATGAAGGTATCATTCAATGTAGAACCATAAGAAAGACCGCGTAGGTTTAACACGGTCTTCCTTATGGAAATTATGTTCTAGGAGTAAAGGAAGTTAGGGAATTGAGGTATAAAGGTCGTTATAAACGGTTTTTTGTTTGCATAGGAAACTATAGAATTTAAAAGCTGTGGATAACTTATACACTGGAATAGCCACGTCCAGCTCCAGCGCCCAGCAACTATCAAACTTCACACTCCTCCACTACGATAAGTCAACATCGACTCACTTCGTTCGTCGTGTTTCCTTTATCTCATTGCGAAGTGCTCCAGTTTGTACGTTGCTAAACGGGCGCTTGCGCTTTTGTTCTTCATTTCATACGGTACATGATTTTCAGTTTGATGATGTTTGGTGTTTAAGAATCCATATGGATAAGGGATTTTATAGTCTTGGGACTGCGCGTGAATGCTCGCCCCATCGAAAACATTTGTGCGTCGTAAATACGGCTTTGGCTATTATCATAAAGCTTGCACTTCAAAGCATAAGGGTTTTCTAATCTTGATCATTTAATAGTTTGAATAGCATACGTGATGCTTCAAATTCATTTTTGGGGAGCGTATCAGTCGCCAGTTCTGGGATCAATTTAAATAACCTAGCAATGATAGGTAGATGCAAATCTGCCTTTCTAAGCCACTTCTCTTCTACTAACAAATCTACATTACCTGCCACTAGAAGTTCTCCGTTCTTTAGGAGGACAACCATATCGGCCCACGAAGCAGCAAAGTTTACATCGTGTGTGGACAATAGTATTGTTTTGCCCATATAGTTCCATCCTTGCAGGAGTCCTGCGATATCATCTTGACCAGCAGGATCTAAAAATCCCATAGGCTCATCTAGTATCACGATCTCTGGTCCCATTGCAAGAATACCAGCAATAGCCACTCTTTTCTTTTGTCCATAGCTTAAATGATAGGGCGCTCTGTCTTTATGCTCCAACATTCCTACATTTCCTAAAGCAGCTCCACATACTTCTTCAATTTCTTCTTCCGTCATGGCTAAATTACGTGGTCCAAATGCCACATCCTCCCAAACAGTTTCGGAAAATACTTGATCATCAGGATCTTGAAAGACTAGTCCTACATGTTTACGGATAGAGAGTGCCGTTTTTTTCGTTAAGGGATTGCCCATTATCGAAACAGATCCTTCGTTCGGAATCTTTAATCCATTCAAATGATGTAATAAGGTAGACTTCCCCGCGCCGTTTGGTCCTAATATTGCTACTTTTGCTCCATGTGGAATGCGTAATGTAAGATCTTTTAAAGCATCCATATTGTTTTGATAGCGATAGGTCACGTTTTTTATTTCGATAGCATTCATTTCAATTATCACAACTCCTTTATTAGAATACTTGGATTAAACACCTGTCGCCATAAGGGTAGAAGCAGGTTGGTATTCTTACATCATTATTTTAAGCTGTTTACTAAAAGATTGAGATTGCGGTTACTCGTCCCACCGTAAAAAAGAATTGTTATTACACCGAGTCTTTCGATATCATCAATCGTAATAACAGTCGTATCAAATTTCCACACATTTTCTACTGCATCTCTAGGTACCTGTCATCAACCGATTCCAACTTGGACGAGATTTTCTGGTGGAGGGTTTGGGATATCGCTGGCGTGAAACCAAGGCGTTGTATGCATACGTTTATCCATATCTTATTCCTGAAGATCAAGATGGCGGTCGAGGTGAATAATACCAACTTTTCCATCCATATTGTCAGCAATAGCCCTTAGGGATGGATAGCCGATAGAATGGTCACCACCAAGCAATACAGGAAACGTTCCTTGATTGAACACATGGGAGACAGCTTTATAGACTTGGTCAAAATCCTTTTCAATATTTGCTATCGTAAAAATATCTCCAACTTCACACATTTTTAAGGATTCCTTTAGATCCACACCTAGTTCAAAGCTGTAGGTATCATATAGTTTTGAAATTCGTCATAAGACTTCAGGGCCGAATCTGGTACCTGCACGGTATGTTGTTCCAATGTCGAACGGAGCACCGATAAAAGCTACATCATATTTCCAATGCCTTGTTTATATTACCGATGTTTAAAGACAATCAGTTTATTATATTCGCAGTTTCATAAATTATCACAAAAAACACTCTGTATCTAAGTCATATATATCCACTCTGACATCTGCTAAATTATCAATACTTGCAAAGAAATCCTACCCTAAAAAGTTAGGCATTTTTTCCATCGATTCCATACGGAGAGGTCGACTGAATACGCATGTCCTAGGACTGCGATTACTTGCCCCATCGAAAACATGTATGTCGTAAAACCCCAACTGAATGAAGTTTCACTTTATGCAAAAAAAATCACAGGCTGTCACAATTCGCAGCCTGCGATGGATTTAAAAGATTTAATTCTCATATCGTAATTCTATTTATCTAATATACTTTAAAAACGGTTTAGAACCAAGCTGCACCAACAATGATAAGAAGGATGAATAACACGACTATTAACGCAAAACCTCCGCCTCCAGCAACAGGTGCGCCATATCCATGTCCATATCCACCACAACCACAAAATGACATATAAACTCCTCCTAGAAATTTGCTACTTTGGTTTCATTTATAGTTAACTACTAAAAGCCGTATCCTCCGACAGAAGAGCCAACGATGATTAATAGGATAAACAATACTACAACAAAGGCAAATCCTCCGCCATAGCCTCCTGCAACAGCACCACTCATTGATACAACACCTCCATAATCCTTACTATATGTTAATCAACCATTATTGATATGGATAGAAACCCAGATTGTATAGGTTTTTCGGCTAAATTGGTAAGAGAATGAAGGGTCGACCTATATTAGACTTTATTTTACATCCATTGCATTAGCCTTTACGTAAGTTCGTATTCGTACATATGATGTCATAGGGTTTTGATGCGATATGGGGGGGTGAGATAATGTCAGTTGCACATTACAATGAACTATGCCATAAATACAAAGGAAGAGCTGTTGAAATAACTACAAAAGATGGAAAAAGGCACCGAGGTATAATTGGTCATGTTGACGGGCGCTGCGTATATTTGCAGTCGCTTGGTGGTAAATCTTTAGGTGGATTTGGATTTGGTTTTTGGGGCTTGGGGGCTGGAATTGCACTAGGTTCTATTGCTACACTAGCCTTACTTCCATTTTTCTTCTGGTAGTGGAAAATCCGGCAAAACAATTAATTGACTGAAAGTAACGCATGAGGTATACAACAACCTCATGCGTTACTTGTTTTATTCGTTTATTTTAATAAACTTTCTTGTTTCTTTATTTTTTGGGGTGGAAATTTTTAATATCCCATTTCTATATCTGGCTTTAGTATCTTCTTCTGAAATAATAAAGGGTAGGGAGATGGTGCGTTCCATCCGTTGAGAAGCTTGTTGATTAAAAAGCTGCTTATTAGAATCTTTTTTTTCTGTAAGGTCTGTATCGTTTTCAACGGAAATTCGTACTTGATTCCTGATGATTTCTAGCTGAATTTGGTCACGATTTATATCAGGTAATTCTGCTTTAATCACAACATTGGTATCCGTCTCATAGGTTTGAACGACAAATTTGGGATTCATAAAGGAATTGAAATGATTAAAGGATCCGTTGAGAAATGAATCCATACTATTGAGCAGATCATCAAATGATGAATGGCGGCGTTTAGAGAAATTTTCTTTATCAGGAGCCATTTTTACACCTCTTTTCTAAATTAATTCCATTAATAATGTATGCTCTAAATAAAAAGAGTACTGGGCAAACAATGGGAATCACACTAATTTTTTAAAAAATAAGCTACCAATAATTTGCCTAATCTTAAAGGCCCTAGTATGCTAACCCACTCGTTAAACGAATTATTACATATCCTATTCATAAAGGGAGGTGGAATAAATGGGTGCATATGGTGCAGGTGGAGGATTTGCGTTAATTGTTGTTCTTTTCATCCTGTTAATAATTATTGGAGCTGGAAGTGGCTTCGGTGGAGTTGGTTATTAATGGTTAATGGTAGTGGGGTCAGAATGTCAAATTTCCTTTCAAGTATCACCGTTTGAACGCTCTCCGTTACTAAGTAGCAGTAAAGTCCAGATTGCTTCTTCCTTTATTTCTATGAAACGGTAAATGATATTTGGCTCTTCTTACCTGTTGAAAACGTTGACTGGATATTATCTGGTCAGCGTTTTTTAACATTGTGATTTGTTTGTGAATACGCTGAATTGAAAAGAGTAAAAATTTCGGTATAATAGAGTTATCTATTTTTTAGGCTGTTTTCTAAAAGACTGGGACTGCGGTTACTCGTTCCACCGAAAAGAATTGCTATTTTATGACGTAAAATCTATAAAAGACGACGTAACTACCAGGTTGATTTCCGCGGAAAGAGAAATGTGTTTCCGTAGCGAATCCCTGCTCTCAACCAGCGTTTGCAAATGAATTGTCACTGTGTCGTCTTTTATATCAACTGCGAAGTTTTAAAAGCAACAGACACTTAAGAAAAGAGTCATTTTTTATAAAGGAGTAATTATTTTGCGTACATATCCAAATAGTAAAGAAACAAAAGAAATTATTAAACAGTTAGTGTCGATCCCTAGCCCATCAGGAAATACGAAGAAAGTAATTCAATATGTGGAGGGTTTTCTTACAGCGTTAAATATAGAAACGAGAAGGAATCGGAAGGGTGGTTTAATCGCAACTCTACCTGGAGAAAATAACAACGAGCATCGAATGTTAACAGCACATGTTGATACACTTGGTGCCATGGTAAAAGAAATAAAGAGCAATGGTCGTCTTCGACTCGATCTTATTGGTGGTTTTAAATATAACGCTATAGAAGGTGAGTATTGTGAAATCCATACCTCTGGCGGGAAGATTTACACAGGAACGATCCTGATGCATCAAACCTCTGTTCATGTGTACAAGAATGCAGGTAAAGCGAAGCGCAATCAAGAAAATATGGAACTCCGTATTGATGCAAAGGTGGAAAATGCGGATGATATTCGTGCACTTGGAATCGAAGTTGGGGATTTTGTTTCCTTTGATCCTCGTGTGCAAATGACAGATAACGGCTTTATAAAATCCCGCCATCTCGATGACAAAGCCAGTGTTGCCATTTTGATGCAGTTAATGAAGAGATTGAAAGAAGAAAAGAAGGCATTACCATATACAACCCACTTTCTTATTTCTAACAATGAGGAAATTGGCTATGGAGGAAATTCTAATATTACACCTGAAACCGTTGAATATTTGGCTGTAGATATGGGGGCTATGGGGGATGGACAATCAACCGATGAATATACGACTTCCATTTGTGTGAAAGATGCGAGCGGCCCCTATCATTTCGGATTACGGGAGCATCTTGTTCAGTTAGCTGAAGCGAATCATATTGCTTATAAAAAAGATATATATCCCTATTACGGATCAGATGCTTCAGCAGCAATCCGTGCTGGTCATGATATTATTCACGGACTTATAGGTCCGGGAATTGATTCATCGCATGCCTATGAAAGAACGCATGAAACATCATTGGATAATACAGAACAGTTGGTATATCATTATGTACACTCTGAAATAGTTTCCTATTAATATAGAGCCAGAAAGAAGGTATGACACATTGAGACTCAGCATATTAGATCAATCACCAATCTCATCTGGGAAAACTGCTCAAGAAGCATTACGTGCGACGGTAGAGCTCGCTAAGCATGCTGATGAATTAGGATACACAAGGTACTGGGTTGCTGAACATCATGATCTGTCAGGACTTGCATCCCCAGCTCCGGATATCATGCTCGGAATAATTGGATCACAAACAGAACGAATTCGAATCGGTGCAGGTGCTGTATTATTGCCACACTATAAACCCTATAATATTGCGGAACGTTATAATATGTTAGCAACCTTGTATCCAGGGAGAGTGGACTTAGGTATAGGACGAGCTCCAGGTGGATCAGCGGAAGTGACGATGGCTCTGTCAGATAATTTCCTCGAACAGGTTCGTAAAATGCCTGAATCTTTATCTGAGCTGCTAACCTTTTTACATGATGACTTTCCAAAAGATCATATGTTTTCGAAAATTACGGCGGCACCAGTTCCTGAAGAGCTACCGGATCCATGGTTATTAGGAACAAGTGAAAAAAGTGCCATTTTAGCAGCAGAAAAAGGGATTCCCTATGCGTTTGGTCATTTTATGACCGATCAGGATGGCCCTCAAATTGTAAAGACATACCATGAACGTTTTCCAGAGGGGAAAGCAATTATAGCAGTGTCTGTTATTTGTGCAGAAACAACCGAAGAAGCGGAAGAGCTTGCATTAAGCAACTTTCTCTGGAAAGTTCAACAAGAGATAGGCGAGGGAAAAGACGGTGTTCCATCTGTGGAAGAAGCGAAGGCATATAAGTTTTCCAATGCGGAAAAAGGTACAGTTGAGGATGTGAGAAAGAATACGATTATCGGCAACCCACCCGAAGTCAAACAGCAACTTCAAGCGTTACAACTTTTATATGGGACCGATGAGTTCATGATCGTTACAATTACACATAACTATGAAACTAGAAAAAAATCATATGAGCTGATTGCAAAAGAATTCGGGTCTACCATATCATGAACAAGCCACTAAAGGGAGATGTTATTCCCTTTAGTGGCTTGTTTATTCTTCCATTATATGCTTCATAAACCAAAAACCACTCCCCAATACGTCCGAAGACCTAGTCCAAAATATGGCGCAGGCTCATTACTGTTGTTTCGTTTCCTCGGTAAAATGAAATTAGGATAAAGAAAGGAGGCGAAGTGATGAAGAAATTTATGTTGTTTGTTGGTGGATTAGTTGCGTTAATTATTTTACTTGCTAATCTTGGGCCAATGGTTTTATTGGCGCTTAGCGTATGGTTGCTATATGTAGTCTTTAAGAAATTCGTGAAGAGTAATTCAACAGCAGGAAAAGTTGGTTGGGTGATCGTTGGCTTGATTCTACTTAGTATCGCATTATCCAATATATTTGCGGTGATCGGCTTAGTGGCGGCCTATGCATTGTATCTTATTTATTCAAGCTGGAAGAAAGATAACAGGGATCCAGTTGTACATGTGGTAAATGATGATGACCCGTTTACAAATTTTGAAAGACAATGGTCGGAAATTAATAACTAATAAAAGGAGCGAATATCAATGTCTACAAACATATTTACACGTATGAAAGAATCAATCTCAGCAGATTTACACAATATGGTGGATCAAAAGGAACAAAAAAACCCAATCGCAGCTTTAAATCAATACCTGCGTCAAAGTGAGCAGGAAAAGGAAAAAGTCAGAAAACTGGTAGATCGCCAATATAAATTAAAGGATGAATTTACGAGAGAGTATCATAAGGCACAGGATCTTGCAGATAAACGGTTAAAGCAGGCAAATATTGCAGAAAAAGCCGGTGAAGAACAAATGCGTGAATTTGCGATCAAGGAATATGAGGAATACAACGTGCGAGCAGATCGTATGAAGCATTCCCGTGCAGATGCGGTTGAACAACTGGAAACACTGGAACAAAAATATGAAGAAATGAAGCATAAGTTAAAAGACATGCATTTACGTCGTATGGAATTGATGGGACGAGAGAATATTGCACATGCGAATCAGCAGATAAACAAAGTTGTCGAAGAAGCTTCAAATAAGCCAATTTCTCGCTTTGAGGAAATGGAACAGTATATTGAGGGCTTGGAGTATAAAGTAAATAGCTCCTATTACCGAAGTACATTCGACAGTAAAATGGCCAAGCTTGAAAAAGAAATGGAAGATAAAGCAAACTAAATGGTCTATCCAATTTTCGAGAAAAAATGCTATACTGAAACAGGTGCAGTCTGCTGTGCCTGTTTTACATAATAGAGAAGGGGGTCACTCTCATGTTCAAAAAGCTGACAACAGATACGTACAACTGGATCCTGATTATTGGAGTGATCCTCTTTATTTTTGAAATAGCCTTCTTTTTTGGTGGTACGATCATCCCGGCATTATTCTCCGGTTTTTTTATGTATATCGGCTGGAAAAAATTCGACCAATTATGGGGCAAAATTTTATTTTGGATTTCATTAATTGGTCTAGTGTTTTCTGTATTGAATTTGTTGGCGGTCCGGTTCTTGATAATTGCAGCAATTGTCTTATTCATACTTAATTATTCAAAGTCTAAAAAAGAAGCAGAGCGCATAAATCCGATTCTTCCTGGTGTTGATGAGGTAAGGACGGATCCTGTAATAGAGATGAAACCTTTATTTGAACATAAACTGTTTGATGATCAGGAAACGGTGGATGCTGCGTATCAATGGCGGGATGTAAATATCCACGGGGTGTTTGGGGAGCGCATAATTGACTTGAGCAACACGGTTTTGCCTAAAGACACGGCGATCATTTCCATACGACACCTAATGGGAAATATTGAAATTTATGTTCCCTACGAAGTGGAAGTTAGTATCCATCATAGCTCTGTTTTTGGCAGGGCACATATTTTTGGAAAACATCACTGGAAATTAATGAATAAATCGCTCTTCTATCAAACCCCAAACTATGACAAATCGTACCCACGTGTAAAAATCATTACCTCTATATTTTCCGGAGATATCGAGGTGAAGCGAACATGACTACAATTATACGACATGTTTTTACCGCAATATTAGTTAGTCTATTCATTGCACTTATGTTAGTTGGTGTAACATTACTGGCTTTTCCTTTAGATGATTGGTCGCTTATTTTTAAACAAGAAATCGGCAATGTTTCATTTCTGCTAATAGTGATTGGAATACCGATTATGGCGGGTACGATACTTGGTATGTCTACAGGATGGTACTGGAAACAGCGACTTCAGCAGATTGATCGTAAGCTGGATGAAATGGTTAAGGGTCAAAAAGTAACCGTAGATGATGAGTCCTACAAGGAATTGGACAGCATAGAGCAGCAAATCGGGCAGTTGCAGGAGAAAATGAGAAAGCAAGCAGAGTATTCACAGCGGCTAGCTACAGAAAGGGCCAATGAACGGGAGCAAAGTCTCCAGGAAGTCGTTGTTCAGGAAAGAAATCGACTGGCACGGGAGTTGCATGATTCGGTGAGTCAACAGTTATTCGCCGCATCGATGATGATGTCAGCTATCAATGAATCGAATCCACCGGAGAATGAATCGATAAAAAAACAGATGCAAATGGTGGAAAACATGATCCATCAATCCCAACTCGAAATGCGTGCATTATTATTGCATCTACGTCCAGTTGCATTAAAAGGGAAATCATTGCAAATAGGCGTCGAGGAATTGTTGGTTGAAATGACCCAAAAAGTACCGATGGAGATTGATTGGAAGGTTGAGGAGTTCACTGTGGATAAAGGTGTGGAAGATCAACTTTTTCGCATCCTGCAAGAGTCGATGTCGAATACACTTCGACATGCTGAAGCTATCACATTTCATGTCATGTTAATTGAACGAGATGAAACAGTAATTTTACGAACAGTTGATAATGGAAAGGGCTTTGATATGGAAAATATAAGAACAGGTTCTTATGGTCTACAAAATATGCGTGAACGTGCTTATGAGGTTGGAGGTATCTTTAAAATTATCAGTGTGCCCAATGAAGGTACACAGTTAGAGGTAAAAGTTCCAAATTTAAGAAAAGAGGTTGAGCATAATGATTAAAATTCTATTCGCCGATGATCATGAAATGGTACGGATTGGTGTTTCATCATACCTTTCTGCTCAACTCGATATGGAAGTTGTTGCTGAAGCGGATGATGGCGGGCCTGCTGTTGAGAAAGCGTTGGAAGTAAAACCGGATATTATTTTGATGGATCTTGTTATGAAAGAAATGGATGGGATTGAAGCAACCAGCCAGATTATTGCACAGTGGCCGGAAGCGAAAATTATTATTGTTACAAGTTTTCTTGATGATGAAAAAGTTTATCCGGCACTGGAAGCTGGTGCAACGAGCTATATGTTGAAAACGTCAAAAGCAAGTGAAATCGCTAAAGCAGTCCGTGCTACGTATGAAGGGCAATCAATCCTGGAACCTGAAGTTACAGGGAAAATCATGAATCGTATGCGGGAAAAACCTGCTGAAAATCTGCATGATCAATTGACAGACCGTGAAATGGAAATTTTGTTATTAGTAGCTCAGGGGAAGACAAACCAGGAGACCGCGGATGAATTATTTATCGCAGTAAAAACTGTGAAAGTGCATGTGAGCAATATTTTAGGTAAATTAGAAGTCCAGGACCGGACACAAGCTGTGATTTATGCGTTTAAGCATGATTTGATTAAGTGATTTGGTTGGAAAGCTTGAGAGTCAACCGCATAGCAGAAATATCAACCCGAGTGCACCCATACAAAAAGCCACCTAACATGTGGCTTTTTTCAATTTTTCTCTTTATAAAATTTTGTAACAATATTGTAGATCGAGAGTAATTCATACAAGATAATTAATTCTGGTGGGAAATTTGTCGGATAGTTTTTACTATTTTTCGTGATTTTTTCATTATCCTCCCAAAAAATTTCCGTTATTTGTTGCAATTCCTGCTGATGTTTTACTGGATTGTAGTACGCTACGTTTTCCATTGCTTGAGCCAGCTCCGTAACAGCATGTAATATAATAGTTCTTTCCTCTTTCGACCAATTGTTCATCTTTAGAGGTGTGTTAATTAAATTATCGATATGGTAATGGAATAAACGCAGTTGCGCCATTTGATTTTGTGCATGGTCAAATTGAAGTTTTTCGCTCCCTACAAGCGGATGGTATTTTGCTTCTTCTTTTTGAAAACGGATTAAGGTTTCGGTTTGCATGATCTTTTTTTCAAGCTGATCCACCATATTCTTTTCAAGCGTGTCCTGATCATGTTTATCTTCCAGTATATCCCGGAAAACAATATCAATGATTTTTCCTGTTCGTTTGCTCATGGCTCGAATATTTTTGACAATGTCTTCTGTGTAATCCGGTGGTAATACAAACATATTTACTCCTGTCGAAACCAATAGTCCGACCGTGGTTGTCCCTAGTCGAATAAAAAATGAAATCAAATAATTGCTGTGAATAACCTCGACCATGGCAACAGCTGTGAGTGTCGCAACAAGCAGACCTGCATGCAATTTTAGCCTGAAACATGTGGCAATTGTAAAAACAGCTGCAAGTGTATAGGTTAATGGTGAGTTGTCTAATAAAGAAATAAATAATACAGCATATGCTGAGCCAATAGCGGATGCGGGAAAGCGAACTAACCCCTTTTTTATGGAATCAGACACAGTAGGTTCTATTGTAACAATAGCTGTTATGACCGCAAATACAGGTGGCCATCCTAACATTTCACAAATCCAAGCCGTAAGAAAAATGGCCACTCCCGTTTTTACAACACGGCTACCAAAAAAATGAAATCTTCTCAAGTTTCCAACCACCTTTAACCGATATATAAAACTATTATAACATTTTAATTATTTTTAAAAAAAGGGGTTGCAATTTTACCAATCTTCGAATAGACTGTATTATAACAACAAGATAAATGATAATCTGTTACATAACATTTAAAAGGAGAGTGGAAATGATGGAAAAAACAAAAAATCTTGCTACATGCTCAGAATGTGGTGGAAATCATGTTGATCCGCAAAGTTATATGCTGGAATGTGAATACTGTCTATCCAAAAAGGAAGAATAATTTTTTATGCATGCTGTTATAGAACAATAATTTTATTTTAAACATGTATTATAACAAAGGAGGTATTATATGCTGATAAAGAATTCAAATGTACAGGTCAAGAATCAAGAAAAATTTGCAGAGGTATTAACACCTGAAGCGCTGGAATTTCTGCAAAAGCTTCACAACAACTTTGACGAACGAAGAAGAACGTTATTGAAAATGAGAAATCAAACGCAGGAGCAATTTAATAAGGGTCAAAAACCAGATTTTCTGCCAGAAACCAAAACGATTCGTGAAGGGAACTGGGAGGTTGCACCATTACCGAAAGATTTGCAGGATCGTAGAGTGGAAATCACAGGACCAGTTGATAGAAAAATGATTATTAATGCACTCAATTCTGGAGCAAAAGGATTTATGGCTGATTTTGAAGACGCAACGTCACCCACATGGGAAAACGTAATGAATGGGCAGCTTAATTTACAAGATGCTGTCCGAAGAAAAATTGATTTTCAAGGTGAAAACGGAAAATTTTATTCGTTAAACCAAGAAACAGCTGTATTAATGGTGCGACCTCGTGGATGGCATCTCACAGAAAAAAATATAACAGTAGACGGAGAATCTATTTCTGGAAGTTTCGTAGATTTTGGACTTTACTTATTTCATAATGCACAAGAATTATTGAAGCAAGGAACTGGCCCCTATTTTTATTTACCAAAACTGGAGAATCATCTGGAGGCACGCTTATGGAATGATATATTTATTTTTTCTCAAAATGAACTTGGCATTTCACAAGGTACCATTAAAGCAACAGTACTGATTGAGACAATTACTGCTGCATTTGAAATGGATGAAATACTATATGAATTACGTGAACATTCAGCAGGGCTTAATTGTGGCAGATGGGATTATATATTTAGCTATATTAAAAAGTTTCAAAATGATCCAGCTATTATTTTACCTGACAGATCTGTCGTTACGATGGAAGTGCCGTTTATGCGTGCCTATTCCTTACTGGCGATTCAAACTTGTCATAAAAGAAACAGCCCAGCAATTGGAGGAATGGCCGCACAGATCCCGGTGAAAAATGATGAAAAAGCGAATCAAGCGGCGTTTGAAAAAGTTCGTGTGGATAAAGAACGTGAAGTAAGGGATGGGCATGATGGTACATGGGTTGCACACCCAGGTATGGTTAAATTTGTTAAAGCTATCTTTGATAAAGGCATGCCTGAACCGAATCAAATCGCAAAAACATATGAAGCTAGAACGATTACACAAGCAGATTTATTGGAAGTTCCGAATGGAGCGATTACGGAGAAAGGGCTGCGTATGAATATTAATGTTGGCATTCAATATATCACCTACTGGTTATCGGGTCACGGTGCTGCCCCTATCAATAATTTAATGGAGGATGCAGCAACTGCAGAAATCTCACGGGCTCAAGTTTGGCAATGGATCCGCCATCCAAAAGGGGTGCTGGAAGATGGCAGAAACGTAACATTTGAACTGGTTGATCAGCTTCTAGAAGAAGAATTACAATTTATTTTGAAAGATTCGAATGAAGGTTTCAGCCTAAATTACCGACAGGCAGCAGAGATATTTGATGAACTTATCAAGCAGGATGATTTTGTAGAATTTCTAACATTGCCTGCGTATCGCAAACTATTAAAAGGGGGAATGAAGTATGAATAAACGTATAGAAATATTGAAAACGGAATGGGAAAATGATTTTCGCTGGATAGGTGTTGAGCGTGATTACACAGCAGAGGATGTTATTCGGTTGCGAGGGTCACTAGATATTGAACATACACTTGCGCGTGTAGGATCGAAGAAGTTATGGGAGCTTGTTAACCAGGAAAACTATGTAAATGCACTAGGAGCACTAACCGGAAACCAAGCCGTACAACAGGTTAAAGCAGGATTACAAGCAATTTATTTGAGCGGATGGCAAGTAGCGGCAGATGCGAATATGGCTGGGCAAATGTATCCAGACCAGAGCTTATACCCTGTAAACAGTGTACCGAATGTTGTACAACGGATTAACCAGGCCCTACAACGTGCGGATCAAATTCATTATTCGGAAGGAGATACATCTACGGATTGGTTTGCCCCAATTGTTGCAGATGCCGAGGCAGGATTTGGCGGTCAATTGAATGTGTTTGAATTAATGAAAGCAATGATTGAAGCGGGAGCGTCTGCTGTTCATTTTGAAGATCAGCTGTCTTCGGAGAAAAAATGCGGGCATCTAGGTGGGAAAGTATTACTGCCAACACAAACGGCAATTAAAAACCTTATAGCTGCCCGGTTTGCAGCAGATGTAATGGGCACACCGACTGTGATTATTGCCAGAACGGATGCAAACGCAGCTGATATGATTACAAGTGATGTTGATCCAAATGATGCAGATTTTATTACAGGAGAACGTACATCGGAAGGTTTTTTCAAAACAGAGGCTGGTATTGATCAGGCAATTGCTCGCGGACTGGCATATGCCCCTTATGCTGATCTGATTTGGTGTGAAACTTCTGAGCCAAATATAGAGGAAGCAAAACGTTTCGCTGATGCGATACATGCAAAGTATCCAAATAAATTATTAGCGTATAATTGTTCGCCATCCTTTAACTGGAAACGGAAACTATCAGATAGTGAAATTGCTAGCTTTCAGGTAGAATTAGGAGAAATGGGATATAAGTTCCAGTTTGTTACATTAGCTGGTTTCCATGCATTGAATCATAGTATGTTCGACCTGGCTAGAAAGTATAAAGAAGAAGGAATGGCAGCATATTCCGAGTTACAGCAAGCCGAATTTTCCAGTGAAACGTATGGCTATAGTGCTACACGTCATCAACGTGAAGTAGGAACTGGGTATTTTGATGAAGTGGCTCAAGTTATTTCTGGTGGATTATCTTCGACAGGGGCTTTGACAGGATCTACGGAAAAAGAACAGTTTAGCAAATGATATACAAGTTTTGAATCCATTATGCTTTGCAATAAAGACAAATAACCTCAATTCCCCCCGCAACCATCGTGGTTGCGGGGGTATTTTTGTTTCAATGAATCAATTTGTAGATATTTGACATTTGGAGAATATTTTGTCAATAAATGAAATACAATTGTAATATTTCTATTACATGACTGTCATGATCTTTTGATATAATTCAAATTACCTAATAAGTAGAAGATAGATTCATAGAAATAAATAGATATCACGACCTACGTGAAGTAAGATACATACATAATAGACATAAGGTTTGATAGGTTGTGAACGGGAAGCGAGGAATAAAATTGAAAAAGATGGTAGTTGGAATGACCACAGTAGCTGTGGTTGGTATAAGTAGTGCGTTCTTTGGTATATCTGCTCATGCAAATACGGTCGATGAATTAGAAGACAGACAAACTGAGATCGAAAGTGAACGCTTGGATATAAAGGCGGATCTATCAGAAGCGGAGTCAGAGATTGCAGATATTCTATTTGAACTAGAAGAATTAAATGAAGAAATGAATCGTGTTGATGATGCATTAGAACATAACACGACTAAGATGGATGAAACCGAAGAGAGTATTGAAAAAAGTGAAGAAAAAGTAACATCATTGGAAGAAGAGATTGACACATTAGAAGAAACGATTGAACAACGATTTGCTATTCTAGAAGAGAGAATTGTTTCCTATCAAAAAAATGGGGGAAACATTAATTATCTTGAAGTAATATTTGGTTCTCAGAATTTTGGAGATTTCGTTAATCGCGTATCAGCGATTAATAAAATTACTGATTCTGATGCATCCTTGATCGAACAGCAGGAAGAAGATAAGCAGAAAGTAAAAGCGAAACAAGATGAAGTATTGGACAAGCTTGAAGAGTTAGAGAATATGAAGGCAGACCTTGATGAAATATTGGTATTGATTGAAGATCAGCAACAGCAAAACGAGGAGTCCGAGGAAAAATTATTGGCAAGGCAAGATGATTTAACGACATTAAAAGAAGAGTTGGAGATTGAAGATAGTGATTTAGCAGCACTGGAAGGTGAAGTCAGCGAGAGCATTACAGCTGCAAATCGTCCAGAACCATCCAGTTCACAAAATGTTGCCCAATCATCGGAGCCGGAGTTGGACGACGAAGTGGAAGGTAATCTTACAACATTGAGCAGTGAAGAAAGTAATAGTAACAATGATAGCAGCAATAGCAGTAACAATAATAATAACGACAATAACAACAGTGGAAGCGGCATGAGCACAGTTATTAATGCTGGATTTGATCATATCGGAGTACCATATACCTGGGGAGGTAAAACACCTAGTGGGTTTGATTGCTCCGGATTTGTATCATGGGCATTCGCGCAAGGAGGATATTCTATTCCATCCACAACAGGAGCACTAGCAGGCACAGGTTCTAAAGTCTCATACAGTAATGCACAACCTGGTGATCTAGTATTCTTTGATACCACAGGAGGACCAGGAACAAACGGCCATGTAGGCATCTATCTTGGTGGAGGTCAATTTATTGGAGCCCAAAATTCAACGGGATTAGATGTAGCTGATATGACCAGTGGGTATTGGAAAGACAATTTTAACGGTCATGTGCGTCGTGTAAATTAATAGAAAATCTATAAACCTATTCTTTTAAAATTAAAAGAGTAGGTTTTTTCTCTTTCATAAATAATAGCTGTTTTATAAAGGGTTGGGACTGCGGTTATTTGTCCCACCGAAAAAAGTTGTTGTTTTTGGTAGATAGGAAAGCATTCCTGTAATTATGGCAACTATTTCTTTAATTACAAGCTAACTACCTTGTCCAAGCCCTTTCTTTAAATTGTATGATCGTTTACGGGAAATTATGAATAGAAATAGAAACCTACCCATCTTCTACCCATATCAAAATTATGGTACAATAATGAAAATTATTAATCTTGGCAGATAAGAAAGTGCAACTAAGGATTTTACTGTTAAGACATGCACTCCAAAGTATAAGGATTTTTAATAGTGATAGCTGCCTAACAAAGCAAAGAACGCTTTTTAAGAATCCCTTTAACAAATGCCAAGTTTTCTAAAAAGGTGGTATAAGCGTGGAAAATATCAAACAAGCAAAGGAAGCGTTGAATAAGGTGATTTATGGTAAAGAGGAGGTGGTTGATTTGTTATTTATTGCCTTACTTGCCCAGGGTCATGTACTGCTTGAAAGTGTTCCTGGAACAGGGAAAACAAAACTGGCCAAAAGTTTTGCGAAAATAATGGACGGTAAATTTAGTCGGGTGCAGTTCACTCCTGATGTTTTGCCAAGTGACGTGACCGGGATTCGTTTCTTCAATCCGAAAACAACGGATTTTGAGCTACGGGTTGGTCCAGTTGTTTCTAATGTTTTGCTGGCTGATGAAATTAATCGAGCAACCCCGAAAACACAGTCCAGCCTGCTTGAGGTCATGGAAGAATTTCAAGCTACCATTGATGGGGAAACGATTAAGGTAGATGCTCCGTTCATTGTCCTTGCTACACAGAATCCTGTGGAAAGTAATTATGGAACATTCCCACTTCCTGAAGCACAGTTGGATCGCTTCTTATTTAAAATTGATTTAGGGTATCCATCGAAAGCGGATGATAAAACGATTTTGCATACATATCGTACAAAAGATCCTTTTACTGAAATTATGCCTTCACTTACAGTAGAAACAATACGATCACTGCAAGATGAAATCCAACAGGTAACATTATCAGATGTTGCTGGCGATTATTTAGTAAACCTCATCCATCAATCAAGAGAACATGATGAGGTGGATCTGGGTATTAGCCCAAGAGGCATGCTTGCTTTAATGCGCGCTTCACAAGCTCGTGCTTATTTGCAGGGTCGTAAATTTGTTACTCCAGATGACGTAAAAGTGCTGGCGCCATATGTCTTTGAACATCGTCTTATTCTAACCATGGAAGGTTCGATTAAAAAAACATCTGCAGAGGTTGTGCGTGAAATTATGAGGGAAGTACCAGTTCCTGTCGAGGTAGGAGCAGGAGGCGAATGATGTGGAAGAAGGAATATGGTTCAGCGCATATGAAGACATTCGACTATATCCTTGTAGCTATGATTCTATTTTTTATCATTGGTATTCTGTTTCAAAATCAAATTGTATTTAGTGGAGCGGGTATACTCGCAAGCTTTCTTATTGTTTATAAGCTATATGATAAAAGTATTGGGAGAAGATTAGAGTTGGAAAACCCGCGTCGTACAATAAGGCTGTTTCCAGGTGAGGAAATGGAATTGAAGTTTGAATTACGGAATAGGTCCATATTTCCTATGATTAACGGAGCGTTCAGCTTACAGACCGGGCCTGCCATTAAGGCATTTGATCATGTAGAAGATGCTTCAAAATACTGGAGACCCATAACAATCCCGTTATCTATACTTCAAAGAAAAAAGACGTTCATCGAATTGCCTGTCATCGCTGAAGAACGAGGCATTTCAAGGATTAGTAATATTCATTTTCTTTTCCCACATTTACTTAATTTTGACAGCATCACATTAAAGTATAAACCTTTTTATCATACGGAATTTATCGTGTTTCCTAGTCTGCTTCCTGTACATGGAGCTGAGGCAGTTTTTCACATGATACCGGGAACCGGACGTTCAAATTTTTCACCGTTTGAGGATATTCAGAGCCAGCTTGGCACGAGAGATTACAGCTACACGGATCCCTTTCATCGTATTAATTGGAATGCTTCGCTTAAGTCACAACAGCTACAAACCAATGTATATGAAAAAATCGTCGATAGGTCGTTTGTTTTTATCGTGAATCTCCAGTCAGAAAATAGCGTAAACATGGCAACGTTTAATGAAAATCTAGAAAGCCTCTTATCCTACACAGCGTATCTAGCGAAATACGCAACCGAAAAGAGCGTTGCTTATGAAATTATTATCAATGCACGAAAGCCAGGGAAAGTTCCCTATGTTCATTTGCGGGAAGGGGAAGGTAACAAGCATTACGGGCTAGCATTAGAAACATTGGCAAGAAATCATAAGCAGTCAATGATCATACCTTTTAACAATATGCTCCATCAAGTGGGGAAACAATTTTTTAAACCGAAAACGATCATTGTTATTGGTGAGGTGCCTCCAGGTGCAACAAAACTGATGAATGCTTGGAAACAAGCGCAGAATACGGTATTTCATATCGCTCAAACGAGTGATGGGGCAGTAATCAAACCTATTATAAAGGATGCGTATACTGATGCAAAATAACCACCCGACTATTACATATGCGTATCATTTTATGAGTGAAGCAATCATTATATTTCTGTTAGCATTGCCTATCATGCATTTTCATTACGAATGGGGCCCGCCTTATTGGAGTTATTTAGCTATTATTCTTTTAATCTGTTTCGTTTTTTCAGTCCTTACAACGTACACGAAGCATTATTTGTGGTATATAGGGCTTGTACCATTTATGGTGGGGCTGTTTTATGTATGTGATTATCCAATGGTGATGAGTGTTTCTTTTTCTGTTTTATTGACATGGAGATATAGCAATATACGACAGGAGGGTATGATTAGCCGGGAAAATAGTTATATTTTATTTACAATTGTGCTCACAACTATATTGTTACTGTGGATTGAAGAGAATCGCGTTTTACTGTACCTTTTTTTTCAGTTCATTCTATTAGTTGCTGGTTATATTAGCAGTCATGCAGCAATTGTTAACAAGCATGAACGAAAACAGTTTGATCATAGATTTTGGTTGTATATTTCTTTATTTCTTGCCCTAGGTGCATCAGTTGTGTTTCTGTTGTTTGATACGGTTCGCTATATCATTACAAGTATTTGGAATGGAATTACCTATCTGCTCGGTTACGGTGCGAGTATGCTAGCAGGATTTTTTGGGGATATAGATTATGAAGCAGAGCAGCATCCAGAAACAATCGAATCGGTCCAATACCAGGAAGAATCGGAACTTGGCACATCTATTTTAGATGGTGTAGCGACATATATACTTTCTTATCTTGGAATCACTATTTTAATTATCGGGATTGTGATCGTTCTGGTTTTAATGTTGCATAAACGCAAATTTACTGCATTAAAGCAGCCCGAGGTTAACGAAAGTGTTTCTTACAGTACATTAGGTGAACAGACGAAAGGAAAAGCATTTGCCAAAAGTAGACTCACTTCCCTTTTTAAAAGACCTAAGCATCCTGCCCGTAAAATGGTTTTCCAATTTGAGCGGCAGGCGGCACAAAGCAATTATGGCAGGCTAAAGTTTGAAACGATCGAAGAATGGCTGAGACGACTTGGAATACATACACAGCTTGCTGTATATCAAAAGGCCAGATACGGTGACGAAAATGTGAGCGATAAAGAATTAGAAGAATTAAACGAACAGCTAGAAAAGATAAAGTTTGAATTGTTCAAGCATGGTAACTAATGAGCCTTCAGGCAATCGAATGTTTAAACCATAGGCGAAAAGGATAAATACTACTAAGTGAAGGAATAATTCTTTTTAAGGAGCGATACTGTCTATGGATTTAAACAAGCAAATTCAAAAATTAGAAACGATAAGAAACGATAATTCAAATAAAGTATTTACGATGTACTTAAACACAGATCTATCTGATCCTGAACAGCAGGGTGGAGAATGGAAAATTCATTTAAAAAATGGGCTACGCAATTTTGAACAATACCTAAAGGAAGACGATGACAAGGAAGAGTTGAAGAATTTTCAAGCGGTGAAAGAAAAGGTAGAAAGATTCGTTGTAGGTAATGAGCAGAAATTTTTAAAGGGAATTGTATTATTTGCAACTGCGGATGAAGAAGTATGGTTTGCGACTCGCGTACAAATACCATTGGAGACAGCTTTTAATTGGCAGGAAACTCCTCATTTGGAGCAGTTGAAGCAACTTAGTGTCGATTATCCAAAGACAGGTATCATACTCATCCAACAAAATGAGGTGAAAGTTATCGATTCCTATTTAAATGAAATAGAAGATACCTTTTCCTATGAGTTGGATCTTGATACAGATGATTGGCGTGAAAAAACGACTACAGATACGGGATCTGGGTCAACCAACCAACATACGGAGAAATTTGAAGACAGAGTTGAAGCGAATCAGCAACGTTGGTATAAGAAAATTGCACCAAAATTGGATAAGCAGGCGAAGGATAAAAGCTGGGAGAATATATATGTAATAGGTGAGTCGGACCCTGCAAATGAATTGAAAGAACAGATGAACAAACCTGTTAATGAAGTCATTCAAAAGAATATGCTGGATCATGAAGAGTCGAAAGTACTTCAGGAAGTATTTGGCTAATAGATGAGTATAACTACGTCAATTGATTTACAAAAGCTAAGTAGATAGGTATATTATAGGTTAATATAGAAATATAATGTAATAGGGGAAAGGGGGATGGAGAATGGATGTAAGATACCCAATTGGCGAATTACAAGTACCCGAAAAGGTAACACTTGAAAATATTCAAGAATGGTTAAAACAAATAGAAACGTACACGATTCGATTAAGAGAAACTGTCGACTTATTAAGTGATGAGGAATTAAGCAAAACTTATCGTGAGGGTAGTTGGACAGTTCGCGGGCTTGTTCATCACATCGCAGATTCTCAATTGAACATGTATCAACGTTTGAAACTGGCTTTAACAGATGAGAATCCAACTGTACCAAGTTTTGATCAAGATAAGTGGGCTGTTCAACCTGATACAAAGCTTCCTATAGAAAGTTCTATTAAAATGCTGGAAGGCATAAATGAGCGCATCGTATCTTTGGGCCAAAGTTTAACTGAAGAGCAATTGACCCGAGCTTTTACTCACCAGATAAACGGAAAAATAACAGTTGCAAAAAAGGTAGCAAAATTAGATTGGCACCAACAGCATCACTTGGAACATATAAAAATCGCATTATCAAAATAATGTAATATTTTAGGAATTGGCTTATCAAATCTTGATAAGCCAATTCCTAGAAAGGAAACAGAAGTTTTATTCAACTAAAGACGCGTATTTAGAAAAATAGAAAGAATTTAAAAATGCTTGGAATTATTCCAAGCATTTTTGTATGTTATTTATTGTGTTAATTACGCTTGGAAACGCCGCCCTGGTTTCTAAATTTTGCAAAGTCGAGAGGCAGCCGAGTCTTTCTAATTAATTTCTCATGCACTTATACAACCTGGACATAAACCATAAATTTCAAACTTATGCCCTTCAATTGCATAATTAGCCAGTTTATTTTCTATATCATCCATTGGACATACTTCTAATGGTTTTGTTTTTCCACAATCATTACAAATAAAGTGGTGATGATGGTGGTCTGTACAGTTCATGCGAAATTGTTTCTCTCCATTTAACTCTGTTGTTTCTAATATGCCAACCTTATCGTATAGATGAAGGTTTCGATAGACGGTGTCAAAGCTGATTCCTTCATGGCTAAGCTCCATATATTGGATTAAATCCTTAGCAGTACGATAACCGTCCGCTTTTTCAAAATAGGTTAAAATGTCTTTTCTTTTTCCAGTTGTTTTATACCCTTTTTCTTTTAAAAGATCGATCGCTTCATTTAAATTCATTCAGCTTCCCTCACTTTTTTAGACGTTAACGTAAAACGTTTAATACCAATGCTAAGTAATAAAATAAGAATTGCTACCATTACAATTGTTCCACCAGGTGGTATATCTAAATAATAACCGGATATTAACCCTATAATAACAGCTATTTCACCAAAGACAACGGATAGAAACATCATTTGCTTAAATCCTTTTGCAATTCGCATGCTCGCAGCTACAGGAAGTGTCATTAATGCCGAAACTAATAATACACCTACTATCCGAATGGATGCGGCGATTACCAATGCTGTTAAGATGGTAAAAAGCATATGAATGCCTCTTGTGTGAATGCCGGATACAGTAGCATGTTCTTCATCAAATGATAAAGTAAATAATTCCTTATAAAATAATGTAACAACCAATATAATGAAGATAGAAATACCAAGTATCGAATAGAAATCATTTTGACTAACAGCTGAAACGGAACCAAACAGATAGTTAAATAGATCTGTATTGAATCCGTCCGCTACTGATATGAATATAACACTTAACCCAACACCGCCAGACATAATAATGGGGATGGCGAGTTCTTGATAGGTTTTGTAAACACTTCTTAATTTTTCAATTAAAACAGAACCGATAACGGAAAAAAACATCCCACTATATAATGGGGTGAAAAATGTAATGGCGAATTTTTCAAGCATTAATCCGAAGGCAATTCCAGCTAGTGTTACATGTGATAATGCATCTGCTATTAATGATAACCGTCTTACTACAATGAATGTCCCCAATAGAGGTGCAATAATTCCAATTAGTATCCCGGTTAAAAAGGTGTAACGTAAAAAGTCATATTGAAAAAAATCTGCTAGCATAAGTGCGCCTCCAACATCAATGATCGTGGGTGACAATGTTTATGGGATGACCATAAAATTGTGATAAATCTTTTTCGGTTAATGAATTATACTCAGTAGGATTTCCATGGAAATGCAATGTTTTATTTAAACAAACAATGTCTGTTGCATGTTTCGTTATCGTACCCGTATCATGAGTTACAAGCAATAATGTAATGTTATTAGTTTCATTTAGATAGTGTAATAGTTCATAAAAACGTTGCACATTTTCAAAGTCAACTCCGACTGTTGGTTCATCCAGGATGAGCAGTTCTGGTTCATTAACGAGGGAACGTGCAATAAATATACGTTGCTGTTGCCCACCAGATAAGTTTCCAATGTTTTCATAAGCATAGTCAAGCATTCCAACTTGATCAATTGAATGAAGTATTTTCTCTTTATGTTGCTGTTTGAAGAATTTCAGATAACCTACTTTGGCTGTCAAACCCATCGAGACGACTTCAAACACCGTAGAAGGAAAGCCTGCATTAAATGCACTTGCTTTTTGCGATACAAAACCTATCTTATTTCGTTGTTTAAATTTCTCAATAGGTTGATGTAGTAAATGGATAGATCCTTCATCCGGTTGCAGCAAACCAAGAATTAAACGGATTAGCGTTGTTTTACCGCCACCATTAGGTCCAAGTAATCCCATGAACGCACCACGTGGAATTTCGAAATTTATGTGATCCAGTACTTTTTTCTGCTCGTACGTAAAGCTAATATTTTTCATGGAGACAACTGATTCGGTCATTCGTAGCACTTCCTTTCTTCGGATCTACTCCTAATAGATAACCTATTTCGTGGCTTCATCCAAAATATCTAAATTATAATTCATTAAAGAGATATAATCTTCATTATTGCTTATATCTTCATCTCGTAAAGTAGCAAGATTATGAATGACTAACGTTTCTGCGCCAATTTGATCTCTAATAATTTCTGATACTTGAGTAGACGTATTCTGTTCAAAAATAATATAGTCCAATTCGTGTTCTTCAGCATGATCTACTATTTCGATGAGCTCTCTCTGTGAAGGTTCATTCTCAGATGATAACCCATGAATCGAAATTTGCTCAATGCCATATCTCTCTTCCCAATATCCAAAAGCTGCATGCGATACTAGTATTTTCGTATTGTTTTTCGTTTCTAGGACATCAGTGAAGTTCTGATCGAGTTCCATTAAATCTTCTTCTAATGCTTGTAAGTTTTCATTAAATAATGATTCATTTTCTGGATTTAACGCAATCAATTCATCTTTAATAATGTGTGCCATTTCTGTCATGCGTTGCGGATCTAACCAAATATGCGGGTCATGGTCACCATGATCATGACCATGGTGAGAATCTTCTTCCTGATCTTCGTGATCATGTCCTTCATGGGATGCGTCACTAAAAAGTTCTTCATGCTCACCAATTTCAATTAATT
Source organism: Virgibacillus natechei (assembly GCF_026013645.1). Lineage (NCBI taxonomy): Bacteria > Bacillati > Bacillota > Bacilli > Caryophanales > Bacillaceae > Virgibacillus > Virgibacillus natechei. Next base: position 2,446,848 of record NZ_CP110224.1, on the reverse strand, counting down.
TAACAGACTGTGAAGCTAGTGCATCAGCAGCAGTTTCAGCAAAACCTTCCATTCCAGCACCTAAATAAATGAATCCATCACCATCAGCTATTTTTGTCATATCCCTTGTGGTAGGCTCATATGTATGTGCATCCACTCCAGGGGGATAAACAGTTTCTACAGTTATTGCCTCTCCACCGATTTGTTCAACAGCATATTGAATGGGATAAATGGTCGTATAGATTGTAAGATTAGAAGAATCGGCTTCTGTAGTTCCTTGTTCTGTTGGACTGCAACCAATTATAGCAATACTAATCAAAATGATACATGTAATTTTATTTAATAAGCTCAATGTCCATTCCTCCTTACCTTATAGATATTAACGTAATGATTACGATTTGTAAATAGGAATCGTTACGATTATGTATTTTTAGCAAATACGAATGCTACGTATTCTAAAAGATTGGGACTGTGGTTAATCGTCCCAACGAAAGGAATTGTTGTTTTTAACACAAAATTTATAAAAACGATGTAACTTGAAAATTAGGTTGATGCTTTTTAAACCGCTACGGAAATACACTTCGCTTTCCGCGGGTGACCCGTGAGCCTCCTCGAACTCCGTTCTGCGGGGTCTCACTCTGGCCACTATTCCCGCAGGAGTCTCCGTGTATTTCCTTCGCTGGTATTGTTCTTTGTAACTTTTTAGAAAGATTCGTCAGCATTACATCTTCGTGAGAAAATCGGTTTGTATTTTCGAGGAGTTCGCGTTTTTCCGCGGCTTCGAACCGTTTCTTTTCATGTGAGAGAGCTAAGCAAAACGTTGATTTCATGGTCTATAACAAATCGATAATCAGAAATCCTCAAATCAGCGAAGGCAGAATACGTAGACTCCTGTGGGAACAATGGTTTTCGGTGGGGCGAGCATTTACGCGCAGCCCCAGCACGTGACCGAAGACCCCGCAGCGGCGATCTTCCGCGAGGAGGCTGAGGCCGTGCCCACGGAAAGCGGAGTATTCTGCCGTAGCGAATCCAAGCACCAACCATCATTAGAACGAGAGGCAGCGTCACGAAAGAGAATTGTCACTGTGTCGTCTTTTATATCAACTACGAAGATACTTACGAAAAGATCCTTCTAAAAAAGAGTTTTTTATTGCGAAATATCTGATTATAATTTATAGTAGAAAATAGACGGATAGGGAACTATCTTTTCTTTTTACCAATAAAATGAATGAGTATTCATTCAAAGTGAAGGGGGACAAAAAATGAAGCAATCAATCAAGCGCGCTGCGGTGCTAGGATCCGGGGTTATGGGGGCTGGTATTGCCGCCCACTTGGCTAATGTAGGTATTCCAACAATTATGCTTGATATTGTACCAAGAGAATTAACGAAGGAAGAGCAAAATAAAGGATTTACATTAGAGGATTCAGTCGTACGTAACCGAGCAGCTTCTCAAAGTAAAAAAGCACTTTTAAAACAAAAACCATCTCCAATTACGACGAAGAAGAGCCTTGATTTAATTGAGGTCGGTAATATGGATGATGACATGGAAAAACTAGCTGATGTTGATTGGATTATTGAAGTAGTTGTTGAAAATCTGGATATTAAGAAAAAGGTATTTGCAAATGTAGAAAAACATCGTAAAGAAGGTACCATTGTAAGCTCTAACACATCAGGGATTTCTGTAGAGGATATGGTTGCAGATTGTACGGAAGACTTTCGTAAATCATTTCTTGGGACTCACTTTTTTAATCCGCCTCGTTACTTAAAATTACTAGAGGTTATTCCAACGAAAGACACGGACACGGAAGTATTGGAATTCATGAAAACATTTGGTGAAGATGTGCTGGGCAAAGGCGTTGTTGAAGCAAAAGACACACCGAACTTTATTGCAAACCGTATCGGTACGTATGGTTTACTTGTAACCGTAAGAGAAATGCAAAAAGGAGGGTACAGCGTCGGTGAGGTGGATTCTGTAACAGGTCCAATGATCGGTCGCCCGAGTAGTGCGACGTTTCGTACATTGGATGTTGTCGGCTTAGATACATTCATCCATGTGGCCAAAAATGTGTATGACCAAGTGGATGGCGCGGAAAAGGAAGTCTTTGATGTACCAGACTTTATGAAGAAAATGCATGAAAAAGGCTGGTTAGGTGCGAAAAGTGGCCAAGGATTCTACCTAAAGCAAAAAGGAAAAGATGGCAGTACAATCTATGAATTAAATCCAGAAACACTAGAATACGAGGATCGTACAAAGTTAAATACAGCTGCAACAGAAATGGCGAAACAGGAAAAAGGAACCAAGCATAAATTGAAAGCGCTTATACGATCAAAAGGAGATAAAGCGGGAGACCTTGTATGGTCCGTATTGAAGCCCGTATTAATCTATTCCGCTGATTTGATTGATGAAATTGCTGATGACGTGGTTTCCATTGATCAAGCGCTGAAATGGGGATTCGGTTGGGAAGTTGGTCCATTTGAAACATGGGATGCCATTGGGTTGCGTAAATCAGTCGAACGCATGCAGGAAGAAGGAGAAACGGTTCCTGAATGGGTACTTAAGCTACTTGAAGATGGGAATGAATCTTTTTATAAACAGGAAAATGGAAATGTATATTACTACGACCATGGCGAGTATAAACAACAAATTAGTAATAAGAAAGAGATTAATCTCAAAAAGTTAAAAGATGTCAATGGAGTTATTAAAAAGAATGCTGGTGCCAGTTTAATCGATTTAGGTGACGGTGTTGCTTGTCTTGAATTCCATTCTCAAAGTAATGCAATCGGCCTTGATATCATTCAAATGGTTAATTACGCACTTGAGGAAGTAGATAGGAATTATAAAGGCCTTGTTATTGGGAATCAGGGGAAGAATTTCTGTGTCGGTGCAAATCTTGCCATGATGTTAATGGAAGCGCAGGACGATAATATCTTTGAATTGGATATGGTCATTCGTCAGTTTCAAAATATGGGAATGAACATTAAGTATGCCAATAAACCAGTTGTTGCCGCCCCTTTTAATATGACGTTAGGGGGTGGGGCTGAAGTTTCCCTTCCAGCAGCTGCCATTCAAGCATCACCAGAATCGTATATAGGATTGGTTGAATTTGGTGTTGGATTAATTCCTGGTGGTGGAGGGACGAAGGAGCTTTACTTGAAAGAACTTCGCAATTTGCCTGAAGGTATTCATTTTGATCTCACAAAAGTAGCGAATGATGTATTTGAGAAAGTAGCAATGGCTAAAGTATCAACGTCAGCTGCTGAAGCACGTGAAAATGGATTTTTAGATAATCAAGATGGTATAAGCGCTAATCCGGATCACCTTTTACATGATGCAAAAGAGAAGGTGTTGGAATTGGCAAGATCAGGATACCATGCGCCTAAGCGTGAAAAAATACCGGTCGTAGGGGATGCAGGTTATGGAGCAATGCTCCTAGGTGCAAAATCATTACGATTTGGTGGGTATGCTTCAGATCATGATGTGAAAATTGCTGAAAAATTGGCATATGTGTTATCAGGTGGAAGAATAAAAGAAGGAACAGTTATCGATGAACAGGTAATGCTCGATCTAGAACGCGAAGCATTCTTGAGCTTGATTCAGGAACCGTTAACGCAAGCTAGAATGCAGCACATGCTTGTAAAAGGAAAACCTTTACGAAACTAATTGAATAGGGGGAAGGAATGTGAAGGAAGCAGTAATTGTTGCAGGTGCAAGAACCCCTGTAGGAAAAGCAAATAAAGGTGCACTAGCTGATAGTCGACCAGATGATTTAGCAGCGATAACAATAAAGGAAACGTTAAAACGTGCAGGGAATTATGATGGCAATATTGATGATGTGATTATTGGAAATGCGATGCCAGAAGCAGAACAAGGCATGAATATGGCACGTAATATCGCTGGGCTTGCAGGACTGAAGAATGATGTGCCAGGAATTACGATTAATCGTTACTGTTCATCAGGCTTACAAAGTATCGCCTTTGCAGCAGAACGGATCATGATTGGTGCGAGCGATTCTATCATTGCTGGTGGAGCTGAGTCTATGAGTCTCGTTCCAATGGGTGGTCATGTAATTAAGCCGAATCCAAAATTGGTTCAGGACGCACCTGGCTATTATATGGAAATGGGTCATACAGCAGAGGAAGTAGCAAATCGGTTTGGTATTTCACGAGCTGATCAGGATGCATTTGCTGTTCAAAGCCATGAGCGAGCAGAAAAAGCTATTAATGAAGGGAAATTCAAAGACGAGATTGTTCCTGTCGGCGTGACAAACCGAATAGTAGGAGATAAAAATAAGATTGAAGAGAAGTCCTTTCAATTTGATATGGACGAAGGCGTACGTCCCGGGACGACGACGGAGGTACTTGGTAAGCTTCGTCCAGCATTTAATATAAAAGGGTCTGTTACTGCAGGTAATGCATCGCAAATGAGTGATGGTGCAGCATCCGTACTAGTCATGGATCGAGAAAGAGCAGAAGCAGAAGGGCTAACACCATTAGTGAAATTTCGCTCATTTGCAGTAGCAGGTGTAGAGCCGGAAATAATGGGGGTAGGACCTGTAGAAGCCGTACCAAAAGCATTGAAAATAGCAGGTTTAAACCTATCAGATATTGGTCTATTTGAATTGAATGAAGCATTTGCATCTCAAGCCGTCCGTGTTATTCAAGCACTGGATCTTGATATAAATAAAGTTAATGTTAACGGCGGTGCCATTGCGCTTGGCCATCCACTTGGGATGACAGGGACAAAACTGACATTAAGCCTTATTCATGAAATGAAACGCCGCAACGTGCAATATGGTGTTGTAACCATGTGTATTGGTGGCGGCATGGGGGCTGCTGGTGTTTTTGAACTATTGTAATCGGCTTCTTATCTAAATTAAACTATTCCAAAAAGGAAGGAAGAATAAATATGAGTGAAACAAAAGATAAGGTTTTCAAGGGTGGAGCATTTTTAACGGAAGATTTGACTGCAGATGATGTCATTACACCAGAGGATTTCACAGAGGAACATAAAATGATTGCCAAAACGACAGAAGACTTCGTATTAGGTGATGTTTTACCAAAGATTGAAAACCTAGAAAATCATGAATTCGAACATTCTGTTGATTTATTAAAAAAGGCTGGTGATTTAGGGCTGTTGGGTGTTGACGTCCCTGAAGAATATGGCGGTCTTGCTTTGGATAAAATTAGCTCTTCTTTAATAACGGAGAAATTTTCACGTGCCGGTGGATTCTCGGTGACACATGGGGCGCATGTAGGGATCGGCTCCCTTCCAATTGTGTTTTTTGGGAATGATGACCAGAAGCAGAAATATTTACCTAAGCTTGCAACTGGAGAACTATTAGCTGCATATGCACTAACAGAACCAAGTTCAGGTTCTGATGCAATGGGGGCAAAAACAACAGCGACATTAAATGAAGCTGGAACGCATTATATTTTAAACGGTGAAAAGCAATGGATCACAAACTCCGCATTCGCAGATGTGTTCGTTGTATACGCAAAAATAGATGGAGAGCATTTCACAGCATTTATCGTTGAACGTGAATTCCCCGGTGTGTCAACCGGTCCAGAAGAGAAGAAAATGGGTATTAAGAGCTCATCTACTCGCACACTCGTTTTAGAGGATGCAGAAGTTCCTGTTGAGAATTTATTAGGGGAAAAAGGGCGAGGCCATATTATCGCATTTAATATTCTCAATGTTGGACGTTATAAGCTTGCGATTGGTGGTGTTGGTGGATCCAAGCGTGCCCTGGAATTATCGGCAAAATATGTGAATGAACGTAAACAGTTCGATACACCAATTTCCAGCTTTTCCTTAACGCAGGAAAAATTAGCAACAATGGCTGCGGAGATTTATGCGAATGAAAGTTCCGTCTACCGAACAGTTGGTTTATTTGAACAGCGTATGGGCGCATTGACAGACGAACAAATGAAGGATGGACGTGAAGTAGCACGTGCCATAGCTGAATACCAAATTGAATGTTCGATGAATAAATATATGGCTACAGAATTATTGGATTATACAGCAGATGAAGCAGTACAATTGCATGGTGGTTATGGGTTTATGCAAGAATATGAAGTAGAGCGAATCTATCGTGATTCACGAATTAACCGTATTTTTGAGGGTACAAATGAAATCAATCGACTAATCGTACCTGGAACATTGTTGAAAAAAGCAATGAAGGGCGAACTTCCATTACTGCAAAAAGCGCAAGCGTTACAAGAAGAATTAATGATGATGATGCCGGAGGAAGTGGGCGACGAGCGTTTAGCGCAAGAGAAACACCTGTTGAAAAATGCCAAGAAGATTGTTTTACTTGGCGCTGGTCTAGCCGCACAGAAGTATATGCAGAAGATTGAAAAGGAACAAGAAATTTTAGTTAACCTAGCAGATATGACTGCAGAAGTATATAACATGGAAGCTGCAATTCTTCGTACTGAAAAGGCGATCAATCGTTCAGGCGATGAGAAAAACAAACAAAAATTATTATACACTCAAATTTATGTACAGGAAGCTTTCAACCGAATTGAAGCAGATGCAAAAGAAACATTAATTGCAGTCGAAGAAGGGGACACATTACGTACGATGTTGTCGTCACTTCGTAAGCTAACTCGCCATACACCAACAAATGTAATAGCGAAAAAGCGGGAGGTTGCAGCTAAAATTATAGAGGAAGAAGAATATATCGTTTAATATAATTCAGGAAGAATATGTGATAGCTCGTTCCTATTAAAATAGGGAGAGCTATCTTTTTATAAGCAGTTAAGCAGTTCAAAAACGCTAGTACATAATTATCAAACGAAAAGAATGAATAATTAGCTATAGTCATGATAGAATTAAAAATATCAATACATTTACGAAGGAGGATGATGTATATGGCACTTACATTTTATTGGTATCCAAGCTGTGGTACATGTAAAAAAGCGAAGAAGTGGTTAGATGAGAATAAACTTGAGTACCGTACCATACATATAGTGGATACACCACCGAAAAAAGAAGAGATAAAAGAACTAATTGAAAAAAGTAATTTGCCTGCAAAAAAATTTTTCAACACAAGCGGGAAAAAATACCGTGAGTTGAATATGAAAGAAAAAATAAAAGATGCAGACACTGAAGAAATGGTAGAACTCTTAGCTTCGGATGGGATGCTGATTAAGCGGCCAATCGTAACGGACGGACTAAACGTGACAGTTGGATTTAAGGAAGAAACGTTTAATGAAAATTGGCTATAATGTGTGTAGGGAAGTTTTAGTAAAAGCCTATCCATCATACGTGAGTAGTGTAATAAATTAGTCAACGTAGAGGTTTCCCGCTTATCATATGATGGGAGTTAGAACAGCGTCAATGAATTATTGTAAAACACTAGAAAAATCCATGCTTACATTGTATAGTTATAATGGAATGAATAAACGGAGGGATATCAATGAGCGTACCAGGGGATTTATTATATTCAGAAGAACATGAGTGGATTAAGAAAGAAGCCGAACAAGTACGTATCGGTATTACAGATTTTGCACAGGATGAACTCGGAGACATTGTATTCGTTGAACTTCCTGAGGTTGGAGAAGAGATTGAATTAGATGAGCCTTTTGGAAGTGTTGAATCCGTTAAAACAGTCTCTGAGTTATATGCTCCACTAAGCGGAAAAGTTATTGAAGTGAACGAGGATTTAGAAGATAATCCTGAATTTGTAAATGACTCACCATATGATAAGGCATGGATGATCGTGGTCGAGCCATCTGATTCGTCGCATCTTGATCGTCTATTATCAGCAGAGCAATATGATGCAGTTACGGACCAAGAAGAAGACTAATATCATGAATAGCGACTATAACTGGCTAACTTGCAACAATGTTGTATAGTTGGCCACGTTTGTATCATAGTATACATATAACAGAAGCATTTTTGCTTGATTTCATTAGGAGTGTTGTGGGATGATGGCACATGAAATAGTTATTATAGTCGAAGGATTAACAGATAAAAGGCAAATTGAGAAGATAATTACCGATGATGTCGCTATTGTTTGTACGAATGGTACCCTTGGTGTTGAGAAGTTTGATGATCTCTTGGAAACCTATGATTTAGATAATAAAAATGTATTGATATTTGTTGATGAAGATTATTCAGGCATAAAATTACGTAAACAATTGAGACATGAGCTTCCGCATGCCGAGCATATCTATGTGAGCAGTGAATATCGTGAAGTAGCGACAACTCCTGAGCATGTACTTGCTACTGCTTTACTGAGTAAACGAATAGCGGTTAATCCAATATTTTTAATTTAGGGTGGTAGTGTTGCAAGAGATAACAAACGAAGTACTGGAACAAGATAGCTATATATTATATATTTATACTCCTTTTTGTGGTACATGTCATGTAGCGCGAACGATGTTAACAAAAATTGAGTCGGTGCACAAAGAAACTATTTTTTACCAAATGAACGCTTCACTGTATGCTGAATTTATGCAGGAACACAAAATAGAGAGTGTCCCCTGCTTGTTAATTAAGGAAGGTAATGAAGTAAAAGAAAAAATTTATGCTTTTCGGTCTATCGCAAATATTTACAGCTATCTGACAGAGTATAAACCAGACCTGTTCGTAAAAAGTTAATGAAATAACAATATTGACACTAGAAAACTAGTGTGCTAGTATTTTTGCAGTAGGAGAGTATAAATGTTCCTACCTGCATCAGTACAATTAAAGCTTTCAAAGCTAAACGGTACGATTATATCTCTTATCTTGAGCGGTGGAGGGACTGGCCCTGTGAAACTGCGGCAACCTTCAGAACATTACGAAGTCTGAAAGGTGCCAACTCCTGCAAAGTGTACGCTTTGGCAGATGAGGGAACGAGAAAACGATTATTTACGTCTTTCTGTTCTCTTACAGGAAGGCGTTTTTGTGTTTTGGTTTGGTATAATAAGCATGGTATGTACCATTTAAGGAGGATTATTTGTGATTTCGATTAAGGGTTTAAGTAAATATTTCACATCAAATAAACAAAGAATAACAGCTGTTGATGATCTGACCCTTAATATAAAAGAAGGTGAGATATTCGGCGTTATCGGCTATAGTGGTGCAGGTAAAAGTACATTTGTACGTTTACTTAATCGGTTGGAGGATCCATCAGATGGTCAAGTTGTGATTGACAACCAGGAAATAACAAAATTAAATGCAAAAAAACTTCGGCTAGCACGACAGGAAATTGGGATGATTTTTCAGCATTTTAATTTACTTTGGTCACGTACTGTGCGAGATAACATTGCTTTTCCACTTGAAATAGCAGGAGTAGCAAAAGCTGAACGGCAAGAACGTGTACAGGAGTTAATTAATTTAGTCGGTCTCTCCGGACGAGAGGATGCCTACCCTTCTCAACTTAGTGGAGGACAGAAGCAGCGTGTGGGTATTGCTCGCTCGTTAGCAAATAACCCGAAAGTATTATTATGCGATGAAGCAACTTCAGCATTAGATCCAGAAACGACGAATTCTATCCTTGATTTACTGGTGGATATTAATGAGAAGCTGGGATTAACGATTATTCTTATTACCCACGAAATGCATGTTATACGCAAAATATGTAACCAGGTTGCAGTAATGGAACAAGGGAAAATCGTAGAACAAGGTGAAGTACTGGATGTATTCCGGCGTCCAAAGGAAACGGTGACAAGAAAATTTGTGGAGCAGGTTATGGGTGCAGATGATGAAGACGAAAGTGTAAGTCATTTGATTGATACGTATGACCAAGGAATAATCATTCGACTTCATTTTATTGGTGAAACAGCAAATCAAGCATTAATAAGTCAAGTAGCCAAGAAGTTTGATATAGCTATTAACATCCTCCAGGGGAAAATTACCCAGACCCAGGCGGCCGCATACGGTACATTGTTTGTTCAAGTTGAAGGAGATTCAGAGGAAATAAATAGGGCAGTAAGCTTTATTCATGATGAGACCTCGGTAGAAGTGGAGGTTGTTCGTCATGCTGAATGACTTATTTCCAAATCTAGATGTTCAAGACTTGGTGGAAGCAACGTATGAAACCTTTTATATGACGTTGTTCGCATTGGCAGGGACCATAATTTTAGGCATTATTCTAGGTTTACTTTTATACCTGACAATGCAAGGCGGCATGTGGCAAAACAAAACACTTAACTTTATTGTAGCTACGGTTGTAAATGTGTTCAGAGCTATTCCGTTTATTATATTAATTTTATTGTTATTTCCATTCACTGACTTTTTAATTGGAACTATTCGGGGTCCCACTGCAGCTTTACCTGCATTGATTATAGGTTCAGCACCATTTTATGGACGACTGGTGGAAATTGCGCTAAAGGAAGTTGATAAAGGCGTGATTGAAGCAGCAACCTCAATGGGAGCAAAGACACGGACAATTATTTTTCGGGTTCTATTACCGGAATCTATGCCAGCATTGGTGTCTGGGATAACTGTTACTGCAATAGCGTTAATTGGTTACACCGCGATGGCGGGCGTTATTGGTGCTGGAGGATTAGGAGATTATGCATACTTCTTCGGTTTTCAACGCCGTGATTTTGATGTGGTACTTGTTTGTACCATTTTGATTGTAGTCATTGTATTTATTTTCCAATTTATCGGAGATTATCTGTCTACTAAATTAGATAAAAGATAAAAATATAAGGGGAGATTATAATGAAAAGGAACGTGGCATTTTTAATGCTACTAGTAGTATTAGTACTAGCAGCTTGTGGGGATGGAAATACAGATGGAGATACAGATGAAAATACGGGTGATAATGGCTCTGAACCAGTGGAAATCACAGTTGGTGCTTCAAGTACACCACACGCGGAGATTTTGGAAGAAGCCAAACCGCTTTTAGAGGAAGAGGGAATATCACTTTCAGTTGAACAGTACCAGGATTATGTATTACCAAATGATGATTTGGAAACGGGAGATCTAGATGCTAATTATTTCCAGCATATCCCATATTTAGAGGGTCAAATAGAGGAAATCGGTTATGATTTTGATTATATTGATGGCATTCATATCGAGCCGATGGGGGTTTATTCTCAAAACATAACTGATATTGACGAGATAGAGAATGGAACAGAAGTAATTCTAAGTCGTTCTGTAGCTGATCACGGGCGAGTCCTAGCATTATTTGAACAGAATGGTCTGATTACTTTAGACGAAGACGTAGAAAAGGTAGATGCAGAAGTAAGTGATATTGTTGAAAATCCACATGACTTAACGTTTTCAGCAGATGTTGACGCAGCACTTTTACCTGAGTTGTATTTTTCTGAAGAGGATGCCTTAGTTACAATCAATACGAATTATGCAATTGATGCAGATTTAAATCCTTTGGAGGATGCACTCTTTATAGAAGATGATGAATCTCCATATGTGAATGTGATTGCCGTTCAATCAGAAGATATAGACAATGAAGTGTTGAATGAACTAGTCAACGTATTGCAGTCAGAAGAAATTCAAACCTATATTACGGAAACATATAACGGAGCTGTCGTTCCTGTTGGAGGTAATAACTAAGTTTTCGAATAACTTTTTTAGCAAATTTGGAGCAATACATCGTATTTGCCAGTAATTCGTTATATGATTATGGAGAAATGTCGCTGTATAGATTCAGCCTTTCATGTTCGAAATAATCCTTGTTAATGGGTTTATACACGCTTTGTTAGGGGAATCATCCCCGTGTTACGATTAGTATTGTACTTAAGTCGAAAGGATGGTTCACTATTAATAGTGGTATAAGTTTGAATTACACTCCAGAGATGGAGAAAGCGATGCAGCAATCGAATAAGATTTGTTATGCTGAATACGAAAGAAAATTTGAAAAACGCATCGCAGTAGAGAAAAGAAGAGATCAGGAATATGCCGAATGTAAAAAACTATCAGCTGAATTTGTTAGTCAACTTCAAAAATAATAATGGAAAAGGCTACTGTTGTTCTTATAAAAAGGACAACAGTAGCCTTTTATTTTGACTGATGTAGGAAAAACGGTATAATGTGGTGGAAGCAAATAGTTCCTCACACTAAAAGTTGATTTATAATTTTTCATCTAGATAGGAACATTTTATGGACGTCCAGAAAGTTAGATTCTTACAAGACTTAATAGCCTAAAAGAGTTGATATTAAATTCGAAATGCTTTAAGATTGTAATGAGAATAGATTGAGAATGGATGTCATATTCATTTTAAACAATAATACTAGTACTTGGAGGTATCAGAATGGCAGGATCAACTCTAGAAATCAAGAATCTTCATGTAAATATTGAAGGGAACGAGATATTAAAAGGTTTAAACCTTACGATAAATGGTGGCGAATTTCATGCAGTAATGGGACCAAACGGTACTGGGAAATCGACACTGGCTTCTGCAGTTATGGGACACCCTAAATTTGAAATTACTGAAGGAAGTATACATTTTGATGGGAAAGACGTATTGGAGATGGAAGTTGATGAACGTGCACGCGCTGGCCTGTTTCTAGGCATGCAATATCCAAGTGAAATCAGTGGTGTAACGACATCTGATTTCTTGCGTTCTTCTATCAACGCACGCCGTGAAGAAGGCGATCAAATTCCTTTGATGAAATTCATTAAGGAAATGGATAATACATTGGATTACCTGGAAATCGACAAAAACATGGCACAACGTTATTTAAATGAAGGGTTCTCAGGTGGCGAGAAAAAGCGTAATGAAATTCTTCAATTAATGCTATTAAAACCTGAAATCGCAATCTTGGATGAAATTGACTCAGGACTTGATATTGATGCATTAAAAGTAGTTTCAAAAGGAATTAATAAATTACGTGATGAGAATTTCGGTTGCTTAATCATTACACACTACCAACGCTTATTGAACTATATTACGCCAGACCATGTACACGTTATAATGCAAGGACGCATTGTTAAATCTGGTGGACCTGAACTAGCACAGCGTTTGGAAGCTGAAGGTTATGAGTGGATTAAAACAGAATTAGGCATTGAAGACGAAACAGTAGGCCAAGGGCAAGAAGCTTAATAGTTAGGAGGGGTACTATGACTGTAGACATCAAACTACCATATGACAAAGATTATATTGATCAGTTTTCGCAAGTAAGAAACGAACCAGAATGGATGCGGCTCCTACGCCTTCAAGCTTTAGAACAAGCTGATTCGCTTGAAATGCCTAAGCCTGATAAGACGAAGATAGGCAAATGGAATTTCAGTCGTTTTAAACATACGGCACAAGGCGAAGCAATTTCATCAATAAATGAATTACCAGCCGAGATACACGGTTTTCTTGATAAAGATAATGCACCTGAAAATATACTCATACAGCGTAATAACTCAGTTGCATTCACATCATTAAGTCAGGACTTGAAAGATAAAGGTGTTATTTTCACAGATATCTTTACAGCACTTCAACAACATGAAGATCTAGTGAAAAAATATTATATGAAAGATGCTGTCACTATTGATGAGCATCGATTGACAGCCATGCACGCTGCTTTAATGAACGGTGGAATTTTTGTTTATATTCCAAAGAATGTTCAAGTGGAGACTCCGATACAAACTATTTTTTGGCAGGAAGATCCAGAAGTAGCATTGTTTAATCATGTGTTAGTTGTTGCAGAGGAAAGCAGTTCCTTAACATACGTGGAAAATTATATTTCCCACAATTATGAGCAAGAAACCATCGCAAATGTAGTTACAGAAGTAATTGCACATGATAATGCGAAGATTTCATTTGGTGGAGTGGATAACTTTGCAGCTGGAACAACGTCCTATATGAATCGTCGTGGCGTTGCATACCGAGATGCATCCATTGATTGGGCGATTGGTGAAATGAACGACGGACATACTGTTTTTGAAAACATTACACACTTAGTGGGTGATAATTCAACAGGCCATGCGAAAACGGTGACAGTTGGCCGAGGAAATTTAATTCAAAACCTTACGACGAAAAGTGTGCATTTCGGGAAAGATACAGATGCACATATTCTTCAACACGGTGTTATGAAAGATAAAGCAACATCGATTTTTAACGCCATTGGTAAAGTTGAGAATGGTGCAACAAGATCGAACGCGGAACAGGAATCAAGGGTGTTAATGTTAAGTGAAAAAGCTCGTGGCGATGCAAACCCAATTTTATTAATTGATGAAGATGACGTTACAGCAGGGCACGCCGCTTCTGTCGGTAGAGTTGATCCGCTTCAGTTATATTATTTAATGAGTCGTGGAATTTCACAAGCAGAAGCAGAACGGTTAATTATTTTCGGATTCCTTGCTCCTGTTGTAAATCAATTACCGATTGCGTCTGTCAGAGAGCAATTGACGCAATTAATTGAGAGGAAGGTATACTAATGGATGTAAAAGCCATCAGGCAACAATTTCCGATATTAGATCAGGAAGTTAACGGACATCCACTCGTATATCTAGATTCATCGGCTACCTCTCAAAAACCTTTGGCAGTTATTAATGCTGTTAATGACTATTATAAGCAAGATAATTCGAATGTGCACCGAGGCGTTCATACGCTAGGCTCACGAGCAACGGATAAATATGAGGGCGCACGTGAGAAAGTTTGTCAGTTTATTAACGCAGACAGTCATGCTGAAGTGATATTTAATCGCGGAACAACATCAGGAATCAATACCGTTGCATCTAGTTATGCGCGCCAGAATTTAAAGCCGGGAGATGAAGTTGTCATTACTCCAATGGAACACCATAGCAACATTATTCCATGGCAACAGGCGGTAAAAGCATCTGGAGCAACTTTAAAATATATACCGTTGCAACCAGATGGTACTATAGCACTTGAGGATGTCCGTGAAGTAGTTACTTCAAATACTAAAGTTGTTGCGATTACGCATGTATCCAACGTACTGGGAACTGTAAATCCGGTTAAGGAAATTGCAAAGATAGCCCATGATCATGATGCAGTTATTGTAGTGGATGGTGCACAGGGAGCGCCTCATTTGAAGGTTGATGTGCAGGATCTGGATTGCGATTTTTATGCATTATCTGGTCACAAAATGTGCGGACCAACAGGAATCGGTGTGTTATATGGAAAGAAAAAACTTCTAGAAGCAATGGAACCTTTTGAATTTGGTGGAGAAATGATTGATTTCGTCAACTTGTATGATTCAACATGGAAGGAACTCCCTTGGAAATTTGAAGGTGGGACACCGGTTATCGCTGGAGCAGTTGGCCTTGGTGCTGCAATAGATTTCTTAAGTGAAATTGGAATGGATGCCATTACAAAGCATGAGAAAATACTAGCAGATTATGCAATGGAACAAATGCGTACAATTGAAGGTATAAACGTGTATGGCCCAGAAAGTCGTGCGGCCTTGGTTACGTTTAATTTAGCTGATGTACATCCACATGATACGGCAACCGTGCTTGATTCAGAAGGTATTGCGGTACGTGCAGGTCACCATTGCGCACAGCCACTCATGCGATGGCTCGATGTAACGGCAACAGCTCGAGCAAGTTTTTATCTATATAATACAAAAGAAGATGTCGATCTTTTGGTTAATGGACTTTTGAAAACAAAGGAGTATTTCGGTGATGTCTATGAATAACCTAGATACACTATATAGGCAAGTAATTATGGATCATTATAAGAACCCACGTAACAAAGGGGCTATCGATGGAGATACATTGACTGTTGATATGAATAACCCAACTTGCGGTGATCGTATAGAATTGCATTTACAACTGGAAGGCGAGATTGTTAAAGATGTGAAGTTTGAAGGTGAAGGCTGTTCCATTAGCATGTCCTCCGCGTCAATGATGACCCAGGCTATTAAAGGGAAAAAACTTGATGATGCATTGAATATGTCAAAAGTATTTTCAAATATGATGATTGGGGAAGATGTTGACACAGAGGAGCTAGAGGATATTGCAGCGCTTCAGGGGGTTTCTAAATTCCCTGCACGTATTAAATGTGCAACTCTCGCATGGAAGGCAATGGAAAAAGGTGTTCATGAAGAGTAGAAAGCCAAAGGATTAGAGTACAAAGGCATAAGCTTAAAGTACGAATATCTAATAGGAGGTTTTTAATAATGGCAAAAGAAATTCCAGAAATGGAAGGTTATGAGTATGGGTTTCAGGATAAAGACGTATCGGTCTTCCGTACAGAAAGAGGCTTAACGAAGGCTGTTGTTGAGGAAATTTCACGGATGAAAGACGAACCTGAATGGATGCTTGAGAAACGTCTAAAAGCGTTGGAAGTTTTTTATAGTAAACCAATGCCACAATGGGGCGGAGACCTAGATGAATTAGATTTTGATGAAATCGTCTACTATGTAAAAGCTTCTGAAACACAAGGTAGAACGTGGGATGAAGTACCAGAAGAAATTAAAGAAACTTTTGATAAACTGGGCATTCCAGAAGCAGAACAGAAATATTTAGCAGGTGTATCTGCACAATATGAATCAGAAGTTGTTTACCATAGCTTGGAAAAAGATTTAGAAGAACAAGGAATTATCTTTAAGGATACAGATACTGCACTTCAAGAGAACGAAGAATTAGTCAAGGAGTACTTTGGTAAAGTAATTCCAGCCGCTGATAATAAATTCTCTGCATTGAATACCGCAGTTTGGTCTGGTGGTTCATTCATCTACATTCCAAAAGGAGTACACACAAGTTCTCCCCTACAAGCCTATTTTCGAATTAACTCGGAAAATATGGGACAATTTGAACGAACACTAATCATTGTTGATGAAGGTGCATCTGTTCATTATGTAGAGGGTTGTACAGCACCAGTGTTTACAACAAACTCCCTGCACAGTGCAGTGGTTGAGATTTTCGTAGGAAAAGATGCATATTGCCGTTACACAACCATTCAAAACTGGGCTAATAATGTATATAATCTAGTTACAAAACGAGCAACCGTTGATGCGAATGGTACCATGGAATGGATCGATGGCAACATGGGATCAAAACTTACCATGAAATATCCATCTGTTCTTCTAAAAGGAGAAGGGTCGCGTGGAATGACGCTTTCCATTGCACTCGCTGGTAAAGGTCAACACCAAGACGCTGGAGCTAAAATGCATCACTTGGCACCAAATACGTCATCATCTATCGTTTCAAAGTCCATCTCGAAAAAAGGTGGTAAAGTATCCTACCGCGGAATCGTTCACTTTGGACGTAAAGCAGATGGTGCTCGGTCGAATATTGAGTGTGATACGTTAATTATGGATAATCAATCAACATCTGATACAATTCCATATAATGAAATATACAATGACAATATTTCATTGGAGCATGAAGCGAAAGTTTCTAAAGTTTCAGAAGAGCAGCTGTTCTACTTAATGAGTAGAGGGCTTAGTGAACAAGAAGCAACGGACATGATCGTAATGGGCTTTATTGAGCCATTCACGAAAGAACTTCCAATGGAATATGCAGTTGAAATGAACCGCCTGATCAAGCATGAAATGGAAGGTTCAATCGGTTAAATTTTAAAGTAAGAAGAGCTCGCTTTGGTGGGCTCTTTTTATATGGATTTTAGTTTAAAATGATCGAAGTTTAACGGGCAGGTCGACTAAATCAGCCACGTCTGCACTAACTCCTATGCGTCGAACCTCACTGAATGAAGTTTAACTTTATTGGTTTGTAGAATGTTTATGGATGGGAATCAATGATAATCAGTGCTAATATAGAGTAAGAGTTAATGAGAAATGGAAGGGTTAGCTATTGGTTTTTATACTATGTATTTTAATTGGTTTGACGACTGCATTTATCGGTAGTTTAATGGGACTTGGTGGCGGGGTTATCCTCATACCTATCTTGTTGTTTTTAAGTAGTTTTATGGATTCATTTGCTTGGGTGTCACCGCAAACGATTGTAGGCATCTCACTAGTGACAATGATTTTTACTGCATTATCATCAACGATTGCCTATTCTAAAATAGGGCGCGTGGATTATAAAACAGGATTATTATTTTTATCAGGCAGCATTCCTGGTGGTGTGTTGGGATCCTGGTTCAATCAATTTGTCCATACGAATGATTTTTTACTGTATTTCGGCTTTGTAATGATTATGATATCATTACTATTTTTTGTGAAACTAAAACCAAAGGAACAGCCTGTAACCGGTAAATGGCAGGTAATGCGAACATTTCGTGTAGATGGGATTACCTATCATTACACCGTGTCGATCTGGCTAGCGTTTGTTCTTTCACTATTTGTAGGTACACTATCGGGATTGTTTGGAATTGGTGGCGGGGCAATTATGGTACCTGCTATGATAATGTTATTCGGATTTCCAGTACATATCGCCACAGCAACTTCCATGTTTATGATTCTTTTTGTAAGTGCGATAAGTGGTAGCACACATATTATACTTGGACATATCGCATGGGAATATGTTTTATTTTTTATTGTGGGTGCGTGGATTGGTGGGAAACTCGGTGTAGCGGTAAACCAGATGCTGCCAGGGAAAACCCTCGAATGGATATTACGCATTCTATTGATAATGATAGGATTACGCATGATTTTTCAAGGACTAGCTTAAGGAGTATGACATATGCTGGAAAAACTTTATTTCTATTATACAAATGATTTACATAGCAATTTTGACCAGTGGGCACGTGTTACTGGATTTTTAAAAGAAAAAAAAGCAATGAAAGAAGCAGCAAATGAATCTACCTGGACAATTGATATTGGGGATCATGTGGATCGTGTTCATCCAATTGCTGAAGCATTTATGGGGAAAGCAAATGTGGAATTAATGAATGATGCAGGCTATGACTTAGCAACAATCGGAAATAATGAAGGAATTACATTATCTCGAGATGATTTCTTTCATTTGTATGATGATGCAGCGTTTCAAGTAGTTTGCGCGAATTTACACAGCATGGATAATCAGGAGCCGGATTGGCTTCATCCTTCTGTGAAAATTGAATCTATTAATGGTGTTAGAATTGGTGTTATTGGTCTAACTGCACCATTTAACGCTTTTTATGAATTACTTGATTGGCATGTAGCCTCGCCATACCAAACATTGAAAAAATACGTGAAGCAGCTGAAACAGTCTACAGATGTTATTATCTTATTGTCTCATTTGGGATTAAGCGAAGATCAGGAGATAGCAAGAAGGTTTGCAGATATTGATGTCATTATTGGTGGACATACACACCATTTATTGAGAACAGGGGAACATATCAACAATACAGTGATTACAGCTGCTGGTAAGCATTGCGCATTTATTGGAGAAGTTATTTTAACATGGGATCATGATCAGGGAAAGCTAGTGACAAAAGAAGCATATACCACGGATGTTACGCATCTTGCAAAAGATTTAGAAACGGAACAAAAGTTATATGAGTTGAGTGAAGAAGCGGATAAAATTCTAGAGGAAAAGATTGTTCATATCCATTCACCAATTGAGGTAAAGTGGTTCAAAGATACAGTAATCATGCAGGAGCTGACCAACACTGTACAGGACTGGACGAATGCCGATTGTGCGATGTTGAATGCAGGACTTTTATTAGATCAAATTCCTGCTGGAGATGTTACATATAAGGACATTCATCAAATTTGTCCACATCCAATCAATCCGGTTGTAATCGATCTCAAAGGTAACGAGTTGCTTGAGGTGATTCGTGCGTCCTTTACTAAGGATTTTATGGAATTGAAGTTGAAAGGATTTGGCTTTCGTGGAGAGATTTTAGGACGGATGCAATTTTCGGGCATAGAAGTGGAGACATATGTACATGAGACGGGCGAAGAATATGTTCAACATGTTTGGTTTGATGGAGAGCCTTTGGATGCTGAACGGACCTATAAGGTTGCAACAGCAGACACGTTTACGTTTGGTCGGCTGTTACCTGAAATAGCCAAGTCGGAAAATAAGCATTATTTTCTTCCTGAATTTCTAAGGGATATACTTGCTGATACGTTACGAATTAAATTTGGAGATAAATAGTGACAATAGGCCTCTTTCTTGCATACAGATATAGTGTTATGAAGAAGGAGGCATTTTTTAATGATTACAGTAAATCCATTAGAGGTAGATGGAATTGTATTTATGGCAACACGGGTAGAGCTGCCAAAAACCAATTTATTAGTGATATCAAATGACATAGGATATATAATGTGTGCGGCCTTAGATGTGGATATCTTTAACGAGAATGAAAAATTGAAAAAGCGTGAGGTGATCGCTGGTCGAGCAGTTGGAGTAAGAACAATTGATGAACTGTTAAACGCTCCACTGGAAAAAATTACGGACGCTTCAAAGGAAGCATATGGCTGGGAAGAAGGCATGATCGGAAGGGACGCCTTAGTTAAAATATCATAAGCATTAGAATGCCCTCCAGTCAGATTGGAAGGCATTCTTTTAGTACTTTAAGACGTTTCCTGAAAATTGGGACTGGGACTGCGCTTACTCGTCCCACCGAAGACATTTGCGGTTACTCGTTCCACCGAAAAGAATTGTTGTTTTAGACACAAAATCTATAAAAGACGACGTAACTACCAGGTTGATTTCCGCTGCGTACAGTCGCTTTCCGCGGGCACGGATTTGCCCTGGCAAAGGGTATGTCGACGTTGTTCGCAAAGAACGGTATGTAGTCGACCTTCCTTAGGATAGTTTTACGGGGTCTTCAGAATCGTGCTATTCCCGCAGGAGTCGACTGTACTCCGCTCCAATCAACCTTTATAAGAGTGCATGGCTATATTTGTTATATATTAAGCAATTTTAATGAAGTTGAAAAGCATCTTACCAGCGTAGTGTATGTTCCGTAGCGGGGTAAAAGTATCATCCCTAATTTCAAGTTACGTCGTCTTTTATATCAACTACGAAGATTTAAAAGCAACAATACTTAGAGTCTTACTTTAAGATGTTTTGTTACGTTGGAACTATCATACCACCGAAGTTGTGAGAATGTCGCAGGTGAAAAAATGTATGAGATTGGTCTGGCTAGCGTGATAATATCTTGAAAAACGATTATGCTTTCCATTATTAAAACCGATAATTTTAAATTCTAACCTGCTTAAAACAAGCATAGTTTGTTTTAAGGGGGTTTTTTATCTGAGACATCGAATGGGATTTCGTAAAAATAGAATGCCGTCTAGAGTAAAAAATATGTTAGTGATTACAATGATTCTGTTTGTTATATTTGTTTTATTAAGTATATGGATAATTAACGATGGAATCACTCCAACGTTAATGGAAATAGCTGAGTTAAGAACAGAAGAATTTGCAACACGTGCTATTAATTCCGCAGTCCGATTTGCGGAGGAGTATGATTTTGAAGAGGTTACAGAAATGACCAGAGATAATGAAGGGAATATTACGACATACGGATGGAGTTCAAACATTGTAAGTGAAATAAATCGAGTATCAACAGATCGTGTGGAAGAGTTTTTTTATAAGATGAACAGAGGGGAGCCATTAAGCTTTGACACCCCCCTTGAAGAACCAATCGATGCTGAAGGTGACGCTAGTTATGTTGAGCAAGACCCGACTTTAATCGAGGTTCCAATCGGGCAAGCAACTGGAAATGCAATTCTTGCTAATTTAGGTCCGACTATTCCCGTTAACCTTGAACTTGTGGGTGCTGTTAGAACCGATGTCGTTCATGAGATAGAGCCATTTGGAATAAATGGTGCTTTACTTATCCTATATCTAATCGTGGAAGCTGATGTGCAAATTGTCATTCCATTTACGACCGAAGTTGCAGAAGTGACTACGAAAATTTATATTGACTCTGGAACCGTTATGGGAGAAGTGCCAGATTTCTTCGGTGGGGGGAATAATGATCCATCAATATCTGTACCAAGAGAAGACTTTCAGGACTAAATTTTGTCTTGCAGGTTGGCTAAGAATTTAGTATAGTAGATACTTACAAATTAAATAATTAAACCTTACTGATCGGTGAGGTAGAGGAGCAAATGATAAGAGTAATCAACGGGAGGTTGACACCTTTGATCGTTGGCAGATAGGAAAGTATTCCTTTCCTACTGCATAAGTGCAGACTAAGGACATTCGCCTAAAGCCTTTGCGAATGCCAAGTTTTCTAAATGAAAGGATCGTTTGCCGAAGCTATAATAAGGGTCAAACTTATTATGGCTGGTAT
Source organism: Virgibacillus natechei (assembly GCF_026013645.1). NCBI lineage: Bacteria > Bacillati > Bacillota > Bacilli > Caryophanales > Bacillaceae > Virgibacillus > Virgibacillus natechei. The sequence goes on along the minus strand of NZ_CP110224.1, from coordinate 2,424,812 downwards.
GTCTTTGAATAAGGGATGTACTGTCATGCTAAACGTTTGTGCATGGAGGACTACCGATCGAAATGGAGGATAACCTATATCGCTAGACAATGATAAGTTATTTCCTATCATTGTCTTTTTTGTATGTTTTTTTAAAGATGTATTGAAACATTAATTTCTAAAACCTCAATCCCTGCACAAACGTAAAAACTTAGGAGGTAATAACAATGGAAGGAACCATTTTTTCAATAATTCCAGCAGTATTAATGCTTGTACTCGTATTAATAACGAGGAATGTATTGATTTCGCTTGGTACAGGCATTCTGATTGGGGCATTATTCATTCATGATTTCGCAATCTTGGATTCGATACGAGAGATTTGGACTATTTTTTATGAAATCTTTATTTTGGATGGGGCATTAAATACAGGTAATATTTTACTTATTGCTTTTTTGCTATTACTAGGTACGATGACAGCATTCCTGCAAGCATCTGGTGGGAGCAGAGCGTTTGGTGAATGGATGATAAAGCGTGTGAAGACAAGAACAGGTGCGCAGATTATGACTCCTGTACTGGGCTTAGTTATTTTTATAGATGATTACTTCAATAGTCTTGCTGTTGGACAAATAGCTAGACCGCTAACCGATCGTCATAAAGTATCAAGGGCAAAACTTGCTTATTTCATTGATTCAACATCAGCTCCGATAACCGTGATTTCACCTATATCAAGCTGGGGAGCTTATATTATTGGGATACTCGGTGGCTTATTTGCTGCTAATGGAATAACCGATATTCAACCACTTGAGGCTTTTATTCAAATGATTCCATTGAACTTATATGCATTATCAGCACTATTACTTGTTTTTCTGGTAGCCTATTTTAAAATGGATATCGGCCCGATGCGTACGCATGAACAACGAGCAATTGAAACAGGGCAGCTGTTAAATCCAGAAAAAGATAATGCACCAGGGGATCTGGGTGATACCTTTGTACCTCATAAAGGTGGTAAGATATTTCATTTATTAATACCAATTGCTATGTTAATTGGAGCTACAGTTGTTTCGATGATTGTTACGGGTGCTAATGCCAGTAAAGGTGACGTTACAATTTTAACTACTTTTGCAAATACAGATGTTAATTTGTCCTTGTTTATCGGTGGTTTAAGTGCAGTTTTAACCGGTCTTGTATTCCATTTGCAACAAGAAGAACCGAGAGCGAATGGACTTACCATTTTTATAGAAGGTATAAAAACCATGCTTCCAGCTATATATATATTAGTATTGGCATGGATGATCGGTTCGATAATTGGCACGTTAGAAACAGGGGAGTATTTAGCGCAAATTGTAAATGATGCCTCGATTAGCGCGTCGTTACTGCCATTCCTCTTCTTCTTTATCGCTGGGGTGATGGCAGTCTCAACGGGGACATCGTGGGGAACATTTGGTATCATGTTGCCAATTGCAGCAGAAGTAGCTGTTATTACAGACATCAACATGCTTCTACCCTCGTTAGCTGCTGTGTTAGCTGGTTCCGTTTTTGGTGATCATTGTACGCCAATTTCGGATACAACGATCTTGTCTTCCATTGGAGCTGGATCCAATCATATTGATCATGTTCTAACACAATTGCCGTACGCTATCCTAGCAGCAGTCGCTGCTAGTATTGGTTATCTTATTATTGGTGTAACAAACCAAGTTTTACTGCCATTATTAGCTACTTTCATTGTTGTTATAGGTATTGGGATAATAATTGGTTTTGTAAACAAATCAAAAATAAATAAGGCATAAAAAGGGGGAAGTGGTTGCTTGGGTGTTGTAGCAGCATTCATCATATCCACCTAGTAGCTTGTGTATCGATGCCTGGGAAATGGCTTCCGGGTATAGAAAGTTTCTTCTTTAATGATATAAAGTATAAAAAGCCAAACGTAAAGAGCCTGATCATTTGATCAGGCTCTTTACGTGTATACGATTATTCTTTTGCTATTCTTTCCCATTTCTGTAGGAAAGGATAAGGATCAAATGACCATTCCCTTTCCCCGTTATCCTTGTACATGCCATAGTGCAAATGAGGTGGGAATTTTCCAGATGTCCCTGGAGGCCCGTAACCAGTAGAGCCGACACTTCCAATAACATCTCCTGGCTGAACAACTTGACCTACTTTCAGGTCATCACTGTATCCATTCATATGCCCATAATAATGGTAAATGTTAAATATATCACGTATGCCGATTCTCCATCCACCATATAAGTTCCATCCCATTATTTCAACTACACCATAGGTTGTGGATTTTACTGGCGTCCCATGATCTGCAAATATATCTGTTCCTTCATGGATTCGCAAACCGCCGAAGCCACGTCTGTCCCCCCATGTATTATTGTAGCTGTAATTATATTCTGTAGAAACTGGGAAATCCCTATTTGTTAAATTAATTTCCTGAAATTCTTTAAATACTTTGGAAGTATTTATAATGGTTTGTACGGTTAGATCTCGTTTATAATAGTTCCACAGGGCAATCTTGATATCATCTTTTGTTGGCCCAGACTCGAGAAGTATATTTGCCATTGTGTACAGGATATCTTCAGGATCATTTGGGTCAGCTTTCCCATTCCCACTTCCATCTTTCCCTACTCCATTAAAAAATTCAATGATGCGCTTATCTTTAATCATGGCACTATTCCCTATTCCAAACCAACGATCAGCTGGGATATCAATCGAAATAACTTGTTCATCGTCATCGTTTTCTTTTATGTTTCTTTCAAAGTTATCGATAGCTGCGAAGTAATACCATGGGATTTGTGTAAGAGCCTCTGTTTTTTTGAAAAGCGCCATTCGCTCATCATAAATATCCTCTTCGTCATCTTCGGCATTCAGCGTCCCTGAATAGGAAAATATCATGATAAAAATAATTAAAAAGCTGAAAATGTATCGATAGAGCAAAGTATTTCACCCCCTGAACTATTATATGATAGTTATTGCTTGATTTAATTGTTTCCTTGTGAAGATTTTTCCATTTCATTTATTATTCGATCGGTTGTGTTATCGTAATCATGATTCGGAGTTGTGCTTGAATTATGCAAACTGTGTATATCTTCAATTAAGAGATGGTTGTCTGAAACATATATTTCGAAGAATGCTGGCATGATAGACATTGCTGTTTTCTTTGCAATGTCAGCAGCGCTGTCTTCATCTTTACTTTCATCCTTTTGATAGGCGATTAATACTTCCTCATCGGTAACAAGTGTTGCAACTTCTTCAAATCCATCATTTCGTAAAATGTTTCGTGTAATCATATTAGCCATTTCGTTTCGATCTATCTCCATGGTACGGTTTCTTTCGCGGTCATTATCCATTTGATCTTCTGTATATCGAACATAACCCAGATCATTTTCCAACTCTTCATCAGCGGGTGTTTGTTGTTGCCTTTGTTCTCTGGTCGGATCTAGCGGTTCATCATTTGGTTCTGCAGTGTTATCAATTTGCCCACATGCTGCCAGGCTGAAGATAAACATGAGAAAAGCGATCAAAAAATTCTTTGAATGCATCATGGTTTCCCTCCTCTACAGGAAATTGAATTTATCCTTCATAGTGTCTGTATACAAAAGGAATTCATGCATATAAATATTGCTGGTTTGTGATATAGGAAATATGATAAACTATATACAAGTTAAGTGGGGTGAGTATCATTGGTTGAGTTACATGGGAAAAATTATGAAATTGTTGAGGAAATAAAAGAAGGATTTGAAGAAGAAGCCTTCAAAGAACGTTATTCTGATATTTTATCTAAATATGATTATATTGTAGGCGATTGGGGCTATGAGCAGCTAAGGCTCAAGGGTTTTTACAATGATCAAAATATAAAAGCATCTTTGGATTCCCAAATAACTGCATTGGATGATTACCTGTATGAGTACTGTAACTTTGGTTGTGCTTATTTTGTATTAAAAAAGATGAATTAGGAACATGCAGGAACAAAAGAGGAGTAGTTCTGAGTCAACTACTCGTCTTTTTCTTTGGGATCTCCATCTTCATCGTGTATAGGATGAGCACCAGGGGCTTGTCTTGGGAGGTCATCATGCAATTCCTTGTATGGAAATACATAGGCGCTTTCTCGTTTTTGGCCTTCCTTCCATGGTGTTGATTTACTTTCAACTTCTTCATCTTTATGGATGATAGAACCTGATGGCCCTTCTGGGAATTCTTCTGGTATTAAGTTATTCCTCATACTGTCCACGTTGGAAAAATCGGAGTAATTCTTTTTCTCCTTTTTCTTCATATTGAATCCCTCCTTCCTTTTTGGCTCTTCACCAAAATCTATTGTTGACAAACTAGCTGTAATTATAAATTATAGTGCCGCTGCAGAAAAACACTACGCTTTCCGTGGGCTTGAGCTCAGCCACCTCGGAAAAAAGAAGTTCGCTTTTTTCCTGCGGGGTCTTCCCACTGCGCTTTCCCACAGGACAAGGAAGGCTACGGCAGCATTGCATCGCACGAAGAAAATTGGTTTGTATTTTCGAGGAGTCTCCGTGTTTTTCCTCCGCTAGTTAGTCTTATCATCATATTTATTCATTATTATCAACCGTAGATTTTAGTGTTGTTCTTACCTTATTTTATACAACTAGCAAAAATTTATTAATTTTATTCGTGGTTGTTTCATTAACGAGGGAGCAAGAGTGTAGGAACTGCTTTACACTGGTCTAATGTTATTGAAGTACTGGATCAAGAAGAATATATTAAAGGATAGAATTATTTATAATATCAAACAAAGGGAACTTGAAATGATGAATTAGTTGATATGGCAGAAAGGCTACCATTGAGTAATGAAAAAAAGTAATCCTATAAAATTAGAGGATCACTTTTGTGTTTATGCCTTGATATTAGACGAACTGGAGCGAATGGACTGGATCACTTTGAATATAACCACCAAATTTTTTCTCCAGTATTTTCCCTAATTGAAACAGTGCGTCTTCATTTCCAATGGCGCTCATCACTTGGATGCTTATTGGCATGTTATTTTCATCTGTACCAACAGGGATGGTTAAGGAGGGTAATCCCCATACATTTGCGTAAGCTACATAAGGCATATACGCTAACACTGTTTTACGAATGGAGAAAATCTCCTTATATACCTTCCCATGATGAAGTGCACCTGAATGATATACAGGAAAAATTAGTAAGCGCTTATCCAGATACGTAGCTAAATCAGTGTCCCCATTGTGGATAACCGTCTCTATTTCCTTTACCCTGTTCTTGGAAGGTTTGAATAGCTTGGAGCCAAGAAGCGCCCAGGATAAATAGGGGTGGATCGTTGTTCTTTGGGTTAATTTTTCTTTCAAATAAGCCTTCAACACATTTGATCGATCATTGTTAAACGCTTCATTTTGTACGAGTTTGCTACCTTGTATGGACATAATCTCCTGCCATAATAGCGCACTATCCTCGAAGAACGGAGGCACCCTTCTAGTCGTTGAGTGGGACACCGTTAAAAAATTTTCGATCTGGTCGAGAATCTCTTTTGTACTTTCTGATAGTGGGTAGTTTGTATTACCTGGTAAAATTTCAATTTTAAAATCCTGCAGTGTAAGCGTAGACATTGTATTATTCGCTATAATACGATACATAAGCTCCATGTCTTGAACCGATTTCCCCATTGGTCCCATTGCTAGCATTCTTTTCTGCAATGGATGGTAAATGGCAGGAAAGTGTCCAACAGCTGAAACTTGATCCATCCCGGGCTTAAAGCCGATGACGCCATTAAAATGACTAGGGAAACGTATAGAACCACCAATATCCGAGCCAATTCCTAATGCAGATCCCCCCGCACTAAGCAGCGCACCTTCTCCACCACTTGAGCCACCTGCAGTTCGGGTAGGGTCCCATGGGTTATTCGTTCGCCCGTATAATTTATTTTCTGTTTCCTGGCAAAAACATAATGCAGGAGTATTTGTTTTACCCAGTATTATCGCACCTGCTTCTTTTAACAGGCTGACCACTTCTGCATCATTTCTAGCTATTAAATCCTGCCGATGTTCAAGTCCACCAGTTGTCTTCATATTAGCCACATGAAAAGATTCTTTCACACTGATAGGAACACCATATAATGGTTTATTCTCGATATTTTCGTTATTATCCACAACATTCGCTTCCGTTAAGGCTTCCGCAAAACGATCCTCTACAAGAGCATTAATACTGGGATTTATTTTTTTTATTTGCTCTATATAGGTAGTCACAGCTTCGAGGCTTGTTATTTCCCCATTCTGAATCGCTTTAGCAATCGACGTAGCATCCATGTTAAGAATGAATTCGGATATTTTTAATACCCCCATAAAATTATTTAATCTTCTATAACTATACCATATTACCTACTTTTATTCATTTGAAATATGTTATTATAGAGGGACTAGTATAGGAATTGGAGGTTTTACCTATGTATTTTGTTGATCAAAGTAAAATTGAACAAACACTTTTATATATGGAAGAAATAATTCAGGAGTTGAGCCTTCATCGTTATGAATCATTGGTGGAAAAATTAAGCTTGGAAAGAATGGTTCATGTATTAATTGAATCAACGCTGGATGTAGGTAATATGATGATAGATGGGTTTATTATGCGCGATCCAGGCGGGTATGAAGATATTATTGACATTTTAGTCGATGAGCAAGTGTTGCCCCGAGAAGAAGAGCAAACCTATAAAGAGATCATACGGTTACGCAAAATGGTTGTGCACGACTATATAGCAGTAGATCATGACAGATTGAAAGAAGTTATTTTTGCAAATAAGCATACTATTGAAAAGTTCAGTACACATATAAGGACCTATTTAGATAATGAATTTGGAGTTGCGAACGCATTTTCAAATGAGTCATGAGGTGATGAGAAATGAATAAACGTACGCCTACAAAGCAAAAGCTCCTACATATTTAAAAAAAGAAAAAGAGCTTACAATTGATGGGATTATGGAGTATTTCACTATCACGGAAGTCGCTGTAAGAAAGCCATCCATTACACATACCTGCTATAACCAAGGGAGATAATGTTTGTAAATGGACAGGGTGGTATCGGAGTCATTTTCTTTTCTAACAGGGAAAGGAGGGTATAACTTGAAGGAATATAAAGGCTATTTAATTGATCTTGACGGGACAATGTATCGAGGAAATGAGACGATTGATGGAGCCTCAGCGTTTGTAAATGCTTTGCACCAGCATGACATTCCTTATTTATTTCTTACCAATAATTCGTCAAAAACTCGTGTAGACGTTTCTGATAAACTTAATAATATGGGAATAAAATCTACACCTGATGATGTTGTAACGACGAGTTTAGCAACAGCGAAATATATTAAACAAAAAAAATCAGACGCACGTTGTTTCGTTATTGGTGAAGAGGGTATTCATCGTGCTTTAGAAGAACAAGGGCTAATCATTACGGAAGAGGATTGCGATTTTGTTGTAGTTGGAATCGATCGCCATGTAACGTATGAAAAATTCGCCAAGGCATGTATAGCAGTTCGTAAAGGGGCTACGTTTATATCAACAAACAGTGATGTTGCTATACCAACAGAGCGTGGTCTTCTACCGGGAAATGGGGCGCTCACTTCTGTAGTTGCAGTAAGTACTGGAATCACACCGATATTTATTGGAAAGCCTGAAGCAATCATCATGGATCAGGCGCTAGAGATTCTAGGAATGGCGCGAAACGATACATTAATGGTAGGAGATAATTATAATACGGATATTCTTGCAGGAATTCATGCAGGTATCGACACCTTAATGGTATTCACTGGTGTTACTTCCTACGAACAAATGGAGGGAGTAGTAGAAAAACCTACCTATCACGTGGAAAATTTAAAGGATTGGATCAAAAATATAAGGAAGAGCATATGAGCTCTTCCTTATATTTTTTAATCATCTAATTCTGTGTCCTCGACAGTGCTATGTGCAAGCCTACTTGAAGCTGCCGCTGCAATGGCTCCGACAATATCATCTAAAAATGTATGAACTTCCCCTGTCGATTTATCATTTAATCGTTTCAAAATTCCAGGTTTTTGTTTGTCAATGTATCCATAATTTGTGAATCCAATAGATCCATACACGTTTACGATAGATAATGCAATTACTTCATCTATGCCATATAAACCTTCATCGGTATCAATCGTTTGTTGTAGGGGCTGCTCCAACATCTTTTGCTCGGCCAATTTATCCAGTTGTATTCCTGTTAAAACAGCATTTTGAACTTCTCTTTTTGTTAATACACGATCAACATTATATCTACATTCATCCATACTTAAATCTTCGTGGTATTTTGATTGTAAGTAATAAACAAGCTCTGCGATATCTTCTAACTTGACACCGCGCTCAGTCAACCATGTCCTTGCTTTTAATTCCAATTCACTTTGTTTTCTTTTGTTTTCCACTATGATCACCTTTTCTTTTTAAAATTTCAGTTAAGAATTACTTCCTGTACTCATACACTAATAATATAAAAGCAAATGGGGAGGGAGATAATTTTGCCTTTGAGAGACTTTCTTGCTTCATACTACGCTATACAGAGCGAAGAAAAATGGTTAATAGATGGTAAAGAGGGCTATAAACAGGGTGAATATGTTTATTTTACCATTCTTATGGATAACAAGGAAATTATTTACATGGAGCAAGCTGCACTTGCCTATTACCTTGTTGAAAACGGATATACTCATACTGCTATCCCAATTCCAAATGTACAGGGAGAGTGGTTCAGTTCCTACCAGGATAAAACGTATATGGTATTACAAGTAAACCACATTCAGCCAGATAATAATGGATCGAAAGGGAAATTATTGGCTGACTTTCATCGAATAGGTTCAGCATATAGCTACGAACCACAAGAGATTTCAAGTTATGGTGGATGGAAGCAATTGTGGGTTGATAAGTTAACTGTATTTGAAACGAAAATAGAAAAAGAAGCGTTGGATAATTCCTCAGCCTATTATCGATTAATGATGGATACTTTACCGTATATTATAGGAATCAGTGAAAATGCAATTCAATATATCGGAGAGAGTGAAAAAGATTACCGGTTTCATGAGTCGGATCAAGGCAGTATTGCATTTAGAAGGTATGCCAATAATTTATCTAGTCCAGTAATGTGGATGAATGAATTGGTATATGACCATCCAATTAGAGATTTGGCGGAATATATTCGCTTGCTAATCTTGGATAATACAGATCAAGAAGCAATTGTAACCCTGTTAAATGACTATCAAACCATTAGACCATTGTCCGTTTTCAGCTGGCGCTTATTGTATGCTAGATTGATTTTTCCTATGCATTTATTTGACTTCATCAGCGATGGCTTCATCAGACAGGACTTGGATCAACTCCATAAAGAATTTGTAATACTACTCGAAAAACAAGTGAAATATGAGGAAACATTGCGTGATTTTTTTACCATTGTAAGTGTTGACAATGATGCCCTCCACATCCCTGTGTTACACTGGTTGTAACAAGTAGTTTTGCTGAACTTATTAGGGGGTATCAATATGACAAAACCACGCATTTATATTACTAGAAAAATTCCTGCTGAACTGGTGGAACCTTATGCGAATCAATTTGACATTCGAATGTGGGAAAAGACGGATGAACCAGTTCCAAGAGATATTTTGCTTCAAGAATCGAAGCAGGCTGATGGACTTTTATGTATGTTAAGTGAACGAATTGATAAGGATTTCTTAATGGAAAATTCCCATTTGAAAATTGTGGCTAATATGGCGGTAGGTTATGATAATATTGATGTTGATGAAGCAAAGCAACAGGGGATCACGATTACGAATACACCTGATGTCTTAACAGAAACAACTGCCGACTTAACATTTGCTCTATTAATGGCAACCGCTCGCCGTATTGTTGAGGCGAGCAATTATATAGAGAAAGATCTATGGAGAAATTGGGCTCCTTATTTATTTGCGGGGTCTGATATTCATCATAAGACGATCGGAATTGTCGGTATGGGGAGAATTGGTGAAGCAGTTGCTAAGCGCGCAAAAGGATTTGGAATGTCTATTATGTATCACAATCGCTCACGTAAATATAAAGTAGAAAAAACGCTGCAGGCAACCTATATGGATTTTAATGAATTGTTAGCGAAATCGGATTTCATTGTTTCTCTTGTTCCTTCAACAACGGAGACAAACGAATTATTCAATCATGATGCATTTCAGAAAATGAAGCCTACATCTATTTTCCTTAACGTATCACGTGGCGCTGTTGTTGATGAAGATGCACTATATGAAGCATTACAAACAAAGCAAATAAAAGCAGCTGGCTTGGATGTATTTAAAGAAGAGCCAATTCGAGCAAACCATCCACTTGTAAAGTTAGAGAATGTTGTAACTTTGCCACATATTGGCTCAGCTACTACTGAAACGAGAACGGATATGGTGAACGTATGCTTTGAAAATATTTCGGCTGTATGTAATGGACTCGATCCAAAAACCCCTGTGTGAAATAAAAAGGCTCTTTTCGTAAGTGTTTTATTTCTATAAAAGACGATGTAACTACCAGGTTGATTTCCACTGCGTACAGTCGCTGCAAAAGAATTGTCACTTCGTCGTCTTTTTATATCAACTGCGAAGATTACGGTGAAAAATAAAAAAGCAGACATACTCTGATAAGAGCTGTCTGCTACCATTATTATATGTGTTTAGTCTATTAAAATACTTGTTCAATTTCTTTAACGCCTGGAACTTCGGCCACTAATGCACGTTCGATTCCAGCTTTTAACGTAATAGTAGAACTTGGGCAGTTACCACAAGCGCCCATGAGACGAATAAGAACAATACCTTCCTCATCAACATCAACTAATTCCACATCTCCACCATCACGTAATAAAAATGGACGAAGTTTGGTAATTACCTCTTGTACTTGTTCTTCCATTATTCATCTTCTCCTTCCTATACCACAATTATAAAGGGTATTGATAAAAAAATCTATCTAAAATTATTATTTCAGGAACTTAGTTGATTATAGTTTATCTTTTTACGAAGGTTTTGTAAAATAAAAGTAACTAGGTTTATATGATGGATACAAATAAAGTCATGATTACAATATATGGTGCTGAACAAATATGTGCTAGCTGTGTAGGTGCACCAGGATCCAAAGATACTTATGAATGGCTATAGGCAGCGATAGGACGTAAGTATTTTGGTGTGAAGTGGAACGAACTTTCATGTTTTGGCAAAGAGGATATTTGTCCATTTACAAGGTGGCAATACAATGATCAATGGAGTAATAAAGTACAAAGTGCAACTAAGCCTTTTGCCGTAAAAGCTTGCACTCCAAAGTATAAGGGTTTTTAGAAAACTTGGCTTATCGCCAATCTTTTAATGGCGATAGCCAAAGCCCGCACTTATGCAGTAAGAATTAGCTGCCTAATAAAGCAAAGAACGCTTTCTAAGAATCCCTTTAACAAAAGCTAAGTTTTCTAAAATAAATGGACTGAAATAATTGAATAATTTCTCTACAGTTTGTATACTTATAGTAATAGGTATGAATAAAGGTATACATGCTGATAAGTTATCTACTAATAGGTGAAAAGAGGAGGGTCTGTGACATGGCCATTACGATTACAGATAATGCTGGCGAACAAATTAAGGAAATGATGAAAGACGAATCTGCTGAAGCCCGGTTACGCTTTGGAATTAAAGGTGGAGGTTGTAGCGGACTGTCATATTCATTAGGTTTCGATTATGAAGTGAATGAAGAACTGGATATAGCTGAAGAGATAAATGGAATACCAGTAGTATTCTTTTCACAGGATGTTCCGATCATAGAAGGAACACAAATAGACTTTAAAGAGAATATGATGGGTGGCGGATTCAGTATCGATAATCCGAATGCTATCGTATCATGTGGATGTGGATCGTCATTTAAAGCAAAAGAAAGAGAAGGATCACCTGGCGACTGTTAATTGGGATGATGTTAGGATATTAATAGGGTGTTTCAGCCTTTTTTATAATTAATAATTTAAAAAGAGCCAGAGCACTGGGGTTTTCCAGGCTCTGGCTCTTTTTTTCGCTCCAGTGCTCAATGTTTCCTTACTTATTGATCCGTCTCTAAACAGTCGCCTCAGCTTTTCACTGTCTAGCTTCGGCTTCTAGAGACTGTCGTCATAAGCAATGAACACTTCAAGCACGGTAACCCGTGTGCTTTACGGTTCCTTACTTATGCGTCCGTCTCTAAACAGTCGCCTCAGCTTTTCACTGTCTAGCTTCGGCTTCTAGAGACTGTCGTCATAAGCAATGAACACTTCAAGCACGGTAACCCGTGTGCTTTACGGTTCCTTACTTATGCGTCCGTCTCTAAACAGTCGCCTCAGCTTTTCAATCTAAAACATGGCTGTGGAGTGTTTGGGTTGGATGCGTGCTTTGGGATCAATGTATTGTTTGGCGTTGTTAATAGCAGTTGGGCCTTCGCCAAAGCCTGTTGCGATTAATTTCACCTTTCCGTCATAGGTACAAATATCGCCTGCTGAATAGATACCAGGAATATTGGTTTCCATTTTTGAGTTAACTACGATACTGTTTTTCTCAATTTCAAGTCCCCAGTCTTTAATTGGTCCTAGCGATGAGACGAATCCATAGTTGCATAAAACGGAATCGACGTCGAGTTCTATTTGTTTATCCCCTTTTACTTCTTCTAATAGTAGTTTGTCTATCTTGTCACTCGTAACTATATCTGTTGGAACAAAGGGTGTTAGTATATCGACATTTGAAGACATGAGTTTCTCAACACTATGCTCATGTGCTCTAAACTTGTCCCGGCGATGGATAAGCGTTACCTTTTCTGCAATTGGCTCTAGCATCAATGCCCAGTCAACTGCTGAATCTCCTCCACCTAATAGTGCGACGTTTTGCCCTTTATATTGATCCATGTCCTTAACATGATAATGGAGGTTCACACCTTCAAATTGATCACATTCTCCAACGTTTAGACGTCGGGGTTGGAAGGCTCCATTACCCGCCGTAATAATAATCGTTTTCGTATAGTGAACTTCTTTATTAGAAGTAAGTTTAAACGTATCATCCTCTAATCGCTCTACCTTTTCAACAGCCTGCTCTAAGACGATGGTCGGGTCAAATAGGTTTGCCTGTTCCTCCAGATTGTCTACTAACTCTTGGGCACCAACCTTTGGAAATCCCGCAATATCATATATATGTTTCTCTGGGTATAGGGCAGTTAGTTGACCACCAGTGTGTGGCAAACTTTCAATAATCTTCACACTAGCTTGACGCATTCCACCATAGAAAGCAGTAAATAAACCAGCAGGCCCAGCGCCAATTATCGTGACATCGTATACTTTGTCTGACAAGGAAATCCCCCCAATTCTTCAATCGTAAATTGTACGACATTCCTATAATATCATAAACAAATAGCTATTGTGTATCTATCCGTTTGAATCAGGGGAAAAGATTACTATTGCTAATTATTAATTTTTAAAAATAGGGTTGAAAAATAGGGAGAAAGAAGCTAGTATGGTCAATGGATATATTACAATTGTGTAACAAGAAAATTAAAAGATGACTTTTTCTATTTTTAATCTGTTTGTGGACAAACGTTTTAATTTCATATAAGTAAAAAATGTCACATATGAATTATTTACCTGGAAAAAATTATAAATGGAAGTGATAAGAAATGAATAATCCAAATATAGTGATTTTGGGTGCAGGTTATGGTGGCATGATGACTACTACTAAATTACAGAAGTCACTAGGTGCGAACGAGGCGAATCTCACACTCGTTAATATAAATGATTACCACTACCAAGCAACTTGGCTGCATGAGAATGCAGCAGGTACATTACATCATGATCGCACACGAATTCCTATTAAAGAAATAGTTAACACAACGAATAAAATTAATTTTATTAAGGATAAAGTAATCTCTATTAAGCCTGCAGAAAAGAAAGTTAAACTAGAAAACAGCGAAATATTCTACGATTATTTAGTAATCGGGTTGGGATTTGAACTAGCCACCTTTGGTATTCCTGGTATAGAAGAACATGCATTTAAAATCGAAAATATTAACAGTGCTCGCTTGCTTCGTGAGCATTTGGATTACAATTTTGCTAAATATCATGATGAACAAAAGAAAAGGGAGGCTCGCTTGAACATCGTAATTGGTGGTGGAGGATTCACTGGTATTGAATTTGCAGGTGAATTGGCGAACCGTATTCCCGAACTATGTGAAGAGTATGACATTGAGAAAGCGCAAGTCCGTATCATCAATGTAGAAGGTGCTGACACGGTATTACCAGGATTTGACCCTCAGCTTGTGAATTACGCAATGAATTCACTGGAGGCCAGAGGAGTTGAATTTATAACTGGTGCAATGCTGAAAGAGTGTAAAGCTGCTAGTATTGTCTATGAGAAGGATGAAAAACAAGTAGAAATTCCAACAATGACCACAGTCTGGACGGCAGGCGTTAAAGCGAACTCGATCGTTGAAAAATCTGGCATGGAAACAAACCGCGGAAAAGTAGAAGTCCGTAAAGATATGCGAGCCCCTGATTACGATGACATATTTGTTATCGGTGATTGCGCCGTTATTATGGATCAGGAAAGTGGAAATCCATACCCACCTACTGCACAAATTGCTATCCAACAGTCTAATGTAGTTGCACATAACGTAAAATCTCTTATTAATGGGGGAGAGATGGAAGAATTTGAACCAAATCTCCTTGGAACCGTTGCATCTTTGGGGAACAATGATGCAATCGGTATGGTTATGAATAACCGGAAACTATTTGGCTGGAAAGCTACTGTCATGAAAAAAGTGATTGATAATCGTTACCTGTTTAAATTAGGTGGGATTAGCTTATTAATGAGAAAAGGTAAATTTAATCCTTTCTATTAGATGATTGAAAAAGCAAAGGCAGACAGCTGTCTTTGCTTTTTCTTTATTTTATTATAAAATGAATGTTGTATATATTAGAGAGTAAAGGAGTTGCAACATTGATCCAACTAATTGTTTCTGTATTATTGTACTTTGTTATATTTTTTGGTATAGCTTTTATACTAAATATGCTTTTAAGAAGAACATGGCTGATGGCTTGTTTATACCCAATTATCGTAATAATGATTGTGGACAATTTATCAACATGGGAGTATTTCACTAATCCTGGAGAAGCTTTTTCAACAGCCATTACCAGATTCACGGAAATCACCGCAGTTGATGTAACGATATTGTTGTCTGGATTCGCAGGTACAATTGTTTCCGGGATCGTAATTAGAATTCTACGTAAGAGCGGCTACCAAATGTTTTAAATGTTATATGAATAAAACGATGAATGATTGGAAATGATGACATCCAGAGAGGTGTTAAAATGAAAATCAAAAGTTTTATTCGAAGAACTGGAATGTCTTTACTGTTTTTAGGCGCATTTTATATGACGGTAAGTTCCATTTCAAATGTAACGTTAACAGATTTACATGTATCTGGAGCGACAACAATGCATGTATCTCACAATCCTACTTACACATCTGAGGCTAATCAACCAGCTAAATATAGACAAACGGCATTAAAAGAAAAAGGGTTAAACACAATCGAGAAGAGACAGACGTACATTTCCAGTGATGAAATTGAAGGGCCAGAAACATTGGAAGAAGCAGTGGATTTTGAACAATACCCTACTGCTACCGTGGAGGCAACTGGCTATACTGCTGGTGTAGAATCTACTGGGAAAACACCTGACCACCCACAATATGGCGTCACTTTTTCTGGTGTACAAGTGAAACGAGACTTGTATTCTACT
Organism: Virgibacillus natechei; assembly: GCF_026013645.1. Taxonomy (NCBI): domain Bacteria; kingdom Bacillati; phylum Bacillota; class Bacilli; order Caryophanales; family Bacillaceae; genus Virgibacillus; species Virgibacillus natechei. Next base: position 2,409,050 of record NZ_CP110224.1, on the reverse strand, counting down.
ATAGCTGCCGATTTGAGCGTTTATCCAATTGGAACGATAATGTACATTCCAGATTATGGTTATGGTGTGGTTGCTGATAAAGGTAGTGCAATTACTGGAAATAAAATTGATTTATACTACGACACAGTCGAAGAAGTTTATTCTGAGTGGGGTAAAAAAGAAGTTGAGGTTTACGTTGTAGAGATGGGTGAGGGAACATTAACGGAAGAAGCACTTGTCGAATTGAATGAAGATGAAGCACTACAAGTATTTAGACAAGAAATGGCAGAAAACTAAAAGAGTAACAGACTTCCAATTATAGGGAGTCTGTTACTTTTTTAATACATTTGAAAGAGAAGCAAAGCAATGCCAACACCGGACAATCCACCGAAAAACACTTCAATTGGTTGATGTCCCAGTATTTCTTTTAGCTCCTGTCGTTTTTCATATTCCTCTTTTTTGTTCCAATCTTTGGCACCATCGATAAAGTATTGGAAGTCTTTTATTAATTTGTTTAGAGCAACAGCCTGTTCACCTGCATGTCTACGTACTCCTGTTGCATCGTACATGGTAATGATACTGAAAACGAAGGAGATAGCGAACATGATTGAAGTTACACCTTCGAGGATCCCCACACCAGTAGTTAATGCTGTAACTGCTGCGGAATGACTGCTTGGCATACCCCCACTGCTGAATGCTAGGCTTGGTTTAAACTCTTTTGTTAAGATTAATCCAATAGGAACTTTAATAACTTGTGCAAAAATAATTGCTGTTATCGCAGCCGTTAACGGAAAGTTTAAAAACAGATCCATATAGCGTAAAAACATCCTTCCTGCTATGCATTCCTTGTAATAGGGCTACATTTCTTTTTAATTGCTATTATTTTATCACATTGATCAGATAAGCACATGTAAAACAAATGAAGGTCTATATTCCTGCTTCCAACCAACGTGCTGGAATACGCTTGGCTATATTGACCATGAATGAAGCGGATAAACAGGCTAGTGCTGTGTCTTTTATCAGAAAAGGAAACATTCCGACCCAAGCAAATGCGTAGGAGATATTGAGTTCCAACCATGTATTCATGGCCAGCCACATATAAGATATCCCAATTCCATAGTTAAAAACTAAACCAATTATACAGGCGGTAACGTAAACATATATAGAATTATTTTTACTTCGTTCTGCGATCAAACCGACAAAGAATGTAACAAAAATATATGAAATAATAAACCCGCCTGTGGGGCTGATTAATACCATAGGCCCCGCTTTAAGGCCTGCAAAGACAGGAAGTCCAGCTATACCGATAAGCATATAGGTAATCATTGTTATGGCTCCAAGCTTTTTTCCAAGAATTAGTCCTGCCAAAAGAGCAAAGAATGTCTGCAAGGATAAAGGTACAGAAGCTCCACCTATTGGGATAGTCAGGAATGGAAACCAAATCGAAATATTAGCGCCAATTGCCATTAGACAGACAAATACGGCACCAAATGTTAAATCAATTGGACGTAAATTTATCATAAAAATATCCCCCTTTATGTTGATCGTAAGTCAGAGGGGGGACTATTGTCAACTTGAATTTTAGAAGGGTGACAATAATGGTTGCTTCATTTATTTCAATGCTGCGTCCAATGCAACTTCCATCATTTCATTAAATGTTGTTTGGCGCTCCTCAGATGACGTTTCTTCGCCAGTTAAAATGTGGTCAGAAACAGTTAATACGGATAATGCTTGACGGTCGAATTTTGCAGCTAACGTGTAAAGTGCTGAGGTTTCCATTTCAATGGCAAGGACTTTATACTTCGCCAACAATTCATTAATTTCTTGTGCATTGTCGCGATAGAATGTATCACTTGTAAATACATTACCTACACGTAGGTTCATTCCTTTGTCGACACCGACATCATATGCGTTTTTTAGTAGATCAAAGTCAGCGATTGGGGCATAGTCAATACCCCCAAATACCATGCGGTTAAGCTGTGAATCCGTAGTAGATCCTTGTGCGAGAATAACATCACGAACGTTAACGTCTTTCTGAATAGCTCCACATGTTCCGACACGAATTAATTTTTGGACATCATAGCTTTGAATTAACTCATTTACGTAAATGGCAATGGATGGAACGCCCATTCCTGTTCCTTGTACGGAAATTCGTTCTCCTTTATATGTGCCAGTATAGCCATACATGCCACGGACTTGATTATACTGCGTTACATCTTCCAAGAAAGTCTCTGCAATATAGGTTGCTCGCAAAGGGTCTCCTGGTAATAGAATTTTATCAGCAATTTCACCTTGTTTTGCACCAATATGAACACTCATTCTAATTCCTCCTAATGCTACTCATTCAAAAATAACGTTATCATAACGATTTATTAAAAACAAATATATAATGGGATATAGGAGAATTTAGTAGTTTTTTGTTTCAAAAATGCGTATTATTGTATATAATATAGATGGTTAACTTTTCACTAGTAAAGTGGATAATGTACTAAAAATAGTACATAAATAGAAAATAGATTTGAAAGGATGTTATATATGAAGGAACAAACATTTACAATAACAGCAGAAACAGGCGTACATGCACGTCCAGCTACGTTGTTAGTTAACAAAGCAGGTCAATTTGAATCAGAAGTTGAGGTTTCCTATAACGATAAAAAGGTTAATTTGAAATCCATCATGGGTGTCATGTCACTAGGAATTCCCAAAGGGGCAGAAATTAAAATTACGGCAACTGGATCTGATGAAGAAGAAGCGATCCAAGGCGTTAAAGAAGTAGTTACAGAACATTTAGGTGAATAAGAAGAAAAGCTAGAGGATATCCTCTAGCTTTTTTTCTGCACTACACACCTGTGTCTGTAAGTATTGACTTAGGCTATCCGTGTTAATTTATTTAATAGTAATTTTTTTCGTAATGTTTCTCTTCTAGTTCTATTAATGTTTGCAATGCTTTCTTATTAAATGCTGTCTCTTCGGTTGTAAGTTTTTCTTTATAGGATTCTACGGCTTGCTTTAATGATTTTCCGTAAGTAGGAACCCCTTCATCAAAAGGCTTTGCTGCAGGTTTTTTTACATTCATTTTTTCATGTGGGGCTAACGCTTTACGTTCGTGGAAGAATACGTCCTCCACTTCACCGGGATTATGAAGGTCACCCTGCATGGGATGTTTCTTAACAGCCAAGACTTCGATTAAATAATGTTCTCCACGATCTTCTTTCACTTCTCCTATGTAAGTTCCGGAATTATAATGAGCACGTACAATTGTACCAATAGTAATATCTGCCAAATTTCTCAACCTCCCTTCCCTTCATTGTGCCAAAAATATAACAAATTAGCGAACATTTACTATAGTGGTTTGGTGAAAACAAAAACTTTGATATAATACTTTAAGGGGATGTTCAAAAAGTTACCAAATGATAAGCGGCGAATCTCTTCGTTGGCTTGTTTTTCCGCTACTCACGTATTAAAAGCATACGTTCCGTTGCTCAAAACTACGCCTCCTCGACCTCCTTGCTTCTAATTCGGCAACTTTTGAACACGCACTTTAAGAAGGAAGTGATAATTATGATGGAATTCTTGTATTTTCCTGAAGATAAATCAGAATACCTCCCAGCGTTTATCGTGCTCGTCATATTTATGCTGCTAGCTGTTGGAGCAATGTATCTCATTTATAAAAAATCAAAAAAAGAAGAAGAATTATTTAACGAAAAATATAGTCAACATAACATAGAAGAAGATGATGAAAATAGTTCTAACGAAAATCATTAAGAAGGGGTCCCTGTCAATTCATTGATGGGGGTCTTTTTTATGTTTATATTAGAGCCTAATTGTAGATACTAAATAGAAAAGTATTTAAAAGGAGAGGAGAATAGCATGCGGTTAATCTTTTTACTAATGATTCTCTTCATGGTCTCATGTCAAAGTGATGATCAGTCTGCAAAAACAGTGGAAATGTATAATGCCTCAGGTGATATGGTTGGAACGGCTAATTTATCTGAACAATCGGATGGTGTTGAGATAGAGTTAACACTAGAAGGTTTAGATCCTGGGTTTCACGGGATTCATGTTCATGAAAACCCAAATTGCGAAGGGCCGGATTTTACGAGCGCAGGAAATCATCTTAATCCAGAAGGGGACGATCATGGTTTAATGCATCCAGAGGGATCTCATTTGGGTGATTTACCGAATATAGAAGCGGATGATGACGGACAGGTGGAAGCAGAATTGATTATAGAAGAGGCAACACTTTTAGATGGACGGATGTCTATATTAGAAGGAGGTACATCTTTAGTTATCAAAGAAGAGCAAGACGATGGAGTTAGTCAACCAGGTGGTGATTCTGGAGCCCGCATTATATGTGGTGAGATAAAGAAAGATGATGAAGTGGATGTAGACGATTCACCGACAGATCCTACCCAATTTAATGAAGAACAAGATGAGTAGAATGTTGTATGAATGAAAGCCATGCCCTTATAAGACATGGCTTTCATTATCTTACCAGATAACGTGATTGGGAATATCACCTGTTGTTCACCGCGTCTATGATGCGTTTAACACCTTCTACTACGGTGGCTTTTGGACAAGCAATATTCATTCGCATAAAGGAATCTCCTTCTTTCCCATATTCAGCTCCAGTATTAAGACCAACTTTAGCTTTTTCGATCATAAATTTATTTAACGTCTTATTGTCCATATCGAGTCCACTGCAATCAATCCATAATAAATAAGTTCCCTCAGTTTGCGTAACTTTAAGTTCATTCGTATGATTTTCCAGCATTTCCGAAACATACGCTTGGTTTTCTTTTAGAACAGTTCGTAGTTCATCAAGCCACGCCTCTCCGTGTAAATAGGCTGCTTCCATAGCTGTGTTCCCCATCGTATTTAGCATATTATGTCCTTGTTTGCTTAGATGATCATTAAGTAAGTCTCTTTTCTCTTTATTTGACGTAATGATGTAGGAAGCTTGTAATCCAGCTAAATTAAATGTTTTGGATGGTGACATGCATGTTATGGTTTGTTCAGCAATTTCTTCGGAAAGAGATGCTATTGGAATATGTTGCTCACCAGGATAAATGAGATCTGCATGGATTTCATCTGTTAAGATAAGTACATCATATTTTAAGCATAATCTGGCCATTTCTTGTAATTCGTCTTCCTTCCAAACACGTCCAACAGGATTGTGTGGGGAACATAAAATAAAGGCTTTTACCCCTTGTTTCAGCTTCTCTTCGAAATCTGTAAAATCAATCGTATAATAATTGTCTTCTAGAACGAGTGTATTTTTAACAAGTTCTCTATCATGTTGCTCAATCATCTTGTAAAAGGGTGTGTAGACAGGTGTTTGGATTAATATTTTATCACTTGGTTCGGTAAAAGCTTGAATGGCGATATGCAAGCTTGTAACGACACCTGGGCTAAAGGATAGCCAGTTTTTATTAATATCCCAGTTATGACGTTTACGGATCCAATTTATAATAGAGTTGGTTACATCATCATCAATGATTGTATAACCATAAATACCGTGTTTTGCACGATTAACTAATGCTTCATTCACAGCTTCGGGCGCTTTGAAATCCATATCGGCAACCCACATTGGCAAAACATCATCCGTTTGGAAAACTGGCTTTAGCATGTCCCATTTTACCGACCGAGTATTTTTTCGATCATGTATTTCTTTAAATATACTCATTATTTACCCCTCCTGACGCTAGTACTATTATAACAAACATTTGAGGAAGGTTCTTAGAAAACAAATTAAAATTACCTAAAAAAAAAGCAAAGCGTTAAAAACGCTTTGCTTACAGGGGGAATACGAGAAAGTCTTACATCAATAGTATACCCCATGAAAATTTTTATAAACCATATTTACAAAAAACATTAGAAATGATACAACATGATCATTTCGTTGGCTTCTTGCTATTATTATAGTCTTTTTTCTAATTCATCTTTTTGCTTCTCAAATCCAGATTTGCCTAATAACGCAAACATATTCTCCTTATATGCTTCTACACCTGGTTGATCAAATGGATTTACGCCTAGTAAGTATCCGCTAATCGCACAAGCTTTTTCAAAGAAGTACACGAGATAACCAAATGTATAAGCATTGAGTTCAGGAACCTCAATAATTAAGTTAGGCACACCACCATCTGTGTGTGCTAATAATGTACCTTGGAATGCTTTGTCATTAATTTCATGTATTGTTTTTCCTGCTAAATAGTTTAGGCCATCTGAATCGTCTTTTTCTTCTTCGACGGTCATTTCTTTAGCTGACTTGTTAACATGGAGAACCGTTTCAAAAAGGTCACGCCTACCATCTTGCACGTATTGTCCTAATGAATGTAAATCAGTTGAAAAATTAGCAGAAGATGGGTAGATCCCTTTTTGATCTTTCCCTTCACTTTCCCCGAATAACTGTTTCCACCACTCCGCAAAATATTGTAATTGCGGTTCATAATTGATCAGCATTTCAATTGTTTTGCCTTTGTTGTATAAGATGTTTCTTACTGCAGCATATTGGTATGCCGGATTTTTAGCGAGTGTCGGTTCAGCAAAATCGCTTTTGGCAGCTTGTGCACCCTGCATCATATCATCTATCGAGATGCCACTGACAGCGATTGGTAATAAGCCGACAGCTGTTAAAACAGAATAGCGTCCACCAACATCATCGGGGATTACAAACGTTTCATAGCCTGCTTTATCAGCACTCGTTTTCAATGCACCTTTTTCTTTATCCGTCGTGGCGTATATACGATGTTTTGCTTCTTCTTGTCCGTATTTCTCCTCTAAGAACTTTTTGAAAATACGAAAGGCGATGGCTGGTTCGGTGGTTGTCCCACTTTTTGAAATAACATTAATCGATACGTCTTTATCTTGTAATATATCAAATAATTCACTCAAATAAGTAGAACTCATGTGATGTCCAACAAAAATTATTTGGGGTGCCTTTCTTTCCGTTTTCGGAAGAAGGTTTTGAAACGAATGGTTCAGCATATCAAGGGCTGCGCGAGCACCTAAATACGAGCCACCTATACCTATTACGAGTAAGACATCGGAATCCTCTCTAATCTTTTCAGCACTTGATTTTATACGAGCAAATTCCTCTTTATCATAGTTATTTGGTAAATCGATCCATCCTAAATAGTCATTTCCAGCACCTGTTTTATTATGTAAAGCTTGATGGGCTACTTGAACATGGCTATCTAAGTTAGTCATTTCCTGTTGGTCAAAGAATGTAAGAGCCTTGTCATAGTTAAACGTTACGTGCGTCATTTTTGCTGCCTCCTTTGATTGATATTCATACCATTTAACTTTACCCAAGAGCCGTCTATAATTCAAGAAAGAACTTTTACTAGATTTGTTTTCTGGTAAAAAAAGAGGCACCCTCAAATCGTATTGGTTTACCAATATCAATTTGAGAATGCCTCTTTTTTTATTTCTTAGCCTTTTTTGACTGCTCAATCCACTCTTCTAGCTTGTCTTTTAACGTATTAAAGCCGGAATCATCATTTTCATGTTGGTTTGTAGGATTGGTTTTTTGGGTTTTCGCAGGTTTTTCTGGATCCTCTTGTGTGGCACGAATGGATAAGGAAACTTTGTTCTTCGCTGCATCCACGTTTAAAACCTTAACTTTTACTTCATCACCAATTGCTAAATGTTCATTAACATCTTTAACATATCCATGTGTAACCTCAGAGATGTGAACCAAACCTTGCACTTCTTCATCTAAAGCAACAAATGCTCCATATGGTTGGATTCCTGTAACTTTTCCGTCTATTATTTGACCAGCCTCAAATTTGTTAGTCATGCTGAACAACTCCTATATTCATTTCTTTTTACACAATATAATATTTTACCATATATATTCTTAAGAGGCAAAAAAATAAATTTGATCAGCAGCGGTTACCAATTACAAATACTTATAAGAATATCTTCTTTTTCTAGTATAAAATCTGCGGATGGATTTACATGCCACTCATTATCTCGTATGAAACCCAGCAAAATATGTTGTTCCTCGCTATCTTTTAAATAGTAACTGGATGCTTCCAGAAATGTTTTTTCCTCCAAATCCTCTGTTATTTCTTGCTGACTAAATTGTTGTGTTTTTAATAGATGCAAAATAACATCAAAAGGTTTGGCTTTATCATGACTTGAAAGCTCATGATAAAGCAATGCACTCATAAAATCATTTGATTTAATAATCGTGGAGGCTCCAGCTCGTAATGCATTGTCAATTTGAATTTCAGATAAAATTTCCGCGATGATGGGGACGTCATTATTATTCCCACGAACAGCTACCGTGGTTAGAATCGTGTAATTATCTGATTGTCGTTCGTTTTTCGTTATATCAGCTGTTATAATAACACGTTTTGCTTGAGGGATATTCGCTTGTTTTAAGGTGTTATCTTCTGTGGCATCCCCGTGAATGAAATGAACAGGATAATGTTGAAAAGCGATATGATTGAGTGTGCGATCAATAAGAACAATTCGAATATCTGGATTATTATCTAACGTTATATCAAGCAATTGTCTTGTGCGTTCATTCCAGCCAATGAAAACAAGATGATCCTTTCCTTTAAACGAAATTCTCCCACTTTCTAGATCCTGCTCGCGTTGAACGGTAGTTGCTGCGAATGTCGTGATATAGAATGCAATTAACCCGCCACCAGTAAGAATCAATAAAATGGAGACAATCCTCCCCGAGTTACTTAAAGGGACGTAATCACCATAACCAACCGTTGAGGCAGTCACAATAGCCCACCATACGCCCTCGAAAATGGATGGGAACTGCTCCGGCTCCACAAGGTGGATCACACACCCATAAACAAACATCACAATAAAAATAGTGATTAATAACCTCAATATGATAGGAAGTCGATAGAAGACATATTTAAAACGTTTTATACTCATCCTTTTCACCTTTTTCGCGTTCTATATCTAAATAGTATGGACAAAAGGTTTGTAGGACTATACAAAAAAGGCTGACGCGTTTCGTCAGCCTTGGTTAAGCATATTAGCTATCTTGAAGTGTCTGTTTCATGCTCGTATATACATCATCCCAGAAATCTGTGTTGTCACGGAATGATTTTGTCGTAAAGACGAGTATTTCCTGCATTTTTTCTTTGTAATCATCGGCATCATTGGCGGGTAAGGTTTGTTTTGATTCGTCAATAAATTGTTGTACGGTATCAGCACGGGGGCCCCATTTTGCTACTTCATTTCCATTTTCATCAATAAATATAAAAATTGGAATGGAACGTGATTTTCCATTTGTTAAATACTGATCCATCAATTCCAAGTTGTCGTCACGTAGTAGTACCCTTACATCCATATATGACCGATCCGCAAGATGAAGTAAAATAGGCATATTCATCATCGCATCTCCGCACCAATCCTCTGTTAACACGATAACGCGAAGGTTCTTTTCTTTTAATGCTTTAAAAAATCCCTCATCACTTGGCAATGTGAAGTTATCATAAACATGTAAGAGATTCTCCTTATGCTTATCCATTGATTCAATATATGTGTCAGGGGACATTGCTTTTTCAAACCATTGATTTAATTCCATTAATCGTTCACTCCCACTCTGTTATTTATATATTAAATTTTACCCATTTACACATACTTAGTAAATAGATGTGCTCTTCGCATCATATTTTGCTATGATTGTACCATGTATGAAGGAGGGATAAGATGCAAAAATCAAATCAAGAATTTTTGTTAGAGTTATTACATACGCCATCCCCGTCAAGTAATGAGATGGCAATTCAAAAGAAGTGGATAAATTATGTGACGCGTTTTGCTGATGAAATAAGGACAGATAACGCAGGAAATGCCATCGGTGTATTGAATCCGGAGGCTCCTTTTAAAGTATTATTAGCTGGGCATAGTGATGAAATTGGGTTAGTAGTTAATCGGATTGATGAAAATGGCTTTCTGCATTTTGAAAAGATGGGTGGAATTAATCCAAAAGCTGCCGTTGGGATGAAAGTAACGGTGCTCGGGTATAATCAAACGGTTACTGGTGTTATCGGTGTGAATGCACAACACCATGGTGGTTTGAAAGATGACTTTGGACTAGAAGACTTATTTATCGATTGTGGATATAAAACAAAAGGGGAAGCAGCGGATTATGTACAAATTGGCGATTTGGCAGTATATAAGACAGATCCGGAAATCCTGAGGGATCGATATATAGCAGGTCGCGGATTAGATAACCGAACAGGAGCATTTATCGTAGCAGAAGTTTTAAAGCGTTTAGCAGAGAAAGGCTGCCAGGTTGGCGTGTATGCCGCAAGTACGGTTAATGAAGAAACAAACATGGGTGGCGCCTATTTTGCCGCTGCTGGTATTGAACCTGATATGGCTATTGCGGTTGATGTTACATTTGCGACAGATTATCCTGGAGTTAATAAGAATAAACATGGTGACGTTAGTCTTGAAGGAGGCCCCGTCTTAGCCAAGGGTGCTCCAATTAATTATAAAATAAATAAATTGCTAGAAAAATCGGCGCAAAAATTGAAAATGGCTGTACAATATGAACTGACGCCTCGTATGACGGGAACAGATGCAGATAGGATGCGTTTAACTGGACGTGGAGTTCCAGTATCCTTGGTTTCCTTGCCACTTCGTTATATGCATTCTCCTGTAGAAACTGCAAGCATAAAAGATATTGATGAGGAAATAGAGTTGTTAGCGACAATGATTTCAGAACTAACAGGAGAAGAGAGTTTGAATCCATTGGAATAAAAGGCTGGTAGTTCTATTGATAGACGATCGCTGGATGCTTAGCACGTAGCTAATTCAGGTATTTGCCACGAGAAGTACTAATGTCGGCTAAGGGTGTAACAAGACGTTGCTCCCTTAGTCTATTAGTGCTTTTTTATCCTCTTTTTCACATCCCCACTAATAGTAAGAAATAGATAAAATCAAAACTTTATTCAGTGAGGTTCTACTGTGTAAAAATTCTAAATTAAAATTAGATATGATTTTAATGAGTCTAAAGGCTCATTAGATAATAATTATTTACAAAACATGTACTAAATCACCTATATGAACAGCATGAAAATAATAATAAGTACTACTATTTCTTCTATTATGAAAATATATTGTTAATAATAGTTTGCTTATTAGGCCTATTTAATCATTTTTGAAAGAAAAGAAAATATTCTATGAACTAGATTTTAACTCGAAATGCTTTGTTATCAGCAATTAGATCTATTTTTAACGATAGATATATCCTAATAGGGTCTATAACCTATGAAATATAATAAGAAATATTGATACTAATTAATCAATTCTGACAACTGCTATTTATTTCGACTTTTTTCGACACCATTCTAACTTTTAATCTATTATACTTACATCAACAACTTAGATTCTAGGCATCATCACCAACATTTGGAAAAGCGACACAATTCTTGTAAAAGGGAGGCTCGTGTATTTTTAGCAGTGTTCTTTTCAATGTGTGTAGAGTTTTAAAATGGAGAGGAGGAATAGATTTTGAGACATAAGAAAAAGCGTCAATTTAGAGCATTTAGTATTGCAGCATCTTTTCTAATGACTTTTTCTTTAATTACACCAGGACTAGCTCATGCAGAATCTAATAAAAAATTACACGAGTCTTTAAATGACCCCCGGCAACAAGCTAAGGTGAGTGATCGTTTAGTAGAATCATTTAGTGATGATGAGGACGAAAAAGTAACTTTTTTAATTAAATTTAGCGAAACAACGGATACGGCGAGCATCGCTGAAGAAGCAAGGGTTAATGCTGACCAAGCAAATCTATCAGCACAAGAAGCAAAACACACCCAGCGATCAGCAGTTGTTTCTGAACTAAAGACAACGGCACTGACTGCTCAGGCGGATGTAAAAGCTTATCTTGAACAAGAAGTTGAAAATGGCAATGCCGACAATATTAATTCCTATCATATTGTAAATGGCATGGCTGTTACCGCCACAAAAGAAGTAGCGGAAAAAGTTTCAGGATTTGCGGAAGTTGAAAAGGTACTACCTAATGAAATACGTGAATTGCATGAAACAACGGTAACAGAGGAGGAAGCTCCACAATCTGAAGTTGCTGATATTGAATGGAATGTTGAGCAAATTGGTGCACCAGCAGCTTGGGATATGGGGGCAGATGGTTCTGGAACCGTTGTCGCAAGTATTGACACAGGTGCTGAGTGGGATCATCCGGCTCTAAAAGAAAATTATCGTGGTTACGATGCTGCAACGGGTGAGGTTGATCATGAATTCAACTGGTTTGATGCACCAGAAGGTGAAGAGGAACCGTATGATCCTAATGGACATGGTACACATGTCACAGGAACAATGGTTGGAGCTGAGCCTGATGGATCCAATCAAGTCGGAGTTGCGCCTGGGGCAGAGTGGATTGCCGTTAATGCATTTGATTCTGGTGGAAATGCAACCGATGCAGATTTATTAGCAGCGGCAGAGTGGATTTTAGCCCCAACGGACTCAGATGGAAATACCAATGTTGATATGGCACCAGACGTCGTGAATAACTCATGGGGCGGTGGGCCAGGTCTTGATGAATGGTATCGTGATGTTGTTCAGAACTGGAGAGCAGCAGAAATTTTTCCAGAATTCTCAGCTGGCAATACAACATTAACGAACCCAGGTGGACCTGGATCAGTAGCAGTTCCAGCAAACTATCCTGAATCATTCGCTACTGGTGCAACGGATAGTAATGATGAACTGGCAGACTTTTCTTTACGTGGACCTTCACCATATGATGAAGTGAAACCAGATATTTCTGCTCCTGGTGTTAATATTCGTTCTTCCGTACCAGGTGGTGGATATGAAGGTGGCTGGAATGGAACATCCATGTCAGGACCTGCCGTCTCAGCGGTAGTTGCTCTATTAAAAGGCGTGGATTCAAGTTTAACAGTTGATGAAATTGAAGAAATTATAGAATCGACTGCAACAACGTTAACAGATGATGAATATCCAGATGCACCTAATAATGGATATGGTCATGGATTAGCTAATGCACATGATGCCGTAGCATCCATCGTAGATGGGCTTGGTACTTTGCAAGGGCAAGTTACGAAAGATGGTGAAGATACAGAAGCACCTACTTTTGGTCATGAAGCGCCAACTGAAACATATGCTGGTATGGATTTAGATTTATCTATTCAGGCAAGTGATAATATTAGTGTCACTTTAGTTGAATTGAACTATCAAGATACTAATGGAGAGTGGCAATCAGTTGAGGCGTCACTTACTTCTGGAAATTATACAGATGGAGAATATGTTGCAACAATCCCTGGAGAGGATATTGATGGCGATTCTCTAACCTATTACTGGGTAGTTGATGATTTCGGAAATAACGAAGTAACGAGTGATGAATATGTTGTATCAGTAGAACAAGGCATAACGGTAGGGTATTCTGAAGACTTTGAAACAGAACCTACTGGATGGACTGTGTTTGGTGAAATGAATTCATGGGAGTGGGGTGAGCCAACATCTGGACCAGGCGAAGCATCAACTGGAGAGCATGTATATGCAACGAATCTTAATGGTAATTATGATAACGATGCAAATACAACACTTATGATGCCACCAGTTGATCTACCTGAAGGAGATTCCTATCTTCAATTCGATCAATGGTTTGACATTGAATCTGGTTGGGATTACGGACATGTATTTATTTCGACAGATCAAGAAGACTGGACACCGCTAATGGAAATGACTGGCGAGTCTGATGGATGGGAAAGTGCTGAAGTTGATCTATCAGAATACAGTGATCAACGTGTTTATATTGGTTTTAACCTAACATCTGATGTCACGATAAATGAAGAAGGACTATATATCGATGATGTGGCATTGTCTGATTCGACAGAAAGTGATGGTGCATCAGTAGGACTTGAACGTAACAATGATCTTGAAGTGGAAGATAAGGAAAAAGCCGACTTAAATGAACGAGTAGATCCAAATAAAATACTTCCAGTGGAAGAAGAGCCTATAGCAGAGCAAGCAATAAATCCAGCAGCACTACCTGTCGGTGCACAGGTTAATGTGGTTGAAACGGATCGTTCGACCAATACAGATCCGGCAGATGGAACGTATTCCTTGCTGCATGCTGCGGGAGAATTTACGGTTCAAGCTGAAGCTTATGGATTCCATTCAGCTGAACAAACCGTAACGATTGAAGATGATGAAACAACGCAGGCAAACTTTACGTTAGAAGAAGTCGATCAAAATACAGTAAGTGGTACCATTACAGATGAAGCAACAGATGAACCGATAGAAGGTGCGACGATTATTCTGATGGAAGATGCTAATGTGACACCTGTAGAGACAGATGCGGATGGTAGCTATTCTCTAACCGCGTATGAAGATACGTACACCTTAAGAGTGTTGGCGAGTGGTTATCATACAGAAGAAGTGGAAGTGAATCTGGATGAGGACTCTACAGTAGATGTTGCGCTTGAACCTTTCTACACCATTCCAGGTGGTGAAATTGGTTACGATGATGGAAATGCAGACAATGCTCGTGCTTTCTTCGATGCAGGTAATGGTTGGTCTGTAAAAATGTCATTATCAGAGGGGCAAGATACAGCAGTAGTAACGGATGGGGTTTTCCAGTTTCACGATGAAGAATTCCCAGATCCAGGTGGTACAGCTTTTGAAGTTGAAGTATGGGACGCTACGGGTGCAGATGGAACTCCAGGTGAGAAAATTGCTGGACCAGTAGAAGCAGAAGCAATTCGTGATCTTGATGAATGGACAGTTGTTGATTTGTCCGATCATAGCATCACAGTTGACGGCGATTTCTATATGGTGTATATCCAAACACAACCAAATACAGGTGCCCCTGGTTTAGCTACGGATGAAACTAGTCCTAATGCTGAACGTAGCTATCAATATGTAGGCGGGGAATGGTCACAATCTCCTGCAGATGAAGGGAATTACATGATCCGTTCTCGTGTTAGCTATGAGGCTGAAGAACCTGTTATTACTTCACCAGCCGAAGACTTTATAACAAACGAAAGTGAATATACAGTGGAAGGTACTGCTTCACCGACCACTACTGCTCAAGTATTTAATAATGAAGAAGAGGTTGGAAGTGCTGAAGTTGGAGATGATGGTGAATTTGCCATACCAACAGCGTTAACAGAAGGTGAAAATGAAATTACAGTAGTATCCTTTCTTGATGGAACTTCTGTAGGGGAATCTGAACCAGTTATCGCAACACTAGATACCGAAGCGCCGGAACTGACGATAGACACTCCTCAGGACGGGGATCGAACAAATAGTGAAACGGTAACGGTAGAAGGAACGGTTTCAGATGACCATCTTGATACAGTAGAAGTTAATGGACAAGAAGCGGAAGTGACTGATGGAAGCTATTCAGAACGAATCATGGTTGACAATGGGGAAAATGAAATAGAAGTTGTTGCCAGTGATCTAGCTGGAAATACGGAAACGCAGAACGTCACGATAGATGTTAATTATACTGCACCAGAGATTGAAAACGTAAATCCAACCGAAGATCAGTATATTCAAGCTGGAGAAACGGTTACGATCGAATTTGAAAGCGAGCCAGGATTAGATGCAACATTCTCAATCCTTATGCCGCTAACAAATGGTCAGATTTCGAATGCAACGGAGTTACCAATGCAGGAAACGTCTGATGGACACTATGTTGGCTATTACACTGCGACTAGTAATGTTCAAGCAGAGAATGCGGTTATTGAAGTCAGTGTCGTTGATGGATATGGTAATCAAGCGACTGAACAAGCTGAAGGCACCGTAACGATCAACGAAGAAGATGATAACGGTAACGGCAATGGTAATGGTAATGGCCTTCCAGGCTTTGGTGATGGTCATCCTGGCAACGGAAATGGTCCTCCTTTTGGTGATGATCATCCTGGCAACGGAAATGGCCCTCCAAGCTTTGGTAGTGGTCATCCAGGCCAAGGAAACGGTCCAGGAAATAATTAAAGGCTGACAAAGATTGTTTAGTAGAAAGAAAGAATGAAACAATTTGCAAAAAGTTAAAAAGTATGTATAATAAAAGTAACAATATTATACGATTCCATATCTTCGGGGCAGGGTGAAATTCCCGACCGACGGTAAGGAGCTTATATTAAGCTCTAAGTCCGTGACCCACAAAGCATTTTGCGAAGTGGTTGATCTGGTGAAATTCCGGAACCGACAGTTACAGTCTGGATGGGAGAAGATGTAGAGCCAAATTAGGTGCATAGTGTGCCTTGAATTTCCTGTGATAGTTAAACCCTAAAGCCCCATTAGGCTTTAGGGTTTTGTTTATTTTTAATCTAGGGATAGGCAAATCCTTCATCACGAGATTGGAATCGTAAAAGATGAAGGAGGAGAATATGATGCAACCTACAAACATGCAATCATCTAAGCTTTTGAAACTTATTATTTTAGCTTTAATGGGAACGATATCGCTAGTCTTGTTCTTTTTAAATTTTCCGTTACCACTGTTACCAGCTTATTTAAAGATTGATTTTAGTGAGGTACCGGCATTAATTGCAGCCTTTATATTTTCACCTATTGCAGGTGTTATCGTAGTTGCGATTAAAAATTTACTGTACTTACTTGTATCCGGAGCAGGTGACCCGATAGGTGTTTTTGCAAACTTTTTGGCAGGTGTTATGTTTATTGTGCCAATTTCAGTGATTTACCATAAATTTAAAGGAGTCAAAAGCATTGTTTCAGGTTTGGTGACAGGTACAATTGTTATGGCTTTAGGTATGAGTGTGTTAAATTATTTCTTTATTTTACCAGCATATGCATGGTTTATGGGCTGGGAAATGACGGGACAGATAAAATGGATATCCGTAATTGCAGGTGTTCTGCCATTTAATATTATTAAAGGGATCGTTGTAGGATTATTGTTTATTCCCTTATTTGTAAAAATGCGCAATTGGATAGAACAACAGCAAGCAAAGGTAATATAGGATAGATAGAATAAGCTAATCCATAGAGGATTAGCTTTATTCTAGCTATAGGCGACCGAAAACTTGTCCACTACAATAAAGTCCGCCCCCTTTCAAAAAGGGGGCGGACTCCACATTATTCTTCTTCTTCGACCAGGTTCCTTGCAGCCGGCTGTGCTTCAAGTCGCTCTATTGGTATTGGTTTTCCTGATTTCTCACTTAAACCGTATGTCCCGTTGGCAATACGTTCCAGCGCATCATTAATATCCTGCAGGCGATCTTCTCGAACGAGATCAAGGCCAGCATCACGCTCCTGCTCAAATTGTTCTGTACCTAAATCGCCTGGGTGATTAGCATGGTCTGCCAGTTCTTGTGTTTCATCATTCGGGTTGGTGCCTTTATTTGATTCAAGTTTTTCCTCATTCTCATTTTTCAGTTCTTGTAAACGTTTTTTGATATGCATTATTTTTTCATCCGTAAGTTTTTCATGTTTGGTCATAGGAACCACCTTTGTTTAATTGTTCGCTTTTCTTGGGACAACTCCGATTGTGCATCTTGATGCAGATATAAGGTTATCTTGTTCATCCACTATTTTGATATCCCATACCATCGTTGTTTTTCCTATATGCAGTGGAGTAGCTTTAGCTGTTACGACACCGTCACGTTTGCTTTTTATATGATTTGCGTTAATTTCAATCCCAAATACAATTGATTTTTCAGGATCCACTTGTGCATTTGCACCGATACTGGCAGCCGTTTCTGCAAGTGCTGCACTTGCTCCACCATGTAAGAATCCAGCTGGTTGATGGGTTCGCTTATCAACAGGCATTGTCAGCACAACTAAATGTTTATCCAATGATACTAACTCGATACCAAGTGCTTCTATTAGTGTGTTTTCTAAGGTCATAGGTAATGTCTCCTCCTTAAATAAACGAGCTGATCAATAACGATAAACCAAGTAAAGATCCATAGATGGTATTTGTTTTTCCAGTAGCGACCATTGCTGGCATCATTTCAATTGGTTGTGTTTTCCCGCGGAAATTTTTAATAACTTCTATTGCCTTTTTCACACTAAGAAATGTAATTATAGACCATAAAGGGAGCATTCCTGCTATAATAAAGATTGCAGTAAACCCATAGGCCGCGATAAATAATATGGCCAAGAAATTAACGGCCTTTTTCCTGCCAAGTAAAATGGCGATTGTCTTACGGCCGTTTTCTTTGTCATTATCTAGATCCCGAATGTTATTTGATAACATTATGCTTCCAATGAAGATAGCTACTGGAATGGAAATCCAGATAACAGTTGCGGTTACGGTTTGCGTTTGAATGAAATAGCTGATACCTATAATGACGGTTCCCATCAGAAATCCGGAAAAAAGTTCACCAAATGGGGTGTATGCAATCGGGTAGGGTCCTCCTGTATATAAATAACCGATAATCATACTTACTAAACCAATTACTGCAATCCACCAGCTGGAAGCGATACATATATAGATGCCAAGCAGTAATGCGACCCCAAAGAATGAGAAAGCAATGGTTAAAATTGTTTTTGGTTTAATACCATCTCGTACAATTGTACCGCCAATGCCTACAGAATTCTCATTATCGAGTCCACGAACAAAATCATAATATTCATTAAACATATTCGTTGCAGCTTGAATAAGCATGGATGCTACCAACATAGCGATAAATAGCAATATGTTTATAGAATCATGTGTAAAAGCTAACATTGAACCAACAAAGACTGGGACGAATGACGCTGTTAAGGTATGCGGGCGTAATAAGCGCCACCAGATTTGAAAACCTTCTTTTTCATTTAAAGCCTGTTTTATATCTATTTTATCTGTCGATTGCATGGAAGTTCTCCCCCTGAAATATATCAATATCATTAATATAAGGAATTTAGTATAGCCTGTCAATTTTCGAAATTTGAAAAATACTTGTTAATTGCTATCAGTAGGTTAGAAAGTTTTCGTTATCGATACGAAAGAGTGATAAATTCTTCTTGACGTAATAGTGAAAAATAACCCCTTTCCTTGAGAATCAAGCGAAAAGAGAATAAAATAGAAATAAAGTTTACCATCGGAAGTGTAACGGAGGTTAAAAGATGATTGAAGTCAAGGAAACACCAATAGAGGAACTATTAGACAGGGTCATTTCAAATTTGCCTTCTAATAAAAAGTATCAGCTAGTAAGTATCACAAAAAAAATTAAAGAAGTGAATACCCTTCACTTTTTCGAAGGTGCTAAAGCACTTAATAAAGATCGCATATTTTGGACAAGCACTGCAGAACAATATGATGTTGTTGGCATTGGCAATGCGTATGAAATTCATGCAAAAGAAAATCGTTTTGAAATAACAGAGAATAAATGGAATGAATTGTTGGCTAATGCAAAGATTTTTAATCCATACCAAGTAGCAGGTACTGGAGTAGTAGCGCTTGGTGGAATGGCGTTTGATCCGAAAAAGGAGCAAACACATTTATGGGAAAAATTTAGCCCGAGTCAGTTCACGATACCAGCGTTTATCTTAACAAAAAATAATAATAATTATTATTTTACAATAAATACGTATGTGACAAAAGATGACCATCCCCGTCAATTGGCAACGGAAATAGAACATCAAGAATCATTATTATTTCGTAATATGGAACAACCATCCGATCATTTAACGATTAATGAAAAAATAGAAGTTAAACCAGATAAATGGAGAGAAACCGTTCGTCAAGCTCGAGAAGCGATTCGTACAAACAAAGCTGAAAAAATTGTATTGGCGCGTGAGATGCGTTTGAAATTTAATAAAGAAGCAAATATTGCCTCCATTCTCCAAAAACTAATCGATAAACATGCTAATAGTTATATTTTTGCATTTGAAAAGGGAGAGGATTGCTTCGTTGGAGCAACCCCAGAACGATTAGTCAAACTTAACGGGGAACAGCTATTATCGACATGTTTAGCAGGTACAGCCCCAAGGGGTAAAACAAAAGAAGAAGATTTGAAAATCAGCCAGGATCTTCTGAAAGACGAAAAAAATCGTCAGGAACATGAATTTGTTGTTAAAATGATTAAGGGAGCGCTGGAAACGTATAGTACAGAAATTGAAATTCCAAACGAACCAATTGTCTATCCGCTAAAAAATTTACAGCATTTGTATACACCCGTTACGGCTATTCTAAAAGATGGGTACAGTATCTTTGATATCGTGAAGCAATTACACCCCACCCCAGCACTTGGTGGAACACCAAACAAGGAATCAATGGCTTTTATTCGTGATCATGAATTATTGGATCGTGGCTGGTACGGAGCACCGGTCGGTTGGTTGGATAGTAACCAAAACAGTGAATTTGCTGTAGCCATTCGCTCTGGGCTTATACAAGGAAATGAAGCTTCCTTATTTGCAGGTGGTGGCATTGTAAAAGATTCCAATCTGGAAGAAGAATACGAGGAAACGACCATTAAATTTAAACCAATGCTTTCCGTCCTAGGAGACTAATGATGAACCATATAGAAGTTTTAACACGTTATACAGCAAATTTCATAGATGAACTTTCAAAAAACGGCTTAACGGATATTGTTATTTCACCAGGATCCAGATCAACGCCTCTTGCATTAACAGCGTCTGAGCATAAAGGTATTAAAGAGTGGATCATTCTTGATGAACGATCTGCTGCCTTTTTTGCACTAGGTATTGCCAAAGAAACCAAACGTCCAGTTGCCCTTATTTGTACTTCTGGTACAGCAGCAGCTAATTATTTTCCTGCAATTGTCGAAGCATATTATAGTAGGGTTCCCTTACTGGTTCTAACAGCTGATCGCCCACATGAATTAAGAGATGTCGGTGCGCCACAAGCCATTGAACAAATTAAATTATATGGGGACTATGTAAAATGGTTTCATGAAATGGCATTGCCTGAGGCTACACCTAATATGTTAGGATATGTAAGAAGCAAGGCAGGAATTGCCATTTATAAGGCTGAAGAAGGAAACGCAGGACCTGTCCATTTAAATTTTCCATTACGAGAGCCGCTTCATATAGACTTTTCTTTGGATAATATATGGGGGAGCGAGAATGAAAAACCCTTCACTTCAACATTTGATGGAATGAAAAAACTGCCAGATCAACAAGTACAACAACTTGTAGACAGACTCCAACGTAAAAAGAAAGGCATTATTGTTTGTGGACCACAGATAAATGAACATTTTGCAGAAGCCATTACACGACTTGCAGCGAAATGGGGACTTCCTATACTTGCGGATCCCTTATCCCAGGTGAGAGCAGGCAATCATGATAAAACTCAAATTATTGAAGGTTATGATGCTATTTTGCGTAGTGAAGCAGTTCGTGAACAGCTGAAGCCAGACTTCATTATACGTTTTGGAGCAATGCCTGTATCCAAGCCCTATCTTTTTTACGTAAAACAGCATCAACATGCCACGCAGTTTATTGTGGAAAATCATGCAGGATACCGAGAACCTGCAGGTAATAGAACGGAAATTATTTTTGCCGATCCAATCTTACTTTGTGAAGATCTTATAGCAGCATCACCTGGTATGGATGTAGATAGTCACTGGTTGAGAACATGGCAGGACATGAATCAGACAGCAAAAAAACACTTACTGTCTGGATCAAGCAATCAAGTAACTGAGGGAGAGGCTGTAAGAGGTCTAATGGATGTTATTCCTACTAACAGCAGTTTATATGTTGGTAACAGCATGGCAGTGAGAGACGTGGATACATTCTTCATGACAACGGATAAGCACATTTCCATTTTAGCCAATCGTGGAGCTAACGGAATCGATGGAATGATATCAAGTGGACTTGGTGCCGCTACTACTGGAAAGCCCATAACCTTATTGCTTGGAGATTTGTCTTTCTTTCATGACATGAATGGGTTACTGGCGTCAAAGCAATATAAGCTTAATCTAACAATCGTATTAATTAATAATAATGGGGGCGGGATCTTTTCCTTTTTACCACAAGCAAAGGATCCAAAACACTTTGAAGCATTGTTTGGCACGCCGGTGGATATTGATTTTGGACAAGCGATTACGATGTATGGTGGAAGTCACACCGTCGTTACGCATGAAGCGGAACTAAAAGATGTACTCACAACCAGTTATCAGGAGCTAGGGTTATCCGTTGTCGAAGTGAAAACGGAAAGAACTGAAAATGTAGAATGGCATCGTGAAAAGTGGCAAGCAATTGAGCAAGAACTCTTAAAGAAGGGGGAATGATTCGTTGTATTATGCTATAAATGATGCCACCTATTGGTATGAAATAGATGGGAATTCGGCTAAACCTCCTGTCGTTATGCTTCACGGCTTTACAGGGAGTACGTCCACATGGTCGGATTTTGTTTCGAATTGGAAAAGTGAGTTGAGAATTATTACAATTGACTTACCTGGTCACGGGCAAACTCAAACACCAACCCCCAGAACAATAGAAGCATGTTGCGAAGAATTAAAAGGATTGTTTCAGTTTCTGCAGCTTGAAGAAATTGTTTTGCTTGGCTATTCAATGGGGGGGAGAGTGGCTTTATCTTTTGCTATGCTTTATCCTGCGTTTATTCAATCATTGATCCTTGAAAGTGCTTCGCCAGGTCTAGCGTACAAGGAAGATCGAGATCAACGGATAGAGAAAGATGAAATGCTTGCACACAAACTAGAAACAGAAGGTGTACAGAAATTTATTGATTTTTGGGAGTCTATCCCTATGTTTCAATCCCAGCGAAATTTATCCATTTCTGTACAAGAGAATATTCGAAAGGAGCGTTTAGCTCAATCTGCTGATGGGCTGGCGCAATCGCTTCGTTATATGGGAACGGGTTTTCAGCCTTCTTGGTGGGAACAGCTTAAGCACTTCACAAAACCGATTTTATTACTAAATGGCGAATATGATGAAAAATTTATTTCGATCAATAAACGTATGAAAGACCGCATGTATGCAAGTGATTTGAAGGTTATTGAACAGGCAGGTCATGCAATTCATGTGGAACAACCTGAAATTTTTGGTAAACTAGTTATAGCGTTTATTAAGCAGCAAAGGTAAAAATTTGCTACATATAAGAAACATATTATAAGGAGGAAATTGAATGACTGTACAATGGGAGCAAGTAAGGCAATATGAAGAAATTATATACGAAAAATACGATGGTATTGCGAAGGTGACAATAAACAGACCTGAAAAACGCAATGCTTTTACACCGCTAACTGTAAACGAAATGATTAATGCATTCACAGATGCGCGAGATGATTCATCCATCGGTGTAATTATTTTAGCTGGTGCTGGTGATAAGGCATTTTGTTCTGGGGGTGACCAATCTGTTCGCGGTCATGGTGGTTACGTTGGAGGTGACGAGGTACCTCGTTTAAATGTTCTAGATTTACAGCGGTTAATTCGTACGATTCCAAAGCCAGTAATTGCAATGGTTTCAGGCTATGCAATAGGTGGAGGACATGTACTTCATGTTGTTTGTGATTTAACGATAGCAGCAGAGAATGCTGTATTTGGTCAAACCGGACCGAAAGTTGGAAGCTTTGATGCGGGGTATGGTGCTGGTTACTTAGCGCGTATGGTTGGTCATAAGCGTGCGCGTGAAATATGGTATCTATGTCGTCAGTATAGTGCCGATGAAGCGTATGAAATGGGACTGGTAAATACAGTTGTACCCGTAGATAAACTAGAAGAAGAAACCGTGCAATGGTGTGAAGAGATTCTTGATAAATCACCTACCGCTTTGCGATTCCTAAAAGCATCTTTTAATGCAGATACAGATGGTTTGGCAGGGTTGCAGCAAATGGGCGGCGATGCAACACTTCTTTATTATACAACGGATGAGGCGAAAGAAGGAAGAGACGCTTTCAAAGAAAAAAGAAAGCCTAATTTCAAACAGTTCCCACGCTTTCCGTGATGGATGGTTATTAAAGTGCGTGTTCAAAATGGAGGATAAATAGGACCGCATCGGTTAAGTTCGCCACGTCCTGTGGCAACACCGACACTAGCACGTCCTGTGCGTTGAAAGTTCGAGGCGGCGCAGTTTGGAGCAGCGGAATGTATGTTTTTAGATACATGAGCAAACGCTCTAGCACGCAGGAAAAGTGTTTTTCTTTTCCAAGGAGCGGATAAACAAGCCAACGAGCTTCCACAGGATGTGGTGACTTCTGCGTTGCCCACAGGACGTGGGCGATTTTAGCAGAAGCTCCCCTAGACGTGTCATATTTACCGGACTTTTTGAACAACTTCTTAAAGGAAAAACCTTTGCTTTCTCAACTAGCAAAGGTTTTTCCTTTATACAGTACAACAGCTTAGAGGAGGATTTAAATTATGTCTGAAATCATACCACATTGGTTAACCAAGCAAGCATTCTTGGCACCGAAACAAATTGCAATTGAAACAAAAGAAGGCGATAAAATTACTTTTTTGGAACTAAACGAAAAAAGTGAGCAATTTGCTAAAAAGCTAGCCAGTAGTGGAGTAACGAATGGGGCGCATGTTGGTATTTTTTCAACGAATAATGTCTCCATGGTTATTGCTATCCATGCACTTAGTTATCTTGGCGCTGTATCTGTGATGTTAAATACAAAATTGACAAAAGAAGAATTGCATTATCAAATTAGTGATGGAAAGGTTAGGACTGTCTTAGCTTGTGACAGCCTTGGTCCGTCCATCAGGCAAATGAACTTCCCTGTCGATGTAAAGACTTTTACAGATATAGACAAGCAGCAGGAGAGCGAAGTGACGTTACTTCAAGAAATTAATTTGGATGATGCATTTACTATTATATACACTTCTGGGACAACTGGTTTTCCAAAAGGAGTTGTCCATACATTTGGAAATCATTGGTGGAGTGCCACTGGATCCGCATTAAATCTAGGGTTGCGTGCAGAGGACAAATGGTTGGCAGCTTTACCGATTTTCCATGTTAGTGGCTTGTCTATTTTTATTAGGAGTGCCATATATGGAATGCCTGTTTACTTACTTGAAAAATTCGATGAAAAGAATGTTCATGAGGCAATTATGTATCGTGAAGTAACCATCGTTTCGATTGTAACCGTCATGTTGCAAAGACTCATCAACCTGCTAGAGGAGGGTGGAAATAGGTATCCACCTTCCTTTCGCTGCATGCTGTTAGGTGGAGGCCCAGCACCAGAACCATTGCTGGAAAAAGCGAAAAAAAGAAACATACCTGTTTTTCAGTCTTACGGCATGACCGAAACGGCGTCACAAATTGTAACACTCAGTCCTGAGGATGCTTTAAATAAAATAGGTTCAGCTGGAAAACCTTTATTTCCTGCGCAATTAAAAATTAATAGCCAAAATAATGATCAGGTTGGAGAAATCTTAGTCAAAGGCCCAATGGTGACGAAAGGTTATTTTAATAATTCAGATGCCACTAAAAAAGCAGTTGCAAATGGCTGGCTGGCTACAGGCGACTTAGGCTATGTAGATCAATCTGGTTTCTTGTATGTCGTAGATCGCAGAAAAGACTTAATCATCTCTGGTGGAGAAAATATTTATCCGTCAGAAATCGAAAGTGTTCTTTCAGGGATGGATGAGGTTAAAGAAGTTGGGGTTGTTGGAAAAAACGATGATACATGGGGGAAGGTTCCGGTTGCATTTATCGTGGGGAACAGTACGTTAACAGAAGAAGCATGTATAGCATATGCAGCCAATTATTTGGCTAAGTATAAATTACCAAAGCAAATTTATTTTATTGATAAGTTACCTAGAAATGCTTCCAATAAATTAGTAAGAGCGAGTTTATTGGAATTACTGAGCTAACGAAGTGTTTTACTTGCAAATTCAAAGTTATTCGCCCATCAAAAATCATACATAAAATTACATACATGCTTCTACTGATTTTAGGTAAATTAAGTATAGGAGGTGTACTGTGATGGAAAAGAAAAAGTATTATGTAAATGTTGGGACTGGGGAAATTTCTCAGATCAGCTATGATGATAATGATGATTTTATTATTCATGCAACGAAAGACGAGGTGGCACAATTACGTTCAAAATTAAATCATTTGCACGATGCAAGCTTTGGAACGTTTATCCGTGCCCATATACCGATTATGCCATACCATAATGACAAATCTAATGACGATTATGATCGTAATATTACAGAAGCATTTCAAATGCTATACGACTGTGGCGATGAACAAACAAAATCTCATATTGTAGAGATGGGTGTTTTAACTGATAATCATATGTAAATAGTATAAGGAATAGGATACTTAAAATGTGTTCTATTCCTATATTTCTGGTTTATCCTTCTAGTGTATAAGGAATAATAGTAATAGAATAGAAAAACTTATACATATCAAGGAGGTTAACATGAATATGGATGCGAAAAAATTGACGTTGGTTTTCAGTTCTGGAATTATTTTACTATTAATCGTACTTTTTAATACAAATGTAATGCAGACAACATTAGCAAACGAGAATGCTGAAACGGAGCAGCATGATGAAGATGTAGAAGAAATCACACATGAACAGATTGTTTCTTTAACAGATCAGTTTATGAATATGCTGGTACAGGATGCAGATGACCATTATAAAGTTATGAATTATGATACAATAGATGAATTGCTAAATGATTTTGAACAGATTGCAACAAGGGAAACAGTAGAACCGTATGTTGACTATTATTATACTGAGGAATCAGACGGATTGTATATTCTTCCAACGGAAACACCACCATGGTTCGTGGAAGGAAATGCATATGATGTGTTACAATTAGATGAAACACAAGTAAAAGTTATACAGGAGAATCAAACGGTTTTCTATGATGACTATACGATCGAGATTGCGTTTACTTTTGATAAAGAATGGAAGATTACAAATATAAGTATTAATTAATAAAGGTAGTTGACATCATGTATACATTCAAGGATTACTATAATAACGAAGTAAAACTTTCATTTGATGATCATCCTTTTTCATTGGAACCAAAACATGTATGGGTTGTATGCAGACACAAGGATAAATGGCTCCTAACAAAACACAAAGGCAGAGGGTATGAATTTCCTGGAGGCAATGTAGAAGAAGGCGAGAATGCAAAAGAAGCCGCCATCCGTGAAGTAAAGGAAGAAACAGGCGGTAATGTAGAAAAAATCTATTATATTGGCCAATATAACGTTACGGGTCGAAATGAAACAGTGATCAAAAATGTTTACTTTGCTAAAATTAATCAACTTATTCAACAAGACACTTATTATGAAACGGAAGGCCCGATCTTATTGAAAAAAATCCCATCCAATGTAAGATACAATCATTTATATAGCTTCATTATGAAAGATGGGGTCCTAGACTATTGCATGAAACAGATAAGGAAAACGAGGCTACTCGCAAGAGCCTAGTTTTTCCTATAGGCTCAATTCACAAGCATTGTTGCTTTTAAATCTTCGGAGTTGATATAAAAGACGACGAAACTACTGTTTGCTTAAGTATTTTGCTATAAACGCCGTTCGGGATCGCTCCGGGAGGATGCTTTCCGCGGGTACGGCCTGAGCCTCCTTGCCCCGGCGAGGGGTATGCCGACGTTGTCCGCAAAGGACGGTTTAGTCGGCCTTCCTTAGGATATTCCTCCGGGGTCTTCAGACTCGTGCTGGGACTGCGATTACTTGCCCCATCGAAAACATTTGTTCCCGCAGGAGTCACCGCCCTTCGCTCACCCGAACTGGTGAGGCGGTTCGATGTTTTGAATATTGATTACAAATGCTATTGAGCGGTAGTAACGGGAATTCCAGCGGAGGAAATACATGGAGACTCCGGCGGGAGGAATGGCCTAGGTGAGACCCCGGAGTGCGTTAGCACGAGGAGGCTCACCAGCCGCCCGCGGAAAGCGGATTGTATTTCCGTAGCGGGTATAAAAAGCACCACCCTTAATTTCAATTTACGTCGTCTTTTATAGCTTTTGTGCCAAAAACAACAATTCTTTACAGTGGGACGAGTAATCGCAGTCCCAATCTTTTAGAAAACAGCCTTCTTATAAGATACACAATCTAAAGTTGTTAGAAAAACCTCTATGAGAATGCAATAGTGATGATGAACAATTATTAGGTTGAATGTTTGATCAGCCACTTCTCTAATTTCTCAATAAGCTTATACATAATTGCTGCAAATATTGCAATGACAACTAAACTCGACATAACAAGTGTAAAATCAAACACTTGGAATCCGTAAATAATTAAATACCCTAATCCTTGTGTTGAAACGAGGAATTCACCGATGATGACACCAACCCACGACAGTCCAACATTGACTTTTAAAGTTGAAATCATGACTGGGAGCGTCGCAGGGAAAATAGCTTCTTTAAAGAGTTGCCATCTTGTAGCACCAAAGCTAATCAATACTTTTTCGTAGTTTGGATCAACTTCATTAAAGCCTGAATAAACGACGAGTGTCGTGATGATAACGGAGATGATCGCACCCATCATGATGATGGATAGATAGCCAGGTCCAAGTGCCACAATGATTATCGGTCCAAGCGCCACTTTAGGCATAGCGTTCATAATAACAAGGAAGGGATCCATAATTCTGGCAAATCGTCTTGATGACCATAGTAATGTAGCAATTACGATACCGACAACGGTTCCAATAATGAATCCTAGAACGGTTTCAAAAAGCGTTACTTGGATATGTGTAATCATGGAGCCATTAGCAAATCGATTGACGAGTAAATCTAATACCCTTGTAGGGGAACTGAATATTAACGGGTCAATCCAATAGAGTCTACTCGCCATTTCCCATAGTCCAAAAAATGCCACCAAAATACTAATTTGCCAAGCGAATACAATCTTCTTTTCACTTTTTAATTGATTTTTATATTTCTCAAACAGGTGATGATCTGATTTAGTCACCATTCTCTTTTGACACCACCTTTGATTCTGTTGTTACGATTTCCTCTTTATCCAACTCTTTCCAAATTTTTTCAAATATAATATGATATTTTGGATGCCTTCTTACTAAAAATGGTTCTTCATTACGTAATTCAATTGGAACCTCAAAAACCTTTGAAATGGTGCCAGGATTGGTATCCATAATAAAAATACGATCACTCATTGCAATTGCTTCACCGATATCATGTGTTACAAGAACGGTCGTTTTATGATACATTTTTAGTAATTGTGATACTAAATCTTCAAGTTTAAGTTTAGTTTGATAATCCAGGGCTGAAAAAGGTTCATCCAATAGTAATATTTTAGGATTGTTAATGAGTGTACGAACAAGTGCAACCCGTTGGCGCATTCCACCAGAAAGCGAGGCAGGGTAAGCGTTTGTTACATCTGATAAACCTACTTCTTTTAATAACTCCAATGCTGTTTCTTTTGCTTCTTCTGTCTTGTTTTTGGATATTTTTGGTCCTAGTAACACATTATCTAGGATTGTTTTCCAGGGAAACAAGTAATCCTGTTGTAGCATATATCCAATCGCCATCTCGGAATCGCTAATGGGCCTTTGTTGGAGGAGTACATTACCGGCAGTTTGTTTCATAATTCCAGCAATGATAGAAAGAATAGTTGATTTTCCGCAGCCGCTTGGGCCCAGCAAGGCAATGAACTCGCCTTCTTTAACCGAGAAGGATATGTTAGCTAAAGCTTTTGTGTAACTTTCTTTAGAAAAGTAATGGTGCTCGACTTGATCTAAGGTTAGAAATGACAAATGATCCCCCTCCTTAGTTATTAACTACTTCTTCAGCAAACTCCGTATTTACCAGTTCATCGTATGGTACATCTGCTGGAAGTTCGCCGGCGTCATCCATAATATTTTTCAGGTTCTCCCATCCTTCCACGTCCAAGGTAGGATCCGTAGCAAAGGAATCCTGACTCTTATAACGATCGATAGATGCAGTCAACATATCCAGATCACTATCTTCAAAATATGGTTCGATCACTTCTGCTATTTCTTCAGCACTACTATCTTCCACCCATTGTTGGGCTTGATAAATTGCTCTCGTAAATTTACTAATTTCTTCGTCGTTTTCATCCATGTAACTTTGTTTTGCCATAAATACCGTGTAAGGGACATTGCCGGATTCCTCGCCGAAGGAAGCAACAATATGCCCATTACCTTCTGCTTCAAATACACTTGCTGTTGGCTCAAATAATTGAACATATTCATAATCACCAGATGCAAACGCGCCTGGAATATTTCCAAAATCAATGTTCTGGCTTAAATCTAGGTCAGCATGTGGATCAATACCATGGTTTTTTAACACAGACTCACCGACCATCTGTGGCATACCACCCACACGTTGTCCTAAGAAATTACTATCTCTAAGATTCTCCCATGTGAAATCAGGTTGTTCTTCTTTCGCAACGAGAAACGTTCCATCTGTCTTAGTTAATTGTGCAAAATTGATTGCATAATCACTGGAATCCTGTGCGTATACATAGATAGAAGTTTCTGAACCAACCAAGGCAATATCAGCACCGTCTGATAACAGGGTCGTCATCGTAGTATCACCGCCCCATGTTGTTTGCAATTCAACATCCAATCCTTCTTCTTCAAAAAAACCTTTTTCAATTGCAACATATTGCGGCGCATAGAAAACGGAACGTGTTACTTCAGCCAGGCTGATGGACGTATTTCCACTGTCATTACATGCGGCAAGGAAGATAAACAGAGCAATGGAACATACAACTAAAAATTTTGTTCGTTTCATAAAGGTTGACCTCCTCCAGCGTTATAATTTAATGTCAACACAGTTTATGCTTACCTGAAAAATGTGTGAATGCCCAGTGTGGGCTCTACTTTCTAAATGAAGAATCTATTAAATAATGCAGAAAAAAGCCGACCTCTGTGTTAGAGATCGGCTGCGGATAATTCCGCCTTATATAAAATCCTTTTGGGATGAGGATACAATATTTGTTATGAACGATAAATTGGACCTGCTTGCTGAATAGCAGTACTTACTTGTGTGAATTTCTTAAAGTTCTCGTGAAATTTCATAGCAAGTGACTTTGCTTCATTATCATATGCTACCGGATCTTCCCATGTATGCTTAGGAATTAACACGTCATCTGGAACTCCAGGAACATGGATTGGCATATCTAAGCCAAAGATCTCATCCTGTGTTGTTTCAACCGAGTTCAATTCACCCTCTAAAGCAGCGTGTATCATAGCACGAGTATAGAGCAGCTTCATTCGATTTCCAGTACCATAAGAACCACCAGTCCAGCCTGTGTTCACTAAGAATACATTCGACTGGTAGAGGTCGATTTTTTCTCCTAGCATTTTAGCATAAGTCGCTGGTGCTAATGGTAGGAAGGGAGAACCAAAGCATGCAGAAAATGTTGCCTGAGGTTCTGTTATTCCGCGCTCTGTGCCAGCCAATTTACTCGTATATCCACTCAAGAAATGGTACATTGCTTGCTCTTTTGTTAATTTACTAATAGGTGGCAATGTTCCAGATGCATCTGCCGTTAAGAAAATAATCGTATTCGGATGTCCCGCAACACTTGGTGTAATAATGTTATCAATGTTTTCCACAGGATATGCGGCTCTTGTGTTTTCGGTTAATGACGTATCATCATAATCTGGAAGTCGCGATTCTTCATCCAGAATTACATTTTCCAACACGGATCCGAACCGGATGGCATTAAATATTTGTGGTTCTTTTTTCTCGGAAAGGTTGTTACATTTTGCGTAACATCCACCTTCGATATTGAAGACACCACTTGGACTCCAACCATGCTCATCATCACCAATTAAACGCCGGTAGGGATCAGCAGATAAGGTTGTTTTTCCTGTACCTGAAAGGCCAAAGAATAAAGCAACATCTCCCTCTTGGCCAACGTTTGCAGAACAATGCATCGATAAGATATTGTTCCTTGGTAATATATAGTTCATAATAGAGAATATTGATTTTTTAATTTCACCAGCGTATTCTGTACCACCGATTAGAATAACCCGCTCTTTAAAAGAAATAATAATAAATGCTTCTGAATTTGTACCATCAATTGCAGGATCAGCTTTGAAAGTTGGTGCTGAAATTACTGTGAAATCAGCCTCATGTGATGCTAGTTCTTCATCTGTTGGATTAATGAATAACTGACGAGAGAACAAGTTATGCCAAGCATATTCGTTAATAACTTGAATCGGTAATCTAGAATTGGAATCCGCACCAGCAAATCCTTTAAATTGATATAATTCATCTTTTTCCATTAAATAAGCGGTTACTTTCTTGTATAACTTATTAAAAGCCTTTTCATCAATTGCTTTATTAACGGGTCCCCAATCAATAAACTCCTCGCAAGATTCATCTTTCACAATAAATTTATCTTTTGGCGAACGCCCAGTATATGCGCCTGTAGTAGCACGAACTGATCCTGTTGCGGTTAAAACACCTTCATTCTTCGATAGGATTTTCTCAACCAATCTGGGAACAGACAGATTCTTTTGTAAATTGTCATGAGAATATAGCTCGTTTTTAATAAATGATTCTACCGTTTTCATATATGATACCCGCCTTTTGATGAATTTGTTTAAAAAATGGAATATAAAATTATCATATGCTTTAATTTACAAATAGTATAACACATTAGTTAAATTAGTCCATACTATTTAAAAGATTTCTTTTGATGAATTTTCATTAAGCTTTATATCGGAGTTTAACGAGCGGTTAAACTCCGACTTAAAAATGGAGTTAGAGTGAAAAGTTTGGGTAGGGTAACAATACGGATAAGTATGAAATTACATCGAAAACATTTGTACGTCATAAAACCCTCATTGAATGAAGCTTTATTTTATCGTATTTATAGAATGAATCGGTTGACATAATAGGCCTCTTTCGATAAGCTAAATTACGTATGGATACTCTCTTATTCAGAGTTGGTGGAGGGACAGCCCCTATGAAGCCCAGCAACCGTCACACCAGTGAAAAGGTGCTCACCTGATGCAAGGATTATAGTAGTATATTTCCTTGAATAATAAGAGTGAAAGGATATACCACCTTTCCTCATGTTGCAGGAAGGGCTTTTTTTTGCACTTTGAATAATAAAGAAACATAATTAATGAATAGAGTACCGTAACATAATATTGAGGGAGGATTTAGCCGTATGGCTCCAAATCGCCGTTTATTTACATCTGAATCTGTAACAGAAGGGCATCCAGATAAGATGTCTGATCAAATATCAGATGCTATCCTGGATGAAATTTTAAAAAATGATCCGCATGCGCGTGTTGCATGTGAGACAACTGTAACCACAGGGCTTGTGTTAGTTTCTGGAGAAATTACTACAAGTACATATGTGGATATACCTGCGATTGTCCGTCAAACAATAAAGGATATAGGATATACGCGTGCTAAGTTTGGTTTTGATGCCGACACATGTGCTGTATTAACAGCAATCGATGAGCAATCTGCAGATATTGCAGGTGGGGTCGATCATGCACTTGAAGAACGTCAAGGGAAAATAAGTGATGAAGAAATCGCTTCAATTGGTGCAGGTGATCAAGGTCTTATGTTTGGCTATGCATGTGATGAAACCGAAGAATTAATGCCATTGCCAATTTCATTAGCTCATAAACTGGCAAAACGTTTATCAGACATGAGAAAAGAAAAAGTTCTTTCCTATCTACGTCCGGACGGGAAAACACAGGTAACCGTTGAATACGATGAGAATAACAACCCAATTAAAGTGGATACAATTGTTATTTCAACACAGCATCATCAGGATATAACCATTGAGCAAATTGAAAAAGATTTAATAGAACATGTTATACGCCCAGTGGTTCCTGCTAGTCTATTAGACGAAACAACTAACTATTTTATTAATCCAACCGGACGTTTTGTTATTGGGGGACCTCAAGGAGATGCGGGCTTAACAGGCCGTAAAATTATGGTCGACACCTATGGTGGGTATGCGCGTCATGGAGGTGGTGCATTCAGTGGAAAAGATTCAACGAAAGTCGATCGTTCCGCTGCGTATGCAGCCCGGTATGTAGCTAAAAATATTGTTTCAGCTAAATTAGCAAAAACATGTGAGGTGCAACTCGCCTATGCAATAGGTGTTGCGGAGCCTGTGTCAATTGCGGTCAATACATTTGGAACTGGTGTCGTGAGTGAAGAAGACTTCGTTTCAGCGATTCGGGAGATATTTGACTTACGGCCGGCAGGAATTATTCGTATGCTTGATCTGCAAAAGCCAATTTTCAGAAGCACAGCTGCCTATGGTCATTTTGGGAGAACAGATATTATGTTTCCGTGGGAGAAAACGGATAAAGTAGAAGAGTTAAAGGCACTCGTGGAAAAATATAAAACAGTTTAAAAACAAGCCATACAGCAGATGGTTGTATGGCTTGTTTTATAACCTAATGAGTGAAAATGTAAGGGGGAGTGATAACGAAATCACCCCCATCGATTTCAGTTGAAAAAAGTAAAAAATAAGACTTAAAGCCGATAAAGAAATCGGCTTTTTTACCGATTTCTACTAATCCGACCTCTAGTCTCTGACCTCCAGAATACGCACCAGCGCAATTGTTATAGGTTGGTGTGATTTTTATAATACTGCCCTTTTTCAACGTAAGATGTTCGTACCCGTTCCATTTCAGCATAGTCTTCTTTTGTCAAATCACGAATAACTTTTGCGGGTCTTCCCATTGCTAATGTGTTTGCAGGTATCTTTTTTCCAGGTGGGACAAGACTTCCCGCGCCAATAAATGCGTTTTCCCCAACTTCAGCTCCGTCCAATAGGATAGAGGCCATACCGATTAATGCGTTTTTACGAATGATTGCAGAATGCAAGGTAACTTGATGTCCAATTGTTACATCGTCTTCAATGATTAAAGGGTTATTGGGACTTTGGTGAAGCATGGATAGGTCCTGAACACTGACTCTTTTTCCAATTCGAGTTGGTGCAACGTCTCCGCGTATCACAGTCTTAAACCATATACTCGAATGTTCATCAATCGTTACATCGCCGTTTACGAGTGCATCTTTCGCGATAAATGCTGTTTCATGAATGGAAGGTATTGTATTTTTATAATGGTCTATCATTTGAATCCTCCTAATTATTATGGTGGTATATACAGTATAACAAAAAATACCGAATTGACGTTTCATACGATCTATGAAAGGAGTAATTGGTTTGACAATGCGTGTACCTATAACGGCTTTGACTTTAATGAACAGCGTATACAGAAAAATTTTCCCTGCAGTCAATCAAGAATTAACACACTGGAAAAATCGTGCTGAGCAGATACCAGATGAAGAATTACGTAAACAAGCACTAGCTAGTATTGAAACAAAAAGATTCCACTGTCAGGGCGGAGGGGTTTACGCATTGCTAGCAGGGTATGAATGGAGAGAAGCAATCCGTTTTATCGTGGCTTATCAAACGATAAGTGATTACCTGGATAATTTATGTGACCGCAGTACATCAATGGATCCAGCTGATTTTCGTTTGTTGCATGATGCGATGATTGATGCATTGAAACCAGGAAATACGATAAAAAACTATTATGCGTTACGGGATGTACAGTTAGACGGAGAGTATTTAGCGGATCTCGTTCGAACATGTCAAAAAACGTTGCGAAACCTTGATGATTATTCTATTATACAGGGCTATTTGTTAAAGCTTGAGGCAATGTATGGGGATCTCCAAGTACACAAACACGTTAAAGTTGAAGAGCGAATCCCACGATTAACAAATTGGTATGATAGGCATACAGAGGAATCCCCTGGGTTGAGCTGGTATGAATTCTCCGCTGCAGCAGGATCTACTTTGGGAGTTTTTTGTATGGTTTCCTATACAATGAACGGAAAAATGACAGCGGATTTGGCTGAGAAAATTTATCAGAGCTACTTTCCATACATGCAAGCCTTACATATTTTACTGGATTATTATATTGATCAGCATGAGGATATGGTGGAAGCGGATTTAAATTTTTGCAGCTATTATCCAGACCAGGATGTAATGAAGGAACGGCTTACTTATTTTATTGGACAAGTAAATAAACACGTTCAAGTGTTGCCGAATCAATCTTTTCATGAAATGATTCATCAAGGATTAGTTGGTTTATATTTAGGTGATCCAAAGGTAAAGGAAATAGATGGAGGGGCCGAAATGACAAGGGAACTGTTGCGAACGAGTGGCTACAGGTCTCGTTTCTTCCATTGGAATACTAGGATGTATTATAAAATTAGTGGAAAAACTGGATAAGCCGAGTTACGGCTTCGTCCGTTTTACCTCTTTTGAATGGCTAAAACAAAAGGCGGGTTATTTTTTTGGTTAATGAATTCATGTTTTAACACACTAAATTCCTTTTGATTTAGACTGGTTAAGTACTCCAATAACGATTCTTTTTCCTGCTTGCCACCTTGATGCCCGTGGTATACAACGATTACGATAAGGCCATTCTTTTTAAGGTGACGTAATATGGAATGAATAGCTGATAATGTGGATTCACCTTTTGTGATAACGGACTTATCACTATTTGGCAGGTAGCCTAGATTAAATATGGCTCCACCTATTTCTTGATTTGCAGATACATGATTAAAAATGTTGGCGTGGCTGTCTTGAATGACTGTTACATTGGTACATTTATGATCATCTAATAATTGCTTCGTATTGATAATAGCTTGATTTTGAATATCAAAAGCGAGTACATGGCCACTGTCTCCAATTATTTTACTCAGAAATAATGTGTCATTTCCATTTCCGCATGTAGCATCAATAACCGTTTCTCCTTTATTGATCGATCCTTCTAATAGTTCGTGCGCATAATGAAGTATTCCGCTTAGCATTGTTAGTAAGTGCTCCTTTTATCAAGTTTTAACGGGCAAGTCGATTAAATACGACATGTCCTGGGTATGTTAATTCTATCAGAGGATGGGTAACCTTGACAAAGTGCACTGCATTCATTACTATTCTATATAACGTAGTTTATCAGTCGGGTTATGTCGTTTAACCTGCAATGAATAATGGAACAACTTAGCAAAGGAATAGTAATAAGTCTTTTTCAGGTATAGAGAAACAGTGGTTGGTGGAAACTGTTCCTGAGAATTTATGAACTCACCTTTAATGTTGCAGGAGTGAACAAGTAGCTTCTGCCGTTCATCCGCGTTAAGGGTACAAGCGAATGCAACTGATTGTGTTAATTTGGGTGGTACCGCGGGAATATGGCTTCTCGTCCCTTTCTGGGGATGAGTGGCTTTTTTTATTTACAAAGGAGGGCATAGAAATGAGTTTTAATCACCAGGAAATTGAAAAGAAATGGCAAGAACATTGGCAAGTTAACAAAACTTTTAAAACGAATACATATTCTGAAAAAGAAAAAGTTTACGCACTGGATATGTTTCCATACCCGTCTGGATCTGGATTGCATGTTGGTCATCCGGAAGGCTATACGGCAACCGATATATTCTCCCGTGTAAAAAGAATGCAAGGATATGAAGTACTTCATCCGATGGGGTGGGATGCTTTTGGTTTACCAGCTGAACAGTACGCTATTGATACAGGGAATAGTCCGGCTGCATTTACAAAAAAGAACATTGCAACATTTAAGCGGCAAATTCAAGAACTTGGGTTTTCTTATGATTGGGACCGCGAAATCAATACAACCGACCCTAATTATTACAAGTGGACGCAATGGATTTTCACCAAACTGTACGAAGAAGGCCTTGCCTACATGGATGAAGTTTCTGTTAACTGGTGTCCAGCACTCGGTACCGTTCTTGCCAATGAAGAAGTGATTGACGGGAAAAGTGAACGTGGTGGGCATCCTGTTGTACGCAAGCCAATGAAACAATGGATGCTTAAGATTACGGCATATGCGGATAGACTTTTAGAAGATTTAGAAGAAGTTGATTGGCCAGAAAGCATTAAGGATATGCAACGAAACTGGATCGGACGTTCAGAAGGTGCAGAAGTGACGTTTGATATTGATGGACATGAAGAGAAATTCACTGCATTTACAACACGGCCGGATACATTGTTTGGTGCTACCTATGCTGTACTAGCGCCAGAGCATCCACTTGTAAAAAAAGTAGTGAGTTCCGAACAAAAGAAAGCTGTTGACTCCTATTTGGATAAAATCCAAACGAAATCCGATCTGGAACGTACGGATCTGGCGAAAGAAAAGACTGGTGTATTTACAGGGGGATATGCAATCAACCCTGTTAGTAAGGAAAAAATGCCAATCTGGGTCGCTGACTATGTATTAATGACGTATGGAACGGGAGCAATTATGGCGGTTCCAGGTCATGATGAACGAGATTATGAATTTGCGGAGAAATTTGATCTTCCTATAGTAGAAGTCGTTGCAGGTGGAGACCTGTCCAAAGAAGCCTATGTTGGTGATGGCGAACTTGTCAATTCCGAATTTTTGAATGGCTTGAATAAAGGTGAAGCCATTTCAAAAATGATTGAATGGCTTGAAACGAATGGGAAAGGTGAGAAAAAAGTTACCTATCGCCTGCGTGATTGGTTATTTGCCAGACAGCGTTATTGGGGAGAACCAATCCCTATTATTCATTGGGAAGACGGATCAGCTACAGCTATACCTGAATCGGAGCTTCCATTGGAATTGCCGGAAATGACAGAAATTAAACCATCTGGTACTGGTGAGTCTCCGCTTGCGAACAATAAGGATTGGGTCAATGTAGTGGATCCTGAAACGGGTATGAAAGGTCGCCGTGAAACAAGTACGATGCCGCAATGGGCAGGGAGCTGTTGGTATTTCCTTCGGTTTATTGATCCCGAAAACACGGAACAATTAGCAGATCCAAAAGCTCTAGCAGAATGGCTCCCGGTCGATATTTACATAGGTGGTGCAGAACACGCCGTGCTTCACCTCTTATACGCGCGATTCTGGCATAAATTTTTGTATGATATTGGTGTTGTTCCTACGAAGGAGCCATTTATGAAATTGTTTAATCAAGGCATGATTCTCGGAGAAGGAAATGAAAAAATGAGTAAGTCAAAGGGGAATGTTGTTAATCCTGATGAAATCATTGCTTCTCATGGTGCGGATACATTGCGTCTGTATGAAATGTTCATGGGACCGTTGGATGCTGCTGTAGCCTGGTCAACAAACGGACTTGATGGTGCAAGGCGCTTTCTTGACCGAATATGGCGCCTGATTATAAGTGATGATGGTACCCTTTCGGATAAAGTAGTGGATGAGCATGATGCAACATTAGATAAAGTTTACAACGAAACCGTTAAAAAAGTAACCGAGGATTTCGATAACCTGCATTTCAATACAGCTATTTCACAAATGATGGTGTTTATTAATGAAGGATATAAAGCTGAAAAACTTTCAAAAGAATATATAGAAGGATTTGTGAAATTACTTTCACCAATTGCACCACACCTTGCAGAAGAATTGTGGGAACGTCTTGGGTATCCAGGAACCATTAGCTACGAAGAATGGCCTGTATATGATGAATCAAAACTGGTTGAGGACGAAGTAGAGATCGCAATACAAATTATGGGTAAAGTTCGATCCAAAATAAATGTAGAAAGAGATATCTCAAAGGATGAACTTCAAAAACAAGCTCTCGAAGACGAAAAAATTCAAGAGTCGCTCGAAGGCACAACGATTCGAAAAGTAATCGTTGTACCAGGAAAGTTAGTAAATATTGTAGCAAATTAATGATTAAAAAGGATCCCTTTCTCTAATGAAAGGGATCCTTTTCGTAATTAATTATTGGCTTGGAATCCAATCGGTCTGTAGAATGATCCACTCATCATTCTCATAATACCAAAGTGTTTCAACCGTTCCTAATTGGTCTGCGTGGTAAGCACCACTAATTTGTTGGTAACTTTTTAAACCATATCCTTTAGGCTTACTCAGTAAAACAGGTTCGAAAAAAGCAATCGGATCTATCATAACTGAATTTGGTTGTTGCACGTCACCTTCTTCATTATAAATTCCAAGTCGTATATACTCATCTGCCCGATCTTTAACATCCATAATAGATGGTTCAATATGTGGTGATAGTTGAATCTCAACATTAAAATTATCCAGAAATTCACCCTTAATATACAGTTGTTCAGGTAATGATATCTCTTTTTCTACTTCATTTTTTATAGTGTGGAGGTGATAATTATATAATCCGCCGCTACCACCAGTTGCACTTTGATAAAAGATGTCTTGAACACCGTCATGATTCAAATCAATAAATGAAATAGATGGATCGTAACCACCTTCATACGTAATCTTCCAATGTTCATCATGTGCACTGCTTATATCTATCCAAATTTCACGAAAGAAACTCGAGTCTTCAGAGAATAAAACGCCTTTTAATTCAATGGCTTCGTTTTGTCCGTCACCTGTAATATCAGCCTCATATGTTTCAATAAGTACAGGATCTAAATTATCTTGAGCAACAACTGTTTTATTTTCAAAAGGGTAAATTAATACGAGTATACAAACAATAACATGAATTAAATACTTCATAAAAATGCTCCTCTTATTTAGTGACTCTTATTATTTGTAGTATAGGTGTATACTATTCACAAAGTCTTCGTGTATTACCTTCCAGCGTATAACTACTCTCATAACTCATAATGAATTTGGAAAGGCTATTGACATCTTAAGGTTTCGGTTGTATTATGGTTCTTGCTGTTAAAAAAGTTTGGCTTCAAACTTGAGTATTTAACAAGAGAGTTACTACTATAGAACAAAAGCGCAAGCGCCCGTTTAGCAACGTACAAACTGGAGCACTTCGCAATGAGATAAAGGAAACACGACGAACGGAGTGAGTCGATGTTGACTTTCACCACAAGGGTATAAGTGCGACTAGGCCTCTGGCAGAGCCAATCGGCAAGTCTTCTTTATCGTAGTGGAGGAGTGTGGAGTTTGATAGTTGCTGGGCGCTGGAGCTGGACGTGGCTATTCCAGTATATAAGTTATCCATAACTTTTAAATTCTATAGTTTCCTATCCAAACGAGAAAAATCAATTTGATATTGAAAGAATTGTTGTATTGACAAGCATTATGTCAAGATGCTATAATGTAAATCCACAGGTTGAGACATTGTTTAGCAAAAATATTTCACTTTAATTATTTGTTGACAAGTAATGACCTTATGTGGTAAATTAATCACCTCCCGATTTAGCGACAATATAAATGCCCTTCTTGAAAGAGGGTGTTGACTTTAAGTTTCGGGCATGCTATAATGAATAGCTTGATATTTTAAGTATTAATGAATTTGCTCCTTGAAAACTGAACAAAACAACCAGTATGTCAAGAAGAACAGGTTACTGTTTTTCACATGTCAGAAGAGGTAAGTGAATGTCCGTATTCTATGAATTCGACAAAAACAAATTTCTTTTGCACATGAAAGGAAGAAAGCTAAGACAATTGATGAGATTGACGGTGTCGATCTTATTCAAACTTTTTTGGAGAGTTTGATCTTGGCTCAGGACGAACGCTGGCGGCGTGCCTAATACATGCAAGTCGAGCGCGTGAAGCAGATGGAATCCTTCGGGAGGAAATCTGTGGACCGAGCGGCGGACGGGTGAGTAACACGTGGGCAACCTACCTGTAAGATTGGGATAACTCGCGGAAACGCGAGCTAATACCGAATGACACTTTTCATCTCCTGATGAGAAGTTAAAAGGCGGCTTTTAGCTGTCACTTACAGATGGGCCCGCGGCGCATTAGTTAGTTGGTGAGGTAAAGGCTCACCAAGGCGACGATGCGTAGCCGACCTGAGAGGGTGATCGGCCACACTGGGACTGAGACACGGCCCAGACTCCTACGGGAGGCAGCAGTAGGGAATCATCCGCAATGGACGAAAGTCTGACGGTGCAACGCCGCGTGAGTGATGAAGGTTCTCGGATCGTAAAACTCTGTTGTTAGGGAAGAACAAGTACCGTTTGAATAAGGCGGTACCTTGACGGTACCTAACCAGAAAGCCCCGGCTAACTACGTGCCAGCAGCCGCGGTAATACGTAGGGGGCAAGCGTTGTCCGGAATTATTGGGCGTAAAGCGCTCGCAGGCGGTCTTTTAAGTCTGATGTGAAATCTTGCGGCTTAACCGTGAGCGGTCATTGGAAACTGGAGGACTTGAGTACAGAAGAGGAGAGTGGAATTCCACGTGTAGCGGTGAAATGCGTAGAGATGTGGAGGAACACCAGTGGCGAAGGCGACTCTCTGGTCTGTAACTGACGCTGAGGAGCGAAAGCGTGGGGAGCGAACAGGATTAGATACCCTGGTAGTCCACGCCGTAAACGATGAGTGCTAGGTGTTAGGGGGTTTCCGCCCCTTAGTGCTGAAGTTAACGCATTAAGCACTCCGCCTGGGGAGTACGGCCGCAAGGCTGAAACTCAAAAGAATTGACGGGGGCCCGCACAAGCGGTGGAGCATGTGGTTTAATTCGAAGCAACGCGAAGAACCTTACCAGGTCTTGACATCCTCTGCAACCGGTAGAGATACCGGGTTCCCTTCGGGGACAGAGTGACAGGTGGTGCATGGTTGTCGTCAGCTCGTGTCGTGAGATGTTGGGTTAAGTCCCGTAACGAGCGCAACCCTTAATCTTAGTTGCCAGCATTAAGTTGGGCACTCTAAGGTGACTGCCGGTGACAAACCGGAGGAAGGTGGGGATGACGTCAAATCATCATGCCCCTTATGACCTGGGCTACACACGTGCTACAATGGATGGAACAAAGGGCAGCGAAGCCGCAAGGTGTAGCAAATCCCATAAAACCATTCTCAGTTCGGATTGCAGGCTGCAACTCGCCTGCATGAAGCCGGAATCGCTAGTAATCGCGGATCAGCATGCCGCGGTGAATACGTTCCCGGGCCTTGTACACACCGCCCGTCACACCACGAGAGTTAGCAACACCCGAAGTCGGTGAGGTAACACGTTTACGTGAGCCAGCCGCCGAAGGTGGGGCCAATGATTGGGGTGAAGTCGTAACAAGGTAGCCGTATCGGAAGGTGCGGCTGGATCACCTCCTTTCTAAGGATAAATAGAAGGAACGCTTCAGAGGTACCCTAACGGGTTCTCTGAGGTCAGGGACATACATGGTTGTTTGGTTCAGTTTTGAGGGATGTAAATCTCTCATTTTGTTATTTTGTACCTTGAAAACTAAATAAGAGTAATCAACGACATCAAATTAAATTGTACGTTCTTTTGAATAAAAACAAGTAACTTAGTTAAGTGAAGAAGAGCGCACGGTGGATGCCTTGGTACGAGGAGCCGAAGAAGGACGGGACTAACGCCGATATGTCTCGGGGAGTTGTAAGTAAACATTGATCCGAGAATTTCCGAATGGGGGAACCCACTGTTCGTAATGGAACAGGACATTTATCTGAATACATAGGATAAATGAGGCAGACCCG
The DNA here is from genome assembly GCF_026013645.1 of Virgibacillus natechei. NCBI lineage: Bacteria > Bacillati > Bacillota > Bacilli > Caryophanales > Bacillaceae > Virgibacillus > Virgibacillus natechei. The sequence continues at coordinate 2,365,839 of NZ_CP110224.1, read as the reverse complement.
GGGAACTGAAACATCTCATTACCCGGAGGAAGAGAAAGCAAATGCGATTTCCCAAGTAGCGGCGAGCGAAACGGAAACAGCCCAAACCAAAGAGCTTGCTCTTTGGGGTTGTAGGACATTCCATTGGAGTTACAAAGAAATGCGTTAGACGAATCGATCTGGAACGATCAGCCATAGAAGGTAAGAGCCCTGTAGTCGAAAAGGCATTTCCTCCGGAGTGTATCCTGAGTACGGCGGAACACGAGAAATTCCGTCGGAATCTGGGAGGACCATCTCCTAAGGCTAAATACTTCCTCGTGACCGATAGTGAACCAGTACCGTGAGGGAAAGGTGAAAAGCACCCCGGAAGGGGAGTGAAATAGAACCTGAAACCGTGCGCTTACAAGTAGTCGAAGCCCGTTAATGGGTGACGGCGTACCTTTTGTAGAATGGACCGGCGAGTTACGATTACATGCAAGGTTAAGTGGAAGACACGGAGCCGCAGCGAAAGCGAGTCTGAACAGGGCGTCTCTAGTATGTGGTCGTAGACCCGAAACCGTGTGATCTACCCATGTCCAGGGTGAAAGTCAGGTAACACTGACCGGAGGCCCGAACCCACGTATGTTGAAAAATGCGGGGATGAGGTGTGGGTAGGGGTGAAATGCCAATCGAACACGGAGATAGCTGGTTCTCTCCGAAATAGCTTTAGGGCTAGCCTCAAGGTTGATTGTACTGGAGGTAGAGCACTGATTGGACGAGGGGCCCTCACCGGGTTACCGAATTCAGTCAAACTCCGAATGCCAGCTACTTTGCCTTGGGAGTCAGACTATGGGTGATAAGGTTCATAGTCGAGAGGGAAACAGCCCAGACCGCCAGCTAAGGTCCCAAAGTATACGTTAAGTGGAAAAGGATGTGGAGTTGCCCAGACAACCAGGATGTTGGCTTAGAAGCAGCCATCATTTAAAGAGTGCGTAATAGCTCACTGGTCGAGTGACTCTGCGCCGAAAATGTACCGGGGCTAAACGTATCACCGAAGCTGCGGATTGTTCTAATGAACAATGGTAGGAGAGCGTTCCAAGTGCTGTGAAGTCAGACCGTGAGGACTGGTGGAGCGCTTGGAAGTGAGAATGCCGGTATGAGTAGCGAAAAAAGAGTGAGAATCTCTTTCACCGAAAGCCTAAGGTTTCCTGAGGAAGGCTCGTCCTCTCAGGGTTAGTCGGGACCTAAGCCGAGGCCGAAAGGCGTAGGCGATGGACAACAGGTAGATATTCCTGTACCACCTCGTGACTGTTTGAGCGATGGGGGGGACGCAGTAGGATAAGGAATGCGCACAGATGGAATAGTGCGCCCAAGCAGTGAGAAAGTCGAATAGGCAAATCCGTTCGGCAATTTCAAGCTGTGATGGGGAGGGAAATTGAGTACCGAAGTTCCCGATTTCACACTGCCAAGAAAATCCTCTAGTGAGGTCACAGGTGCCCGTACCGCAAACCGACACAGGTAGGCGAGGAGAGAATCCTAAGGTGAGCGGGAGAACTCTCGTTAAGGAACTCGGCAAAATGACCCCGTAACTTCGGGAGAAGGGGTGCTCACTCGTGAGTGAGCCGCAGTGAATAGGCCCAAGCGACTGTTTATCAAAAACACAGGTCTTTGCGAAGCCGAAAGGCGAAGTATAAGGGCTGACACCTGCCCGGTGCTGGAAGGTTAAGGGGAAGCGTTAGCTTTCGAGCGAAGCGCAGAACCGAAGCCCCAGTAAACGGCGGCCGTAACTATAACGGTCCTAAGGTAGCGAAATTCCTTGTCGGGTAAGTTCCGACCCGCACGAAAGGTGCAACGACTTGGGCACTGTCTCAACGAGAGACCCGGTGAAATTATACGATGTGTGAAGATGCACATTACCCGCGACAGGACGGAAAGACCCCGTGGAGCTTTACTGTAGCCTGATATTGAATGTTGGTATAGCTTGTACAGGATAGGTGGGAGCCTTAGAAACGTGAGCGCTAGCTTACGTGGAGGCATCCGTGGGATACCACCCTGGCTGTACGAACCTTCTAACCCAGGACCGTAATCCGGTTCGGAGACAGTTTCAGGCGGGCAGTTTGACTGGGGCGGTCGCCTCCTAAAAAGTAACGGAGGCGCCCAAAGGTTCCCTCAGAATGGTTGGAAATCATTCGTAGCGTGTAAAGGCACAAGGGAGCTTGACTGCGAGACCTACAAGTCGAGCAGGGACGAAAGTCGGGCTTAGTGATCCGGTGGTACCGCATGGAAGGGCCATCGCTCAACGGATAAAAGCTACCCCGGGGATAACAGGCTTATCTCCCCCAAGAGTTCACATCGACGGGGAGGTTTGGCACCTCGATGTCGGCTCATCGCATCCTGGGGCTGTAGTCGGTCCCAAGGGTTGGGCTGTTCGCCCATTAAAGCGGTACGCGAGCTGGGTTCAGAACGTCGTGAGACAGTTCGGTCCCTATCCGTCGTGGGCGTTGGAAGTTTGAGAGGAGCTGTCCTTAGTACGAGAGGACCGGGATGGACATACCGCTGGTGTACCAGTTGTTCCGCCAGGAGCATGGCTGGGTAGCTACGTATGGCAAGGATAAGTGCTGAAAGCATCTAAGCATGAAGCCCCCCTCAAGATGATACTTCCCATCACTTTAAGTGAGTAAGATCCCTCAGAGACGATGAGGTAGATAGGTTCGAGGTGGAAGCGTGGCGACACGTGCAGCTGACGAATACTAATCGATCGAGGACTTAACTAATTTCTTATTTGATCGGCGTTGATGATACTCTTATTTAGTTTTTAGGGTATAAATGGACAAAAACCCTTGCATTTTTTGTCTAAAATGCATATAATAAAACTTGTCCTTATCATAAGGAAGTTCTGTAAAATGTTCACATCCAGTGAATAACACAGAATGACATCAGGTCTGGTGGTAATAGCGGAGAGGTCACACCTGTTCCCATGCCGAACACAGAAGTTAAGCTCTCCAGCGCTGATGGTAGTTGGGGCTTTGCCCCTGCAAGAGTAGGACGTCGCCAGGCAAGTTAACCTAGATACGAGATAATCGTATCTAGGTTTTTTTGTTGCATAGGAAACTATAGAATTTAAAATCTGTGGATAACTCATATACTGGAATAGCCACGTCCAGCTCCAGCGCCCAGCAACTATCAAATTTTTACGGTGGGGCGAGCATTTAGCGCAGCCCCAAACTTCACACTCCTCCACTACGATAAAGAAGACTTACTGATTGCCAAGCCGGAGGCGTAGGCAGAAGTAAAGTCGCACTTATGCCCTGTGGGTGAAAAGAAGACTTACTGATTGCCAAGCCGGAGGCGTAGGCAGAAGTAAAGTCGCACTTATGCCCTGTGGGTGAAAAGAAGACTTACTGATTGCCAAGCCGGAGGCGTAGGCAGAAGTAAAGTCGCACTTATACCCTTGTGGTGAAAGTCAACATCGACTCCCTAGGCTTAAGGAAGGCCGAATAAAACCGGGCTTGCGCTCAGGCGTCAGCATACCCCTATGAAGGGGCATGTTTCCTTTTCGCTTTCCAAGCATAAGATTCACTTTGACTTTCTCCATTATTGGAGATAAGTCAAGTTCATCTAATCTCATTGCGGCAGTGGAAGTTCAACTAAACCGCCACTTTACGTGGCAATGTTGAACCAGCCGCAGCGCTGAGCGCAGTTTGTACGTTGCTAAACGGGCGCTTACGCTTTTGTTCTTTATCGTAGTTTAACGGGGCAGGACGTCTACGTTCGCCACGTCTTATACGCGTCGAAGAATAAGGAAGAAGTCCAATTATGTTCTGTAGGTCAATAGTCAACTTCGGTCGATCCTACACCAAATTGGGGAGCGAAGTGTATTCGGGCTGCGGTAGCATAAAGATTGCAATAACGTATACAAATTAAAAAAATCCGATTAAGAAATCGATTCATCTTCTAAAAAAAGGCGCACCGTGTAGTGCGCCTTTTTTGGCAGGGCTTGGCGAATGCCAAGTTTTCTAAAAAGATAAGAAAGTATATATTCTTATTCTTTTAGCTCATTCCATTTTGTGGAGGGTTCATATTCATTGTTGTTGTGCCAGTATTCATCCCGCTACCATCACCATTCATTTGTGTTACAACCGGGATCATTTTTTGCATTGCTTGACCGAAATTTTGATTGTTTTGAGTCATTGCGTAGTAGGTTGCTGCACCTACACCGACTGAAGCAATTATCGGTATAATCATTCCATTGTTTTGCATTACAATATCATCCCTTTCTATGATGTCCCCAATGCTATTAGGATGACACGAGAAGTTAAATAAATGCAAGGAATCATATACCATTATAAGCAACAACTTCTTTCGCAGCATTCATTCCAGCGAGGCGACCAGTGACGAGAGCTGATGTGATATTGTATCCACCCGTGTATCCATGTATATCTAAAATTTCACCACTAAAATAAAGTCCATGCATGAGTTTGGATTGCATTGTATTTGGAATAACTTCCTTTATAGATATTCCTCCACCAGTTACAAAGGCTTTATCAAGTGATAAGGAACCATGTACATAGAAGCTAAACTGCTTCATGTTATGAACAATAGAACGAATCGCTTCCTTAGAAATAGTTGCAGCTTTTTGCTCTTCACTTATTTTATTAATGGATAGAATGTATTCTAGAAAACGCTCGGGAACCATTCCTTTTAAAATATTCTTTATGGCCTTTTTCGGACTTTGATCCATTTGTTCTAAAATTTCCTTATTCAGGTTTTCTACCGTCTTATCGGGCAAAGAGTCTAATACTATTGGTACCTGTTTTTGACCCTTCATAAGCTCTTTAACAACAAATTGGGAGCAACGTAGAACGGCAGGTCCTGATATTCCAAAATGGGTAAATATCATATCCATTTGATGCGTAATAATTGGTTTGCTCTTTTTATTTAGAACCGTTAAGGAGACATCCCTTAAAGATAATCCTTGCAAGCTTTTATTTTTAATAAAGCTTTCTGAAGAAGTCAGGGCGACTTCAGTTGGGTAAAGTTCTGTTACGGTGTGTCCTGCTTTTTGAGCCCATGCGTAGCCATCACCTGTTGAACCAGTATGTGGGACAGCTTTTCCCCCGACTGCGATTACAATCGATTTTGTCGTGATTTTTTCCTGGGAGGCTAGTGTAATTATATGTTCTTTTTCACCATAATTTACTGTTTCTACAGTAGTATTCAAATGCTGCTCTACGTTTCGTTCATCTAATTGATTAATCAGTGCATTCACAACTGTTTTTGCTGAATTGGATTCTGGAAACATTCTGCCGTGATCCTCTTCTTTTAGACCAACACCCATATTTTCAAAAAAATCGATGATGTCATAGTTATTAAAAACGGAAAATGGACTGTATAAAAACTTCCCATTTCCTGGTATATGTCGAATAATCTCTTCTTGAGGCAAACGATTTGTTACATTACAGCGTCCACCGCCAGATATGGCTAACTTTTTTCCTAATTTCTTCCCTTTTTCAATTAACATGGTTTTTGAACCATGTTCTGCTGCAGCAATAGCGGCCATTAATCCAGATGGACCACCACCAATTACGATTACATCATATGACAATTATCTCAGTCCTTTCCATTCAATTTTATCGCAGTTTAACAGGCAAGTCGACTCTCCTGGAACTACGACTTAGTCACCCCATCGAAAAACATTTGTGCGTCGCCCCCTACTGAATGAAGTTTTACTTTACCATTAAGTAGCTATTTGCTCAATATTAAAATCTGCATGTAAATTTTGAAAGAAGTATCGTTATCCGTAAAAGCTCTAACTATGATAAAATATAGGATATGTATAAATAGATTTTAGATGCAGGTGGGAAAATGTCAAACATGGTAAGAGGAGCAATGATGCTGACAATAGCATCATTTTTATCGAAATTCTTAGGAATGATCTATGTCATTCCATTTAATGCTTTAGTTGGGGAAACGGGCGGTGTGTTATATAGTTTTGCCTATACGCCATATAATATAATACTTAGCCTTTCGACGATAGGTGTTCCTTTAGCCGTTTCGAAATTTGTTTCCAAATATAATGCGATGGGTGACTATGAAACGGGAAGGCGCATGTTTAAAGCTGGAATTTCACTTTTAATGGTTAGTGGTTTTTTAGCATTTTTAGTTCTGTTTTTTAGTGCTGAATGGTTGGCGGGAAATTATATTACAGATGAGGACGCAGGTAGCATAGCAGTAGAAGATGTGACATTTGTTATTCGAATGGTCAGTTTTGCTCTAATCATTATTCCTGCGATGAGTATCGTCAGAGGATTTTTCCAAGGATACCAATCTATGGGGCCAACAGCAGTATCACAGGTAGTAGAACAAGTGGTACGAATTGTGTTTTTATTAACAGCTGCTTTTATTGTTATGATTGTGCTGGATGGTGAGGTTTCTACTGCAGTTGGTTTTGCAACATTTGCTGCTTTTATTGGTGGAGGAGCTTCTGCACTTGTTTTATGGGGGTACTGGCGGAAACGAAAGCCAGGTCTTGATAAGCGATTACAGCAGCAAACGTATACAAACGAAATACCTCGAAAAGACTTGTTTATTGAATTATTTAGTTATGCGGGGCCATTTATAATAGTAGGTTTAGCAACATCCTTGTATCAATTAGTAGATCAATTTACCTTTGAACGAGCGATGGTTGCTAGAGGGGAAGGTAATATTTGGGAAATAGCTTTCGCTGTCATTAACTTTTACGGCCATAAACTCGTTATCATACCGGTTACATTAGCTACAGGATTATCGTTAGCAATCATACCGGCATTAACAAAAATATTTACACAAAAAAATCACGAAGAATTATATGAGCAAATAAATCAAGCATTTCAAATAGTTCTTGTACTTGTAATACCAGCAGTTGTAGGCCTTTCCTTCTTATCTGAAGAAGCTTATGGAGCTTTATATGGATTAGGAAACATTGAGATTACTGGAAACTTATTAGGATGGTATGCACCAGTTGGGTTACTATTTGCTTTGTTTACTGTATCTTCTGCGGTACTACAGGGTATAAACGAACAGAAGTATGCTGTTATCAGTTTAACAGGAGGCCTCCTCGTTAAAATATTATTAAATATACAGCTTATTCATATGTTTGGCGCAAAAGGAGCTATATTTGGTACTGCGCTAGCCGTTGGTACAGCAGTTACGTTAAATCTTTTGCGCATAAAATCAAAAATACAATTTTCTTTCAGGAAGTTAATAAAAAGAACCATGCTCATCGCTATTTTTGTCAGTATTATGTGTCTCGTTATCTGGGTAGTAATGGCAGTATTTGGGATGTTCCTTCCATACGAGACAGAACGATGGGCAACTATACTAATGCTTGTTTTAGGTGTAGGATCTGGGGGCGCCGTATATTTATGGCTTGCTTATGAATCAACTTTATTGGAGCGCACACTTGGTAATCGTGTACGTGTGTTGGATAAAATTTTTCGTAGATAGGAGGAGGTTCAAATGATGCGCCTTGATAAGTTATTAGCAAATACAGGCCATGGCAGTAGAAAAGATGTAAAAACAATGTTAAAAAAGAAGCAGGTAACCGTCAATGATTCTGTTGTAAAAGATGGCAGTATTCATATTGAGCAAAACGTGGACACGATAAAGGTTCAGGATAGGGTAGTGTTCTATCAGAAATATATCTATCTCATGATGAATAAACCACAAGGGGTTATTTCAGCAACGGTAGACGATCGAGAAAAGACAGTAATCGATCTGCTAAAAAGTGAACTCCATCATTTTAAAGCTTTTCCTGTAGGTAGATTGGATAAGGATACAGAAGGTTTGTTGCTCATTACAAATGATGGGGAGCTCACACATCAATTGGTCTCCCCGAAAAAGAATATTGAGAAAGTGTATTTTGCAAAAATAAACGGTTTCGTTACAGATGAAGATATTGATCAATTTGCAGAAGGAATTACATTAGGGGATGGTTACAAGGCAAAACCAGCTAAATTGACGATCCTTAAAAGTGACACTGTTTCTGAAATTGAAGTAACCATCACCGAGGGAAAATACCACCAGGTTAAGCGTATGTTTGAATCTGTTAACAAAAAGGTGATGTATTTGAAGCGGTTAAGCATGGGAGAGATCTTTTTAGATGATACTATAAAGACAGGGACTTACAGGGAACTTACGGAGCAAGAATTAGATTATTGTCTTTCACTAAAAAAATAAATGGAGGCATTCCCATGTCGAAAAATCCTCATTATTTTATAGCCATTCGACTTCCTGGATCATTAAAGGAAAATTTATCGAAGTGGCAGCATGAACTTAAGAAGGATGTATCCTTTAAGCAATGGCCTCATTTTGAGGATTTGCACATTACATTAAAATTTTTAGGTGAAGTTGACGATACTAAATTACGTCAATTGAAAGAGGAACTAAAAACAATAGAAGATGAACAAGCTTTTTCAATAGCTGTCGGGGGTATAGGTGTATTTGGAAACCCTAAAAAGCCGCGTGTTCTATGGGCTGGAGTTGATAAAACAAAGTCTCTTGCTCATTTACAGGAATATGTGGAAGCTTGTACAATGAAGGTCGGATTTAATAAGGAAAATAGACCGTATCGCCCGCATATAACGCTGGCAAAGAAGTGGAGTGGAGAAACAGTAACCACAATCCCTGAAGCGTTAAAAGAACGATTTTCAAATAAGAAGCAAATAGAAGTGGAAGAAGTTGTCCTCTATCAAATACATCCAGGTAGTACGGTGAAATATGAAATGATAGCTAGGTACCGTTTAAAGAGGGGGGAGATGAATGGCTCAGTTAATTAAATTGCAGGATTATATTTCCCGCTATGAATGGGATGCGTATCGTTACCCTACCCAATATATTCGATTAAAACAGGATAATTGGAAAAAGCTCCATCATAATTGGAGTAATCCAGAAAAAGTCACACAAGAAAAAGAAGAATTACCTGAAACAAAAACATCTGGATTTTTCAAGCTAAAGAATTATTTTAAAAAAGAAGAACCGGTCGAAGAAGTAAAGCATGATGACGATCACTCATCATTGGATACGGAAGCTAAATTGAAACAATATTTTTTGGACAAACTATTACACTTTCAACTAAAATGGGCTACTTCTACCGTATCAGAGAGATCATTTATGAATACGTACTATTATGAAGATCCAATACTTAAATATTTTCTGCAACGATTTCCGGATACATATTTAATCATGTACGAACCTATTTTTACGATAAAAAATGCATCGGTTGATTCTGATATTATTTTAATAAGTCCGATAGGTATTGAAATCATTCATCTCGTAGAGGAACACTCAAACGCAGTTGTCATAGCTGGAGATGAACGAGCCTGGTTGATCGACACTGGTAAACATCAAACGAGGATATTGAATCCACTTATCGCCTTAAAGCGAACGGAGAAGCTTATAAAAAGCATTCTTCATTTTGAAGAGAATGACTTTCCTATACAGAAGACAATCTTGTCCAGAACTAATAAAATTGTTTATTCATCGGAACCCTTTCACACACAAATTGTTGATAAGCATCATTATGAAACGTGGTTTCGTGAAAAAAGAAATCTTTCTTCTCCATTGAAAAGTAGGCAATTAAAAATAACGGAAATTCTGTTGAGGCACTGTCAAACGATCTCCGTTAAACGCCCGGAATGGGAAGAAGATATCTATCCTACCATAGGCAATGAGGGTTAACGTGTGTACATTTTCATTGTTAATCCAGAGGCTGGTAAGGGCCGTTCGAGGCGAATCTTTTCAAGAATTAAAAAACATACATTGTATCAAGAGATAGAAAGTAGTTATTATTATACCAAGTACGTCGGACATGCTGAGGAAATTGCACAACGTATTACGAAAAGAGAGGATATTGTTGTCACCTCTATTATTGTTATAGGCGGCGATGGTACGATGCATGAAGTCATGAATGGTATTAAAAATAGGAACATCCCTGTATCCTTTATTCCTGGTGGATCAGGCAATGATTTTGCTAGAGGTTCTGCAATAAAGGGAAATGCACTCGAAATTTTACAACAAATAATTAACGCTCAGAACGGTCATCCTTATTGGTTGGGTAATTTTAAAATAGATAACAGGAAGAAACGCTTCTTTATAAATAGCTTGGGATTTGGCTTTGACGCTCAAGTCGCACGAATGGCGAGTAAATCTAAATTAAAAGGTTTCTTTGATAGATTTCATATTGGGACCGTTAATTATATTATCGCTCTACTGAAAGTTCTGCTGACATTTAAGCCGATTGATCTGGAACTAGAAGTAAACGGAAAGAAGCGGACAATAACGAAATGTTGGATGGTAACGATAGCCAATCATCCTTATTATGGGGGTGGCATGAAAATAATCCCAGGTGCCAAAATACAACCAGCTGTTTTTCCAGTATTGGTTCTCCATTCTATTTCGAAATGGAAGGTTCTAGCATTATTCTTATCCGTATTTAATGGAAAGCATATAAATTTTAAAGAAATTGAACTGATGAATGCGACACATTTAAAAATTATATCAAATGAACAATTATACTATCAGGTTGATGGACAAACAGGTACATGCCAAACGAGTGAAATTTCTAAGCAATCGGATGAGATCCGTATATTTGGTAAAGCAGTACGAAAAGCTGGTGCATGATAAACAGTGAAATATAGTTGTGTTTTTCGCTTACTATCTATAGAATATAAATCTGGATGTTAAATTTGAAAGATGTGAGGAATTTATGGTGAATTGGTTTGAAAATGTATTAGGGAAGGGCTGGGAGGTTACCCCGGCTGGCGGATTAACTGGTGATGCTTATTTTGCCAAAAAGAAAGATAAGCGATTATTTCTTAAACGGAATTCATCTCCATTTCTAGCTGTGTTATCAGCAGAAGGGATTGTACCAAAACTCGTTTGGACAAAACGAATGGAAAATGGTGACGTGATTACTGCCCAGGAATGGATGGAAGGAAGAGAATTAAAACCATTTGAAATGCAGCATCATCAGGTAGCTGATATATTACGTAAAATTCATCATTCCTCTGAATTATTGCACATGCTTATGCGTCTAGGGAAGAAACCCGTCACCTCAGATGACAGCTTTTATGAAATAAAGGAACGTATATATTCTACGGAACTCCTAAAAACCTATGATGATATTCAAATTGCTTTAACGTATCTAGAACGGTTGTTACCTACAACAAGAGAACAAAGACAAGTGGTTTGTCATGGTGATTTAAACCATAATAATTTATTGCTAACAAATAAAGGACATTTATATTTAATTGATTGGGATAATGCCATCATTGCTGACCCCGTTACAGACTTTGGTATGGTAATGAAATCCTATATTCCAAATAAAGATTGGAATGAATGGCTGAAAAAATACGGGGCTGACAATGATGAACATTTGATTGAACGAATGTACTGGTATCTTTTGTTAGATGCCCTCCACTATTTTAGTTGGCATAGTGAGCGTAATGAAAATGAAAAAAAACTGGAAAGACTAAAAAATATTCAGGAACTTAATGCATATATTGGTAGCTCTATTCTAGATTAGAATTTTGTATAGCATGTAGCCAATTTTCAATATTTTGCCTGTTTGTTGTAATATGCTCTGGTGAATTCTGGGCAATTTCTCCTTGTCTTCCGTAATTATAAATTTCCGGTAGTAATTGCAGTAACTGCTCGTCGGTTATACTATTATTGGCTGTCATTTTCTGAACTAATCGTTTAATTTGTTGATATTCAGAAACTTGGCCATTGCTATCTGCTGTTTGTTCATCTAAAATATCATGTAATAATGTTAATTGACTATTTACATTAAGTGCCATTTGAAATCACCTCAATTAGTAGTTTACGTTTTATTTGAATTTCTATACAAAAATTTAAGGGAAGAAACGATAACCGATTTGATTAAGTTTGAATAATCTTTAGTAAAGAAAGGTGTAAACGATGCGTCAACGTTACAAGCCATGGGCAGATGACTTTTTAGAAAATAATAATCATATTGTGCTAGGAAGTCCATATGAAAATAAGGGAGATTGGAAGTCCATTTTTGGAAATGACAATCCGGTTCATATCGAAATTGGGACTGGAAAAGGTCAGTTTATTGTCGGGATGGCAAAGCAATTTCCGAATATTAACTTCGTGGGAATCGAACTTGAAAAAAGTGTTATCGTAACAGCAGCGCAAAAAGTGCTGGATTCAGGATTGGATAATATCGCATTATTAAATGAAAATGCAGAAAATATACAGGAAATTTTTGCTGATAATGAAGTAGCTACGATCTATCTCAACTTCTCCGATCCATGGCCAAAGAATCGCCACGAAAAAAGAAGATTAACCTTCCACACTTTTTTAAAACAATACCAAGCAATTCTAGAACCAACGGGTGAAATTGTTTTCAAAACAGATAATAAAGGATTGTTTGAATACTCATTAGTAAGTTTCTCTAAATTTGGACTGATAGTAGAGGAAGTGCGTCTGGATTTACATGAGTACGAGGATCCTTTGAATGTGATGACAGAATATGAAGAGAAATTTTCTGCAAAAGGACAACCTATATATCGTTGCAGGGCTTCATTCAGTATGGAAAGAGATGAAGGTAATTAATTACCTTCATCTCCTAGATGAAATTCATCAAAACGAGTTTGCTATTCAAACTCGTTTTATGTTTTCACATCCTACCTAATTGTATGCTACAAGGAACTCTAATCATTACATTTATCTTGCAATAAGTGATAGCGTTTGCAGAAAATTATAGATTTAGCTACACTTAACTTAAGGCTATTTTCTAAAAGATTGGGACTATGGTTACTCGTCCCACCGAAAAGAATTGCTGTTTTTACGCAAATCTATAGAAGACGACGCAACTACCAGGTTGATTTCCGCAGCGGGTTAAAAGATATCATCCTTCATTTCAAGTTACGTCGTCTTTTATATCAACTATGAAGATTTAAGAGCAATAATACTTACGATAAGATTCTAATTTAAATACAATAGGGGGAATGACAGATGGAGAAACTGCAAGTTGGAAGAGCGAGTTTAACATGGTTGAATGGTGGGGATAATTTCCTCGATGGCGGAGCAATGTTCGGTGTGGTACCAAAAGCATTGTGGAGCAAAAAATACCCATATAATGAAAAAAACCAAATTGAATTACGGACGGATCCAATTTTATTACAGTTGGATGGGAAAAACTTTCTAATTGATTCTGGAATGGGGAATGATAAGTTAACGGATAAGCAATTACGCAATTTTGGCGTGCGTGAACAGTCTTCGATTGAAAAATCATTAGAAGAAGTTGGCTTAACAGTGAATGATATAGATAGCGTATTAATGACACATTTACATTTTGATCATGCGTGTGGATTAACCAAAAAGTCTGGAGATACATATGCATCCGTGTTTGAACATGCGACGATACATACGTCTGCAGTTGAATGGAATGAAATGAGAAACCCTAATATTCGCTCCAAGAGTACGTACTGGAAGATGAATTGGGAGCCGTTAGTAGATCAGGTAAAGCCCTTTGATAGCGAGGTAGAGATAGCGGATGGCTTAAAAATGATTCATACAGGCGGCCATAGTGATGGACATTGTATTTTGGTTTTTGAAGATGGGGATCATTGCTTTATACATATGGCAGATATCATGCCTACACATGCCCATCAAAATAAATTATGGGCACTTGCATATGATGATTATCCAGTTACATCTGTTCACGAGAAAGAAAAATGGATGGACTTCGGTTACCAGCGAAAAGCGTGGTATACATTCTATCATGATGCATACTATCGTGCGTTGAAATTTGACGAGTCTGGTGAAAAAATCGAAGAAGTTGAGCGTAAACGATAGATAGAATAATACTAGCTGCTCGAATTGAGCAGCTAGTATTCATTATGCAGTCTGTACAGATCCGACTACTGCACCAGTATCCACATCTACATAAAACTCATATTGTTTGTTTTGACCGTCTACATTTCGGGTTACGCCACCGCGATATGCGTTGTATAGCAAGCCGTTTTTTTCCACTTCTTCTGGCTTCATATAGATCCATGAACCACTTATTGGGCCATTTTTCTTAAATGTATCTTTCGCTTGTTTGAGCGCTTTTTCAGGTGTTACCTTTTGGTAGTGAGTGACTTGCTGTTTTGCTAAATAGCCGATAATCAGTCCTATGCCCGTAGCTAAAACTACTTGTCTTAAACGCATATTCATTTCACCTCTAGATTAGATTTTAGTTTTTCTAACTATTATTTAGAATTCACTTTTTAGTATAACCGAAATAGAGGTAAATAGAAAATAAAACATTGCCAATGAGTGAATGGTGGAAATAGATAGATACTTTACGTTATACTGACTACTACATAGAAACAAGTTGGAGGGGAAATTGATGAAACAGGATACGCTGGATCTTTTTAAAAATTTGACAGAATTACAGGGCGCGCCTGGAAATGAGCACCTTGTACGTTCATTCATGAGAGAGGAATTAGGGAAATATTCTGATGAAATAATCCAAGACAATCTTGGCGGTGTATTTGGTGTTAAACATGGTGAAGGACCGAAAGTTATGGTTGCAGGGCATATGGACGAAGTTGGCTTTATGGTAACGCAGATTACCAAAAATGGAATGATCCGTTTTCAACCATTGGGAGGTTGGTGGAGTCAAGTTTTGTTGGCACAACGAATGCAAGTTATGACAGATAATGGCCCCGTTACAGGTGTTATTGGTTCTATACCTCCCCATAATTTGACAGAAGAGCAACGTAAGAAGCCAATGGAAATTAAAAATATGTTGATTGATATTGGAGCAGACGACCAAGAAGATGCTGAAAAAATCGGAATAAGGCCAGGGCAGGCTATTGTACCGAACACACCTTTTACGCCAATGGCTAACGAGAAAAAAATATTGGCAAAAGCTTGGGATAACCGTTATGGCTGTGGCTTATCAATTGAATTGATGAAGGAATTGCAAAACGAAACAATTCCAAACCAATTATACTCCGGAGCAACTGTTCAAGAAGAAGTTGGATTACGCGGGGCACAAGTTGCAGCAAATATGATCAATCCAGATATCTTTTACGCGATGGATGCATCACCAGCAAATGATGCATCAGGCGACGAAGAGGCATTTGGCCAATTAGGAAAAGGAGCGCTACTTCGTATTTTTGACCGTACGATGATAACGCATCGAGGCATGAGAGAATTTATTCTTGATACAGCAGAATCAAATCATATTCCCTACCAATATTTTGTATCACAGGGAGGTACGGACGCGGGGCGTGTTCATATTTCGAATAATGGTGTACCGTCAGCTGTAGTTGGTATTTGCTCACGGTATATTCACACGTCTGCATCGATGATCCATATTGATGATTATGCAGCGGCCAAAGAATTAATTGTGAAACTTGTTAAAGAAACAGATCAAAATACACTGGAACAAATTCGACAATCCAGCTAATATAAGTTAATTGCTGCTATCATTCAATGATAGCAGCAATTTTTAGCAGATAAGTAACCACCATGGCTTGCCTTGATCGAGGCGCCATCTATCATGAAAATGGACTAAGGCTTGATATAAGCCAATTTTTCTAAAAAAGGGTGTAAACAATGACTATTAGTGTTGGTTCCAAAAATCCTACCAAAATAGAAGCAGTGAAGGAAGTTTTTCCAAAAAAGAGGGTAACTGGAGTTGAGGTACCATCAAATGTATCCGATCAACCTTTTTCTGATAAAGAAACGAGAAAAGGAGCCATTAATCGAGCATTTCAATGTGTTAACTTCAACTTAAGTACGATAGGTATTGGGCTTGAAGGCGGCGTAATGTATGTGGACAACCAATTGTATCTATGTAATTGGGGTGCCCTTGTTACCAATACTGGTGAGGTTTATACGGCTAGCGGAGCACGAATAATGCTACCGAAGGCAATTGATGAACAATTAAGAAATGGGATGGAACTTGGTGATGTGATGGATCGATATGCAATGAAGGAAGAAGTCCGAAAAAAAGAAGGAGCTATTGGTATTTTTACGAATGATCTCATTTCAAGGCAGGAAATGTTTGCCCATGTTGTAAAACTTTTGCGAGGTCAATGGGAATTTTGGGAAGAACAAAAGCGCAAGCGCCCCTTTAGCAACGTACAAACTGGAGCACCCCGCAATGAGATTAGATGAACTTGACTTATCGCCAGTAGTGGCGAAAGTCAAAGTGAATCTTATGCTTGGAAAGCGAAAAGGAAACACGACGAACGGAGTGAGTCGATGTTGACTTTCACCACAAGGGTATAAGTGCGACTTTACTTCTGCCTACGCCTGCCGGCTTGGCAATCAGTAAGTCTTCTTTTCACCCACAGGGCATAAGTGCGACTAAGCCTCTGGCGGAGCCAATCGGCAAGTCTTCTTTATCGTAGTGGAGGAGTGTGAAGTTTGGGGCTGCGCTAAATGCTCGCCCCACCGTAAAGATTTGCTAGTTGCTGGGCGCTGGAGCTGGACGTGGCTATTGCAGTGTATAAGTTATCCACAGCTTTTAAATTCTATAGTTTCCTATGCATTGAAAAAGCGGCAATCTATGCCGCTACCTTGATCTATTCATAGATATAATTCAACACATCTATCGCTTGATCAAGCGTTTCAACCGTTACATTAGCCTTGTTAGAAAGCTCCTTTAAAGGGTGAATTAATGATTTCGGACGTACAATAATGGTAGGCTTATTCAAACTGATGGCAGTACTTGCATCCATTGCTGTGTTCCATTGTTTGTATTGTTCACCAAACAGCGCAATGACAACATCTGATTTTTGCAATAATACCTGTGTTCTTAAATTATTAATGCTTGAAGCAGCATCGTCCCGATAAAGATTTCCAGGTTGTTCACCTAAAACGGTATCCCCAATATCATCCGATCGATCATGATTCGTTTGTGGTGCCACAAATGTTAAAGGGAGTTTTTTTTCTACGGCTTTCTCTTCTACTTCTGCTCGCCAATCACTGTGAATTTGTCCCGCTAAATATACGATTAAATTCATAACAAGACCTCCAATAATTTATTTCTACCAATTGTAAACAATTAGATAATAATCTGCAAGAAAATCGAAATCAACTGAAAAATTCTATATTTATAGTATTATATAGATAGGGTTATAAGACCTGTACGAGGTTGTTCAAAAGTCCAGAACACGCAAATAACAGAGGAATTACAGCTCAAACTGTTTGATTAAAACTGGAAGAATAAGTGTAAGTAAGAAGCTGGCCAATTTATGGACAGCTTTTTCTTGCTTACGTGTTTATAATCCGTGATAATGGAAAACAAGATAAGAGAAGGATATGATAAGTTAGGGAGAGGATATAGGATGAAGAAACTTGAAACAGTTGAACAATTTAATGAATGGAAAAATAATGAAAATATAATCATGTTTTTCACTGCAGGTTGGTGTCCGGATTGTCGTGTAATCGAACCAGTATTACCTGAGATTGAAGCGAAATACCCTGAGTTTACGTTTGTAGAGGTTAACCGTGATCAATTTATTGAGTTGTGCCAAGAATATGATGTGTTTGGCATTCCAAGCTTCCTAGCATTCAAGGATGGAAATGAGGTAGGAAGGTATGTTAATAAGGAACGAAAAACAAAAGATCAGATTGAACAATTTATAGAAGGAATTGGCTAACAATGAATCCTAAATACAGGAGGAACTACGATGAAGATGACTAGTATAAAACTGAAAAAAATATTGGAAGAGCGTCTTTCCAGTGAAGAATACCGGACATCCTATAATAGAGATAAAGATACTTTTCGAATCGAATGGAAGGAATCGAAGCAAGGAATAACGATTACACTTCCTAAGGTTATATCAAAGTATAACGAACGTGGTGAGGAAGCTATTGACGAACTTGTGGCTCATATCACCGAAGCGCTTCGAATTATGAATGAGGAGCCACAATTAAAAGGGATGGAGCGAAATATTTTTCCAGTTATCAGAGCAACATCTTTTCCAAATGAAACAAAGTCTGGTGTTAAATTGGTATCCAAAGAACATACCGCGGAAACACGAATTCATTATGCGCTTGATCTTGGTAAATCATACCGATTAATCGATGAGGATTTAATGAATAAAGAGGAGTGGACGACAAATAGGATTGATGAAATCGCATCATTCAACCTACGTTCCTTGTCTGTTGATTATAAGAAAGACCGTGTGGCGGAAAATGATTTTTATTTTGTAGGGAAACAAGATGGCTACAATGCAAGTCGGATTTTAAATGAATCATTCTTAGAGGAAATGAAAGCAAATGCCAAAGGTGAACTGGCTGTAGCTGTACCACATCAGGATGTACTTATATTAGCTGACATTGAAAACAAAACAGGGTATGATATATTAGCACAAATGACAATGAAGTTTTTTGCAGAAGGAAGAATTCCAATTACATCCCTTGCGTTTATTTATGAAGATAAACAGTTAACACCCATCTTTATTCTCGCAAAAAACCGTCCAAAAAATAGTAGAAAAGAGTGATCGATATGTTTGTTTTTTATAATCCGAAGGGTATTGGTGATGTATTAATTATCCCATTAAAGGATGGAGGTCGGTATGAAATAGCGCATGAAACAAAAGGACCTATTACAAAAATTACCAATAACAATGATGAAGTTCTCGGGTATAATATTTTTGAAGCATCAAAGCATGTTGAATTAAAGGAACATGGAAAAATAACCTTAACAGAAGCATTGTTAGGTCAAATCAAACAATTATTTAAATCAAACAATTTTGATGATGAGCTTGACTTTGACTTAAGCCCTAAGTTTGTTGTAGGTTATGTAACATCTAAATCAGCACATGATAATGCGGATAATTTAAGTGTTTGTCAAGTGGATGTCGGCCTTTCTGAAAATCTGCAAATTGTATGCGGCGCACCCAATGTTGATAAGGATCAGAAAGTAGTTGTAGCAAAGGTCGGGGCAACAATGCCAAGTGGATTGCAAATCAAACCTACAGAATTAAGAGGGGTAGCATCGAATGGTATGATATGTTCCCAAAAGGAACTTGGAATACCGAACGCACCTGAGGAAAAAGGGATTTACGTACTTAAAGATTCTCATATCGTTGGAGAAACGTTCGATTTTTAATCAAAAAACAACCTAAGTTTGAATACGAGGGTTGTTTTTCTATTTAATCAGGAAAAACAACTACCATTTATGAAGAAAACTGTTAAAATAGAAGCAATCCATAATTAGAGTTAAAGGAAATAGAAATGAGTGAAGACATGTGTGGGAAAAAATAAAGAATTTTTTTTTGAGTGAGGAAAAAGAAGATCAACAAGAAAGGCATACGCCTAAGAAACAGGATATACAGGCTAAGATGATGTATAAATATCCAGATCAAACATCTTTTCGCTTTCCTGTGATACCAGATACAGATAACGAGAAGAGCAAACCATTGGATACTCCTGCTTTTGAACGAAAGAAAATGAATCAGATCGAACGAGAAAACCAACCGAACCAATCAAATGAAGCAGCAGAACAACCTAATTTTAATAAAAAAATATATAAAAAAAATGAAGATGTTCCTTTTGTTCCAACAGAGGTTCCATCTCCAGTTTATGGCTATCAACCAACAGGGAAAGCCGAGAAACAAATAGAAAATGTACCAGCATTCCAAAGGAAGAAAGAGAAAGTAGAGGAAGAAAAATCCAGCTCATCAGTACTTGAGGAGCAAGAGGAACTAGAGGAACAATCCAGCTCATCAGTACTTGAGGAGCAAGAGGAACAATCCAGCTCAGAAGTCATCGAGGAGCAGGAGGAACTAGAGGAACAATCCCGCTCAGAAGTCATCGAGGAGCAAGAGGAACTAGAGGAACAATCCCGCTCAGAAGTCATCGAGGAGCAGGAGGAACTAGAGGAACAATCCCGCTCAGAAGTCATCGAGGAGCAGGAGGAACTAGAGGAACAATCCCGCTCAGAAGTCATCGAGGAGCAAGAGGAACCAGAGGAAGAATCACCCTCAGAAGTCATTGATGAGCAAGAAGATCCAGAGGAACAATCACCCTCAGAAGTCATTGATGAGCAGGAGGAACTAGAGGAACAATCCCGCTCAGAAGTCATTGGGGAGCAAGAGGAACTAGCAGAACAATCCCGCTCAGAAGTCATTGATGAGCAGGGGGAACCAGGTGAAGAATCGCGCTCAGAAGTCTGCGAGGAGCAGGAGGAAACAGAACTACAACCAGAGAGAGATAGTAAAGAAGTGGATTCACGGCATCTGGCCTCTGAATTATTACATAGGGAAGTAGCTAGTACACAGGAAGTAGAATCTCACGATAAACAGCGAACATCAGAATCTCAAGATGGCGCGATTCATACTAAAAAACGAAAAAATGCTGATTCTTATAAGAGAAAAGTCAATAAACACGAGCAAGAAAACAAACGAAAACAAATACCGTATAATGTTATCATGACCCCAAGGGATAAGAAAAACAGGATGGAAAAAGCGAAAGCAGCAGCTAAATTAGCACCACAACCTACCATGGAAAGCCAACCGAAGGGAATGCCGTATCACTTGTTGGATGACGCTGAACAAAAAAGCAATGAGGATCACAAATGGGTGGAAGATCAACAAGAGTTACTGGAACAAACGTTAAAACATTTTAATGTACGTGCCAAAGTAGTTAATGCTACGCAAGGACCCTCAGTTACAAGATTTGAGGTACAGCCTGAACTAGGTGTTAAAGTCAGTAAAGTGAAGAATTTGAGTGATGATTTAAAATTAAATATGTCTGCTAGAGATATAAGAATTGAAGCACCTATACCTGGTAAAAACACGATAGGAATTGAGATTCCCAATCCAAAAGCACAAATGGTAGGATTACAAGGGATATTTGAAACGGAATCCTTTCAAGCTAGTCAATCACCTTTAACCATTGCCCTAGGTTTAACTATTGAAGGTTCACCATTGATTACCAATATTCAAAAGATGCCCCATGGATTAATTGCAGGTGCAACTGGTTCTGGAAAGAGTGTGTGTATTAACACGATTCTTATTAGCTTAATGTATAAAGCAAATCACAAAGACGTTAGATTCTTGTTAATCGATCCGAAAATGGTAGAGCTAGCCCCTTATAATGGTATACCACATTTAGTTTCACCTGTTATTACAGATGTAAAAGCAGCTACTGCGGCATTAAAGTGGGCGGTTAGAGAAATGGAAGGACGATATGAAAAATTCGTTCAGGAAGGCGTACGAGATGTGGAACGCTTTAATCAACAGGTAATAAAGCAAGGCCGGGCTGATGAAAAGATGCCTTTCATCGTTATTGTCATCGACGAATTAGCAGATTTAATGATGGTATCTCCTCAGGATGTGGAAGATGCAATAAGTAGAATCGCACAGAAGGCCCGGGCATGTGGTATTCACCTGCTGGTGGCAACACAACGCCCGTCCGTTGATGTCATAACAGGGCTTATTAAGGCAAACATTCCTACAAGGATTGCCTTTAGTGTATCGTCTCAAGTCGATTCGAGAACCATGATTGATACGAGTGGTGCGGAAAAGCTTTTAGGAAAAGGTGACATGTTATTTGTTGAAAATGGAGCAGGTAAAAGTCTCCGCCTTCAAGGGCCTTTTGTATCGGATGAAGAGATAGACCGAGTGACTAATTATTCAAGAAATATTGCATCACCGAATTATTTATTCGAACAAGATCAGCTACTTGAACAAATCACGATGGATGAAGAGGAAGATGCACTATTACAGGAATCCATTCAATTTGTTCTAAAACAAAACAGTGCAAGCACTTCCTTGCTACAGCGTCATTTTAAAATAGGGTATAATCGAGCTGCACGTCTTATTGATACATTGGAAAATAGAGGAATTATCTCTGGACAAAATGGAAGCAAAGCTAGAGAAATTCTAGTATCAAATACAAATGTTGAAGAAAGATGAAAATCTTGTTTCTTGTTTGGGATTTATATATGATAAAAGAAAAATGTAATGATGAGGGAGACTTGAAATGAAAGAAATAGGACTAAAACTTTCAGGTGAAATTGAACGTTTAACAAATAAGACATTTAAATTCGATGAAAGAATTAAAGAGGGCTGGTTTTCGGCTGTTTATTTTCTTAAAACCAAGGAAATTGCTGAAGAAAAATTACCTCATAACTATGTAACGATGCAATTTTTTCAGAAGCGTAATGCTGTATTGTGTGGAACGGACGAAGCAATCGCATTATTACATACGTTTGCGGATAAACCTGAAACGCTAAAAATACATTCGTTAAAGGATGGTGACAGAATTGGTCCTTATGAATCCGTATTGACTATATCTGGAGCTTATCAGCAATTTGGGTATTTGGAAGGAATTATAGATGGTATCTTGGCGAGAAGAACATCGGTAGCTACAAATGTATATAATGTAGTAAAAGCAGCTCGCACTTCAGGCAGTCAAAAACCGGTTATATTTATGGGTGACCGAGACGATCATTACACACAACAGGCTGGAGACGGATACGCAGCCTTTATAGGTGGGTCCACTGCACAAGCAACACATGCAATGAATGAATGGTGGGGAAAGCAAGGAATGGGGACAATGCCGCACGCGCTGATTCAGATGTTTCGCGGGGATATTGTAGCGGCAACGAAAGCCTATCATGAGATGTATCCGGAGGACGATATTGCAGCACTTGTCGATTACAACAATGATGTTATTACGGATTCCTTAAAAGTGGCTCGTGAATTTGGAGAAGAGTTAAAATCGGTTAGATTGGATACATCTGGAAATCTTGTTGATAAATATTTCCTAAGAAATCATCATTTAATGGGGACATTCGATCCTAGAGGTGTGAATCCACAACTAATTTTTGCATTAAGAAAAGCCTTGGATGATGAAGGTTATTCCAATGTAAAAATCATGGTGAGTGGTGGATTTACAGAGGATCGTATTAGAGAATATGAAGAATTGGGAGTACCAGTAGATATGTATGGAGTAGGTCGGAGTCTATTAAGCATTAATATAGGATTTACTGGGGACAATGTTCTATTAAATGGTACACCTTCAGCGAAAGAAGGAAGAAGGTATCGACCTAACGCTAGGTTAGAAGAGGTTGATTATTTCTCAGAATCTGAATAATCTAAAGAAGATAAGATTATTTTAATCCGATTAAAATTTTGCTATAATGATTTATTGACTATGGATTTTTACTTTAAGAAAGCATGAAGTTTAAAAGGATAATAATCCTTTTTCACGCAAATTTTGGAGGTTCTTTTTATGACTACTTACCATTTCATAGGTATTAAGGGAACTGGAATGAGCGCATTAGCACAAATACTTCATGATTCTGGTGAGACTGTGCTGGGCTCCGATATTGAGAAGCATTTCTTCACACAAGATGCATTAGAAGAAAAAAACATTCCCATTCTTCCTTTTTCAGAAACGAACATTAAAGATAATTACACCGTTATAGCGGGCAATGCATTTTCAGAAGATAATATCGAAATTAAAGAAGCTAAACGAAAAGGATTGACTTTTTACAGATACCATGAATTTTTAGGGGAGTGGCTTAAGCAATATACAAGTATTGCAGTGACTGGAGCACATGGTAAGACATCGACGACCGGATTATTGGCACATGTGTTAAATGGCACTTTTCCGATATCTTATCTAATCGGTGATGGAACAGGTAACGGGCATGTTGACAGTGAATATTTTGTATTTGAAGCATGTGAGTATCGTCGGCATTTTCTAAGATATGAGCCTGACTATGCTATCATGACCAATATTGATTTTGATCACCCGGATTATTTCACAAGTGTGGATGATGTATTCGATGCATTTCAATCGATGGCGGATCGGGTTAAGAAAGGAATTATAGCCTGCGGAGATGACGAACAGTTACAGCAAATACAAGCTAAAGTCCCTGTTGTTTATTATGGGTTTGCTGCTACAAATGATTTTCAAGCGCAAAATGTAACAGAAACGGAGCATGGAACTGATTTTGACGTATTTGTTAGAAATACGTACTATGATACATTTACGATTCCCATGTACGGGGATCATAATGTTCTTAATGCGCTATCCGTTATAGCAATTTGTCATTACGAAGGTATAAATGCAGAAGACATAAAAAATCTCGGTACATTTCAAGGTGTTAAGCGTAGGTTTACTGAGAAAGTAGTAGGAAGTCAGGTTTTAGTTGACGATTATGCACACCATCCAAAAGAAATAACAGCAACCATTGAAACTGCACGAAAGAAATACCCAAATAAAGAAGTCGTTGCTATTTTTCAGCCACATACATTTACAAGAACGAGAACATTCTTGCAGGAATTTGCCGATAGCTTAAACTTAGCAGATGACGTATTTTTATGTGATATCTTTGGTTCTGCCAGAGAAAAAGCTGGAGAGCTTTCGATCATTGATTTACAAAATTTAATTGAGAACAGCACGATCTTGGAATTATCCAAGACGGAAATTTTACAACAGTACAAAGATAGTATATTAATTTTTATGGGTGCAGGAGATATTCAGAAATTTCAACAAGCTTATGAAGAGCAGATTGAGGTTAATGTTAATAGATAAATAAAAACAAGAGTCTTTCCATAGTAGCGACTCTTGTTTTTGTTTAATTTTATAAAAAATAAAGGTATATTAAATTTTTCGTCGAATTGCTTTATTAGGATATTTATAGTACATATGTTTAATCAAACCTTTAACGGGTATTACTTATATAAGGATATGTGTTATAATTTACATATTGTGCCTTTATTCAAGACCTTTCGCATTCATTCACACTATACTATATACCCTTAAAGGAGTGATAATTGAAGATGGAAGTCATGCTATATATTGCCGCATTAATTGCAGCGGTAGCCTTTGCGATACTTGTCGTATACTTAGCAATTACACTTAAAGCAACAAAAGGTACATTAAAGGATGTATCAAGTACATTAGAAGGTCTTGAAAAACAAATGGAGGGTGTAACAACAGAAACTACACAGTTGTTAAATAAGACAAATAATTTGGCAGATGATATCAATCAAAAATCAGCAAAACTCGACGGGCTTTTTGATGGTGCAAAAGGGGTTGGAGAGACTGTAAAGGATTTTAACCAATCACTGAATCAGCTATCAAACAGCATCTCACAAACATCTGCAGAAAATCAGGAAAAAGCTTCTCAAGCTGTGAAATGGGGAGCAGCTATAATGGATTTATGGAATAAAAGAAAAAATAAATAATAATTTATGAGGAGGAAATCAAATGGCAGCAAACAACGATAACAACATTAATAGCAAAGATTTTATGATTGGAACTTTAATTGGAAGTATTATAGGTGCTACTGTAGCACTCGTATTTGCACCAAAGTCTGGTAAAGAATTAAGAAGTGACATTAATGAGGGTGCAACACAAGTGAAGGGTCGTGCATATGATTTGAAAGATACGGCACAGGAAAAAACAGTCAATTGGAAAGATAAAGCATACACCACGGGTTCTGAGTTAAAAAGAAAAGCAATGGACTCATCAGCACAACTATCAAAAAGTGCTTCTGAGAAAACAAAGCAATTAACAGAATCTGTACAGGATAAATTGCAAGAAAAGCGAAGCAAAGAAGATGAAGCTTTAGAAGCTACAGAAAATGTTGCAGACGCCATTGAAGATGCGGCTGAGGAGTTGGAAGAAACGAAGAAATAAGTGAAAAACAGCTACAGTATTTGCAACTGTAGCTGTTTTATCGCAGTTTAACGAGCAAGTCGATTAAATACGGTGCGTTTTGTGCGTCCACCGTTGAATGAAGTAATAGAGGGAAACATCTTACATAATCGGTTGAGGCTGGTCATCCTACGATGCGCCAGCCTTCAATTTTTTGTAATTTTTTTCATGATAGAGTATGATATAAGAAATAAGGACGCGTTGATATTTAATCTAGGAGGTAAAGTAAGAAAATGACCATAACAATATATGATGTAGCGAGAGAAGCAAATGTATCAATGGCCACCGTGTCACGGGTAGTTAATGGAAACCCAAATGTTAAACCAACTACACGTAAGAAAGTGTTAAACACAATAGAACAGTTAGGTTATCGCCCAAACGCAGTAGCGCGAGGGTTAGCAAGTAAAAAAACAACAACTGTGGGTGCAATAATTCCAGATATATCCAGTATCTTTTTTGCTGAATTAGCAAGAGGGATTGAGGATATCGCCACCATGTATAAATATAATATGATATTGAGTAACTCAGACCAAAACAAAGATAAAGAGCTACAGTTGATAAACACAATGCTTGGAAAACAGGTTGATGGTATTTTGTTCATGGGTGGAAATATAACAGATGAACATGTGCAACAATTCCAAACCTCTTCCGTGCCCGTTGTATTAGCTTCTACCTATGATGAGACGGATACGATTCCTTCTGTAAATATTGACTATGAAGAAGCTGCATATGAAGCAACAAAATATCTAATCGATAAAGGAAATCCTCATCCAGCATTTGTGTCTGGACAGGCGGATACAAAAGTTAATCAGCTGAAGTATAACGGATATTTACGTGCATTGGAAGGCGGATCTGAAGCCGTTAATGATAATCTAATTATCAAAGGCGAATACACGTATGATTCTGGCATAGAAGCAGTTGATGAGCTTTTACAGCTAACTGAAAAGCCGAGTGCTATATTTGTTGCATCAGATGAAATGGCATTGGGTGTTATACATGGCGTACAAGATAAAGGGTATAATGTACCAGAAGATGTAGAAGTAGTTGGGTTTGATAATACAAGATTAGCTTCAATGGTTCGCCCGACATTATCTACAGTTGTTCAACCGATGTATGATATTGGAGCAGTAGCAATGCGCTTATTAACAAAATATATGAATAAAGAAGAAGTAGCGGATAATAAAGTCGTGTTACCTCATCGAATTGAAAAAAGAAATTCAACGAAATAAATAGACAGGCTATTACGGAATGATGGGACTTGGTTTAGTTTCTTAGGCTGAAAACGTTATTCTAGAATATGGAAATGATTATGAAGAGGGTGGACCATTATGGTCACCCTCTTCATTTTTTACATGACTTTCTTTGTATATTTAAGTAAACTCTGTAATGCTTTTTCATTTTTTTCATTTATATCTTCTTTTCTAGGGATGTTCGGTACCACGTCGCTTGTATCGTGCCAAAGTGATGGTATCGTAACAGGTGATTCACCTTCCCATTTTTTTAACCATGACGGTGGGAGGTTTCCATTTGCAGGCTCCCCTGTTTTCATCACATTCCAAATTTGTGCCCATGCGCGAGGTACAACTCTCCAAATGTCATAGCCACCACCGCCTAATGCAATCCATTTCCCATTACAATATTTGTGTGCTAATTCGTGTGCTAATAGAGGTATTTTTTCATAGGTCTCCATGGATGCACATAGATGGGTTAGTGGGTCGTAGCAATGTGCGTCAGCCCCATTTTGAGTTACGATTACATCTGGTTTGAAAAATTCTGTTATTTTTCTGAAGGCATTTTCATAAACACTTATAAAAGATTCATCTTCCGTAAAAGCATCGATTGGTAGATTAAATGAATAGCCATGTCCTGCTTTAATACCTCTTTCATTTACATTTCCCGTACCTGGAAAAAGGTATCTTCCCGTTTCGTGTATAGAAAATGTGCAAACATTGGGATCGTCATAAAAAGCCCATTGTACGCCGTCACCGTGATGGGCATCCGTATCTACGTATAAAACCTTTAAATCGTAGTTTTCACGAATGTACTTAATAGCAACTGCGCCATCATTGTATATACAAAATCCTGCTGCTCTTCTATTAAATCCATGATGGAGCCCCCCACCCAGATTAAGTGCATGATCCGATTCCCCATTTAAAACGGAATCTACTGCTGTTAAACTAGCGCCAACCAAATATGCAGATGCTTCATGCATACCAGAAAATAGCGGCGTGTCTTCCGTTCCGAGTCCGTACTCTAACCCTTCCGTTTCGTTTAATTGTCCAATGCTTGCCTTTTTCAGGGCCTCTATATATGCACGATCATGAAAGAGAGCCAACTCATCATCTGTGGCAAGTCGAGGTTTTATAATATCACGTTCATGAAGTACATTTGCTGCCTCTAGTAAATCTTTCGTTAATAGTACTCGTTTTTGATTAAAAGGATGTTCCGAATGAAAATGATAGTTTAATAAAGCGTCTGAATAAACGAAAGAAGCTTTTCCTGTCATATTTTTGGCTCCGCAATATTATTTGGCCACATCAATTCATATCCTGCATTTCTTAAATCTTGAATGACAGGCAGCGGGTTCATGGTTTGAATACGAAATACCAGCACTTTATAATTCGGATCATCTTTAAATGGATACACCATTACAGAAATAATATTAGCTTTTCGTTTTCCAATTATGGAAGTTACTTCTGGAAATATACCAGGCTGATGGGGGACTTTAACTTCAATATGAGAGCCTTGTACATTCGTTCCAGTTAATTGAATTAATGTATAAAGCATATCTTTTTCCGTCACTATTCCTACTAGTATATTGTTCTTGACTACAGGGAGAGCAGCAAATTCTTCATCATAGAATATACGAGCTATTTCCTCAACAAAATCAAGGGGGTGGATGGTAACAACGGGATGACTCATAATTGATTTAATTTCATTTTGTAATGCGCTGTCATTAGATGAATCCCCATGAAATACGGAAGGGCTAGCATCTCGTAGATCTCGATCAGATACGATACCAACAATGGAAAAATCCTCATTTACGATCGGAATATGTCTGATTCGATGCTTTTGCAATAACTCTACCGCATTAGAGATTGATGCATGTGGTGGTAAGGTAATAACATCCGTTTTCATTACTTCTTCTACGAGCATCTTAAAAACCCTCCCTCATATTTTGATACTGATGCCTTTGTAAAAATCGCAGTTTATCGAATTGTTTGACCGATTCCTCCGGGACATACTTTCCAATACGTACCATCAAACAATTTGCAGGATGTGATATGATTTCTGGGTCATCAGTCGGAGCGGGTGTTAAACCGCCAGAGGCCATCATTTTTTCCATCACTTTACGATAATCCCATATACTTAAGTTGGTTTTATCTAAATCCCAGTGCCAATAGTATTCTGTCGAAATAACAATATAATTTTCCATATAATCATCCATCATGGAAACTTGTAATAAGCCGGAAGCTACACCTGCAGCACGATATTCTGGAACCACTTCAACAGCTCCCAATTCGATTAAGTCTTCCATGTTAAATTCAGACCATCTTTCCATAGGATCTGGATGTATATATGTGACATAGCCAACAATTGTATCTTTTGTTCTAGCTACAATGATACGTCCTTCGGGAAAGCCTGCAATGTACAATAAAGCTTCAAATTGTTTTTTTGCTGGACGGAATGCAATTAAGTCTTCATGGAAATTATACTTCTCTAATTCCTTTGCATCCAGTGGTCCTTCAATTAAAATGGATTCATTCGATTTTTCACGTACCAAGGAATAATGCGTCTTTGTATGTTTCATTACGTCACCTCCTAATTAAATTAATTATGTTATACGCTTTCTTACATTCATTATACAACATAATGAACTGTTTTTTTAGTAATGTAAAAAAATAATTCCTATAGGGAAAGCCCCTACAGGAATTATTGTCTAAGATCGTATACGTGTTAGTCATCGTCATCATTATCATCATCGCTATTCTCGTCGTCTTGGTCTTCATCTGCCGTTTCGTCTTCAGAGTCAGAAGTATCTCCCACCATAATTTCACTAGATGGGGAGGATTCTCTGCCAAAGTAATCAACTGCTCTTACATGGTAAACGGCGTTGTCGTCACCAATAGAATAACTCGTCCCTGTTGTATTTCCCATTAAGCTAAAATCGTCTCCAGAGTTCGAGGCGCTGAAAATGCGATACCCAACAACATCATTACTACTTGACTCATTCCACGTTATATTACTATCGGAAGTACTTAATGAAGTTGGTGCTTCTGGATCATTTCCATCATCCTCAATGGCATCATTCATTCCTCCATTTGGTATTCCAATATTTTCCCAACTATCTCGGTTTGTTCGAGGAAAGAGTTCTGTAATACTATTCAATTCATCATACCCATTCCGTTCTAAAAATTCTGGATTGAAGGAAAGCCCATCCCCCTCAGCAAATTCACTCGGTGTGTTGGAACCAGCCTGAATAGAATTTCCATTTACTGTCACAGAACTGTCACCTTGTATCAAACTGTCATCTGTTTCAGTAGGGACAAATTCAGAATTAAATAAATCAGTTTGAACAAGGCCTGCCTCCTCACAGAGGTCTGATGGTAACATCCCGGATATAGCACAGTAGCTTCTTTCGACAATCCCATCTGGTCGCTCAAAGTTATTTTCCGGAGCCATTAATTCAGGGTCTGTATCTGTTGCACTATTTACCAACTCTGCCCAGAATTTCTGAACGCTTTGACTATGTCCCTGAGGATCAGATTCACGGTATAGTTGGTCTGGTGTATCGTATCCCATCCATGTTCCGAATGTAACATTTGGGTTTGTTCCCATAAATAAAACATCCTCCCAGTTCTGTGATGTACCCGTTTTACCAGCCCAATCAACGCCAGAATATGCTAACTGGGAGTCCACATATGTTCCGGTCCCTTCGGTTAAGACATCCCTCAGTATATCGATTGTTAAATAATTTGTTTGCGGGGAGAAAACATCTCTTGTTTCCGATTCATGCTCATAAAGAGATTCTCCATCAGCCGTTCTAATTTCTTCAATCATATAAGCATCAGCGAAATTTCCATCGTTTCCAAAAGTGCTAAATGCATTTGTATTCTCTTCTAATGTAACACCGGTAGTTGTTCCACCTATTGATAACGAAGGATAGTGAAATTCTTCATCTGTTATCGAGGTGATTCCCATATCTCTAATATAGTCCCCGGGATCATCTTCTATGATTTGAGAATAAACTCTTGTTGTTGAAACATTATAGGAGTTCGAGAGCGCATCTCGAGTTGAGACCAATCCATAATGTGAATCACTGTAGTTACTTGGTGGTGAGAATTCCTGTCCAGGAAATTGGATATCTAATTCCACATCAGCAACCGGGGTTCCAGGTTGTACAGCGCCTTTATCCATTGCTGGTGCATAAACAAGCAGTGGTTTAATTGTACTACCAATCGACCGCTTTGCATTTGTAGCATAGTTTAGCTGACTTTCCTCACTGTAATCACGATTTCCTACAAAACTAATGATTTTGCCTGAACTATTTTCAATTAATATACCACCAGCTTGTACTTGCTGTTCAATTTCTGCTGTTTCTTCTTCCCCATCTTCTCCAACTACTTGTATATTTGTGACAGTATCAGGGCCGAAGTTATCAAAATTTTGCGTGACCTCTTGCATCCCATCATGTATTTCCTTGTCGATGGTGGAATGAATTTCATACCCTTTATGGCGTAAATCGCGTTCTGCCAATATTTCATATTCTTCTTTTAAATCTTCATTTTCATCTAGATCTTCCATTGTATACCCATCATCTTCTGCGAGAAGTTTCATTATAATATCTTGTGCTCTCTCTTGTAGTTCAAACGTCAAGGATGGATATTCTTGAGTAGATAATGGACTGCTTTCAGCGAAATCGGCAACGAGATCATACTCTAACGCCTCTTCATATTCCTCTTCTGTAATAAAGTCAGCAAGGTACATTCTGTGCAAGACTGTATTCATTCGGTTTAAACCAGCTTGTAACCCTTCTTCATCCTTTTGTTCTCCATGGTTGGTGAAAGGAGTATAGGAAGTAGGGCTTTGTGGAAGGCCAGCTAAATAAGCAGCTTGTGTTAAGTTAACCTCATCAGCATCAACACCGAACACCCCTTGAGCAGCTGTTTGTACACCAGCGATATTTCTTCCAGATGAATCACGTCCATATGGGACAATATTCAAATATGCTTGTAGTATTTCATCTTTTTCGAAAAAACGTTCGACACGTAGTGCTAATAATATTTCTTTTGCTTTCCGTTCAAAGGATACTTCGTTTGTCAGCATTTGATTCTTTATAAGTTGTTGCGTTAACGTACTTCCCCCTGTTTGCATATCAGCATTTAAAGCATCTTGTAATGCGGCACGGATGATTGCTTTTGGTACAACCCCTTGATGTACCTCAAAGTATTCATCTTCGGTGGCTATTACTGCATTTATCAGCGTTTCTGACACATTTTCTAAAGTTGTTTCATCCCTATGAATCTCTGCACGGATATCACCTAGATACGCTTCGTTTGCGAAATATAATTGCGTTGTTTCTGTGTAATCATAGATATCCTGCTCCATTTCTTCATAGCTTCTCACTGATTCATCTTGTACGAGAGAGGCGAAATATCCAGCGCCGATCCCTCCAGCAAAAAAAAGACCGATAAAACCAACAACAGCGAATAATAAAATAACATTCCAAAACACATCATATGTAATTCGTGATGAGCGTTGAATTTTACCAGTGCTCCACGTATCTGTTAGCTTTTGCTTATATTTATAGAATGTCTCCTTCAAATCCATTTAAAAACCTCCCAAATTACCATACTTATTATAGCATAATTGCTTTTTATGCAGTAGCAATACACGTATAAACTTGCCTTTTATATCAAGTTATGGTAAGAATATATGTAATCATATATATAGTAATGCGTTGAAGGAATAAAGTAGTGATGCATCTCCCTGTTATAGAGAGCTGGCGGTTGGTGAAAGCTAGTACACAGTTGCAGACGAAGTACAATTTGTGAGCATTTCTTTTTGGAAGGAAGTTGAAGAACGAAGCTTTTTGATTTCATTCTAAAAGAACGGTGGAAACATCGTTAACAACCCCAAGTGGCAAATGATTTGCAACAAGGGTGGTACCGCGTTATAAACTCGTCCCTTATTTTAGAGGGTGGAGTTTTTTTATTTGCAAAAAATCAAGATGGAGTGTGGTAAAATGGATATATTACAGGATTTGGAAACACGTGGGTTAATTCAACAGACAACTGATTTTGAAGGATTAAAGCAGCATTTATCAACAAATCAAGTAACATTATATTGTGGATTCGATCCAACGGCTGATAGTTTACATATTGGACATTTGGTACCTATTACAATGCTAAAAAGATTTCAAAAAGCAGGACATAAACCAATTGCACTTGTTGGTGGTGGCACGGGTATGATTGGTGATCCGAGCGGGCGAACGAGCGAACGGTCTTTAAATGATGATAATATCGTGAAAGAATTCACTGAAAAAGTGAAGGAGCAAATTGCCAGACTGCTTGAATTTGATCATGGAGAAAATCCAGTTATTGCCAGGAATAATTACGACTGGTTAGCAAATATGACCGTAATAGATTTTCTTCGTGACGCTGGAAAGCACTTTGGTATAAATTATATGTTATCAAAAGAATCGGTAGCTGCACGAATTGACCAGGGAATTACGTTTACAGAGTTCAGCTATATGATCTTACAATCACTCGATTACTTAAAATTATATGAACAGGAAAATTGTACATTACAAATAGGTGGAAGTGACCAATGGGGGAATATTACAGCTGGAATGGAATTAATTCGTCGTTCAAGAGAGCACGAGGATGTGGAAACAAACGTTTTTGGTTTAACCGTTCCTCTAATTACAAAAGCAGATGGAACCAAATTTGGGAAAACAGCAGGTGGGGCTATCTGGTTGGATCCAGAAAAGACGACTCCTTATGAGTTTTACCAATTTTGGTTTAATAGTGATGATCGAGACGTGTTAAAGTTCCTTCGTTACTTTACATTTATTTCTGAAGAAGAAGTAAGTCAACTGCAGAATGAAGTGACGAACCAGCCAGAAAATAGAGTTGCACAAAAACGTCTAGCTGAAGAAATGACGAAGGAGGTCCACAGTCAAGAAGCATTAGAGCAAGCGCAAAGGATTTCTGCCTCTCTTTTTAGTGGGGAATTAAAGCAACTTACAGCTAGTGATATTGAACAGGGGTTTAAAGACGTTCCAACACATCAAGCGGAAAAAGAAGAAAGGCTTCTAATTGATCTATTGGTGGATGCTTCTATTTCTTCTTCTAAAAGACAGGCAAGAGAAGATGTGAAGAATGGAGCTATTTACATTAATGGTGAAAGACAGCAGGATATTCAATACAACGTAAATGAAGGTGACCGCATTGATGATACATTTACAATCATTCGCCGCGGAAAGAAAAAGTATTTCTTAATACGCTTTAGTTAATAGTAAGCACGAATGAGCAATTGCTCATTCGTGCTTTTAAAATCTTTAAATTTACTAACTGGCTGTTCTCTGAAAGTTTGGGGCTGCGATTGCTCGCCCCACCGAAAAGAAATGTTGTTTTTGACGCAAAATCTATAAAGTACGACGCAGTGACAATTCTTTGGAAAACGCTGGTTGAGAGCAGGGATTCGCTACGGAAACACATTTCGCGCACCTTAGGACGACTGGTGAGCGGATATGCAGGATATGATGCAAATGATGATCAATCTAGGGAATCAGCTAGATAAGCTTAATGAATTGATCGCCCAAAATAATCAATTGCTGCAATCATCAAATGGTCAAGAAGATACAAAATGTGTGCAGGGCAGTGGAGGTGGGGCAGTCATTGTACGGATGTAAAAAACAATCTCAAATTAGAGGGATTAGATTACAGTATTACACAAAAAACCACATAAAAACAGAAAAAACCTAGAAACATAACGCTGTTTCTAGGTTTTCTTAATGTTGCTATTTATTAAGCACTACACTTAACGTGAGTAGAACTCAACGATGAGTGGTTCATTAATTTCTGCTGGAAGTTCAGAACGCTCAGGATAACGAGAGAAAGTACCTTCCATTTTATCTGCATCAAATGTTACATACTCAGGAACAAAGTTATTTACTTCCATCGCTTCTTTAATGATGTCAAGATTTTTTGATCGCTCACGTAAACCGATAACCTGACCTGGTACTAATGTATAGGATGGGATATCAACACGTTTACCATCAACTAGAATATGACCATGGTTAACCAACTGACGAGACTGTCTGCGTGTGCGAGCTAGCCCCATACGATAAACCATGTTATCAAGACGGGAATCAAGTAAAATCATGAAGTTTTCACCATGAATACCTTTCATTTTACCCGCTTGTTCAAACAAGTTACGGAATTGACGTTCGTTTAATCCGTACGTATAACGTAACTTTTGCTTCTCTTGTTGTTGTAAACCATATTCAGATATTTTCTTGCGTTGGTTTGGTCCATGTTGACCTGGAGCGTAAGGGCGTTTATCCAATTCCTTACCAGTTCCTGTTAATGAAATGCCGAGTCTGCGTGATTTCTTCCATAATGATCCAGTAAAGCGTGACATAAGACATTTTCTCCTTTATTATTTTATTTGCATAAAATAAGCGAGCGTGATCCTATACGTTGTCCATTATGTTTTCATGTACCATCGCTCCAGCAGCAGAGAGTTACACGATACACCTCTATTAGAGGAACAAAATGGGTCCAAGCGTCGGTTCACTTAGGCTACCTTTATTATTTTACACAAAGAATAGTATATAAGTAATAAGATGAAAAGTCAACATATGAATTAAGTGAAGGAATTCAAGGTTAAAATGTAGGAAAAAAGTACCGGGTATTATATAATGGAAATAGAGATAAGTTCTATATAATAGTATGATAGGTGATAATAATGAGCAAAGAGGTTGTAAGGTTACAAGAAAAATTGCAGCATGTTTATTTTGACTTGATTTACAGTCGGTTAGCTTATTCAGATAAAGAGAAACTAACCATAATAATCAATCAAATAAAATTTTTATCACGTGCATCTTTTGTTGCAATTTATTTATACGATAATTGGAGGAAAACCTATCAATTAACGGCCAAGTCCACAACGGAAAGCAAAGGATTACATAAACAGCTCGTTCCATTGGAACCTGTATATGGATCTCCTGGACGTTTAATGATTGGGGTAAACAAGGAAATGAATCGTCTTGATGATGATAAGTTGCAAATTTTTGCAGCGGAAACAGAAAAGGTACTTTCTATTATGAATCAATATAACAATAAGAAAGATAGTGAGAAAGATAAGAACCGTTTGTTCGATTTTTCTTCGCGCTTATTCTCTGTGCGTAACAAGAAAGATGTTCTAACAGAAATTATGAATACTGTACAAGACATCTATCCTGAATTCACTCATTATTTATTATTATCTCAGGATAGTGATGATAGTGCCACACTGCCTGTAAAGATGATCGAATATAGCGACGATGCCACAAAACAGCTAAGTAACCAAGCTTTTCTAAGTGGTGAAGTACAAAGAGAAACCCTTGAGAATGAATCGAATGCAAGTTTATATGTACCATTAACTGGAAATCAGGCGGTGTATGGTGTGTTACAGGTCGTCACACCAAAAGTAATGGAATTTCCGGAATGGGAAATAGAATTTATCACTCAATTTGCCAATATAGCAGGAAAAGCAATAGAAAATGCAATCTTTTATCACTATTCAGAGCATCTTGTATCTGATCTTAAATTGATTAATGAAGTTACACATACGTTGAATTCCAACCTTAAACTTTCTGATATAACGAAAATCGTGAGAAATAAGATCATGAGTATTTGTCACGCATCGCAGGTTGGCTTTATCTATTATCAAGATAAAGAGAATCAAACGTTTGAAATTTTGTCTGGTAGTACGGCATACTTTAACACGGAACAAGGGCAGGTACTAGCGAATTACTTGTTGAACAAAACAGGTACGGAACCGCTTTTTAATGGTCAATTAACTGAGGAAGAAGCATATTCCTATCGCTCCGTAATGGCTATCCCAATGTCCCATTCGGGGGCTGTCCATGGAATGGTAATTATTATGCATGAAGAACCGTATCATTTTACCTTTGAAACATTTAAATTAATGCAGTCACTTATCCGACATTCAACGTTAGCCTTATCGAATGCGATTTTAAAAGAGAGGTTAGAAGAGGCCGTCATAACGGATTACCTGACTAAATTGTATTCGAGAGACTACTTAGAGGAACAAATTAGAAAGAACATGGATAAAGGTGAAGAAGGATCAATAGTTTTACTTGATATTGATGACTTTAAATATATTAATGATACATATGGACATCATATCGGCGACGAAGTCATCAAACAAGTTGCGGGGATAATTATGAGGCATGTAGGGAGTGAAGATATTCCTGCCAGGTGGGGTGGAGAAGAATTAGCCATTTATATGCCGCGTATAACAAGGGATGAAGGGTTTCAGCTAGCGGGGTTAATTCGATCACAGGTGGAAATGTTCACAGATCCTAGCGTAACCATTTCTTGTGGCGTATCCTCCTGGAATAAAAGTATAGCTGATTCTGCGATTGATTTATTCATACGTGTAGATAAAGCGCTTTATGAAGCGAAGAATACCGGAAAGAACAATGTTGTGAAAATCTAAGTAAAAAAAGTTGCAACTAAAATGTTAGCTGCAACTTTTCATCTTGCTAACTTCCTATCTTACTTTAGAAATTCTTCTAACTTATAAATGAATGCTTCGAGGTATTGTTGATCTGTTTCATCAAATCGGTCTATAATCGGACTATCAATATCAAGAACACCATACACCACATTGTTACGAATAATAGGTACAACAATTTCAGATTGACTCGCACTATCACAAGCTATATGCCCAGGGAATTGATGGACATCAGCGACGCGCTGTGTACTACGCTCTTTAACTGCCGTACCGCAGACGCCTTTGCCATTTGGGATCCGGATACATGCAGGTAACCCTTGGAATGGACCAAGCACTAATTCCTCTTCTTTCCAAATATAAAAACCGACCCAATTAACCTGGTCTAATGATTGGTTCAGCAGTGCAGAGGCATTCGAAAGTAAAGCGATGTGATCTTGCTCGCCATCGCTAAGAGCATCCAATTGATTGATTAATAATTCATAGTTCTTGTCTTTGCTTTCTGAATAGGTAGTTGGTTGAAACATTGATATTCCTCATTTCTTATTATTATTTCGACTTATAATGAAGATATTTGTCGAGAAAAATTTGCAGGATAATTAGTCTCTTTGTCGTAATGAAGATATAAGGAGTTGGTAACCATGAAAAAAAACGCATCTAAGCAAAAGGTGATTGATGCTGCTTCTTCCTTATTTTTCCAAAAAGGTTTTAGTGGCACATCCGTACGCGATATTTCAGAAAAGGCTACTGTAAATGTATCGTTAATCAGTTACTATTTTAAAAGTAAACAAGGCCTTTTGGAATATGCTGTTACCCAATATTATGAAGCATATTTAGCAACCATGGAAGAAGTTATAGAGCAACAAGGGTCCTTATCTCCAATAGACAATTTAAAAGAATTAATTTCATCTATTATACATTATAAACAAAGTAACCATCAATTCTCTTGTTTTATTCATCGTGAATTAACGTTAGATTCGATATTTGTAAGAGAAATGGCTGTTACCTATTTAGCAAAAGAAAATCATTTCATCAGTAACACATTCTTCGATGCATTAAAAATTCCTACGAACAGCGAGCTTGATCGACATTTTTTATTAATGCAATTAAAGGGGATGTTGATCACCCCTTACGTCTTACAAAACGAATGGAAGGATCAGGTAGTTGGAGAGTATTCCCATAATATCTTTGCAAAAAAATATATAAAAACAATTCATCAATGGCTTGATTTTATCATCGAACAGAAGGATGTTCGTACTGAAATGAATAATTCTATTACAAAAACATAAAAAAATGGACGATTCATGAAATTATTTGTATTTTTTTAGCCAAAAATGCTATTAACATGGTATCATAGTTACTATATTATTTTATAGACTAATTTATGCAAATACCTGTTCTTCGAGAGGTTTTCTTTAAAGTATCCTCTTATATATGAATATAGTTAGGAGGCATTAAATATGGCATACATCATTGGAATTATACTAGTTATTATTACACTACTTATCGTCGGACTTATCTTGCGAAAACGGGTATATGATGTTGTGGATAAATATGAAGCTTGGAAATTGGATATTATGGGTCGAAACATTGCTTCACAGCTTGGACGTATTAAGCGACTTAATCTTTCGGGAGAAGCTCAGGAGAAATTTGAAACGTGGAAAGAACGCTGGGAATTTATTATAACAAAAGAACTACCTGACATTGAAGAGCATTTGTTTGATGCAGAAGAAGCGGCCGATCGTTACCGGTTTTCTAAATCCAAAAAAACATTAAATAAAGT
The DNA here is from genome assembly GCF_026013645.1 of Virgibacillus natechei. Lineage (NCBI taxonomy): Bacteria > Bacillati > Bacillota > Bacilli > Caryophanales > Bacillaceae > Virgibacillus > Virgibacillus natechei. The sequence continues at coordinate 2,326,652 of NZ_CP110224.1, read as the reverse complement.
AGACCAAATCTTAAGTTCCATCGAAAGTGATATTGAAAAATTGCTCCAGGAAGTTGATGAACTCCTTGACTCTGAAGAAACGAGCCGTTTAGAAGTAGAAAGTATCGAACCAAGTATAAAAAAACTGCGTAAGAAACTTTCACAAAATAGGTATCAATATGGTAAAGCAGAGTATTATTTCGAAGTGCAAATGGACGAGTTGGAAGCGAAACTAACTACATATTATGATTTAGTGGAATCAGGAGATTATTTTGAAGCCACAGAATTAGTAAATACGCTTAAAGGCATATTGGACAAATTAGAAGTACAGATTGAAGCGTTCCCTGCACTGTACAAGGCATGTAAACATGATTTACCAGCACAGTTGGATGACTTATATTCTGGACTTAAAGGGATGAAAGAAGACGGTTATCGTGTTGATCACCTGGCGTTTGAAAAGGAAATCCGTAGTTACCAAGAACGGCTTTTAGATACGGTGCGAGCACTGGAGAACGGTGAAACTTCTGGGGTACAGGAAATGATAACCGATGTAGATGAAAGAATGAAGGAAATGTATCAACTATTGGAAAAAGAAGCAATTGCAAAGAATTATTTAGAAAATCAAATGCCTAGCTATCAACAATCATTGGATGCCATAAGTAATGATTTTCATGATACGCAAGAAGAAGTAGAAACGTTAAAGCAGGCTTATTACTTTGAAGATAATGACATGGAACGTTATTTAGATTTGCAAAAAACAATAACAAAGTTAGAAGGTCAAATGGTTGAACTATCCAACGATATGGAAAGTAAGGATTCATCTCACTCTGAATTGCGCGGTGAAGTGGAGAAGGGGTTTCAACAGATTGAAGACCTACAGCAAAAGCATGAGGAATTCAAAAAACGAATACAGAACTTACGAAAAGATGAATTAGAAGCAAAAGAGAAATTAAGCGAAATGCGCGGGGAGCTATACAATATAAGTCGTAAGTTGAAAAAAAGCAATATTCCAGGTGTTCCCAGCTACATTTGGAATATGATGGAGACAGCAACAGAAAAAAATAGTCGAGTCCTTAAAGCATTGGAAAAACAACCACTAGATATGGCTGAAGTTCAACAGGCAATGAATGAATCAAAAAAAGTTATAGATAATGTGGTAGAACAAACGGAAATGATGTTGGAACAAGCATATTTAACAGAACAAGTTATCCAATATGCGAATCGATATCGTAGTCAATATCCACTACTGGCTGCCAAATTATCAGAGTCAGAGCGGTTATTTCGATCATATGAGTATGAATTATCATTAGAACATGCTGCCAAGGCTGTTGAAGAAATAGAGCCTGGCGCATTAAAACGGATTGAGGATTATCAAGCTCAAGCAGTTGTCACGCAATCCTAATAAGAAGGTATTAAAGGCTGTCGTTAAGAAAAGGATATTAGCTAATATCCTTTTCTTAAGTCAGCCTTACATTTTTGTGTAGAAGAGGATGTTTAAAAAGTCCAGTAACAAAGAACACATCGATTTTCTTCGTTTGTTCCTTTTATCCTCCTTTTTGAATACGCACTAGAAACAAAGGAGTTTTCAACATGATTTATTTAGATAATAGTGCTACAACAAAACCAAATCCATCCGTATTAGAAAGTTTTGTACAAGTGTCACGTGATTATTTTGCCAACCCTTCATCGATTCATCAGCTAGGTGGAGAGACAGAGCGTCTACTAGTAAAAGCGAAACAACAGGCTGCCGCTATATTGAATGTTTCTCAGGATGAAATTGTTTTCACTTCAGGTGGAACAGAAGGAAATAATACAGCAATTAAAGGAATTGCATTGGAACATCAGAGCAGGGGGAAACACATCATTACTTCGGAAATTGAACATCCATCGGTGTATGATACTTGTTTGAAATTAGAATCATTAGGGTTTGAGATAACCTATTTGCCTGTTGATCAGAATGGTGTCATATCGTTAAAGAAATTGGAAGATGCGATACGAAATGACACGATCCTTATTAGTATGATGCATATAAATAATGAAATGGGTTCGGTTCAACCCATTAAAGAAATCGGTGAAATAGCAAAAAAACACCCAAAGCTTTTTTTACATGTAGATGATATACAGGGGTTAGGAAAAGTTCCACTTCAATTATATAATAGTGGGATTGATTTATGTTCGTTTTCCGGACATAAAATCCATGGACTAAAAGGTACTGGTATTTTATATGTTAAGAATCGCACCAAATTGTTTCCATTATTTCATGGAGGGGACCAGGAACATGGAATTCGTTCTGGGACTGAAAACGTAGCAGGTGCTGTGGCAATGGTTAAAGCATTGCGTTTAATTAAAGAACGGGAGAAAAAAGAAGTACACCACATGTATAAATTAAGTGATTACCTGAAAAATGAATTAAGTAAATGGAAAGGCTTGGAGGTAAATACACCACAACGCGGATCCGCCCCCCATATTATTAATTTTTCTGTTCCGGGTGTAAAACCAGAAGTTATTATTCATATGCTCGGGGAACAAGATATTTTTATATCGACAAAGTCAGCCTGTTCCTCTAAACAAAAAGATGAAAGTAAAATATTAGCAGCTTGTGGCTTCAGTAAAGAAAGGACAATTTCAGCATTGCGTGTGAGCTTGTCCTATGAAACGACGAAAGCTGAAATCATAGAATTTCTGCAAGCCTTGGAAAAGGCGATTAACCAATTTAAAAAAGTAATGGAGTAGATAACGATGCAATTTGATCATATTTTAATACGTTATGGAGAAATGGCCTTAAAAGGAAAAAATATAAAGAAATTTATTATAAGGTTGCAAGAAAATATTCAACATAAATTAAAAGAATATCCAAATACAAAAGTGAAACGTACACAGGGAAGAATGTTTGTTTTATTGAATGGACATGACCCTGAACCAATCATCGATATATGTAAGAATATCTTTGGCATTCAGAGTCTTAGCTTAGCAATTAAAGCTGAGAATGATATTGATGCAATCAAGGATGCGGCATTATCTGCTTTAAAAAGTGGAGAAGATGTCAAGCGGTTCAAGGTATCTGTGAAGCGGATAGAGAAAGGTTTCCCCATGGGTTCTCAGGCTATGAATCAGGAATTAGGTGGTCATCTGCTTTCCAATACAGAAGGATATACAGTCGATGTACATCAACCGGATTTGACAATTAAGGTTGAGATTCGCTCAGAAGGAACTTATATCACGTCACGTGTAATACCAGGACTAGGTGGATTGCCAGTTGGTACATCAGGGAAGTCATTATTGTTATTATCTGGTGGAATTGATAGTCCAGTGGCAGGTTATTTAGCGATGAAACGCGGTGTGCAAATTGAAGCAATCCATTTTCATTCTCCACCATTTACAAGTGAAAGAGCCAAACAAAAGGTGCTTGATTTAGCAGAATCACTAACGAAGTATGGAAGCTCCATAAAAATCCATATTGTTCCGTTTACAAAACTTCAACAGGAAATTTTTAGAGAAATGCCGGACGGATACGCGATGACAATCATGAGGCGTATGATGATACGTATCAGTGAAAAAGTGAGTGAAAAGGAATCTATTTTATCCATGACGACAGGGGATAACTTGGGGCAGGTTGCCAGTCAGACGATGGAAAGCATGAATGCCATTAATGAAGTCACCAATTATCCTATATTACGTCCATTAATTACAATGGATAAGCAAGAAATTATTGAAATTTCACATGCGATTAACACGTATCAAACGTCCATATTGCCACATGAAGACTGTTGTACGATTTTTGTTCCAAAATCACCTAAAACAAAGCCGAAACGAGATAAAATAAGTCAAATTGAATCAACGAAAGATTTTACTAATTTGATTGAGGAAGCAGTGAATGAAATCGAAGTTGTAAAAATAACCGATAAAAAACAAGTAGCAGCATTTGAGGATCTTTTATAAAGGTTCATTAAGCGGAGGTTTGACGCAAACAGGACGTGTATTTATTCTGACTTCTCGTTAAACTGCGATAAAACGGATTGGTAAAATATTAGTTAATCTAACAACAACTTCCAATTAAATTGATGCATGGTTTTCCTTCTTGTTACACATTCTAGAAGTACCAAGGAGGTGAACTAACATGGCTAATAATAATAATTCAAACCAATTAGTAGTACCTGGTGTTCAACAAGCATTGGATCAAATGAAGACTGAAATTGCGCAAGAGTTTGGTGTACAGCTTGGACCTGATTCAACTTCTCGTTCTAACGGTTCTGTTGGTGGAGAAATTACGAAGCGTCTTGTTCAAATGGCTGAACAACAATTCGGTGGACAACAATAAATTTTATTAAATAAAATATTAATATGACTAAAGGGCTATTCCTGTTAAGGGGATAGCCCTTGATTTTTCTGCGTGAAATAGGTAATCTGCTTAGAGAGACTTATTCTGAAGCAGAGAGGAAAATCAACATGGGGATTTTATGGTTTGGTGGTCAAATCTATACACTGGAAACGAATGGTTCAGCTGTAGAAGCTGTTTTTACTGAAGGGGATACGATTAAGGCAGTAGGTACATATGAATTTCTATACCATGCGTGTTATAAACAAATTGAAAAGGAAATTAACTTAAAAGGGAAAACGATTCTCCCAGGATTTATTGACAGCCATATGCATATCATTGGTCATGGTGAAAAACTGTTACGATTAGATTTATCACAAATGAAGTCTGCAGCACAGGTGAAAGAGGCCTTACAAAACCGAATGTCTAACCTCTCTGAAGGGGAATGGCTTATTGGAGAAGGTTGGAATGAAAATCAGTGGGATGATCCAACCATTATACATAAAGATGAATTGGACGAGATAAGTACAGATAATCCAGTGGTTCTAACACGTGTTTGCAGGCATGCCATAATAGTTAATTCTAAAGCAATGAAAATGGCAAACATTTCGAATCAGAGTCCTGATCCACAAGGTGGCATTATAGTACGAGATGAAAAGGGTGATTTAAGTGGCTATCTTTTAGATACGGCCCAGGAATTAGTAAAGCAAGCAATGCCAAGTGTGTCGCAAAATTACTTGGAGCAGGTTATTAAAATAGCTGTAGACGATTTATTATCCAAAGGCTTGGTTGGTGGTCATAGTGAAGACCTAAATTATTACGGTGGTTTTCACAAAACATTCCATGCGTTTACAAATTCCATTCATGATAAGCGTAAGTTTAAGGCACATTTGCTTGTCCATCATGAAGTAATGGGTGACATGGTAGGTGATAATTTAGGTTATTTAGATGGGACAGCGTATGTTGAGCTTGGAGCAGTGAAAATTTTTGCGGACGGTGCATTGGGTGGTAGGACAGCTTGGCTCCGTGATGATTATGCGGATGATGCTGGGAATAAAGGCGTGGCTATTCATGATACGGAAAAATTAGAAGCCATTGTTCAGGAAGCACGCGTGCATGGACTGCCAATTGCTGTTCATGCAATTGGTGATCATGCGGCAAATGAAGTTGTTTCGATTATTAAAAAGTACCCGCTGGAAAATAATGCTCGAGATAGAATTATTCATGGACAAATCTTAAATCAGCACACCTTAGATATGCTTTCAGATCTACCAGTTGTCGTCGATATTCAACCTTCATTTGTCACATCTGATTTTCCCTGGGTGATCGATCGGGTTGGCGAAGAGCGTTTAGCTTTATCTTATCCATGGAAAACATTACTAAAAAGTAATATACAGTGTGCAGGAGGCTCTGACGCACCTATAGAAGAAGTGAATCCGTTACTTGGAATACAAGCAGCTGTTACAAGAAAGTCTTCTTTAGATGGCGAAGTATATAATCCAGAGGAGAAGTTATCCATATTCGAAGCAGTTAGGCTGTATACGGTTGGAAGCGCCTATGCAATTGGTCAAGAAACACAGAGAGGGATAATAGCAGAAGGATTTAAAGCTGATTTTACTATTTTGGAAGAAGATATATTTCAAACGGATCCTGAGAAAATAAATGAAATAACGGTAGCCATGACGGTTGTTGATGGTGACATTGCATACAAAAAAGAACCTTCCCACTAAGAGGGGAAGGTTTTTTCTTTGCATGGGAAAATATAGAATTTAAATACTGTGGATAACTTAGTTACCGAAATATCCACGTCCAGCTCCAGCGCCAGCGCCCAGCAACTATCAAACTTCACACTCCTCCATTACGATAAAGAAGACTTACTGATTTCCAAGCCGGAGGCGTAGGCAGAAGTAAAGTCGCACTTATGCCCTGTGGGTGAAAAGAAGACTTGCCGATTGGCTCTGCCAGAGGCTTAGTCGCACTTATACCCTTGTGGTGAAAGTCAACATCGACTCACTTGGTTTAAGGAAGGCCGACTAAAACCGGGCTTGCGCTCAGGCGTCGGCATACCCCTATGAAGGGGCATGTTTCCTTTTCGCTTTCCAAGCATAAGATTCACTTTGACTTTCGCCACTACTGGCGATAAGTCAAGTTCATCTAATCTCATTGCGGGGTGGAAGTTCAACTAAAACCGCCACTTTGCGTGGCAACGTTGAACCACCCGCAGCGCTGAGCGCAGTTTGTACATTGCTAAACGGGCGCTTGCGCTTTTGTTCATAGGAAAGTGCGTTTGACACGATCCCAATAAGAGTTGTTCTTTAGCTTAAGTGTTTTAATCACTTTGTCACTTAATGTTACTGTCATATCTTTTATGTTTTGAATAGAGAAAGCTTCGTTATCCATTCCGATAATAGGGTAGTCATTCCCATCTTGAATGACTTCCAATGTTAATTTACGATCTTTGCTTAAGACAAATGATGAACCTAGTGTACGATACCGATTATTATTTAATGATGCAAGCTCTGATACTTGGAAACTAGGAAGCAAAGGGTCAATCACAGCACCATGGGTTGATTTGTTGTATCCAGTGCTCCCGGTTGGTGTTGCAACAATTAATCCATCGCCACGAAATGTTTCAAAATGATTATCATCAATTCCTACATTGATGGCAATTGTTGTAATAATGGTTGACCTTACACTTAATTCGTTAAGACAGTAAAAAGATGATTCCCCGTTAATATCCACTTTTATCACAGGGAAACGTCGAACTTCCATTTCTGCATGTTGTATTGTATCAAGCATTTCACTAAAGTTATCCATATTAAAATCACAATATAAGCCTGATTCACCAGAACTTGTAATTCCTGTGTATAAGCAATCTTGACGAAATCCAGTTTTACGGACGGCCTGTAGGAATGTACCATCTCCACCTATACTTACAATAATACTTGCATCTTTAGCGTTATCGACAATGTTAAAGTTGTTTTCTTCCGCTAAGCTAAATAATGTTTGTAGCTTATTTTCGAGCTCATCATCTTTTTTGTAATAGAAATATATATTATTTCGGTTTGGCATAATGATTACCTCCTGTTCGTATTCGTTAGGCTCACCATCATATTTTAGCATTTTTCTCCATTATAACCTAATAAAATAAATGATCTGAGTAAAAATGGAAACTTGTGGGAAAGTAAAGTGTGAAAGGGGCTGGAGCAATGCTGTGGATCTTAGTAGCTTCTGTATTAATTATTATTATCTTGATTTATTCAAAAGTAACTATTTCAAGTATCATTACATATACCCCAAATGAACAGTTTTGTCTGATTACAGTTTCCTTTTACCGAATTCGATTGTATAAAAAGAAAATGAACATCACAATGGAGAATCATGATGCCAAAGAAATTATAAAAGATGTGGATTTCAATTCTTTTCAAGAAGTAGTACGTGAAGGACTTCAACTATCACGGAAGGTAAATCCGATAATAAATACCATGGTCCAGAACACTTATGTTCATAAACTTAAATGGCAAACGTCGGGAGGTACTGGAGACGCAAGTACTACTGGAATAGCAACCGGAGGGGTGTGGGGAATAAAAGGTGTAGTAATTGGAGTAATAGCTGAGAAGAGTAATATGAAGTGTAAACCAATTATTCAAGTGAAACCACATTTTCAATATAAGCATTTTCTATCCACATTTGATTGTATGATATCGATTCGCTTAGGAAAAGCTATGTACGCACTTCTTAAAATGACGCGCGTACTTGCTCGAAAAGAAAAAGCATTAATTTAGCAGACAGGAGGATCATGATGACGGAACATCCGATTCAAGGATTAATGACTACTGCAATGGAAAATTTAAAAGGTATGGTCGAGGCAAATACGATTATTGGTGATCCGGTTGAATCTCCGGATGGCAGTGTAATTATACCGGTTTCGAAGCTAGGGTTTGGATTTGCTGCAGGTGGAACTGAATTTAATTCGACAAACACTCAAGATAGCAATGAGGCAGAAATGCCATTTGGCGGCGGTAGTGGTGGTGGCGTATCCATTACCCCTGTAGCATTTTTAATTGTCAGCGATCAAGGTATTAAAATGGTGCACCTGGATCAAAGTACACATATATATGAGAAAATGCTCGAATTTGCACCACAGGTTGTTGAAAAAGTGCAGGAAATTATCAGAGAAGCTGGAAATAAAAAGGAAGATTCAACGTATAAAAGAAAACCAGAGAAGAAAACACAATCCCAATATGACATCTAGCTTCTAAACGTGGCCTAACTCTACGTCCTTTACACAGTGATCTCCTATTCATTAAAATGTCAGAATCTCATAAACTGTATTGTTGGACATGTGTTAGTAATGTATTCATAATAAGGCATGAAGCTAATTAATAGGAGTGATTATATGGGTAACGTCACATTCAAGCAAAATCCAGTTACACTTGTCGGTTCAGAACTTAAAGTAGGAGATCAGGCACCTGATTTTACTGTAGTATCAAATGAAATGAACGACGTTTCATTAAATGATTACAAAGGTAATGTGAAATTGATCAGTGTTGTACCTTCTATCGACACAGGAGTTTGTTCTGAACAAACAAAACGCTTTAATGAGGAAGCTGACAAAATTGATAATGTACAAATATTAACGATCAGTATGGATCTTCCTTTTGCGCAAACACGTTGGTGTGCAGCCAATGGGATTAAAAAACTCGATACATTATCTGACCATCGCGATGGGGACTTCGGAGAAAAGTATGGTGTCTTAATAAAAGAATTACGTTTGTTATCTAGATCTATTTTTGTTGTTGATTCAAATGACAAAATAACTTACGTGGAATATGTGGAAGAAGTGACAAACCATCCCGACTATGATGCTGCTCTAAAAGCTGCTGGTCAGGCTAAGTAATCAACTTTCTCCTCTCTCTCGCACAATGTGCGGGGGAGATTTTTACTGTATAGTAATCTTCCGAATTATTAGTTTGTACATTAGTGGTTATGATTTGGTACAATAGACAAGCCTTATATGAAGAAGCGGAGGATTAGATATGGAGAAAACAAATGTTGAATTATTATATGAGTGGTTGGATAAGGCAACAGATGTCATACAACAACACCATGAAGAACCTTATTTGGATAGTTTGATTTTTACAATGGAAGCACTATTCCATCAAAGTGTCCCGGAAGGTATGGATGATATTTTAGCACATAAATTACAAAGTACATTAAAGGACATTGAAATTTCTACCTTTAAAATAGAAGAAATTCGTAAAGGAATTCAATTAACCATACTTAAAGGAATGAAGGATACAACACAGCAACAGCATTTAATGACGCCAGAAACGGTGGCATTGTTAGTAGGCTATCTTGCAGAGAAAGTGACAAGCGATAAGGAACAATTACGTCTTTTTGATCCTGTTAGTGGAACGGCTAATCTAATCACTACTGTTTTAAGTCAGTTGAAGCAGCAGGTGGAAGCTTTTGCTGGGGAAGTTGATCCTACCTTAATTCAATTAGCCGCAATAAATGCTAATTTGCAACAGAAGGAGATAGAGTTCTTTCATCAGGATAGTTTAGGTCCATTTTTACTGGACCCTGTGGATTTAGTTGTTGCTGACCTGCCTGTTGGTTATTACCCAGATGATATCAGAGCCAATGATTTTGAGTTAAAAGCAGACGAAGGACATTCCTATGCCCATCACCTATTTATTGAGCAGAGCATGAATTACACAAATGCTGGTGGCTATCTAATATTTGTTATACCTGACTTCTTATTTGATAGTGAACAATCAGATAAACTTCATAGCTTCATTCAGGAATATGCCCATATTGTAGGTGTTATAAGGTTACCTGAAAGTGCTTTTAAATCAGAAAAGAATATAAAAAGCATTCTTATTTTGCAGAAGAAGGGACCAGACACCAACGCACCAAAACAACCATTGCTTGTAAAAATGCCATCATTTAATAATACAAATGCTATGGGAGACATCTTAGAACAAATGAATACGTGGTTTTCTACGTATTAGGAACAGGAGTTGACAGAATTGCGTAATGTATTAGCAATAAATGCTGGGAGTTCATCGTTGAAATTCCAGTTAATACAGATGCCAGAAGAAGAAGTATCGGCGAAGGGACTTGTCGAACGTATCGGATTGAATGATTCCGTATTTACACTGGAAGTACATGATAAAGAGGATGAACTTGTCGAAGATATTCCAAATCACGAAGAAGCAGTAAAGAAAGTGCTTAATGGATTAATGTCTTCAGGAATTATAAATTCACTCGAGGAAATTGACGCAGTTGGGCATCGTGTAGTACATGGCGGTGAACACTTTAGTGATTCGGTGAAATTGTCAGAGGAAGTTATTCAAACGATAGATAAAGTTTCAGAGTTAGCCCCATTACACAACCCGGCCAATCTTACGGGTATTCGAGCGTTTCAAGAAATTCTTCCAAGTGTACCGATGGTAGCCGTGTTTGATACAGCCTTTCACCAATCGATGCCTGAATCATCTTATTTATATAGCCTGCCCTATAAGTATTATGAGGACTATGGTATTCGTAAATATGGTTTCCATGGAACATCGCATAAATATGTATCGCAACGCGCAGCCGAATTAATAGGACGTCCATTAGATCAATTACGATTGATTTCTTGCCATCTAGGTAATGGAGCAAGTATTGCAGCAATAAAGAATGGCGAATCAATTGATACATCAATGGGCTTTACCCCGCTAGCTGGTGTGACCATGGGAACACGTTCTGGCAATATAGATCCTGCTTTAATTCCCTATATCATGGATAAAACAGGTAAATCTGCCGAAGAAGTGATCGATGTTCTAAATAAGGAAAGTGGGATGCTTGCTTTATCAGGCTTCTCAAGTGATTTACGTGATATCCAACTACAGTCTGATGATAATGACAGAGCAGAGCTTGCGTTAGAAGTTTTTGCAGGTCGAATTCATAAATATTTAGGTTCATATGCAGCAAAAATGTCTGGTGTTGATGCCATTGTTTTCACAGCTGGTGTGGGTGAAAACAGTATAACAATTAGAGAAAAAGTATTAAAAGGCATGGAATTTATGGGCGTTTATTGGGATCCTAAATTAAATGAAGTCCGTGGAAAAGAGCAATTTATTAATTACCCACATTCACCAGTAAAAGTAATTGTCATACCCACGAATGAAGAAGTAATGATAGCAAGAGATACACTAAGATTATCCTAGAAATATTAAAGGTTTTGCTGTGGTTTTTCCATAGCAAAACCTTTCTTCTTTTACAATAGGTTTAATAAGGATGACATTAGCGTACAACTAATACATCGCATTCCGCATACCTGGTTATACTTTCAGATACACTTCCAATTAAGAATCGTTCTACAGCGTTCATTCCTGTTGCACCACAAATAATTAAGTCTGATTGAAAATCTTTCGCGATGTCTTTTGCGATTTTTACTTTAGGTGATCCGTATTCTACACACCTTACTAAATCGTCTATGCCCGCAGATTTTGCGTTATCGACATAGCTATCAAGAAGTTCCTTCGCATAATCTTCAGCACGTTCTGCAAGCGAGCGGTCATAAGCTTCAGCTGTTGCAAACGTTCGAGAATCAACCACATGTGCAAGAATAAGTCGTGCATGGTTACGTTTTGCAATGTCCAATGATTTTTTAAAAGCTTTTTCTGATGCTTCTGAACCGTCAACAGCTACAATAATATTACTGTACTCCATTGATTTTACCCCCTTTTACTAAGTATATACCCTAATTTGGATAGCGACAATCATTATTTGGAAAAATTAGTATAAACATTATCATGGATTTTTGGGAATGCTAGAAATGGAGGTGATATTCATGTCCAAAAGAGATAGCAAAACACAAGATAATTTTAAAACACAAGATAATTTAAAGGAAGATAAAAAAGGGATAGCCGCTGTTCAGAACCAATTAAATGACAGTTATCAGAGCGGTGTAGTGGACCAGTTGGATAATAATAAAGCTATCCACACGTATAATAATCGAAGCAGATAATATGAAAATCAATCATAATCCACTCTTATAACAGAGTGGATTATTCGCGAATTTCTGATTTATCATAAATCTAAGGTGATTTTTAAATTCTTCTTTGGTACAATGATTAAAAGGATTTGCGAAGATTTAGTTGCATAAGTGCATCTATGGTACTTGCTATTAAAAACCTGCGCTCCAAAGTATAAGGGGTTTCTTACAAAGCAAAGAACGCTTTCTAAGAATCGCTTTAACGAATCCAGTTTTTCTAAAAAATGAAGGAGGTTTATAAATGAACATTGGAATACCCAGAGAGATTAAAAATAGTGAAAATAGAGTCGCAATGGCGCCATCTGGTGTTTTCACCTTAAAGAACGCAGGTCATGACGTCTATGTTGAAACAGGTGCAGGGCTTGGATCTGGTTTTACGGATGAGCAGTATGAAGAAGCAGGGGCGGTAATTACATCAACAGCAAAAGAAACATGGTCACAAGAAATGGTTATGAAGGTAAAGGAACCCCTCCCAGAAGAATACGATTACTTCTATGAAGGTTTAATTTTATTTACATATTTACATTTAGCAGCCGAACCGGAGCTTACAAAAGAACTGATAGATAAAAAAGTGGTCGGGATTGCCTATGAAACAGTTCAATTATCAAATGGAACGTTACCACTGTTAACACCAATGAGCGAAGTTGCTGGTCGTATGGCTTTGCAAACAGGTGCTCAATTTTTAGAAAAACCCAAGGGTGGTAAAGGAATTATACTTGGAAGTATTCCTGGAGTGAAGCGAGGTAAAGTAACGGTTATTGGCGGGGGTGTTGTTGGGACAAACGCTGCAAAACTCGCCGTAGGAATAGGTGCTGATGTAACGATTATTGATTTAAGCCCAGAGCGATTGCGGCAATTGGATGATTTATTTGGATCTTCTATTAACACAATGATGTCCAATCCAATGAATATCGGTGCTGAAGTTGCTGAATCTGATCTTGTTATTGGAGCAGTATTGATTCCTGGAGCAAGGGCACCAAAATTGGTGACTGAAGCGATGGTAAAAGACATGCCTGAAGGATCCGTTATTGTGGATGTAGCCATTGATCAAGGCGGAGTAATTGAAACAAGTGACCGAATAACAACGCATGATGATCCAACCTTTATCAAGCACGGTGTTTTACATTATTCTGTTGCAAACATGCCTGGGGCAGTTCCGCGAACATCGACAATCGGCTTGACAAATGTTACCGTTCCTTATGCATTGCAGCTAGCAAATAAAGGTGTTGTAAAAGCCTGTCAGGACAACGAAGCACTATTGAAAGGTATCAATACGTTGGATGGGTATGTAACCTACGAAGCTGTTGCCCAGTCCCATGATTTGGTATTCGATGAAGCCCGCGCGCTATTGGAAAGTAAAGAGTAAAAAAGAATTTTCACGGGGGAAAAGAATAATTCGGGCATAGTGGGTGATTTTGGCGGGTGATTTCTATTAACTCCTGTCTTTTCCTTATTTGTGCTCGAGCAAATTGAAGTGGATTTTAAATGGAGGATTACTATAAGCTACTCACGGCCTTTCCCTTGACTGAGAAAGGCCGTTATTTCATATCCTCAGTTCAAGGCTGTTTTCGTAGCTAAAATTTTCAACATGTTTAACAACAATCTTTTAGAAAACAGCCTTATTCAATAATACGAAGTTCCTTTGGCGTTTTGGTTAAAGATTCGGGCCCTTTTTCCGTCATGAAAATCATGTCTTCTATTCTGACACCACCTGTATGAGGGACATAAATGCCAGGTTCAATCGTATAACACATGCCCGCTTGCAAAGAAAGTGTATTATTACCGTGCATTGATGGGTATTCGTGTGTTTGTATTCCTAATCCATGACCAATTCTATGAGTGAAATAGGGACCATATCCCGCCTGATCTATATGATTCCTTGCTATTGTATCAATTTCACCAACAGAAGTTCCGACTTGAGAAGCTTCAATTGCTTTTTGCTCCGCAGTTAGGACGGTATGATAAATTTCTTTCTGTTTATCGCTTATAGATTTATACGCAACTGTTCTTGAAATATCGGAACAATACCCTTCATAAATAACGCCTAAATCAAAAAGCACCATATCACCTGTATGAATTTCTTTCACAGATGGTGTGCCATGAGGGGACGCCGTTTTGGCACCAGATAGGGCCATGGTGTTGAAAGACATTTGCTGTACACCTTGCTTTTTCAGTTCATATTCAATTTTAGCGATGACCTCCAATTCGCTTATTCCTTCTTGAATAGCATTGAAACCAATATCCATACCAAAATCAGCAAGTGATGCAGCTTGTTTTAACAGCTTATACTCATTTTTATTCTTAATAACACGTAGGTTAGCTAAGATTTCCTGCGAATCTGAAATCACAGTATTTGGCAAAATATGCTTGATTGCTTCATAGCGATCCAAGGTAATGTGGTCATGCTCCAGTCCAATGGATTGTGGGATTTTCTCATGTTTTTTTAACGTATCAGCAAATAGTTCCCATGGATTCTGATGATCGTGATAACTGATGATATCAAACTTCCAGCCAGCCGCTTTTGCATCATTTTCTTCCATAGCTGGTACAATTAGTATTGGGTCTTGCGATGTACTGACGTAAACAGCGATTAATCGTTCATGTGGTTCTGTATAATAATTACTCACATAATAAAAATTTGCTGTTGACGTGATGAGCATACTATCCAGTTGATTATTCTGCATTTCTTTAAGTAATGAATCGATTCGATTTGTCATAAGTAAAGCCCCCCGCTAAAATGTATGTACATGATAATTATAACAGAGATACATGTGCAATATAAATTTCTATTTTAGTGAAACTTTTTTAAGGGAAAACCGTACTACATAGAAATTGTATGCTACTAAAATAAAGGAGGATTTACATGTTTAAATTTTTTAGACGCATAAAAACAGTTGTAGGCTCCGAATTGAATGCAATGCTTGATAAAGCTGAAGATCCTGTGAAAATGCTGGATCAGTTCATGCGGGACATGGAAGAAGATATTGAAGAGGCGGAAGGGGCTGTTGCTAAACAAATTGCAAACGAGAAGATGCTCAAACGCAAAGCCAATGATGCCGGGGCCTTGATAGAAAAAAGGCAAAATCAAGCAGAGCAGGCTGTAGAAGCGGGTAATGATGATTTAGCACGTCGGGCCTTGGAAGATAAAACAGAAAATGAAAAACAATTAGAAGTCTTAAGTGAATCATGGGAACGCGCTAAAAGTGATTCAGGTGAAATCAAAGAAAAACTAGATGAAATGAAAAAAGAATATAATCAAATGAGACTCAAAAAAGATACATTGAAAGCCCGAGCAGAAACAGCACAAACAAAAGCGAAGATGAATCGGACGATGTCAAATATTGGCAGTGACGAGTCAAGACAAGGCTTTGAACGAATGGAAGAAAAAGTTCTGCAATATGAGGCAGAAGCAGAAACAACAGAAGATCTGTCGAATGTTTCCCGCACATTGGATGAAGAATTTGAATCACTCGAAACAAATAGTGTGGATAAAGAATTAGCGGAACTTAAAAAGAAAAAGAACAAAAAATAAGCATACAAATGAAGACGAACGGGTAGAAATGAAAAGGATACTCTACTAAAGAGTAAATAGTATAGCAAGGAGAGGTTTTAGCGTGAAGGTATCGTATCATGGACATTCTGTAGTTAAAATTGAAACAAGTAATCACACCATATTAATGGATCCATTTATTTCTGGAAATGAAGCATGTGACTTAGATGCTGATACTGTTAAAGCAGACGTCATTTTACTAACGCACGGACATAATGACCATGTAGGAGATACAGTTGACATTGCGAAAAGAAATGAAGCATTAGTCGTGGCTCCAAATGAATTGGCTAACTATCTGGAATCAAAAGGACTAAACACACATCCAATGCATATTGGAGGAAAACATGACTTTGATTTTGGACGTGTGAAATTCACACAAGCTTTTCATGGTTCTGCCTATACAGAAGATGATGGTACAATTATCTATACTGGGATGCCTGCAGGAATATTGCTAACCGCCGAGGGTAATACCATTTATCATGTTGGAGATACAGGTCTATTTTCTGACTTGAGGTTAATCGGTGAAATGAATGAAATTGATGTAGCATTCGTCCCAATTGGAGATAATTTTACAATGGGGCCAGAAGATGCTTTGGTTGCAGCAGACTGGATTGAAGCAAAGATCGTTGTGCCTGTTCATTTCAATACATTCCCGTTAATCGAACAAGATGCGGAAGATTTCGCGAAAAAGGTTCAGACTGGACAAGGAAGAGTAATGCAGATTGGTGAAGAAATGAAGTTATAAGAACAAAAGCGCAAGCGCCCGTTTAGCAACGTACAAACTGGAGCACTTCGCAATGAGATAAAGGAAACACGACGAACGAAGTGAGTCGATGTTGACTTATCGTAGTGGAGGAGTGTGAAGTTTGATTGTTGCTGGGCGCTGGAGCTGGATGTGGATATTTCGGCAAATTAGTTATCCACAGCTTTTAAATTCTATAGTTTCCTATGCAAGAAAAAATTGGCGTTAGCTAACCCTTTATGACAAAAACCAAAGCCAGCATTTATGCGGATAAAAAAGCGTGAGTTCCTATTAAAATAGGCTCACGCTTTTTTAGTGGCTAAGCTATCGAAAAGGCTTTCTTAATGAAATAGAGGTATAGTATCATTTATTAAGCAAAAGCTCATGTAGTGCCTCTTTTTGGTTTGATTCTGTCAAGATATACAAGAAATCACCAGATTGGATGACGGTACTTCCTGACGGTGATAGGATGTTATCACCACGCTCAATAGCACTAATATTAACATGTGTCGGAAAGCCGATATCTCGAATTTGTTTTCCAACAATCGCTGTTTGGTCATTCGTTTGAAAGTGTACCATTTCGGCATTGTTTTTACCCATAGCGATGAGCTCTTTTCTCAATTCGTCACGCCATTCGTCTGTTAACTCTTCTTTCAATTCGGTGTATGTTTCTTGACGAAGGGTTTGCTTTAGTGTGTCATCTCTTTTCTTCCGTTTATTTCGCTCTGCTAAACTCCAGTCTTTACTCATCATAATACTAACAGATACAATCATGAGAATGAGAACAAATGCAAATGGTAATGCTGCAACTAATGCGGCTGTTTGCAGTGCTTCTAAACCGCCACCACCACTTACTAAAAGAACAGAAGCGGTACCAGCCATTAGTAGCCCCCAAATAATTTTTAAACTCAATTTTGGATTTAATGAGCCACCAGATGTCATCGAACCTAACACAAAAGCAGCGGAATCAGCAGAAGTAATGAAGAATAGAGCGATTACTATAACTGCTATTAGGCTAGATATTAATGGTAATGGAAGCTGTTCAAGCATTGCAAATAGAGTTAATTCGACTTCACCACCGGCAATCTCTGCTAGTGGAAAGATTCCGTCCATTTCAATATTAAGTGCCGTTCCACCAAATGTCGAAAACCATATAACTGCAAGCAGTGTAGGGACGAGTAATACACCAGCAAAAAATTCTCTGATCGTCCGCCCTTTGGATATTCGTGCTATAAACAATCCGACGAAAGGAGACCAGGAAATATGCCAAGCCCAAAAAAAGATTGTATTCGCTCCCAACCATTCATCCATTTGGAAAGGACTCATCGTAAGTGACATATCTATTATATTAGAAGCGTATCCACCAAGCGACGTTACCATGCTTTCCATCAAGGTGATCGTCGGTCCAACAGAAAGTACAAATAAGAGCAACAAACCAGATAACACTAAATTGATATTCGTTAAGCGCTTAATTCCCTTATTTATTCCATTAACGGCTGAAATAAGGAATAAAACTGTCACAATAGAAATAATTGTAAGCTGTAATGGTAAGCTATTGTTCAAAGGAGTAAGATAAGAGATCCCTCCAGACATTTGTAGGGCACTGATTCCAAATGTTGTAGCAACACCTGCTGCAGTAGAGATAACTGCTAATATATCAATTAGGTGCCCCAGCCAACCCTTCGTTTTATCCCCAATTAAAGGGTAAAAAGCTGAACTTATTAAAGCCGGTTGGTGTTTGCGGTATTGAACATAAGCTAATGTAAGTCCCACAATTGAAAACGCTCCCCAAGCATGTAAGCCCCAGTGAAATACACCATAGCGCAAGCCAGTTTCAGCAGCTTCAACAGTTCCAGGTACGACCCCTGATGGCACGTCCATATAATATAATACGGGCTCTGCTACACCGAAGAATACAAACCCTGCTCCCAAACCGGCAGCAAATAACATCCCTATCCATGAGATAAAGGAATGCTCGGGCCGATCATCTTCGTCTCCGAGCCGTAGATTTCCAAAAGGAGAAATAGTCACGAAGATACCAAATACGACAAATCCGCTTGCTATCAGCATATAATACCAACCGAAGGAGTCAATTACCCAATCCAATGCTGCACCTGCAGTATTACCAAGATGTGTTGGAAATATTGCTCCCCATAGAACAAATAAGAAAATTAAAATCGCTGAAAAGTACAGTACATAAGGGGGGGAGTGTTGTTTGTTTTCCTTCGTTTTTTCTGACAACCTGAACACCTCTTTAAGATTATTTTTATAAAAAACTATATAGTAATGAAGTTTACACGAATGCATAATTTTTTCCAACCCAAATTCAAGAAAAGATAGATGAAAGTATACTATATTTTACCTAAAAGGCGGAATAGGGTCAGATCACAATCTTATTTTGATTTTTATAGAAGAATATGTACAAGAAAGGGAAAAAGAGGGCAGGAATGGCAGTACCCATACTTTTGTGCATAAATTCAGATTAATTTGTGGTTTTTTGTTGAAAAATAGTATACTATTACGAATAGGATTGATCCACTGAATGTCATTACTTTGTACGCCATCAGTCTGTTGTGAGGCCTTTTTTTCAATTATAATTTCATGAGATAACAAAGGAGATCCAACTATGAATACGACAATCATTATCTTAATCTTTCTACTAGGTCTCATTTTTGGCTCTTTTTACAATGTTGTAGGTTTACGTGTCCCGATAAATCAACCATTCGCAAATGAACGGTCGATTTGTCCATATTGTCAACATCAATTGGCATGGTATGATAATATACCACTTCTTTCGTTTGCCATCCTGGGTGGTAAATGCCGCCACTGTAAAGAAAAAATATCATACATATATCCCTTGATGGAACTTGTAACAGGAATCTTATTTACATGGAGTTACGTGGTCATCGGGTTGAACCTAGAGCTAGTTACAGCATTATTATTAGTCTCCATGCTGGTAATCATTATCATATCAGATATTAAATACATGCTTATACCAAACAACGTACTGCTCTTTTTCCTTCCATTATTTATCATCATGAGGATCTTTCAACCACTTGATCCATGGTGGTCGGCCCTACTAGGAGCTATCATTGGATTTTCCATTATTGCTGTCATCATAATCGTAAGTCGTGGTGGTATGGGAGCGGGTGATATGAAGTTATTTGGTGTGCTTGGTATTGTGCTTGGTATGGAAAAGGTATTACTGGCTTTCTTTCTTGCTTGTATGATTGGGGCAATTATTGGTATGGCACTCCTTTTAACAAGAGTTATTGGACGTAAGCAGCCGGTTCCTTTTGGACCATATATTGTTGTAGCAGCACTTATAACTTATTTTTATGGAGAATCATTAATAAACAGCTATTTTAATTTACTTTTATAAGTAGATATAGTGTTCTAAAATAGATATCCCCTCTCATAAACTAGTAAGGAGGGAGGGGGTATTAATATGCGCCATTATGCTGTTCTACGATTATTATTAGCTGGTTTTCTTCTATATTTTGCTTGGCCTGTTATACCGGAAGCTACAACAATGCTGGAGCGGGTTTTTTGGGGTGGCTGGTTAGGGTTCTTTTTATTAGTGGTAGGAGCCAATTTTTCTACACTTTTACAAATGACGAAGCCTCCAGTTATGGAACAGGAAAACCGAAGGGAAAGACAGACCCAATAAATATCCTGTACGCTTTCCCCCTTACTGAATGAAGTTTTACTTTATCCCCATTCAACTGTATAATAAACAGTAAATAATGAACTAGTACAGTTGAAGGTTGGTGAACAACAATGGCAACGAAGCATGAGCAGATAATCCAACATATTCTAGCTTTAGAAGTAGGGAATAAAATATCGGTAAGGCAGATTGCTAAAAGCTTACATGTAAGTGATGGAACGGCATATCGTGCTATCAAAGAAGCGGAAAACCAAGGAATCGTTAGTACGATTGAACGTGTTGGAACCATTCGAATTGAACGGAAGAAAAAAGAAAATATTGAACGATTAACATTTGCAGAAGTGATTAATATTATTGATGGACAGGTTTTAGGTGGAAGAGAAGGTTTGCATAAAACCTTGAATAAATTTGTCATTGGTGCTATGGAACTGGATGCGATGATGCGCTATACAGAAGCGGATTCTTTATTAATTGTTGGTAACCGAATTAAAGCACATGAATTGGCTTTAAATGAGGGTGCCGCTGTTTTGATTACAGGTGGTTTCGACACACAAGATTATATAAAGCGTTTAGCCGATGAGAAACAATTGCCAATCATTTCAACGAGCTATGATTCATTTACCGTAGCGACAATGATTAACCGAGCTATTTATGATCAATTAATTAAAAAGGAAATTGTATTTGTAGGTGATATCTTCACACCATATGATGAATCGTTTTATTTAGATACGAAAGACACAATTGCCGATTGGTATGATTTAAACAGCCAGTCAACCCATACAAGATTTCCTGTTGTAGACGATAAGGCACGTGTTATCGGGGTGGTTACCTCTAAAGATATTATAGGGAAAGAAAAAGATGTTATCATTGATAAGGTAATGAGTAAGAATCCTTTAGTTGTACAAGCAAAAACCTCGCTTGCTTCTGTTGCTCATATGATGGTATGGGAAGGGATTGAAGTGGTTCCCGTAGTTTCTCGAACAGATCAACTGCTTGGGGTGATATCAAGGCAGGATGTGCTAAAAGCATTGCAGCAAATTCAGCGGCAACCGCAAGTTGGAGAAACGATTGATGATGTTGTTTCAGCAAGCCTTTTACCGTTAGAAGAAGGGGTTAGCTATCAAACACAAGTTAGTCCACAGATGACAAATCAATTAGGGACACTGTCAAATGGAGTCTTTACAGCGTTAATCACGGAAGCGAGCAGTAGGTTGTTATCATATCATAAAAAAGGTGATCTAGTTGTCGAAAATTTAACCGTCTATTTTATTAAGCCTGTACAAATTGATAGTAAATTAACCATCAAGCCTACCTTACTAGAGGCAGGGCGTATGTATGCTAAAATTGATGTCGAAGTGTATAATGAGGAACGAATAGTAGGTAAAGGATTAATCATGGCACAGCTGATATATCGCTAAAGAGAAAAAGCTGACTATTGGTATAGTCAGCTTTTTCCCTTAGCCCTTGCTTATCTTTGTTATACGTTTAGACGTTTCCATTCATTTCGGTAATGCTTCGCTTCTTTGAAAGCATCATAAAGTAGTGCTCCTCCAATGATCACAAAAACAATTCCTACAAACAAGGCGAATTGCGTTTGATAGAAGACGTATTGATTAATACCAAAAAAGAAAACTAAACTTCCGAGACATATACGTGATTTTGCGTTAACATATAATTGTGTTAGTTTATCTTTATTTTTCATAATAGCAACTTTATAATATACATATAAAACAATAGAAATTACGATAATGATAGGGAAAATAACCATAAGATCTCTCCTAGTTCTAATTAAATTATTAGTATCATTATATCTTGTTTTCACCAATTTAGCCAGTAAATAAATAGATAAGGGGTAAAAAAATGAGCATCAGACAAATTATCCAGACCATAAAGGAATATGAGACAATTATTATACACAGGCATGTACGACCGGATCCGGATGCGTTAGGATCTCAAGCGGGGTTGAAAGCGTTGATTAAGCAATCATTCCCAAATAAAAACGTTTATGCGGTAGGTGAAGAGGATCCTTCCCTTACATTTCTAGTGAAAATGGATCAAATTGCTGATCGAGTTTATGAAAATGCTTTGGTTATTGTATGTGATACAGCGAATGCCCCACGTATTTGTGATGATCGATATAACTTGGGTAATAAGCTGATTAAAATTGACCATCATCCTAATGTAGATCCATTTGGTGATTTATTGTGGGTGGACACGGAATCAAGTTCCACAAGTGAGTTAATATATGAATTATACTTGCATGCTAAAGAGGATGGGTTTCAAATGAATAATGAAGCTGCACGCTTAATTTATGCAGGTATTGTTGGGGATACTGGAAGATTCTTGTTTCCAAGCACGACGAAAAAGACTTTTCAATATGCAGCGGAACTCGTAGGATATGAATTTGACCGAGAAGCTTTATACGCTGGAATTTATAATGTTAAAGATAATATTGCGAGGCTTAGAGGATATATATTGCAGAATTTTGAACTTTCCCCTTCTGGGATGAGTTCGATTAAATTAACAAAAGAAATCTTAGATGAATACCAGATTGAACCAATAGATACGGGACAGTTAGTTGGTATTCTAGGCGAAATTGAGGGCATCAAAGCATGGGTGATCTTTGTAGAGGAAGAGGACCTAATCCGTGTACGATTGCGTTCTAAAGGTCCTGTTATCAATGGAATAGCTGCAAAGTATGACGGTGGCGGGCATCCAATGGCATCAGGTGCATCCGTGAAAACATGGAAAGAAACCCAATATGTTATAGAGGATATAGAACACGCATGTGCCACGTTTGCTTAGAAAACGTGGCATTTGTTATAGAGGTTTCTTATAAATAAGTTCTATCCTATCTACCAATTAAATAAGTGCTGTGCTGATTTCATCTATAAATGAAATCAGCATTTTTAAAAAGATAAGAAAACCTATAACCTTATTCCTTATTTGGGTACAAGATTTAGATAGCGAAATCGGCTATTTCGCCGATTTCTACCAATACGACCCTTGACTTCTAACCTCTGGAAAGATGAGGCGACAGCAGAGTTTTTCTTAATTACGAACCTTTTCTGATAGTGGCGTAAACCAACAACCTGATTTAGTCTCGTCATAATGTACATTTAAATTTTTTCTTTCAATATCTCGTTTCATAATTCGAATAAGTTCATAAGATTCAGCGTATGCTATTTTTCCTTCTTGTAATTGAGCAATTTTTTCATCGCGTATTTGTCTTTGATTCATAATCAGCATGGAAACCAGCTCCTCTCCATATAGTACATAGATACTCTCATGCATTTGTTGCTATTTATATTATAGAAGATTAATACTTCCTAGAACTATAAAATATGAAAAAGTTCAAAAAAGGTTCTTATTCATCTGTCAATTTTGTTTCGACGGTTAGTTTAACATTATTTGAAATTACTAATAGATTAACATCAAAATGGTACGTAACGTCATCAACGGTGAAGCCTTTATTTTCAATCGTTGAAAGCAAGAGCTGGTTGCTTTCTACAACTGTAGAAATCTCCTGACCAATGAGGTGATTTATTTCTTCTTTTATCAGATCTTCTAACTGATGAATAATTAATCTGTCAAGGCGTAATGCATCTTCACTCGTTATCGTAACTTCAATGGATTCGACTGTTTGTGGTTCTTTGGATTGTTCATCTAAATCTTCTTTATCCTGTAACAATGCTTCATTTTGGTTTTTTACATCAGTCAATTCTGATTGGAGTTCGAAGTTTTCTTCAAGAACCCTTTCATATAAGCTACCGTATATATAGATATAAATGCCATATGATATAAGCGCCCCAAATACAGCACCAATGAAAAAACGCTGCCAGGTTACTTTTTTATGATAAGGAGGGATATGCATTAAGAGATATCCTCCTGTATAAGCCACTCTATTAGAATGATAGCTGTTTTGACGCCGCCCATTGCAGACAGAATTAACAGTGCTTGTTTAAATAAATCAATGGTTGAACCGTCAAGTAATCCTCTTTCAAAGTTGGCAATCGCATCAAATGTTCCACCGATCGCAGCGATAATAGCCCATATACGTAAATTATTGGCAATACGGCCTATTGAAGTTAACGGAGCATTTCCAGTTGCAAATTCCCCGATGCTGCCGATTATAGCCCCACCAATTATGACTCCGAATGCTATAAAATAACAATGAATAAAAGAGGCAAAAAATCGTTCATCCACCATATCCTCCCACCCCTTCCCGAGGTATGTTCTTTTCATTTTATGAGTGAAGTAGACGAGTTATGATAACTATCAGTCAAGCATACCGTGTGCAAGACATGACCAAATTGTTATAATAGGGGGAGAAACAAAAGGCGGGATGTTATGTCGTATACACATTTACAGGTGAGAAGTGGTTATAGCCTGATGAATAGTACCATTACAATCGATAAATTAGTACAAAGAGCTAGTGAATTAGAATTCGACGCATTGGCACTTACAGATGAGCAAGTACTATATGGTGCTATTCCTTTTTATAAAGCTTGCCAAAATTATAAAATAAAACCGATTATTGGTATGGTTGTATATACAACGGATGAAGAGCAGGAGAATATTCCGTGCATTTTTCTAGCAAAAAATAAAAATGGATATCAGTCACTTGTTAAAATTAGTACACATATTCAACATCGTAAAAATACGAATATTGCTATAGAAGAACTGCGTGTGTATGTAGAAGATCTGATTTGTATCATACCAGTTCACAATACGAAGATTGCAACCTTATTAGATACCCAAAATCACGATAAAGTGGTGGATTACATAACCACATGGAAACATCTGGTGCATGAAGGGGATTTTTACTTAGGTATCCAAGATCATGGGCTCGAAAGTGAACGTCATATACATAGATCACTAAAAGCATTTCATGACAAGTATCATATTCCTGTAGTAGCGATCCAGGACGTACGGTATATACATCAATCAGATGATAGTGCCTATGATTGTTTGCAGGCTATGAAACAAGGAAATACTTGGAACATGCGGATTACGGACCCAGACAGAAAGGAACGCTTTTTACGCTCCGCTTTTGAAATGGAACAGTTATTCTCCAATTTTTGGCCGGAAGTAATCGAAGAATCAGAGGCAATTAAACAAAAATGTAATGTAACATTTGATTTTGACCAGCGCATGATTCCTGCTTACCCCGTACCACAACAAATGAGTGCACATGCTTATTTAGAAAAGATTTGCTGGACGAACGTAGAGACGAAATATGAGGAAGTTACAGAAGAGGTTTCGAATCGTTTAACATATGAACTAACGGTTATTCAATCGATGCAATTCAGCGATTATTTCCTAATTGTTTCTGATTTTATAGGTTATGCAAAAGATAATCGTATTGTAGTCGGTCCGGGTAGAGGTTCTGCTGCTGGTTCGCTGGTTGCGTAT
Source organism: Virgibacillus natechei (assembly GCF_026013645.1). Lineage (NCBI taxonomy): Bacteria > Bacillati > Bacillota > Bacilli > Caryophanales > Bacillaceae > Virgibacillus > Virgibacillus natechei. The sequence goes on along the minus strand of NZ_CP110224.1, from coordinate 2,300,937 downwards.
GTTTTAGGAATTACAGATGTGGACCCAATTAAATATGACTTGCTGTTTGAGCGTTTTCTTAATCCTGAACGATTAACGATGCCAGATATAGACATTGATTTTTCGGATGTAAGACGTGATGAGGTTATTGAATATGTACGAAATAAATACGGAAACGAGCATGTAGCGCAGATTATAACATTTGGCACATTTGCTGCACGTTCTTTAGTTCGGGAATTAATAAAGACTATGGATATTGACCAACAGGATGCGAATTTTATCCTGAGGCATATTCCGGTACAAGCGAGGAAAAGTATTGTTGATCTTGCGAAGGAATCAGAGGACTTAAAAAACTATATTAAGCAATCAGACAGCTTAAAGGTATTATTTGCTATCTCAATTAAATTGGAAGGATTACCAAGGCATGTCTCCACACATGCTGCAGGGATTGTTATTAGTGAGAAACCGTTAATGGAACATATTCCACTGACCACCGGAACAAATGAAACAAATTTAACACAATTTCCGATGAATGATCTGGAGGAGCTTGGGTTATTAAAAATTGATTTACTTGGTTTACGCAACCTGACATTACTTGAAAAAACGATCCAATCTATAACATTCACCAGGAATCAATCAGTATCATTAACCAATCTTCCGAAAAATGATGCGAAAACATACGAACTATTACAAAAGGGGGAAACAAATGGTGTTTTTCAATTAGAATCAAACGGGATGAAGAATGTACTTACTCAATTAAAGCCTTCTTCATTTGAAGACATTGTAGCCGTAAATGCTTTGTTTCGTCCTGGTCCAATGGATAATATCCCAACTTATATAAATCGTAAACATGGAAAAGAAAATGTCGTATACCCGCATCCGGATTTAGCACCTATTTTAGAAAAAACATACGGTGTGCTCGTTTACCAAGAACAAATCATGCAGATTGCTAACCAGATAGCAGGTTTTTCACTTGGTAAAGCAGATATATTACGCCGTGCTGTAAGTAAGAAACAGCAGGATGTCATGGATGAGCAAAAGGAAGCGTTTATAAACGGTTGCTTAGCAAATGGCTATGACAAATCGGTTGCCGAAGAAATATTCGCCTGGATTGTGAAGTTTTCCAACTATGGTTTCAATCGAAGCCATGCAGTAGCGTATAGTGAGATTTCCTACCAATTAGCGTACTTAAAAGCACATTACCCAGCAAATTTCTTTGCAGAGTTACTTAGTTCTTTCGTAAGTCAACAGGATAAAACAAATGATTATATCAAAGAAGCAAAAAACTTAAATCTTAGTATTGCGCCGCCCTCCATTAATAAAAGTTTCGGGAAATTTTCGGTGGAAGGTAATCAGATACGAATGGGCCTTATCATGATTAAAGGAATCGGGAATCAAGTAATCAAGGAAGTAATCAAGGTTCGTAAGGAAGGTTTATTTAAAAATTTATTTGACTTTTGTTTACGAGTTTCATTGAAGACTGTTAATCGAGCTGCATTGGAACTTCTTATCATGGCAGGGGCATTTGATGAAACGTATTCAAACAGGGCAAGCCTCCTGGCCTCCATTGATCATGCGATCGAACAAGGAGAGTTGTTTAGAGAATTCAATGACCAACCGGGATTGTTTCGAGATCAAATTGCAGCAAGATATATAGACATCGAAGACTTTAGCCTGGTTAAAAAATTAGCAGATGAAAAAGAACTGCTGGGGATTTATGTATCCAGTCACCCGCTAAAGGAACACCGCAAAAAGCTAAGAGAAAACGGATATGTTTCCATGAAGCAGGCACAAGCTTTAATTGGCAAAAAGAATTGTAAAAGCGTGGCAATTGTTCAAAGCATTAAGCCAATCCGCACAAAACGGGGAGATGCAATGGCTTTTATCACGATTAGTGACGAGACTGGTGACATGGAAGCCGTTGTTTTTCCTGAAATTTACCGAGATGTAAACAGGTGGCTGAAAGAAGAAATGGTCGTGCTGTTGACTGGAAAAATTGAATCAAGAAACAATCGTGTTCAATGGCAACTATCGCAGGTTAAAGAATTCGATGAAGAAGAACTTGAAACACGTAATAATCAGCGTTTGTTTATTAAATTAACCCAGAAGAATAATCAAAATGCTTGGAAGGAAATTAAAAAAGTTACACGTTTATATCCAGGTAACATACCTATCATTATTTATGATGAGCAAAACAGAAAGACATTCCAGCTTACGGGTGACTACTTTATCACTCCAGAACGAGCGTGTATACAAGCACTATCGGACCATTTTGGTAAAGATAATGTGGTTTTTGAAAAGTAGTTTTCATACTTTACAGAGAATCCCCATCTGTTATAATGAAGGAGTTAAGGGTGGTCAGACCACCTTGGAGCGTTATTTATTTTCACTTATAATTAATTATTATTTCTACTGTGAAAAGGAGCGGAATATTAATATGGCTAGCTTAAGAGATGAAGCATTACAAATGCATAAGGAAAACAAAGGGAAATTATCGACAGAATCAAAAGTTACGGTTCGAAATGCAGAAGATTTAAGTTTAGCATATTCGCCTGGTGTTGCTGAACCTTGTAAAGAAATATACGATCGTAAAGAAACGGTATATGACTATACGATGAAGGGAAACATGGTGGCAGTAGTCAGTGATGGCTCCGCGGTTCTAGGACTGGGAAATATAGGCCCTGAAGCAGCGCTTCCTGTTATGGAAGGAAAATCCGTATTATTTAAAAGTTTTGCCGGTGTAGATTCTTTTCCCATTTGCCTAGGAACAAACGATGTAGAAGAAATTGTGAGAAGTGTAAAGTTAATGGAACCAACTTTCGGTGGTGTTAACTTAGAAGATATCGCAGCACCTAATTGCTTCATAATTGAAGAACGTCTAAAAAAAGAAACCAATATACCTATTTTTCATGATGATCAGCACGGAACTGCAATTGTAACGGTAGCTGGATTAATCAATGCATTAAAACTTGTTGGCAAAAATTTCTCCGATATTAAAGTGGTAGCTAATGGTGCCGGAGCTGCAGGTATTGCTATTATTAAACTGTTATACAGCTTTGGGGTCCGCGAAATGATAATGTGCGATTCTAAAGGTGCTATATTTGAAGATAGACCCTATGGAATGAATGAAGTAAAAGACGATGTTGCCAAATTCACCAACAATGCTAAAAAAGAAGGTTCGCTTGAAGAAATGCTTGAAGGGGCAGATGTATTCATCGGTGTTTCCGTTGGTGGTGCGCTGTCAAAAGAAATGGTTAAGAAAATGAATGATGATGCTATTATTTTTGCAATGGCTAACCCTGAGCCAGAAATTATTCCTGGTGATGCGAAAGAGGCTGGTGCAAAAGTTATTGGTACAGGAAGGTCTGATTTTCCGAATCAGGTTAATAACGTACTTGCATTTCCTGGAATTTTCCGTGGGGCTCTAGATGTACGAGCTACAAGAATTAATGAACGAATGAAAGTAGCAGCAGCACAAGCAATAGCATCTCTGATTGCAGATGATGAGTTACATGAAGATTATGTCATTCCAACTCCTTTCGATGTGCGCGTTGCCCCGAACGTAGCATCCAGTGTTGCAAAAGCAGCGATGGAATCGGGCGTTTCCAGAATTGAAGTTGACCCAGAAGAGGTTGCTGAAAACACAAGGAATTTAACACGAATTGATGACAATTAATCGGTTCAAAGGAGTGAATCATGGCTGTGTCCATGTCGCCTAAGCAGAAAGTGTATCAAGAGGTATTACACGAAATACGCAGTTTTATTGATAACAATGAACTGAAATCTGGTGATAAGCTTCCGTCTGAAAGAGAACTATCAGAGTCACTTCAAGTTGGTAGGTCTTCCATTCGAGAAGCTTTACGTGCGATGGAATTATTGGGGTTAATTGAAACGAGGCACGGGGAAGGTACCTATATAAGTACATACCGCCCTTATCAAACAGTTGAGTTATTATCTTCTTTTATATTACAGGAGAACCAGACACAGAAAGAGTTGATGTTCGCTAAACGTATAGTAGAAAAAGAGGCTGCAAAATTAGCTTTTGATCATCTAAATGAAAAAGATATAGAAGAGTTAAACGCAATAATAAACGCTAGTATAAATCAATATAATAAACATACTATATTTTTTCAATACGTTTTTAAAAAGGCCGGAAATCTTTTATTAGGAAAGATTTGGCAACTGATGGAAGAATTCTCTCATACCATAAACGAAGAATACTATACGGAAGCATTTTATGTGAAGCTTACTCGAATTTATTCTAAGGGAGATTACGAATCCATTGAAGTATTATTTAAAGATGTAACTCAAATGTATGTTGAGAAGGATTAGTCATCCCCGACAATTTTTGACACCTTTTTTAATAAGGAGCCTTTATACTAATGAAAAATGATTGTGCCAACGTTTGTTGAAAAAGGAGGAGTTACCTTGCTTAAAGATTTCTTTGGCAAGCGAAGGAAGTATGCATCGATGCCAAGTGAACAAGCTAAGCTAGATGTTCCTGAAGGTTTAATGCAAAAATGTAATGGTTGCTATAAAATTTATTATCGTAAAGAAATGAGTAAGAATTTAAATGTATGCCCGAATTGTGGGTTCCATCATCAATTAGGTGCTTGGGAGAGAATGGAAAGTTTATTTGATGCGGAGTCATTTGAAGAGTGGGACGATAACTTTATTACAGGCAATCCGTTACAATTTCCAGGATACGAAGAAAAGATTGAGAAAGATCGCAAGAAAACAAAATTAAATGAAGGTGTCATTACTGGAAAAGGTTTAATAAATGGACAAGCTACTGGTTTTGCAGTAATGGATTCTAGTTTTCGGATGGGAAGTATGGGTTCAGTAATGGGGGAAAAAATTGCACGAGCCATTGAAAATTCCAAAAACGAATCCTTGCCTTTTGTTATTTTCACAGCTTCAGGTGGTGCTAGAATGCAAGAAGGTGTATTAAGTCTGATGCAAATGACGAAAACCTCTGTAGCTATTAAACGATTTAGTGATGCAGGGGGACTAATGATTTCCGTTATGACCCACCCAACTACAGGTGGTGTATCTGCGAGTTTTGCGTCACTCGGGGATTATAACTTTGCTGAACCTGGTGCATTGATTGGTTTTGCCGGTCGGCGAATTATTGAACAAACAATTCGTGAAAAGCTTCCAGATGATTTTCAAACATCGGAATTTCAGTTAAAGCATGGTCAACTCGATCGGGTTGTTCATAGACATGAGATGAAAAACCTTCTTGTGACATTACTCGATATGCATCAGAAGGGCGGGGATGTTTCATGAAGCAAGTATTGGAATTTGAAAAACCCATCGTTAATTTAAAAGAAAAAATAGCAGAATTAAAAAGTTTTACAGAAGATAGCGATATCGACTTATCAGATGAAATACATACATTGGAAAGCCGATTAGCTGTATTGGAAGACGATATATACGGAAATCTAAAGCCTTGGGATCGTGTCCAAATGGCCAGGCATCAAGAGCGTCCAACTACATTAGATTATGTGGAGAACTTATTCACCAATTTTATTGAGTTTCATGGCGATCGTTTATTTGGTGATGATGAAGCGATTGTAGCGGGTATAGCCTATTATAAGGATAGTCCTGTAACCGTTATTGGTCATCAGCGAGGAAAAAGTACAAAAGAAAATATCAGAAGAAACTTCGGCATGCCTCACCCTGAAGGATATCGTAAAGCGTTAAGACATATGAAACAAGCGGAAAAGTTTAATCGACCAATTATCTCCTTCATTGATACAAAAGGTGCATATCCAGGCAAAGCTGCAGAAGAACGAGGGCAAAGTGAGGCAATTGCTCATAATTTAAAGGAAATGGCTGGTCTTACTGTCCCCATTATCTGTGTAGTGATAGGTGAGGGAGGCAGTGGTGGCGCACTAGCCATAGGTGTAGGTGATCATATTCATATGCTGGAAAATGCTACATATTCTGTTATTTCGCCAGAAGGAGCAGCAGCCTTGCTTTGGAAAGATGCAGGATTAGCTCAAAAAGCAGCAGAAACAATGAAAATAACATCCTATGATTTGAAAAATTTAAATGTAGTAGATAAAATAATCCCAGAGCCAAAAGGTGGAGCGCATCGCGACTTTTATCAGCAAGCGGAATATATGGATCAGGTTATTGCGCAATCTTTAAGTAGTCTATCTACCTATTCAGCTGAAGAATTATTAGAAAATAGATGGGAAAAATATAAAAAAATTGGTGATTATAATCTCCTTTAACATGCAATATTTTACGAAGAGACTGACAAATCGTCAGTCTCTGATTGCTTTATTACTAAATTTTAAAAATTATCTTCTAGATTGTGTAATTAATTGCTATTTTAGCATTTTCGCATTATCTTTAAAGTATGGCAATGGCAATGATTAAACAATGAAATAAATTTCTGTGTTTAGAGGTGTGAATAAAGATGAAAAGAATCGGCGTTTTAACAAGTGGTGGTGACGCTCCTGGTATGAATGCTGCCATTCGTGCAGTGGTGAGAAAGGCAATTTACCAGGACGTTGAAGTATTTGGTATAAAAAACGGATTTCAAGGATTAATTGATGGAAATATTGAGCAAATGGAAATAGGCTCAGTTGGAGATATAATACATCGAGGTGGTACGATATTACGATCTGCAAGAAGTGAAGAATTTAAGACAGAGGAAGGTCAAAAAAAGGGAATTGAACAATTAAACAAATACGGTATAGAAGGTTTGGTTGTTATAGGTGGAGATGGTAGTTTTCACGGTGCGCAAAAATTAACTGAAAAAGGCTATCCGTGTATTGGTGTGCCTGGCACAATTGATAATGACATTTCAGGAACAGACTTCACTATTGGTTTTGATACAGCATTAAATACCATAATTGAGGCAATTGATAAAATCCGAGATACAGCAACATCTCATGAGCGCACATATGTTATTGAAGTAATGGGAAGAGATGCAGGTGATCTTGCTCTATGGGCTGGTCTGGCAGGTGGAGCTGAGAGTATACTTATTCCAGAAAAAGAAGAGGATTTCACGGATATTGTGGATCGGCTAAAGCGTGGTCAAGAACGTGGCAAGAAACATAGTATTATTGTCATAGCTGAAGGTGTTGGAAGTGGATTTGATTATGGAGAACAGATCAATGAGGCAGTTGGGCTAGAGACACGAGTAACCGTACTTGGTTATATTCAACGCGGTGGATCACCTACAGCAACGGATCGTGTCTTAGCGAGTAGACTCGGGGCAAAATCAGTAGAGAGTTTACTCTCAGGAAAAGCTGGAAAAATGGTTGGTATATATAATAATCAACTTGTTGAACAGGATATTGTAGAAATACTATCAGAGAAACACGAAATAAATCACAATATGTATAATTTATCAAAAGAACTATCTATATAAATAGAATTAAAAGTTGTATTGGAGGAAGCTGAAATGAGAAATACAAAAATCGTATGTACGATTGGACCTGCGTCTGAATCAGTTGAAACATTGGAGAAATTGATGGAGTCAGGAATGAATGTGGCACGTTTGAATTTTTCCCATGGAGATTTTGAAGAACATGGTGCACGTATTAAAAACATAAGGCAAGCAGCTGAAAACACTGGTAAAACAGTTGCCTTATTACTAGATACCAAAGGACCTGAAATAAGGACTGCTACTTTTAAAAATGGGGAAGCAGAGATTCTTCAGGATTCTGTTGTGTTTGTAACCATGGATGACGTTGAAGGTACTGCAGAGCGCTTTTCTGTTACGTATAAAGGATTAATTAACGACGTGCACGAGGGGTCAAAAATCCTATTGGATGATGGGCTTATTGAATTGGAAGTAGTAAGTGTGGACAAAGATAAAAATGAACTTAAAACAATTGCCTTAAATTCTGGAACTATTAAAAATAAAAAAGGGGTAAATGTTCCGAATGTATCTGTGAATTTACCAGGAATTACGGATAAAGACGCGCAAGATATTGAATTCGGGATTGAACAAAATGTTGACTTTATTGCTGCATCTTTCGTCCGCCGTCCATCCGACATATTTGAAATACAATCTTTACTTGAAAAACATGATGCAAATAACATTCAAATCATACCTAAAATTGAGAATCAAGAAGGCGTAGACAATATTGAGAGTATCTTAGAGGTAAGTAATGGCTTGATGGTTGCTCGTGGTGATTTAGGGGTTGAAATCCCTGCAGAAGATGTTCCGCTCGTGCAAAAAGAGTTAATTAAAAAATGTAATACAGCTGGTAAGCCGGTTATTACGGCGACACAAATGTTGGATTCTATGCAACGCAATCCACGCCCAACAAGAGCAGAGGCGTCCGATGTTGCCAATGCAATATTTGATGGAACAGATGCGGTTATGCTATCTGGCGAAACGGCTGCTGGGGACTACCCGATCGAGTCTGTACAAACCATGAGTAATATATCATTAAAAGCGGAATCCGCATTGGATCACAAATCAATCTTAAAACAACGTTCCCGAAATGTAGATATGACGATCACAGAAGGTATTAGTCAGTCTGTAACACACACCGCAAGGAACCTCTCTGTTAGTGCGATTATTACACCAACCGAAAGTGGTAACACGGCAAGAATGATTTCTAAATATAGACCAAAAATACCAATTGTAGCTGTTACTTCTTCAAAAAGCGTTGAACGACAATTAGCTTTGTCTTGGGGTGTACACGCTGTAGCTGGCGAACAATCCAGTACAACAGATGGAATGCTGGATGTTGCAATAGATAGAGGATTAAGTACGGAATTATTTGACCGTGGCAGTAGAGTTATTATTACGGCAGGTGTTCCAGTTGGAGAAAGCGGAACAACAAATATAATGAAGGTACATGTAATAGGTGATGTAATTACAAAGGGACAAGGTATTGGTAAACGAAGCGCGTACGGTAAAGCAATTTTAGCTAACACAGCTAAAGAAGCTAATGAAAGATTAGAAGAAGGAGATATCCTAGTCACCTATGGAACAGAAAGGGATATGATGCCTGCACTGGAGAAGGCCAGCGGAATTATTACAGAAGAAGGTGGGTTAACATCACATGCTGCTGTAGTGGGATTAAGCCTTGGAATTCCTGTAATTGTAGGAGTAAAAGATGCCCAAGATACGTTGGAAGATGGACAGGATATAACAATTGACGGTACAAAAGGTGATATATACAAGGGGCATACGCGCGTCCTTTAAAGATAGAAAATGTTCAAAAAGTCCGGTAATGAGATGAAAAAGTTAGTGAAGAAGAAGGGAGAATCCCCTTCTTTTTCCATTTTTTAATGAAAGGGTGAAACACAAAATGAGGTGGCTATTACTTACATTATTAATCGTATCTGCACTCGAGATTGGTGTATTCTTGTGGATTGGTGGACTTATTGGGCCTTTGTGGGTAGTATTACTAATCTTTCTAACAGGAATATCCGGTATTATGCTTGCTAAACAACAAGGAATAGAGGCTTGGAACCGAGCAAGGATCTCTATGAATAGTGGGGAACCTCCTACTGAATATATTATTGATGGCATTTGTATTTTTATTGGTGCAGTGTTTTTATTTACACCTGGTTTTGTAACAGATATTGTTGGATTTATGCTGGTAATTCCATGGACTAGAAGCATGTTTAAAAATAGTATAAGAAAGCTTATCATGAAGATGTCAGGTAAAAGTACAATCATTTATCGCAGGTGGTAACTATCCTTTAATAAAAATCCATAATCGATGCGTAATTCCTGCCTGATGAAACGCATTTAAAGAAACCAGAAGAACAGGTGCAATAACTAACCCTAAAAATCCCCATAGTTGAAGACCGATAAATACTGCTATCAATACTGCAATTGGGCTTAATCCCATGCTACTTGATAGTATTTTTGGCTCAAGGACTTGCCGTACTATTATAATGTGCATATATAAAATGATAAGGCTGATTGTCATGCCGTAATCACCTGTAATAAATAGGTAAATAATCCAAGGTATAAAAATAATTCCTGTCCCAACATATGGGAGTAAATCAGCTGCAGCAGCAATTAACGTAATTGTTAAAGCATGTTCTACTTGCAAAATGGTTAACCCTATAAAGATAATTCCAGCTGTAATGGCGATAAGTATCACTTGTGCTTTAACAAATCCAAGTACAGCTTTTTTTAAATAACGAAGCACCTGCTTAGTAGATGTATCCAGTGAGGATGGGATCATTTTTCTTATTGCATTTTCTAGTCTAGGCCAATCATTTGTAAATAGAAATGTTGCTAAAACAATAAAGGTAAAAACAGCAACAGAATTAGGTAACATGGAAAGGACAACAGGGATGTTCAATAATAAACGTTGTAATAGATCGGCACCTGTTGAAGCAATATTATTGGCCAATTGTTGGATATTTTCATTAATTGTTAGTTGTTGAGATGGTTCAAGTGTATGAAAATAAGAAATTAACTTATGATATAAAGGCAAGATTGATGTATCAATAAATTCTTTCACTGCTGTAATAAATGCATGAAAGTGAGCAGGTAATTTTTCGGCTAAATATGCACTCCCCTGAATTAATTCGGTAACGATTAGGAATAGGCTTCCCAGCAAGAAGATAAACAGACCTATTATCACAGAAGCGGTTGCAAATGGCCTGGGAAACCTGATTGTATGTTGAAAAAAATTGACAAACGGATTAATTAGATAAGAAATGAGCAGTGCAAGCACAATTGGATACAGCAGTGAAAATGTATATTTAATAAGTAGGTAACTGCAAATAATAATGCTAATTAGTAGTAGAGCTCTAAGAAATCTAAATAACAATGGCTTGGACATATTTTAACCCCATTTTTGACAGAATAAGAAGGTATAAAAAGCTCCTTACTGCATAAGTGCAACTAAGCTTTTCTCAAAAATCTTGGGGATGATAAGCCAAGATTTCTAAAAAAAGGCTTGTACTAAGTTACATATGATGATTGGAAGGGAAATAGACTACTGGACATATAATTAGTCAGCCTTGTTTTATTATTACTTTTAGAATAAACTGGAGATAATCAGGAGTGAATTATATCTTCTAAAAAATTCTTGATAAAATTAATTGGTTTTAATTCACATTACATTCTTAATACTTTATAATTATTAAGTGGGATGAGTGCTTCATGCTGACAATTATTGTCGATTATAATTATTTTCCGAGATGTAATAATACTTTATAGAAAAAGGAGAGGGTTTGTTATGACAACAACGAAAGGTCTTGAAGGGGTTGTAGCAACTCAATCGTCAATTAGTTCCATTATTAATGACCAATTAACATACGTTGGTTATAAAATTGATGATTTAGCAGAGAATTCAAGTTTCGAAGAAGTAGTCTATTTATTATGGAACCAAAAACTACCAAACAAATCGGAATTAGATGCTTTTACAGCAGAACTAGCTACAAACATGGAATTACCTGAACCTATAATTGATCATTTACGCTCTTATGATCTATCAAGTGTTCATCCCATGGCGGCATTACGTACTGCAATTTCACTTCTTGGGTTACATGACAGTGAAGCGGATGTAATGGAAGAAAAAGTGAATAAGCAAAAAGCAATACGTATACAGGCTCAAACGTCAACAATTGTAGCGGCTTTTGGAAGAATTCGCCAAGGGAAAGATCCGATTAAACCGAAAAAGGATTATGGTTATGCAAAGAACTTTTTATATATGCTCAATGGAGAAGATCCTAAAGACATTGAAATTGAAGCAATTAATAAAGCACTCGTACTTCATGCTGATCATGAATTAAATGCCTCTACCTTCACTGCTAGAGTGTGTGTTGCTACATTATCAGATATATACTCAGGTGTTACAGCAGCAGTAGGAGCATTGAAAGGGCCTTTACATGGCGGGGCAAATGAAGGCGTAATGAAGATGCTTACAGAGATTGGTGAAGAAGAAAATGCAATCCCTTACATCGATGAAAAATTTAAAAACAAAGAAAAGGTCATGGGAATGGGGCATCGCGTATATGAAAATGGCGATCCACGTGCCAAGCACTTAAGAAGAATGTCAAAAGAACTAACGAAGATAACTGGGGAAGATAAATGGTATAATATGTCCCTGAAGATTGAGGAGTATATTAAAGAGCAGAAAGGATTACCAGCTAATGTTGATTTTTACTCTGCTTCTGTTTATCATAGCTTGGGGATAGATCATGATTTATTCACTCCTTTATTTTCAGTAAGCCGTATGTCTGGTTGGTTAGCACATATTCTGGAACAGTACGATAATAATCGTCTAATTCGTCCTCGTGCGGAATATGTTGGTCCAGAATCACCTGAATATGTATCAATTGAGAAACGATAAGAATCAAAAACGAAGCTAATTAACAGGCAAAAAGGTGAGCGAAACTTACATGGCTAGTTCTGTAAAAATTACTAGCCATTGCTCCGTTTTTTTGTTTGCAGCTAAGGATCCAACGGCTCCACTTCACGTAGCGACCATTTACCATGAAAATGGTTTGTTTTCATACAAAGGATAAAACCGTTCTTACTGCGTAAGTTCAACAATGGTTTTCGTCATAAAGCTTGTCGATAACCTAAGTTTTCTACTGAAAACTTATAATATGTTATACTATCTATATAAGAAGATTACTAGGAGGTATTTTTTATGGCACAAGGAGAAAAAATTATAGTAGAAAATGGTAAAGTGAATGTACCTAATAAACCAATTATTCCTTTTATTGAAGGAGACGGAACTGGTCCAGATATTTGGAAATCAACTAGAAATGTTATCGAGGCTTCAGTAGAAAAGGCATATAATGGTGCTAAGGGAATTGAGTGGACTGAAGTTTACGCTGGACAAAAAGCATATGATAAGACAGGCGAATGGTTGCCACAAGAAACGCTTGATATGATTGATGAATATAAGATCGCGATAAAAGGCCCATTAACAACACCGATTGGCGGAGGAATTCGTTCATTGAATGTTGCGTTACGTCAGGAACTTGATCTATTTACATGCCTACGTCCTGTTCGTTATTTCAACGGTGTTCCATCACCTGTTAAGCGTCCAGAAGAAGTTGACATGGTTATATTCCGTGAAAATACGGAGGACATTTATGCAGGAATTGAGTGGCAAAAAGGATCAGATGAAGTTAAAAAAGTAATTGATTTCTTACAAACTGAAATGAATGTAAGCAATATTCGTTTCCCTGAAACTTCTGGTATCGGAGTGAAGCCAGTATCTGAAGAAGGGACAAAGCGGTTAGTACGTTCAAGTATTGATTATGCAATAAATGAAGGACGTAAAAACGTTACTTTAGTACATAAAGGTAACATTATGAAATATACAGAAGGTGCATTTAAAGCATGGGGTTATGAAGTAGCTGAAGAAGAGTATGGAGATAAAACGTTCACATGGGCTGAATATGATCGCATCGTTGAGCGTGATGGTAAAGAAGCAGCTAATAAAGCACAAGATGATGCTTTAGCAGCTGGAAAGATTCTCGTTAAAGATTCAATTGCTGATATCTTCTTACAACAGATTCTAACTCGTCCAAAAGAATTTGATGTTGTTGCATCAATGAACTTAAATGGTGATTATATTTCTGACGCTTTAGCAGCACAGGTAGGTGGAATTGGTATTGCACCTGGAGCAAATATCAATTATGATTCCGGCCATGCGATTTTTGAAGCAACACATGGTACTGCACCAAAATATGCAGGGTTGGACAAAGTAAACCCATCTTCTATGATTCTTTCTGCAGTGTTAATGCTTGAACATCTAGGGTGGAGAGAAGCAGCTGATTTAATTACAAAAGCAATGGACAAAACAATTGCTTCTAAAGTAGTAACGTATGATTTCGCACGCTTGATGGATGGTGCCACTGAGGTTAAGTGTTCTGAATTCGGTACTGAATTAATTAACAACATGGACTAATCAAGAAGAGGTGGGGAAAGTAATGGCAATAAAGCGAAGTAAAATTTCAGTAATTGGTTCAGGCTTCACTGGTGCTACTACTGCATTAATGATAGCGCAAAAAGAACTTGGAGATGTTGTACTGGTAGATATCCCCGATATGGAAGAACCAACAAAAGGAAGAGCATTGGATATGCTTGAGGCGAGCCCTGTACAAGGTTTCGATGTGAATATTACAGGAACGTCTAATTATGAAGATACGAAAGACTCTGACTTAGTTATTATTACTGCAGGAATCGCTCGTAAGCCAGGAATGACCCGTGATGATCTGGTAAATACAAATGCTAAAATTATGAAATCTGTTGCAAGCGAAATTGCAACATATTCACCAGAAACATTCATTGTCGTTTTAACAAACCCTGTGGACGCTATGACATATTCAGTATTTAAGGAATCTGGTTTTCCTAAGGAACGAGTTATCGGTCAGTCTGGTGTCCTTGATACCGCCCGTTTCCGAACGTTTGTAGCACAGGAACTTAACCTGTCTATAAAAGATATTACTGGATTTGTTTTGGGTGGACATGGCGATGATATGGTTCCGTTAATCCGTTATTCTCATGCTGGTGGAATTCCGCTAGATACATTATTGTCAAAAGACCGTCTAGATGCAATTGTGGAACGCACACGTAAAGGTGGAGGAGAAATTGTTGGCTTATTAGGGAATGGTAGTGCATACTACGCACCTGCCGCATCTCTAACTGTAATGGCAGAAGCGATTCTTAAAGACCAGCGTCGTGTCATTCCTTCTATTGCATATCTGGAAGGTGAATATGGGTATTCCGATATTTATCTTGGGGTTCCAACTATCCTTGGTGGAAATGGAATCGAAGAAATTATTGAATTAGATCTAACCGATGAGGAAAAAGCAGACCTAGATAAATCTGCAGCATCTGTTAAAGAGGTACTTGACGTATTAAAATAAGAAATTATTAGTGAGAGCTTTTTATTGCCCATACGTGTAATAAAAAGCTCTCTTTTTATAATAAAATAGAATTGTATATAAATTTCTGTTATAATAGTAAACGCTTACATAATTTATTGGAGGTGATCATTTTGCTTGGTAAAAAGAGGAGAATGGGCAAGGTGTTGGATGAATTAAAGGTGGGGGATTCTTATACAGCAGTCAAAATTATTGAGGATAAGGACTTACTATTGTATTTAGGTTTAACCAATGATGCAAACCCATTATATATCCAACATGATTATGCATCACAAACACCCTATAATCAACCCATCGTCCCCTCTGTGCTGTTATTTGGGATGGTATCTTCTATTATTTCCATGCACTTGCCTGGCCCAGGGAGTCATATCACACAGCATGAAATGACTTTTCCGAATCCAGTTTACCACCAGTCAGAGGTAACGTTTACGATTGAAATAATTGCTATTGATGAAAGTAATCATAAAGTTGCATTATCGGTTGTTGGATTTGATAAAGAAGGTGGAGAAATAGTGAATGGTAAACTGTATGTATCTCCACCTTATAAACCAAATTCATTGACAGCAAGCTCACTAGAAAATTTTTTCTAAAAGTTTTAAAATGCTATCCACGTGTTGGGTAGTATTTTTGTTAAGTTTTATTAACATACTTTTATTATATTCACTTTTGTTTTCATTCATTGTAAGATAAGGATAGTATTAAAATACGTTGGTCTTAATTATAGAAGTGGGGTTTATAATGATGCAAAAAATTCTTATTGTAGATGATGAACCATCTATTGTTAAATTGATTAGCTACAATGTGGAAAAAGCAGGCTTTCTCACTGATGTAAGCTATGATGGATTGGAAGCTGTCAAGAAGGTGGAAGAAAATGAATACGATCTGGTCATACTTGATTTAATGTTACCTAAAATGGATGGGGTGGAGGTTTGTAAGCATTTAAGAGCCCAGAAGATTGATACAGCTATCCTAATGCTAACAGCAAAAGATGAAGAGTATGATAAAATATTAGGGTTAGAAATTGGGGCAGACGATTATTTAACCAAACCGTTTAGCCCTAAAGAGGTTGTCGCTCGTATAAAAGCAATTTTAAGAAGAACAAATCGGCCACAACAACCTATGTACAAAAAAATTCAAATTGGGAATCTAGTGATTTATCCTGAACGATATGAAGCAAAAATGGATGGTGAACTTATTTTTTTTACAAGAAAAGAATTTGAACTTATTTTCTATCTTGCTAATAATAAGGGCAAGGTTATATCCAGAGATCAGCTGCTACATAAGATTTGGGATTATGATTTTATTGGTGACACTCGCATTGTCGATGTGCATATAAGTCATTTAAGAGATAAAATTGAACCAAACACAAAAAAACCAGTGTACATAAAAACCGTACGGGGACTTGGTTATAAATTGGAGGATCCAACAACATGAAGGCATTATTTACAAAACCATTATTTAGCTATGTTTTAGGAGTATTAATACTTCTGGTGAGTACAGGATTCGTATTAAGTCTACTAACTGATAATTATATTATATTAAGTGCTGTACTATTGACGACCTATGTAATCTTAATAATATTTATGCTTCATATATTCACTACTTATATTAAACCGATTAAAAAGGTCACGAAAACCGTTGATGAAATGGTTAAAGGTAATTATAGAGCTAGGTTCCACTATAATGAACAAGGGGATATCGGAAAATTAAGCAGTAAGGTTAATTTATTGGCACGCAACTTAAGTGAACTTTCTATCCAGGAGCAAATGCATTCTGAACAGTTGTCTTCTGTGATCAATAATACAGAAAGTGGACTTGTGCTTATTGACGAAAGAGGCTATATTCATCTTGTTAACCGTAAATTTATTTCTTTATTTGGAGAAACAACAAAGGATTACAATGGTTATCTTTATTATGAAGTAATTAACAATGAACACATTCATGAAACAATACAAAACACATTTTTATATGAAAAAAAGATGAAAGAAGCTTTCACGCATTATAAGGGTGTTCATAAACATTATTTGGAGATAGTTGGAGCACCCATTTTTAATGAACGAAATATGTTAAAAGGTGCGGTACTTGTGTTATATGATATAACAGAATTGAAAAAACTTGAGTTGATGCGTAAAGATTTTGTTGCAAATGTTTCGCATGAACTAAAAACACCTATTACATCAATCAAAGGCTTTTCAGAGACTTTACTAGATAGTGAGTTCGATGATGATCAATCGAGAAATGAATTTCTTGGAATTATATACAATGAGAGCCATCGGTTACAGTTACTTATTGAAGATTTATTATCATTATCTAATTTGGAGAAAGAGGACTTTCAACTCGATTTATCTGAAGTACAAACAAAGGCCTTAGCAAATGAAGTGGTCCCAGCGCTTAAGTATAAAGCAGAGCAAAACCAGATACATTTTACAATGCAGATTGAGGATATTACGTTCACTGCTGATAAGGAAAGAATAAAGCAAGTATTCATAAACCTTGTAGATAATGCTATTCATTATACGCCGGACAGTGGGGAAGTTACGTTACTAGTAGATGCTACAGAGGAACATGTACATATTAAGGTTGAGGATACAGGAATGGGTATGGAGCAAAAGATATTGCCTCGTATATTCGAACGGTTTTATCGTGTAGATAAAGCTCGAAGCAGAAATACTGGTGGTACTGGCTTAGGTTTGGCTATCGTCAAACATATCGTTGAAGTCCATGGTGGTGAAATTACAATTGATAGCGAATTGGATAAAGGGACAGCTGTTCATGTATATTTACCAAGAGAAAATCTAGATAATAAAACAACCTCCTTGTGAGGGTGTTTTATAATATGAAGCTTTATATGATTCCTTTGCAGGTACAACAATGATAAACTATAGATAGGATCAATTAGATTGGAGGATATAAGGATGTCGAACAAACTCGTTCTTATTGACGGAAATAGTGTTATTTATCGTGCTTTTTTTGCACTACCCTTATTAAGTAATGATAAAGGGGTGTATACGAATGCGGTTTATGGTTTCACAACCATGCTACTTAAAATTTTGGAAGAAGAAGAACCAACACATATCCTTGTTGCATTTGATGCTGGGAAAACGACATTTCGTCATGAAACCTATAAAGAATATAAAGGTGGCCGCCAGAAAACGCCTCCTGAATTGTCAGAACAATTTCCGTTACTGAAGGAATTACTAGATGCATTTCAGATCCCACATTATCAGTTAGAGCAGTATGAGGCAGATGACATTATAGGCACCCTCTCCACTCAAAGCAAGAAGAATGATTTGAATGTTAACGTAATATCAGGCGATAAAGATATGCTACAGTTGGTTTCTGATAAGGTAACCGTAAGTCTAACAAAAAAGGGTATTTCTGATGTGGAACGATATACCCCTGAATACATGAAAGAAAAGATGGAAATTTCTCCAGAACAAATCATTGATTTGAAGGCATTGATGGGGGATAGTTCTGATAATATACCAGGAGTTCCAGGGATAGGAGAGAAAACGGCTACCAAGTTATTAAAACAATACGGGACAGTAGAATCCGTATATAACCATGTTGATGATGTTAGAGGGAAAAAATTGAAAGAGAATTTGGTTACATATAAAGCGGACGCATTTATGAGTAAAGATCTTGTTACGATTAACTGTGATTCTCCGATAACCATATCTATCGATGACCTTGCTTATGAGGGATATGAAAAAGCGAAACTAAGTACAGTCTTTAAAGAACTTGAGTTTCAATCTTTATTAAGCAGAATTGATTTGGATTCAGTCAGTGAAGGTAGCGATGAAAGGTCTTTAAAAGAAATTGATTTAACGATTGTTCATGAGGTAACTACTGATATGTTCACCGGGAACGAAGCATTAGTGGTTGAAATGATCGCGGAAAATTATCATACGAGATCTATTAATGGAATTGGGCTCGTTAATGAAAGCGATGCATACTTCATACCTGTTGACGTGGCTCTAGACTCGGATGCATTTAAAGACTGGGCGGAAGACAGCAGCAAAACGAAGAGCGTATTTGACGCCAAAAAGACGTTGGTTGCATTATTAAATCATGGAATTCATATTAAAGGCATTACATTTGATATGTTGCTGACTTCATACTTGCTTAATCCATCCGATAATAACCATGATATACCCGCAATTGGCAATAGAATGGGAAAAACCGATGTATTATACGATGAAGAGGTATATGGTAAAGGCGCAAAATTAAAAGTGCCTGAACAAACAATGCTAGCAGAACACGTCGCACGGAAAGCTTCCATTTTGTATTATTTAAAAGAGGAAATGGAAGATAAACTAAAAGCGAACGAACAATATGAATTATGCCAAGAATTGGAGATGCCACTTGCATTGATATTGGGAGAAATGGAGCATACAGGTGTTCGAGTTGATCGTGATCGTCTTCATGACATGGACAAGGACCTTAATCAGCGGTTAAAAGATTTGGAAAAAGAAGTTTATGATTTAGCTGGTGAAACGTTTAATTTGAATTCACCGAAACAATTAGGACCAATCCTATTTGAAAAGCTGGGCTTGCCAGTTATTAAAAAAACAAAGACAGGTTATTCGACAGCAGCGGATGTACTCGAGCAATTAGAAGATAAGCATGAAATTATACCGAAACTGCTTCTGTACCGACAATTAGGCAAATTACACTCTACGTATATCACAGGGCTTTTAAAGGTTGTAAATGATGATACGAGTAAAATCCATACACGGTTTAATCAAGCATTAACTCAAACTGGGAGATTAAGTTCCATTGAACCCAACCTGCAAAATATCCCGATTCGATTACAAGAAGGGCGCAAAATTCGTCAGGCCTTTGTGCCAGAGGAAAAGGAATGGGTCATGTTTGCTGCGGACTATTCACAGATTGAACTGCGGGTATTAGCACATATTGCAAATGATGATAAGCTAATCTCGGCATTTAAAAACAATGTGGATATTCATACACAAACAGCGATGGATGTATTCCATGTTGGAAAAGACGAAATAACAGCGAATATGCGACGTCAGGCAAAAGCTGTTAATTTTGGAATTGTGTATGGAATAAGTGATTATGGTCTTTCGCAAAGCTTGGGAATAACACGTAAAGAGGCGAAACAATTTATTGAACGGTATTTTGAAAGTTATCCAGGTGTAAAAACGTATATGGAAGATATTGTCCAAGAAGCAAAGCACCAGGGGTATGTTACAACATTAATGAATCGTAGAAGGTACTTGCCAGAAATTACGAGCCGCAATTTTAATACACGAAGCTTTTCGGAGCGAACAGCGATGAACACGCCTATTCAAGGCAGTGCTGCTGATATTATAAAGAAAGCAATGATTGATCTTCATGGAAAGTTAAAAGAAGAGAAACTTCAAGCACGTATGCTACTTCAAGTACATGATGAATTAATTATTGAAGCACCAAAAGAGGAAATAGAAAAATTAAAAGAAATAGTACCAGCGGCAATGGAGCAAACCGTCGAATTGATCGTACCATTGGAAGTCGATTATGCTTATGGAAGCAGCTGGTTTGATGCTAAATAAGGAGAGCCATTTACATGCCAGAATTACCAGAGGTAGAAACAATAAAAGAAACATTAAACCAATTAATTAGAAATAAAACAGTTAAAGAAGTGGCGGTATATTGGCCCAATATCATAAAGGAACCAGATGACGCGGAGCATTTTAAGATGTTACTAGCAGGACAAACCATTCAGGATATAACCCGAAAAGGAAAGTTCTTATTGTTTCAATTAGATGATTACGTACTTGTTTCGCACCTTCGCATGGAAGGAAAGTATAGTGTTCATAACGTAGCTGACCCGTTGAAAAAACATACACATGTTACGTTTACATTCACGGATGATGAGGAGCTTCGTTACAATGATGTGCGTAAATTCGGTACCATGCACCTCCATAAAAAAGGGGACGAAATGCGTAACAAACCATTAAATAAGCTTGGTCCAGACCCGTTTGATCAAGCATTCACCTTTGATTATTTTTCGGAAAGACTTAAGAAAACGGATCGTGTAATTAAATCGGCGTTGTTGGATCAATCGATTGTAGCTGGGTTAGGTAACATTTATGTTGATGAAACATTATATAAATCAAATATCCATCCATTAAACCAATCAAGTAAATTAACGCCAAAAGAGATCAAAGCAATTCAGGATCAGACGATAGAAACACTGGCTGAAGCGGTAGAAAAGGGCGGTACTACTATTCGTTCCTATGTAGATGTACAAGGGGATATGGGGATGTTCCAGCAAGAATTGTTTGTTTATGGACAAGAGAATCAAGCATGTAAAAAATGTGGAAGTATGATTATCAAAATGAAGGTTGGCGGTCGTGGTACACATGTGTGCAATACCTGCCAAAAAAATTAATGGAACCATCTTTTAAGGAGGGGAGATAATGACGCTAATAATCGGATTAACAGGTAGTATTGCAACTGGAAAAAGTACTGTTTCCTCCATGTTCGATGATTTTAATATACCAGTAGTTGATGCAGATAAAATCTCAAGAGATGTTGTTCGGCCTGGGGAAAAAGCATATGACAAAATTGTTGAGGCGTTTGGCCACGAGATCTTGCAAGATGATAAAACATTGGATCGTGAAAAGCTAGGTTCAATCATATTTGCTGATGAAAAAAAACGCAAACAACTTAACCGTATTGTGCATCCAGCAGTTAGAGAAGAAATGCTTGAGCAAAGAGATGCATATGTGAAATCAGGAGCTGCATGTGTTGTTTTAGATATCCCTTTATTATTCGAAAGTCAATTACCTCATTTTGTTGATAAAACCTTAGTTGTTTATGTTGATGAAGAAGTGCAATTAAATCGCTTGATGAAACGAGATGGTTATACAGAGGAAGAAGCAAACCAGCGCATTCAATCCCAAATACCCATTAAAGAAAAAGCGAAAAAAGCAGATGCATTTATCGATAATAACGGTACTAAACAGGAATCTTATAAACAGCTGGAGGAATTATTAAAAGAATGGGAAACAGTTTAGGATAGAAGTAAAAGAAATAGAAAGTAGGCCATACGAGAGTTATTCGTTTGGCCTATTATTTTTGGGAAATAGGAATGAAACTTTCCTACAGCATAAGTGTCACTAAGGTTTTTCTCCATAAGCTTACTAATAAGCCAAGTTATATAAGAAAGAAAATATTAAAATTGATGACACATTTTGATGCCAATGTGTTATACTAATAATATAAAATAATAAATTAAGTATAACACATACAGGAGGATTACAGATGAATAAAACCCGCGTTGCTATTAATGGATTTGGTCGTATTGGGCGAATGGTATTTCGTCAGGCAATTACGGATGATAATTTAGAGGTTGTTGCGATTAATGCAAGCCATCCTCCAGAAACCCTTGCCCATTTAATTAAATATGATAGTGTGCATGGAATTTTTACCAAAGAAGTGAAAGCGTTTGATAACGAACTGGCAATCAATGATAAAAAGGTTATGATCGTAAATTCGCGTGAACCGGAAAAGCTTCCGTGGAAACAGCTAGATATCGATATCGTAATTGAAGCGACAGGCAAATTTAAAACAAAAGAAACTGCTGGCTTACACATCCAGGCAGGTGCCAAAAAAGTCATTATTACAGCACCAGGTAAACAGGTTGACAACACAATTGTTGTAGGTGTTAACGAGGAAACGTATCACCCAGAAAAAGATGACGTGATTTCTAATGCCTCCTGTACAACGAATTGTTTAGCACCAGTAATGAAAGTTTTGGATGATAATTTTAAAGTAACAAGTGGTATGATGACGACAGTCCATGCTATTACAAATGACCAAAATAATTTAGATAATCCACACAAGGATCTACGTCGTGCTCGCGGATGCACGCAATCTATTATTCCAACATCTACAGGTGCGGCAAAAGCAATTGGTGAGGTAATGCCACATTTGGATGGAAAATTACACGGAGCGGCATTAAGAGTACCAACCACAAATGTTTCGTTAATAGATTTAGTAGTCGATGTAGAAGATTATGTAACGGTTGACTCCATTAATCAGGCATTTAAACAGGCATCTGAAAATGAGTTAAAAGGTATTGTTCAATACAGTGATGCCCCGCTAGTATCTATTGATTATACAACAACCGATTATTCAGCGATTGTCGATGGCTTATCGACAATTGTTATGGAAGATAATAAAGTAAAAGTTTTAGCTTGGTATGATAATGAATGGGGTTATTCGAAACGTATCGTGGACTTATCAACGTATATTGGAAGTTACATTCACCAAAAAGTCAAAATTTCATAATTTTATTTAAAGCATCTATTACTTACCGTATTTATTCGGTATTCATATAGATGCTTTGTTTTTTTAATGATAGAGGAATTAAGAGAAACATGTTAAAATAGAGGAATATATACTAAATCAGATACATCGGGGTGTAGGGATGTCATTCAAAACGAAAATTAATAAATATTTTACCAACCATGCAGAGACGAGAGAAAATCATGAGGATGCATCACTCCAAACACATTACTATAAGACAACAAAAGAAAAAGGGATAAATATGCTTGAGAATTACTTTACGCATTCCCAAGTGTATGAAATAAACGCAACTTCAAAAGAACATGGTGAAATAAGTGTGTTTGTTAAAAAGGGAAAAAAAGTATTTATCGTTGCTACGGTAATTATGGTTAGACCTTACCACACGGCGATTGACTTTTCAGTTACGACGGAATCTATTTTTCCTTTTGATTTTGGCTACAGTACAAAGGTGATTCAACAATTATATAACAAGGTGAATCAAGAGTTACAGCTAATCACTCTAAAAGAAAACGGATAGATATTGATACAACGGAGGTGAACGAAATGAGATGTTCCAATTGTCACTATAAAAACACGAAGGTTCTTGATTCACGCCCAAATGAAGAGGGGCAATCCATACGCCGACGCCGAGAATGTGAGCAATGTGACTTTCGTTTTACAACATTTGAACGGCTTGAAGAAGCCCCTTTGATCGTAGTTAAAAAAGATGGAGCAAGACAGGAGTTTAGCAAGGAAAAACTAATTAGGGGTCTAATTAAAGCTTGTGAGAAACGTCCAGTGCCGCTCGATAATATAGAGGAAATCACTTTCAATGTGGAAAAAGAATTACGTAATACAGGTGTTTCGGAAATAGACAGTAAAGAAATTGGAGAAATGGTAATGGACAGACTTTCCAAAGTTGACGAGGTAGCATACGTTCGTTTTGCCTCTGTATATCGTCAATTTAAGGATATTAGTGTCTTTCTCGATGAATTAAAGGATTTAATCAATGCAGATAAAAATAAATCCTAAAGTGCAAGAAAGAGGGAGCGTATAGAATGATGCAATATATTGGTAAAATTTTGCCTATCGAAGGATACTATGTAATTGTAAAAGAGTATCTGCCTGTTGACTATGCAAAATCCTTAACCCATCTGTATCAGCCGCTTATCGGTATGCAGGCGGTGACGTTATATCAGACACTTTTGCATGAAATAGAATTACAGCGTGAAACTGTGCCTCAAACGCACCATACTTTAATGAATTATTTAAATTTACCGTTGGATGAAATATATCAAGCAAGATTAAAACTTGAAGGTATTGGGTTATTAAAAACCTTTAAAAATAATGAAGAGACAACCAATATGTACACCTATGAGTTACAAAGCCCATTTGCTCCAACTGAATTTTTCAAGGATGCGATGCTTGCCCAGCTTCTTTACCACCACATCGGTGAACGTAGCTTCAAAGGATTGAAAGATCACTATGTCATAGTACCAAATCAACAAATGGGAACAAATATAACGGCATCTTTTAATGACGTTTTCCAAACTTTTAAGCCATCCTTTGAGGCTGTTGAGTCACAACCAGCGGATGAAGAGGCTCCAGAAATACGCGAAGATAAAATCGATTTTTCCTGGATGGAACTCATGCTAAAGCAACGGATAATTCCTGTTAATAAAGTGTTAACAGCACAAAATAAAAAAGTAATATCACAAATGATGCAGTTATATGATCTTGCAGCATATGAAATTGAAAAGGCAGTTTTATGGGCTTTGACAGCAGAGAACAAGTTAGATTTAGATGAATTTAAAACTGCTTGTCATGATTTGTTTAAAGCCAAGCACAATGAAGTACCGATTCAATTAAAGAATAAAGCTGAAACAACACCAGAACAGCAGCCAACGGATTATAAGCCAGAGACGAAAGAAGAACAGCTTATTCATGAGTTGGAACTAATTACGCCAAAACAATTACTGGAAGACCTATCCAGTGGTAACCATGCATCAGAACAGGATATGAAAGTAATTCGAGGGGTCATGACATCCCAAGGATTGCCTTCTCCGGTTATGAATGTGTTAATACATTATGTGTTATTGCAATCAAATATGAAGTTGTCCAAAGCCTATTTGGAAAAAATTGCAAGTCATT
The DNA here is from genome assembly GCF_026013645.1 of Virgibacillus natechei. Classification (NCBI taxonomy): domain Bacteria; kingdom Bacillati; phylum Bacillota; class Bacilli; order Caryophanales; family Bacillaceae; genus Virgibacillus; species Virgibacillus natechei. Next base: position 2,275,653 of record NZ_CP110224.1, on the reverse strand, counting down.
GGTCACGGGCAAATTTAAAATCAGCGAAAGAAGCTATGGCTTTTGCAAAAAAGGAACAGGAAAGTCATCAGAAAGCTACAAAGCCTAGATCAAATTACCGAAAACCGGTGTCAAATGAAATAGTTCCAGATTGGTTTAAGGAAAGAAATAATACAAAGAAAAAGGAAGCTAAAAAACAGCCATCGATCGATTTAGCAAAAGAAAAAAAAGAAATTGCTGATATGTTAAATCAGTATTCAAGTAGTAATAAAAATAATCACATCCAAGGATGATAATATGAAGCCAGTACAGTCCACGTTGAAAAAGTGGATGCAGGAAAATGAAAATTTCAAAGATAATTATATGAAAATAAAACATGAGGTACTAAATGATCCAGAAATTAAGGAATTCTTATCATTTCATCCACAAATAAGTCAAAAAGAAATCGAGAAAAATCTGATTAAATTGCATGAGTACAAGACACAGTCTAAACAATGTGACAATTGTGCCTCATTTGGTGGATGTAAAAATATGATACAAGGGTATTCGCCGATCTTGCATGTTGATAACAATGAAATTCATTTGTCCTATGAAAAGTGCCATACCCGTATAGCCCATGAAAAACAAATGCAACAGCAAAACTTAATTCAAAGCTTGTATATGCCTAAAGAGATTTTGGAAGCAACCTTTGAAGGTATAGATGAAGATGGAGAAAGAAATATAGCTATTATGGAATTATTCAACTTTATAAGGGAAGTAAAAGATGGGATCCCCCAAAAGGGAATATATTTCTATGGAAGGTTCGGGATAGGTAAAACATACTTTTTAGGTGCATTAGCGAATGAATTAAAAAAAGTAAATATATCGACTATGATGATCTACATGCCAGAGCTTGTCCGCGAGATTAAAGCCTCCATGAAAGATGACTCTATTAACGAGAAAATAGAATTTTTTAAGAAAGCAGATGTATTAATGTTAGATGATATTGGTGCGGAAATGCAATCTGCTTGGTTTCGTGATGAAATACTGGGATCCATTCTGCAATACCGAATGATGGAAAGATTACCTGTTTTCTTTACATCGAACTATAGCCTAGAGCAACTGGAAGGGCATTTGGCATCAACGCGTACTGGTGTTGAAACGGTGAAAGCTGGAAGGATAGTTGAACGGATTAAACAGGTCAGTAAAGCAGTTGAAATAGACGGATATAACCGTCGAGATTAATAAAATGAGTATAATAGCTAGTACAAAGAAGCAATTCTTGGTACTAGCTATTTTATTTAACCAAATATTCTTACTAGTTTTGATGGTTTATACATGTTTTCGACCTTATGTCCATATAATGTAACAGTTTGGTGTTGGGTGAGGGTGATATGTATTGCAGGAAGTATATTTCGAATCAGACAAGGAAGTAATTAGTTTTTGTGAGCAGTTATTTAGTTATAACAAGCAAATTGAACTGCATTGGAAAACCAATGAAGATTGGGGGAATCATTTACGACTTGAATCTAAATTACGCAGCAATGAACTTACCGAAACAATTGCAAAATCGATGGCTGATGTATTTGTTTCACATCGCTTAAGAAGTACGATTAAAAGTATCATCGGAAAATATTATTATTATTCAAATATCGATGAAATTGAACGGATTATGGGATTAGCAGAATGGATTTTTGAAGGAGCTGATGCAGACAGCAAGCAAGTAAGAAATACAAAGGATCCAAGAATGTTACTTAAATCATTATTTATAGCAAATATCAAAGATGAATCAACGGTTCACTATGATTCAATTGTTAAATTTCGATTGAAAGTATTTACAGACCAGTTAATCCATTATGTAGGATTAGCAATTGATGAATTTAAACGAGAGGAAGATCACCAGGCATTTGTGAATACGCTTCGTGAATATATTGCAAAAAAAGAACCAAGCTATAATGTAATTCACGTATTGCAAGGAAACACTTTTTCCTTTTATAAACAAAATGGGAAGCGTTTTTCAAAAATGGAATTACGAACGTTCATGCAAAAAGAACCCCTTTATATTGTTGGGCTAGATGCGAATGAACTAAATTTGTCACCATTAATTGCTATGGCACCACAAAAAATAAAAATATATGGGGATCATCCATCTGAATCGAAAACATTGACTGTGATTAATGTTTTTCAGGAAAAAGTAGATTTTGAACCCTATCGAAAATTCCCTTTTGCACATAAAGTAATGAACCAAAATAATTAAGCTTGATTTTATTATAATGAAAGGCTATAATACAGATTATATAATTATACTAATTAATGAAAAAAGGTAAAGATAAGGATACGATTATTTGGGTTTTGTATAGATAAGAGAAGGAAGTCTATGGCTGGAAGCTTCCCCTATCAAACAAGTAATTACCACCTTGGAACCCTGCTATTTAAAGAAATAGTGGCGTAAATTCTGCGTTAAAGATTTAATGAGCCATGAATTTTTACGATGGAAATTAGGGTGGAACCACGACGTGTCAGACGTTCGTCCCTTTGCGAATATGCAAAGGGACGAGCGTCTTATTTTTATTGCTTTAGCATTCACTGAAGGCTTATTGAATGCCAAGTTTTCTAATATCAAGGGAGTGTTTTATAATGGCAGCAGAAATTTCAATTGTATTTCCAGATGAAACGCAGAAACAGTTTGCATCAGGGACAACTGGTGAAGAAATTGCAGGTGCGATTTCTCCTGGTTTAAAAAAACAAGCTATCGCTATTAAGTTGGATGGTGTGTTAGTTGATCTTAGGCGAGAATTATCTAGTGGCGGAAAGATTGAAATCATAACGTATAAAAATCAAGAAGGAATTGACATTATGCGTCACTCTACAGCACATTTAATGGCCCAGGCGATAAAACGGATTTATAAAGATGTCAAATTTGGCGTTGGTCCAGTAATCGAGGAAGGCTTCTATTACGATGTGGAAATGGATCATGTAATTAAACCAGAAGACCTTCCAAAGATAGAAAAGGAAATGAAGCGGATTGTTGATGAAAGTTTGGAAATAGAACGGTTGGTGGTATCACGTCAAAAGGCAAAAGAAATGTTTAACGACGACCATCTTAAACGTGAATTGATTGATTCTATTCCAGAAGATGAGCAAGTAAGTATCTATCAACAAGGTGATTTTTTTGATTTATGTAGGGGGGTACACGTCCCTGCAACAAACAAAATAAAGGCTTTTAAATTACTGACTATATCCGGGGCATACTGGCGAGGAGATAGTGATAATCAGCAATTGCAGCGTATTTATGGTACAGCTTTTGAAAAACAAAATCAGGTTGATGAACATTTACAGATCCTGGAAGAAAGAAAAGAACGTGACCATCGTAAATTAGGCAAAGAGCTGGGCTTATTTACGGTCTCACAAGATGTGGGACAAGGTCTCCCGTTATGGCTGCCTAAAGGTGCAACCATTCGTCGTAATATTGAACGCTATATCGTAGATTTGGAAGAACGCTTAGGATATGACCATGTTTACACACCCGTATTAGGAAGCGTTGATTTATATAAACAAAGCGGACATTGGGATCATTATAAAGATGATATGTTTCCAACACTTGAAATGGATAATGAAGATTTAGTACTACGTCCGATGAATTGTCCGCATCACATGATGGTTTATAAAAACGAGATGTACAGTTATCGTAATCTACCGGTTCGGATAGCAGAACTTGGTACGATGCATCGACACGAAAAGTCTGGTGCTTTAGCTGGGTTACAGCGGGTACGTGCCATGACATTAAATGATGCTCATATTTTCGCTCGACCTGATCAATTAAAAGAGGAATTTATTCGTGTGGTAGAACTGATACAAAAAGTATACGAAGATTTTAGTATTGAAGATTACTATTTCCGTCTTTCTTATCGCGATCCAGCGGACAAGGAAAAATATGTTGACAATGATGAAATGTGGGATAAGGCACAAGCAATGTTAAAAGAAACGTTAGAGGACATGGGAGTTGAATATGTCGTAGCTGTAGGAGAGGCAGCGTTTTATGGTCCAAAGCTTGATGTTCAGGTGAAAACAGCCTTAGGGAAAGACGAAACATTATCTACTGTCCAATTAGATTTCCATTTACCAGAACGCTTTGAATTAACCTATGTTGGAGAGGATGGCAAAGACCATCGTCCAGTCGTTATTCATCGTGGTGTGGTAGGAACAATGGAGCGTTTTGTAGCATTTCTTATCGAGGAATATAAGGGTGCATTTCCAACATGGCTAGCACCAGTCCAAGCGAAAATTATACCGGTATCACCAGATGTACATTTGGATTATGCGAAAAAGGTAGAGGATAAATTAAGACGTCAAGGTGTGCGTGTCTCCGTGGACGAACGAAATGAAAAGATTGGCTATAAAATTAGGGAAGCACAGACGCAAAAAGTACCTTTTGCATTGGTTCTAGGCGATAATGAAATTGAAGAAAATGCAGTGAATGTAAGAAGGTATGGAGAAAAACAATCTGAAACTCTAGGTTTTGAGGATTTCGTGAAATTGATAAATAAAGAAATTGATGAAAAAGAAATACGAACGTAATTAGAAAATGAGGCATATCGCCAAGCTTTGTGGCAAAAGTTAAAGCCCGCACTTACGATGCAAAATGTTTTTAGTGAGGGAATTAATTGAAGTCCAAATGTTATCGGTGAGGCGAGCGAGGATTAACGCGCCAGTCCCAAGACGTGCAATGAAACTGCCAAGGATATGCCCGCGTATTCTTGGCAGTTTCAATATACGCTGAGCGCGCTAGACGAAAAGACGAGAGAAACTCATAGTTCGTTTAAAATGATTCTTGACAATAGAGTGTAAAGATGCTATTCTTAATAAGTTGCAAAATTAAATGATCTAAAGACAAGTAGAGGCACCCGCTTCTCACCTGATCAACGCATACTTTATGTAGTTGACTGGTTCCAACTTTTTTTAAAAGACAAATGGAGACGTGTGGGTGCATGATGTACCGACACTTTTTTTATTTATTAAAATTGCTTGTCAATACTAGGTCGATCAGCAAGTATAAAATTTTGGAGGTGGCTGGATATTAGCAAAGATATGAATGTAAACGAAAAGATTCGTGCTAGAGAAGTACGTCTTATCGACTCAAATGGTGATCAGCTTGGAGTGAAATCACGTAACGAAGCATTGGACATTGCTCAAACGAGGAATCTGGATTTAGTATTGGTTGCTCCAAATGCAAAACCACCAGTTTGTCGCATCATGGACTTTGGTAAATATCGTTTTGAACAGCAAAAGAAAGAGAAAGAAGCACGGAAGAAGCAAAAAGTTATCAATGTCAAAGAAGTTCGATTCACTCCAGGTATTGGCCAACATGATTTTGATACGAAATTAAAGAATGCTAGAAAATTTCTTGATAATGGCGATAAAGTAAAAGCAGCAGTTCGATTCCGTGGACGTGCTATTACACACAAGGATTTGGGTCGAGAGGTTTTGGATCGTTTTGCTGAACAAGTTAAGGATGTAGCAACGATTGAATCCAAACCAAAAATGGAAGGCCGTAATATGTTTATGATGGTCGCTCCGTTAAAAGAAAAATAATTAGTTACAATTACAAGGAGGAACTCACTATGCCTAAAATGAAATCTCATAAAGGTTCTCAAAAACGTTTCAGAAAAACCGGCACTGGTAAACTTAAACGTTCACACGCATTCACAAGTCATATGTTTGCAAATAAATCTCAAAAACAGAAACGTAAGCTTCGCAAGAGTACAGTAGTTTCAGCAGGGGACTACAGACGTATCAAAACAATGCTACCTTATAAATAAGGTAAGCTCGGTATTATATAATTAACGATTTCTATATGTATTTTAGGAGGGAACTATTATGCCACGTGTAAAAGGTGGAACAGTAACACGTCAACGTCGTAAACGCGTTCTTAAATTAGCCAAAGGATATTATGGTTCAAAGCATGCGTTATTTAAAACAGCAAAACAACAAGTAATGAAATCAGGTATGTATGCATATCGTGACCGCAGACAGAAAAAACGTGATTTCCGTAAATTATGGATTACGCGTATTAATGCTGCAGCTCGTTTGAATGATCTTTCATATAGCAAGTTAATGCACGGGTTGAAAGTAGCAGGTATCGACATTAACCGTAAAATGTTATCAGATCTTGCTATTAATGACGAACAAGCATTTGCTCAATTAGCAACGAAAGCTAAAGACGCGATTAAATAAATTTAATTTGAACGACCAAATCCTTTCTAAGTTGGATTTGGTCGTTTTTTAGCAGAAAGCAGAAAGATTTTCCTGCTACTTAACTAGCTGAATATGGTGAGTTGCCTGAAGGCTTGGAGATAAGCTGATTTTCTAATAAAGGGGATAGCAAGATGAACGAGGCGAATACTATCGTGATTTATATTCTAGGTGTAAGTGCCATAACCTTTTTCTTAATGGGAATGGATAAGCAGAAGGCAAAAAAACAGCAGTTTCGTATTCCTGAGCGAACCTTTTGGATATTATCTATTCTTGGTGGATCATTTGGATCCTATATGGGAATGAAAATGTTTCGCCATAAAACGAAACATCGTTCGTTTGTAGTTGGAGTACCAATGTTGATCATTATCCATTGTACAGGAATTGCATACCTATTCTTTTTCATGTCATAAAGGCTCGTCTATTGTCATATACATGTACTAGTAGAGCTTCATGTTCGGCTCTGGAAGGGGAGGTAGATGATGGAGCTTTTTGGAAATTATTTAATGGCTTTCATTGAAACTGGTGGATTATTCGCCCCAATCCTGTTCATTAGTTTTCATTTATTACGGCCATTGTTTTTTCTTCCTGTTGTTTTTATATGTATTTCCGGTGGTATTTTGTTTGGAGCTGTGGCAGGAACGCTGTATTCCATTATTGGTATTACGTTATCTAGTATTATTTTCTATTTCATTATAACGTGGATGCCGAAATCATTTAATAAACTGGTACGTGTTAAAAAGAAAATGATAGGTCAGAATTCTGAATTAACGACATCACAAATCACGCTACTTCGTCTTGTACCGTTTATCCATTTTCATCTTTTATCCTTATGCTTAATTGAGATCTCCGCAAATTTTAAGGATTACACGAAATCATCTTTATTATCCAATATTCCCTTAGCCTTTGTATACACGTCAATAGGAGGCTGGATATCTAATTTAACCCCATTTCACATCTTCGTATTTCTAACGGCATTACTCCCATTTATTTATATCTTGAGAAGAAAAGAAATTATAATTAACTGGCAGGAATTTTTTCAAGTTGGTATAAAAAGCAAACACTCGTCAATTTAAATAATGACGAGTGATTTTTTTATTCCATACCTGTAAGCAGTAATTGATTGATTGGATGTTTCCATTCTATTTTGGCATGGTGATAGCGGATGAGTATTTCTTTCTCTAAAAAATATAAATCTTCTCGTGTTAGTCCCCGTAATTCTAACGGATCATCTACGGTAACATGAATGTCGACCACTTCAAATGAATCTTCTGTAGTACCAAGGTATTTAACCCCTTCAAAAAAACAACCTTTGTAGACGAATTGAAAATTCTTCTTGGCATTATTTGGTTCGTCCAAAAAGAAGAAGTCGTTTGATTCTTTAGCCATACGTAATTGTCTTTGTGGATTTCGGAGATATTGAATCAATGTATAGACGAGGAGAGCTAGTGCTATAACAATTAAGATTCTAAACAGGATAATAACCATATCCAACCCTCCATGTAGTTTGTTATACTATTATACGATTTAATCCGGTAATTAGTTTCACTATTCCCAGATAAATCGTGGTACAATCATTAGAAACCGTGGCATTCGTTAAAGAGATTCTTAGAAAGCACTTGTGGTTTGCTAAAAATGAAATGGAGGAATTTAATTGGACTGGAAAGCATTGTTTTCGATGCAAGCGCAATTGGACAAGTATATTGAAACAAAACATGATTTATTGGAGAAGGACGTTTTCCAAGAAAAATATCTTGCATTATTGGTAGAGCTCGGTGAATTAGCAAATGAGACAAGAACATTTAAATTTTGGAGTAACAAACCACGAAATGAAAAAAGTGTAATATTAGAGGAATACGTTGACGGGGTCCACTTTATTCTGTCATTAGGGATAGACAAAGGATTTCGTTATGATAGCAGGCAATTGAAGGAAATCACTCATTCTGAAACCGAACAATTTAACCGTGTATTTGAAGCTTGTGTAACGTTTAAACAAAAACCAACGCAAGCAACTTATATAAACTTATTTGAAGCATATTTGCAGCTAGGAGCATTGCTTGGATTCACAGAGGCCGATATACAAAGCGCATATTTGAAGAAAAATGAAGTAAATTATGATCGACAAAATCAAGGCTATTAAGTTAATTAGCCTAAATATTTTATTATTTTGATTAAAGCAGTTATACTTGTTACGGATACTAATGGAAGGAGTAAATTACATATGACAAAAATGGATGAAACGCTTACAATGCTTAAAGATTTAACAGATGCAAGAGGTATTCCAGGAAACGAAAAAGAAGCAAGAGATGTGATGAAACGTTATATCAAACCATATGCTGATGAAATTTTTACAGATAATCTAGGCAGTTTGATTGCTAAAAAAACAGGTGATGAAAATGGCCCGAAGATTATGGTTGCTGGACACTTGGATGAAATAGGGTTTATGGTAACTCGAATAGACGATAAAGGATTTGTTTATTTTCAAACAGTCGGTGGCTGGTGGAATCAAGTAATGTTAGCACAGCGTGTGACCATTATGGGTGATAATGGAGATGTGACTGGTGTTATAGGCTCAAAGCCACCACATGTCCTCTCAGCAGAGGCGCGTAAGAAACCGGTTGATATTAAAGAAATGTTTATTGATATCGGTGCGTCAAGTAAGGATGAAGCGAAAGAATTTGGAATCAAACCAGGTCATTCTATTGTTCCCTATTTTGAATTTACACCATTAAAAAATGAAAAAATGTTATTGGCAAAAGCCTGGGATAACAGAATTGGTATTGCGATTGCGATTGAAGTGTTAAAACAGCTTAAAGGTGTTAATCATCCAAACATTGTGTATGGTGTGGGAACGATCCAGGAAGAGGTTGGACTACGTGGTGCGCGTACTTCTGCACATGCCATTGAACCAGATGTTGGTTTTGGGGTAGATGTAGGTATCGCTGGTGACACGCCTGGTATTTCTGATAAGGATGCGGACAGCAAATTAGGGGATGGTCCTCAAATTATTCTATATGATGCATCAATGATTTCGCATAAAGGTGTACGTGACTTCGTAGTGAATACTGCTGATGAGCACGATATTCCGTATCAATATGCCTCGATTGCGGCAGGTGGAACAGATTCAGGTGCCATTCATTTGACGGCAAACGGGGTTCCATCATTATCGATAACGATTGCAACACGTTATATTCACTCACATGCAGCAATTTTACATCGTGATGACTTTGAAAATGCGGTGAAGTTAATTGTAGAAACGATTAAACAATTGGATGCTGATACAGTAAAAGAATTGATTTTAGCTTAAAGCGTTTCTCGTAAGTATGGTGGCTTTTAAATTTTCGGAGTTGATATAAAAGACGAACTTGAAATGAAGGATGATACTTTTACCCCGCTGCGGAAATACCTACCTCCTTGCCCTGGCATAAAGTAAAGGCTGTCCTTTGGACAGCCTTTGCTATGCTTGGTATGAATTCATCACTTTTTGTACATAATTCTGTGTTTCATCAAATGGTGGGATTCCCTGGTATTTATCCACATTTCCTGGTCCTGCGTTATATGCAGCTAGGGATAATTTAACGTTACCATTATAACGATTTAGCATTTGACTTAAATATTTTGTACCACCATCTATATTTTGCCCTGGATCAAACGAATTGGTAACTCCGAGTCCTTTTGCTGTTTCAGGCATTAATTGCATCAACCCTTCTGCCCCAGCATGGCTTTTGGCATTTGCATTATAATTGGATTCTGCCTCAATAACAGAATGAATGAGCTTCTCGTCAATACCATACTTTCTGGCTGATTGAGTAATATTGTTATCAAATTGCGTTGGGGATACAGGGTTTGCAATTCCTGTAGTATTATAAAATGGATATGTATTTTCGACACTGCTTCCAAAATTATGCTGCTGCATTGGTATACTACTACGTGCTCTCGTCTCGCTTAATTTTTGCTGAAACATTTGTTCAAATGTGCTGATAAACGGGGATTGCTGGGTGGATGAATCAGTAGGTGTTAAATGAGACGTCGTTTTGTTTTGGACTATTTGCTGTAAATTTCTTATTTCCATATAAAAATCTCCCTTTTAGAGCATAAATCTATTTTACCCTTAGGGATTTATAAAAGCAATATGTATCTTGTTTTCTTTAGCAGATGCAAAATTATACGGATTTTCTAAAAAGATAAGAGATCATTACTTATTCGGCTAGAAGGTTTAGATAGTGAAATCGGCTATTGCGCCGATTTCTACCAATCCGCCCCCTGACTTCTAGCCTCTGGAAAAATGAGGCGGCAGCTGAGGTTTTTTCAAAAGAGACAGATGCATAATAGCATCTATCTCTTTTACTTTATTATTCTGTGTCTACAGCTTGTTTGACACCTTGTTCTAATGCATCCACCATTTCTTGTTTGTCCTGATCAGCTGATTGTTTCCAGATTAATTCAAACATAACCCCTAGTCCTGGCAGCATTTTCTCTTCTCCATCTTGAATTGCTTCTGAGATGGTGGCTTCCAGTTGATCTTGATCATTTGTAGAAATATTGGATAGAATTGCTTTTCGTAAATTTAGATCCATTTGCTTCACCTCTTTTATTAAATTCTTCTAAGGATAGTTTGACCGCTACTAGTCAAAATATGTATGATCATAGTAGAAATAATGGATAGGACTGAAAAAAATATGATTACATCAGTGAAAAATAATAAGGTCAAGGCGTGGCGTAAGTTACATAAAAGAAAAGAGCGTACGGATTCAGGAACGTTTCTCATTGAAGGTCTTCATTTACTTGAAGAAGCTAAGGATAGTGATTGGACGATTCTGGAGATTATTGTTCAAGATACGATTGAATTACCAGATTGGAGCACGGAATTCTCTATTGAAGTGGTAAGCGATCATGTTTTTCAACATATATCTCAAACAAAAACCCCACAGGGAATAGCTGCAGTTGTGGGTATACATTTCCCTGATAAGTGGACTGGTAATCATATGCTTCTGATTGATTCGGTACAGGATCCTGGAAATTTGGGAACAATCATTAGAACCGCTGATGCCAGTGGATTTAGTGGAATTGTCTTAGGTAATGAAACCGTTGATTTGTATAATGATAAAGTAATCCGTTCAACACAAGGATCTATTTTTCATATTCCAATTTATCAAGCAAATCTTCAAGAAGAAATCGTTCAATTAAAGAAGAATGGATTTAATGTATGGGCTACTGCACTTATGAATGCACGGAGCTATAATGAAGTGGAGGTCTCTGAAAAGGTAGCATTAATTGTCGGGAATGAAGGTGCGGGAGTTCAAAGTGAATTATTACAACTAGCAGACACTATTGTTAATATTCCAATATATGGAAAAGCCGAGTCCCTTAATGTGAGTGTGGCAGCAGGTATTTTAATGTACCACGTAAAAATGGTTGCAAGCTACAAGTAAAATACTTATAATATATATTAATAGTAATAAAGCCTTGAAAGAGCCAAATAGCAATTAGCAGCGAGAAAGGGAGGAAATACCTGGACTGAGAGTATTTCCGTCGTATTAAATGTTATTATTTCACTCTGGAGCTGACACTTGGACCTTACACAAAGGGAGTAAAGGTGTTCCGGATGTTTAATCCGTTATCATTTTTTGAGTTGGATACATATATGTGTCAACAAGGGTGGTACCGCGAATAAAAGCCTCGTCCCTTTTCTAGGGATTAGGCTTTTTTTATATGAAGGAGGTAATTTTAGATGAAAGATCAATTAGAAGCAATTCAAAAAGAAGCACTGGAAAGTATAGATAATTCCCAAGAAATGAAAGAGCTTCAAGCTATTAAAGTTACATATTTAGGAAAAAAAGGTTCTTTAACTAGCGTATTAAGAGGGATGGGAAAGCTACCTGCAGAAGAACGGCCCGTAGTTGGTGAAATTGCCAACCGTGTAAGAGAGACGATCACGGATGCGCTGGATGAGAAAAACGACAAACTTGAATCAGAAGCACTGGAAAAACAATTGGAAACAGAGGCGATTGATGTTACGTTACCTGGACGACCTGTACAAGTAGGTGGACCACATTTATTAACAAACATCATTGAAGAGATAGAGGATTTATTTATTGGAATGGGATTTGAGGTAAGGGAAGGTCCTGAAGTAGAAACGGATTATTTTAATTTCGAAGCATTAAATTTACCAGAAGGGCACCCTGCAAGAGATATGCATGATACATTTTACATTACAAATGATTTGTTATTACGTACACATACGTCTCCAGTACAAGCAAGAACCATGCTTGGCTATGATGGTGATAGTTCTGTGAAAATGATTTGTCCTGGAAAAGTTTACAGACGTGACACGGATGATGCGACACATTCTCATCAATTCACACAAATCGAAGGCCTTTATGTCGATAAGAATGTCCGCATGAGTGACTTGAAAGGAATATTAGATGTATTCGCAAAGAAAATGTTTGGAGAGGACCGTGAAATAAGGCTGCGACCAAGCTTTTTCCCATTTACAGAGCCTTCCGTTGAGATGGATATTTCATGCAAGGTTTGTGAAGGAGCAGGTTGTTCCATATGTAAAAAAACGGGTTGGATTGAAATTTTAGGTGGCGGAATGGTTCATCCAAATGTCTTGGAAATGGCTGGATATGATCCCGAAATATATAGTGGATTTGCGTTTGGTATGGGCCCTGATCGTATTGCTATGTTGAAATATGGTGTGGATGATATTCGCCAATTTTATACGAACGATAAACGATTTTTAAAACAGTATCATAATGCGTAGGAGGTAAATGACGATGTTCGTATCATTAAACTGGTTAAGAAATTATGTTGATTTAGGAAATCTAACCCCAGAGGAACTGGCTGAAAAAATCACTAAATCCGGGATTGAAGTAGATGGAATTGAATATATAGCTGAAAAAAGCAACGACGTGGTTATTGGTTATGTCGAAACCTGTGAAAGACACCCTAATGCGGATAAGCTAAGCCTTTGCAGCGTCGATGTTGGTGAAGAAAAACTACAAATCATATGCGGAGCTCCAAATATCATGCAAGGCCAAAAGGTAGCTGTCGCTCAGCCTGGTTCTGTTTTACCTGGAAATTTTAAAATCAAAAAAACGAAATTACGTGGTGTGGAATCAAATGGTATGATTTGTTCCATGCAAGAACTAGGACTGAAAGAACAATACCTGCCAAAAGATATCACAGATGGAATCGTTGTTCTTCCTGACGATGCCATCATCGGTGAAAGTGTTAGTCCATTATTAAATTTGGATGATGCTGTACTGGAATTTGATTTAACCCCAAACCGGGCTGACAGTTTGTCTATGCTGGGTGTCGCTTATGAAGTAGCTGCAATTTTAGATAAACCGATTCTCCTGCCGGATGAAGATGTGGAAGTAAGTGACGAGGACGCGAACGCGTACATTAATGTAGAGATCGAAGATACTGATTTGAATCCGTATTATGGCGCATTTATGATTAAAAATCTTGTAATAAAACCTTCCCCACCATGGATTGCTAACTATTTGATGGCTTCCGGGATTCGTCCGATCAACAATGTTGTTGATATTACAAATTATGTATTACTTGAATACGGACAACCGTTACATGCTTTTGATTACGATCGACTTCAATCTGAAAAAATACTGGTGCGAACAGCTAAGCAAGGAGAAAAGCTAGTTACACTAGATGAAAAAGAACGAATTTTATCAAAAGATCACCTTGTGATAACGGATGGAAATGATCCTATTGCGCTAGCTGGTGTGATGGGGGGAGCAAGTACTGAAGTAACGGAAGAAACCACAACTGTTTTATTGGAAGCGGCCTATTTTGCACCAACTGCTGTACGAAAAACAGTGCAAGATACGGGGTTACGCAGTGAATCGAGTAGCCGTTTTGAAAAAGGTATTGATCCTAACCGTGTGAAGGCTGCGGGACTTAGAGCCTGCCAGTTGTTACAGCAATATGCCGAAGGAGAAGTTCTTGGAAACGCTGTTGAAATTGATCAACTGAATTATACAGAAAAAACAGTAGAAATGAATGTGGATGAAATTAACAACCGACTGGGAACAGCAATTTCAACCGTAGAAATCGTCCATATTTTAAATAAGCTCCGTTTCAATTTCAGGCAGAATGATAAAGACTTTATCGTCTATGCACCTACACGGCGTCAGGATATTAAGATATTTGAAGATATGTTAGAAGAAGTTGCCCGGATTTATGGGTATGATAATTTACCATTCACATTGCCAATGGGAGCATCACATGCCGGATCGCTAACTGAGCGTCAACAATTAAAGCGAAATGTGAAAAACTATCTGCAAAGCGTCGGGCTGATGGAAACGATGACATATTCTTTAACAAACAAGCATTATATTTCAACATTAATCAGTCCAGAAATTAAGGCTAAAGATCCGAAACCTGTTGAACTAGCAATGCCAATGAGTGAGGATCATAAATATCTGCGTTTAAGCATATTGCCGGAATTATTAAGCACATTAGCTTATAATCAGGCCAGAAATCAAATAGACCTGAGCTATTACGAACTTGGTTCCATATTTATTTCAAATGAAAAAGAGGTAACAGAACAACCAGACGAACACTTACGATTAGCCGGAGCATTAACAGGAAAGTGGCTGGAACACCAATGGCAACAAGAGAAGAAGGAAGTAGATTTTTATGTTGTGAAAGGAATCGTAGAAGGGTTATTTGATTATCTAAACATTCCGGTTACATTTGAACAAGCAAAGCTTCCTAAAATGCATCCTGGCAGATGTGCAACAGTAGTTGTTCATAATAAAACCATTGGCTTCGTTGGCCAATTACATCCAATCCAGGCGAAAAATAGGAATGTAAAAGAAACGTATGTGTTTGATGTGAACATGGAGGAGGTATTTGCAGCTTACAACAATGAGCCAAGCTATAATCAAATACCAAAATATCCATCTGTTACACGAGATATTGCTTTCACCTTAGATGATCATGTAGTAGCAGGTGAAGTAAAGTCTACGATCGAAGAAATAGGGGCACCACTTGTGAAAAACGTGCAAATTTTTGATGTTTATCAAGGTGATAATTTAGCCGAAGGTAAGAAATCGATCGCTTATAGCTTACTCTATCAGCACCCTGATAAAACATTGAAAGACCATGAAGTAGAAGAATCCTATCAAAAAATTATAGAGACCGTAAATACTAAATTTAATGCACATGTTCGATCATAATAATAGATGAAAAACGATACGGCCTTTAGGGACCGTATCGTTTTTCTATAAATATGCACGTGCTTTTGTCCATTCGAATATATAAACGATAGAAAAACACCTTTAATATTGAAATGATAAAAACATAAAGTGAAACTTCATTCAGTGGAGGTTTTGTTCTCCCCACTGAATATTAGTTGAACCAATCGGGCTTATACGGGCAGTTAACTCCCACCTGAAATTTTCGTCTTACTCCATTTTTGAGGTGGGAGTAGTTTTACTACCCGTTAAACTGTGATAAATTAGGGGTTAGAAGCCATATGCTTCCTAATTTCCTAATTGCTTCACTTCATGTTATTATTAGGTGAACAATTTTTCTCAGGCAGGAGGATACCAGTGTGGCTCATAACAATAAAAAACGCGTGACAGTAGAGATACACAATAAATCTTACACAATAATTGGCGAAGAATCTGCAAGCCACGTAGAAATGGTTGCAAGTTTGGTAGACCAAAAAATGAGGGACATTCAAGAAAAGAATGAAAATCTTGATACAACGAAACTTGCTGTTCTTACTGCTGTCAATACAATGAATGATTATTTAAAACTTAAAGAGGACTATGCTAAATTGGCAGGTTCGTTAAATAGGAAAGAGGATAAATAAAGTATGTTTGATTTAATTTTAATCGTATTACTGATTTTGGGTTTTTTAATTGGTTTACGAAGAGGGTTCATTTTACAATTATTTCATTTAGTCGGTTTTGTTGTAGCATTCATTGTTGCTGTTCTCTACTACGATGTTCTTGGAGAACGGATTTCACTGTGGATACCATACCCACAGATATCCAATGACAGTGCATGGGCTGAATTCCTTCAATCCCTCCCACTCGAAAGCGGATTTTACAATGCAATTGCTTTTGCCATCATTTTCTTTGCTGTTAAAATATTATTACAAATTATAGCTTCAATGCTCGACTTCGTAGCATATTTACCTGTGTTAAAATCTATTAATAAAATACTGGGTGCAGTTTTAGGTTTTTTAGAAATTTACCTTATTCTTTTCATTGTTCTTTACATCCTTGCTTTAACCCCTGTTGAAGGAATACAATCATGGATAAATAATTCATTTATAGCATTATTTATAATAGAGAACACACCATATTTTTCAGATAAAATAACTGATTTATGGTTTACACATGTGCCCAACTTATTTAATAACTAGAATTAATCCTTTTTAATGAGGTTGAATCAATGTAGGAGAGACATTTGTATGTGTTGTACAAATTGTATTTACCTTCGTCGAGTCCGTCTCTCTTAAAAGGATAAGCAGATACTAATAAAGCAGGTGAAAACGAGATGACTATAAATAAAAAAGATGTTATTAAACTACTCGAAAAAATAGCAGTTTATCAGGAACTAAAAGGGGAAAGCCCGTTTAAAATTTCTGCCTATCGAAATGCAGCCCAAGCGCTTGAAAGAGATGACCGCTCATTGGAGCGCATCGATGATTTTACGAAATTAAAGGGAATCGGAAAAGGAACCAGTACTGTAATCGAAGCGTATATCCAAACGGGAACATCCGAAACGTTGCAAGAATTGGAACAAGAAATTCCTAAAGGCTTGCTACCATTACTTGAACTTCCTGGTTTAGGTGGAAAAAAATTAGCTAAATTGTATCAAGAACTTAACGTTACAGATAGAGAGACATTAAAAACAGTATGTGAAAATGGGGAAGTAGAGAAACTAGCAGGATTTGGTAAAAAGTCGGTAGAGAAAATAATAACAGCTCTGGAAGAATCAGGAAAACGTCCGGAGCGTTTACCAATTGCTTTAATGCTTCCAATTGCAGAAAAGATTGAAACATATATACATCATATTGCTGAAGTGGAAAACTACTCTCGTGCTGGAAGTCTACGTAGAATGCGCGAAACGATTAAAGATATTGATTTCATCATTGCAACGAAACAACCTCAGAAAGTCCGGGACACTCTATTGGAGATGGATCATGTAAAGGAAGTTATTGCAAAAGGGGACACAAAAGTATCGATCATTCTAGATGATATTTATGATATTAATGTGGACTTCCGACTTGTTACCAGTAGTGAATTTGCTTCCACGCTTCATCATTTTACTGGCTCAAAGGATCATAATGTTGCAATGCGACAACTCGCTAAAGCGCGTGGAGAAAAAATAAATGAGTATGGAATCGAAATTGAAGAATCCAATACGGTTATGACCTTCTCCACAGAAAAAGAATTTTACAATCACTTTGGATTAACCTATATTCCTCCGGAAGTGAGGGAGAATACAGGAGAGGTGGAAGCATTTGAGAAAAATATGCCGCTTATAGAATTAGGTGACATTCGTGGTGATTTACATATGCACACAACTTGGAGTGATGGCGCACAGTCATTAGAAGAAATGGTGAATCAGGTACGTCATATGGGGTATGAATTTATGGCAATTACAGACCACTCTAAGTATTTACGGGTTGCAGGCGGATTGGATGAGACGAGACTGCGAAGACAACGTGAGGAAATAGCTAAATTAAATGAAACGTATCAGGATATTCATATATTTTCCGGTGTAGAAATGGATATTTTACCAGACGGAAACCTTGATTTTTCAACTGAATTTCTACGGGAAATGGATATTGTAATCGGAGCTATCCACTCGAGTTTTAATCAGAGCCAAGATAAAATCATGGATCGATTATATGCAGCACTTGACAATCCATATGTATCCATCATTGCTCATCCAACTGGCCGATTGATCGGACGACGTGATGGTTATAATGTTGATTTAGAAAAATTAATGCAACGAGCAAAGGAAACAGAAACGGCACTTGAAATTAATGCAAACCCTAATAGGTTAGATATCTCTTCAGAATGGGCGCGTAAAGCTCAAGAATTGGGTGTTACATTAGCGGTGAATACAGATGCTCATAGTTACGAGATGCTTGACCATATGAAATATGGTGTTGGGACTGCAAGAAAAGGCTGGCTGCAAAAAGAAACGATAATGAATACATGGTCAAAAGAAAAACTTATTGATTACTTTAACCGTAATAAGTAACTAGAAAAGTATTATTGACAGAGTAGAGGTCTAGAATTTAGGGTTAGTCAGAGTTTCATAAATAAAAGGAGTATGTAGGTATGAACGATAGAATTCTCCGTGTACTGGAATTCCAAAAGATAATTGAGCAATTAAATAACCAGGCAGCAACTTCTTTAGGCAAAGACTTGTCCTCTAAACTAAAACCATCTACGGACATAACGGAAGTTCAAGAATTGCAAAAGGAAACCGACGAAGCTGCGCAAATTGTGCGCATGAACTTCACTATACCATTAGGTGGAATTTCCGATATTAGAGCGAGTCTTACAAGAAGCCAGATAGGTGGTGTTTTGGGTACAGGGGAAGCCCTTGATGTTGCCAATACAATTTATGGTGGAAGACAAGTCAAACGTTTTATTGAGGATATGGACGAAGAGGAAGAGATCCCAATTCTAAGAGGTCTTGTCATGCAAATCTCCCCGTTAAAGGATTTGGAAAAGTATATCAAAAGCTGTATTGACGATCATGGTCATGTGATGGATAGTGCTTCTCAAAAACTTCGTAGTATTCGTTCCTCCATTCGTACATTTGAAAGTAGAGTGCGTGACAAACTGGATAGTTATACAAAATCAAACAGCAGCATGCTATCAGATTCTATCATCACCATAAGAAATGAACGATATGTACTACCTGTTAAACAAGAGCATCGTGGTTCTATTGGAGGAATTGTTCACGATCAGTCAGCTTCAGGCCAAACTTTATTTATGGAACCTAAAGCTGTCGTGGACCTTAATAACCAATTACAAGAAGCTAGGATAAAAGAAAAACAGGAAATTGAACAAATTTTACAGGAAATAAGTGAACTCATAGCAAGCGAGGAAACATTTTTACATGAGAATGTTATGGTATTAGGCAAGATTGATTTCATGTTTGCTCGTGCCAAGCTTGGACAGCAAATGAAAGCTGCAATGCCAAAAATGAATGATAAAGGTATTATTAAAATGAAACAAGCACGGCATCCGTTGATTTCAATGGATGAAGTAGTTGCAAATGATGTGGAAATAGGAGAAGCATATACGTCAATTGTCATTACAGGACCAAATACAGGCGGGAAAACAGTTACCTTAAAAATGGTAGGATTATGTACATTAATGACTCAATCTGGTTTACAAATCCCTGCATTAGATGGATGTGAAATGGCTGTATTTGAAAATGTGTTTGCAGACATTGGGGATGAGCAGTCGATTGAACAGGACTTAAGTACATTCTCTTCTCATATGACAAATATTGTCGATATTTTAGAACATGTCGACCATAAAACACTTGTATTATTTGATGAGCTGGGTGCCGGCACTGATCCACAAGAAGGTGCTGCGTTGGCGATGTCGATTTTGGATGAAACCGTATCGAGGAATGCCATTATATTAGCTACTACGCACTACCCTGAACTGAAAGCCTATGGATACAACAGGGAGAACGTTGTGAACGCATCTGTCGAGTTTGATATCGAAACACTTAAACCAACCTACCGTTTATTGATAGGCGTTCCAGGGAGAAGTAATGCTTTTGAAATATCCAAACGTTTGGGTTTAAGTGATGTTGTTATTGAACAGGCTAAAGATCATGTAGGTGTAGATTCAACAAGTGTTGAAAATATGATCGCCTCTTTGGAAAAGTCTCAATTGGATGCAGAGAAAGATTACCAGGAAGCGCATCAAATTTTACTCGAGAGTGAAAATCTAAGGGATGATATTCGTAAGTATTGGAAACAGTTTGAGCAAAAGCGGGAAGATTTATATAAGAAAGCAGAAGAAAAAGCAGAGAAGGCACTGACTAAAGCTCGTGAAGAGGCAGAATTAATCGTTGATGAAGTTCGTTCAATGAAAACCAATACACAATTAAAAGAACATGAATGGATCGAAGCGAAGAAAATGCTGGAAGATGCCGTTCCTAATCTATCCAGCAAACAAGCTAAGGATACCCATAAACATAAGCCAAGCCTAACGAATGTAGAAATAACTTTAGGTGATGAAGTTAAATTGTTAAAGGTAAATCAAATAGGGACCGTGCTGGAAAAAGTTAGTGAGAAGGAATATCTCGTACAGGTTGGGATGATGAAAGTTAAAGTAAAGCATAAGGATCTCCAACTCGTTGAGAAGCAAAAAGAAAAAGTTGAAAAACCAGTAGCGACGATTAAAGGTTCAAATACCCATGTGAAAACAGAACTGGATTTACGGGGCGAACGCTTTGAAAATGCATTATTTAAATTGGAAAAATATATCGATGATACACTGCTTGCTGGATATTCAAAGGTTTCCATTATTCACGGCAAAGGAACTGGCGCACTACGAAAAGGTGTGCAGGAGTTTGTAAACAAACATCCAAGTATTAGAGCATCAAGAGCTGGATCCTCGGGTGAGGGTGGAAGTGGTGTAACTATTATTGAATTTCATTAATTGCCAGATTTCAATTTGGGATAATGATACACTGTACAACTTGTGTACGGGGTATCATTGTCTTGTTATTTAAGGGGAGAATACATTGGAAACATTAATTAAAATTTGCTTCATCGTGGCGTTTTTATTTGTGGTAATTGGAATTGTGTACTTGGTATAATATTGTTTTTCTTAAAAAAGAAGCTAAAATTTCAAAAAATAGAAATTAATCGTTATAATAAGTGTATAATATAATATAGAAGGAGGAATCATTATGGAACAAGTGAAAAATTGGCAATCGCATTATCCACCGGAAATACCGACCACGATTGACTATGAGGAGAAGTCATTGCATGCTTTTTTGGAGGAAAGTGCTGAACGTTACGGTGAAAAGAAAGCGCTTTATTTTGAAGGGAAAGAACTAAGTTTCCAAGAGCTTTATTCACAATCTAAAAAAATGGCTAACTACATGCAATCCTTGGGGTTACGTAAAGGAGATAAAGTTGCTGTCATGTTACCCAATTCCCCCCAAGCAGTTATTAGTTACTATGCAACACTTATGGCTGGAGCAATAGTTGTACAAACCAATCCGTTGTATAAAGAGCGAGAATTGGAGTATCAACTCAAGGATTCTGGCGCGAGTTTCATTGTTTGCTTAGATATTTTATTACCGAGAGTAACAAATGTACGTGGTAATACCGAACTGAAACATACCATTGTTACAGGAATTAAAGATTATTTACCATTTCCGAAAAATCTCGTATATCCATTTATACAAAAAAAGCAATATAACATGGTTGTAAAAGTAGAGCAGAGCGAAGAGACACATGTCTGGAAGCAAATGATTGCTCAGACATCTGAGAATTATGACGAGGTTGAAATTGATCCGGTAGAGGATTTAGCCTTATTACAATACACAGGTGGAACAACGGGGAATCCAAAAGGGGTCATGCTAACACATTATAATTTGGTAGCTAATGTTCAAATGTGCAAGGCTTGGCTTCATAAAACAAAAGACGGAGAAGAAATTGTATTAGGTGTGCTGCCATTTTTCCATGTTTATGGTATGACGACCGTAATGAATATGTCGATTATGCAAGGATCGAAAATGATTCTTTTACCTAATTTTGATGCAGAAAAAGTATTAAAAACAATTGAAAAGTTAAAACCAACGTTATTTCCTGGAGCGCCAACAATCTATGTTGGTCTGTTGAGTCACCCTGATTTAAACAAATATGATTTATCATCAATTCAGGCTTGCATAAGTGGCTCTGCACCGTTGCCAATCGACGTGCAGGAACAATTTGAAAAGATAACAGGCGGTAGTCTAGTGGAAGGATATGGGCTAACGGAATCGTCACCAGTTACGCATGCAAATTTTGTCTGGGGTAATCGTGTGAATGGAAGTATCGGAGTGCCATGGCCGGATACAGACTCAAAGATTTTTTCAATGGAATCAGGTGAAGAGGCGAATACAGGTGAAGTAGGAGAAATCGCTGTAAAAGGTCCGCAAATTATGAGGGGTTATTGGAATAATCAAGAAGAAACAGATAATGTTTTAAAAAATGGTTGGTTATACACGGGTGACCTTGGTTATGTAGATGAGGATGGATATTTTTATGTAGTAGATCGCAAAAAAGACATCATAATAGCAGGTGGTTATAATATTTATCCACGAGAGGTTGAAGAAGTACTTTATGAACATGAATGCATTCAAGAAGCAGTTGTCGCAGGTATACCAGATCCATATCGTGGAGAAACAGTGAAAGCTTATGTGGTATTAAAGGATGGATATACCGTCACAGAAGAAGAATTAAATACGCATTGTAGAGAAAATCTTGCATCATTTAAAGTTCCCAGAATATATGATTTTCGGGAAGAATTACCTAAAACAGCTGTAGGTAAGATCTTGAAACGACAGTTAGTTGAAGAGGAAAAAGAAGAAAAAAATATAGCAAGTCAAACCACTTGACCCACCGCTCTTTTTATGGTGATAGGCAAGTATAAACTTCTGCATAAATGCGAGCTAGGACATTCGCCTAAAGGCTTGGTGATAAGCCAAGCTTTCTAAAAACGAAATGTACAAGTATTTTCATTGACAAACTTAATAAATGTCTTTAGAATAATAAATGAATGATTATTCATTCATTTATTATTGTTAGATTCAAGGAGAATAACATGAAAAAGTCAAAACCAAAATACAATCAAATAATTGAAGCGGCAGTCATAGTAATAGCCGAAAATGGCTATCATGCTTCACAGGTTTCCAAGATTGCCAATAAAGCGGGGGTGGCAGATGGGACGATCTATCTTTATTTTAAGAATAAAGAAGATATCCTTGTTTCTGTATTTGAAGAGAAAATGGGTCAATTCATTGAACGGATTGTAGAAGGGATTAATGAAAAGCAAAAAGCAAATGAAAAATTGTTTACGTTAGTAGAGATGCATTTACGTCAGCTTTCAGAGGATCATCATTTAGCAATCGTTACGCAATTGGAATTAAGGCAATCCAATTCAGCTTTACGTCAGCAAATAAATAAAGTATTAAAACCTTACCTGGCCGTTATTGATGAGATAGTCAAAGAAGGCATGGAAGAGAATATCTTTCGGGATGATCTAAACATTCGTCTTGTACGTCAAATGATATTCGGAACAATTGATGAAATTGTAACAAATTGGATAATGAAAGACGGAAAGTACGATTTAGTTAAACAGGCACCGACTATTCATACTTTATTATCGAACGGACTTACTGTAAAATAATTTATGAGTGTATAATTTACATTAATCATTAGGGAAAGGAGTTAATATCTTTGACTATTGCATATGAATTGAAGGACCATGTAGCTTATTTAACAATCCAAAGTCCACCAGCAAACGCATTATCTAGCACATTAATTTATGATCTTGCTGAAAAGCTTGATGGTATCGCACAAAATACTGCTATTAAAGCAATTGTATTGAAGGGAGAAGGGAAGTTTTTCTCTGCAGGTGCAGATATTAAAGAATTTACTTCTTTACAAAATGCAGCCGATTATGAAGTGCTAGCAGAAAAGGGACAGCAATTATTTGATCGAATTGAACACTTTTCAATTCCGGTTATTGCATCCATTCATGGCGCAGCCTTAGGTGGCGGACTGGAGCTTGCAATGGCTTGTCATATAAGGGTTGTTACGGAAAATGCTAAACTAGGCCTTCCAGAAACCACCTTGGGGATTATTCCTGGATTTGCGGGAACACAGCGGTTGCCGCAATATGTTGGAACAGCTAAAGCTTACGAAATGATACTGACCGGGGAACCTATCAGTGGGGGTGAAGCACAATCGCTTGGACTTGCTAATAAAGTCGTAAAACCTGAGGAACTCGATCATGAAACTATGAAACTAGTAAGTAAGATCGCGGAGAAAAGTAGTGTTTCAATAAATAGTATTATGAACTTAATACCATATGCAAAAACAGAACAGTTTTCCAAAGGCGTACAAGCAGAAGCTAAAGCATTTGGTAAGGTATTCGGTTCAGATGACGCAAAAGAAGGCGTGCAGGCTTTTATTGAGAAACGTAAACCTAATTTCCAGGATAAGTAAAAGTAAACTAAAGGAGGATGTCACATGAATATCTACGTATTATTAAAAAAGACTTTCGATACAGAGGAAAAAATCAATGTATCAAATGGTGAGATTGAAGACGATGGTGCAGAATTTATCATAAATCCATATGATGAGTACGCAGTTGAAGAAGCAATAACCCAACGTGATGCACATGGGGGAGAGGTCACTGTTGTAACGGTTGGTGATGAAGAGTCGGAAAAACAATTACGTACCGCATTAGCTATGGGGGCAGACAAAGCGGTTTTAATAAATACAGAAGATGATCTTGAAGAAGGAGATCAATACACAACTGCAAAAATCTTAGAAGCGTTCTTTGAAGATAAAGAAGCTGACTTAATACTTGCAGGTAATGTTGCGATTGATGAAGCAAGTGGTCAGGTTGGCCCAAGGTTAGCTGAAAGTCTAGGAATCTCGTTTGTCACTACCATTACAAGTTTAAATATAGATGGAGAAACGGCTAATATCGAAAAGGATGTAGAAGGGGATGTAGCGGTTATCGAAACAAGCCTACCTGTTCTTGTGACATGTCAGCAAGGTTTGAATGAGCCTCGTTACCCATCACTACCTGGTATTATGAAGGCAAAAAAGAAACCATTGGACGAACTTGAAATTGATGACCTGGATTTAGATGAAGATGATGTAGAAGCAAAAACTAAAACAGTTGAGATATTTTTACCGCCTGAAAAAGAAGCAGGAAGAGTCCTGGAGGGCGATGTATCTGAGCAAGTTCAAGAGTTGGTTTCCTTACTTAGAAACGAAAAAAAAGTATTATAAAACTTCCAATATAGAAAGGAGTAATCCTAAATGAGTAATAAATTACTAGTTATAGGTGAAAGTAGAGACGGTTCTTTACGTAATGTTACATTTGAAGCAATTGCAACGGGAAAGAAAATAAATACGGACGCAGAAATCGTTGGTGTATTATGTGGTGACGACGTGTCAAATGATCAAGCGCAGGAAATGATCTATTATGGTGCTGATCGTGTCATTACTGTTAATCACGAAAATTTGAAAACGTATACATCCGAAGGCTATGGTCAAGCGTTAATGGCGGTAATCAACGAAGAGTCGCCTGATGGAATTGTGATGGGTCATACATCTGTTGGTAAGGATCTAACGCCAAAGCTTGCCAGTAAGTTAGGGTCTGGTTTAATATCAGATGCAGTGGATATGGAAGTGGATGGTGATACGGTTGCGTTTATCAGGCCAATTTATTCGGGGAAAGCATTTGAGAAGAAAGTTATTACAAACGGTGTCACCTTTATAACCATAAGACCGAATAACATTCCGATGTTAGAACGCGATGAATCACGTTCGGGAGACGTGTCTTCAAAAGAAGTTGATATAACGGACATCAAAACTATCATTAAGGATGTAGTTCGTAAAGCAGCTGACGGTGTAGATTTATCAGAAGCAAATGTTATCGTAGCTGGTGGACGTGGAGTAAAAAGTGAAGAAGGATTTAAACCACTATATGAGTTAGCGGATATATTAGGAGGTGCTGTAGGTGCATCAAGAGGTGCATGTGACGCTGAGTACTGTGACTATTCCTTACAAATTGGTCAAACAGGTAAAGTTGTAACACCTGATCTGTATATAGCTGTTGGAATCTCTGGAGCGATCCAACATCTAGCTGGTATGTCCAATTCAAAAGTTATTGTGGCAATTAACAAAGATGCAGAATCCAATATTTTCAATGTAGCGGACTATGGTATCGTTGGTGACCTGTTTGATATCGTCCCTCAACTAATAGAAGAAATTAAAAAATATCAATAAAAAGGTAGTAGGGAACCTGGTCAATTGATCAGGTTCTTTGTTTCCTGCATAGGAAACTATAGAATTTAAAAGGTGGATAACTTATACACTGAAATAGCCACGTCCAGCTCCAGTGCCCAGCAACGGCGCAGTTTGTACGTTGCTAAACGGGCGCTTGCGCTTTTGTTCCTGTAAAGTAAATGGGTCAACACTAAAATCTATGGTTGATATTAGTGAATAAATATGATAATGAGACTAGCTAGCGGAGGAAAAAAACGGAGACTCCTATGGGAAAGTGCAGTCGCAGGAAATAAGCGAACTTCTTTTTTCCGAGGCAGGTTAAGTTCGCGACGTCCTGTCGCAACACCTGCACTAGCACGTCCTGTGCGTCGAAGGCTGAGCTCAAGCCCACGGAAAGCGTAGTGTTTTTCCGCAGCGGGCACTATAATTCACAATTACACCTAGTTTGTCAACTATATATTTTGGCGAAGAGCCAAGTAAATAATAGAACATTTTACAATGTATAAGCATTGTATTAGCATGCAGATAATATCGATGATATACTTACAACAAGATTTTGAAGAAGGAGGAATAATGAATGGCTATCGTACATGTATCAGATCAAGATTTCACAAAGGAAACTTCTGAAGGGTTAGTGTTAGCAGACTTTTGGGCGCCATGGTGTGGACCTTGTAAAATGATTGCACCTGTATTGGAAGAAATTGATGGCGAAATGGAAGAAAAAGTCCAAATCGTTAAACTTGATGTAGACGAAAACCAAGAAACAGCTGGTAAATATGGCGTGATGAGTATCCCGACATTATTACTATTTAAAGATGGTAATGTTGTAGATCAAGTTATCGGCTTTCAACCTAAAGAAGCACTTGTTGATTTAATAAACAAACATGCGTAATAAATAAATTAGATACGAACCATAATTTCAATCCCTTGTTGCATGATAACAAGGGATTGTCTTTATTAGAATCGTTTAAATTTAAGGAATGAAGCATATAATGAATCCATCCATAAGTGAAAAATTAGCAGTTCTCCCAGGACTGTCAGGTTGTTATTTAATGAAAGATAAACATAACACGGTTATATATGTAGGAAAGTCCAAACGTTTGAAAAACCGTGTCAGATCCTATTTTACAGGTGCAAATGATCATAAAACCCAACGTTTAGTCCAGGAAATTGATGATTTTGAATATATTGTCACAACATCAGAAATCGAAGCTCTAATTCTGGAAATGAACTTAATTAAAAAATACGACCCGAAGTATAATGTGATGTTAAAGGATGACAAGACATATCCTTATTTGAAAATAACAACGGAAAGACATCCACGATTATTAGTTACGCGTAATATAAAAAAAGATAAAGGAAAATATTTTGGGCCATACCCAAATGTGATTGCGGCAAGGGAAACGAAAAGACTTCTCGATCGATTGTATCCGTTAAGGAAATGTAATAATCCGCGTGGTAGACCTTGTCTTTATTACCATATGGGTCAGTGTCTGGCGTGTAGTGAAAGTCCGCCATCTGTGGAGGAATATAAAACAATCGCACAGAAGATTACTTCTTTTTTACATGGCGGATATAAATCTATAAAAAATGATATTAGTAATAAAATGTATGAGGCGAGTGAACACCTCAATTTTGAGCGAGCAAAAGAAATGCGAGATCAGATTCAACACATTGAGGTCGTAATGGAACAACAAAAGATGACATTAACGGATCGTGCGGACAGGGATATTTTCGGATATAGTTATGATAAAGGATGGATGTGTATACAAACCTTCTTTGTCAGGCAGGGAAATTTGATTGAACGGGATGTAGCAGTATTTCCGTTTTTTGATGATCCAGAGGAGTCTTTCATTAGTTACATTGGTCGATTCTATCTCCATCAGCACCATCTTAAACCAAAGCAAATATTGTTGCCAATTGGAACCAATGATGAGTTAGTGAAAGAATTACTCGAAACGGATGTTCATACACCGTATAGAGGGCGAAAAAAAGAATTGGTTGAACTAGCAATGAAGAATGCAGAAATTGCTTTGAAAGAGAAGTTTTCCTTAATTGAGCGAGATGAAGCGAAAACGATTCTTGCTGTTGAACAACTGGGTGAAATTCTCAACATTGAAATACCACATCGAATTGAAGCCTTCGATAATTCAAATATTCAGGGAACGGATCCCGTTTCTGCTATGGTTGCTTTTATAGACGGACGACCAAATAAAAAAGAATACCGTAAGTATAAAATTAAAGATGTAGAAGGCCCTGATGATTATGAAACAATGAGAGAAGTTATCAGGAGACGATATAAAAGAGTGTTAAAAGAAGGTCTTCCTTTACCCGATTTAATAATGGTTGATGGTGGAAAAGGACAAATGAGTGCCGCTTTAGACGTCTTAGAGAATGAATTAGGTTTGGATATCCCTTTATGTGGGTTGTCAAAAGACGAAAAACATAAGACGAGTGAACTATTATACGGGGTTCCTCCAACAGTGATTCCTTTATCCAGGCAGTCTCAGGAATTTTATTTAGTACAGCGAATACAGGACGAAGTACACAGGTTTGCTATTACGTTTCACCGTCAATTACGCGGTAAGAATTTATTCCAATCTGAATTAGATAAAATTCCAGGAATAGGAGAAAAGAGAAGAAAATTATTATTAACACATTTTAAATCAATCGAAGAAATAAGGAATGCTTCCTTAATCGAGTTGACAAAGTTAGGTATTCCTAAGAATGCAGCTGAAAACCTGATGACGCATTTATCAAAGGGTGAATAAAAAGCCTGCAGTTCGATTGTACAAGAACTGCAGGTAGATTTTTCGTTTTAATAAAGGCTCTTCGTAAATATTGTTGCTTTTAACACTAAGTCTAGTCTGTGTATATTACTGTAAACTCTATTTGGTGAATTTTGTAATTGATTTTTTCAACACATTCACATTCTTTTTCTTCCCTTATCATTTGAATGGATTCTGCAAGGAATCCACCTTCCAATCGAAAATCTGTTTCAAATGAGGCACTTAATCGTTGTGCAACGGAATCTGCCATTAGATGAAAAGTAAGTTCTTTTCTTTTCTCTTTAATTAAATCTAAATTACCCCAACCTAATTTTTCGAAAATATAATAAATGTCTTCTAAAGCTTTTATATCAAATTTTCTAGCTAGATTTCTTCCCATAAAATATAAGAGTGTATCGGATTGTGTTCCTAATACTTCAGGTAAACTAATATAGCGCAATATATCATACCCAGCTCCAGCTGTATGTAATTCGTCGAGTTGCGAGACAAGAAGTGGTTTCTGTTTTTGTGTCATGAATGCCATCCTTTCTATATGCAATAAAATAGTAATCCCGTTCCTTAGATAGTTTACTAGTATTATTATCTATATAAATAGAACAATACGCAAGTATCCTTATTATTTAATTTTAATCAGTGTTATAAATTAAAAATTAATCTGTTTTCTTGACGCTTATAATAGTTAGAAGTACAATATATATGTCACAATTTGTACAAAGCAGAGACAATATAGTAATGAGGTAATTTTATCCTTAAATTGTTAGATGTTGTGCAAAAGAGAATTATTTAATGTAGATAAGGGGGGTAACACATGGCAGGAAATCGTGATTTTTATTTCAGAAGATTACACTCACTGTTAGGAGTCGTTCCTATTGGAATCTTCTTGATTCAGCATCTAATTGTGAACCACTTTGCTGTGTATGGGGAGGACAGTTTCAATCAAGCCGCGGGTGTTATGGCAGGGCTTCCATTTGTATTGTTATTAGAAACTTTCGTCATTTATTTGCCAATTTTGTTTCATGCAATTTTAGGGGTTTATATTGTATTTGAAGCAAAAAACAATACAAGAAAATACGGCTTTTTCCGTAATTGGCTATTCTACCTGCAACGTTTCACTGGTATTGTTACATTAATATTTATTGTATGGCATGTTTGGGAGACACGTGTTCAAATCGGATTGGGAAATGCAGATTTGGATTATAGTCTTATGGAAGGAATCTTAACAAACACATTTATGTTTTGGTTCTACGTAGTCGGTGTTCTTTCGACAACATTCCATTTTGCAAACGGATTATGGAGCTTTTTAGTAACTTGGGGTATTACACAATCACCAAAATCCCAAAAGATTACTACATATGTAACACTAGTAGTATTCCTAGGCTTGAGTTATCTAGGAATCAGAACATTGATCACATTTGCATTTGGGGTATAATATTTAGAGAAGGAGTGAGTAGTAAACAATGAGTAATCGAAAAATTGCTGTTGTCGGTGGTGGTCTTGCCGGATTAATGGCTACAATAAAAGCAGCTGAAGCAGGCGTGAATGTAGAACTTTTCTCTATCGTACCTGTAAAACGTTCTCACTCTGTATGTGCTCAAGGTGGTATAAATGGTGCAGTAGATACAAAAGGAGAAGGTGACTCACCTGATATTCATTTTTATGACTCAGTCTATGGTGGGGACTTCCTAGCGAACCAACCACCTGTAAAAGCTATGGCTGATGCAGCGCCAAGTATCATACATATGTTGGACCGGATGGGGGTTATGTTCAACCGCACACCTGAAGGGCTGCTTGACTTTCGACGTTTCGGTGGTACTCAACACCACCGGACAGCATATGCAGGAGCAACTACAGGACAGCAATTGCTCTACGCTCTGGATGAACAAGTTCGTCGCTATGAAGTAGAAGGTCTAGTGACAAAGTATGAAAGCTGGGAATTTCTCGGTGCAATTATAGATGATGAAGGTGTAGCGAGAGGTATTGTAGGTCAGGATATTAAAACACATGAAATCAAATCCTTTCCTTCAGATGCAACTATTATCGCTACGGGCGGACCTGGTATCATATTTGGTAAATCAACAAACTCCATGATTAATACAGGTTCTGCTGCAAGCGCACTATACCAGCAAGGAGCTAAGTACGCCAACGGAGAATTTATTCAAATTCATCCAACAGCAATACCAGGTGATGACAAGTTGCGTCTAATGAGTGAATCAGCACGTGGTGAAGGCGGCAGAGTATGGACATATAAAGATGGAGAGCCATGGTACTTCCTAGAGGAGAAATATCCAGCATATGGTAACTTGGTACCTCGTGATATTGCAACGCGTGAAATTTTTGATGTTTGTGTGAATCAGAAACTTGGAATAAACGGCGAAAATATGGTTTACCTTGATTTATCACATAAAGACCCAAAAGAATTAGATGTTAAACTTGGTGGGATCATTGAAATTTACGAAAAATTCGTTGGAGAGGATCCGCGAAAAGTACCAATGAAAATTTTCCCGGCTGTTCATTATTCAATGGGTGGATTATGGGTTGATTACGATCAAATGACAAATATTCCTGGAATATTTGCAGCTGGTGAGTGCGATTATTCACAGCATGGTGGAAATCGTTTAGGTGCTAACTCCCTATTGTCTGCCATTCACGGTGGTAATGTAGCAGGTCCAAGTGCTATTAAATATGTTGATGGATTAGAAAAACATGTTGATGATCTTCCACCTGAATTATTTGAAGCAAGAGAACAAGAAGAAAAAGACAAATTTGAAAAGCTAATAAATATGGAAGGTGAAGAAAACGCCTATCGTCTTCACAAAGAGCTTGGAGAATTGATGACGGATAATGTTACGGTAGTACGTGACAATGAAAAACTTCTTCAAACAGACAAAAAGATAAGCGAGCTATTAGAACGCTGGGAGAATATTGGTATAAATGATACATCCCGATGGAGTAATCAGGGTGTTATGTTTACTCGACAATTAAAGAACATGCTTCATTTAGCCCGAGTTATTACCATCGGAGCATACAACCGTAATGAAAGTCGCGGGGCGCACTATAAGCCAGAATTTCCTGATCGTAATGATGAAGAATGGTTGAAAACGACGATAGCGGATTTTGACCGTGAAACCGAAACGCCCGTCATAAGTTATGAGGCAGTGGATACTTCGTTAATTCCACCTCGTAAGCGTGACTATTCTAAATAAAAGTGAGGGGAGTAAGTAAAAATGGTTGAAGAACAAACAGTAAGCTTTATCATAACAAGGCAAGATGACGCAGAATCGGCTCCTTATGAAGAAACTTTTAACGTTCCGTATCGTCCAAACATGAATGTTATTTCTGGTTTAATGGAGATCCAACAAAATCCTATTAATGCTAATGGAAAAAAGACAGCTCCAGTCTATTGGGATATGAGCTGTTTGGAAGAAGTGTGTGGTGCTTGTTCAATGGTTATTAATGGTACCGCATCACAATCTTGCGCAGCCCTAGTGGATGATTTAGAACAACCAATACGTTTAGCTCCTATGGATACGTTTCCAGTTGTTCGTGATTTAATTGTGGATCGTGAAGGAATGTTTGATGCATTAAAACAAGTAAAAGCTTGGATTCCAATTGATGGTACCTATGATTTAGGTCCTGGCCCTCGTATGCCAGAGAAAAAACGTCAATGGGCTTATGAACTTTCAAAATGTATGAGTTGTGGTGTTTGTTTAGAAGCTTGTCCAAATGTTAACGATAAATCAGACTTTATCGGACCAGCAGCTCTTTCACAAGTACGTCTGTTTAATGCACATCCAACAGGTGAAATGAATGCTAGTGAGAGATTAGAAGGTTTGATGGAAGAAGGTGGAATAGACGGTTGTGGAAATGCTCAAAACTGTGTACAGGTTTGTCCAAAAGGAATCCCATTAACAACTTCTATTGCTGCCATGAATCGTGATACAAATATTCAAGCATTTAAAAATTTCTTCGGCAGTGATAATGCACACTAATTATCTAAAAACCATGGCCCTTTCCAATATATGGTAAGGGCCATTTTTTTATAAGATTTATAGAATAGAAAGGAGAACGAGTTGGCTTGAAATCGATTTCATATATAAAAGACATGGAGAAGTGGCGCTCGGAATTCTCGTTTTTTATACCCATTAAAATAAGGTTCTCTGAAACAGATATGTTTGGTCATGTCAATAATGTATCCCCTTTTATATACTTTGAAGAAGCTCGTATTGAATTTTTAAAATCAATGAGCGTATTCGATGATATAAAACAAGAAGATACCTCAATACCAGTAGTGGCAGATTTGCAATGTGATTATCATAAGCAAATGTTTTTTGATGATTATATAAATTTATTTGTAAAGGCTAATTACGTTGGTAGTACATCAATTGATATCCATTACATGGCCTTGGATAAAGATGAACAGGTGAGTCTAACTGGCCGTGGGAGGTTAGTGTACGTTGAGCCAAAAACAGGTAATCCAATTTCACTCACTGATTCTATGAAAGAAGAATTGTTACAGGTCTAGAGCATACATAGAATGCTATAAACGCGTGCTCAAAATGGCGCCCATGCAGAAAGAGAATATGCATATACGTTTAACTGCTAAAAAAACCGACTTTCCATTAGGAAAGCCGGTTTTTTTTAGAGCTTTAATTCCCCCATGCGAAGAAGCTCCACTACTGCTTGCGATCGCCCCTTAACTCCTAATTTCTGCATAGCATTTGAAATGTGGTTACGAACAGTTTTTTCAGATATAAATAAATCTTGGGCAATTTCTTTTGTTGTTTTGTCCTGAACCAAGAGTTCGAATACTTCTTTCTCGCGTTTTGTTAATAATTGCTTCGGTTTATAGTTGTTGTCCTCCAAATGTTAACCCCTCCTTGCTGTCATAGAGATGCAGAATGAAGGGAAATTATTTAGTCACAATAGCTTATGAATCATTTGAAAAAATAGTGCTTACTATTTCAAAAGGAAATTTATTATTTGCAGGTGAGCATATTTCAGTAAAATTAGTTGGTCTTTTTGGTATAATAATAGGAGTCTTCCCTGAAAAATACCGAACAAAGAAAAAATACCATCATTTGCTTCAATCTGACAAATTTCATGGCGGGTATGTTAAACTAATTTCATAGCTTTAGGAAAGTTATAAGGGGGGATCTTTTGAATAACGATGCACCAACTGAGGCCATTATAGATGTAGAAAAAAGACTTCGTTATATTGCAGGTATTGTAAAACAAAATGGTCGTAAAATATTAAATAATTACCCGATCACATCTCCACAATTTGTTGCTGTACAATTTCTGTTAGAAGAAGGCGATTTAACAATTGGTGAGCTATCAAATAGAATAAGTTTAGCTTTTAGTACAACAACTGATTTAGTAGATCGAATGGAAAGAAATGAACTGGTTGAAAGAGTTCGTGACTCAAAAGATAGACGTGTAGTTAGAATTCATGTTTTAGATAAAGGAAAGAGAATCGTTCATGAAGTGATTGATAAACGCCAAGAGTATTTAGGTGAGGTTTTAGAAAATTTTTCTGCTGATCAAACAGAAACATTAAGCGAGTTATTAGATTTTTTACATGAGCAAATGAAAATGGTAAATGAAAAATAACAGCATAGAAGAGGCGATAAGTTTGGATCGACCAATCGGAGTTATTGATTCAGGTGTTGGTGGCTTAACTGTGGCACACGAGTTGATGCGTCAACTACCTAAAGAAAAGTTAATATATCTTGGCGATACGGCTAGATGTCCTTATGGTCCAAGGTCAAAAGAAGAAGTGCAGAAATTCACATGGGAACTGGTGGATTTTTTGCTGAAAAAGAATATTAAAATGTTGGTCGTGGCTTGTAATACTGCTACAGCATTTACGTTAACAGATCTGCAGCAAAAATTAGATATTCCTGTTATTGGTGTGATTCAACCAGGTGCACGTGCTGCAATCAAGTTCACAAAAAATAATCATGTTGGTGTAATTGGAACCGAGGGTACAATTAGAAGTGAGGCTTATACGAACGCTTTGAAACAAATTAAAGCGGATATCCATGTGAATGCTTTAGCATGTCCTTTATTTGTTCCAATGATTGAGCAAGGTGTATTGAGTGGGGACCAAGCTCTAAAAGTTGCAGAAGATACGTTACATCCAATGAAAATTAAAAATCATATGGATACCTTAATCCTTGGGTGTACACATTATCCATTGATAAAAGATACAATTCAAGCGGTAATCGGCAATCATGTGACCGTCATTTCCTCAAGTGAAGAAACGGCTAGAGAAACAAGTACCATATTGGAGGTTCATCATTTATTAAACAAAAACGGTCAAGTTCCCGTTCATCAATTTTATACAACAGGTGAAATGGAGATTTTTGTTAAAATATCAGAGAGTCTTTTTCAACAATCAGATTCACAAATGGTGAAAATAAAAAAAGCGCGGCTTTAGTAAATCAGAATTCTTGATCTATTCAAGGTTCTGATTTTTTGTTTAAAATTTCGTTTTGGTTGGTCTATTTTTATTTTGGGCTCGTATATATAGTAGTACATACCATCATAGGGGGGAATGACATGCTGAAGCGCGGAATACTTTTGACAGGGGCTTTAATCTTCTTCATTATACTAACAGGGTGTTTTCAAGGGGAACAATCACTCGAGGAAATGGATCCACCTCAAGATGCAGAGGCAGTGGATAATCTAGAAGAAGAAGTAACAACTGAGGATACAGAGGCAGTTGAAGATGATGAATCAGATGTAAATGAAGAGGAGACAGGAGGGATTGCAGATGAAACAAATCCACGAGAGTTGTATTTACTTGACTCAAACGGAATGGTTGCATCCCAAACGTTAGAATTACCAAGTCCTGGTTCTAAGGAAGTAGCGACTCAAGTAGTCGAGTATTTAGTAAAAGGTGGACCAGTAACTTCGATGTTGCCAAATGGATTTCAAGCTGTACTTCCTGAAGGAACAGAAGTATTGGGCTTAAATTTACAAGAAGATGGTACCATTGTGGTTGATTTATCTGAGGAATTTGAAAATTACGAAGCTGAGAATGAATTAAATATACTCGAGTCGATGACATATACACTGACACAATTTGATAATGTGCAAAAAATGCAATTAATGATCAATGGTCATCCGCAAGAAGAAATGCCAGTAAATGGAACGCCGATTAGAGAGGGATACTCCAGGGCAAATGGAATAAATATTACTGGAACAGATACACTGGATTTGGTCAGTAGCAATGCTGTTACGATACATTATCCGACAGAACACAATGAGAACCGGTATTATGTACCTGTTACACAGTATGTTAATAGCGATAATGATGAAATGTTTGGTTCCATTGTTGAAGAAATGATTCAGGGGCCGGGATTAAATACAAATGTAACCCATGTATTTAATGCACAGACAGAATTGACAGATACACCAACATTAGAAGATGGCGTACTAGAATTAGTCTTTAGTGAAGATGTGCTAACAGATACTGAACAAGCGATGATTTCAGATGAAGTAATGGAGACTATAGTACGAACGTTAACAGGACAACAATCTGTAGACGCAGTAGATGTAAAGGTGGAAAATATGGATCAGTTGGTTAACGAAAACGGGGAAACGTACGACGAACCCGTTACAGGACAATCATTTTTACCAAGTGAAAAGCTTTAATCTAAGGGGCTATGCATGACAGCCTCTTTTTTTTGCAGATAAGAAAGAAAAACCTTCTTTCTACATAAGCTTTGACAATCCACCTGAAGGCTTAATGAATGCTAAGTTTTCTAAGGTGGATAATTACGTGTTTCTTTGGTTAATAATATGTTAAGCTAAGGTCAAATAAGGAGGAGTTCATTGATGAGAAATGATCAGCGACAAGTAAATCATATACGACCAGTAAAAATCACGCCTGATTATATCAGTCACCCAGAAGGGTCTGTTTTAATAGAGGTAGGAGACACCAAAGTTATTTGTAATGCTAGTATTGAAGATAAGGTTCCTCCATTTATGCGTGGTAAAGGGAAGGGGTGGATTACGGCAGAATATGCGATGCTTCCCAGAGCAACGGAACAAAGAAATATAAGGGAGTCTTCCAAAGGAAAAGTTAGTGGAAGAACAATGGAAATACAACGTTTAATTGGAAGAGCGCTACGATCAGTTGTTGATTTAGACAAAATTGGAGAGCGAACAGTTTGGGTAGATTGTGATGTTATTCAGGCTGACGGCGGGACAAGGACTGCTTCTATTACAGGGGCATTTGTAGCAGTTGTATTGGCTTTTGGTAAATTATTGACTAAGGGAACCATTAGCAAAATGCCTGTTATAGATTATTTAAGTGCAATCTCCGTTGGTGTATTATCGGACGGAAAGGAAATTCTCGACTTAAATTATCAAGAGGATTCCCAAGCTGATGTTGATATGAACATTGTTATGACAGGGGCTGGTGAATTTGTTGAAATCCAGGGAACAGGTGAAGAAGCAACATTTTCTCAGAGTCAGTTGCTAACCATGCTCCAACTTGCGAATGAGGGAATAGAAAAGGTTACGGAGTATCAAAAAGAAACGATTGGTGCGCTATCAGACCGAATCGGTGAAACAGTTACATAGGAGAATGGTCATGAAAAAAATAATAATAGCGACTCGGAACGCTGGTAAGGCTAAGGAGTTTAAAGATCTTTTTATCGGGTATGGAATACAAGCTATTTCTTTATTGGATTTAACGGAAGAAATTCCTGAAGTAGAGGAAACTGGTACAACATTTGAAGAGAATGCTGCATTGAAAGCTGAGCAACTTTCAGATAGATTGTCCATCCCTGTACTGGCTGATGATTCAGGACTAATTATTGATGCATTAGGTGGTAGGCCTGGTGTTTTTTCTGCGAGGTATTCAGGAATGAAAAATGATCAGAAAAACATAGAGAAGGTATTGGGCGAATTAGAAAATATACCAACCGAGGAAAGAACGGCAAGGTTTGTATGTGTTCTCGCTGTTGCTGTGCCAGGTCAAAAAACAATATTTCGCAAAGGGGATTGTGAAGGAAGCATTGCTTTTTTTGCAATAGGAGATAATGGATTTGGCTACGATCCTGTTTTTATTCCAAAAAACTATACATGTACAATGGCTCAGCTTTCAGATAATGAGAAGAATAGTATCAGTCATCGAAAAAATGCAATTGTGGAGCTGGACGAATTTATAAAAAACGATGGAGGAGGGATATTCAGATGACGAAGGTTCTAATTTTAAGTGATAGCCATGGATTAACGAATGAAGTTGCAGAGATAAAAAAACGTCATCAACTAAAAAACATGATTCATTGTGGAGATTCTGAACTAGATATGGACGCACCAGAGTTGGACGGTTTCTTGAAAGTGGGGGGAAATACCGATCATGATTCCCGGCTTCCTGAGGAACAGAATCCGACAATTAATGACGTTAACTTTTATGTGACACACGGTCATCTTTATGATGTTAAAGCGAACTTATTGACATTAGCATACCGGGCGGAAGAAGTAGATGCCAGTGTCGTCTGCTTTGGGCATACTCATATAGCTGGAGTTGAGCAAGTAGGTAACCGTCTATTTATCAATCCTGGTAGTATTCGACTACCAAAGAAAAGATCGGAAAAGACCTATGCAATATTAGAATGGGAAAGTCAAATTGACGTTATCGTTACTTTCTATACAATTGATGGAGAAGTCATCGAAGATTTATCACACCGTGCAACCATATAAAAAATAGAAGCTTGTCATCATAGTGAAGAAACTATATGATAAGCTTTTCCATTTTTTATAAAAAAGTATTGACAAAATATCTTTAAATGCATATAATGATTCTTGTCCGTTAAAATCCTAAATAAAAGAATGATGAAACATATTTAAGTACTAGTACCTTGATTCTAAGCGGGTGTAGTTTAGTGGTAAAACCTCAGCCTTCCAAGCTGATGATGTGGGTTCGATTCCCATCACCCGCTCCATACATATTATGTCCCAGTAGCTCAGTAGGATAGAGCAACAGCCTTCTAAGCTGTGGGTCGCAGGTTCGAATCCTGCCTGGGACATCATCAGGGAGAAACCTAATTTTGAAATAGGTTTCTCCTTTTCTATTTAATTTAAGTTCAATATGATAAGATTAAGGGGATATATATCCAATTAGATATGAAAAATAATATCTAAATCAGGAAGGAGGAGAATAGATGGAAAATGAATCAGAATTCGATAATGTTATACTTTTTCCGAAATGGAAAAAAACATTGGAAGAAGAAAGCTTACAAGCACTAAAGGAAAAGAAATATGAAACAGCCCTATTAAAACTAAATAAATTATTAAGTTACCAAGTTAATAATCATGAAATAATTATTGCTAAGTTAATTTGTTTAATGGAGTTAGAGAGGCATGGCGAAGCTCAAGACATGTGTGAAGCGTTATTAAACATCAAAGATGAAAATTATTATCATTACGTACATATTTATCTAACCATATTGTTTCAAACAAACCAGTACGAGTTATTAATGGAACAAGTTGAACAAGACTTAAGAAATGAAGACTTGCCAGCTGTTATAAAAGAACAATTTCAGCAACTGTATGATATGAGCGACCAAATGAAGAATGATGTAACTATGGAGAAGACTACTGTATATTTAGATGAGCTTAACCAGGCAATTGATGATAATAAGCATGTTGAACAATGGCGTATTATCCAAAATTTAAGAAAAACGAAGGCCCAGTCTAGTAGTGATATCATCAAATACTTGATGAATGAAAAAGTTCATCCCGTAACGAAAACAGCAATGTTTCAATGGTTACAAGATCAAGAAATTACATATGAAGTGGACATACATAAATTAGATTCACAAATACGTGTCGTACCTGCAAACATTTTGGACATTGCATCACATAGCATAGTAAAGCAAACGTTGTTACAAATAAGTGAATTAGAACAAAAAGATCCATCATTATTTATCCTATTAAAACAAATTCTCTATCGATATGCTTATGTACGATATCCAATAATGCCACCAAATGATGACGTTGTGCATATCGCAGAAGCTTTAAAGCATATAGGGCAGGAATATGTAGATATACATATAAAAAAGGGAGAACGACGAAGTGATATCATTATACATTACACGGAAGAAATAAAGGCATGTGAAACGCTGTATATGAGTATGATAGAAGATTAAATAAGCACATGACCATAAATGCTTGAAAGGCGTTGCGTTTATGTTATAATTAGTTCGTTGTAAATGTGTCATTATATGCTAATAATGAATATGAAAAATGAATGAAGATAATAGATTTTTGGAGGGAATATTTCATGGTAGCAAATTGGGAAAAGCAAGAAGGAAATACAGGAGTATTAACATTTGGAGTAACGGCAGATGAATTTGAAACTGCATTAGATCAAGCATTTAAAAAAGTTTCAAAGGATATGGAACTTCCAGGATTCCGTAAAGGGAAGATACCACGTAAAATATTTGAAAATCGCTTTGGTGTTGAATCATTATACCAAGACGCGGTAGACCTTGTTCTTCAAGGTGCTTATGGGAAGGCAATTGAAGAAACGGCGATTCAACCAATTGAACAGCCAGAAGTGGATATAGAAACGATTGAACGAGGTAAAGACTTGGTTTTCACTGCTAATGTAAACGTGAAACCAGAAGCTACTCTTGGAGAATACAAGGGATTGGAAGTTGAAAGCCAATCTGTAGAAGTGACGGATGAAGAAGTTGAAGAATCCATAACGACCTTGCTTAACGAGCATGTTGAGCTAGTTGTAAAAGAAGAAGGTGCTATTGAAGAAGGCGACACAGTAGTAATGGACTTTGAAGGATTCATGGACGGAGAAGCGTTTGACGGTGGAAAAGGAGAAAACCATTCACTTGAAATTGGTTCCGGACAATTCATTCCAGGGTTTGAAGAACAATTAATAGGTAAAGAAACGGGAGAAGACGTTCGCGTTGAATTAACATTCCCTGAAGAATATCATGCAGAAGACCTAGCTGGTAAAGCAGCTGCATTCGAAGTAAAAATTCATGAAGTGAAGTATAAAGAACTACCGGAATTGGATGATGAATTTGCAAAAGATGTTGATGAAGAAGTGGAAACACTTGATGAATTGAAGAAAAAGAAAAAAGTTGAACTTGAAGAGCAAAAAGAACAGAATGCTGAAAATGAAAAACGAGAATCGTTATTGGAACAAGCTTCTAACAATGCTGAAGTAGATGTACCTGAAGCAATGGTAGAAACGGAGCTTGATCAAATGGTAAAAGAATTTGAACAGCGTCTTCAACAACAAGGAATGACAATGGAAATGTATGCTCAATTTTCTGGTCAGGACGAAAATGCATTAAAAGAGCAAATGAGAGAAGATGCTGAAAAGAGAGTAAAGACAAACCTAACATTAGAAGCGATTGTTAATGAAGAAAACCTTGAAGCAACGGAAGAAGATGTAGATGCAGAGCTTGAGAACATGGCTGGTATGTATGGAGTAGAAAAAGAGCAATTAAAACAAATGCTTGGTGGAAATTCAGATGCTATCAAAGATGATCTTAAGTTTAGAAAAGCAATTGACTTCTTGGTAGAGCAAAGTAAGCCTGTAGAACAATAGTAATAAGTGTATTTACACATTAGGAAAATACTAACAAGATGCGCTACGTCGCATCTTGTTAGTGTTTTACCTATTTTAATATCTAACTTAACGACTTTATTTTGGGAAGTAACATATAGTAGGTGTAGTAAGGTTTGACTTTTAAGCCATTATAGCTTTAATGAATTTAGAGTCATGAGAAGTGTATTTGTTTTGTTTTTTAATTTTGATCTGATATGATGACTTTAAAGTTGAATCCTAAAATATAGGGTTTAGGAGTAGATTTAAACTTTTAGGGGTGAAATTATATGCGTAAGTTTAATGAAGAAAAAGGGCAATTAAAATGTTCATTTTGTGGAAAGAGTCAGGATCAAGTACGTAAATTAGTTGCCGGGCCGGGCGTTTATATATGTGATGAATGTATAGAACTTTGCACAGAAATTGTAGATGAAGAATTAGGTACAGAAGAAGAAACAGAAATGAAAGAAATTCCAAAGCCAAAAGAGATAATGGAAACGCTAGATGATTATGTTATTGGTCAGGGGAAAGCTAAGAAGAATATGTCTGTAGCTGTTTACAATCATTATAAACGTGTGAATTCAACTAGTGCTGCAGATGATGTGGAAATTGGAAAGAGTAACATTTCAATGCTTGGACCAACAGGTAGTGGTAAAACACTTCTAGCTCAAACGCTTGCCAGAATCATTAATGTTCCATTTGCTATGGCAGATGCGACCTCCTTAACAGAAGCTGGATATGTTGGTGAAGATGTAGAAAATATTCTTCTGAAATTGATTCAAGCAGCTGATTATGATGTTGAAAAAGCAGAAAAAGGTATTATTTATATTGATGAAATTGATAAAGTGGCACGTAAATCTGAAAATCCATCTATTACGCGTGATGTATCAGGTGAAGGTGTACAACAGGCACTACTTAAAATCATTGAAGGTACTGTAGCTAGTGTTCCGCCACAGGGAGGACGTAAGCATCCACATCAGGAATTCATTCAAATTGACACGTCGAATGTTTTATTCATTGTTGGTGGTGCCTTTGATGGTATTGACCAAATTGTTAAACGTCGTCTTGGTCAAACCGTAATTGGATTTGGTGGATCAAATGATAAGGGCCAAGATCTTGGTGTCGGACAATTATTGCAAAAAGTATTACCAGAGGATCTTCTGAGTTATGGCTTAATTCCAGAATTTATAGGGAGAATTCCAGTTGTAGGAAGTTTGGAGCCTTTAGATGAACATGCATTAGTTCAAATATTAACGAAACCGAAAAATGCACTTGTGAAGCAATATGAGAAGTTATTCCAAATGGATGACGTAGAATTGGAGTTTGAGGAAGAAGCGCTTGTTGAAGTGGCTAAAAAAGCAATTGAGCGTAAAACAGGTGCACGTGGCTTACGCTCCATTATTGAAAGTATCATGCTCGACGTAATGTATGAATTACCGTCAAGAGATGATATAGAAAAATGTGTTATAACGAAAAGCACGGTAAAAGAAGAAAATGGTAGCCCTAAGCTTGTGCTTAAGGACGGGACTGTAAAAGAAGGAGATAACACACTTCCGAGAGAAAGCGCCTAAGTAAAAGAAACAAGTAAAAATCTGAGACTGACTAGGCATATAGCTCCTTATCCACAGAGAGTTATGTACCTAGTCAGTTTTTTTCACTTTTACGATTAACGCCGAAAAATGAGGTAATACTAAGTTTAATTATTTAAAAATTGAAGTG
This sequence comes from Virgibacillus natechei, assembly GCF_026013645.1. Classification (NCBI taxonomy): domain Bacteria; kingdom Bacillati; phylum Bacillota; class Bacilli; order Caryophanales; family Bacillaceae; genus Virgibacillus; species Virgibacillus natechei. The sequence continues at coordinate 2,232,290 of NZ_CP110224.1, read as the reverse complement.
TTACCACAGCTTTACTGCCTATATAAGCTTTAAGGAACAAGATTGAGGGCGCCATACTATTACTCATCGAAAACATTTGTGCGCCGAAAACTTGACTGAATGAAGTTTTACTTTATAGATTTACAAATGCATCGTTCTTCTATAAACTTTAAAGATATATGCAAGCATAAAGATATTACATAAGACGGAGGTACATATAATGATAAAAGACACGATCCAACTCCCCCTCCTTCCATTACGCGGATTACTTGTATTTCCATCGATGGTTATTCACCTTGATGTAGGAAGAGATAAGTCTGTTGCAGCATTGGAAAAAGCGATGATGGGTGATCAAACCATATTTCTTGCAGCTCAAAAGAAAGTCAGTTTGGAAGAACCAGAAACCAAAGACGTTTATCAGATCGGAACCTTGGCAAAAGTAAAACAAATGCTAAAACTTCCAAATGGAACCATTCGTGTTTTGGTTGAAGGGATACATCGCGGGGAAATTGTACAATTTATGGACACGGATAATGAAGCGTTTGAAGTAGAAATTGAAAAATTAGAAGATGTACATGCAGAAGAAGCAAATGAAGAAGAGGCTTTAATGCGTACGTTATTAGATCAGTTTGAGCAATACATAAAAATTTCTAAAAAAATAACACAGGAAACCTTTGCAACGGTTTCTGATATTGACGAAGCTGGAAGGTTGTCTGATATTATTACATCTCATTTATCTTTAAAAATTAAAGATAAGCAGACTTTATTGGAGATGATAGATATCAAGGAAAGGCTCCAACATTTAATTCAGACGATCTCCAATGAGCAAAAAGTACTGGATTTAGAACAAAAGATTGGCAAGCGTGTAAAAAGTTCCATGGAAAAAACACAAAAAGAATATTACTTGCGCGAGCAATTGAAAGCTATCCAAAAAGAACTAGGTGAAAAAGAAGGTAAAACCAGTGAAGTTGGACAATTGAGTGAAAAAATAGAGTTGTCGGATATGCCGGATTCGATTAAAGAGGTGGCTAAAAAGGAATTAGGTAGGTATGAGAAAGTCCCACAAAGTTCTGCGGAAAGCTCGGTTATTCGTAATTATTTAGATTGGCTGCTGGCATTACCTTGGACGAAGAAAACAACAGATACAATTGAAATTGATAATGCGGAAACAATACTTGATGAGGATCATTACGGTCTAGAGAAGGTTAAGGAACGGATACTAGAATATTTAGCCGTGCAAAAGCTAACAAACTCTATTAAGGGTCCTATTCTTTGTCTTGTAGGCCCTCCAGGAGTGGGGAAAACATCCTTAGCGAAGTCCATTGCGCGTTCGATAAATAGAAACTTTGTTAGAACTTCTTTAGGTGGTGTTCGGGATGAAGCTGAGATAAAAGGACATCGCCGAACGTATATTGGTGCAATGCCAGGTAGAATCATACAGGGAATGAAAAAAGCAGAAACGATTAATCCAGTGTTTTTATTGGATGAGATCGATAAAATGTCAAACGATTTTCGTGGTGATCCTTCATCAGCAATGCTTGAAGTGCTGGATCCGGAACAAAATCACACGTACAGTGACCACTTTATTGAAGAGAACTACGACTTATCCAATGTGTTATTTGTTGCAACGGCGAACTATGTTACGAATATCCCAGGCCCATTATTAGATCGTATGGAACTTATTTCAATAGCTGGTTACACGGAAGTAGAAAAACTGCATATTGCCAAAGAACATTTATTGAACAAGCAGTTAAAAGAGAATGGATTAAAAAAAGCAAACATGCAAATCCGTGATGATGGATTATTAAAACTAATTCGTAAGTATACGCGTGAAGCTGGAGTTAGAAACCTTGAGAGACAGCTTGCCACACTGTGTAGAAAGGCTGCTAAACAAATCATTTCTGATGAAAAGAAACGGGTAATCGTAACGGAGAAAAATTTGGAAGAATTACTTGGCAAGCCACTTTACCGTTATGGGCTAATGGAGCAGGAGAATCAAATCGGAACAGCTACAGGCCTGGCATATACGGCAGCTGGCGGAGATACATTGTCGATAGAAGTTTCACACTATCCTGGCAAAGGAAAACTGACGTTAACAGGAAAACTCGGCGATGTTATGCAAGAATCTGCCCAAGCTGCATTTAGCTATATTCGCTCACGGGCGGATGAATTAAACATTGCTTCTGATTTTCATGAAACATACGATATTCATATTCACGTTCCTGAAGGAGCGACACCTAAAGACGGGCCATCAGCAGGTATAACAATGGCTACTGCTCTTGTATCAGCTTTAACAGGAAGAGCAGTTAAGAAAGAGGTAGGTATGACTGGTGAAATAACTCTACGAGGACGTGTGCTGCCAATCGGTGGTTTGAAAGAAAAATCGCTGAGTGCTCACCGGGCTGGAATTACCACGATTATCATACCAGATGAGAATGTAAAAGATATTGATGATATACCAGAAAGCGTACGAAATGATCTAACGTTTATAAAAGCAGCCCATTTGGATCAAGTGTTAGATCATGCACTGGTGGGTGAAAATCATGAAAGTAAATAATGCAGAGATTGTGATTAGCGCAGTAAGTAGTAAGCAATATCCAAATGACCGACTTCCAGAAATAGCGTTAGCCGGCCGTTCTAATGTTGGTAAATCATCATTTATTAATAAGCTGATTAATCGCAAAAACTTAGCAAGGACTTCATCTACGCCTGGAAAGACACAAACATTAAATTTTTATAAATTGAATAATGCCTTTTACTTTGTCGATGTTCCGGGTTATGGGTATGCTAAGGTATCGAAAAAAGAGCGAGAAAAATGGGGAGGCATGATGGAAGAGTATTTTCAAAGTAGGGATACGTTAAAGATAACCGTATTAATCACGGATGTCCGTCACGAACCGACTCAAGATGATATTCAAATGTATGAGTTTTTAAAACACTTTGAGCTTCCCGTTCTTGTAGTTGCTACGAAAATGGATAAGATTCCGAAGAGTAAGCGGACTCAGTATCTGAAACGTACGAAAGAGACCTTAGAAGTGGATCCAGAAGATTATGTCCTTCCTTTTTCATCAGAAACTGCTGAAGGGAAGGACGAAGCTTGGAGACTTCTTAGAACATATTTATAACAAAAGCGCAAGTACCCGTTTAGCAACGTACAAACTGCGCTCAGCGATGCGGGTGGTTCAACGTTGCCACGCAAAGTGGCGGTTTTAGTTGAACTTCCACTGCCGCAATGAGATTAGATGAACTTGACTTATCGCCAGTAGTGGCGAAAGTCAAAGTGAATCTTATGCTTGGAAAGCGAAAAGGAAACATGCCCCTTCATAGAGGTATGCCGACGCCTGAGCGCAAGCCCGGTTTTAGTCGGCCTTCCTTAAGCCTAGGGAGTCGATGCCGGCTTTCACCACAAGGGTATAAGTGCGCCTAAGCCTCTGGCAGAGCCAATCGGCAAGTCTTCTTTTCACCCACAGGGCATAAGTGCGACTTTACTTCTGCCTACGCCTCCGGCTTGGCAATCAGTAAGTCTTCTTTATCGTAGTGGAGGAGTGTGAAGTTTGGGGCTGCGCTAAATGCTCGCCCCACCGTAAAGATTTGATAGTTGCTGGGCGCTGGAGCTGGACGTGGCTATTTAAGTATATAAGTTATCCTAGTATTTAAATTCTATAGTTTCCTATGCAAAAAAAGCTCTCTGTTGAAAACAATATGTTTCCTGCAGAGAGTCTTTTCATAACTACGGTTATTTTTTCTTCTTTAATAAATAAATTCCAATAATAATAATGGCTATTGGCCAGTAATCTTCTATATAATCAATTACTACGTAGACCCATGCAAGCCATTCAGGAAGTTCAATTGAAAAAATTAAAAGAATCGAAAGGCCTATGAGCACAATGCCAGCAAATAGTCCATCCTTTGTTTGCAGATAACGAATGAGAAATGCAATGCCGATAATGAGAAGGTAAATAGCCCAATGATCTATCCAAAAACGATAGTGATTTAAGCCGTGAATATGAATACCGATCCCTAAAATAATCGTACCAATAAACAAATTTTGATATTTCTTCGAATTATAGCTATAAATAATTAGTGATAAGCCTATAATTATTAGTAGCGTAGGTAATGAGTAAAAGTCAGTCAAAATTGGAATTCTTAACTGCCTTAGTAGAAAAAATATACCAATGCCGATTAATATGTAAGCGGCAAGCGAATTTTTTTTCTTCATTGATACACCTCTAGTCTACAGTAACGTGATTTCTTGCTAATTATATACTGTTATGATAAAGTACCCTCGAGTTCATATTATATATACGTTTGATCTTATCACATTGTTTCAGAATCTGTTCACAATTTCAAAAAAAGTGAACCGTATAATGTGATATAATATACATTAATACGTTTTTTAAAGGTATGTTCTATTGAACATATTCCTAAAGTTTTATTGGGGGTAGATAAAGTGCATATTCTAAAAGTTGGATTCAATTACAAAACAGCCCCTGTAGAAATTAGGGAAAGGTTCACATTTTCAGAACAATCTCTTCATGATGCCATGACAGCACTAAAGGCGCAAAAGAGTATTTTGGAAAATGTGATTATTTCTACATGTAATCGTACAGAGATATACGCAGTGGTTGATCAACTTCATACAGGTCGTTATTATATAAAACAATTTTTATCAGACTGGTTTGAAATTGAGAAGGAGGATTTTTCTTCTTACTTAAGAATTACGGAAGATGATGGTGCATTTGAACATTTGTTTCGTGTTTCTACCGGTCTTGATTCAATGATTTTAGGGGAAACACAAATTTTAGGTCAAGTTAAGAAATCATTTTTAACATCACAAAGCATGGATACGACCGGAACGATCTTTAATGAACTTTTTAAACAGGCTATTACGTTTGGAAAACGAGTACAAAAGGATACTGAAATCGGTTCACATGCGGTTTCGGTAAGTTTTGCTGCAGTTGAACTGGCTAAAAAGATATTTGGTAATCTAAAGGATAAACATGTTGTAATATTAGGTGCTGGAAAAATGGGAGAATTGGCTGCAAAAAATCTTCAAGGTTCAGGTGCAACAGATATTACAGTTCTAAACCGAACATTTGAAAAAGCAGAGGAGTTAGCTGCAAAATTCGATGCAAAGCCTGCACATGCAGATGATTTAGCAGATGTTTTAAAGCATGCAGATATTCTTATAAGTTCGACTGGTTCAGATTCTGTATTATTAACAAAGGAAATGTTAGAACCAATACAAAAGGAACGAAACGAAAGCCCATTACTTTTGGTCGATATCGCTGTGCCACGAGACCTTGATCCGAAGATAAGTGAGATAGAGAATGTCTTTTTACGTGATATAGATGATTTACAGCATATTGTTGATGGAAATTTAGAGTCTCGAAAAGCTGCAGCAGAAGAAGTAGAAATTTTGCTTGAAGCGGAAATCGTTGCTTTTAAAGAGTGGGTGAAGACATTAGGAGTTGTCCCCATCATTTCTGGTTTGCGTCAAAAAGCTCTATCCATTCAAGCTGAAACCATGCAAAGTATTGAACGAAAAATACCAGACTTAACAGTACGTGAGAAAAAAGTATTAAATAAGCATACGAAAAGCATTATTAATCAATTATTAAAAGAACCCGTTACACAAGCAAAAGAATTAGCTGCAAGGGACAAAGCAGAGGAATCGTTAGATCTGTTTGTGGATATATTTGGCATTGAAGAAGAAGTAAAGGCTGAATTGAATAAACAAGCAAAAAATAATAATACACTTACAAGACTAAACAAAGATGAAAAAACAGATAATAAAATTGCATTTCCAATGATAGAAAGATTAAGCAGTATGTAGATTAGTAAGCATTCAGTGAGGGAGACACCTTACTGAATGAGGTTTTGCTTTATAGCATTCTGGTTATTTCGTTTTGGTTCGTCATTTCGTGTATGGTGATTTACTATTGGAGGTTTTTTAGATGCGTAAAATAGCGGTAGGGTCAAGAAAAAGTAATTTAGCGTTAACGCAAACGGATTGGGTAATAGATGCGTTACAAGCTGCAGGTGTTCAAAACGAATTTGAAGTACATCAGATTTCAACCAAAGGTGATCGTATTCTGGATGTTACATTGTCCAAAGTAGGTGGCAAAGGTCTATTTGTTAAAGAAATTGAAAAAGCTATTTATGATCATGAGATTGACCTAGCTGTACATAGCATGAAGGATATGCCGTCAGAGATGCCTGAAGGTCTGGTGATCACATCCATTCCAATCAGAGAGGATCATCGCGATGCTTATATTGCAAAAAATAATGTAGCCTTAAAAGATTTACCTAGCGGAGCGATAGTAGGTACAAGCAGCTTGCGGCGAGGGGCTCAAATCTCAGCAGAAAGACCTGATGTTTCAATTAAATGGATTCGGGGAAACATTGAAACGCGTTTACGTAAACTCGACGAAGAAGATTATGATGCAATTATTTTGGCTGTATCCGGCTTAAAACGCGTTGGTTTAAGTGAAGATCTTATAACCGAATATCTCGAACCAGATGTTTGTGTGCCAGCAGTCGGTCAGGGTGCATTAGCGATAGAATGCCGTGAGGATGACCATGAGCTACGTGAAATATTAGCAAGGATTAACGATGATCGAACAACGAAAACGGTTAAAGCGGAAAGAACGTTTCTTCATCTGCTAGAGGGTGGATGCTCGGTTCCAATTGGGGGCTATGCTTATTTAGAAGGACAGGAAATTGTTTTGACAACATTAGTAGGTACACCAGACGGGGAAGAGATTCTTAAAGAAGTAGCTCGGGGTACAGACCCTGAATCTGTGGGTGAAGAAGCTGCGAATAAAATGATTGACCGGGGTGGAAAAGAGATTATAGATCGAGTGAAAGAGGAGCTTGATCAGTAATGCCGAATTCATTACATGGGAAGAAAATCCTGATAACTAGAGAAGCAAGGCAAGCTAATGAGTTTACAGAAAAGGTATTGAAGTATGGCGGAAAACCAATAGAAGTTCCTCTTTTGAAACTTACAGGTAAAAATCATACGGATAATAGACGGTTTTTTCAGGATTTAACCATGTATGAGTGGATATTTTTTACAAGTACGAACGGTGTTCATTATTTTTTTCAGTTAGCAAGCGAGTATCAAATAGATACTGGAGTTTTAAAAGATAAAAAGCTTGCTGTTGTTGGTCATAAAACGGGCAATGTACTAAAAACTTATGGATTCACAGCAGATTTTATACCGACGACGTATAACGCTACTGTAATGGCAAGTGAATTCTTAAATAGATATACAGTTGATAATCCGATATTACTTGTGCGGGGAAATCGTTCAAGAGATGTTATTCCTGTAGAATTTTCAAAGCATGGAGTTGCTTATGACTCGATGGAAGTTTATGAAATAACCTATAATTATCAAATGACGGAGCGTTTAAATGCCGTTTCAAGGGATTATGATATCGACTTTATAACATTTACAAGCCCCTCAACAGTTGAAGCATTTACTGAAATGACGATGGTACACTCAGGTAATGAAGTGTGTGTATGTATCGGTACGACAACCGAAATGCGAGCGCGTGAATTAGGTTTTACTACAATTATAACAGCAGAAGAATTTACAATAGATGGCATGTTGACATGTATCAGTGAATTTATCGCTCAGAAGGGATTATGATAATGACAACAAATCAGGATTTTAAGCGGCATCGAAGGTTAAGGTCATCAGGTTCCATGCGGTCTTTAACCCGTGAAAACCACGTGCGAACAGAAGATTTAATTTATCCAATGTTTATTATTGAAGGTGAAAATATTAAACAGGAAGTTCCATCCATGCCTGGTGTATTCCAAGTCTCACTTGACCGATTAAATGAAGAATTAAAAGAGATCAATGAACTGGGAATTAAAGCAATATTACTTTTTGGTGTACCTAAAGAAAAGGATGAGCAAGGGACTGGTGCTTTTATCGAAGATGGTATGGTCCAGGAAGCAACACGAGCCATCAAAAAAGAATATCCAGAAATACTCGTGGTCGCAGATACGTGTTTATGTGAATACACGTCACATGGTCATTGTGGAGTTATTCATAACGGTGATGTTGATAATGATGCATCACTTAAACTATTAGCTAAAACAGCTGTATCACAAGCACAAGCAGGTGCAGATATCATTGCACCATCAAATATGATGGACGGATTTGTAACGTTTATCCGTCAAGCGCTAGATGAGGCTGGGTATACGAACATTCCGATTATGTCCTATGCAGTAAAATACGCATCAGCGTTTTATGGCCCTTTTAGGGATGCTGCTGATAGTACACCACAATTTGGTGATCGTAAAACCTATCAAATGGATCCAGCAAATCGCTTAGAAGCATTACGTGAAGCTGAATCAGATATGGAAGAGGGCGCAGACTTTCTGATCGTAAAACCTGCCATGACTTACCTTGATATTGTACGAGACGTAAAAAATAAATCTAACGCCCCAGTAGTTGCTTATAATGTTAGTGGAGAGTATTCGATGGTGAAGGCTGCAGCATTGAATGGCTGGATTAACGAGCAAGAGTTGGTAATGGAGAAGTTAACCGCCATGAAACGTGCAGGCGCAGATCTTATCATCACATATTTTGCAAAAGATGTAGCAAAATGGTTGAATCAATAGTAGAACAAATAAATTTGCAGTTAGGGTGATGAATCGTGAAAAGTTTTGATAACTCTGTAGATGCATATAAGGAAGCGGTTGATTTGATGCCTGGTGGTGTGAATTCACCAGTCCGTGCATTTAAATCAGTAGGTATGTCACCAATTTTTATGGAGTATGGGAAAGGGTCACAGATAGTTGATATTGATGGGAATGAATATATTGATTATGTGTTAAGTTGGGGGCCACTTATTTTAGGGCACGCCCATAATCGTGTTGTCACAAAGTTGCAAGAAGCAGTTGCAAATGGGACAAGCTTTGGTACGTCAACTACTCTGGAAAATAAACTTGCAGAACTGGTCATTGAACGTGTCCCTTCAATCGAAATGGTACGAATGGTGAACTCCGGAACAGAGGCAACGATGAGTGCATTACGTGTTGCCAGGGGTTATACAGGAAGAAATAAAATTTTAAAATTTGAAGGTAATTATCATGGGCATGGGGATTCATTGCTAATTAAGGCAGGATCAGGTGTGGCCACATTAGGATTACCAGATAGTCCAGGCGTTCCGGAATCTATTGCTAAAAATACAATAACAGTTCCATATAATGATGTAGAAAGTGTACGTTATGCCTTTGAACAATATGGTGATGATATTGCAGCAGTGATTGTTGAGCCTGTTTCTGGTAATATGGGAGTTGTCCCACCAGAGAATAATTTCTTACAGGATTTACGAAACATTACGGAAGATAATGGTACCTTATTAATTTTTGATGAGGTGATGACAGGGTTCCGTGTAGGCTTTAATTGTGCGCAAGGGTATTTTGGTGTCACTCCAGACCTGACCTGTCTAGGAAAAGTAATCGGTGGTGGACTTCCAGTAGGTGCTTATGGTGGTAAACGTGACATTATGGAAAATATCGCTCCAACTGGCTCTATTTATCAAGCAGGGACATTGTCCGGGAACCCATTAGCAATGACTGCTGGCTATGAGACCTTAAATGCCTTAACTGAAGATTCGTATAAGGAAGTAAATCAGCAAGTGGATAAGCTAATCGAAGGCTTCAAGCAAGCTGCAAATGATTTTCAATTACCACTGCAAATTAATCGGGCAGGATCAATGGTTGGTGTTTTCTTCACAGATGAAGCTGTTGTAGATTTTGAAACAGCTCAGAAGTCTAATCTTGATTATTTCGCTCAATACTATAGGGCAATGATTGAAGAAGGTATATTCTTGCCACCGTCTCAGTTTGAAGGATTGTTTCTGTCAACGGCACATACAGATGAGGACATCGATAAAACGATTCAGGCAGTACGAAATGCATTTTCTAAAATTGAAAAATAAATGAAGGTTTAAAAGCTACTTCCTAGTCGGAGTAGCTTTTTTTACTATATAAGCATATCTTTCCATTTTCACTCATATAATTCTTAAGACATATGAAGTAAAACGATCATGTTGAAGGGAGGAAGTACTTTGTCGAATGACCAATCAGTATTCAGCTTCGAGTTAAATGAATCTCTCTATTTTGAAAAGGGACAGGAAGTTGCAGAAATGAGAGGAATTTCATTAGATCCAGAAATATCTATTCAATCTTTTAATGAGTACATTTCAATTCGAGGAGTAATTGAGTTGAACGGTGAATATCAAAAGGTGGTGGATTCAGAAGAAGATAATGATTTTAGTGATTTAGATAATTTTCAATCTCATCGTTATGTAGAAAGTGTGATCGATACGGAAGATGACTCAGCAAGATTTTCCCACCGATTCCCTGTTGAAATTTCTGTTCCATCATACCGTGTAACTGATTTAAACGATGTAACCGTAAGTATTGAATCATTTGATTATGAGATACCTGATAAAAGTCAATTGAAGTTATATTCCACCATTGAAATTGATGGGATTAATAGCCAAGCGACAGAGGTTCGTGAAGAAGAGGAAGAGCAGGAAGAAGTGACAGAACCGATCGATGAGGCCTTTCAGTTTGAGATTAAAGAAAAGAAGGAAATAGAATCACCTAGCGCTATAGAGCCAGAGCATCCAGAGCATGTTCCTGAATTATCTATAGAGGAACAAGAGCCGATGGAGAGTGAACGTTGGAAATCCAAAAAATCACAAACATTAAAGGAATTCTTTGATACTATTTCTTCTCAGGAAGAGGAGTCTAGTTCAATAGATATGTCAGAAAACCCTAATCCACCCCCTTCTGTTTTCGAATCTGAATCATCCTCTGAATTTTATTATGAAGAAAGCACGGAAAGTCGCTCCGAGAAGCTTGAGAATGTAAGTTATTTATCTGATATGTTCAGAGGTACAGAAGAAGAACAGTATACACAGATGAGGCTTTGCATCGTACAAAGTCAAGATACGATAGAAACGATTGCCGAGCGCTATGATATTACTGCGTTACAATTAATGAAACAAAATCAGATAGATGATAATTATGCAGTGGTAGAAGGTGAAATGCTATATATTCCAGATATTAATAGGTAATTAATTTACGCCCCTTGGTATACGTTTTCAAGGGGTATCTAATTTTTCCTATCCAGGTGGTGAAATGAATGGAAATAATTAAAAAAGTGTTAAATGCTTATGCTATTCATCCATTAAATATAGAACACGTAACAGATCGATTAATTCGAGTAAGTGATGGACAAGGTGATTATGCGTTGAAAAGTAGTTTACTATCCAAAGAATCTGTGTCAAATTGGGAGAATGTATATCATCTAGCATTCTCCAAGCAGGTTTCTACTGTTTTACCAGTATATTTAACGAAGAATGGTAACCTGTACGTAGAAATGGATCAAACGATCTTCTATTTAACCCCCTGGATAGAAACAGAACAAACAAAGAGTAGTAGCCAGGTAATTGATTACTTTTATAAAAGCATAGGAACTGTTCATGCCAAAACAAAACAGTCACAATCGATATCCACCGGAAATTTAACAAGCGATTTTAATACATACAAACGTTTTTGTGAGATAACACAACGAGACTTGCTTAAGTTTGTCGAGCAGTTTGAACAGAACAGATATATGTCACCATTTGAATTATTGGTTTGTACACACTATCGTGATATAGAATTTGCATTAAAAGAAATCAATAGACGAATTGACCAGTTTATTGAGGAACAAGAACAAGAGATAACTTGGAATTATAGTTTGTGTCACGGAAATTTAAATTTTTCACATACACGTAATACGCATCTAATAAATTGGGAGAATTCTTTTTTCGACAATGCAGTAGTAGATTTAGCGTTGTTTTTTAAACAAGAAGTTTCATTTTACGATCAACCTATAAACCTTTTCATGGAGCAGTTCTCTACCTATTACAATGAAAATAAACTGAGCCAAAACGAATTATATTTACTTACAATTCATTTATTAAATCCATCGGACTACGTCAAACTAATTCAACAGTATGTGACGAACGGTTCGAAGGATTCAATGGTTAATCAAGTTATAAACTTACAGCATGCGTACCGCCAAATTTTATTTGGCTTACAATGGTCAAAATTTGTGGAAGCGGAATATGAAACGTTTTCCATGGATGACCTTGAAAGCTAAATCCATTTTAAATAAAAAGCTATAAATAAAGTTACTAAAACCCCTAGTAAAAAAACGTCTAATGACGTTGGAAATATCATTGTGCGGATTAATTGAAAAATCAAAATGGGTAATGTTGCTTGCTCAATAACAATAATACAAGTTCTAGCCCATGGTGGTAGTCTAAAACGATAATAACGCGCCAACTTAATCACCTCTCTTACTTGTATAGTTAGAACTAAAATGTGTTTATAGATGTCATTTGTTAAGGTTCTTCTCGAAAGTGTTGGGACTGCGGTTACTCGCCCCACCGAAAATAATTGTTGCTTTCAATCTTCGCAGTTGAAATAAAAGACGGCGTAACTGCTGTTTGCTATAAGTATTTGCTATAAACGCCGTTCGGGATCGCTCCGGGCGGATGCTTTCCGCGGGCACGGCCTCAGCCTCCTCGAGAAAACCACTCTGCGGGGTCTTCGGACACGTGCTGGGGCTGCGCGTAAATGCTCGCCCCACCGAAAACCATTGTTCCCGCAGGAGTCACCGCCCTTCCCTCACCCGAACTGGTGAGGCGGTTGGATGTTTTGAATATTGATTACTAATGCAATTTAGCGGCAGTAACCGGAACACCCAGCGGAGGAAACACATGAAGACTCCTGCGGGAGAAAGGCCTAGGTGAGACCCCACAGTGCGTTAAATGATGAAGGCCAACTAAAATCGCCCTTTGCGGGCAACGTTGGCATACCCCTTGCCGGGGCAAGGAGGCTCACCAGCCGCCCGCGGAAAGCGAAATGTGTTTCCGTAGCGAATCCTTGATCTCAACTAGCGTTTGCAAAAGAATGTTCACTACGTCGTCTTTTATATCTTTTGTGTTAAAAACAACATCTTTTAGAAAACAGCTTTTTTGTTAAAAACGAAGGCTTTTACCCTATAAGGATGGGGTAGCCGATCGATTAATTCGTTATATAATATGTAAATAGACACCTGTTTTGTGCAAAATCATGAGTAATAGTTGACGAAGCACACCATTATGGATAAAATAAAAGTAATAATTAGAGGATGTTCGAAAATAGTATCGTCCTTAGTCGATCAACAAATAAAATGCGATGATAGGGAAGAGTACAAAATAGCACCTAAAGAGAAGGAAACCAATAGCTGAAACGTTTCCCAGGAATGCCTATTTTGGAAGGTCACCCTTGATGCAACTTCTCCGAAACATAAGTTTCGCGCTTAGTAGTAGGAGGATGTCGGTTATTGGCCGTTATCCATTAATTGAGTGTGCAAATGGATTTTTTTTATTTGTAAACAAAGGTGGTACCACGGAAATACCCTTTTCGTCCTTTATTAAGGATGAGGAGGGTATTTTTGAATTCAATTAAGAAACAAGGAGGATTTTCAGTATGAATAACGATCAAAACACATCACTTCCTTCAAAATATAATCCACAGGCTGTTGAAAAAGACCGTTATCAATTTTGGTTAAAAGGCAAATATTTTGAAGCAACAGGTGATCAGGAGAAAGAACCCTATACCATTGTTATTCCACCGCCAAATGTAACTGGCAGGCTGCATTTGGGACACGCATGGGATACGACAATGCAAGATACGATTTCTAGAATGAAACGAATGCAAGGATATGATGTATTATGGTTACCTGGTATGGATCACGCAGGTATTGCTACACAGTCCAAAGTAGAGGAAAAGTTAAAAGAACAGGGGACTAACCGACATGTGTTAGGTCGCGAGAAATTCATGGAGACAGCCTGGGAATGGAAAGAGGAATATGCAGATTTCATTCGTTCACAATGGGAAAAATTAGGCCTAGGACTTGATTATTCAAGGGAAAGGTTTACATTGGATGATGGGTTATCCGGTGCTGTAAAAGAGGTATTCGTTAAGCTATATGAAAAAGGATATATTTATCGCGGGGAATATATCATAAACTGGGATCCGAAGACACGTACTGCCCTTTCTGATATCGAAGTGATTTATGAGGAACTGCATGGGAAGTTTTATCATATGCAATATAAAATAAAAGACAGTGACGAAATGATTGAAGTCGCTACAACACGACCAGAAACGATGTTAGGTGATACGGCAGTTGCTGTTCATCCCACAGATGACCGTTATAAGCATTTAATAGGTAAGACGGTTATATTACCGATTGTTGGTCGTGAGATTAAAATTGTTGCGGATGAATATGTTGATATGGAGTTAGGATCTGGTGCGGTCAAAATAACACCAGCACATGATCCAAATGATTTTGAAATTGGAAACCGTCATGGCTTGAAGCGGATTTTAGTGATGCATGAAGACGGTTCAATGAATGAAAATGCTGGTAAATATGAAGGACTTGACCGTTTTGAATGCCGCGAGCAAATTGTTAAAGACCTTCAGGACCAGGATGTATTATTTAAAATAGAAGATCACACACATCAGGTTGGACATTCTGAACGAAGTGGTGCCGTTGTTGAACCATATTTATCGACACAATGGTTTGTTAATATGCAGCCACTGGCAGACGAAGCAATCAACCTTCAGAATGGTGAAGAAAAAGTGAATTTTGTGCCAGATCGTTTTGAAAGAACGTATTTACACTGGATGGAAAATATTCGTGATTGGGTGATCTCTCGTCAGCTATGGTGGGGGCATCGTATCCCAGCTTGGTATCACAAAGAGACAAAAGAGATCTATGTAGGAAAAGAAGCACCCAGTGATAGTGAGAATTGGGAACAGGATGAAGATGTCTTAGATACATGGTTTTCCTCTGCTTTATGGCCTTTTTCAACAATGGGCTGGCCGGATGAGCAAAGCGATGATTTTAAGCGTTATTTTCCAACCGACGTATTGGTAACGGGCTATGACATCATTTTTTTCTGGGTAGCGCGAATGATCTTTCAATCGAAGGAATTTACAAAAGAGAGACCGTTTAAGGATGTACTTATCCATGGATTAATCCGTGATGCAGATGGACGTAAAATGAGTAAATCATTAGGGAACGGTGTTGATCCAATGGATGTTATTGATAAATACGGGGCTGACTCCCTACGTTATTTCCTATTAACAGGTTCCACTCCTGGTCAGGATTTACGCTTCCATTGGGAAAAGGTGGAATCTACTTGGAATTTTGCTAATAAAGTATGGAATGCTTCCCGTTTCTCGCTAATGAATATGGAAGGATTCACCTATGAGGATATCGATTTATCAGGGGAGAAGACATTAGCAGATAAATGGATTTTAACTCGCCTAAATGAAACGATCGATCATGTTACAAAAAACACAAATAAATACGAGTTCGGTGAAGCGGGTCGGTATCTATATAATTTCATATGGGATGAGCTATGCGATTGGTATATCGAAATGGCAAAACTACCATTAAACGGCGAAGATGAAGCAAAAAAGAACACAACGCGTTCCGTGCTCGCCTATGTTCTGGATCAAACCATGCGTATGTTGCATCCGTATATGCCATTTATTACCGAAGAAATTTGGCAGCAATTGCCGCATCAAGGAGAATCGATTACAGTTGCTAGCTGGCCGGAAGTAAAAAATGCGTTTCATGACGAGACAGCTTCAACAGAAATGAAACGGCTTGTATCGATAATTAAATCCGTTCGTAATATTCGTGCAGAAGTAGATACACCGATGTCTAAACAAATCAAATTGTTAATACAAGCTGAAAACGAGGAGATTGTACAAGAACTCAAGAATAATAAGGACTACTTGGAACGATTCTGTAATCCAAGTGAATTAACGATAGCCTCTGAATTAGATATTCCAGAAAAGGCAATGTCAGCTGTAGTAACAGGCGCTGAAATATATTTACCACTCGAAGGGTTAATTGACTTTGAAAAGGAAATAGAGCGGTTGGAAAAAGAGGTTGTGAAATGGAATAAAGAAGTGGAGCGTGTACAGAAAAAACTGGCAAATGAAGGATTTGTAAAAAAAGCACCTCAAGAGGTTGTTGATGCAGAAAAACAAAAAGAACAGGATTATCTAGAAAAACACTCGAAAGTGAAAGCACGTTTGGCAGAATTAAAAGGATAAGAACAAAAGCGCAAGCGCCCGTTTAGCAACGTACAAATTGGAGCACTCCGCTATGAGATAAAGGAAACACGACGAACGAAGTGAGTAGATGTTGACTTTCACCACAAGGGTATAAGTGCGACTTTACTTCTGCCTACGCCTGCCGGCTTGGCAATCAGTAAGTCTTCTTTATCGTAGTGGAGGAGTGTGAAGTTTGATAGTTGCTGGGCGCTGGAGCTGGACGTGGCTATTCCAGTATATAAGTTATCCACAGCGTTTAAATTCTATAGATTCCTATGCAAGAACAAAAGTGGAATTTCAATTATCCGTTGAAATTCCACTTTTTAATTTATCCGTAATGTGTGTGATATATTTTTCTAAGATGTTCAGGTCACTAACCGTGCTTAGCGTTCGTGATCCGACAACGTCCTCGATTTCATTAAAAAGTAGTTCCCCATTTAAGCCGATTAAAAAATCAATACCAACCATATCAAAATGAAAAGAGCGAATGATTTTAGAAATGATTGAACGTTCATGTGCATGAAGTTGATACATGCGGGCAGAGCCACCAAGTTTAAAATTAGATCGGAAATCATCGGTGCTTTCACGTAACACAGCACCAATGATCTCTTTTCCTATCACAAACACGCGTAAATCTTTTCCGAGTTGTACGTTACAGGCTTGAATAATGATGTCGTTTGTAGCAATACTTGAAATACGATTTAACCAGTCTTGTTTATCTTGTATATAATAAACCTGTTTACCACCCCTACCAGATGTTTCTTTTATGATAAAGGGATAGGGCATGGGTGGCGTTTGTGATACCGTATCTTTCTGAGCAAATATAGTGTCAACCATTGGAATATCCTGGTCGATGATATGGTGATGAGTTAGAGCTTTATTATTGCAAATACTTGAAATAGAAGATGAGTTAAAAACAGTAATGCCACATGTTTCCAGATGAAGGTTCAGCAAGGGTTCAATTAGACGGATGATAGCAAAGTCTGGTTTATGTACTTCTTTATTATCCACTTTGATTGTTCGCTCTTGGTTTTCAATACCGATTATTAATTGTTCTCTTATAACAAGTTCAAGTGATACGTTCTGCATCTGCGCTTCTGCAATCATCCAATTAATATAGGATCTATTTTCTTCAACATTAGCTTCTGCGTATATTAACCATCCATGCTTCATGTGCTCACCTCAATTTTTGTTAATCGTATCAAGAATATAGTCGATAATAAAATCCGCTACATTTATTCCCGTACAGTCATACATGTTTCGAATATGCGCATTTGAATTTATTTCACAGATAATGGGGCGATTATTTGGACCAAATAATAAATCCACACCTGCAAAATCAGCACCTAATGCTTTTGCAGCTGAAATAGCTAATTTCCTCTCTTCATCTGTTGGGTCATAAGCTTCCATCGTTGCGCCGGAAGAGACATTGGCTCGGAAATCATTTGCAGCTTGTCGTTTCATACCTGCTACCACTTGGTCACCTACAACATGAAGGCGAATATCTTTCCCATAACTAGATGAAACAAACTCCTGGAACATAAATGCTTTACCTTGTAATGCTTGTACGCATGTCACTAATTCCTCTTTTGTATGTATTAAATAAACTTGTTCTCCAAACGAGCCAAAAGCTTCTTTAATAATCATTGGAAATCCTAGTTGATCGATAGCCAGATTGACACTATCGGTGTCCACCTGTACATTGGTAAAAACCTTTGGGGCTACGATTGTTTTAGGAATAGGTAGGTTCTGTCTGGCTAGTTGCTGATAGCTAGCGATTTTATCATCACTATTTTGGATTACTTCTGCACGATTAAATACCCGAACGCCAAGTGATTCGAGTTGGTTTGCTAAATAGATATCCTTGTCTGCAAATACGACATAATCTGGCAAAGAATTCATATCTTCTTTTAAAAGTTTCAATAGATCGGTACTTAGAAAAGATAACAACTCATTATTTTTATAAATAGTTGTCTGGCTATATTTCCTGGCTGCAGCTGCTTGTATCCACTCCGCAAAATCTAAAAATTTAGTACCAGGTAAGCTTCCATTATATATAATCCAACCTTGAAGCTTCATTTGATGATATCCTTTCTGCTATACTATTTTATTATATATGAAGTTTATCATTTCTAAAGAGATTTTAGTATAAGAAAAGCAAAGGTTATGTAAAACTGACAGTATATTATTGAAAAGGGGTGACTATATGTTTAAGAATTTCCAACAAATCGAAGTGTTTTTTGAAGAAAGGAAAAGGTTAGGTATAAAACCGGGATTAGAAAGAATAAACGCATTACTAAATTTGTTACATAATCCACAGAAAAAGATGCATGCGATACACGTTGCTGGCACAAATGGGAAAGGTTCTACCGTTCATTTTATTAAAAATGCTTTAATGGCTAATGGCTATCAAGTTGGTGTGTTTACGTCACCTAGCTTCACTGGATTAACCGGTCATATATTTATAAACAATAGCTCCATGAACGAAGAGGAATTTCTGACATTATGTAATGATGCTCACCCTGCCATTATGCAGTTAGATGAAGAAGGGGATGCGCCAACTGAATTTGAAATTCTTACCGTATTAGCATTCCTCTATTTCTCAAGAAATACAAATATTGCACTTATTGAAACTGGTATGGGCGGGCGTGAGGATACCACCAATTGCTTTCAACCTATTTTATCTATTATAACAAATGTTTCAAGAGATCATACTGCTTTTTTAGGGGATACATCAGCAGAGATTGCTTATCAGAAAGCAGGTATAATAAAAAATAAAGCCCCCGTAATCATTGGTGATATGGATAAAGAAGCGTTACATGTTATGAAAGAAGAGGCGCAGATCCATGAGACAACGCTTGATCAACTAGGTGCTGATTTTACACCTATTGAGACCTCTATTCAGATGCAGGGCGAACATCAAATAAAAAACGCATCAATTGCTTATATGGCTTTGAAAAAATTAAGGGAACATGGCTACTCTATCGATTTTAAAAAGGCAATAGCAGCAATAAGCTGTACACAGATTCCAGGTAGATTCGAACTTGTTAAGCGTAATCCTGTGATGATATTGGATGGTGCGCATAATCCAGCAGGAATTAAAGTTTTTCTACAAACTGTTGCAGAAAATTATAATGATAAAGAGAAGCATCTTTTATTCGCAGGCTTTAAGGACAAGGAACTTGAAACAATGTTAAAGCAGTTTAGCAATGAATTTTCTTCTATTACATTAACTTCATTTGACCATCCTCGTGCAGCACGAGCAGATGTATTATACGAAGCGACAAATGTTTTAGACAAACATGCAGTTACAAATTGGAAAGATGCTATAGACATGATGTTGCAGAATAAGAAGCACGCGTATTTCATAACTGGATCTTTACATTTTATTGCTATGGTAAGAAAGTATCTTCGTGAATGAGAAGAAAAGAATATTCTGTAGAACGATTTTTTTAGTAGTGTGACAATATTCGTCTTACTTTTTACCTCTACTATGCTAGAGTAGAATAAATCTAGCGATGGAGGGGAAGTAAGTGGATAACAAATATACAAAAAACGCATGGGATGATGAAAACTATAAAGATCATAAACCATTTGATAGCGAACAAGCAGCAACCCTACAAAATGCTGGAGATGATCCAGTTCCCATATTTGCTAGACAAACTGAAACGAATAATAATCAAAAAAAATCATTTAATAAGAAAATAAAATTAAAGCCATTCAAACCAGTAATGTTAGCTATCAGCTCTGCAGTTGTGATTGGTTCGATTTTAGGTATCATTATGTTGCGAATGTTTGTTGGTATCGAAAGCGATATAGCACAAGGTAATAATAACTTGCCTGTTGCCGGTGTGGATAATGAAGATAACGGTAATAATACCGAAGCTGGCCTATCTACTTTTTCAAATGGATCTATCGATGCATATGTGTTACAAGGTGGCGTTTTTTCGGAAATGGAAAATGCTGATGAGTGGGTAGAAAACTATGATCAAGCAGGGTTACACAGCCTTATTTGGGAAGTAAATGATCAATATTTTCTTCTAGTAGGATTAGCAAATACGGATGATCAAGCAAAGCAATTTGCAAACGATATAACAGCAGAAGAAGGATTTGAAGTTTTTGGTAAAGAATGGAATACAGCGGAGAGGGAAGTCGAACTTATAGAAGAGGAGGCTGAATGGTTGCAGGCTTTTGAAGAAAATTGGCATGAAGCTTTAGGTTCATTGGAGAATGAAGAAATATTTATAGTAGACGAATGGGAAGGTTTAGTAGAAAATTACCCCGAAGAAACGGATAGACTCGCTTCTTTAAATGAAAGTATATCTAGTTTTTTGGATGAAATGGAACAGGCAGAGGGATCAAAAGCCCAAAACATTTTATTAAATATGTGGTACCAATATGATCGAGTGATAAATTAAACATAACTTTAAATTGTTAAATACTAATTTTTCATTTCGTGAATGAATGATACATGCATAATTGAATCTTCAACTAGGGATGTTTGAAATTTGGAGGATGAAATGTACTTTAAAACCTGATTTTAGTGATTTGTTTCCCTTTGTTTAACGCTATAAGATAGATATAGCTTAGTTAAGGAGGGTAAATAATGTCAGTTTCATCTATTATGATTAAGGATGTTCCTAAAGAAGATCGTCCAAGAGAACGTCTGTTAAAATTAGGTTCCAGTCATTTATCAAATCAGGAATTACTCGCCATCTTGCTTGGAAGTGGAACAAAGGAAGAATCGGTAATGGCCTTATCTAATCGTGTATTAATGCATTTCGAAGGCTTGAAATTGCTTAATGACGCTACAATTGAGGAGTTAATTGCAATAAAAGGAATCGGAACAGCTAAAGGGGTGTTAATGCTGGCTGCTATAGAGCTTGGTAAACGAATGAATCAGTATCGCCCCAATGATCGTTATGTTATAAGGTCACCAGAAGACGGTGCAGATTATGTAATGGAGGAGATGCGTAGCTTAAACCAAGAGCATTTTGTTGTTCTTTTTCTAAACACAAAAAATCAAATTATCCACAGACAAACTATTTTCATTGGTAGTCTAAATGCCTCCATCGTACACCCTAGGGAGGTTTTTCGTGAAGCGGTAAAACGATCAGCAGCTTCGATTGTTGTCGCACATAATCACCCTTCTGGCGACCCAGCACCTTCCCAAGAAGATATCCATGTTACAAGACGTTTAGTTGAGTCAGGAAAAATGATTGGCATAGAACTTTTGGATCATTTAATTATTGGAGATAGAAAATTTGTATCTTTAAAAGAAAAAGGATACCTCTAACACTATCTATTTTACTATTTTTTTCGTATAATTATATAGACGAGCTATAATGTAGCGCCATTTTTCGATTTTTCGTTGAAAGTGGCGCTTATTAAATTGTTAGCAAAGATGTAGGATTTCACTTATAATTCATAACATGACAAAATAGAAATGGATGTTTATCGCATCACTTGAAATTCATCGATATAGTAAAGCTACATATAATAAACGAATTGTAACTGGGAAAGGAAGATTTTTTTTGGGAAGATTTAGTTTATCACAAGATTTAGGAATAGACTTAGGTACTGCAAACACACTGGTTTTTGTTAAAAGTAAAGGTGTCGTTGTACGAGAGCCTACAGTAGTAGCCAAAAACACTAAAACCGGTGATGTAGAAGCAGTAGGAGGTTCAGCGCGAAAGATGATTGGTAGAACGCCAGGGAATATCTCTGTTGTTCGACCAATGAAAGATGGCGTTATTGCAGATTACGATACAACCGCAGTAATGATGAAATATTATTTTCAAAAAGCAATGAAGAATCGTTCTTTTCTTGCGAGGAAACCGGACGTCATGATCTGTGTGCCATCAGGAATTACTATGGTAGAGGAACGTGCGGTTATTGATGCTACGAAACAAGCAGGTGCAAAAGATGCATTTCCAATTGCCGAGCCTTTTGCTGCTGCGATTGGTGCTGGTTTACCTGTATGGGAGCCAACAGGTAGCATGATTGTTGATATCGGTGGTGGGACGACAGAAGTCGCGGTTATTTCATTAGGCGGAATAGTGACTAGCCGATCCATACGTACAGCTGGTGACAATATGGACGATTCCATCATCCAATATATTCGTAAACATTATAACTTGATGATAGGTGAGAGATCCGCTGAATCCATTAAAATGGATGTTGGTTCTGCCGGCGGGATTACAGTGGACGAAGAGTTGGAGATACGTGGACGTGATCTACTAACTGGGTTACCGAAAACAATATCGGTAACAGCACAGGAAATAGCCGATTCGCTAAAAGATACAGTTGATTCAATAGTAGAAGCAGTTAAAAACACGTTAGAAAAAACGCCACCTGAATTATCTGCAGATATTATGGATCGCGGTATAGTTTTATCTGGAGGCGCAGCGCTCTTAAGAAATTTAGATCATGTCATAAGTGATGCGACGAAGATGCCTGTTTTTGTGACAGAAAATCCACTGGATGGTGTGGCAATTGGAACAGGTAAAT
The DNA here is from genome assembly GCF_026013645.1 of Virgibacillus natechei. Lineage (NCBI taxonomy): Bacteria > Bacillati > Bacillota > Bacilli > Caryophanales > Bacillaceae > Virgibacillus > Virgibacillus natechei. The sequence goes on along the minus strand of NZ_CP110224.1, from coordinate 2,209,595 downwards.
CATTAGAATACATTCAGCATTTTCGGTCCCACCCAAATGTATCCTCTCGTCCATCGATTGATTAAGTAGGTGTTTTTATGTCATTTTTTCGTAAGAGACAATTATTTATTCTTTTAATAGGGTTTATTGTTCTTGTTTCTTTAATTGGATTTTCATTAAGAGAAAGAGAAGACCTTAGTACGGTTGAAAAATTTATAAATGATACAGTTGGTTGGGCGCAAACTGTTATTTATACGCCCGTTAACTTCGTCACAAATGTTTTTACAAACATTGATGACGTAAGAAATACGTACAATGAGAATCAATTATTAAAAGAACAATTATCCGAGTATAAAAGTCTTATTTATGAAGTACAAGAAATCAAAGAAGAGAATGAAGAGCTGCGAAATACGTTGGATGTTACAGATTCTATCAGGGATTATGATCCGATTCAAGCAACCGTAATTTCCCGTTCACCCGAGCGTTGGGTTGAACAGATCACGATTGATAAGGGCCAACAAGATGGAGTAGCAAGAAATATGGCAGTTATTACAGCTGAAGGAATGGTTGGGAAAATACAGTCTACGAATGAATTTACTTCGACTGTTCAATTGCTATCCGGTTTTGATCAGCTTAATCGAATTTCTGCAACCATTTCCCGTGAAGAAGAGCAGGATATAAATGGAATGATAGAGGGATTTGATGAAGAAACAGATTCACTTTTATTCAGAATCATTGAAGAATCGGATGATGAACTTGAAGAAGGGGAGTTAGTTGTATCATCAGGTATGGGCGGGGTCTTTCCTGCTGGGTTACCGATCGGTACAGTTAAAGACGTTGTTCCAGACCAATACGGATTGACGCGGACAGCGTTAGTAGAACCAGCTGCTAATATGTATGATATAAATCAGGTTATTGTTGTGGACAGAGCACTGGAAGATGAGGGGGATGGGTAATGAAACGCTTATACCTACCTTTTCTCCTCTTCTTGTTTCTTATATTGGAAGGTGTTGCTCTAGAGCTTTTACCTGCAGGTTTAATAATGAGTGATTTATTAATAGTTCCACACTGGGTACTTGTAATTTTACTATTTATATCCGTTTTTTATGACAGAGAATATACCTATTACTCGGTGTTATATGCGTTCATTTTTGGTTTGTTAATTGACATTGTGTACACGGGAATACTTGGAGTTTACATGTTTTCATACGCATTTGTCATCTATATTATTCAGGGACTAAGAAAATTGCTTCATGGAAATATTTTAGTAACACTATTACTGGCAGTTATTGGAATAACGTTGGCAGATCTATCAATTAATATGATCTATTCAACAGTAGGACTTGTAGATATGCTGTGGGCGGATTATTTAATGAGTCGATTAGTACCAACTATATTAGCTAACCTTCTATTTCTGGTATTCTTATATCCGGTTTTAATGAAACCGTTCGCCAGCTGGGGGAAAGAACAATTATCTGGAAAGAAATCATTCTGAAATGATGAGGTTTGAGGGACTTTTAATGAGGTGATTAACATTGCTTGATAAGAAACAATTTGTAACTATAAAAGGTACAAGGAATGGACTCACATTATTTATAGATGAGTCATGTTCATTTAGCGATGCTATTCATGAACTTACCGAAAAAATCGAGGCAAGTCGCCCCAAAGACGATGAACCAACCGTTTCGGTAACCGTGAAATCAGGAGATCGTTATTTACAAGAAGAGCAAAAAGAACAATTAAGAAATATAATAAATGAAGAAAATCGATTCACCATACATGCTTTTGAATCAGATGTTATTCGCAGGCATGATGCACTTTTATGGAAAGAAGAAACTGAAATCAAATCTTTTAATCGGATTGTTAGATCTGGACAAGTTCTCAGTGTTAATGGAGATCTCTTGTTGATTGGGGACGTAAATCCTGGTGGAACAGTTATTTCAACAGGGAATATTTATGTGATGGGAAGTTTGTATGGCATCGCTCATGCAGGGGCAGAGGGAGATGGTAATGCTTTCATAGCCGCATCTTACATGAAACCAAACCAACTCCGAATCGCCGATTATATTAGCAGGGCACCTGATTATGAATCGGAGGGTGTGTATATGGAGTGTGGCCTTATTGATGAAGGTCAGGATAAAATTATTGTTGATCGAATACATGTACTTGCACATAAGAGAAAAGAAATAACTGGATTCGAAAGGAGGATACAAAATGGGTGAGGCAATCGTCATTACTTCCGGAAAAGGTGGCGTTGGTAAAACGACAACAACGGCAAATATCGGTACCGCCTTGGCACTCATGGAGAAAAAAGTATGTTTAATAGATACAGATATTGGTCTAAGGAATCTTGATGTAGTCATGGGACTGGAAAACCGTATCATTTTTGATATAGTGGATGTTATAGAAGAACGATGCAATTTAAAGCAAGCTCTTATTAAGGATAAACGTTTTGACTATTTATCGTTATTACCTGCAGCACAAACGAGTGATAAATTATCTCTTACAACGGAGGGCATGACTAAAATCGTGACAGAATTGAAACAAGAATACGATTATATTATTATCGATTGTCCAGCAGGTATTGAACAAGGTTTTCAAAATGCAGTAGTCGCAGCGGATAGAGCCATTGTTGTGACAACACCAGAGAAATCTAGTGTCAGAGACGCTGATCGGATTATCGGCTTACTGGAAAAAGAGGATATGGATCCACCAAGCTTAACGATTAATCGAATACGAAGTCATATGATGAAGAGTGGAGATATGCTAGAAGTGGATGAAATTGTTCAAGTACTTTCTATTGACCTTATGGGAATTGTTACAGATGATGATGAAGTTATTAAAGCATCCAATAACGGAGAACCAGTTGCCTTACATTCTAGCTCAAAAGCATCTATTGCTTATCGAAATATTGCCAGGAGAATTTTAGGTGAAACAGTCCCTTTACAATCGTTGGAGGATGAAAAGGGTGTATTTAAGAAAATGAAAAAGTTTTTTGGCGTTCGATCATAATGCTTACTATATAAAATAAATACAGGGTCAATAAAAGATGTAATGAAATAACCCTTCATTACATCTTTTAAATTCATATACTGAACCGCTTTCTCATAGAATTATATAAATGTATGAGAAGGAATGTGAGGCTAATGAATAAAGGGGTTAAAAAAGTCCGTCAATCAATTGAAAAACGTAAGAAAACGCGTGGTTTGACTACGAAAGAAGAATCGAAGAAACAACTATTTCCGCCTTTCCCTCAAGAGGAAGAAAAGCATGGTTACTTTCCTAGCTTTTCAGATGCTGCATTTGAATCGAATACGAAAAGTAAAGTTGCTTCTGGTATGATTTTAAAAGGTACGTTGTCTGTCATGCTTTTTTTTGGTGTTGCTTTGCTGGGACAGACAGACGCAGGTTGGCTACATAAGCCAAAAGAATGGACAAGCACTGCACTGACACAGGAATTTCCTTTTGCTAAAGTGAATCTATGGTATCAGGAAGCGTTTGGTGCTCCATTAGCTCTTAATCCACAACAACAGAATCAAGAAGTCGCTATTAGCGATGATGATTCATTAGCATTGCCAGTAAGCGGGAGCGTAACGGAAACGTTTCAGGTTAATGGTACTGGAATCATGATAGCACCAGAAGAAACATCGGACGTATCAGCATTACGTGATGGTGTAATTATTTTTGCAGGAAATGATCAGGAAACAAATAATACAATAGTAGTTCAACATCCAGATGGGAGTGAATCAACCTATGGGTACCTAAGTGATGTTGATGTACATTTATACCAATTTGTAAGAAGTAACCAAAGAATAGGTCAGTTCACACCAACCACAGCTAACGATACGGTTTATTTTTCGATTGAACAAGAAAACGACTACATTGATCCGGTACAGGTGATCCAAGTTGACGATGCTCCGTGATTATGTGCCTAAAGTCCATATTCATCCAGTATTAATGGTGTTTTTGGTTATCTCTTTTGTCACAGGTACATTTATGGAATTAGCTATCATTTTATCCATTGTATTGTTTCATGAACTTGGTCATTATATCGTAGCTAAGGTGTTTAATTGGCGAATTAAAGGAATTATGCTATGGGTGTTTGGTGGTGTCATGGATACACAAGAGCATGGGAATAAACCGATTCGGGAAGAAGCCCTTGTTACTATTGCCGGCCCATTTCAACATTTAATTATATATTTTCTTTTATTTTTATTGACGCCGGTTGGTTTCGTTCCTTCTTCTGTACTGGAATTAATTTTTTATTATAATACCGTAATCCTTCTATTTAATTTATTACCGATCTGGCCGTTGGATGGCGGAAAGCTTTTATTTTTATGCTTATCTGCATTTTCACCATATAAGAAAGCATATTATTGGGTTATTCTATTTTCAATGGCAGCGTGTTTAGTCATCATACTCTTTCAACTAATCTTTTTTCCATTTACATTAAGTGCGTTTTTCATTATGCTATTTCTTTTTATGGAAAACAGATCGGAATGGAAAAACCGGTATTATGTTTTCATGCGCTTTTTATTAAACCGTTATGAAGGAAATACAGCTGTTACAGCTGTAAGCCCCATCCTTGTGGAATCTGAAACACCGTTAAAGGATGTACTTGGTTATTTCAGACGTGATAATAAGCATTCCATTTACATTACAGGCCCAAATAACAAGCGACAATCTATTGACGAGGGTGATTGTTTGCTCCTGTTTTTTCATGGGAAGCATTATAATAAAACCATCGGTGAACTTGTCTACTATATTTCCTAGAAATGTTCCACCTAATATTGACAAATAGCTGGATACCATGTAATATAAAATACGTTAATAAATCGTAGCACCAGTGCTACAACCGCGCAGATCAGGTCATAAACTCGTAAAGGGTACCTGCATGGCGAGTCTGAGTTAATTAAGGAGGTGCAATGTATGTACGCAATCATTGAAACAGGCGGTAAACAAGTAAAAGTAACTGAAGGTCAGGAAATCTACGTAGAAAAAGTTGATACAGATTCAAACGATTCTGTTACATTTGAAAATGTTCTTTTCGTAGGTGGAGACGATGTGAAAGTAGGGGCACCATATGTTGAAGGTGCGTCTGTAACTGCAAAAGTTGAAAAGCATGGTCGTCAGAAAAAACTTACTGTATTCAAATACAAGCCTAAGAAAAACTATTCTCGTAAGCAGGGTCATCGTCAACCATATACGAAATTAGTAATTGATAAAATTAACCTATAAAAGGATATTCAATTATGATTCATGTAACTGTATATCGATCAAATAATGAAATTACAGCATTTGAATTGACTGGACATGCTGAGAGTGGGCCATATGGATACGATTTAGTATGTGCAGGTGTTTCAGCTGTGTCCATTGGAGCAGTTAATGCTGTAATGCAATTATGTGAAGCAGACCTGAACATAGAACAGGGAGATGAAGGTGGCTATCTTTATGTTAGCCTTCCCCGTTCGTTGGAAAAAGCAACAATGGATAATGTTCAGCTCTTATTTGAAGGAATGCTAATTTCATTACAGTCAATTGAAATGGAATATAATCAGTTTATGAGGATACGAAATAAATAAGGAGGTGCAAATCAATGTTACGTCTAGATTTACAATTTTTCGCTCAGAAAAAAGGTGCAGGTAGTACAAAAAACGGACGCGATTCCGAATCTAAACGACTTGGTGCAAAACGTGCTGATGGCCAAGCTGTAACTGGTGGATCCATTTTATACCGTCAACGTGGTACAAAAATATATCCAGGTGAAAACGTGGGCATCGGTAAGGATGATACACTTTTCTCTAAGGTAAATGGTGTTGTGAAATTCGAACGTTACGGCCGTGATCGTAAAAAGGTAAGTGTCTATCCAGAAGCTCAAGAAGCTTAAGTAATGATTTATAACACTCCAACCAACATAGTGGTTGGAGTTTTCTTGTTTCTTAGAAAACGTGGCATGCGTTAAGCTTTTAGGCTAATGTCCTATCTGCAGAAAAATTTAAGTGACGGCATGAAGTTTCTCTTTTTTTCTGCTATACTCTAACGGGGGGAGACACATGGAAAGTGAGCAAACTTTAGAAGTCTTACAATATTATAGACATGATTTAATGAACCATTTGCAAATTGTACAAGGCTATTTAAGTATAGGGAAAGCAGAAAAAGCAGAGGCTAAATTAAAAGAGAGTATGGATCATTATAATGAGGAACGTAAATTAATGAGCTTAAATGCACCTATGTTTATTTTATGGCTGATTCGTTTTAATACCACCTACATGAATTTACGCATAACCTATCAAATACATACAGACAATATAGATTTGCGACGTATAGATAAGCAGTTGGTAGAACAGTGTCAGGATGTTATAACGAGCCTTGTTAAAGCAACTGATGATACAGAGTTATATGATCTAACGCTGGAGCTTAATGAAATTAAAAAATCTTCACAAATAAAAGTTAGTCTTTTCATTGATGAAGGAGATCGTCTGAAACTAAATCTAGATCAGATGGAGCAAAATAAAACAGTACATGTAAACGAAATAACAAGTGGTATATTATGTGAATTTTCGATTCCATGTAAGGTATGAGGTGAACAATTATGTTTGTAGATCAGGTAAGCGTATATGTGAAGGCTGGTGACGGTGGTAATGGGCTCGTAGCATATCGTCGTGAGAAATATGTTCCAAAAGGTGGCCCTGCTGGCGGTGACGCTGGTAATGGGGCTGACATAATTTTTGAGGTTGATGAAGGGCTTAACACATTAATGGATTTTCGCTATAATCGTCAGTTTAAAGGTAAACGTGGCGAAAATGGGATGAGTAAAAATCAGCATGGTAAAAATGCTACATCTTTGATTATTCCAGTGCCTCCAGGAACTACTGTCATAGATGAAGAAACAGATGAAGTGATAGCAGACTTAACAACCCATGAACAACAGGCTGTTATCGTTAAAGGTGGCCGTGGTGGCCGTGGAAATTCGCGTTTTGCTACACCACGTAATCCTGCGCCGGATATGGCCGAAAACGGCGAGCCTGGTCAGGAAAAGAATATTAAAGTAGAATTGAAATTATTGGCAGATGTAGGACTTGTAGGATTTCCTAGCGTAGGAAAATCGACCTTTATATCTGTCGTTAGTGCCGCTAAGCCTAAAATTGCAGATTATCATTTTACAACTTTAGCCCCTAATCTTGGCGTGGTGGATACAAGTGACCAACGAAGTTTTGTAATGGCAGATTTGCCTGGATTAATTGAAGGTGCTCATGAGGGCGTTGGGTTAGGCCATCGTTTTCTTCGTCATATTGAGCGGACAAGAGTAATTGTTCATGTCGTTGATATGGCTAAAATAGAAGAAAGAGATCCATATGATGATTATGTGAAGATTAATCAGGAATTGAAAGAATACGATCCAAAATTAATGGATAGACCACAAATTATTGCAGCAAATAAGATGGATATGCCTGGTGCTGAAGAAAATTTACAGGACTTTAAAGAACAATTAGGAGAAGATTTACCAATTTATAAGATATCAGCACTTACAAAAGAAGGTTTACGAGATATCTTATTTGCAATTGCAGACACATTGGACGAGATTCCAAAAGTAGCAACCGAAATACAGCCTACAGAGGAAAAGGTTGTCTATCGTTATCAAGTAGAAGATGCCCCATTCCAAATATCGCGTGATCCGGATGGTGCGTTTGTTCTATCAGGTGAAAAAATTGAGAAACTATTTAAAATGACTGATTTCGCAAGAGATGAAGCTGTTCAGCGTTTTTCAAGGCAATTACGTGGTATGGGTGTTGACGAAGAATTACGAAAGCGGGGAGCGAATGATGGAGACACCATTCGATTATTGGATTTTGAATTTGAATTTATTGAATAAAACCAACATTTATATAAATAGATAAATTATTGGTTACAATAGGGAGAGAAGATAGTTGACTACAATAGGATATTTAGGTCCTAAGGGGACATTTACAAAGTTAGCAGTGGATACTGCTTTTAATGGGGAAAATAAACAAAGCTTTGATACGATACCTGAATGTATAGATGCTGTTGATCAAAATCAAATAGATATTGGTGTAGTTCCATTGGAAAACGCGATAGAGGGGACGGTGCAATTAACGGTAGATTACCTTGTCCATAAAGTAAGGTTACCTATAATGGCGGAAATAGTAGTTCCAATACAGCAACATTTACTTGTACATCCTGCATTTTCGGGTGAACTCTCTGAAATTACAGAAGTTCATTCTCATAGTCATGCTATAGCACAATGTCATCAGTATATACATCAGCATTTAGCAAGTTCAACGATTCATTTTGCAGCTTCAACAGGGAAGGCAGCTGAAATGGTAGGTGAAAGTAGTAGTTCCGTAGCTGCTATCGGAAATAAGTTGGCAGCCGAGGAGTATGGATTGAAAATAGCTGCAGAAAACATTCATGATTATTCAAATAATCATACGCGCTTTGTTGTATTAACAAAGGATAAACAGCAGATGGCTATTAAACATCCTGTGCAGTCCGATAAAACGACCCTTTTAATTACCTTACCTAGCGATCATTCAGGTGCATTACATCAAGTTTTATCAGCTTTCGCATGGCGGAAAATGAACTTATCAAAAATTGAATCAAGGCCAACGAAAACAGGGCTGGGAAATTATTTCTTTATCGTGGATGTTGATCAACCGTTCGATGATGTCCTTTTTCCTGGTGTGAAGGCAGAATTAGAAGCACTGGGATGTCAAGTCAATATATTAGGGACATACCCCGTTTATCATATGAATATTTAAGCATAGAATACTGTACTACTAACCATTCAAACATTGGTCTGTGTATCGTTTTAACCGTTAGTTTCTTTTTTGAGATTAACGGTTTTTAAAATTAAGTCTCAACTTTTCTCAATTTCTTGCATATGTTGATATAGAGTAATTAGCCCAGTTACAGAAATGAGAGGAGTTTGATTTGTTTTGAAAATACACATTGTTCAAAAAGGCGATACATTGTGGGAAATATCTAAAGATTACGGAGTGGATTTCGAGGAGGTTAAACAACTTAATTCGCAATTCTCCAGTCCAGACATGATCATGCCAGGTATGAAGGTGAAGATCCCCGGTTCATCAAAAACAGTGAAACAGAAACCAGACACGCAGCATCCGTACAAAGACACTACTCCAAAAAAAATGCCGGTTATTACAGAAGACGATAAAGCAAAGCCAAAAGCATTAAAACCGGAAATTCCAGTCCAGCCATTACCACAAATGCCAATTTCAAAGGAAAAACCGATGCCGATTTCAAAAGAAAAGCAAATGCCAATCGAACAAGAAAAACCGATGCCAATTCCAAAAGAAAAACCAATGCTAATCGAAAAGGATAAACAACAAATGCCTGTAATGCAGCAGAAGTTCCACCACCATACAACCGTCAATTTTCCAAAAATGCCACAATATACGAAGCCACAAGAAGAATTACCTATAAAAGAAAAAGAACATATTAAACCACAAATGTTACCAGAGCCACAACCTCAACCAATGCATATGCTTCCAATGTGTTGTCATGTTGTGCATCCTTATTACCCACCCATTCCGTTTCCTGCCATGGGGGCGTTGCCAGAAGCTTACGGTCCGCCGCAGCATCCAATGGTACATCCAGACCCATCTTTCCAAATGGCAGGTCCTCCCATGCAAAAGGAGGATTGTGGTTGCAATAAACGCGTCCCATCCCAGCACCACCAAATGATGCCATTTGGAGATGAATTTCAGCATTACCAACCGGATTTTAATTCGCAACAATCCATGCCACAACAAATGCCGCCGAAAATGCCAGAAAAAATGCCGCAATCCATGCCACAACAACAAGTGCCACCAAATAACATGTATCCACCACATTTTGGCAACCACGGTACAATGGATAATCATCCATATCCAACGCCACCAGCTTATCCGGAATTTTCAACACCTCATTACAGAGAAGATGAGGATCCTGATTTAAATGAATAATCCCAATCTTACACAAAGAGACGAAGTTAAAGATCGTCTCTCTTCTTTTTTGTTTAAAGAGGGAGGATTGTCTATTCACGATCTTTTTTGTATAAATTTTACCGTTTTCTATATTCAAACGACTGACGGTGAGGAATTTTTATTGAAAAGACATAATAAAAAAGACAGTGTTGAACAGCAATGGGATTTCTTTACCGGAATTGGAAAGTCCAACGTTATTCCTTTTCAAGGCTATCCAAATGGCAGAAAAATAATAAGTATGAATAATTATTATTGGACAATTTCTCCATTTATTCAAGGGAAGAAATTAGACTATAATAGTACAGAGGATCGAAAACAAGTGGTAACGAGTCTGCAGGAATTCCATTATAGAGCACAAGGGATTCATTTAGAAAAACCCTTAACAAAAGAGTTGTTGTTCATTCGATGGTATCAGCGACTATTATTATTTAAGAAGACATCCTCCATTTTCAAAGAAAATGGTTTTGAAAATCTATATAAGGATATAGTACAAACAACAGTCACTCATTTGCGGTTTGTAACTCAATTTCCGTGGGAAGAATATGAAAGAAAAGCTAAAAATCAAGGGAGGTGGATACATGGAGATGTAGCGTCTCATAACTTTCTAAGAAATAAAACAGACAAAAGAACGTATCTAATTGATTTTGATTTATTACAATGCACCACCCCTTTGTATGATTATATCCAACTAGGCCAACGATTTCTTCCCTATTTAAGGTGGGATCCAGAAAAACTTCTATCCTTTAAGATGGTCCAAGATAGCGAAATTAAACCATGGTTGTATGCGGTCTTTATTCCGAGTGATATACTAAGAGAATGGTTACACTTCCTGTACAAGAAACCTGTATCTTCACCCTCTCATTATTTATCTCAAATGGAAAAAACATGGGTGAAACGACAGGATTTTGTGAAAAACGCTAAACTAATGCTAAACTAAAAGAAGATTCATGATTGTTAAAGGAGCGATAGTAATGGAAAAAGAAGTAGATCAGATTGTACAGTGGTTGCAGCAGACAGTAAAGAATGCAGGTGTAAACGGTTTAGTAGTAGGTGTAAGTGGTGGAATTGACTCCGCAGTTGCTGCGCATCTCATGAAACGGGCGTTTCCTGATGATTCATTAGGAGTAATGTTGCCGATTCAAACGAAATCATCTGATATCGATGATGCCAAAAACGTTATAAAAAACGTTGGAATTGACTCCATTACCGTCGACCTAACCCAAACTCATGATGATATGTATTCACAAATTACATCTAAGTTAAATGAAAAAGATCAATTTAATGTTGATAGTGATCAGTTAGCAGGGGCTAATCTTAGAGCCAGATTACGTATGAGTACGTTATACGCTTTAGCAGCAAATTATAATTATTTAGTTGTTGGAACAGACAATGCTGCTGAATGGTATATAGGCTATTTCACCAAATACGGTGACGGAGGAGCTGATATTTTGCCACTCGTTGAGTACACGAAACAAGAAGTACGAGACATGGCAGCATATTTAGGCGTTCCAGATAAACTGGTTAACAAAGTAGCTAGTGCAGATTTATGGGAAGGGCAAACGGACGAAGATGAGATAGGTACAACGTATGCCAAAATTGATGCATATTTGAAAGGTGAAAAGATCCCTGAGGAAGATAAAAAAATTATCGAGAATTTGCACAAGAGCTCAGCACATAAACGAGATCCACTACCTCAATTTAACAGAAGTAAATGATTACCTTAAATTAACTGTGTAAAAAAACCTCTCTTAAACAAACTAGTTATAAGGGAGGTTTTTTTATGTATCAGAAGATCTTAATACCTTTACTGTTATTGACTATTTTTATGGTGGCATGTGGCAATACGGATGAGAACACGCAAGATACAGAGGAAAATTTAAATACTTCTCCAATGCATTACGAGACTGAAGGGGAACAAGCAAACAGGTTAGACAAACGCGGCCAAACAATTGGCGAACAAGGTGGTTATCGACAGAGTAATCAAGAAGGGGTTAATGCTTCGGATTATAGCGGAGGTTACTCTGATCCATATACAAATGAAGAAACAGAAAGGCTCGCTACTGAATTGAAAAATCGAAACGATGTTGTTCAAGCCCAAGTTACTACATTAGACGACCGCGTAGTTGTAGCAGTTAAATTAAAAGAAAAATATGTTAAACACAATATAACGGAATCACTTGAAACTGATATTAGTGAAATGATGCCCGATAAAGAAATTGTTCTATATACAGATCAAGTCTACTGGGAGCAAAGGAAAAATTTAAATGCTAGGTCTGGAAGCGAAGAGAATTATTATGATGTAGAAGATTATATTGCTGATTTTTTTCATAGGAATGATTAAAACCTTTGCATGCAAAGGTTTTTCTTTTGTCTATATGCATATATTTGATATAGTAAGGAAGAAAATCCTAGAGAGGAGAATGTCCGATGGCTGGTCATTCTAAGTGGAAAAATATACAGAGAAGAAAAAACGCACAGGATGCTAAACGAGGTAAAACATTCATGCGTCATGCGAAAGAAATCTATATTGCAGCGAAACAGGATGGTGGAGATCCAGGTATGAACCCTACATTGAGAACTGCAATTGATAAGGCTAAGGCGGACAACATGCCAAATGAAAACATTGAACGAAATATTAATAAAGCAACAGGTAACTTGAATGGAGCAGGTTATGAAGAGATCACCTATGAAGGTTATGGACCAGGGGGAGTTGCTGTTGTTGTGAATGCACTAACCGATAATAAAAACCGTACTGCATCAGAAGTCAGAAGTGCATTTAAGAAGAATGATGGTAATTTAGGTGAAAATGGCAGTGTATTATTTATGTTTGATCGAAAAGGATACATCGTTATTGTGAATGAAGGCGATGCAATTGACGAGGATGAAATGACGTTGGAAGCAATTGAGGCAGGAGCTGAAGATATTGTTACGCAAGATGGTGCATATGAGATTTACACAACTCCAGAAGCTTTTCAAGAAGTTGTGGACCATCTAACCAAAGGCGGATACACAATTGAGGACAGCGAAGTCACCTTTATTCCTCAAACCTATAATCGTTTAGCTGAAGACGACGAAGAAAAGATGTTGAATTTAATTGAAGCATTAGAGGAAAGTGAAGACGTCCAGGATATTTATCACAACTTAGAGGAATCGAGTTAATTAAAAACTTCTATTTCGTATTAGGAAATAGAAGTTTTTTAAATGCTCTATAGGTGTGGTAAAATAGGGTAGGAATGTAAAGGAGAAGGTTGTATGATAGCATATATAAGGGGAAATCTTACATATATACAAGAGGATTCAGTTGTGGTAGAGGTTCATGGTGTTGGTTATGAGATAGTTTGCGCAAATCCTTTCGTGTTCCAGTCCTCATTAAATAAGGAAGTACAGATTAATACCTATCACTATGTAAGAGAAGATATACAAGTGTTGTATGGCTTTAAAAATGAAGATGAAAAGTATCTCTTCACAAAACTAATATTGGTATCTGGAATTGGCCCTAAAGGCGCCTTAGCGATATTAGCTTCTGTTGATGTAGATGAATTTGTTTCTGCTATTGAACGAGAAGACGACAAGTTTCTAACAAGCTTTCCAGGCGTTGGCAAAAAAACAGCAAGACAGATTATTTTGGATTTGAAAGGTAAATTGACCGCCATGCTAACTATATCGAATCAAACAGACACGCATGAAGGCAGGGAAACAAATGGAACAGAGCAATTAATGGAAGCGCAGGAAGCATTGAAGGCGCTAGGTTATACAGAGCGAGAAATTAAAGCTGTTATTCCTGAATTGCAAAAAGAAAATAGTACAAATACAGATGAAATTATTCGTAAGGCACTAGCATTATTAATGAAAAGTTAATAAGGGGGGATAATGATGGAGGAGCGCATGGTTGCAGGAGAATTACAGGACGAAGAATCATCGATTGAGTATAGCCTCCGGCCCACAACACTGAATCAATATATTGGTCAACATAAAATAAAAGAAAATTTAAGTATATTTATTCAAGCCGCTAAAATGCGTGAAGAGCCGCTTGATCATGTATTATTGTATGGGCCACCTGGGCTTGGCAAAACCACATTAGCAGCGATAATTGCAAATGAGATGGGTGTTCATTTTCGTACGACCTCTGGGCCTGCTATTGAACGTGCTGGTGATTTGGCTGCGATTCTTTCCTCACTAGAACCTGGTGATGTGTTATTTATCGATGAGATTCATCGACTCCCTAGAGCGGTAGAGGAAGTTCTATATCCTGCAATGGAGGATTTCTTTCTTGATATTGTAATTGGAACGGGGCCAAGTGCTAGGTCGGTTCGAATTGATCTACCACCATTTACATTAGTAGGTGCTACCACAAGGGCAGGTCTTTTGTCAGCACCACTTCGGGACCGTTTCGGAGTCTTAAGTAGGTTGGAATTTTACGAACCTGAAGATTTACAACTGATTGTAGAAAGAACAGCATCTATTTTTCAAACAACAATTACAGATATTGCCGCAGCCGAAGTAGCTCGAAGGTCGCGAGGGACACCGCGTATCGCAAATCGATTACTAAAGCGAATTCGTGATATATCGCAAGTTAAAGGGGAAACTGAAATTAGCTTAAAAACAACTAACCTTGCATTGGAGATGCTTCAAGTTGATGATGTAGGACTTGACCATATGGATCATAAGCTTCTAAAAGGGATCATGGAAAGCTTTCAAGGCCGTCCAGTTGGTTTAGATACAATTGCCGCAACGATTGGTGAGGAATCTCAAACGATTGAAGATGTATACGAACCATATTTATTACAAATCGGATTTATTCAGCGTACACCAAGGGGAAGAGTGGTAACTTCAAAAGCATATGAGCACTTTGGAATGAAAGTGGATGATACATAATGTCTATTGGAAAACTTTTTATCATTCTAGGTATTGTTTTTCTGATCATCGGTATTATTTGGACATTCATTGGTAGGCTGCCAGGGGATATTAGCTTTAGAAGAGGAAATTTTTCCTTTCATTTTCCGATCATGACATCGATCGTTGTAAGCATTGTATTGACACTGATCTTTTTTATAATTGGAAGGTTTCGTTAGAGAACCCACTAGATGCAGGTTTACTTTAAATAAGGAGATTCACCATGAATATAGAAGATTTTGATTTTGATTTACCAGAAGAATTGATCGCGCAGACCCCATTATGGGATCGAACAGCTTCTCGTATGCTCGTTTTAAACCGAGATACGAAGGACGTAAACCATAAACATTTTACAGATATTAAAGGGTATTTTAAAAAAGGGGATTGCCTCGTCCTAAATGATACCCGTGTCTTACCTGCAAGACTTTACGGAGTAAAAAAAGATACTGGAGCAAATGTGGAAATATTGTTGCTTCACCAAATAGAAGAAGATCATTGGGAAGTATTAGCAAAACCAGCAAAAAAAGTTAAACTTGGAACAGAAATTAGTTTTGGTGAGGGTAAGCTGAAAGCAGTTTGCACTGGATTTAAAGATCATGGTGGTCGTATTTTTAAGTTTTCCTATGAAGGAATTTTTTATGAAGTTCTGGATGGACTTGGAGAAATGCCACTACCTCCGTATATAAAAGAACAGCTGCCGGAAAAAGAGCGGTATCAGACTGTTTTTGCAAGAGAAGAAGGCTCTGCTGCAGCGCCAACAGCAGGATTACATTTTACAAATGAATTGTTAGATGAGATTCAATCAATTGGAGTGAAAATTGCTTTTATTACGTTACATGTTGGTCTTGGTACATTTCGGCCAGTAAGCGTGGATCATATTGATGATCATAAAATGCATGCTGAATTTTATCAGATGTCAAAAGAAACTGCCGAATTGCTAACAAATGTGAAGCAGAATAACGGAAGAATTATTTCTGTTGGTACAACTTCAACGAGGACGCTTGAGACCATTATCCAGGATAATAAGGGAGAGTTTGTGGAAACAAGCGGTTGGACGGATATATTTATCTATCCACCATACAAATTTCAGGCAATTGATGGATTAATTACAAATTTCCATCTACCAAAGTCTACCTTAATTATGCTTGTTAGTGCTTTAACGGATAAAGAGACGACGCTTAAAGCATATAATGAAGCTGTAATAGAGCGTTATCGATTTTTCAGCTTTGGAGATGCGATGTTAATTTTATAGTAGAGGAACGAATATAATGACACCTATAACATATGAATTTATTAAAACATGTAAACAAACAGGTGCAAGGCTTGGACGGGTTCATACTCCACATGGATCGTTCGATACACCTGCATTTATGCCAGTGGGAACAATGGCAACCGTTAAAACAATGAGCCCAGAAGAATTAAGGGAAATGAATGCGAATATTATTCTTTCTAACACGTATCATTTATGGTTGCGCCCAGGTCATGATATCATACAGGAAGCAGGTGGTCTGCATAAATTTATGAACTGGGATAGAGCTATTCTTACAGATTCAGGTGGTTTCCAGGTATTTAGTTTAAGTGACCTGCGTGAAATAAAGGAAGAAGGCGTTCATTTTCGTAACCATATAAATGGAGAAAAGCTGTTTTTATCACCAGAAAAGGCGATGCACATACAAAATGCACTCGGGTCAGATATCATGATGGCTTTTGATGAATGCCCACCATATCCTGCCACATATGATTATATGAAAGCATCTGTAGAAAGAACCTCACGCTGGGCAGAGAGATCTCTAGAAGCTCACAGCCGGCCTGGTGATCAAGGTTTATTTGGAATTATTCAGGGTGGCGAGTATGAAGAACTAAGAAAACAAAGTGCGATGGATTTAGCTAGCTTGGATTTACCGGGCTATGCAATTGGTGGTCTTTCCGTAGGTGAGCCAAAAGATGTAATGAATCGTGTGCTTGAATCTACCACACCGTTAATGCCGACGAATAAACCACGCTATTTGATGGGGGTTGGTTCACCCGACTCTTTAATAGACGGGGCAATTCGTGGAGTAGATATGTTTGATTGTGTATTACCGACCAGGATTGCACGCAATGGAACATGCATGACATCAAGCGGTCGTTTAGTTGTAAGGAATGCAAAGTATGCCCGTGATTTTGGTCCGATTGATAAAAATTGTGATTGTAATGTATGTAAAAATTATTCCCGTGCATACATTCGTCATTTAATAAAATGTAATGAAACATTTGGTTTCAGACTTACTACTTATCATAACTTGTATTTTCTGTTAAAATTAATGGAGCAAGTACGAATTTCGATAAGCGAAGATCGGCTTGGTGACTTTAAAGAAGAATTCTTTGAACAATATGGTTTCAATAAGCCGAATGCAAAGAACTTTTAAAGGGAAAGAAAAAGTGAAAGGGGGGGAAAAACGAAATGGAAATGTTATTATCATTATCACCGATAATTTTAATGTTCGTTATATTTTACTTCTTGTTAATTCGTCCGCAACAAAAGAAACAGAAGCAAGTAAGACAAATGCAATCAGATCTACAAAAAGGTAATTCTGTTATAACGATTGGTGGCTTTCATGGTGTAATTCATGCGATTGATGAAGATACAGTAGTTATCGCATCCAATGACGGTATCAAGCTTACATATGACCGTTCAGCAATTCGAGAAGTTAAGCAATAAATAAAAAAGAAGTTAATACATTTTGTATTAACTTCTTTTTTATTGCATAGTAAACTATAGAATTTAAAAGCTGTGGATAACTTATACACTGGAATAGCCACGTCCAGCTCCAGCGCCCAGCAACTATCAAACTTCACACTCCTCCACTACGATAAAGAAGACTTACTGATTGCCAAGCCGGAGGCGTAGGCAGAAGTAAAGTCGCACTTATACCCTTGTGGTGAAAGTCAACATCGACTCACTTGGCTTAAGGAAGGCCAACTAAAACCGGGCTTTGCTCCCAACGTCGGCATACCCCTATGAAGGGGCATGTTTCCTTTATCTCATTGCGAAGTGGTCCAGTTTGTACGTTGCTAAACGGGCGCTTGCGCTTTTGTTCAGTATCGTAGTTTAACGGGTAGCCAATCATGAATGGAAACTTCACCAATAATGATGAAAATGATTTATTTTCATGGAAGTAAAACCCACACCGAAAAATTATTCATCCGCAGTATCTACGACATTGACTCCAATTACACCACCGAAAAGTGCAGCCGCAATATAGCCAATATGATGTATGGATTGCTCCAAGGAAAATAGTTGCTGGTAGCCTAGATATTGCACTAAAAAGATAAAAAATGAAAACCCTAAGCCGACTGTGGCCCCAATTACCCAACCTTTTGATTTTCCTTTAACTCCTGCTGTAATACCACCGAGAAGCAATGAAATGATTCCGATAATTAGTGTAACCCAGGTTATTGTAGGCTCATCAAAAGTTGTGAAGCTAAGCAATGCTGCCAGAATTAGACTTGCAATAAGAATTAAGCCAAATACAACGATCCACCCATACATTAAGGCGGTGAACTGATTTGTTTTCATGAAAAATCCCCCCTTCATGTTTGTCCATTTACACTATTTTATTCATTCATTTATAAAATAGACGAAAAATATTTTGATTTTTACTGCATATATATTTATAAAAGCTATTTTAGTTGAAAGAAGGTGTGTAATGGATATCATTCTTGCGACAATTATCTTTCTAGTTAGTTATTTCTTTATTATGACGGATCGAATAAATAGAGCTGTTGTGGCACTTTCAGGTGGAACACTTTTATTACTTACGGGTATTTATACAATAGATGATGTTTTTATGAGTTATATTGATTGGAATACCATAGCGTTATTATTTTCTATGATGGTGCTTATTTCAATTACTGAAAAAACAGGTCTATTTAGTTTTATTGCCATTCGTTTTGCGCAAAAAGTTCGAGGTTCCCCTTTGCCATTACTGATCGGAGCAAGTATCTTAACGGCAATCGGATCAGCATTACTGGATAATGTTACAACTGTTTTAATATTTGTACCAATTATGCTAAAAATAACAAAGATGTTGGAATTGCCATCGTTCCCCTTTTTACTTACTATTATTTTTAGCTCGAACATAGGGGGGGCAGCGACTTTAATTGGGGATCCACCGAACATTATGATAGGTCAAGCTGTGGAACATCTTACGTTTTTATCATTTATCATCCATTTAGCTCCACTGGCGTTAATTATGTACATGGTGATGCTCGTGGTTATATACTTTCTTTTCCGTAACTCATTACGAAATTTGGAAACAAATGTCGATGAATTGCTGCAAATTGATGCACAAGAACATCTCATAAAATCACCTATGCTTTACAAATCCATTACTGTTTTATTAATGACAATTACCGGTTTTCTATTACACTCATTCCTACATATGGAAATGACGGTAATTGCTTTATCCGGGGCAATTTTGCTAATGCTGTTAACAGAGAAAGAATTATTCACTGAACATATTTTTGCTAAGGTAGAATGGGTGACATTATTTTTCTTTATTGGTCTTTTTACATTGGTAGGAGGATTAAGGGAGGTAGGGGTCATCGATGAAATCGCCAGAGGAATTATTCTCTCAACAGATGGAGACTATGCAAGTACAGCTTTGTTAATTTTATGGGTTTCAGGAATTTTTTCGGGTATTGTTGATAATATCCCTTTTGTAGCAGCAATGATTCCAGTAGTTCAAGAATTTGAAAGTTATGGAATGGTGAATTTAGATCCTATTTGGTGGTCGCTTGCATTAGGAGCATGTTTAGGCGGAAACGCAACACTAGTTGGAGCTTCTTCTAATGTCGTGGTTGCAGGATTGGCAGAGGGGGAGAATCAAAAGATACCGTTTATACGTTTTATGTTATACGGGGTTCCATTTGTTTTATTATCGATGATTATTTCTTCTATCTATGTATATTTACGTTATTTATTGCCATATATTGGACAAACCTAAAAAAAGGTGGCACTTATTATGAAATAATAAGTGCCACCTTTTTTTAAAAACTCTTTTCGCAAGTATTGTTGCTTTTAAATCATCGCAATTGATACAAAAGACGATGTAGTGACAATTCTTTTCGGTGGGACGAGTAACCGCAGTCCCACTCATTTAGAAAATAGCCTTTTTAAACGAATTTTTGAATAATAGGTATCTGTTTCAATTCTTCTTTCGTAATAAATCGTAATAAAAATAAAAATACAATATAAACACATGTTAATAGAAATAGTAATAGAATAAAAATTATAATATTTGGATTCATATTTTCGTATAAATTTTTAAATATACTTCCCATACCCCATGTCATGAAGATTAAGGCAATCATTTTACTAATGTCTTTAAAAGGGAGGAAGAAACCGATTTCTTTTTGTAATGCAACTAAATGTAATAGTGTAACTAGTACAACGCCGACTGACATCGCAACCGCAACGCCCATAATCCCAAACTTAGCATTAGAAGCTAAAAATACGAGCACAATGAACTTACATCCTGCACCGATCAAACTATTCCACATTGCAGGCTTAGCCAAATCAAGGGCTTGCAAGGCAGCTTGTAAAGGCGCTTGAATATACAGTAAGATAAAGAAAGGAGCCATAAAAGTCAAAAACCTACTTGCATTACCAGTGCCATACATATATGTTAATATTGGTACAGCAAAAAGCGATAACACTATTGTAGCAATAGCACCTGATGCAAAAGAAATGCGAATAGATTGATGAATTCGGTAGTGAATTAACTTTCTATCCCTATTTGCAGCTGCCTCCGAAATAGAGGGTACGAGTGCGATAGATAAAGACTGGGTGATAAATGTAGGTAGAAATAATAATGGGAGTACATATCCAGTCAACTCACCGTATTGTTTGGTAGCCATCGAGGTAGAAATCCCTGCAATGGCTAAACTTTGTGCAACTAATATTGGTTCAAGAAAGTTGGAAAAAGAGCTGATCAAACGGCTACCAGTACTAGGGAGTGCAATCGAGAATAACTCTTTTACGGTATCTTTGCTTGAGTTTAGGTACGCAAAAAAACGTGGCCTTATCCTCATTGTTCTCTTTCGCTTGAACCTATTTATCATATATAGTAAGGAAACAAATTCACCAAGTATGATACTAAACATTGCACCCGCAGCAGCGTATTCAACGCCAAAAGGTAATAATAGATTGATAAAAATAGCCACACATGTAATACGGACAATTTGTTCAATTACTTGCGCATAGCTTTGTGGTTTCATATTTTGTTTTCCCTGGAAGTAACCACGAAGTACGGAAGAAATAGCTACAATAGGGACAATTGGACTTATGGCTAATAAAGGAAATAATGTACGATCATCTGTCAACAAGGTTGTAGCAATAAATGGCGCTGCCAGAACCATGCCAATTGTAAACACGATACTGGATATTCCTGTTATAATTAAAGATACGATTAATATTTTTTTGATTTTAACCTGGTCATTGTTTGCTTCAGCTTCAGCTACACGTTTTGCAATAGCGACAGGCAACCCCAGCTGGGTAAGCGTCATGACTAGAAAGAGGGTTGGCAAGGCCATCATATAGAGGCCAACACCTTCTTCACCCATCATCCTGGCAACGACTAATCGGTTAATAAACCCTAAAAATCTGGTAATCATGCCAGCAAAAATTAAAATCAATGCACCTTGTAGAAAAGTTTGTTTGGTCATTACCTAAGACCTGCCTTCTCAAAAAATAAAATTTCATATACAATGATATATATGCAAGTATTTAGTCCAAGCATGACAAGAAGAAAAATATACTCCAGATATAGGGGGATTTATCGTGGATATGGAACAAACAATTAATGAGTGGAAACCGTTTGTTAAACCTGCTTTGGATAGTAAAGTGAATGAGTTTCGTGTAATGGGATATTCAAAAGCAACAGAGGAAGATATTTGGAATTGTCTTGTGCAAAAGGTCTGGAAAGGTAATCCAAATAAACGACTACATGAAATCGTGCAGGATGTTTTTCACCTTGGGTCGAATATTTATTTAAGTTACTTGACCGTAAATGCATATCAGGATGATGATTTAATGGCTTCTATTTCGGCTTTAACAGGTGGAGATGAAGTGGAATCGTGAGGAAATTACATACATATTACCCGTGCGACTAAGGGAGGAAATGGCGGATGAAGATGAGAGGCAGAATAATTGCCTTTTTTCTGATCGTACTAGTACTACTGGGAACGATTGGAACAACGGTTATAGGACTTACAAAAGATATAAATTTAGGGCTGGATCTGCAGGGTGGATTTGAAGTCTTGTATGAGATTGAACCAGTGGATGAAAGCCAAGATGTGTCAAGGGATTTATTAGAAGGAACGGTACAAACTTTAAATGATCGTGTTAATCGTCTCGGTATCAGTGAAGCAAACATAGATATTGAAGGGGAAGATAGGATACGTGTTCAGTTGGCTGGGGTTGAAAATCAAACAGAAGCCAGAGAAATGTTGGCAACATCTGCCAGGCTTTCCTTCCGTGATGTAGATGATAATGAGCTGTTAGATGGATCAGATGTAAATGAAGGAAGTGCAACACAGGATTTCGATCAGACAACAAATTCACCAATTGTAACCTTGCAATTACAAGATGCTTCTAAATTTGGTGAAGTAACCACGCAAATTAGAGAAAAGGGAGTGCCGGATAACCATTTGGTAATTTGGATGGATTACGAAGAAGGGGATTCTTATGAGGAAGAAGTAATGAAGGAAGACCCTAAATTTGTATCTGCTCCACGGGTGACAGAGACTTTAAATACAACCAATGTACAAATTACTGGTAACTTTACAGTGGAATCTGCTCAACAATTAGCCGATGTCATTAATTCGGGCTCTTTACCTGTTAATATGACGGAACTATACTCAAATTCGGTTGGAGCACAGTTTGGTGAAGAAGCATTAAATAAAACAGTGTTCGCTGGGTTTATAGGGATAGGGACAGTCTTTTTACTTGTAATGGCCATCTATCGTTTTCCTGGATTAATTGCGGCTATAAATTTAAGTGTTTATATCTATTTAGTTTTATTAATCTTTACGTTAATGAACGGTGTGCTGACACTTCCTGGAATTGCTGCCTTAATTTTAGGTGTGGGTATGGCTGTGGATGCTAATATTATAACGTTTGAGAGAATTAAAGAAGAACTACGAACAGGTAAATCGGTTATGGCTTCATTTAAAGCTGGAACAAAAAACTCTTTATCAACCATAATTGATGCTAATATTACAACCTTATTAGCTGCATCCATTCTATTCATCTTCGGTACAAGCTCTGTACAAGGGTTTGCAACGATGTTAATAATCAGTATCTTAGTTAGTTTCCTTACTGCAGTATTTGGTACAAGACTCTTACTAGGTTTATGGGTAAAGAGCCGCTTTTTATCAAAGCGTACAGGCTGGTTTGGTGTGAAAAAAGAGGAAATTAGGGATATTGCTGATAAAAATGAAGTAGAACCAACGATCTTTAATCGTGAATTGAATGTTGTAAAACATCGGAAGAAATTTTTAAAAGCATCAATCGCAATTTTGGTACTGGGTGGAATATCACTTTCATTGTTTCAATTAAACCCAGGAGTCGATTTCTCAAGCGGCTCGCGTGTTGAAGTGGTATCTGATAATAGCCTAACAACCGAAGAAGTACAAGAAGGGTTTGAATCTCTAGACTTAGTGGCGGAATCAATTGTACTTTCAGGTGATAATAATGACATCGCAGTTACGCGTTTTGATACAGTGCTTTCAGAAGAAAAAGTAGCTGAGGTCCAGCAGTTTTTTGATGAAAGGTATGGTATACAGCCAAGTGTGAGTGTTGTATCACCTATCGTTGGGGAAGAGCTTGTTAAGAATGCTGTATACGCAATGTCAATAGCCTTTGTGGGTATGGTGTTATACGTAGCAATACGGTTTGAACTGTTTTTTGCTATTACAGCGATTATTACATTATTGCATAATGTGTTTATCATGATGGCCGTGTTTAGTTTTACCCGAATAGAATTTGATGTAACGATAGTAGCGGCTGTACTCACAATTGTAGGTTATTCCATAAATGACACAATCGTAATCTTTGATCGAATTAGAGAGAATCTACGTAAGAAGAGAAAACAAATAACAACCTATAAAGAACTTGCTACGATTGTAAATAGAAGTATCGTACAATCATTAACGAGAAGTATTAATACAACGCTCACAACATTGACTGCTGTCTTAGCCTTCTTGTTTTTGGGAGCCGAATCAATTACAGGATTCGCAATTGCTTTAGCAGTGGGCTTATTAGCAGGTGCTTATTCTTCCTTATTTATTGCAGCGCAACTTTGGTTAGTGTGGCGTGGGAAAATGATTAAGAAAAGGCCTGTGGATTTCACAAAGAAAGAAAAGGTGGAAGGACCACAAGTATAATTTCTTGCCCCCTTGTTACGAGACGAGTTGTAACAAGGGGGCATGCTTAACTACAGAATAAAAAGGGTACGGTAACTTATATTGAATATAAGGAAGGAGGGTTTGAATAGTATGAGAGGACAGTCATACGTTATTCTGGCTATTATTTTCGTGATTATTATAGCGGTGTTCGCCGTAACAAATGTGGATCCAGTTGAAGTTAATTATTTATTTTGGAGTGGCGAGTCCCCGCTAATATTGATTATATTGTTCTCCGTATTGATGGGTGGAATTATTACTGCATCTGTTGGTGTCTTGAAAATGTATCAATTGCAACGCGAAGTTAAAAAGCTGCAAGTTGAAAATAAAAAAATGAGCACGAAACTTCAAGAAAACGATCTACTGGAAATAGATCCTGAAGAAGATTCTTCAAATGAAAAAAACGAAAATAATAAAAAATAATTCTAATTGCCACCCCTGTCTCAGTCTAGTATAATAGATTAGTCAGGGGTGAAATAATGATAAAGAGTAAGGCAAATTGGAAATTTAATACCATACAGGATAATACATTACAAGGGACGGATAATTTACGTAGTTTATCCCCCGTTTTAAAAGAACTACTAGTACAAAGAGGTATTACCACAACAGAGTCAGCTTCAACGTTCCTATCACCTGATATAGATGATTTACAAAGCCCGTCAAGTCTTGATTCTATCGATAAAGCTACTGAGCGTGTACATAGAGCAATAGCAGATCAAGAAAAGATTCTGGTGTACGGAGACTATGATGCTGATGGTGTAAGTTCAACGACCGTTCTATTAAAAGCATTGGTAGAACTTGGTGCGGATTGTGATTATTATATACCAAATCGATTCACAGAAGGTTATGGACCGAATGAAGAAGCGTTTCACGAAGCATACAGAAATGGATTTCGCTTAATCATTACAGTTGACACTGGAATAGCTGCTGTCCATGAGGCTGCTGTAGCGAAAGAATTAGGTATTGACTTAATCATTACAGACCACCATGAAGTACAGGAACTACCAGATGCTTATGCGATTATTCATCCGAAATGTTCACCTGATTATTTATTTAAAGATCTGGCTGGAGTTGGTATAGCTTTTAAGTTTTCTGAACAATTACTCGGCTATTTTCCAGAGCACCTTTTAGGATTTACTGCAATCGGAACCATCGCCGACTTGGTTCCATTAGTCGATGAGAATAGAATCTTGGCTTATTATGGATTACGCTCCCTTACATCAACAATTAACCCCGGACTTATATCTTTAAAACGCGTAAGTGAAATAGAAGGAAACGTTAGCGAAGAGGATGTTGGATTCTCAATAGGTCCAAGAATAAATGCAGTTGGAAGGTTGCAAAATGCAGATCTAGCAGTTCAGTTGTTGATGACAGAGGATCAGGATGAGGCAGATGAAATAGCCGAAGAGATCCATCGTATAAATCAGGAAAGACAAAAGATTGTTAACGATATAGTGAAAGAAGCAGAAGAAATGGTAGAAACGGATGAAAAACAAGATGTTATTATTGTTGCAAAAGAAGGATGGAATGAAGGTGTCCTTGGTATTGTTGCGTCAAAACTTGTTCGAAAGTATGACCGACCAGCGATTGTACTGGTTGTAAAGCCTGAGACCTCTCAGCTAAAAGGTTCTGCAAGAAGTATTCCTGCGTTTGACCTTTTCCAAAATTGTATGAAAATCCGGGATTATTTCACGAATTTTGGTGGACATTCCCAAGCAGCAGGTATGTCAATCCCCTTGGATAACATGAAGTTGATACAAAACGAACTAAATAGACTTATTAACGAACAGCTTTCTGAAGAGGATTTTAAACAGGTGGTTGAAATAAGTAAATCACTTACGATTCCTGAAATTAACGAAGAACTGGTTAGTGAAATTGATCAGTTGGCACCGTTTGGAATGAAAAATCCAAAACCTGCCTTTCAAATAAAGGAAATTCCTCATGATGCGCGTCAAATCGGAAGCCTGAAAAACCATCTTAAACTTCAATTTAAACAAGACAATAAATCACTTGAAGGCATTGGGTTTGGCATGGGAGATCTATACACTCATATTTCACCACAAACACCCATTTCCATTGTAGGTGAGTTAGGAATAAATGAATGGAATGGGAATAAAAAACCACAAATTATAATGCGTGATATGAAAATTGAGGAATGGCAATTGTTTGATCATCGTGGCAAGAAGCATGTTGATATCTCGTCATATGAAAGGAACAATAGAAATTTAATCATCAGTAATCATACGGACCAACTATCTTCAATGTCTGAGCAGATTTCATACAATTCTACGCTTAGTACCGTACAAGAAGTGGATGTATTATATATTTTTGATTTACCGATGGATTTAAATCACTTGAGAGAAATTATCAAAGCAACGAAGCCTGTCAATATACACGCATGTTATTATGTGGAAGATAGTGCGTATTTGAAAGCTTTTCCATCCAGAGAAGAATTTAAATGGTTCTATGCATTTATTCAAAAAAGAAAAAAAGTAGACTTAAAACAGGAGTTAACGACTATCATGAAAGCGAAAGGATGGAATAAAGATAATATAATCTTTATATCAAAAGTGTTTTTTGAACTAGGATTTGTTAAGATAGAAAATGGAGTTATTGAGATAAACTCAAACCCTGTAAAAAGAGATCTACAAGATTCGCGTTTATACCAAGAACGTTTACTAAAAGCAGATATAGAAAAAACATTATACTATTCAAACTATCAGGAATTAAAACAATGGTTCGCAGATTGCATGAGCTATTTGGAAAGTCCCGAGGAGGAGCTAACCCATGGATTATAAACAATATGTTAAAATAGTAGAAGATTGGCCAAAAGAAGGAATTCAATTTAAGGATATTACGCCGTTAATGGATAATGGGAAAGCATTTAAGTCTGCGGTAGACGAAATTGTAGCATATGCTCAGGAAAAAGAAATAGACATTGTTGTTGGTCCGGAAGCTCGTGGCTTTATTATTGGCTGTCCCGTTTCCTATGCATTAGAGGTAGGTTTTGCACCAGTAAGAAAAGAAGGGAAACTACCTCGCGAAGTAATTAAAGTAGATTACGGGTTGGAATATGGTAGTAACGTCTTAACTATACATAAAGACGCAATCAAACCAGGGCAACGCGTATTAATAACTGATGATTTACTTGCAACTGGTGGTACAATAGAAGCAACAATTCAATTAGTTGAAGAACTTGGCGGTATTGTAGTGGGGTGTGCATTTATAATCGAACTTAGCTACCTTGATGGAATGAAAAATCTTAAAGGGTATGACGTCATGAAATTAATGAGTTATTAACTATTATCTATAGGTCTGACGAGGCTAATTGTATCGTCAGACCTATTCTTATACATTTATTAGCTTTAAAATCGATAATAGATGGACATAGCGTAAGAAAAAGCATATAATTGAAACTATTTAATACGTTAAAAGTATCAATTTTAATTCTATGATCTCAAGCAATGAATAAAGGTGATTAAATGGCAAAAGACGATATTTTAACAATAGAAGATATTATAAGCGAAGCTCGCCAGTTTTTAACGGAAGACGAAACTACGTTTATTCGTCGCGCCTATGAATTTGCAGCAGATGCTCACAAAGACCAATACCGGAAATCTGGCGAGCCTTATATTATTCATCCGGTTCAAATAGCTGGAATTTTAGTTGAGTTGGGCATGGATGCAGAAACAATTGCTGGCGGTTTATTGCATGATGTTATTGAAGATACAGCTATAACTCTCCAGGAGTTGGAAGATGCATTTAACGCGGAAGTAGCGATGCTAGTTGATGGCGTAACAAAGTTGGGTAAAATTAAATATAAATCAAAGGAAGCGCTACAGGCAGAGAACCACCGAAAAATGTTTGTTGCGATGGCGAAAGATATTCGCGTCATCCTAATCAAGCTTGCAGATCGCTTGCATAATATGCGGACACTAAAACATTTAAGCCCAGAGAAACAACGACGTATTTCCAATGAAACGCTGGAGATATTTTCCCCATTAGCACATCGTTTAGGTATATCAGCAATAAAATGGGAATTGGAAGATACAGCTTTAAGGTACTTAAATCCGCAGCAATATTATCGTATTGTGCAATTAATGAAACAAAAAAGGGAACAGCGTGAATCTTATATTGAAGAAGTAATGAGTGAGGTTTCAAATCAGCTTAAAGATGTTAATGTTGAAGCCGATATGTCTGGGAGACCAAAGCATTTATATAGTATTTACCGGAAAATGATAAAGCAAAATAAACAATTTAACGAAATTTATGATTTACTAGCAGTTCGAATTATTGTCAACAGTATTAAGGATTGTTATGCCGTTTTAGGAATTATCCATACCTGCTGGAAACCAATGCCGGGACGGTTTAAGGATTACATCGCGATGCCTAAACCAAATCTCTATCAATCACTGCATACAACAGTCATTGGGCCAAAAGGTGATCCACTGGAAGTACAGATACGAACGAAAGAAATGCATGAAATTGCCGAATATGGAATTGCAGCACATTGGGCATATAAAGAAGGACGTCAAGTTAACAATAATAAACAGTCATTCGAGGAAAAGCTAACGTGGTTCAGAGAAATATTAGAGTGGCAAAATGAAACAAATGACGCAGAGGAATTTATAGAATCACTTAAGGTTGACCTGTTTTCCGATACGGTGTACGTATTTACACCTAAAGGCGATGTAATTGAACTTCCTTCTGGATCCGTACCACTGGATTTTGCTTATAAAATTCATACAGAAGTGGGAAATAAAACCATTGGTTCAAAAGTGAATGGTAAGATGGAGCCGCTTGATTACAAATTGAACAATGGAGATATTGTAAATGTAATGACATCCCAACATTCCTATGGACCTTCACAGGATTGGTTAAAGATCACCCAAACATCACAAGCGAAAAACAAGATTAAACAGTTTTTTAAGAAACAGCGTCGTGATGAGAATGTTATCAAAGGTAAAGATGCAATTGAGAAAGAAATACGTGCATTATCCATCGAACCTAAAGAAGTATTGACACAGGATAACCTGCAACGAGTCTACGAAAGATTTAGTTTTACCAATGAAGAAGATATGTACGCAGCTGTTGGTTATCAAGGCCTAACTGCTGCATTGGTTGCAACTCGACTTACAGAAAAAATCCGACAGACTAGAAAAGAAGGACATAATCTGGAAGAAACGCTGGAAGTAGTTAAAACCGATGTTAAAGATAATAAAAAGTTAGATAAAAAAGATTCTGGTGTTAAAGTAGAGGGTGTCGATAACTTACTGGTTCGGTTATCCAAATGCTGCAATCCAGTACCTGGTGATAAAATTGTTGGATATATAACAAAAGGAAGAGGTGTGTCTGTTCATAGAACGGACTGCCCAAATGCTCAAACGGAAGAAGCAAAACAACGTTACCTCTATGTAGAATGGGAAAGTAACCAGGCAGCAAAAAAACAATATCATGTTGATTTAGAAATATCTGGATATGATCGTAGGGGCTTATTAAATGAGGTCTTGCAAGCAGTGAATGAAACAAAAACGAATATCACTCAAGTAAATGGTCGATCTGATAAAAATAAAATGGCCATCATTCAAATAACCATTCTTATACATGATACCATTCACTTAAGAAGAATTGTTGATCGGATTAAACAAATTAAAGAAGTTTATACAGTTACGCGTACAGTACATTGATAATACTCGGTTTACAATATAAATTTTAAGTTTTTTCGTAAGTACTGGGACTGCGCTTACTCGTCCCACCGAAAACCTTTGTTGCTTTTAAACTTCGCAGTTGATGTAAAAGACGACGCATTGACAATTCTTTTGCAAACGCTGGTTGAGAGCAGGGATTCGCTACGAAAACACATTTCGCGCACCTTAGGGCGGCTGGTGAGACCCTTAGCCAGGGCAAGGCCGTGCCTGCGGAAAGCATCCGCCCGGAGCGGTCCCGAACGGCGTTTATAGCAAACACTTATAGAAACAGCAGTACGTCGTCTTTTATATATTTTGTGTTTAGAAAACTTGGCATTCACCAAGCATTTAATGGTGGGTGCCTTAGTTGCACTTATACAGTAGGAAAGTTTTATTTTCCTATCTGCCAAAAACAAAAACTTTAAAAAAACAGCCTTAAGAGGAAAGACAAGTCCTATAGTTAAGAGTAAAAGGGGAATTAATCAATGAAGGCAGTTATACAACGAGCAAATAATGCAAACGTAACCGTCAATCAAGAAATAGTTGGAGAAGTGGAACACGGCTTGGTTGTTCTACTTGGAGTGACGCATGAGGATAAGTTTGAGGATGTGCAATATCTTGTGAATAAGATCACCCATCTACGTATCTTCGAGGATGAAAATGAAAAGATGAACCTTTCCTTACTAGACGTGGCAGGGAGTGTATTGTCAATATCACAATTCACATTGTTTGGTGACACACGAAAGGGGAGAAGACCTAGTTTTATGCGAGCCGCAAAACCGGAATATGCAAATAAACTATACCAAGAATTTAATCTATTAATTAGAGAGCAAGGAATTTCTGTTGAAACCGGTGAATTCGGAGAAAAGATGGATGTACAATTCACCAACACAGGGCCAGTAACGCTAATATTGGATAGTAAAGAAAAGTAGTAATGGAATGGCTAAAGGCCACCCATTACTACTTATTCGTTCGCAAAGTATTTTCTTAGACCGTTTACAATACCTGTTACCATTTGTTTTTGATATGAATTTGTTTCAATGCGTTCTTCCTCTTCGGTATTGGATAGAAAACCTAATTCCAATAGTATAGACGGTTTAAGGGTTTGCCGGATTACCATCAAATCTTCCTGGTTCGTGCCGCGATCATTAGTGCCTGTTTCGTTAATAATTTCTTCTTGAACATACTCTGCTAACTCCTCATCTTGGTCATGATAGTAAAAAGTTTCCGTACCAGTAACATTAGGTAATTCAGGAATGCTATCGTAATGAAGACTTAAAAAAACATCCGTATCCATGGTGTTTGCAAAACTTGCTCTGCTTCCCAGTGATATAAAGTCATCATATGGTCTGGTGAGTAGTACCTCAGCTCCTAATGTGGTAAGTTCATTAGCTAGTTCCTGTGCTGTTTGATAAGTAAAGTCCTTTTCATAAGTATCAGATGCGCCGATTGCTCCTACATCACGTCCGCCATGTCCTGCATCAATCACAATCGTTTTACCTGTAAAGTCAGATGAGGATTTGTATTTATCTCCATCCACTAGTTGCTTTAAAACAAAAGCATTTGCTTCCCCGTGTTCTACCTCATACCAATCGCCATCTTGATCAATTGCATTATAGGTAGTTCCTGTATCAGCGAAATGAATAATCTCATAATCTGTAGATGGACCATTACGAAATTGTGTATTGTCATGTTGGATGGTTATTGTCATTTCAGTGAAATCTTCGGGTTCACTTTTTAATGTTATGTATTCTGTCGTAATCCAGCCTGTTCCATCATCAAGCTCAACTTCTACCCATTCATCCTGTTTATTAATGACCGTATACACTTGATCAATATCAGCTTGTCCAACTGTATCAAAGTCTGTACCTGGACCACTTCGTATATTTAGGTTGTCCACGTTTATTTCAGCTTCATCTGCATGGGTAGGGATTGACAATAGAATAAGTAAGCAAAGTATGCTAATTAGACCAGTTATCATCATTTTCAATCGCAAAAAAATTCCTCCTTCCTATACCATAATCCTTTTCTAAGTATAATAAAAATGTTGCTTTTAGGCAAAGCTAACAATGGAATATTTATTATCACATGAGGAATGAGGAGGAAATCTTACTTGCGAATTCAAGAAAAGCAGTGGAATTCATTAAATAATAAAGAAATGAGCGGCGTGAGCTTTCATCGCTTTATGGAATTAGAAGGACATGCGAATCACATGGAGATTGCGGAAGAGTTAGGTATATCGTTAGGTGAAGTAAGAATGTTAAAGAAAAAGGTTAATCGGACTTGACATTCGTACACGTAAAGATTAATATAATAATCATTCAAGTTAGTGAGAAAATCTTGGCTTTGCTTGGCGAATGCCAATTTTTAAAAGTCTCGATGATGATAATCTTCCTTTGCAAATAAGGAAGGCTATAAGCTATAGTTAATAAAATAGTAAAAGCCGTTGAAGGAGAAAGTAGTTGGAAAACATATGGGAAGAGAGAGAATGTCTTAGGCTGTAAACATTTTCACATAATGATCCAATGAAAGACATTCCAAAGGATTTATACTGAAAAATAAGTAGGTATAAACGTCTTGCAGGCGTTAACTGTGAAGAGTGGATGCAACATATTGCATCAATCAGGGTGGCAACGCGGGTTAACTCTCGTCCCTTATTTTAATAGGGGACGGGGGTTTTTTCTATCTTAGCTCAATTTAACGGACAGGTCGATTAAAGTGGACAAGACACTTCCTTTAAAAAACCACTACATAAAGTGAAACTTCATTCCGTGGGGGGTTACAACGTACAAATGTTTTCGATGGGGCGAGCATTTACGCACAGTCCCAATGATTCACGGTGGGACGAGCATGTACGCACAGTCCCAGGATGTGACGTATAGTCGACCTACCCGTTAAACTGTGATAAAAGTTTTATATTATAAAGTATGGAGGGGGAAAATCAAATGAGTATGAAAGCGCCACGAGGTACGGTGGATATTCTACCGGAAGACGCTAGAAAATGGCAGTTTGTTGAAGATCAAATTAAGAAAGTGTGCGACCGATTCCATTTTAGAGAAATTCGCACACCATTATTTGAACATACGGAGGTTTTTCAGCGTGGAGTAGGGGATTCAACTGATATCGTCCAAAAAGAAATGTACACATTTGAAGACCAGGGTGGAAGAAGCTTAACACTCAGACCAGAGGGGACGGCTTCGGTTGCACGAGCATTTGTGGAAAATAAACTATTTGGTAATCCCAATCAGCCCGTCAAATTGTATTATTTTATGAATATGTTTCGATATGAAAGGCCGCAAAAAGGCAGAATGCGTCAATTGAACCAATTCGGTGTGGAGGTATTAGGAAGTGCTGATCCAGCGATAGATGCTGAAGTTATTGATCTGGCAATGACTTGCTATCAAGAGTTGGGTTTAACATCATTAAAATTGGTTCTTAATACGTTAGGTGATAAAGAAAGTAGAAATAATCATCGGAACGCATTAGTGGAGCATTTTACCCCACATATCGATGAGCTTTGCAACGATTGTCAAAATCGTTTGACACAGAATCCGTTGCGAATTTTGGATTGTAAAACTGATCAAGACCATTATTCAATGAAAACGGCACCTTCTATATTAGATTATTTAAATGAGGATTCAAATCAATACTTTGAGACGTTAAAGGATTATTTAACAGTTATGGGGATAGATTATGTGGTTGACCCAAACTTGGTTCGTGGACTTGATTATTATAATCACACTGCTTTTGAAATTATGAGTGAAGCAGAAGGATTTGGGTCCATTACGACGTTAGCTGGTGGCGGTAGGTATGATGGATTAGTAGAAGAATTTGACGGCCCCAGAACCCCAGGAATAGGTTTTGGCATGGGACTCGAACGTTTATTAATGGGTCTAGAGGCAGAAGGGAATGAAATCCCCGATGATAAACAATTAGACTGCTTTCTTGTAGCAGTTGGAGAACAATCGGAAAAAGAAGCGGTTAAACTACTTCATAAATTAAGAAAAAATAAAATTCAGGTAGATAAAGATTATCAAGGCCGTAAAATGAAAGCACAATTTAAAGCGGCAGATCGATATAAAGCAAAGTATGTATTAATTTTAGGTGAAGATGAAGTTAAGAACCAAACCATTAAGGTAAGGTCAATGGAGACTGGAGAACAAGATGACATTCCTATGGAACAGTTAGTCGAAACGATGCAAGAGAAGCTTTTAGGAGGAACAGGCAATGAGTGAACGAATATTAGCTGGTACACTGAGTGAAAGAAACATAGGCGAAACGGTTTTATTAAAAGGTTGGGTGCAAACGCGGCGTGATTTAGGTGGTTTGATTTTTATTGACCTACGTGATAAATCTGGAGTGGTGCAAATCGTCTTTAATCCTGATGCATCTGAAGAAGCTTTGAAAATAGCTGAGAATGTACGTACGGAATATGTTATCGAACTAAAAGGGAACGTTTTAAAACGAGATGAAGCAACCTTTAATCCAGTCATGGAGACAGGGACAATTGAAGTGATGGCAACAGGTATTACACTATTAAATAAAGCTAAAACACCACCATTCGAGATTCAGGATGACACAGACGTTTCTGAAGACTTGCGTCTGAAATATCGTTATATTGATTTACGTAGAAGTTCGTTGCAGGAGACTTTTAAGCTTCGCCATAAAATTACACAAGCTGTCCGAAACTTTCTAAATCATGATGGATATCTGGAGATGGAAACACCAATTCTCACAAAAAGCACACCTGAGGGAGCTCGTGATTATCTGGTTCCCAGTCGTGTTCATCCAGGTGAATTCTATGCATTACCGCAATCACCACAACTGTTTAAACAGATGATCATGATGGGTGGATTTGAAAAGTATTATCAAATTGCACGGTGTTTTCGAGACGAAGATTTACGAGCAGATCGCCAGCCCGAATTTACACAAATTGATATCGAAGCATCTTTCTTATCAAGTGATGAAATAATGGAAATGACTGAAAAGATGATGCAACAAGTGTTAAAGGAAGTCAAGAATGTCGATATATCATTACCACTAAAAAGAATGCCTTATGATGAGGCAATGTATCGCTTTGGTTCGGATAAACCAGACACTAGATTTGGCATGGAATTCGTTCATGTATCAGAAGTTCTTGCTAACTCTACCTTTAATGTATTTCAAGGTGCTATAGAATCGGGTGGGAAGGTTTGTTTATTAAATGTAAAAGGACAAGCAAAAAATTTTTCCCGCAAAGATATTGATAAGCTAACCGAATTTGTAAAAATATATGGTGCGAAGGGTCTTGCATGGCTAAAAGTAGATGGTGATGAACTGACTGGGCCAATAGCTAAATTTTTATCTGATGAAGAAAAGGCTGGACTAATATGGAATGCCTCTGCAAGCGATGGAGATTTGTTGCTATTTGGATCTGGTAGGACGTCTACAGTATATGACAGTCTTGGTGCTTTACGTTTAAAACTTGGTCAAGAATTAGAGTTGATCGATCAGTCGAAGTATAATTTCTTGTGGGTAACAGATTGGCCACTTTTAGAGTATGACGAATCACTTGACAGGTATTTCGCTGCCCATCATCCGTTCACATCACCGGTCGAAGCAGATATCGATAAACTGGAAACTGATCCAAGCAATGTACGTGCAAATGCATATGACCTTGTCCTAAATGGATATGAATTAGGTGGGGGTTCTTTAAGAATCCACAAGAAAGAGCTACAGGATCAAATGTTTAAGGTATTAGGGTTTTCAGAAGAAGAAGCACAGGAGCAGTTTGGGTTTCTATTGGAGGCATTGGAATACGGTACACCACCACATGGAGGGGTAGCATTAGGGTTAGATCGAATTGTTATGTTATTGGCAGGTAGAACGAATTTACGTGACACCATTTTATTCCCGAAGACTGCTTCAGCTTCTGATTTATTAACTGATGCACCAAGTGAAGTAGTCCATACACAATTAGACGAGTTATCTATTCAAGTGAATAGAAAAGATAACTAACAAATTAGAAAAGTAATATTGATAAAAGATACTTCCTATGTTAAGATGAATTTACAAAGAAAGAAGGCAATCAATCCTGATGTGTTCGTCTATTAAAAGTGTTTTGACCGAACACCTATATACTTGGGAGCTTAACTCGTTTCTGGGTTGCATGCATGCCTCGTTTTTAAACAGAGGAAGCATAAAAAACCTAGAGCAAAGCACCCACCTGCCTAAAGCGGGATCAAAACTTACAATTAGACGGCACGATTGGGATTGATTGTATACATAAGAGATAAGTTAATGATAACGGACTCGGGTTATACGCTTTTAACAAAGTGTATAACCCGAGTCCGTTTTAAGTGTGAAACCTTTTATCACAGAGCTCGTTCGTTTGAACCTTGAGCCATTTGTTGTAGGTTTCCATTTTTATCCATTCGAAAGGCTGGCGTTGTGTTTGAGCCTTGATCATCTAATACCGTCATCTTTCTTGCTCTATCCATGATTTGAATAAATGTTTGGTAATCTTCCTGGATGGTAGATAATTGACTTTCGGTCTGGGCTAGTTGCTTTTCCAAGGCATTTATTTGTTCTTTTAAACCAAGATTCTCTTTTTTCGTTTGTTCAAGTGATACTTTTGATTGGTTTGAAGCGTAATAGTCTTTTTTCACTTCTTTCAAGTATTGAATAACCATACCCATATTGATAGATGGTTCCTTCGACGCTGGAGGTGTGATTTCACCAAATTCGACATTACCAGCAGTATCTCCCTCATAGTTTTCTGGTAGTGTAATAACTGGTTTCCTCACCCTCGGTATATTTGACACCATGGCTCGTTTCTTTTCTTTTCGTTGTCTTTTTGCAAGATCAATAGCATTATCATATTTCATGCGAACTTCTGCATTCCAACGAAAACCGCAAGCGGCTGACGTTCGGTTTAACTTGTCCCCAACTTCCTCGAATGCGTTTAGTTGTGTACTACCTTCTCTAATGTGGCGTAGTACCGTTTCTGCCAATAATAGGTCATCCTCATGTGACCAGGCATCCTGTCTTACTTTAACCAATAGGTTCAACTCCTTCTCGATAACAATTACATAGATTTCATATATTTACTATTATTGTTACCGGAAGAGATAGGAATTATACCTTCTTGTTTTTATCATTTTGGATTTTTTCATAAACTTGTTTGATAGCTTGTTCAAATTTACCAGAGTTTTTAGGATTGTAATAGTTTTTGTATTTTATAGAATCAGGTAAATACTGTTGATTCACCCAGCTGCTTTCATAGTTGTGCGGATATTGATAGTCAAGTCCTCTCCCTAATGTTTTTGCACCTTGGTAGTGCGAATCCTTTAAATGTGCAGGCACGTCCCCACTTTTTCCATTGTGAATGTCAGACAATGCTGAGTCTAAAGCTTTGTAAGCCGTATTTGATTTTGGTGATAAGCATAATTCAACAATTGTCACAGCTAATGGAATTCTAGCCTCTGGGAAACCTAACCGTTCTGCGGCCTCGACAGCAGCGAGCGCTCGCGGTCCAGCTTGTGGATTAGCAAGACCAATATCTTCATAGGCCGTTACAATCATGCGACGACTAATGCTTTCCAGATCCCCAGCTTCAATTAATCTAGCTAAATAGTGGAGTGCGGCATCAACATCACTACCACGGATCGATTTTTGAAACGCTGATAATACATCGTAATGAGCATCTCCACCCTTATCATGGGAAAAGCTTTTCTTTTGCATGCATACTTCAGCTGTATCTAAATTAATAACGATTTGATTTTCCGGGTTACTAGGTGTTGAGGAAACAGCTAATTCAAGGCCGTTTAAAGCGGAACGAATGTCTCCATTGGCACTATTAGCAAAATGATCAAGCGCTTCCTCCGTGATCGTAATGTCTTCTGTCCCAAATCCCTGCTCATTGTCCTCTTTCGCTCGTTTCACAGCTGTTTTGATGTCGTTGGCAGTTAGTGGGTGCAATTCAAATAAGTGGCATCTACTTCTAATTGCCGGATTAATGGAGTGATAAGGGTTACTTGTTGTACAACCTATCAAAGTGACTAAATTACTCTCAAGGTGCGGAAGAAGGAAGTCCTGTTTTGCTTTATCCAATCGATGAACCTCGTCCAAGACAAGCACAACCTGCCCCATCATTTTCGCTTCTTCCACAACGATCTCCATATCCTTCTTTTTATCGGCGACGGCGTTAAGTTTTTTGACAGGTATATCCAGACTTTTTGCTAATGCAATTGCCATTGAAGTTTTCCCTGTACCAGGTGGTCCGAATAAAATCATCGAGGCTAACCGTTCAGCTAAAACCATTCGATTTAAAATTTTCCCTTCGCCAACAAGATGTGTCTGTCCAATAATTTCTTCTATATGTACTGGCCTCATTCGTAAGGCAAGTGGTGTTTGCTTCATTTTAATCGTCCTTTATATTATAATAATAGATTGGTTAATTAAGCGTAATTGTGAAACGGTAAAAATGCAAGAAGTAGTGGTTTCATGCTATAATATCATGTATTAATGGACGAATGGTAATGATAATGGAATGTATTTAAAAATAGAGGTGTATTTTAATGAAGATTTCGACCAAAGGAAGATACGGTTTAACAATAATGATTGATTTAGCAAAACAGCACGGAAATGGTCCGACATCGCTTAAGTCGATTGCGCGTGAAAATAATTTATCGGAGCATTACTTGGAACAGTTAGCGTCTCCACTACGAAACGCAGGACTTATCAAAAGTGTACGCGGCGCATATGGTGGCTACGTATTAGCCAATGATCCTAAGGAGATTACCGCTGGAGACATTATTCGTGTACTTGAAGGGCCTATTACGCCCGTAGAGGGAATTGAAGATGAGGAGCCGGCAAAGCAGGGATTGTGGATGAGAATACGTGATGCTGTAAAGGATGTGCTTGATACAACAACATTAGAAGATTTAAGTTCTTATAATGATAACGAGCCTCAAGAAGCATATATGTTTTATATTTAAAGATTAGTTAGATTAGGAAGGATTTTTAAACATGGAAGAAATCTATATGGATCATGCAGCAACAACACCGATGGATGAAGAAGTTATTCAAACAATGTTACCTATATATCATGAAGTGTTTGGTAATCCCTCTAGTGTTCATTCTTTTGGTCGAAAAGCAAGGCAACAGTTGGATGAGTCAAGACGTGTTATGGCAAAGAGCATCCATGCGAATGAGAAAGAAATTATTTTCACCAGTGGTGGAACGGAAGCTGATAACTTGGCAATTATTGGTACTGCGTTAGGAAATCGGACGAAAGGGAATCATATTATTACAACAACAATTGAACATCATGCAACACTGCATACAGTAGAAAATTTAGAGAAACAGGGATTTGACGTAACTTATTTACCCGTTTATTCGGATGGTAAAATAGCATTGGAAGACCTTAAGAAAGCTTTAACAGAGGAAACCATACTCGTTTCCATAATGTTTGTTAATAACGAGACAGGGGTTATCCAACCGATTACAGCAATTGGTGAACTATTGAAAGACCATCAAGCGTATTTTCATACAGATGCAGTTCAAGCGTTTGGTTTATTGGATATTAATGTGAATGAGTTAGGTGTAGACATGTTAACCGTCTCTTCTCACAAAATTAATGGGCCGAAGGGAATTGGCTTCCTATATGCTGCTGAAAACATTAAATTAAACGCCCTCCAATTTGGGGGAGAACAGGAGCGAAAACGTCGCCCTGGTACGGAGAATGTTGTTGGCGCCGCTGGTTTTAAAAAAGCAGTTGAACTGGCAATAGATAACAAAGAATCAAGAAGCATGCTTTATCAAGACCACAAGCAGCAGTTTCTTGCTGAATTAAGCACAAATAATATTAAGTTCGAAGTAAACGGGGATTATGACTCAACCATAGCTTCGATTGTGAATATAAGTTTTCCAGGCACAAATGTAGAGACACTTCTGACGAATTTTGACCTGGAGGGTATTGCGGCTTCTAGTGGCAGTGCATGTACGGCCGGGTCTGTAGAGCCATCCCATGTATTATCCGCAATGTTCGGTGAAAATAATGAATGTACAACCAATTCAATTCGTTTTAGTTTTGGGATATATAATACAACGGAAAATGTAAAAGAAGCAGCTAGACGGGTTGCAAAAATTGTAAATCGATTAACTTAATAAAAGGTAGTGTTTAAAATGAAAAGCAATAAAGATATCCGCGTTGTAGTTGGTATGAGTGGAGGTGTCGACTCCTCCGTAGCTGCATTACAATTAAAAGAACAGGGTTATGATGTGGTTGGTATATTCATGAAAAACTGGGACGATACCGATGAGTTTGGGGTTTGTACGGCTACGGAAGATTTTGATGATGTTGTACGGGTGTGTAATCAATTGGATATACCATACTATGCCGTTAACTTTGAAAAACAATATTGGGACAAAGTGTTTACGTACTTTTTAGATGAATATAAAGCAGGAAGAACGCCAAATCCTGACGTGATATGCAACAAAGAGATTAAATTTAAAGCGTTTCTAGATCATGCCATGTCACTCGGAGCAGATTATTTAGCAACGGGACATTATGCCCAAGTTAGAAACAATAATGGCCGCTATGAAATGCTGCGTGGGTTTGATGATAATAAAGATCAAACGTATTTCCTGAATCAATTATCGGAAGAAGTGCTTGCCAAAGTAATGTTCCCGTTAGGTGATATACCAAAAACAAGGGTTAGGGAAATTGCGTTGGAAAATGGACTTGTGACAGCTACTAAAAAAGACAGTACCGGTATATGTTTTATAGGAGAACGTAATTTTAAAGATTTTTTAAGTGAATATTTACCTGCTCAACCTGGCGAGATGACTACAATGGATGGTGTAGTTAAAGGTCGTCATGATGGTTTAATGTATTATACGCTTGGTCAAAGACAAGGACTTGGAATTGGTGGTTCAGGTGATCCTTGGTTTGTGGTTGGTAAGAATCTGAAAGAGAATGTTTTATATGTAGAGCAAGGATTTTCTAATGAAATGCTATATTCAGAAGGGTTAATAGCTACAGAAGTTAATTGGATTAACCCAGATCTTATAGAAGACAATTTTACATGCACTGCGAAATTCCGTTATCGTCAACAGGATAGTGACGTACAAGTCAGCCTATTAGAAGATGGAAAAGTTTATGTACACTTTGCTCAAAG
Source organism: Virgibacillus natechei (assembly GCF_026013645.1). Lineage (NCBI taxonomy): Bacteria > Bacillati > Bacillota > Bacilli > Caryophanales > Bacillaceae > Virgibacillus > Virgibacillus natechei. The sequence continues at coordinate 2,168,420 of NZ_CP110224.1, read as the reverse complement.
AGAGCGAGCTGTCACACCAGGACAAGCCGTTGTTTTTTATGATGGTGAAGTATGTTTGGGTGGAGGAACGATAGACGAGATAGTGAAAGACAATAAATCGCTTAATTATGTAGGTTAGTTAAGCAAGGAGTTATTAGTATGGATAAAAATACGCAGGCAATTAATTATATGAAAGAAAATAAATTTGAAGAAGCAGCAGGCATCTTTACAGAGATAATTGAAGAAAATCCAGAGGACCCAGTAGGCTATGTCAACTTTGGGAATCTATTACTTCATATTAATGACCTTACACGTGCACAACGTTTTTTTGAAAAAGCAATCGAATTAGATGAACATGTTGCTACAGCATATTATGGTTTGGGAAATTTGTATTTTGAACAGTCACTCTATCCAAAAGCACAGGAAAACTTCCAAAAAGCGATTGATCTAGGTTTGCTTGAAAGTGATGTATATTATCTGCTTGGTATGACATTTCAACATCAGGAACATTTTAAATTGGCTTTACCGTATCTCCTGCGAGCAACGGAACTTGATCCAGATGATGAGGAAGCCCTATTTCAATATGGACTTTCTCTAGCGCAAAGCGACCATATTACAGATGCTAAACCCGTTTTTGAAAGTGTTCTAAAAATGAATGCTGATCATAGTGATGCCCATTATAATTTGGGCGTGATTTCTTTATTTAATGAGCAATTATCAATAGCGTTAGATCATTTCGATGAGGCGCTTCGCATACAGCCAGATCATTTTCTTGCAGCCAATGGCAAGAAAAACGTAGAAGAAGCAATGAGTGAAAACGATAAGTAGGAGATAGTGAGGTTGTTTTTGATGGGATTAGACATGCAATCGAATGAAGAAAATGGATATATAAAAGGTAAACTTCTTTATACGATTTTTCATAATGAAAAAGAGCATTTTTCGATTTCAAAAATTAAAGTCGAGGATACAAATGAGAATTATAAAGAAAAAGAGATTACTGCTAAGGGCTATTTTTCTAATTTACAAGAACAAACAACCTATTATTTCTATGGCGTTTTCGAGAAACATCCTAAATTTGGTTTACAATATAAAGTCAATTCCTACCAAACCTTTATTCCTGACACGAAAGACGGTTTAATCGCCTACCTTTCCAGTGATTTATTTTATGGTGTTGGTAATAAAACAGCCACTCGAATTATCGATCATTTGGGTGAGAGTGCCATATCCAAAATTCTAAATAATACAGATGTATTAACAGAAGTTCCGGGAGTAAAAAGGGAAACGGCTGACTTATTGGTTAAAAGTCTCCAGGAAAACCAGGGATTTGAACACATTGTAATCTCTCTATCTCACTATGGTATTGGCTTAAAAATGGCGCAAAAAATATATCAAGAATATAAAGAAGCCGCGATTGACATTTTGGAGAAAGATCCTTATCAGTACGTATTTGACATAGATGGATTTGGTTTCCAAACAGCAGACGAAATAGCGAAACAGAGAGGGATCTCGCTCACACACCCAAATCGAATTGGTGCTGGATGTATTTATGTGCTACAAAAGAGTATACAGGAAGGTCATGTTTTTTTACCACTAAAGCAATGTATGAAACAAATGCTAGATTTGCTTTCCAATACCTCTTTATCTGATGAAATAATGATGGATAGGTTAAATGAATTAAATGGAAGCAAAAAAATTATCATTCACAATGGAAATGTTTATCTCCCATCCCTGTATTACGCAGAAGATGGATTTGCTTCCCATATAGACAGAATTATGACAAAACCGATAGAGAACGAGACGAATTTAGCAGAATTAATGAAGATAATTGGCGATATCGAAGACGAAGAAGTATTAAGCTATGGAAAAGATCAATTTGAAGCTATTAATCAATCCCTGCATTCTAAAGTTATGATTGTTACAGGTGGTCCAGGAACAGGTAAAACTACGGTCATTAAAGGAATTCTTAATGCATTTGCCACGATTCATGATATGACGCTCAATCCAGATGATTATGACAATGAAACTGATTTTCCTTTTGTGTTAACAGCACCTACAGGGAGAGCTGCAAAACGTTTAAATGAATCTACCGGACTCCCTGCCGTAACAATCCATCGTCTATTAGGCTGGGATGGGAAAGATGGATTTGAAAAAAATCACAATAACCAATTGGCAGGCAAATTTTTAATTATAGATGAGTTTTCTATGGTGGATATTTGGCTTGCAAATAGTTTGTTTAAAGCAATTCCTGACGATATGCAAGTGCTTATTGTTGGTGATGAAGACCAACTCCCATCCGTGGGGCCAGGTCAAGTGTTGTCGGATTTATTAAGCAGTGAAATGATCCCATTTGTTAGTCTTAATGAAGTATATCGGCAAAAAGAAGGTTCTAAAATAATTCATCTTGCTCATGAAATTAAAAATGATTCAGATATCCAGTTGGAAAATGATAAAGACTTCAGCTTTATACCATGCAGCGAATATCAACTGATAGACGTCATTACAAAAATTTTTGCTAAAGCTAAAGACAAGGGAATTGATGTAAAAGATATCCAAGTGCTTGCACCAATGTACCGTTCCCAGGCTGGAATCACCTCGATAAATAAAGAATTGCAGCAACTAATTAATCCAAAGACTTCAAGAACGAGAGAAGTAAAAGCTAATGATGATGTGGTGTACAGGGTTGGAGATAAAGTTCTGCAACTTGTTAATCAACCAGAAAATGGGGTCTATAATGGAGATATAGGTGAAGTAGCAGCTATATTTGAAGAGGATGAAAATAAAGAAAATGTAGAACAATTAGTGCTTTTATTTGAAGGTAAGGAAGTCGTTTATGAGCGTAAAGATTACGTGAATATTATGCATGCATATTGCGTATCGATCCATAAATCACAGGGTAGTGAATTTCCAATTGTTATCCTGCCAGTTGTTTCTGGATACAATCGAATGCTTCGCAAAAATTTGTTGTATACAGGAATTACGAGAAGCAAAGAGTCCTTAATTATTTGTGGGGAAGAAAATGCATTCTTGCGTGGTGTACGCACAATGGATACGAATAAACGATATACAACATTGAAGACACAATTGACAGAAAGACTGGAGTCCATTACCTTCATCTCTAATGAAGATTCTAATGAAAAAGAAATCACACCATACGATTTTATGTAAATTAATGTATATTATTTTAATTTTAGGGTTAGCATAACGTAATAAACTTTATTTAAGGAGTTATACGTATGTCACGATGCCCGAATTGTAGTGGAAAGGATATAGGCAAAATTGGTTCACAAAACTATTATTGCTGGACATGTTTTATCGAAATGTCAATTTTCAATAATGAATTAACTATTCATCAAGTTGAATCAGACGGATCTTTAAGTTCCCTTAATGACTTATTTTCTGAAGAAGAAAGAAAAATATAATGATAACCTTTAGTTACAAAAGCCTCATTATCTATGTACTAAGGGGAGATCAATAATGTTTGGAAATAAAAAAGCGATAAGCCTCCTTTATTGGCTTATCATTGGTATTTTTGTGTTTTTATTTTTATACTTACTTGTTATACTTTTTCCACTCTATGGATCTCTTGTTTCATTTGTAATGCAACTTCTATCGCCATTTCTTGTTTCCTGTTTAATTGCCTATCTCCTTTACCCCGTTATTAAAAAATTGAACAGTTATAATATACCTAGAAGTTTAGCCATTCTAATGATTTACATACTATTTTTTGGTGGTGCTGCTTACTTAATCTATCGTGTCTACCCTGTTGTAATGCATCAATTACATGATTTAAATGAGCAATTGCCTGTTCTTATTCGTATGTATGAAAGCTTAATTTATCAAATATATGAATACACTTCATTTTTACCTGAGACGGTGCATGACAAAATAGATCAACTCATCACAAGAGTGGAAGTCGGACTGGAAAATATACTGGATAAATTAGTTGGAGGCTTTACAAGAGTATTTGATATGATCGTTTTTTTAACCGTTATTCCTGTACTCGTATTTTATTTCATGAAAGATTATAATAGTATAAAATCATATTTCAAACGATTTATTCCTAAAAAGTATCAGGTACAGGTAAGCAAGTTGGTTTATTCAATAGACGAAAGTTTGGGTTTTTATATACGGGGGCAATTAATCGTTAGTTTCTTTGTTAGTCTTGCTTCATGGATAGCTTTTCAATATTTAGATATAAAATATGCGCTACTATTAGCAATTATTATGGGATTGACAAATATCATTCCCTATTTTGGCCCCATAATTGGAGCAATCCCTGTGGTAGGTATTACGCTAGCGACATCTGGGGAATTAGTGATTTTTGTATTGATTGCTATATTTGCTATCCAAATAATGGAAGGTAATCTATTATCTCCCTATATTGTTGGGAAAAGTATTAATATTCATCCAATAGCCATTATATTTGCGTTATTACTTGGTGGACAGTTATTTGGAGTAATTGGAATGATTGTGGCAGTACCACTATTAACAATAATGAACGTAATCACGAAACATGTGATGGCAATTAGACAACGTGATGATTGACATTGAGTCTAAAGTTTTCTATACTATCGCTAAGATAAATAATTAGTTACTTTATAATTTAAAGCGTCTGAAGGTTCTAAGTACATGATGTTCGATTTAAAAGAGAGGGATTTTCAATCATTTGGCTGGAAAAAATCCTAAATGCAGAGTCATGGAAAGCTAAACTGGAGTACGGTTAATACCCGTCGGTTTCACACCGTTAACATGATGAAGTGATGAATGATTATTGATAAATTAATTGTTCATAATTAGGGTGGTACCGCGATATCTCGTCCCTGCATCGATGCAGAGATGGGATTTTTTTATTGTTTTGTAAGTTTGGAAGTAATCGGGAGTGCAGTTTAGCTCTCGTTAATAAGAATATGGGAGGGTTATAAATGAAACAGTTAACATCGGATGAAGTAAGACAAATGTTTATTGATTTTTTTAAGGAAAAAGGGCATCGTGTTGAACCCAGTGCATCATTAGTACCGAAAGAAGATCCGACATTATTATGGATAAACAGTGGAGTAGCAACATTAAAAAAATATTTCGATGGACGTGTGATTCCAGATAATCCTCGAATTGTGAACGCACAAAAATCAATTCGTACAAACGATATTGAAAATGTAGGCTTCACAGCAAGACACCATACGTTTTTTGAAATGCTTGGCAATTTTTCTATTGGCGACTATTTTAAAAAAGAAGCGATAGAATGGGCATGGGAGTTCTTGACGAGTGAAAAATGGATAGGTTTTGATGAAGCGTTACTTGCGGTGACCGTACATCCTGAGGACGATGAAGCATACGACATGTGGTTGAATGATATACGCATTCCAAAGGAACGGATTATTCGACTAGAAGAAAATTTTTGGGACATTGGTGAAGGGCCAAGTGGTCCAAATACGGAAATATTCTATGACCGTGGGGAAAAGTATGGGAACGACCCAAACGATCCAGAATTATATCCGGGTGGTGAAAATGATCGTTATTTGGAAATATGGAACTTAGTATTTTCCCAGTTTAACCATAACCCCGATGATACGTATACACCACTTCCTAAAAAGAATATTGATACAGGGCTTGGCCTCGAACGAATCGTTTCTGTAATCCAGGATGTCCCGACAAACTTCGAAACAGATTTGTTTATGCCGATCATTCGTAAAATAGAGGAATTTGCAACAACAACTTATGGGTCTGGAAATGAAAGTGACGTAGCTTTTAAAGTAATTGCCGATCATATCCGTACCGTAAGTTTTGCTATTGCAGATGGAGCAGTACCGTCGAATGAAGGAAGAGGATATGTACTAAGAAGGTTACTTCGAAGAGCCGTTCGTTTTGCGAAAGAAATAGGTATTGAGAACTCTTTCATGTATAATTTAGTCAACACGGTAGGAGAAATTATGAAGGATTTCTATCCGGAAGTTTTAAAGCAGAAAGAGCTGGTCAATAATATCGTAAAAGTGGAAGAGGAGCGTTTTCATGAAACACTAAATGACGGACTGGAAATTTTAACTTCAATAATGGAAAAAGAGAAAGTTAAAAAAAGTACCGTTTTCCCGGGTGTGGATGTATTTAGATTGTATGATACATATGGATTTCCAAAAGAATTAACGGAAGAATATGTAGAGCGTGAAGGTTTTACAATAGATGAACAAGGGTTCAAGTTGGAAATGGACAAACAGCGTGAACGAGCTAGGAATGCCCGGCAGAAAGTGGACTCTATGCAAGTTCAGGAAGGCATTTTAAGTGAAATCGAAGTGGATAGTGAATTTGTTGGTTATCAGCAGTTAGAAGTGGAAACAACAATTGCTGCAGTGATAAATGGAAAAGAAAAAGTAGAATCTGCTCAATCGGGAAGTGACGTATTCTTATTGTTAAAGGAAACCCCTTTCTATGCAGAAAGTGGTGGACAGGTTGCTGATCAGGGATGGATATATACAGATCATGCATCTGCCTATGTTGAGGATGTTCAAAAGTCACCCAAAGGGGATCATATTCATCGTGTAAAGGTGAAAGATGGGACGTTACATGCAAAGGATACGGTAAAGGCAATAGTTGATACACAATTTCGTTCATCCATTGTAAAGAATCACACGGCTACACATTTATTGCATCAAGCATTGAAAGGTGTTCTTGGTAGCCATGTTAATCAGTCTGGTTCGCTTGTAACCCCTGATCGAATGCGTTTTGATTTTACTCATTTTCATGCCATTTCAAAAGAAGAATTACAGCAAGTTGAACAGATCGTAAATGAAAAAATTTGGACCTCTATACAACTTGTTATCGACAATAAAAAAATTGAAGAGGCTAAAGAAATGGGTGCAATGGCGTTATTTGGAGAAAAATATGGGGACATCGTTCGCGTTGTGCAAATAGGAGATTACAGCATTGAATTATGTGGCGGTAATCACGTTCAAAACACATCTGAAATTGGTTTATTTAAAATTGTTTCTGAAGCAGGAATAGGTGCAGGAATTAGAAGAATCGAAGCGTGTACAAGTAAACATGCGTATGAATTATTAAATAATAAAATGAGTCTATTGCAGGAGTCAGCACAATTAGTAAAAACCAATGAAGAAAAGCTCCCAGAACGAATTGAGGCTTTGTTTCAGGAAATAAAAACGTTAAATAAAGAGAAGGAGTCCTTGAATGCTAAATTATCAAACGTTGAAACTTCCTCAATATTGGATCAAGTAGAATCCCAAAATGATGTGCAATACCTAGCACAAAAAGTAGACGTGGAGGATATGAACCAATTAAGAAACATGGTTGATAATATAAAGCAGAAACTAGGATCCGGAATAATATTATTGGCTACAGAAAATAATCAAAAGGTACAATTAGCTTCAGGTGTATCGAAGGATTTAATAGAACGTGGATTCCATGCTGGTAACCTAATCAAACAAGCAGCAGAGCTTTGTGGAGGCGGTGGAGGTGGACGTCCGGACATGGCCCAAGCTGGTGGCAAGAACCCACAAGGAATAAATGAAGCACTATCTTTTGTTAAGCAATATATAAGTGAAAAGGAACACTACTAATAGAGGTTGTGTTGTTCAAAAAGTCCGGTAAAAATGACACGTCAATAGTCGACGTCGAAGTCACCACAACACGTGAGAAGCTCGTTGGCTTGTTTCTCCACTCCTTGGAAAAGGAATACCACTTTTCCTGCGTGCAAGATCGTCTGCTCGAAGCGCCGCCTCGAACTTTCGACGCACATATGTTTTCGGTGGGGCGAGTATTTACGCGCAGTCCCAGGACGTGCTAGTTTCGGCGGTGCAGGCAGGACGCCTGCGACTTTAGCCGACTCGGTACTTTTTATCCCCTATTTTGAACACTACTAATAGGACCGTGTTCTATCAAGAGAAAAAGATATAATATTTTCCATAAACATGTTAGAATATCAAATGAAGGTAAAATATGGACTATGGAAAAGAAATAATATGGAATTATATGAGTTAAATCATAGAAAACAGAGGTACTCACTAGTAATTGAATACCAAGTTATTCTAAGAATGAGGTGTCACGATGAGTTCAATTGATAAAACAATGAAATTTAATTTTTCGGAAGAGCCATTTGATCAGGATATTAAAGAGATATTATTTACTGTTCATGCAGCATTGCAAGAGAAAGGGTACAATCCGATTAACCAAATTGTGGGTTATTTATTATCAGGTGATCCTGCTTATATACCTAGACATAAAGATGCTCGGAATTTAATTCGAAAAATTGAACGTGATGAAGTGATTGAAGAACTGGTAAAGTTTTATTTAGACAAACAAAGGGAAGAATAAATGAAAATCATTGGATTAGATGTCGGGTCTAAAACGATAGGCGTGGCTGTAAGTGATGCACTAGGTTGGACTGCACAAGGGTTAACAACCATTAAATGGGATGAAAATGATATTGGATCTGCTGATACATCGTTAAAACAAATTATAGCTGATCATGAAATAGGGAAGGCTATAGTAGGCTTGCCTAAAAACATGAATAATACAATCGGGGAGCGTGGTGAAGCTTCTCAAAGGTATGCACAGCATATAGAAGATGTCCACGGAATTCCTACAATATTGTGGGACGAGCGATTGACAACAATTGCAGCTGAGCGTGTCTTACTGGAGGCCGATGTGAGTAGGAAAAAGAGAAAAAAAGTTATCGATAAGATGGCTGCAATCATGATATTACAAGGATATCTCGATCAAAAATAAAGGAGTGAGACTTAATGTCACTAGAGAAAAAAGAGCGGATCATCATTCCAGATGAAAATGGAGAAGAACATTTATTTGAAGTTTTATTTACGTTCGATGTAGATGAAACCAATCACTCATATATCGCTTTAGTTCCTGCGGATAAATCTGAAGACGATGGAGAAGAAGTTGAGGTATACGCCTTTCGTTACGAAGAACAAACAAAGGATGACGACGACTTATCCCTAATTCCTATTGAATCTGATGAGGAATGGGAAATGGTAGAAGAAATGTTGCATACATTAACGGAAGAAGAGAACGAATCTTAATTATAGAAAATAGGGAACTAGCTGATGTCAACTTAGACATCAGCTACTATTCTATATATGATTATAATGGAATATCCAGTTGTTTTTTAGTATAATAACCGAGTGGTGAGAGGAGGATATGATGTCAAAGAAGAACAAATTAGGAAAATACAAAGATAATTTAATTGCGCGTAGCGGCGAAGCTAGAACCGTTCGAAAAGTCGTAGCAATAATAATTATGACACTCATTCTTCTCCTTGTTGTTGGTGGAGCTTCGGGATATTTATATATTAAGTCTGCACTCGGTCCAGTTGATCCTGATAGTGAGGAAGAAATAGAAGTTGATATACCCATCGGATCAACTCCTTCTGTTATAGCGGAAATACTTGAAGAGAATGACGTAATTAAGAGTAGTCAGATCTTCCGTTTTTATGCACAATTTAACAATCAGTCTGACTTCCAGGCTGGCGAATATACCTTTTCACCAGCTATGTCGGCTGATGAACTAATTGAGTCTCTTAAAAGCGGAAGAGTCATGCAAGAGCCAATTCATAGGATTACAATACCGGAGGGTTTCACGATTGATCAAATAGCAGATGAATATGCAGAAAACCTGCATTTTACAAAGGATGATTTTTTAGATCAAGTAAATGATTCAGCGTACATTGAAGCGTTAATAGAAACCTATCCAACTATTTTATCTGAAGACATTCTGGAGTCGTCTATTAGAACCCCGCTTGAAGGTTATTTATTTGCATCAACGTATGAATTTCATGAGGAAGAACCTCCTATTACATCTGTTGTAGAAAAAATGCTTAACCAAACAGAATCTGTTATCTCTCCTTATCTTGATGAAATGGAAAACCAGGATTTTGATGTCCATGAAACGCTAACTTTTGCATCTTTAGTGGAAAAGGAAACTGGAAGTGAAGAACAGCGCGAGCTCATTTCTGGCGTGTTTTATAATCGGTTAGAACAAGAAATGCCCTTACAAACGGATCCAACCGTATTATATGCACTCGGAGAACATAAGGAAACCGTATTGTATGAGGATTTAGAAGTTGACTCACCATACAATACCTATCAGATAGATGCTTTACCGGTAGGGCCAATCTCGAATTTTTCCGAAAGCGCATTGGAAGCAACACTTAATCCTGAAGAATCCGATTACCTGTATTTCCTACATGATGGAGAAGGAAATGTATATTATTCAGAAACACACGAAGAACATTTAGAATATAGAGAAGCATATATCGAATAAATGATAAAAGGAATTGTATGTCCTGATTATACTTTTCCTGTTAATAGCAAAGAGGTATTTATATGGAAGAACAGCTGACAAGTTATTTAAATAAAAGGTTGCCTGAACAAGAAGACTGGGTTATTGATTTAGAAGAACAGGCCAAAAAAGAAAATGTTCCGATAATGGAACCAGTTGGTATGCATTTTGTTATGCAATTAATAAAATTAAAAAAACCGACTAGAATATTAGAGATTGGCACAGCTATCGGATATTCTGCATTACGAATGGTTGAAGCATATCCTGATACATCAATTGTGACCATTGAAAAAGATGAGGCACGGTATCACCAAGCAAAGGTGAATATAAAAAATCAACATAAGATAAGCAATATTAAAATCATTCATGGTGATGCATTAGATAAAATAAATGAACTGGTAGAAGAAAACAGTACATTCGATTTCATTTTCATTGATGCAGCAAAGGGACAATACAAGCGATATTTTGAGCTTGCTAGCCCAATGTTAACAGAAGAAGGTTGTATTCTATCCGATAATGTATTGTTTAAAGGCTATGTAGTTAATCCTAAACAAGCCCTTTCTCGGCATGAAAAAATGGTCAATAAAATCCAAAACTATAATGAATGGCTCACAAAACATCCAGATTTCACAACTTCCATCGTACCTATTGGTGATGGTGTGGCTATTAGTCTTAAAAATAGCTGGAAAGGGGAAACACTTTCATGAGGAATAAGCCAGTTGTTATCGGTGTAGCAGGTGGAAGTGGAAGTGGGAAAACATCGGTAACAAGATCAATAGGGCAACGTTTTTCCGAAGAAACCATTCTGGTTATTGAGCAGGATTATTATTATAAGGATCAGAGTCACTTGCCATTAGAAGAAAGACTTAACACAAATTATGATCATCCACACGCCTTTGATAATGACTTATTAATAAAACATCTTCATGAATTAATGAATCATCAAGCAATTGAAAAACCTGTATATGATTATAAAATTCATACACGCTCTGATAAAGTTATAGAAGTAGAGCCTAAAGACGTTATTATTTTAGAAGGAATTCTTATATTAGATGATCCAAGGTTGATTGACTTAATGGACATAAAAGTATTTGTTGATACGGATGCTGATCTTCGAATTATTCGTCGCCTTTTGAGAGATATCAAAGAACGTGGGAGAACATTGGATTCCGTGATTGATCAATATCTGAACAATGTTCGGCCCTCACACCTTCAATTTATCGAACCGACTAAGCGTTATGCCGATATTATTATTCCAGAAGGCGGACAAAATCATGTGGCAATCGACATTATGGCCACGAAAATTGAAACGATTTTATCGAAAAACAGATAATAATTATTTTATAAAAACCATTGAAAATTTAAGTGGAATCTGCCATAGTAATGAATAATAATATTTATCTTTTTCTAATATTTAAAATGAAGGATTGGTAGGCTGAGCAAATGCTAATATTGCTCATTTTGTATGTTATGTGAATAAAAAGGAGTGTTTTTTGGAATGGCAATAGAGAAAAGTTATTATATGACACAAGAAGGTAAAGAAAAAATGGAAGAGGAGTTACACCAGTTAAAAACGGAAAAAAGACAAGAAGTTGTAGAACGCATAAAAGAGGCGCGAGATTTTGGTGACTTATCCGAGAACTCAGAGTATGATGCGGCAAAAGATGAGCAATCATTTGTTGAGACACGAATTTCTCAGGTTGAAAAGATGATTCGTAATGCTGTTATTATTGAAAATGATAATGATAATTCGGATATTGTGTCTTTAGGTAAATCGGTAACATTTAAAGAATTGCCTGATGGAGATGAAGAGACATATATGATTGTAGGTAGTGCTGAGGCCGATCCATTTGAAGGAAAAATCTCAAACGATTCACCAATGGCAAAAAGTTTGCTCGGCCATGAAATTGGCACAGAGGTTGCTGTGACAACACCCGGTGGAGACATTCAAGTAAAAATTGTAAAGGTTGATTAATTCGTAATGAGCAATAAAATCGGAGAATTTTCCGCTTTTATTGCTATTTTACATATAAGTGTGTGTTCAGTATATAGAAACATAAAATAGGGAGGAAATTAAGATGGATGATTTTAACAATGATTCACGTCTGAACAAACATGAGAAACGCAGAAAAAACACAAAATCTATATCTATTCTTCTCATAATTGGTGGTATTCTGATTATTATTTTACTAGGTATGTGGGTTTTTGGTGGTAATAATGACGAAGAATCGGACAACATTAATGAAACAACTGAAAATGAAGATACTGAAACTGAACCAGATACAGGATCAGACACAGAACAAAATCCAGAAGAGGATACAGCAGATGGTAATGATGAAGCTGCTGAAGGTGTAGAAGAAAATGATGATGATGAATTGAATGAAGAAGCTAGTGAAGATGATGAGGATGTAGAGACAGAACCAGCTGAACCATCTGACGATAACGTTATAGAAGCTTATACAGGTAATTGGGATCCGGTGGGTACAGAGCAAGAAAGCCCTCAGACTACTACTGATTATAGTGATGGTTCACAAGATCGTGTTGAAATTGATGTAGCAGCCTCAGAAGCTACTGGTTTAAACCAAAGTAATATGAGAACACATTGGGTTGGTAACGGGGGAGATCAACAAGTCGTTGCTACTGTTGGAGATGAAGATTTATCAGAGTTTTATCGTGTCTATATATCATGGGTGGATAATGAAGGATGGCAGCCAACAAAAGTGGAAGTCTTAAATGAATTAGATCTATAGCTTGCTATTATTTAGGAGGATTTAAATGACAATAGGAATCATCGGAGCGATGGATGAAGAAGTTGCCTTATTGCTGGATAAGATGGTTGAGAAGGAAGAAAGGACCGTTGCCAATTGTTTATTTGTACGTGGGAAACTTCTTGGCAAACAAGTAGTTTTATTGAAATCTGGTATAGGAAAAGTAAATGCAGCAATGGCTACAACTATTATGCACGAACACTATTCTCCATCTCATGTTATTAATACAGGTTCTGCTGGTGGGTTTGCTGAGAACCTTGAAGTAGGGGATGTTGTCATTTCAACAGAGGTTGTACATCATGATGTTGACGTGACTGCATTTGATTATGCCTATGGACAAGTCCCTGGTATGCCTGCAATGTATGCTGCAGATACCCATCTAATTACAAATGCCATAACTGCGGTAAAGGAATTGGATATACAATATGAAGAAGGGATTATTGCTACTGGTGACTCCTTTATGGAGGATCCAATTCGCGTAGCCTTTGTAAAAGAAAAATTCCCTACGATGATTGCATCCGAAATGGAAGCAGCATCCGTCGCACAGGTCTGTTATCAATATAATAAACCATTTGTAATTATTCGAGCTTTATCTGATATAGCTGGAAAGCAATCTTCCATTTCATTTGATGAGTTCCTAGAAAAGGCAGCGAAAAATGCCTCTTTACTAATCATGTCTATTATAAAAGAGATCTAAAAAATATGGAGCGCTAATCTACATGATTAGCGCTCCATATTTACCCTCTTCGCTCTTGTCGATAGTATTCATGAAATACTTTCATTAATGCTCTCTTTTCAATTCGTGATACATAGCTTCGTGATATGTTTAATTTTTTAGCAATTTCTCGTTGTGTCATCTCCTTATAGTTATTTAACCCGTAACGATAAACGATTACTTCTCGTTCCCGATTGTCAAGAATAGAAAAATATTCCTGCATTTTCTCTATCTCCATGTTTAATTGAATATATTCAATTACATTTTCATTCTCTGCTTCCAGAATATCGATCAGACTAATCTCATTACCTTCCTTATCCTGGCCAATTGGATCCTGTAGGGAGACATCTTTTTTTACTTTTTTTAATGCCCGTAAATGCATAAGAATTTCATTTTCAATACAACGTGCAGCATACGTTGCAAGCTTCGTTCCTTTATCAACAGAAAAGCTTTCTACTCCTTTAATTAAGCCTATTGTACCAATTGAAATCAAATCTTCCAGATCTTCGCCAGTATTTTCGAATTTTTTTACAATGTGGGCAACTAGCCGTAAATTATGTTCGATGAGTTTATTTCGGGCATTTTCATCACCATGTTGCATTTGTTCAATGTATTTTGCTTCTTCATCTGGTGGTAAAGGCTGGGGAAAGGCGTGGTTTTTAACGTAGGAGACGAAAAAGATGGTCTCCTTGATGAGTAGTGCAAGCATACTTAATATTCCGGACACACACATGCACCTCCATGGGCTTTTGTCTATATAACATCTTTATGATGCACCGCAACGTTTCGTGTCTGTCCTTAAAAAATAATTAAGTTATTTGCGCTCCAACTCTTCTTGTTTCGAATTAGGTACTTTTTTGAGTGCTCACTTTAAGCAATCAAAAAAATCGAACCTTGGGATTATTCAAGGTTCGATTTTTTACTTATGTTGATTCATCATTTTCATTTTTTTTATTGTATACTTCTTTTAAGTCATCTTGAATGCTTTGTTCCCATAATGGGACACCTTTCCAGTAAGCGGTACGGCTAATCATCATGGCAGCTACAGGTGCTGTTAAGAAAACAAACAGAATGACTAACAGAATCTTACCATTAAATTGACCCTGTGCAAGAAAGAACAGGAATACGCCAAGCATAATAGAGATGACTCCGAGCGTTGCACTTTTTGTTGCAGCTTGAGCTCTGCCATACACGTCACGAAAGCGAATTAACCCAATTGAACTTAGGAGGCTTAAGAATCCACCGATGAGAACTAAAATACTTATGATGATTTCACTCACGGTCAAATACAACACCCCTTTCAATAAATTTGGATAAGGCAATTGTTCCGATAAAAGCAAGGATACTGAGAACTAGGGCAACATCAGAATACGCTACAGTCTCTTGAACTAACATAATCATCCCAACAAACCCAATTAAGTTAATCCCAAATGAATCAAGAGCTAGAACACGGTCAGGTAATGTAGGCCCAATGATGGTTCGTATAAAACAAACAAACAACGAGATGGACATAACAATTAGAACCACTTGTAGAATTACTTGAAACATTATTTTGTCACCTCCATGATTGCATGTTCAAACGAATTTTGAATCTCATTAATCATTGCTTCCTTATCTGGAACATCTATCGCATGAATATAAATAATTTTATTGTCATCTGAGAAATCCATTGATAGGGTACCAGGTGTTAATGAGATTAGGGATGCGAGTAAGGTTAATTCCCATTCCGTTTCAAGTTTTGTCGGAACTGCGACAATTCCTGGTTTAATATCCAGCTTTAGACTGAGTACTATTTTGATCATATCAAGATTCGCTGCTAATAGCTTATAAATGAAAAGCAACGTCAGTTTTATAATCGCCCATACGCGATTGAAATAGAAGTCAAAAAGTAAAAAGCGACGTAGGACAAGTAGAATAAAGATCCCTATTACATAACCTACAAGAAAGTCAATCCCCGTGTAGCTATTTTGTAAGAATGTCCAAATGACCGCAATTACAATATTTAATAAGATTTGATAAGCCATTGTATCTACTCCTTAAGAACAGATTCGATATAAATCGATGGATCCATAATTTGATCTGCAATTTGCAATGAATATTGAAAAACAGGCTCAGCTGCGAAGCCAAGAATAATAGTTAAGGCAACGAGTGGGACAATTGGTAGTAATAGCTTACCGACAGGGAAGTTAGCTTGTTCTTCTGTGTGTTTTGGTTCTCCCCAGAAAGCATAATTGAAAATCTTGATCATCGAGAAGAGCGTTAACAGTCCAACTAATAGAGCTACACCTGAAATAACATACTGTCCTTCTTCAAAACCTGATAGTATAATCGGAAATTTACTAAAGAATCCACTTAATGGTGGTATTCCTGCTAAAGACAGTGCACCAATCAAGAACATCCAAGCAAGATAGGGGTGCGTCTTTAATAAACCACCCATTTGCTTCAGATCTGTTGTACCTGTAATTCGTTGAGTTGCTCCCGCAAACAGAAAGAGAGCAGACTTAACAATAATATGATGTGCAATGTAAAAAATGGCGCCTGCTATTGCAAGTCTCGTGTAAATTCCGAGTCCCATAACCATGTAACCAACTTGGCTGATTATATGATAGGAAAGGATACGTTTGAAGTCAAATTGAGATACGGCTCCAAGAACACCAAAAAACATTGTCAAACCAGCTATTGTTGCGATAATTCCTTTATGAGTAAACGTTGGATCATGAATAAATATTAACGTAAATGAACGAATAATCGCATAGATACCAACTTTTGTAAGTAAGCCACCAAACAATGCAGCTATAGCTGCAGGCGGACCATAGTAAGAACGTGGCAGCCAAAAATAAAGAGGAAATAATGCCCCTTTCATTGCAAAGACAATAAATAAGAGTACTGCAATGACATTTAAGATACCAGTTTGCTCAAGTTCTGCTACTCGCTCCGCAATATGTGCCATATTGAACGTGCCCGTAACAGCATAGATATATGCTATTGCGATAATAAAAAGAGCAGAAGCAAAAACATTGATAACTACATATTTCACCGATTCACGGAGTTGATATTTCGTTCCACCCATCACAATAAGAACATAGGAAGAAATCAACATCACTTCAAAAAAGACAAATAAGTTAAATAAATCGCCTGTTAAGAAAGCACCGTTTACACCTGTTAACAAGAAGAAGTAAAAAGGATAGAAATAATACTTCTCCCGTTCGGATGAAATGGTTTGATATGCAAAGAACAAGCATACAACACCAACGATACTGGACAAGACGAGCATCAGAGTTGCAAACATATCAGCAACAAGTACGATTCCAAAAGGTGCTGACCAATTTCCTAATTCTAGAGTGGTAATACCATTCTGGTAAACATAAATGGCCAGATAAATTGAAATAACGAGCATACCAATAGCAGTGACTCCACTAATCACACGCTGCACGGTATGTTTTTTTGCAAATAAAATCAAAATTGCTCCAATAATAAATGGGATTAAAATTGGAAGTATAACAATATTATTCATCAACAGATCCCCTTAATTGGTCTAAATCATCCGTATTATGCACCTTATACGTTCGATAGGCTAATACAAGTAGGAATGAAGTGACCCCAAAACTAATAACGATTGCTGTTAAAACAAGAGCTTGTGGTAGTGGATCGGCATAAGCCTCAGCTCCTGAACCCAACAACGGTGCTACACCTCTTTGTAGCCCTGCCATAGTAAATAGAAGCAGATTTGCCCCGTGTGACATTAACATCGTACCAAGGATAACACGTAATAAGCTTCTAGTAAGAAGCATATAAGTACCAACCGTAAAGAGGACACCAATCATGATAGACATTAGTATTTCCATTACTTATCATCCTCCGCAATTGTTAAAGTGATCGTTAAGGCAATCCCAACTACTACTAGAAAGATACCAAGATCGAATGGAAGAGCAGTCGTAAGCTCAGTCTCTCCAATTATAGGTAGCTGGAAGTAAGCAAAAAATTGAGTTAAAAATGGATAACCAAGAAGCATTGTCGTTACCCCAGTTCCAATGGCAAGTAACAAACCGATTGAAATTAGTGCCGTGAAGTCAAACGGTAGTGCTTTCCTTAACGTTTTCATGTCAAATGCAAGATACATCAGCAACAAAGCGCTAGCTGTCATTAATCCACCGATAAAGCCGCCACCAGGGGCATTATGACCGGCAAAAAATAAATAAAGAGAAAACGAGAGAATGATAAATGTCACAACTCTAGTTACAGTGCGAAGCATAACATCATTGGATTTTATTTGTTTCACACATCTTCCCTCCCTGTAAATCGAAGTTTAATTAACGTAACAACACCAAGAGCTGCAATACCAAGTACAAGTACTTCAAGCAATGTATCAAGTCCACGGAAATCAACTAGTATTACGTTAACCATATTATATCCACCTGCTAATTCCTTGGAATTTTCAATGAAAAATTCGGATATCGACTCAAAGTTTGCATCTTGCCCAAGTGCAAAGGAACTGACTGCAATAGCTGTAAATAGTGATCCAACACCAAGCGAAATAATCAAATTAAGGATATTAAAACGTAGCTTGGCGGTTCTTCTTTGAAGATCCGGCAAATGATAAAAGACTAGCATAAACAGGACAACTGTTACAGTCTCTACCAATAATTGTGTAAGAGCTAAATCTGGCGCTCGAAATATAACAAATAGGAGCGCGAGAAGAAATCCAATAATCCCTATTACGATAACTGCAGTGATCCGGTGATTAACAAACGCAATTGAAATGGTTGCCCCGATAAATACAAGTGCAACTATCCACATAAATGGACTAATTGACGACGTACTTGCTGTATCAATTGCAAACGCATCATAACGATACATGGTATAACCCAATAATAATATAGAAAAACCACACATATAGACAAAGTAATCTCTAAGTGAACCAGTCATTTGAGCACGTGTTACAGCTTGTGAACCACTGATTAATCCAGAAACACCATTATCGTAAAGCCTATTTAATGGATCGCGCTCTTTCAAATAGAAAGGCAGTTTTGACCATTTCTTCATCATCAGATAAATCACTATTCCTACAACAATAACACCAATAGTCATAAGTAGAGCGGTGTTTACTCCATGCCAATGAGAAATACCTACATCGAATTGCTGACCAGGCTCTAAAAGGTTTGGCAAAATCGATGCCATTGCCGGTTCAATCAACGAATACGCTAGTAAGTTCGGAAACAGTCCGAAAATAACTACTAATGAACCAAGAACAATCGGGCTAATAAGCATGCCAAATGGAGCTTCATGAACATGAACGTCATAGTTCTCCGGCTTGAATTTTCCAGTAAAAGTCTTAAAGAACATGATTGCACAGTAAACAAATGTAAGTACACTTGCAACCCATGCTAGAACTGGGAAAAGCATGCCCCAAGTTTCCATATTAAATATACCAAATTGTGTAGCATTTACCGTTCCTTCAAAGAACATTTCTTTACTTAGGAAACCATTAAATGGTGGTAAACCAGCCATTGATGCAAGTCCAATTAATGAGATGGTAAATGTAATCGGCATGATTGTCATGAGACCACCGAGTTTACGGATATCTCGTGTGCCGGTTTCATGATCAATAATCCCTGCTGTCATAAACAGACTACCCTTAAAGGTTGCATGATTTATTAAATGGAAAACAGCTGCCAAGATCGCTGTTGTGTAAAGCGTGTCTTCAGCACCGACATCAAAATAGAGGGAAGCTGAACCAAGTCCAAGTAACGTCATAATCAAACCAAGTTGACTAACAGTCGAGAAGGCTAGAATGGATTTCAGATCTTTTTGCCTAACGGCTGAAATAGCCCCCCAAACAAGTGTCGTGATACCTACAAGAGAAATAATCCAGAACCATTCTGCACTGCCTCCGAATACAGGAGTGAGCCGTGCCACAAGATAGATCCCTGCTTTAACCATGGTAGCTGAATGTAAATAGGCACTTACTGGAGTTGGAGCTTCCATTGCATCCGGGAGCCATATATGAAATGGAAATTGAGCAGATTTTGTAAATGCACCAAGCAAAATAAGTATCATTGCTGGTAAGAATAGGCTGCTCGTTGTGACCAAATCCACATTTGCAATTATCTCTCGAATACTAAATGTATCCGTCATGACATATAGTAATGAGAAACCACCAAGCATGGAAAGTCCACCGAATACAGTAATAAACATGGATTTCTGTGCACCATTCGTAGATTTTTCACGATGGAACCAATAGCTGATTAGTAGAGAAGAAGAAATACTTGTTACTTCCCAGAATACGTAGAGGACAATTAGGTTATCAGATAAGACAACCCCGAGCATCGCTCCCATAAACATTAACAAATAAACGTAGAAATTATTTAACCTTTCATTTTTCTTGGATAAATAATAAATCGAATATAAAACAACTAACGTTCCTATTCCTGTTATAAGCAGTGCAAATAACAAACTCAGCCCATCGACGTAAACATCAAAGTAGATCCCAAGTGAAGGAACCCATGGTACTGAATTCATAATTGTATCACCGGACGATGTCACGGGGATATAGGATAAGAAATAAATAAACAAAACGAGGGGGAGTATAAGAACAAACCACCCTGTATGTATTCGCCTTGCATACTTATAAAAAAATGGAATTAAAATGGCTAACAAAAAGGGGGCAATTGTAGCCCAATGTAAAACCGTCAAGTAA
This sequence comes from Virgibacillus natechei, assembly GCF_026013645.1. NCBI lineage: Bacteria > Bacillati > Bacillota > Bacilli > Caryophanales > Bacillaceae > Virgibacillus > Virgibacillus natechei. Next base: position 2,147,962 of record NZ_CP110224.1, on the reverse strand, counting down.
AATACCTCCTTTATAAATACAGTTACGTTACGTAAAAACTTTCTTACTCTACTGAGATTCTCTTTATACTATTTAAAAGTATAACCTAAAATTAAACGACGTGCATGTTTGACACATCTAGTATTCCCTATCTCTTAATAACTATTAATATAGGTAGAAATGGGGTAAATAAATTTAAAAAAGTACTTGTAACATCATCATATTATATAAATATAAGTTCGATCACTCCTTAGCTTATAAATTTGCGATACTTTCTTGAATAGCAACGCTTAATAAATATTATACAACGAGTAATTTAACATAATAATGCATAGAGAAAAATAAATAACCCCTATCTTTTTTAAAAAAAGATAGGGGTTATTTATTTCTTCCTATTAAATGGACACAGTTAAACTTGACCTGACCTTGACCGTTTACATTTAGTTTTGTACCATAAATGCCTTCTATTTATTTCTTCTTCGATTAATGATAGAAAATCAGGGCTTAAACTTAATTCATTTGCTTTATGATAAGATTCCAATAACAATTCATCTGACAAATATTTCATAAATAAAGCCCTCCAAATAAATTAAAGTTTATATACGATCTATTTTTTAAGTTATTAATAATTTAACATGATTAGTAACGTGTAACAAGCTACAAGTTATCTACACGCGCCTGTAGATAACTTGTGCACAAAGAATTCGGATGACCTGAATAAACCTTTATATCAGCTTGTAATATGTGAGTAAAGTTATCCACAATGCAAATAATGAAGGAATTTGTCGAACGGTTTTTGCAAATGTTAGGGAAATAACGTATAAATTTAACGTGGATTATCATATAGTAATAAATTTCCCTTTATTATTATAGAAAGTTATTATAGGATTAGGATACAATATAAGTCGTAGAATCTTAATGATTTGAGTAATGATGAGGTGTATGGATAGTGATTAAAAATTTTTTGCCAAATGAACATGTTAAAAGTATATTTGATATTCAACCATCAACGTTAAATGAAAGAGGGATAAAGGGGATTATTACGGATTTAGATAATACGTTAGTGGCTTGGGATGTAAAAGACGCTACTCCTGAAGTAATACAATGGTTTAAATTGATGGAGGATTATAATATTAAAGTTACTATTATTTCCAATAATAAAGAGGAGCGCGTTAAAATTTTTTCCGACCCATTAAATACCCCATTTGTATTTAGTGCTCGTAAACCTTTAAGTAAGGCCTTTATAACAGTCGCTAGAAAAATGGAGTTAAAGAAAGAAGAGGTTGTAGTTATCGGCGACCAGGTACTAACAGATGTTCTTGGGGGGAATATAGCAGGCTTTCATACTATTTTAGTAGTTCCAATTGTACAAACAGATGGTAAAATAACAAAGATTAACCGTAAAATTGAACGAAGAATTTTAAAATATATGCGTAAAAAAGGAAAAATAAGCTGGGAGGAATAATGTTGAGTAATATATATTGTCAAGGATGTGGTGTGCTTATTCAAACATCCGATAAGGAAGCACCTGGTTATACACCAAAATCATCCCTTGAAAGAGAAGATGTACTGTGTCAAAGATGTTTTCGTTTAAAGCATTATAATGAGATACAAGACGTTTCCATTACGGATGATGATTTCCTGAAAATGGTTAGTAGCATCCGAGATACAAATGGCTTTGTTGTACATGTTATTGATGTTTTTGATGTAGATGGAAGTTTAATTAAGAGCCTCCCGCGTATTATTGGTGATAATCCAATTGTGTTAGTAGGGAATAAGGTTGATTTATTACCTAAATCAACCAATAGGCGAAAACTTGTACAATGGTTGAGAACTTCTGCTAAAGAAGCAGGAGTGAATGTGAAGGATGTTTTCTTAATCTCATCAATGAATGGTGATGGTATAGAAGAGTTAACATTTGAATTAGAGAATTATAGAGATAATAAGGATGTATATATTGTAGGAACGACTAATGTAGGAAAATCAACCTTTATTAATCGTTTAATAAAGCAAACAAGTGGAATGGGTGATGTAATCACAACATCATACTTCCCGGGTACAACATTAGGCTTTATCGAGATTCCATTGGATGATGAAACTTCCTTAATCGATACACCTGGTATCGTAAATAAACAACAGATGGCACATTATGTTTCAGAGCAAGATTTAAAATTGATTAATCCTGAAAAAGAAATCAAGCCACGCGTCTACCAGTTGGAAAGTAAGCAGACCTTATTTTTTGGAGGCTTGGCCAGATTAGACTTTATTAAAGGAGAAAAAGAATCATTTGTATGTTATTTCTCAAATCAGCTTCCAATACACCGGACAAAATTAGATAATGCGGATAACCTATATAAAAATCATGTTGGAGGTTTGCTGTCACCTCCGAATAAGAAAACATTGGAAATAGTACCAAAACTAACGAAAAATACGCATCGCCTATCAGGAGATAAAACAGACATTGTCTTTCCAGGATTGGGTTGGGTAAGTGTATCTGGGAAAGATATAACGGTGGTTGCGCATAGTCCTAAAGGTGTAGCTGTATCGGTAAGAAAATCACTGCTTTAAGAGAGGGGATCTTGTTCTTATGTATTATCGTTTAGCGCTCATTGGTTATCCAATAAATCACTCACTATCACCATGGATTCACGAGCATTTTTTGGAAAAAGCAAATTTAAATGGTGACTACTCCACTTTCGAAATTAGTCCAGATGATTCCTTTTCATTAAAAGTCAAACAATTAATGAACGATAATGTGCAAGGGTTTAATGTCACCGTTCCTTATAAAGAAAAAATCATCTCGTTTTTAGATGAAATAGACGAGAGTGCAGAAAAGATTGGTGCTGTTAATACCGTTGTTAATCGAAACGGAAGGTGGATCGGTTATAATACGGATGGAATAGGATATATGCGATCCTTAGAGAGTAAATTCCCGAATTTCCACCAGGATAAAGCAAAGCGTATTCTTATAATTGGTGCTGGTGGTGCAACAAGAGGTATTTATCATGCGTTGGTTCAGTCTGGATTTTTAAACATAGATATAACGAATCGAACGACTGAAAAGGCTGCAGAAATAGCGAAATTAAAAAGCGATGCTACAACAACTAACATTTTTTCATTGGATCAGGCTGAACAAATGATAAAGAACTATGATGTTATCATTCAAACAACATCAGTAGGAATGAAACCAAATCCTGATAATATTGTGTTTAAAATGAATGAACTTAAGGAAACGAGTATCGTTAGTGATATTATTTATCAACCACTGGAGACGAGACTTTTGAAAGAAGCAGGAGAAAAAGGTGTCGGATTACATTACGGTCACACGATGCTTTTATATCAAGCTCAATATGCTTTTGAAATATGGACAGGTCTTAAAGTACCTATGGGAAGTATGGACAGACAATTAAAACATAAATTGGAAGGACGATAATATGTTAACAGGAAAACAAAAAAGATTTTTGCGATCGGAAGCCAATCAATTAAAACCAATTTTCCAGGTGGGTAAAGATGGTGTTAATGAGAACATGATTCAACAGATTAAAGAAGCCTTAGAAAAAAGGGAATTAATGAAAGTAAATGTTCTGCAAAATAGTTTAGAAGACAAAGATACCGTTGCAGAGCAATTAGCTGAGGGAACAAATGCGGAAGTTGCTCAAGTTATTGGAAATATAATTGTATTGTATAAGGAATCTCAAGAGAATAAGCAAATCAGGCTGCCATAAAGGGGAATAATATGAAACGAGTTGGTATTTTAGGTGGAACTTTTGATCCCCCACATTTGGGGCATCTGGTAATAGCTGAAGAAACACGATTGGCGCTGGGCTTAGAGGAAATATGGTTTATTCCATCTTATACGCCGCCACATAAGGATGAAGCAAAAACGAGTGTAGAAGATCGAATAGGAATGGTAGAACAAGCAATAGAAGCTAACGATTCTTTTAAAATAAATACAATAGAAGTGGATCGCTTGGGGAAGTCATATACATTCGATACAATGACAGCATTACGCCTTGAATATCCATCGATTGATTTCTATTTTATAATTGGAGCGGATATGGTTGAATACTTACCGCACTGGGATAGAATAGATGACCTCATTAATCTGGTAAAATTCGTAGGTGCTAAAAGAACAGGTTATAAGTTAAAAACGGATTACCCAATTATTGAGGTCGATATGCCAATAATTGATATATCATCAACAGGAATAAGAAATCGATTAGCCAATAAAAAAACGGTTCATTATTTAATACCCGATACTGTTTATAGCTATATTAAGGAGAATCAATTGTATGGAAATAAGTGAAGCAGTAGCCCGTGTAAAACCACACTTAACCAAAGAACGTTTTGATCATACATTACGTGTTGCAGAGACTGCGGTCCACCTTGCAGATTTATACGGTGAATCAAAGGAAAAAGCAGAACTCGCAGCCATTTTCCATGATTATGCGAAACAATTTCCGTTACATGAGTTAGAAAGAAGGATCACAAGCAGTTCACTGTCGAAAGATCTACTTCTCTATCATCATGAACTATGGCATGGTCCTGTTGCAGCGGTACTTGTTGAGCAGGAATTTGGTATAAAAGATTCCGGAATACGAGATGCTATTCAATACCATACAACAGGAAGAGCAAAGATGAGTAAAATGGAAAGGATCATCTATCTGGCAGATTACATTGAGCCAGGGAGAAGTTTTCCAGGAATTGATGAAGTAAGGGAAATGGCTGAAAAAAACTTGAAGTTTGCATGCTTGATGGCGATACGAAACTCAATTCATTATCTGATGCAAAAAAAAGCAACTATATACCCAGATACATTTCATGCGTATAATGACTTAACTAGATGTTTAGATGGAGGTAATTTTATAAATGGAAAACAATGAAGTTATTCAAATAGCAGCAGAAGCTTGTGATGATATAAGAGCAGAGGACATTATTGCTTTAGATATGAATCAGGTTTCCTTAGTAGCAGATTATTTTCTCATTTGTCACGGTAACACGGAAAGACAAGTACAGGCGATTGCTCGTTCGATTAAACAGGCAATGGACGAGAGGGATATACCAGTTGGGCGTATTGAAGGAATGGAACAAGGACGATGGGTATTGGTTGATACAGGTGATGTTTTATGTCATATCTTTCATAAGGACGAACGAAATTATTATAATTTAGAGCGTTTATGGGGAGATGCGGCTAGAGTACCCCTGCACATCGGTGAGGAAGGTTAATAAATGGCATACAAACAAATGGCTTATGTATATGACAAGCTAATGATGCATGCCCCATACAACGAATGGGTTAATTTCACGCAAGCAGCTATTAAAAGATCAGGAAAAAAGATTGAACAAATAGCAGATTTGGGCTGTGGAACAGGAGAAATCACTACACGGCTGGCCAAGGCTGGCTATTCCATGACAGGTGTTGATTATTCTACAGAAATGCTAACCTATGCCGAACATAAGGCTAGTAAAGACAAGCTTTCTATTCAATGGCTATGTCAGGATTTGAGAGAGTTAGAGGGACTGATTCATTTCGATGCAGTTGTTAGTTACTGTGATGTTATGAATTATATTACAACTGAAGAAGAGTTAAAGTCGGTTTTTAAACGAGCTGCGGATTCATTAAACGATGGTGGTTTGTTTATTTTTGATGTTCACTCTTTGTCCCACGTAGACCAACATTATATCAATCAAATATTTGCAGATGTTATGGATGATGCTTCCTATATATGGTTTTGCTCAGAAGGAGATGAACCTGGAGAGATGTACCATGATTTAACATTTTTTTCCTTAGATGGGGAAATGTATGAAAGATTTGATGAATATCATCATCAACGAACTTACTCCATTGAATTTTATAAGCAATTATTGGTAGCAGCAGGATTTGAAAATGTTGAAATATATGCTGATTTTAAGTTAATAGACGAAAATATAGATGATAATTCAGAGAGAATTTTCTTTTTGGCTGAAAAAAGGTCGGTATAATTCAAAATTCCCGATCTTTATTTTTTTTGAAGGAATTATATAAAATCATGTCGAATTTAGTATATAATAAGAATACCCTCTTCATTTACCCAATCCTATTAAAAATCATTAAAAAGAATATGCGTATAAAAGTCTTTGTTGTTTTTTAACATAAGATCTCTATGATGTGGTGTAGTCGCAACTTAGTGTTGCAGGAAATACACTAAGCACACCTTAGGGGCCTGGTGAGTCTTATCATGCTAAGGCTTTCAGCGTCTCACCTAAGCCACCGTCTTCTATCGCTTTTAGAGGCAATTACTCGAAAATACGTTAAAGGATGTGATTTACCATTGATTGATTTACTTAAAAAAAGTTCATTTTTTATAGCGCTTGCTGGCATCATTCTAGCTTTCCTATTTTTTACTAGGGCAGGTGGAGGTGAAGAAAACAATACTGAATTTGATGCAGTCACGCCAACTTTGGATGAAGGGCCCGAACAAGATAATGATATAGGTCCAAATGAAACAGTAGCATTCGTGGATATAAAAGGTGCTGTAGTCAAGCCCGGGGTTTATGAAATGGATACGGACGATCGTGTCGATGACCTTATTCAAATTGCAGGTGGATTTACTGAGGATGCAGATCAATCGCAAGTAAACCTCGCACAAAAAGTACAAGACGAAATGAGTATTACCATACCAATGGAAGGAGAGGAGACCCAAGAAGGGAATAATACCAGTACTGATTCAGGAAAGGTAAAAATTAATGACGCAACACAAGAAGAGATTGAAAGTCTAAACGGCGTCGGTCCTTCTAAAGCACAAGCAATTATCGATTTTAGAGATGAGTACGGTTTATTTCAAACCCCAGAGGATTTACTTGAAGTTTCTGGTATTGGTGAAACAACGCTTGAAAACTTGCTTGACGCTATCCAGGTGCCATAGGTCGATTGACATATTCCAGGAAATGTAAACGAAGGGAAATGAAAATTATACAATAGGGGGAAATATACATGGAGAGAATATCTTGGGATCAATATTTCATGGCACAAAGTCATCTATTAGCGCTGCGCAGCACGTGTCCAAGGTTAATGGTAGGTGCCACAATTGTTAGAGACAAACGTATTATAGCTGGTGGTTACAATGGAAGTGTTTCCGGAAGCACTCATTGTATGGATGATGGTTGTTATATCGTTGATGGTCATTGTGTTCGCACCGTACATGCAGAAGCAAATGCTTTATTACAATGTGCCAAATTTGGTGTGCCTACAGATAACGCTGACCTCTACGTAACTCACTTTCCCTGCTTGCAATGTTGTAAACAGCTCATTCAAAGTGGAATAAATAATGTTTATTACAAAGAGGATTATAAAAACGATGCATATGCAATAGCGTTGTTTCAAGAAGCTGGTGTTCAGACAAAGAAAGTGGAATTGAATTATCTGGCAGTAGATACAAATTATCAGGAAAAAGCAGAATTAGTGAAAAAGCTACTTGATAAACTGGAGATTACAGAAGATAGTGAACAGGAATTGTCCATTCTAAAAAATGAAATAGAAGCGTTATTTAAATTAAACAGATAAAAGGTGATTAGATAAAGTGAAAGGATATTGGCATTTAACTGCTATCTCTGTTGCAATTAGTATTCTTACCATATTTTTCGATAATTATTGGCTCATTGCTATTTTTTCCATATGGTTATTTTATTTACTTTATGATGAACGGTTAGGGAAAGTACCAATCCTCCTATCCTTAACCTTCTTTCTTTTTTTTCTACTTTACATTCCAGATATTAATGAAGCCAATGTAAAACCACCTCCAGAAACGATTCAGCACAAAGGAAAAATTGAAAGCCCAATTACGATTACGCAAAATAAAATTGATTTTCATTTTCAAGATTATCGCTCTGAAAATAAGGTATTAGTTATTTATTTTCCTGAAAATCAAGGTCAACCTCCTTCCTTAGAAAATTATCCCGATATACTATATGGTGCAACATGTGTAATACAAGGCGAAATGGAACTTCCCGACCAAAGTACGAATCCGGGTCAATTTGATTACCGCAACTATTTATTAAAACAGGCGATCCCCTATCAATTAATCCTTAACTCGTTAGATGATATACAATGTGAAGGATCTGCATTTCTTCATCTGGTATACAACATCCGTGATATGTTACGAAAACAGGTTGAAGCTAATATAAGTAAAGAAACAGGATCTTGGTTAACTGCTATAGTGTTAGGGGACGACTCTCTGTTAAGTGATGATACAATCGAATTATTTCAAAGATGGAGCCTGTCACATATATTGGCGATTTCTGGCTTGCACATTGGTTTAGTTGTTGCATTGGTTTATTTTGCACTGATTAAGTTAAATTTATTTACGAAGGAAAAAGCGCAATGGATTATGATGCTTTTCCTTCCTGTTTATGCGTTAATTGCAGGAGGGGAACCTTCTGTCTGGCGGGCTAGCACAATGGTTTTAATTTTTATTATTTTAAATAAGGTGAAGTTAAAATTCAGTGTAACAGATACGTTTAGTATCGTATTTCTTTTGCTAATCGTTGTTGATAAATACATTGTGTATCACGTAGGCTTTCAGTTGTCTTTTATTGTTACGTTTGGATTGTTATTATCCAGACAATGGATTTCTAATACAAACATTTCTGTTATGCAGGTTCTTCAAATAGGTTTTGTTGCACAAATGATGATTCTCCCTCTTCAGTTAGCTTACTTTTCAACCTTTCAGCCATTATCCATTTTATTAAATTGGATCATTGTACCTTATTTTTCTTTATTTATTATTCCTTTTATGTTTATATTACTACTACTAACAGCACTTCCATCCTTTTTTGTCCTTTTCTTTGATAAAGCGTTTGTACAAATACATAATATCGTGCTAACATTTATTGAATTTATGGATACGTATGCTAATTTTGCATGGACAATGGGCCCATTGCCAATTATCGTGGCAGTTTTCTATTATATTTTATTTTTTATATTTATGAATCAATTGCAGCATGGAAAATTGAATCAAGCTTTTAGGTTTGGTTGCGCAATAACAATACTCATTATTTGTGTAGCTATTCGTCCATATTTCTCACCAGTGGGAATGGTTACGATGCTTGATGTTGGACAGGCAGAGGCATTTGTTATTGAACTGCCATATCGTCAAGGGGTTATTTTTATTGAGGCAGGCGCGACTTTCTCTTTTGAAGACATGGAGCCATCTGATCGTGCTTATAAACAAGTTATAAAACCTTACTTGGATTCACGAGGCATTAGTCATATAGATGCTGTCTTCTTAAGTCATAAAGATATAGACCATGTCGGAAGTGTTCCTTTTATGCTTGAGGACCTGGATGTAGAACAAATAATAATTAGTGATCTATATGAGTTAGATAGAGATACAATCGAGTTATGGAAAAATCATGATATTCAAATACAACAAACGAAACGTGATGAAATAATAGTAGTAGAAGATCACCCCTTTTATGTGCTTGCTCCATATAAAGATCACAATTCTGCTAATGAGAATTCACTTGTTTTGTATACTGAATTTGGACGAAAAGACTGGCTTTTTTCTGGAGAGATAGGAAAAGCAGAGGAAAGGGAAATTATTACGACATATCAATCTTTACCTGTCGATGTCTTGAAGGTTGCTCACCACGGCAGTAATACTTCAACAGATGAGACATTTATATCGAGGATTAGTGCTGATTATGCATTGATAGCTGTAGGAGAAAATAACACATATGGACATCCAACGCTGGAAGTTTTAGAAACACTGAGCGAAGAGGCAATGACTATATTGCGGACAGATAAGGATGGAGCTGTACAGTATCAGTTTACGAATGATCAACAAGGAACGTTTTTTAAGTATGTGCCATAGGATATGGGTATCAGGGTTTGAGTGAAACACAAAAAGAGACTGTGCTTAACGTTCAGTCTCTTTGTTAAACCGTTTATTATGTGTTTGAGTACGTGTCTATTGAGCAACTACGCTTACAACTACACCTATCACAAAGATCAAGACAAAGAAAATAAATGAGAATGCAAAGCCTTTAATGGAATCAGATACATCATGGTTTTTAGACTGTGGATTTTGTTCAAATTCGTTCACATCTATCCCTCCTATACAATTATCAGTATAAATTAAATGTAAAAAAAAATCTACTTTTGGATGAATTTTGTTAGAAAATCTTATTTCTCCATTTCTAGAAAGACTTAACATCTATACTTTTTCTTAGACAGGATAATATAATAACACAAATATCGTTTAAATGTAGTTTCTAGGGCTATTATTTAAACGTTTATATATAGATGTTAGAGAGGGGAATTGTAATGGTTTCCCTCTACATACTTTCCTTGCTATTCACCGAATTACGTTTTACTATTGATTATATATAATAATGGAGTGGATAGTATGACGTATTTAGAAGTGTTACAACAAGTAAAAAAGAAACAAATGTCATCTGTTTTTTTACTATACGGATCTGAAGATTATTTTATACAGAACTTAAAGAAACAAATTACAAAAGAAGTGTTAGCAGATAACATGGAAAATCTATCCACTTACGATCTGGAAGAAATTTCAATTCAGGAAGTTATTGCTGATGTAGAGACATATCCTTTTTTTGGTGAAAAGAAATTAATAATAGCGAGTAATCCTGGATTTTTAAAGGCTAAACCAACTAAGCTTCCTTTTGAACATGAGCTTGATATCTTACAACGTTATTTAGAGTCACCTGTAGACTATTCGATTTTGGTAATCATTGCACCATATGAAAAAATCGATGAACGTAAAAAAATAAGTAAAGTACTTAAGAAAAATGCAACAGTGGCTGTTTGTGAACCTATTAAAGATTATGAGTTAACAAAATGGATAAAGAATATTGCTGGTCAATTAAAGGTTACAATCGAAGATGATGCTTATGAGGTCTTCGAAACAGAGCTTTCGGCAAACTTGCATTTATTAGAGAGCGAGTTAATGAAAATCGCCATGTATGTTGGGGAGAATGGCATAATCACAAAGCCTATTGCTGAGGATTTGATCGCCCATACAGTAAACGGATCTTCATTACGACTTGTAGATGCAGTTATGGAACGTAATTTACATAAAGCGATTGCTATTTACAAGGATCTTGAAAAAATGAAAGAAGAACCAATAGCTTTGATAGGGTTATTAGCATTCCAGTTTCGGGTAATCTTACGTGTGAAACTTTTAAGTGCAAAAGGTTATAATCAACGTCAATTAGAGAAACAGATTAGTGCGCATCCATATGTCATAAAGATTGCACTTAAAAGAGAAAAGCAATTTCCAGTTGAAAAGTTGCAGGACGTTATTGATAAGTTGGCGAATGCGGATGCTACGATGAAACAAGGGAAGATGGATAAAGAACTGGCGTTTGAACTATTATTATACGATTTAGTACAGGCATCATAATTATTGGCTCTTTTCGTAAGCATTGGGACTCGCTTACTCGTCCCACCGAAAACCTTTGTTGCTTTTAAGTGTTGCAAGTGTTTTGACATCCAACCGCTTCACCAGATTCGGGTGAAGGAAGAGTGGTGACTCCGGTGGGAACAAATGCATAATAAAAAACGATCCATTTATTTATAAAATGGATCGTTTTTTATTATGCGCTAAGATTACTCACTTTATTTGCTAAACGGGATTTTTGGCGATCTCCGTTATTTTGGTGGATAACACCTTTTTGAATAGCTTTATCGATGTATTTCATTGTTTTTTGTAATGCAAGTTTAGCATTTTCAACATCATTAGCTTCAACTAATTTTTCAACATGTTTAATTTGCGTGCGCATTTCTGACTTTTGTGCTTGATTAATTACACGTTTTTTATTATTTGTATCAACACGTTTTATTGCAGACTTGATATTAGCCATTATTTCACCTCCTAGTAATTATAGCATTATAACCGTACATTTTATCCTCATTGAAAGCAACAATTGAATCTAATTGCATTTTGTTTGTGGATAGAGATATTTTATCAAAGGAAAACTGTGTTTTCAAGTATCCATGTATTTTAATCTAAGATTTTGTATGTTTTTCGCTTAAATGTCAATTCTACTATTAAAGCTTGTGAGAAGGGATGTTTCTATTATGGAAGACGAAGAAAAAGTATATCAAGTCAGAACAGATTTAGCTATTGAAGCTAGAGATATGTATGTGGAGACAGAGGATAAACAAGAAAAGAAAAAACAAGAACAAGAAAATCAAATTAAGGGTGTAACAGTAAAAGAGCGCGAGCAAGATAATATAAAAATAACTTATGTGGAAATAGAAGATGGTGTGGATGATTTAATTGATAAAAAGCCTGGATCCTATATAACGATTTATGCAGATGGAGTTAAAAAGCAGGATACAGACAGACAAGAATTAGCGGCCAAAATTCTGGCTAAAGAATTGGAACAGTTAATGGAAAAAAATAATATATCTCCAGATAGCACGGGGTTAATAGTCGGACTTGGAAATTGGAACGTAACTCCAGATGCACTAGGGCCAATGGCAGCAGAAAAAGTTCTGGTAACGAGTCATTTGTTTAAAATGGAGCACGAAACTGTTTCGGAAGGGTATCGTCCTGTAGCGGCTGTTACCCCAGGGGTGATGGGAGTAACGGGCCTCGAAACGAGTGATATTATTTTCGGTATAGTAGAGAAATTCAATCCTGATTTTGTTATTGCGATTGATGCACTTGCATCAAGATCCATTGAAAGAGTTAATGAGACCATACAATTATCTGATTCGGGCATACACCCAGGCTCAGGAGTAGGGAATAAGCGAAAAGAGTTAAGTCAGGATACTTTAGGAGTGCCTGTTTTGGCAGTTGGCGTTCCAACTGTCGTTGATGCGGTGACGATCACGAGTGATACGATAGATTTTCTTTTAAAACATTTTGGCCGAGAATTTAAGGAAAAGGATAAACCTTCTAAATCGATAGCTCCTGCTAGTTTGTCTTTTGGTAACAAAAAATTCACGGAAGATGACCTGCCTGATGAGGAAAAAAGGAATACATTCCTTGGTGTAGTAGGTGGTCTATCAGAAGAAGAAAAAAGAAAGCTTATAACCGAAGTTTTAACACCCATTGGACATAATTTAATGGTTACACCAAAAGAAGTTGATGGATTTATGAAGGATATGGCAACTGTCATCGCAAACGGTATTAATGCAGCTTTACATGAAAAAGTTGATGTTGATAATTTAACTTCTTATACAAGATAGAGGTGCTTCTCTATTAAAATTTTATGAAAGAAAGATTTTGTTCTAGTTCCTGAAGTTATGTCATAGAGTTACTTAAAGAGTGATTAATTCATGACTTTAGGAAGGGTGGAACCATGCTTATAGGAGACAGCAATCACCGCGGAAAAAAACGAATAAGCCCACTTTATAAAAAGAGCGCGATGTATCTTATCAGTATTGTTGTTCTGTTTGTATCTATCGGTATATCAACCACGGCACAACCGGCCTATCGCTTTTCATCTGATACGATTACGGAGTGGACAAGCGATATAGATGGTTCTATATTTTTATCTTTAATAGGGATGGAAAATAGAGCTTTTAAACAAGCTTATCCAGAGGGTGAGACGTTACCTAACATATCAACCACCCTTTTTCAAATAGCTACAAGCATCAAACCAAATGATCCAAGGAGTTTACTTGGAAATGAATTACCCGGATTTTCATCATTTGCTAGTCAGATACTTATCGCTGGTGAAGGAACTAATTACACAAACCTATCTATTGAATCTTCCCCACCATTGGAAGAGGTTTTAAAGGACCGGGAAGCAGTGATAGCGGATGACTCAATCGAGGCTGAAACACCTGAAGAAGGAGAAGAAGAAAGCCCTAGTACTGGTGATAGCGATGTAGTTTTCATTTATAATTCGCATAATAGGGAATCCTTTCTCCCGCATTTACCTGACGTAACAGATCCAGACCATGCACATCATGATGAGGTGAATATAACGAACGTGAGTGATCGGTTATCTGAGTCGCTGGAGGCGAAGGGTATTGGGACGAATGTAGACAACACAGACATTATGGACGAACTTAATGAAAGCGGGATGGATTATTCACAGTCATACGAAGCTTCAAGGGGAGTAGTCGAAGAAGCATTTGCTTCGAATGAAGAGATACAATACGTCTTTGATTTACATCGTGATTCTGTTTCGAAAGACCTTACAACGATGGAGATTGATGGAGATTCTTACGCTAGAATTATGATAGTTGTAGGTGCAGAACATGAAACACATGAAGAAAACCTTGAATTAGCAGCTGATCTTCATTATTTAATGGAGGAAAAGTACCCTGGATTAAGCAGAGGTGTCCTGCCTCTAGAAGGAGCACATACAAACGGTGTGTTTAATCAGGATCTTTCCGAGAATTCATTGTTATTGGAGTTTGGTGGGGTTGACAATGAGTTGAACGAATTATACCGCTCTGCAGATGCGTTAGCAGAGGTGTTTAGTGAATATTATTGGGACGCGGAAGAAGTAGATGCTAATTCATAGGAGGTATTTAAATGGGACGCTCTTTCATTGTTATTTTATTACTAGCTGTTTTCTTTTTAACGGGTATGATGTATGGAATGGATCGTGGAAATATAGCCTCGACTGATGGATTAGTTGATCAAACGGAATCTAATGAACCTGAACGAAATCAAGGTGAAATAGTTGAAATGGAACCAATCGAAGAAAAGGAGTTAGAACCTTCTACAGAAGGAATAAATATCGAAGAACCAAATCATTTCACACAAAGAGCTGCTTCTTTTTTGGAGGCGGGTGTGAAAGGCTTCTATGAAGTAGTTGTTCAAGTTCTCTATCAAGTCTCACAATTGTTTTTCTAGCTATTTAAATCAAGGCCTTTTATCAAAAGTAACTTTTTTTGATAAGGGCCTATTCGTTTTTTATTGAATATCAATAGCTCCATTGCTATAATCATTACTAGTATTGCCGTTGATAAAAATGAATCTTTTATCAATAAATTGGTAGAAGACATGTAGGGGTGAAGGTCACAAATGGTGAAACAAAAAAGAAACGTACGTAATTTTTCGATTATAGCTCATATTGATCATGGAAAGTCAACACTAGCTGATCGAATTTTGGAAAATACAAAAGCACTAACGCAGCGTGAAATGAAAGAACAATTCCTTGATGGAATGGATTTGGAACGTGAAAGAGGAATTACAATCAAATTAAATGCAGTACAATTGGAATACGCCAGTAAGAGTGGTGAGGATTATACATTCCATTTAATTGATACACCTGGACATGTCGACTTCACATATGAGGTTTCCAGAAGTCTTGCAGCTTGTGAGGGTGCCATATTAGTTGTGGACGCAGCACAAGGTATTGAAGCACAGACGTTAGCTAACGTGTACCTTGCGCTTGATAATGAATTGGAAATAATTCCGGTAATTAATAAAATAGATCTACCGAGCGC
The DNA here is from genome assembly GCF_026013645.1 of Virgibacillus natechei. Classification (NCBI taxonomy): domain Bacteria; kingdom Bacillati; phylum Bacillota; class Bacilli; order Caryophanales; family Bacillaceae; genus Virgibacillus; species Virgibacillus natechei. The sequence goes on along the minus strand of NZ_CP110224.1, from coordinate 2,132,562 downwards.
TGAACCAGAACGTGTAAAAAAAGAGTTGGAAGACATAATTGGTATTGACGGTGATGATGTTATATTAGCTTCAGCAAAATCCAATATTGGAATCGAAGATATTCTTGAACGGATTACAGAAACGATACCTGCACCTGCAGGGGATACGGACGAACCATTAAAGGCACTGATATTTGATTCAGTATACGATTCATATCGCGGGGTTATCGCATATATATGTGTAAAGGAAGGCTCTTTAAAACTCGGCGATAAAATAAAAATGATGCAAACTGGAAAAGAGTTTGAGGTAAACGAAATAGGTGTGTTTACCCCACAGCCAGTTAAAATGAATGAACTAAACGTAGGTGATGTGGGGTATCTAACAGGATCAATTAAAAATGTTGGTGATTCGCGTGTGGGTGATACAATTACGCATGTAAACAGAGAGGCTGAAACAGCTCTTCCAGGTTACCGCAAGCTAAATCCTATGGTTTATTGTGGTATGTTTCCAATTGACGCTAATAACTATAATGCTTTAAGAGAAGCATTAGAACGTCTTGAGTTAAATGATTCATCCCTTCAATATGAACCAGAGTCTTCGCAAGCACTAGGATTCGGTTATCGTTGTGGCTTTTTGGGTTTACTGCATATGGAGATAATCCAGGAACGAATTGAGCGTGAATTTAATATTAGTTTAATAACAACTGCTCCAAGTGTAATTTATGAAGTAGAACTAACAAACGAAGAAATGGTTGAGATAGATAATCCATCGTTAATGCCGGATCCACAAAAAATAGAAGAAATAAGTGAACCTTTTGTTAAAGCAACAATTACAGTGCCAAATGATTATGTAGGAGCTGTAATGGAAATTTCTCAGAAGAAACGAGGTAACTTTATCGACATGCAGTACCTGGATGATATTCGGGTAAATATTATCTATGATATTCCATTATCAGAAATTGTGTTTGACTTTTTTGATCAATTAAAGTCCCATACAAAAGGATACGCTTCTTTTGATTATGAACTCATCGGTTATAGAACTTCTGATCTTGTTAAGATGGATATCTTACTTAATGCGGAAACGATTGACGCTTTATCATTTGTAGTACATCGTGATTTTGCACATGAACGTGGAAAGCAGATTGTCGAAAGACTGAAGAAGCTTATTCCAAAACAACAATTTGAGGTACCAGTTCAAGCAGCAATAGGGAATAAGATTGAAGCACGTTCCACGATTAAAGCATTTCGTAAAGATGTAACAGCAAAATTGTACGGTGGAGATGTTACGCGTAAGCGGAAGTTACTGGAAAAACAAAAAGAAGGTAAAAAACGAATGAAAATGGTTGGTTCTGTGGAAGTTCCACAAGAAGCTTTTATGGCAGTATTAAAAATGGATAATGATTAATTATTTAAGAAAGGGAGAACTTAAAAGCATACGCTAAAAAGTTTTCCCTTTTCATTTGCATAAAATTATCGGAAGTTAGTTGTTTCTCAGAACATGTTTATTGACAAAGAAATAAGGATTTGATAATTTGTTATTAGCATTAGCACTCAGATGATTAGAGTGCTAACAGAGGTGATTATCATGTTAGCAGAAAGGCAGTTATTAATTTTACAAGTTATTATTGATGATTTTATAGAGTCGGCACATCCAGTTGGCTCACGTGCTATTTCTAAAAAAGATAAGATACCTTATAGCGCTGCAACCATAAGAAATGAAATGGCTGATCTAGAGGATAGGGGCTTTTTAGAAAAAACACATTCCTCTTCAGGAAGGATACCATCAGAAAAAGGCTATCGATATTATGTGGATCATCTAATATCACCCATTACAAATCAAGATAACACAAATGTAATCAAGCATTTTATTGATGATGGCTTTTTTGAGTTTGAACAAATGGTTCAAATGTCTGCAGAAGTTTTGTCTGAACTAACGAATTACACTTCTATTATCTTAGGACCTGAATTATTTGAAACAAAGCTCAAGCAACTTCAAATCGTTACACTTTCTGCGCACACAGCTGTTGCCATCTTAATTACGAATACTGGTCATGTTGAACACCGTTCCTTTTCAATACCGACTCATATCAATTCATCAGACTTGGAAAAGATGGTGAACATTTTGAATGATCGTTTACACGGGACACCGTTAGTACAGTTGCCAGAGATGTTTAATACAGAGGTCGTTTCCCTTATGAAGCAGTATGTAACGGACTTTGAAAAATCACATGATTATTTAAAAGCGGCGTTCTTTAGTGAATACCCGGTTAAGCTTTATATTGGTGGGAAATCCAATATTTTGTTGCAACCTGAATTTAATGATTTAGATAAGATACGTTCCTTCTACTCTATGATTGAAAAAGAAGATGAGGTAGCAAGCCTACTAAAGCATACAAATAATGGGATTAATGTGACGATTGGCAACGAGAATCAATTAGATGCAATTAAGGATTTTAGTTTGATTACTACCGCTTATCAGTCGGGTGATGGCCAAATGGGCACCATTGCATTACTTGGACCAACAAGAATGGAATATAGAAGGGTTATTTCGTTGTTAAATAGCTTATCAAATGAAATGACAGACGCATTATATATGTGGTATAAAAACAATGGATAATCTAAAAGTCTCTTCATCGAAATATGTGGTGAGGACTTTGAGTTTCTCCTTGCAAGATATTGATTGGTTTATTTCATATGGTATTCATGATATAGTCTTACGTGGCTATTTTAAATAGGAGGTGGCACTAATGGAAGAGCATGATAGAGATACTGTTACAGAGGAAGATGTAAATAAAAATGATGAATCAGAACATATAGAAGTGATTGATTCAGAAGAAAAAACGGTGGGTTCTGAAGAGGAAAATCTAGATTCACAAGAAACGGTAATTGCTGAATTAAAACAGGAAAAAGATGAGACTCAACAGCGACTGCTTCGTTTGCAGGCGGAATTTGATAATTTCAAAAAACGTTCGCAAAAGGAAAAAGAAGCAACTAATAAGTATAAATCTCAGGACTTGGTAAGTGAATTATTACCAGCGCTAGATAACTTTGAGAGAGCGTTACAAGTTGAAGTATCAGAATCTAATTCTAGTCTAATTGAAGGTATTACAATGGTGTATCAGCAACTGAAAGATGCACTGACGTCCCAAGGTATTGAGGAAATTGAAACAAAAGGCAAGCCATTTGATCCTAATCTGCATCATGCAGTTATGCAAGTAGAGGATGAGGAATTTGAAACAAATACTGTTGTTGAAGAATTACAAAAAGGTTACTTATTAAAAGACCGAGTCATTAGAGCAGCAATGGTAAAAGTAAATAAATAAAATTGTATAAGTAGTTAAGGAGGAATCAGGAATGAGTAAAATAATCGGAATTGACTTAGGTACAACTAATTCATGTGTGTCTGTGATGGAAGGTGGGGAAGCAGTAGTTATTCCAACACCTGAAGGAAACCGCACAACCCCATCTGTTGTGGCATTTAAAAATGGTGAAAGACAGGTTGGGGAGGTTGCAAAGCGTCAAGCAATAACGAACCCTGATACTGTATCATCTGTTAAACGTCATATGGGAACAGATTTTAAAGTTACGATCGATGATAAAGAGTACACGCCACAAGAAGTGTCGGCAATCATTTTACAGCATATAAAATCATATGCCGAAGATTACTTAGGAGACAAAGTAGAGAAAGCTGTTATTACGGTACCAGCTTACTTCAATGACTCAGAGCGTCAAGCTACTAAGGATGCAGGAACAATTGCTGGACTTGAAGTAGAGCGTATTATTAATGAGCCTACAGCAGGTGCATTAGCTTATGGTATTGATAAAGAAGAAGATCAAACAATTCTTGTATTCGACCTTGGTGGAGGAACATTTGACGTATCCATCCTGGACATAGGTGATGGTACTTTTGAAGTTGTATCAACAGCGGGAGATAATCGCTTAGGCGGTGACGATTTCGATGAGGTTGTCATTGATCATATGGTACAGGAATTCAAAAAAGAAAATGGAATTGATTTATCAAAAGATAAAATGGCTGCACAACGACTGAAAGATGCTGCTGAAAAAGCGAAGAAGGATCTTTCTGGAGTGTCTCAAACACAAATTTCACTTCCATTTATTACTGCTGGAGAAGCAGGTCCCGTGCATATGGAAATGAGTCTGACTCGTGCTAAATTTGAAGAACTAACTTCTGAATTGGTCGAGCGCACAATGATTCCGACACGCAAAGCATTATCGGATGCTAACTTCGAGGCTAATGAAATTAATAAAGTAGTATTAGTTGGTGGTTCAACTCGTATTCCAGCGGTTCAGGAAGCAATTAAGCGTGAAATTGGAAAAGAACCATCAAAAGGAGTTAACCCTGATGAAGTTGTTGCACTTGGTGCGGCAATTCAAGGTGGAGTACTGCAAGGTGATGTAAAAGATGTTGTTCTATTGGATGTTACACCACTTTCTCTTGGTATTGAGACGATGGGATCCGTATCCACAAAATTAATTGAACGTAATACAACAATTCCTACTAGTGAGTCACAAGTGTTCTCAACCGCTGCAGATAACCAAACTGCTGTAGATATTCATGTGCTTCAAGGTGAACGTGAAATGGCAGCAGATAATAAGACATTGGGTCGTTTTCAATTAACGGATATTCCACCAGCACCAAGAGGGGTACCACAAATCGAAGTTTCATTTGACATTGATTCAAACGGTATTGTCAATGTTAGCGCGAAAGATAAAGGTACAAATAAAGAGCAGTCTATTACAATTAAATCTTCATCAGGTCTTTCTGACGAAGAAGTTGAACAAATGGTAAATGATGCAGAAGAAAATGCAGAAGAAGATAAAAAACGCCGTGAAGAAGTAGAATTACGTAATGAAGCAGATCAGCTTATTTTCACAACAGATAAAACAATTAAAGATCTAGGTGAAAAGGTCTCAGAAGAAGAGAAACAAAAAGCTGAAGATGCAAAAGAAGAATTGAAATCAGCTATTGAGGCTGATGACCTTGATCAAATTAAAGAAAAGAAAGATGCGCTACAAGAAGAGGTACAACAGCTTACTGTTAAACTTTATGAACAAGCACAGCAAGACGCTGAGGCAGAACAAGGGCAAGACAGTGAAGAAGATGTAGCAGATGCAGATTATAAAGAAGTTGACGAAGAAGACGAAGATAAAAAATAAATAGAACGAATGAAAAAGTCAAAGTCAAAGTTTCTCTTGACTTTGACTTTTTACTTGGCAAAGAACGTTTTCTAAGAATCCCTTTAACGGGTGCCAATTTTTCTAATAAATACGAACAAAGGATCATTTGCTATCAAGGTTCAATGAATGATAAGATGAATTTCATGTAACTAGTGTCGGGAGAGTGATTGTGAAGTGAGTAAACGTGATTATTATGAGGTACTTGGAATTAGCGAGGGATCCTCTAAAGATGAAATAAAAAAAGCATATCGGAAATTAGCGAGAAAATACCACCCGGACGTTAACAAGGAAGAAGACGCAGCAGATAAATTTAAAGAAGCTAAAGAGGCTTATGAGGTCTTAAGCGATGAACAAAAGCGTGCACAGTACGACCAATTTGGCCATGCAGGTACTCAGAATCAAGGATTCGGTGGCGGAGCACAGGACTTTTCTGGTGGTTTTGGCGATATCTTTGATATGTTCTTTGGTGGTGGCCGAAGCAGGGACCCAAACGCTCCACAGCAAGGGGCAGACCTTCAATACACAATGACTTTGACTTTTGAAGAAGCAATTTCGGGAAAAGAAACAGATATTAATATACCAAAAGAAGAGAACTGTGATACCTGTAATGGATCTGGTGCGAAACCAGGTACAAAAGTAAACACATGTTCACATTGTAATGGGGCTGGCCAATTAAACCAAGAGCAAAACACACCATTTGGTAGAGTTGTTAACCGAAGGGTATGTCATCATTGTAGTGGGTCCGGGAAAACCATTCAGGAAAAATGTAACACTTGTGGTGGAGCTGGAAAGGTCAAAAAGCATAACAAAATTCACATCACAATCCCAGCAGGTATAGATGAAGGTCAACAAATCCGTGTAGCTGGAAAGGGAGACGCTGGTGTGAACGGTGGACCCCCAGGTGATTTATTTGTACTGATTCAAGTAACGCCACACGATTTCTTTGAGCGCGAAGGAGACCATATATATTGTGAGTTGCCACTAAATTATGCACAAGCAGCTTTAGGAGACGAAGTAGAAGTACCTACCGTACATGGTAAGGTTATGTTAAAAGTACCTGCTGGAACACAATCTGGTAAGAATTTCCGCATGAGAGGAAAAGGCGCTCCAAACGTTCGAGGGTATGGTCATGGGGATCAACATATTATTGTGAAAATAGTGACACCTACAAAACTGACGGATCGTCAAAAAGAATTGTTAAGAGAGTTTAATGAAATAGGTGGAAACGAATCTACAAATGAGCAGGATAACTCTATTTTTCAACGTTTTAAAAATGCATTTAAAAGTGAATAACGATGTTGCTATGCAACATCGTTTACATACACAGGTTTTCAATATGAAATGAGTGGATTTAATGAAATGGTCAGAAATTCGTATTCATACGACGAACGAAGCAATTGAACCAATTTCGAATATATTAAATGAAATTGGTGCAAGTGGACTTGTAATTGAAGATCCATTGGATTTAGTGAAAGAGCGGGATACATTTTTTGGAGAAGTTTATGAATTGAACCCGAATGAATATCCAGAAGAAGGGGTATACATCAAAACATATCTTCCAGAGAATAATAATGTAGATGCGTTAGTTCAAGATATAAAGAAGTCTATAACGCATTTACAGACCCACGGTATTACGATTGGGGAAAACCATGTTACACGAAGCGAAATTAACGAAGAAGACTGGGCAAATGCTTGGAAAAAATATTATAAGCCTATGCAAATATCTGAAAAAATAACGATAATACCTACCTGGGAAGAATATGAACCAAAGTCTAGTGAGGAGATTATAATTGAACTAGACCCAGGAATGGCATTCGGAACTGGGACCCACCCTACAACCAAACTCAGTATTCAGGCGTTAGAGAAGTACGTAAAAGAAGAGGATGTCGTTATTGATGTTGGTTGCGGCTCTGGAGTATTAAGTATCGCTTCATCTCTGCTTGGTGCAAAAAGTGTACATGCTTATGACTTAGATGGCGTTGCTGTTAATAGCACTATTATTAACGCAAAACTAAATAATCAGGATAAGAATATAGAAGCGAAAGAGAATGATTTACTTGATGGTGTTAATGTTAGTGCAAATGTTATTGTTTCGAATATTTTAGCCGAAATTATTGTTCGATTTGTGAACGATGCATGGAATACTTTAGTGCCGGGTGGGATTTTTATCGTTTCTGGTATCATTAAAAGTAAAGAAATGCTAGTCCAAGACGAGCTTAAGCTACAAGGATTCAACATAGTAGAAGTCAATGAGATAGATGATTGGATCTCTATTACAGCTAAGAAAGTTTACTAGTACGTTTAAAAGTGGGTGCCTAATTTGCAACGATACTTTATTCCGGATTCAGATTGGTATGAGACTGAAGTTATCATAAAAAGTGATGACGTACACCATTTAACTCGAGTAATGCGTTACAAAGAAGGGGACAAAATCATTTGTAACAATGAAGATAGTCAGGCTGCGATTTGTAAGATTATAGCAGTTGAAAAAAACGTTATTCGAGCCGAAGTTCTTGAATGGCTTCATGAATCGGTAGAATTGCCTTTAGATGTAACTATTGCTCAAGGATTGCCTAAAGGAGATAAACTGGACCTAATTTTACAAAAGGCAACGGAACTTGGTGTAAGTTCTTTTATTCCATACCAGGCCGAACGTTCAGTTGTTGTTTGGGATGATAAGAAGATAGCCAAAAAGATGGATCGTTTTCGTAAAATAGTTAAAGAAGCTAGTGAGCAAAGTCATCGAAATAAAATTCCTATAATTTCATCCCCGATGAAACTAGCTGATTTGATATGGGAAAGCGACCATTATGATGTGAAGCTGTTTGCCTACGAAGAGGAAGCGAAAATTGAAAATCATCAATCATTTGGTGGGATTCTAAGTAAGGTCGAAAGAGGTCAGCGGTTATTTGTATGCATTGGCCCTGAAGGTGGGTTCACTACTAATGAAGCAAAGCAATTAAAAGATAATGGTTTTCACCCTGTTCGCCTTGGCCCTCGAATTTTGAGAACGGAAACCGCAGCTTTATATGTGTTAGCAAGTATTTCTTATCAATTTGAAGAATTATAAAATTTTGTTCGCAGATAAGAAAGTATAAAAACTTTCTTACTGCATAAATGCAGGCTAAGACATTCACCGAAAGCTTGTTGAATGCCAAGTTTTCTAAAAGCAGATCATATGATAATTAGATGAAGAAAGGGTGTTTATGCATGAGTTATGAATTAGCTAAGTATATTGATCACACTCAATTGAAACCAGATACAACAAAAGATAAAATGAAACAAGTTGTTGATGAAGCGAGAGAGTACGAATTTGCTTCTGTGTGTGTCAATCCATATTGGGTACCGTTTTGCTATGAGAATTTAAAAGATACTTCAGTTAAAGTTTGTACTGTTATCGGATTCCCATTAGGAGCAACATCTACAGAAACAAAAGTTTTTGAAACAAACCAGGCGATTAAAGATGGTGCAACAGAAGTGGACATGGTTATCAATGTTGGAGAGTTAAAATCAAACAATGATCAGATCGTTAAAGCAGATATTGAAGCAGTTGTTAACACTTCTAAAGAAAGTGCACTTACAAAAGTAATTATTGAAACTTCATTATTGACGGAAGACGAAAAAATTCGAGCATGTAAATTAGCAAAAGAAGCGGGTGCAGATTTTGTTAAAACATCAACTGGTTTTTCTGGTGGAGGTGCCACGGTCGAGGATATTCGTTTAATGCGTCAAACAGTAGGCAGTGAAATGGGAGTTAAAGCTTCTGGAGGCGTTCGTGATAATGCGTCCACAGTGGCAATGGTTGATGCAGGTGCAACGCGCATAGGGGCAAGTGCTGGTATTGCTATTGTAAAAGGTGATATAGGTACTTCTGATTATTAAGCATTATAGACAAAGATGTCATTAATTCCTTTATAAATTTAATAATTAGTTGACCTATAAGGTGTAATATATTATACTTTGGTTTAGACATGTAGAATTTATACATGTTTTTATAATCCTGTTTTTTGCTTCGGAGGGAGGGAAATTAGCATGTCAAATACAACTCGCGTTAAGAAAAACGAGAATCTTGAGGATGCTCTTCGTCGCTTTAAGCGTAGCGTGTCAAAAAGTGGTACACTACAAGAATATCGTAAGCGTGAACACTATGAAAAGCCAAGTGTTCGTCGTAAAAAGAAGTCTGAAGCTGCTAGAAAGCGTAAATTTTAAAGAGGGTGCAAGTGCATGACATTACTTGAACAGATGAACCAAGATATGAAGCAAGCAATGAAGCAAAAAGATAAAGAAAAATTGAATGTTATTCGCATGGTAAAAGCGTCGTTGCAAAATGAAACGATTAACCTTGGTAAAGATACACTCTCAGAAGAAGAAGAATTAACAATACTCTCAAGAGAGTTAAAGCAAAGAAAAGATTCCCTCCAAGAATTTAAATCAGCTGGACGCAATGATCTTGTCGAATCACTCGACATTGAAATCAATATTTTACAAGAATATTTGCCAAAACAGCTTACAAATGAAGAGTTAGAGGCAATTGTTCAATCAACTATTCAAGAAGTTAATGCGACATCCAAGAAAGATATTGGTAAAGTGATGAGCGCAATAATGCCTAAGGTTAAAGGAAAGGCAGATGGCTCTCAAATTAATAAACTTGTACTTAAACAGTTAAACTGATTGGTCAAATGAGGATCCCTGTCATATATATAAATATAGTGACAGGGATCCTTTTTAAAAGCTGCAAACGTAAAATGTATCATCTAACTGGTTGTTTATGATAAAATTAGATTGGTTTATTATAGAAATATGAAACCAATATCTCTATTATCGTATACAAGGTAGACACCTAAAGAGGGGGTGAATCATTTTGCTGGGCAAAAAACCTTTACTATACATATTGATATTATTTTCAGTTTTGATTGGAACTTTAGTAGATCTAGGTGAATCTGTTGATGCAAATGAAACTGGAGCTGGAAGTTTAGTGTATGTTATACCGATTGAAAAAGAGGTAGAACGCGGCTTGGAAGCTTTTTTATCTCGTGCGACAGAAGAAGCTACCGATGAGGGTGCAGACCATATCGTATTTGAAATTAACACACCAGGTGGACGAGTAGATTCTGCTGAAGAAATTGCAGGAATCCTGCAGAATTTGGAAGTTGAAACGACCTCATTTATCGTTAACCAAGCGTTATCAGCTGGGTCATATATCGCTTTAAATACGGATAATATTTATATGGTACCAACGGCGACAATGGGGTCAAGCGGTATTATTACACAAGATGGAAATGCCGCAGACCAAAAGGCACAATCAGCTTGGTTAGCTTCCATGAGAAGTGCAGCTGAATCAAAAGACAGAGACCCCTTATATGCCGCAGCAATGGCAGATCCGAGTATCGACCTCCCAGAATACGGTGCATCTGAAGGGCAATATTTAACATTGGATGCTAATTCCGCGATCGAGGTTGAGTATGCTCAAGGTATTGTGGAGAATCGGGTTGAATTGTTACATGAATTAGGTTTATCAGATGCAACTGTTGTGGAAACTGAAACAACATTAGCGGAAGAGGTTGCTCGGTTTCTAACAAATCCAGTTGTTATTCCAATCTTGCTATCCGTAGCAAGTATAGGGCTAATCTTAGAATTATTCTCACCAGGGTTTGGTATTCCAGGCATAATGGGTATTGTGTCATTACTGTTATTCTTCTATGGCCACATTATAGCTGGATTAGCTGGTATGGAAGCAATTGTATTGCTTGTGATTGGAATGGTATTAATAATAGCTGAATTTTATGTATCTGGTGGAATTGTTGGTGCACTCGGTATTGGAGCAGTGATTGGTTCGTTATTTATGTCTGGTTATGATTTAGGACATATGTCTATAAGTATTGGAATTGCTTTTTTAGTAGCAGTGATACTCGCAGTCATACTGATCAGAAGAATTGGTATGGATAAGGGGGTATTTCGAAAGGTAATTTTAAAAGACCAAGTAACAACAGACCAGGGCTATGTATCTTCAGAGAACCGTTTAGAGTTAATTGGGTTAGAAGGTATAGCTGTTACACCTTTACGGCCATCAGGATCGGGTGTATTTGAGGAAGAACGGCTGGATGTTATTTCAGAAGGTGGCTTTATCGACGAGAATATGCGAATTAAAATCGTGAAAGTAGAAGGAGTTCGTATAGTCGTTAGAGAAATATAACAAAGTAGCAAAAAACTTTATATTTAATTAGGAGGAGTTAGAATGGAAATATCAGAACTTATGCCCCTTATTATAATCGGGGTTATATTGATTGCACTAGCAATCTTATTTACGTTTATACCAGTAGCGCTGTGGATCAGTGCATTAGCAGCTGGGGTTAAAGTTAGTATATTCACGTTAGTCGGTATGCGATTACGTCGTGTAGTACCAAATAGAGTGATTAATCCTTTAATTAAAGCACACAAAGCTGGATTAAGCGTGCAAACCAACCAGTTGGAGAGTCACTACTTAGCTGGTGGTAATGTGGACAGAGTTGTAAATGCGCTTATTGCAGCACATAGAGCTAATATTGAATTACCTTTCGAACGCGGTGCAGCTATTGACCTAGCAGGCCGTGATGTACTTGAAGCAGTACAAATGAGTGTAAATCCTGAAGTAATTGAAACACCATTTATTGCTGGTATAGCGATGGATGGAATTGAAGTTAAAGCAAAAGCAAGAATTACGGTTCGTGCTAACATTGACCGTCTAGTCGGTGGTGCAGGGGAAGAAACAATCATTGCACGTGTCGGTGAAGGTGTTGTAAGTACCATTGGAAGTGCAGAGGGACACTCGAAAGTGTTAGAAAATCCAGATTCTATTTCTCAGACAGTATTAGGTAAAGGATTAGATGCTGGTACTGCATTTGAAATTCTCTCGATCGATATTGCTGATGTTGACATCGGTAAAAACATTGGAGCTATTCTGCAGACAGATCAAGCTGAGGCCGATAAAAATATTGCACAAGCTAAAGCGGAAGAACGTCGCGCTATGGCTGTTGCTCAAGAACAAGAAATGGTTGCACGTGTTCAAGAAATGCGCGCCAAAGTTGTTGAGGCAGAAGCAGATGTTCCTCTTGCGCTTGCAGAAGCATTACGCTCAGGTAACTTGGGAGTAATGGATTATATGAATTATAAAAATATCGATGCAGATACAGATATGCGCGATACAATTGGAAAATTGACTGACGAAAATAATAATGACGAAAATGATCCAAAATAAGATCATCCATGCAAGTAAAGGAGGGTTATGGTGGAATCTTTTATAGAATTGATTATGAATAACCTTTTTATAGTTATTATCATTATTGCAGGGATTATAGGTTTACTCAGAAATAGTTCTCCAGAACAACAGCAGGAGAGAAGCCCGAATAATAATCCTAGACCGAATCCTAATCCTCGACCTTCTAGTGGTCATCATTCACCACAGCAAGGGAGTTATGGCGGACGTCAATCTACACAGACAAGTTCTCAGTCTTCTGTTGAGCAACAGCAAAATGACCAAATGGAACGATTAGCAAATCAATTAAAAACAGAGACAAAAGATGTGATGGAAAAACAATCTCACCATAACGGCGAGATTGGTAATTCCTTACAGGATACCGCCCAGGATCTTTCTAAGAAACAAAATGATTTTAGAAGACAAATGCAAGATAATTTGCAAAGAAAGGGTGTACTAAACGCAGTTATAATGTCTGAAGTGTTAGGAAGCCCGAGAGCGAAAAAACCTTATCGAAGTATTATTACAGACCGAAAAAGTAATCAATAACTAATTAAAAGCCATCAACAATTTAGCTTAGAACAGCTTAACTTGTTGATGGCTTTTTTATTGCAGGAAACTATAGAATTTAAAAGCTGTGGATCACTTATACACTGAAATAGCCACGTCCAGTTCCAGCGCCCAGCAACTATCAAACTTCACACTCCTCCACTACGATAAAGAAGACTTACTGATTGCCAAGCCGGCAGGCGCAGGCAGAAGTAAAGTCGCACTTATACCCTTGTGGTGAAAGTCAACATCTACTCACTTGGCTTAAGGAAGGCAGACTAAAACGGTGCTTGCGCTCAGGCGTCGGCATCCCCCTATGAGGGGGCATGTTTCCTTTTAGATTCACTTTGACTTTCGCCACTACTGGCGATAAGTCAAGTTCATCTAATCTCATTGCGGAGTGGAAGTTCAACTAAAACCGCCACTTTGCGTGGCAACGTTGAACCACCCGCAGCGCTGAGCGCAGTTTGTACGTTTCTAAACGGGCGCTTGCGCTTTTGTTCTGTAATTAAACAAACCGCCATGTTATATATAATAGAAACCTTGAGCCTTCACTAAAAGTATGATTTTAGTTTATTTTTCTACAGTTTTTCAATATAGTTCTTAACTTTTCATTTCAGTCATAAATATGATGGAGAGAGGAGAATGCATTAATGAAAAAACTACAACAACGTATTCGTCCTTGGTTAGTAAAATATTTTGCCCTTCCTTCCGATGTAATTCTTGAATTACCACGAATAACAATAATTGGACAATTACATGTTTATATTGAAAATCATCAAGGACTAGAAACCTATTCCGATACGGAACTAAGATTAAAGACAAATAAAGGTTTTATACAAATTTTGGGATCTTCCTTTGTATTAAAGATGATGCTACCTGAAGAAATTTTATTGGAAGGTACAATAACAGAAGTAAAATTTATTTCTGAATAAATTTCGTTGTCAAGGAGGAAGAAATGAAGCATAAACAAGGTTCATTTATTAGAGGATATGTGACGGTTCAAATTAAAGGGAACAGACCTGAGCTATTTTTTCAAAAATGCATGCAAGCAGGTATATTAGTATGGGATATTAAAAAAACAGGTGATGATTTATGTGTTGGAAATGTTAAACTAAGTGATATAAAAAAAATAAGGTCTATAAAACGAAAAATGGATTATAAAATACAATTCATAAGTAAAAAAGGATATCCATTTTTTATCAAACGATTTACGAGAAAAAAACAACTTATGGTTGGGTTGATTATGAGTTTCATGCTTATAATATTTCTATCAAATATAATCTGGGAAGTTAGAATCACAGGTGTTCCTTCAGATATTGAAGAAAAAATTAGTAAACAGCTAAATAATTATGGCATTCATTCGGGTGCCTGGATTTTTACATTGGAATCACCTAATAGTATTCAACAACAATTAGTACAAGATGTACCTGAACTATTATGGGTTGGTGTGCATCAAAAAGGGACAACCTTTTACCTAGAAGGTGTAGAAAAGTCAATCGTTAAAGAAGAAGAAAGCAGAGGACCACGACATTTGATAGCAAATAAAAAAGGCATAATTAAAAATATGTATGTTTCAGAAGGGCTCCCAAGGGTAGCTGTAAATGATTACGTCGAACCAGGAGATGTATTGGTTTCTGGTATACTAAATGAAGATGAAATTGAAGCAGAAAAAGAAGAAGACGAGAATTCCGAAGAAACGGAGACAAACTTGGAGCTAGTAACTGCTGATGGAGAGATAACCGCTACTACATGGTATGAGGTGACCGTTAATGTGCCATTAGAGGGTAATTATGAACATGTAACAGGGAATCAGAAGGATAAGTATTATTTACAGCTAGGTCGCCTACAATTACCGATATGGGGTTTTGGGAAGCCTGATTACGATGAAATTCACAGGGAATCAAATGAAAAGTCGATAAACTTTTTTAAATGGGAATTACCTATTAAATTTGTTACAAATACCCTAAGTGAAAAGGTCAATAATAATGTAGAAAGAACAAAAGAAGAGGCTATAAATACAGGAATTCAACAAGCTAAAAATGAATTGAAGTTACAATTAGGACAAGATTCAAAAATCATCTCCGAGAATGTTTTGCATGAAACAACCGAGAGTGGTAAAGTTAAATTAAACTTATATATTAGTGTAGAAGAAGATATTGTCAGAAACGAACCAATTCAACCTATAAATCAAGGAGATTGATTATGTCAGAGAACCTCAAGGAAATAGATTTACAATTAGCAAATACAAGTGAAGCCTTAGCTTTATTTGGAACAAATGATAAATATTTAAAACAAATTGAAGAACAATTAAATGTATCGATTGTAACAAGAGGAGAGCAGGTTAGAGTGTCGGGCACAGATGAAGATATCTCACTTGTTCAGGACATACTTTTGACATTATTATCGGTAATTAGAAAAGGGTTATCGATCTCTGAACGAGATGTTGTCTATGCTGTTGATTTAGCTAAAAATGGAAAAATCAATCAATTTGAAACACTATTTGAAGATGAAATAACGAAAAACGCAAAAGGGAAATCAATTCGAGTAAAAACGTTAGGACAAAAAGATTATATTGATGCAATTAGATCCAATGACCTTGTTTTTGGAATTGGCCCTGCAGGTACTGGTAAAACTTATTTAGCTGTTGTAATGGCTGTTCATGCCTTAAAAAATGGAAATGTGAAGCGCATTATAGTAACGCGACCTGCTGTTGAGGCGGGAGAAAGCTTAGGTTTTTTACCAGGTGATCTAAAGGAAAAGGTCGATCCATATCTTCGTCCATTGTATGACGCATTACATGATGTTCTAGGTGTAGAGCATACTTTGCGTTTAATAGAACGGGAGACAATCGAAATTGCACCTCTTGCCTATATGCGTGGCCGAACACTAGATGATGCGTTTGTCATTTTGGATGAAGCTCAGAATACAACACCAGAACAGATTAAAATGTTCTTAACACGTTTAGGTTTTGGATCAAAGATGATCGTAAATGGTGATATTACACAGGTTGATTTACCAAAAGGGGCAACATCAGGTCTGAAAGTAGCAAAAAACCTCCTATCATCCATTAAGGGGGTAGGATTTATACATCTGGATCAGTCAGATGTAGTTAGACATCCATTAGTACAACGGATTATTGATGCTTATGAAAAAAACAATTAGTTTTTTTGAATAGGTTCTCCTCTTGCAGAACCTATTTCTAAATCTTAATTCGTAAATGGGGTGAAACAATGAAAAAGATATTCAATAGCCTAAAATCATTATTGATCATAAGAAATCAATCAATTTTTATACTAATATCTGTATTGTTGTTAGGTTTATTTTTCTTTTTTATTTCATTAAATAATGTTCACACCCAAGCATATGATATTGAACGTTTTGGTATCGCTGACGAAACGATAAGGTCACCCTTAACCTTTGAGAAAGAACAGGAAACAGAACGTGAAACCAGAGAAGCTATTCAATCGGTTGAAGATAAATTTGAAATATCGGACGAAATGACAGAGGAACGTGTTGAATATGTCGAAGAAATTTTTGATGCATTAGAGAAATCAGAAGAAGAAATTTATAAGCTTTCCGATGTTGAGGATGAAAACACGCCAGTTCCAATGACAAATGATGAAAAAGTACAACAATTAAAACAGCTATTGTCACCTGAAATTTCCGACGCTGTTCGTGACGAAATTTGGCTACAACTTCTCGAATTATCAAGTCATGATCGAGAAGAAGGAAAAATGGTATTCGTGGATTCATTAAAGGAATCCTTGGAAAAAGGCGTTCGATCTGAAAATATTGCAACGGAGGCCTCAACGCTCAAACAAAGTATTGAAGATTCAGATTTAGATCAAGATGTAAAAGAACCTTTATACGATCTTAGTGAATTTGCAATTGTTGAAAACTCCTTTTTTGACGTTGAACAAACCATGGATGAGCGAAGGGAAGCCGCGAATAGTATAGAACCTGTTGTAATTAGAGCAGGTGATATAATTGTCAGGGAAGGACAAACCATAACGAATGAGGTTTATGAAGAACTTGATTTTGCAGGATTGTTGAGTAATGAGCGAAATGTTTATCCTATAATCGGTTTAGCATTATTAATTACGCTTATAATTAGTGTAATTGCATATGAAATGGTAAAGCTTGCGAAGCAAAATAAACTGGATCAAAGGAAAATGATCTCGATCGTTTTTATTAGCATTATGGTAATCTCACTAATGAAAGCAATCAGCTTATATACAGTACAAGGAAGCCAAATGTTTTATCTTGTACCGGTTGCTACAGGCGTGTTGTTAGTCAAGCAGTTAATTAATGAACGCTTCGCGGTAATTCTCTGTACCTTATATGCTATTTTAGGTAGCATCATTTTTAACGGTGAAATACCAGGATCTTTAAATTTTGAAGTAGGTATATACTTCTTCTTTGCTCAACTAGCCGGAATTCTTTTCTTGACGGATGTAAAAGATCGGTTAGCTATACTTAAAGCTGGTATTGGAATGGCGGTTGTAAATGTTATAACCGTACTATTATTTATATTTCTATCATTTGAAAATTATGCTTTAGAAGACGTATTCACTCAAGCGGGTTTTGGAATAGCTGCTGCATTTTTTTCAGCTGTTCTGACAATCGGTTTATTGCCATTTTTTGAAACAGTGTTAGGAGTTTTAACAGATTCGAAATTACTGCAACTATCGAATCCAAACCAACCCCTACTTAAAAAGATACTAACAGAAGCACCAGGTACATACCACCACTCTGTGATGGTAGCAAACTTAAGTGAAACAGCTTGCGAAGCAATTGGTGCAAATGGATTGCTTGCAAGGGTAGGCTCTTATTATCATGATATCGGAAAGACGGTACGACCTCATTATTTTATTGAAAATCAATTATCAATAAATAATCCACATGATGTTATTGCGCCAAGACAAAGTGCAGAAATCATCATAAACCATCCATATGATGGGGCAGATATGTTAAAGAAGTATAAATTACCTAAAGATATTATTGATATAGCACAGCAGCATCATGGCACAACTTTATTGAAGTATTTTTACTATAAAGAAAAAGAGGGAAATAAACTTGTAAAGGAAAAACAGTATCGTTATCCTGGACCAAAACCTCAATCAAAAGAAGCAGCAATCATATGTATATGTGATTCTGTTGAAGCAGCAGTTCGTTCGCTTAATGAACCGACAGAAGAAAAAATTGAAGAAATAGTAGCGTCCATTGTGAATGATCGAATGATGGATGGTCAATTTGATGATACGCCTATTACCCTAAGAGACTTGAAAATAATTCGCCTTACAATATGTGAAGCACTCAAAGGTATTTTCCATTCCAGAATCCAGTATCCTATCAAGGAGGCAAAATAATGTATATTGATTTTCATGATTCAACAAATTCTGTTCCTACTGATTATATCGATTTATTACAACGACTACTCCTATTTTCAGCTAACAAAGAAGGTATTTCTGCTGAAGCCGAAATTTCGATTAATTTTGTGGACAATAATGAGATTCAAGAGTTAAATCGAAACTATCGACAACAGGATACACCTACTGACGTTATATCCTTTGCATTACAAGAAACGGTTGAAGGGGAATTGGAAATTATCGGTGAAAATATTCCGTTGGTTTTGGGAGATGTTGTAATCTCTGTAGATAAAGCGAATGAACAGGCAATGGAGTATAATCATTCCATGGAGAGAGAGTTAGGTTTTTTAACCGTTCATGGTTTTCTTCATTTGCTAGGATATGATCACCAGGATGAAGAAGAAGAAATGTCAATGTTTCAAAAGCAGGAAGAAATATTAGAGGAATTTGGCATTGAGCGATAAAAAAAAGGATCCAATCGGATTTTCTTTCGCATGGAATGGAATACGTGAAGTTGCTAGAACTGAACGAAATTTTCAAATTCATCTGGCAGCAACGCTTCTTATCATCATTGCAGGTTTTATCTTTCAATTAACACGTTTAGAGTGGGCCATCCTTTTTTTAGTTATAGGCTTGGTATTAGTAGCGGAAATCACAAACAGTGCTATTGAGAAAATTATGGATCACCTTAAACCGGAACTGGACCCATCAGCAGGAGTTATTAAAGATATTGCTGCTGGAGCGGTCTTAGTATCGGCAATTACTGCTCTTGTGGTAGGTTTGATTATATTTATTCCAAAGTTATACGTTTTACTATAGAGCCCTGTGGACGGGGCTTTTTCTTTTACATAAGGCTGTTATCTAAAAGATTGGTACTGCGGTTACTCGTCCTACCGAAAAGAATTGTTGTTTTTGACACAATATCTATAAAAGACGACATAACTACCAGGTTGATTTCCGCTGCGTACAGTCGCTTTCCGCGGGCACGGCTTCAGCCTCCTCGCAGGGAACCGCTGCTGCGGGGTCTTCAGACTCGTGCTGTTCCCGCAGGAGTCGACTGTACTCCGCTCCAATCAACCTTCATAAGAGTGCATGGCTATATTTGTTATATAATTAAGCAGTAATTTTTATGAAGTTGAAAAGCATCTTATCAGCGGAGGAAACACATGAAGACTCCTGCGGGAGGAAAGGCATCGGTGAGACCCCGCAGTGCGTAGCACGAGGAGGCTCACCAGCCGCCCGCGGAAAGCGAAATGTGTTTCTGGAGCGAATCCAAGCACCCAACCATCATTAGAACGAGAGACTTCTCATGAAAGGGAATTTTCACTGTGTCGTCTTTTATATCAACTGCGAAGTCCATAAGTAATTATCTTATAAGAAATAATACCCGTTTGTGGTTTCGTGGAATACTATGAAGCATTATGTACTATTTTATAGAAGAAGAGAAACTTTTCAAAGGTTTTGTCGATTACGTGAAACCTGGCTACATTTGTAGTATCATAAAATAATAAGAAAACATCGTGGAGGATACAACATGGATAATTTTAAATCAGGATTTATTGCAATTATTGGTAGACCAAATGTCGGAAAATCAACGTTTATGAATAAAGTGATTGGACAGAAAATAGCGATTATGAGTGATAAACCACAAACAACAAGAAATAAAATTCAAGGCGTGTTAACAGATGATGATGCACAAATAGTCTTTATTGACACACCTGGTATTCATAAACCAAAGCATCGATTGGGCGATTTCATGGTAAGGATCGCAGAAAATACATTAAATGAAGTGGATGCTATTTTATTTATGATTGATGCAAAGGAAGGATATGGAAAAGGTGATCAATATATTTTGGATCGCCTGCAACAGGTTAATCGCCCCGTATATCTGATCATAAATAAGGTAGATTTGGTACATCCTAATGATTTGCTTCCGTTAATTGATCAATACCGACAAAAGTATACTTTTGAAGAAATTGTACCTATATCAGCTTTAAAAGGAAATAATGTTACACATTTACTAGATGTGCTAAAAACACATTTACCTGAAGGTCCTCAATATTATCCGGAAGATCAAGTGACGGATCACCCTGAACGCTTTATTATTACGGAATTAATCAGAGAAAAGGTTTTACAATTAACAAAAGAAGAAATACCACATTCGGTAACCGTTGTCCTTGAAAATTTTGAAACAAGGGATACGAACACTATATTTATTCAAGCAACCGTAATAACGGAGAGAAAAACTCAAAAAGGTATATTAATCGGTAAGCAAGGAACCATGCTGAAAAATATTGGAAAAAGTGCGCGTCAAGATATCGAAGTACTACTTGGGTCGAAAGTGTATTTAGAGCTTTGGGTAAAGGTAAATAAAGACTGGAGAAATAAACAGAGTCAGCTTAATGAATATGGATTCCGAAGTGATGATTATTAAACATGGTAATATTTTATACTAATTGTTTCCTCAGGTGTGGTAATTCTAAGTAGTGAGTTACATTTTCAATCATGACAGAAAGGTGGGGTTTCTTGTGGTCGATATTACGTGGAAAATATTCAGTGAAACGGGGAACATTGAAACCTATTTATTAATGAAAGAGTTAGAAAATGAACATAGACCAAATGAGGTCACACAGACTGAAAATGAAGTAAACGAATCACTGGACACGAGGGTATAATAGTAAAAAGCACTCTTGCTTTAATCACGGGGACAAGATAGGAAAGGTGAAGCTTTGTGCTCGAAAAAATTGATGGGATTATAATTAAAACGCAGGATTATGGTGAAACAAATAAAATAGTTACGATATTTAGTAAAAAGCTTGGAAAATTCTCTGCTATTGCTAGAGGAGCAAAAAAACCTAAAAGTAGAATGGCTGCTGTAACGCAGCCATTCATCTATGGTGAGTTTTTTGTCTATGTGAATAGTGGATTAAGTACCATGCAGCAAGGTGAAGTACTACACTCATTTAGAGCAATTCGTGAAGATATTATAAAGACAGCTTATACAGCCTACATAACTGAATTGACAGATAAATTAATGGAATTTCAGAACCCGGATATTTATATTTATGGCGAGCTTATTCAATCGATGGATTGGATTTCCGAACAGGAGGATGCGGACATACCAATAATGATGTATGAATTAAAATTATTTGAAAAGGGTGGATTTGCTCCTACTGTAGATAGATGTGTTAATTGTGGAAATAACGAGGGACTTACAGCGTTTTCTATTGCGGAAGGCGGATTATTGTGTAGTCGTTGTAGAAATTTTGATCAGCAGGCAATATCATTACCTGCATCGGTTGCTAAACTTTTCTATGTACTTGCAAATGCACAGCTTGAAAGGGTAGGCTCTATCTCAATAAAACCAGAAAACAAACAATTATTACGCCATATATTGGATGCCTATTACGATCAGTATGGAGGATATTTTTTGAAATCACGTAAGTTCTTAAATCAATTGGACTCCTTAAGGTAAGGAAGCTTTTTTATTGACATATCCGTATATATCCATTACTATTTACATTTCAATGAAATCAAATTAAATGCATTGCTAAGAAAGAGAATAGTACTTATTCATATTCTATTTATAGCGAGTCTAGACTAGTGAAAGCTGGACAATAGAAGGGTAAGGAATGGCGCTCTGGAGCAAATCGTATAAAGTGGCTCTGTTTAATCGAGCAAATAGGGTGGAACCACGGCTTAAAACCCGTCCCTATGTCTGTATATATAGGCATAGGGGCGGGTTTTATTAACGTCTACTGTTAATTTTGACATGGAAGGATGAATGTAATGAATATCCAGGAAATGATTTTAACACTTCAAAAACACTGGTCTGAACAAAATTGTATTATTATGCAGGCATACGATGTAGAAAAAGGTGCAGGTACAATGTCACCGATGACATTACTAAGAAGTCTGGGGCCAGAGCCTTGGAATGTTGCTTATGTGGAGCCGTCAAGAAGGCCTGCTGATGGGCGATATGGAGATAATCCAAACAGACTTTACCAGCATCACCAATTTCAGGTGATTATGAAGCCATCACCTGACAATATTCAGGATTTGTATTTAGAATCCTTAGAAAAGCTTGGAATTGACCCACTGAAGCATGATATTCGTTTTGTTGAAGACAATTGGGAAAATCCAACACTTGGAGCAGCTGGATTGGGATGGGAGGTCTGGCTGGATGGAATGGAAATCACGCAATTTACTTATTTTCAGCAAATAGGCGGACTGGAAGCAAATCCAGTAACAGTTGAATTAACGTATGGGATTGAGCGACTGGCATCGTATATTCAAGATAAAGAGAATGTTTTTGATTTGGAATGGACGAATGGCGTTACCGTTAAGGATATATTCTTCCAGCCTGAATATGAACATTCTAAGTATACATTTGAAGAATCGAATACCGATATGCTGTTTCAGCTATTTACGATGTATGAAAACGAAGCGAAAGATACGATGGAAAAAGGTTTGGTTTTCCCATCCTATGATTATGTATTAAAATGCTCGCACACATTTAATCTGTTGGATGCAAAAGGAGTTATCTCTGTAACAGAACGCACAGGCTATATTTCAAGAATCAGAAAGCTTGCTAGAAATATTGCGAAATCCTATGTTGCTGAAAGAGAACGGCTTGGATTTCCCATGTTGAAAAAGGAGGAGAAATAAATGGGTAAAGATGTGTTAGTTGAAATTGGATTAGAAGAATTACCTGCCCGGTATATAGACGATGCTGAGAGACAGCTAGCAGATAAAACAAAAAATTGGTTGGTTGAATTGCGCATTACACATGACTCCATCATTTCTTTCTCAACACCAAGACGCCTTACTGTACTCGTTAAGAATGTAGCAGAAGAACAAACGACAATTGTAGAAGAAGCAAAGGGTCCTGCTAAAGATATTGCAAAAGATGCAAATGGGGATTGGACGAAAGCCGCAATAGGATTTACGAAAGGGCAAGGTAAAACAGTAGAAGATATATATACGAAAGATTTAAATGGAACAACATATATATATGTAAAAAAACATATTGAAGGAAAGCAAACTACAGACCTATTACCTGAACTTAGGTCTATTATTGAATCCATTCAATTTGGAAAAAACATGCGCTGGGCTGAACAAACCCTAAAATATGCACGCCCAATCAGATGGCTCGTTGCTTTATTTGGTGACTCTGTTATCCCGTTTGAAGTAGCAAATGTCCGAACAAGTAATGTAACATTTGGTCATCGATATTTGGGAACAGAACTATCATTAAATAATCCTTCAGAATATCAAACGGCTTTATTTAAAAACTATGTTGTTGTTGATGCTGGTGAACGTGAACGTCTGATTTTGGATGGTATAAAACAAGTGGAGCAGAAAGAGAACTTTCAGATTCCAGTTGATAAGGAATTATTAGACGAGGTAAGGAATTTAGTTGAATATCCAACTGCATTTGTAGGTTCCTATGAGAAAAGCTTTTTACAGCTACCGTCAGAAGTATTAATAATCTCGATGAAGGAACATCAACGGTATTTTCCTGTGAAATCACATGATGGTACATTGTTGCCATATTTCGTGGGTGTTAGAAACGGGGATGATTATGCACTTGATACAGTTATAAAAGGAAATGAAAAAGTACTACGCGCACGATTGGCAGACGCTCAATTTTTTTATGAGGAAGATCAAAATCATTCCATTGATTACTATATGGACAAATTAGAACGTGTTGTTTTTCAGGAAAAACTAGGGACAATTAGTGATAAAGTGCGGCGTGTTGTTTATCTTACAAGGGAACTAGCACAGCTGTTGAATCTTGATGAAAAAACAGCTAATAATGCGATAAGGACAGCAGAAATAAGTAAATTTGATCTAATGTCGCATATGGTAAATGAATTTACGGAGCTACAGGGAATAATAGGAGAAAAATATGCACTGAATTTTGGGGAAAATAGTGAAGTATCTAAAGCTATTAAAGAACATTACTTACCCAAACAAGCAAATGGGTATCTTCCGGAGTCGATCGCAGGGTCTGTCGTAAGTATAGCTGATAAATTAGATACTATCGTTGGTTGTATATCGATCGGATTAATACCAACAGGTTCAACTGATCAATATGGCTTGCGCCGACAAGCAACAGGAATTCTTAGAATAATGCAGGCCAATAAGTGGAATATCACACTTGAAAGCCTTCTGGAATCGACGAAAAGCGTATATCAAACATTGGATATTGATCAGAGAAATGCCGAGAAAGTTACGAATGACCTTGCTGACTTTTTCCACCTTCGTGCAGCTTACTTGCTCAAAGAGATGGGAGTTGAACAAGATGTTGTACAGGCAGTACTCCACAGGGAAATAGGTGCTGTTGATTATACCTTTGCTAAAGCAACTATTCTTACAAATAAGCGTAACGATGATCAATTTAAATATATTCAAGAAGCGTTAGTTCGTGTACTGAACCTAGCTAGTAAAACAAACCAAACAGAAGTGAATCAAAAACATTTTGAAACGGATTCAGAACAGGCATTATACGAAAAATATGAAGCACTAGTTAACGACTACGCGAAAGTTAAGGAACAAAAAGACGCTAAAAGCACGTTAGAACTATTAGGAGAGCTAGCGGAACCTATTCATAATTTCTTTGACCATAATATGGTTATGGCGGAAGATGACCAAATTAAAACCAATCGACTCGCACTTGTAAATAAGATTGCTTATTTAATACTGGATTATGCAGACCTAACAGCGGTGGAGTGGAAACAACAATTCTAAGTTAAGTTAGCTGTGGCCTAAGTAGAGACATTTTCAACAATCACTTCAATTGGAATATACGAATTGAAAGTAGTATGTCATAGTGTTATTAGGTGGTGAAAAGGTGGAATTATCAAAGAGGCAAGAACAAATTCTTGAAATTGTTAAAGAAGGTGGGCCGATAACAGGTGAAAAAATAGCAGATCGTCTCCATCTTACAAGAGCCACGTTACGTCCTGATTTAGCCATTTTAACGATGGCCGGATTCCTGGACGCCAGACCACGTGTAGGTTATTTTTACACTGGAAAAACAGGTTCTGAACTACTTACCGAAAAAATCAAAGCATATAAAGTTTATGAATTCCAACATATACCAATAGTAGTCAAAGAAAATGTATCTGTATATGATGCAATTTCCACCATGTTTCTAGAGGATGTCGGTACATTATTTGTAGTAGATGAGAATGCTTGTATAACTGGTGTGCTGTCAAGGAAGGATTTGTTAAGAGCAAGTATCGGGCAGCAGGATTTAAGCGCCATTCCTGTTCATATTATTATGACACGAATGCCAAACATAACCGTGTGCAGAAAAGAGGACTTATTAATTGATGTAGCCCAGAAATTAATTAATAATCAAATTGATGGAATACCAGTAGTAAAAGATGTTGAAAGTGGATTGGAAGTTGTAGGTCGTATAACGAAAACAACGATAACCAAAGTGTTTGTTGAATTAATCATGGACGACCATATATAAGATAGGAGAGGAGCTTAATATGGGTGCCAAACCAATTGTTTATGTTTTATCTGATTCTGTTGGGGAAACTGCTGAATTAGTTATCAAGGCAGGATTGAGTCAGTTTAATAATGGAGAATTCAAGGTACATCGCATACCTTATATTGAAGATAAAGGAACGATCAATGAATCCATCCAATTAGCAAAAGAAAAAAACGGTATCATAGGTTTTACCTTAGTAGACCCGATACTTAGAAACTATTTAAACGAGCAAGCAAATATAATGAATATAGAAGCAATTGACATCATGGGTCCAATGTTATCAGCTATGGAGCGCGTATTTGAAGCTGCACCCAGACTTGAAGCAGGGTTGGTGCATAAGCTTGATGAAGATTATTTTAAACGCGTAGAGGCAATTGAATTTGCTGTGAAATATGATGATGGACGAGATTCACGAGGGATTGCCCGAGCAGATATTGTTTTAATCGGTGTATCGCGCACATCAAAAACTCCCTTGTCGCAATACTTAGCACATAAACGACTAAAAGTTGCGAATGTGCCAATTGTCCCTGAAGTAGATCCACCGGAAGAACTATTTGGTGTCGATTCTTCTAAATGTATTGGACTTCGTATTAGTCCAGAAAAATTAAACGAAATAAGGAAAGAACGTCTTAAGGCTCTAGGTTTGGGAGATCAGGCAAGTTACGCCAATATACAGCGTATTCATGAAGAAATTGAATATTTTGATAAAATCGTTGATAAAATTGGATGCGAAGTGATAGATGTTTCAAATAAAGCTGTTGAAGAAACAGCAAATGTTATTCGACAAATTATACAAAAATAATATGCATTTCATAAAAGAGAAAAACATTCTAAACAAGCCGTTTAGGATGTTTTTCTTGGTCTTTCTAATCAAAAAGAGCAAATTAGAAACTTTTTGACTGGCAATTTTGTCGAATTTGTATTATAATTATTTTTTGTGTAAAGATATAAGTAGTAATAGTTCTTTTAGCCTTGAAAGGGTATTCTGAAAAGTAAAACATTCATCATAAGGAAGGATTCTTACGGTTGCGTGTAGAATTAGTAATTAAGGCTTGATATAAATAAGTAAATATATGGCTATAGAATTCGAAAAGAATATTTTTCATATACAAAGAAAATGTCGAACTATGAAGGTTTTTCTTTAACACATCTCGAATAATATTATAGTATGGTGGTTTATATGGCTAATCAAGTATCTGATGAAGTAATTGAAACCATTCGAAAAGCCAATGACATTGTTGATGTTATAGGTCAATATGTACAATTGAAGAAACAAGGTAGAAATTATTTTGGGTTATGTCCTTTTCATGGCGAAAAAACCCCATCTTTTTCAGTCACGCAGGAAAAACAAATTTTTCATTGCTTTGGTTGTAAAAAAGGTGGAAATGTAATGACTTTTTTAATGGAAATGGAGAATTATTCTTTTTATGAAACATTAGAATTCCTTTCAGATAGAAGTGGTGTTGAACTTCCAGAAACTGGAATCAAGAAAGAAACATCATTGTCTAAGGAAAATCAAAGTATTTTGTCTGCCTATGAATGGCTCACGAAACTCTATCACCATTTACTAAGATATACAAAAGATGGTAGAGAAGGTTATAACTATTTTAAAAACAGGGGTCTTGATGATGAAACGATCGAAGTGTTTCAATTAGGGTTTGCACCAAATGCGAAAGATTTCACTAGAGATTTCCTTGATAAAAAAGGTTTCCATCAACAGTTGCTAGTTAAAGCAGGTTTACTTTCTCAACAAGATGATAATAGTGTAACGGATCGATTTAAAGGTAGAGTAATCTTTCCAATCCGCAATCACTTAGGGAAAACAATAGGTTTTGGTGGTCGTGCTATCATAGATCAGGATCCTAAGTATCTAAACAGTTCTGAGAGTGAATTGTTTCAAAAAGGAAAAATTCTATACAACTTTGATTTGGCAAAAAAGCATATTCGCAAAAAAAGTGAAGTAATCTTATTTGAAGGGTATATGGATGTTATTGCTGCATACCAGGCTGATGTGAAGAATGTTATAGCGACACTCGGCACTTCTCTAACAGAGAATCAAGCGAAACTTTTAAAGCGATATGTTGATACAGTGGTTCTGTGTTATGACGCCGATAATGCTGGCGTTGAGGCAACATACAAAGCTTCCATGATATTGCGTAAAGTTGGATGCCATGTTAAAGTTGCAAATTTGAGAGACGACATGGATCCCGATACATTCATTAAAGAACATGGTGCTGAAGCTTTTAACAATGAAGTAATAAAAGCAAGCAATACTTTTATGAGTTTTTATATGCGTTATTTGAAAAAAGATTATAATTTAAGTCTTGAAGGAGATCGAATAAATTATATCGAAAATATTCTCAAACAACTTGCGATGATTGAAAGTCCAATCGAACGGGAATATTACTTAAAAGAATTGAGTAATGAATATGATATATCATTAGAAACATTAACGGATGAAATCAGTACCCATCGTGAAAAAATGGGCATTCGGAAGGATAAGAGAGAAAAGAACCGATATACTAATAAGACAGCGAACAATTATACTGAAAAAAAATTACTTCCAGCATTTCACAATGCTGAAAGACAACTTATTTCATATATGCTACAAGATGCTCATATTGCTGATACAGTACAACGGGAATTAGGAGTCGCTTTTAATATAGATGAACATAAAATTATCGCCACTCATTTATATGCTTTTTATGAAGAGGGGCGCCAAGCTGATGTTAGTGTATTTATTGATAAATTAACAGACGAAAACGTAAAGCAATTAGCTATAAAAATAGCTATGACACCTGTGCTCGAAGATATCAGCGATAAAGAAATTAATGATTATATAAAATTCATACGTGCTGAAGCGAATGGTGTAGGTAACATTAAATCGTTGAAAGAAAGTCAAAAATTAGCTGAGCAGCAAAATGATCCACTAAGAGCTGCAGAAATTGCAATGCAAATAATTGACATACAGAAGCAGCTGAAGAATACAAATTGAATGATAATGTATAGTCTGGAAGGAGGGGGACTCATATGGCCGAAAATAAGCCTTCACAAACAAAGCAAAATGAAACCGAGCTAACCCTGGAACAAGCAAAGGAACAATTAGTAGAAATGGGTAAAAAGCGTGGTGTTTTAGCTTATGAAGAAGTGGCAGATCGCTTATCTAATTTTGCTATTGAATCAGATCAAATGGACGAGTTTTATGAGCACCTAGGAGAGCAGGGTGTAGAAGTAATAGGAGAATCTGAAGATGACCCTAATATGCAGCAGATTGCAAAAGAAGAAGAGTTTAATTTAAATGACTTAAGTGTTCCGCTGGGCATTAAAATCAATGATCCAGTCCGGATGTATTTAAAAGAAATAGGGCGAGTTGATTTATTATCAGCTGCTGAGGAAATTGAACTTGCTACACGAATTGAAAAAGGCGATGAAGAAGCCAAACGCCGCCTTTCAGAAGCAAACTTACGCCTAGTTGTCAGTATTGCTAAACGCTATGTCGGTCGTGGAATGTTATTTCTTGATCTTATTCAGGAAGGTAACATGGGCTTAATTAAAGCCGTGGAAAAGTTTGATTATCGAAAAGGGTTTAAATTCAGTACGTACGCAACATGGTGGATTCGCCAAGCAATAACACGTGCTATTGCCGATCAGGCAAGGACAATCAGGATCCCGGTTCATATGGTCGAAACAATTAACAAACTTATTCGGGTACAACGCCAATTATTGCAAGATATTGGACGGGAACCAACACCGGAAGAAATTGGCGAAGAAATGGAATTATCTCCAGATAAGGTTCGGGATATTCTAAAAATCGCTCAAGAGCCTGTGTCACTCGAAACGCCAATAGGTGAGGAAGATGACTCACACCTAGGTGATTTTATTGAAGATCAGGAAGCTGTTTCACCATCAGATCATGCTGCATATGAACTTTTAAAAGAACAACTAGAAGATGTATTGGATACACTTACAGATCGCGAAGAAAATGTTTTGCGATTACGTTTTGGTCTGGATGATGGTCGAACTAGGACATTAGAAGAAGTTGGAAAGGTATTCGGCGTCACGAGAGAAAGAATACGTCAAATAGAGGCAAAAGCACTGCGTAAACTTAGGCATCCAAGCCGTAGCAAACGACTTAAAGACTTTTTAGATTAAATATGATTAGGTCATTGTGCACTTTTCGTGAACAGTGACTTTTCCTATTATGTAATTTTTCATAGTATCAAATACTTAAAACGATGCGCTAGCATTCGTGCTTAAACCAAAACAATTTAAAAGGCAGAAGAAAGGATTATTAATACGAGTATCCTTTCTATTTCTTTTGTGATCGTTTTCATTTCTTGTAATTATAGTACGTCATTTTAAATTATTTTGCAAATTTATCGCAGTGTCGACTAAATACCAAACGTCGTGGGACTGCGATAAATTTTCGTTGATTAAGTTTTTTATAAGTTTTATATCATATTGCTTTAAACAAAAGTAAATTTGGAGTAAAATAAATATAGTCTTTTTCAATAAGGGATTATACATAAGGAGGAATATGCAATGAGAGGAAATCCAGTCATCCCATATGCTATAATTGCTGTTTTAGGGATACTTACTGTTTTGGTGGTTTCTATTATTGGTGTAGGTCAGCGAGAAGATATTGCTGAAGATGGTAATGGAGAAGAACAGGAAGAGGCACAAGAAGAAACAGGAGATGAGGCCGAAGAGGGTGCAACGGAAGAGGATCCGTCAGAAGTTTACACAAATAATTGTATGAATTGTCATGGGGAGGACTTATCTGGTGGGTCTGGCCCTGAGTTAGCTGAAGTAGGTGACAGATTATCAGAAGACGAGATTGAAGAGATCATTATTGAAGGTACAGACGCTGGTATGCCAGGTGGTCTAGTGGATGATGAGCAAGCGGCTGCTATTGCAACATGGTTAGCAGAACAGTAATTATTATTAATGAATGATATAAATGAGGAGCTTTCTGCTATGTACAGAAAGCTCTTCTTATTCTTATTAGCAGATAAGACAGTTTACGTTTTTTCCTATCTGCCCGAAAAACAAAGGATTTCTTAAGAATCCCTTTAACGAACGTGGAGTTTTCTATTACATTTAAAAGAATATGAAAGTGGAGATTTCAATGATAGAGACAGTTAAGTTATCAAAGCGGTTAAAAAAAGTAGCAACTTATGTGCCTGAGGGTGCTTTGTTTGCTGATATAGGTACGGATCATGCTTATTTACCTTGTTACATTTGCTTGCATGATGAAAAAGCAAGGGCGATTGCAGGTGAAGTAAATGAAGGCCCGTTTAATAGTGCTGTAGAAACAGTTCATTTATACGGGTTGTCTGATTCAATTGAAGTACGTTTGGGTAATGGGTTAGAGGTAGTAGAAAATGAAGAGGTTAATCAGCTTGTAATTGCTGGTATGGGTGGTGCATTGATTAGATCCATTCTCGAAGATGGCATTTCTAAATTAAATGCGGTCAATCGTATCGTAGTTCAGCCTAATATTGATGCAAGAACTATTCGCAAATGGTTTTTAATACATGGTTTTACAGTTACAAATGAAGCAATACTAGAGGAAAACGGCCATATTTATGAAATTATTGTAGCTGACAGAGGAGAAAATAGAAGTCCATATGATGCGAGTTTAGTGGATCAGCAATTATTGTTTGGCCCTCTATTAATGAAAAATAGAACAGCTACATTCTATCAAAAATGGAAACATGAACATGAAAAATTACAAACAGTGATAAATCAAATGGATAAAGCTAAAGTAAAAGATATACAAAAGATAAATCAGTTTGAAAAGGAATTAAAATGGATGAAGGAGGTTTTATCTGATGACTAAAACAAACTTAGACATCTTTCGTTTGATGGAAGAATGGGCACCGCTTAATCTAGCATATGAATGGGATAACGTTGGTTTACAAATTGGATCCTATACGAATTCAGTAAAAAAAATAATGGTTACATTAGATGTATTAGAATCTGTGGTAGATGAAGCAATTGATAATGATATTGACCTTATTATTGCGCACCATCCACTGTTATTTAAGCCGATAAAAGAAGTAAATATCGATACTCCTCACGGTCGTATTATCCACAAGTTAATTCAACATAATATCTCTGTATATGCATCACACACTAATCTAGATATTGCAAATGGTGGAGTAAACGATATGTTAGCTGATTTGTTAAATCTTCAATCTCAGGATGTTCTCGTGGAAACCAAGACAGAAAAACTGTTTAAAATTTCTGTTTCCGTTCCGAAGTCACATAAAAATGATGTTCTTGAGGCTTTTAACAACAGTGGGGCTGGCCATATTGGTGATTATAGTAATTGTACCTTTCAAATAGAAGGGCAAGGAACATTTAAACCACTTGAAGGGACAGCCCCCCATATTGGAACGCAGAATGAATTGGAAATCGTTGATGAAATTAAAGTTGAAACCATCGTACAAGAAGGAATTCTTGCAAACGTTGTTCATGCCATGATTGAGGCACATCCGTATGAAGAGGCCGCCTATGATATTTTCCCCTTGCATAATCAAGGAGAAGTCCTTGGACTTGGAAGAATGGGAACATTGGATAAACAAACTGATCTCGAAACGTTTTGTAAACAAGTTAAGTATGCTTTTGATATTTCACATATGCGCATAACAGGAGATTTAACAAAAAAAATAAACAAGGTTGCTATTTTAGGTGGAAGTGGTGAAAAATATATAAATGCAGCGAAGCAAAAGGGGGCTGATGTTTATATAACTGGTGATATGACTTTTCATACTGCGCAAACTGCGTGGCAAATGGGATTATCGTTAATTGATCCAGGGCACTATATAGAGAAAGTAATGAAAAAAGCAACGAAGCAATATTTGGATGACAGACTTCAAAGTAATACGGTAGAAGTAATGATATCTGAGTCAAATACAGAGCCATTTCAATTTATTTAAAGGATGATAGGTAAACTATCATTAGAAGGAGCACTATATATGGAGAAAAATAATTTTAATACGTTTTCTTTTCAGCCAGTAATGGAAGGTGTTGTAGATCGACTGGGTTTTCGTGAACCTACTGATATACAGCAACAAGTTATTCCATCTGTTTTAAAGGGGACCAGTGTAATTGGACAATCTCGTACTGGTTCAGGAAAAACACATGCTTACCTGCTGCCGTTATTTAACGAAATTGATGTAAGCAAACGACAGGTGCAATTTGTTATAACTGCACCAACGAGAGAGTTAGCAACGCAAATCCACGATGAAGTCAAAAAAATTATTCATTATGCTGATAAAGACCAACAATGGATCTCGAAGCTTCTAGTAGGCGGGACAGATAAACAAAAGATGGTGGAAAAGCTGAAAGAGCCTCCACACATTATTGTTGGAACTCCTGGAAGGATCTTGGACTTAGTTAAAGAAGAAGCTATTTCTATTTATTCCGCTAGCTCTTTTGTTATAGATGAAGCTGATTTAATGCTGGATTTAGGCTTTATTAACGAAGTGGATCAATTATTGGTCCGTTCTAGAAAGGATATACAGTTAATGGTCTTTTCAGCTACAATACCACAACGCTTACAACATTTTTTTGACAAATATTTAGAAAATCCATTACATGTAAAAGTGGATGATCATTTTTCACCAGAAACAATGGAGCACCACTTAATCGAACGAAAGCATCGGGATGAAGCTGACATAATTATGGAGGTTTCCAAGACAATTCAGCCCTACTTAGCGATTATCTTTACAAATGGTAAAACAATCGCAGATAAATTGGCTGCTTCCCTACAGGAAAAAGGACTGGAAGTTGGTATTATTCATGGTGGACTGGCTCCGCGTGAACGAAAAAGGGTTTTAAAGGAAATTCAGAATCTACGTTATCAATATGTTGTTGCGACTGATTTGGCTTCAAGAGGTATCGATATAAAGGGTGTCAGTCATATAATCAACGCACAGCTTCCGAAAGAGGAAGATTTTTATATTCATCGTGTGGGAAGAACAGCAAGAGCTGGATTGGAAGGAACAGCCATCAGTATTTATCATGAAAATGATATTAGATTAATTGAGCAACTAGAACAGAAAGGATTAACGTTTAATTATGCGGATGTAAAAAACGGCGAATGGCAAGAATCAAAGTCTTGGAATGAACGTAATTTAAGAAATAAACCGACCACAAATCTAGATAAAGAGGCGTGGAAGCATGTACAAAAAACCAAAAAAGTTAAACCAGGTTATAAGAAAAAGATGAAAAAACAACAGGAATCTATAAAAAGGTCTATGTCAAAAAAAGAAAAATATAGAAAATAAATAATTATGCAGGGGGAATAAACTTGTTAAAAATAGGATCACATGTATCAATGAATGGAAAGAAAATGCTTCTTGGATCTAGTGAGCAAGCAGCTTCTTATGGAGCGAATACGTTTATGATTTATACTGGTGCTCCACAAAATACAAGAAGAAAGCCGATTGAAGAATTAAATATTACTGCTGGGAAGGAACACATGGATGAGCACAAGATCTCTGACATCGTAGTACATGCTCCTTATATTATTAATATCGGTAATAGCGTTAAACCAGAAACATTTAATTTGGGTGTTAATTTCCTACGTAGTGAAATTGACCGAACTGCAGCTATTGGTGCAAAACAAATTGTGCTTCATCCTGGGGCACATGTTGGCGAAGGTGTAGACGCTGGTATAAACAAAATCATCGAGGGTTTAAATGAAGTTCTGGAAAAAGACAAGGATGTTCAAATAGCACTTGAAACAATGGCTGGTAAAGGATCAGAGATAGGTAGGACATTTGATGAACTGGCAAGAATTATTGATGGAGTAACGCAAAACGATAAATTATCCATCTGTTTGGATACGTGCCACATACACGATGCCGGCTATGATATCGTCCAAGATTTTGATGGAGTATTAAATCAATTTGATAAAATTATTGGTATGGACAGGTTGAAAGTAATTCATGTGAATGATAGCAAAAATGAACGAGGGGCTCATAAAGACCGGCATGAAAACATTGGTTTTGGTCATATAGGGTTTAATGCATTGCATGATGTCGTTCATCATCCTCAATTACAGCATTTACCTAAAATTTTGGAAACGCCATTTGTTGGGGAAGATAAAAAGAATAAAAAAGCACCATATTATTTAGAAATAGATATGATTAAGGAAGGAACTTTTGATAAGGACCTGAAAGAAAAAATCGCTAATTCATAATAGGAAGGAATAACGCTGTTCTGGTATGGTGTTATTCCTTTTTAGCTGGTTACTGAATAAGTGCGGGCTTTGGCAATTTACGTTAAAGGCTTGATGAATGGTTTCTAGCCCCTATTCATGAAATAAATGGCCTAATCCATAGGACTGTATTAAGTCATTAAATAATTTCTGTGCTTTATTAGCCGTTTCTCTATTCGTTATTTGAGTAAGTTCTTCAAACATTTTTTTGTGATCATGTAGATTGAATGGATCAATTGAATTTGTTCTTAAATAGTTGATTATGCTGTTGGCTTCAGCACGGTTTAATGAAAATCCATGTTGCTTTGCATAATTAAGTAATTCTTCAGGGGACAGTTGCTTTAACTTTTTGCTTACTAATTCTTTAATGAAATTGGACATATTATACACTCCTTAACAGATCTGATTTACTATATGCACAATCTTAAAAAAGTTGAACATCCAAAATATAAGACGCTCTTCCAAAATGTAACACCACTATAATGATGAAAAGTCCATAAACTATAGATGCACCTCAATCAGAAGCAAAGGAGGTCTATAAAATGGATGAATTTAATAACCGAAGAAACCATCAGGAACCACCAAACCATGGTGAAATGAAGAATGAAAACTTTGAGGGAATAAATCTAGATCGTTCCAGGGATGAGGAATTTATTGGAATGGAATCGGACATTTCCAGAGACGAAGAATATGCTGCTGAAATGACAGCAGATGATCGCCATGAAATGGAGAGAAAGAATGAAAGAAGTGATGACGTGAATAGCGTCTATGGGTGGATAGGAGCGGCTTTATCCATCATATCTTTTTTTATGATGCCAATTATCTTAGGTGGATCAGGCATCATTCTAGGATTTATTTCCAGAGCTCGTGGAGCTGATACTTTAGGAAATATTGCAATTGTTGCAGGGGCAATTTCAATCTTAGTTACACTTTTTGTTATTCCATTTTTTTAAAGAAAGAAGGGCTGAGACACATATCTCAGTCCTTCTTTATCCATTTGTATATAAAGGAAAATAATAATAATGGTTAGGTCTAAGATTATGCGGATCTATAGATGGATTTATTAGTTTAAAATCTGTTATAATTTGTTTGGGAGCCATTTTTTTAATATTATTATTGTTTATTCCTTCTACGATTGTTAAAACAGTTTCACCTGGATCCGCCTTCACATATTGCGCATCAAACTTTATGTTATGATCCGATTGAATAGGATTTGAGTTAATTTCTGGCGTCGTTGGAGTTCCCAATGTAAGATCATGGAGTATACTAATACATAATAATATAATGAAGGCATATAAAAAAAATCTTTTGAAGAATTCCATATTCATTCCCCTTTTTTTGCAGATAGGAAATCACTCGTCCCACTGAAAACATTGTAACAACGTTCGCTCGTGCGTTGTAAACGTGGGTTGCATTAAAGTTTGGTGATTAGCCAAGTTTAAAGTGAAACATTTTATAATGGTAATACGTACAACAAGTAAGGAAGGAGGAGACATGTTGGATATATTTTCTTTAACTTGGATTGGATTTGTTATTACAGGATTAGGTACATTATTCTTGATTGGTGAAGTTTTAGTTAATGCGCGCGGATTATTTGCATTATTGGGAATTGGTTTTATTACTGTATACTTTGGAGCATACGTAGAAACAGGCTCCTTTATCATCATGCTTATTATTTACTTTGTAGGAATATTACTTATTATTATTGATGGAAAATTGCTGAATGATGGAACATTAGCTACGCTTGGCTTGGCAGCAATGGTTTCTGCAGTAGCCTTAGCTGCACCGGATTTAACGTCAGGGTTGTATGCTGTGATAGGTGTTATTCTAGGCGGAGGTGCCTCTTTCTTTTTCATGAAAGTCTTCAAGCGAAGAGAAATGTGGACAAAGCTAACCTTAAAAGATCAGCTAACAAAAGAAGCTGGCTATAATTCAATGAATAGTAGTTATGAAGAGATGGTTAATGAAGAGGCTATTACCATGAATGATCTAAGACCAATTGGAACGATTAAAGTTGAGAATGAATATTATAGTGCTATTTCGAATGGGCAATGGATTCCCAAGGATAGTCACGTTCGGATTGTCCAAGTAGATGGAACAAAGATACTTGTTGAAAAGTTAAAAAACGAATAATTTAGAAGAAGACTTCCATGGGCTTATATAGCTTATGGAGTTTTTTTGATTTTTTAATTATAATGAGAATGGGTAGATATATATTAGGGAAGTTAATAAGAAGGAAGATATACTCCTTGTTGAAATGCACTTATATAACTTAATGTTAATTTAATGTTAATTTAATGTTAATTTAATGTTAATTATTCGGAAATAGACTTTACAAAAGAGTCATCTTCATTTAATAATGGTATAGGAATGCGACAATTTTCAACATGAATGAAGGGCGGTACAGAATTAATGGAGATCGATATTCAAACACTGATATTTCAATTTATTGGCGGATTAGGTGTTTTTCTTTTAGGTATTAAATATATGGGGGACGGCCTACAGAAAATAGCTGGAGATAGCCTTAGAGACATTCTAGACAAGTTTACACGAAATCCTTTTATGGGTGTTTTAGCTGGTATTGTTGTTACCATACTTTTGCAAACGAGTACTGGAACAACAGTGTTAACAATTGGTTTAGTTAACGCAGGATTTATGAAATTTAGACAAGCCATTGGCGTCATAATGGGGGCTAATGTAGGTACCACTGTTACAGCATTTATTATTGGTATAGATATAAGTGCCTATTCCCTTCCTATTATTGCTGTTGGTTGTTTTATGTTGTATTTCTTTAAAAATATAAAAGTCAATAATATTGGACAAACTGTGTTTGGATTTGGTGCAATATTCTTTGGAATGGATTTGATGAGTAGTGGGATGTCACCATTGCGCAGCCTAGAAGCATTTCAAGAGTTAACGGTAAGCATGAGTCAATCACCAATTTTAGGTGTGGTGATCGGGACGGTATTTACAATGATTGTACAAAGTTCAACTGCAACGATAGGGGTACTTCAAGGACTGTACGGACAAGGGGCTATGGGCCTAGATGCTGCACTTCCTGTATTGTTTGGTGATAATATTGGGACAACAATTACTGCTGTAATAGCGTCTTTAGGAGCATCTGTAGCAGCTAAAAGAGCAGCATATACACATGTTATTTTTAATTTGGTAGGAGCTTTAGTCGGACTTATATTATTAGGAATATTCACACAGTATGTGGCCTATTTACAGGGTCAATTCAATTTAAATCCTGAAATGACGATAGCATTTTCTCATGGCAGTTT
Source organism: Virgibacillus natechei (assembly GCF_026013645.1). NCBI lineage: Bacteria > Bacillati > Bacillota > Bacilli > Caryophanales > Bacillaceae > Virgibacillus > Virgibacillus natechei. The sequence continues at coordinate 2,094,209 of NZ_CP110224.1, read as the reverse complement.
TAATATAGCCAATGCTATAATACAATTTCCATTTATTGGGGCATTAGCGTGGATTGTAACAAAAATGGTTCCTGGTGAAGATGCAATTGTAGAATATAAACCAAAGCATTTAGACCCTATTTTCATACAGCAGTCTTCCACACTGGCACTCGATCAGGCTAAATCAGAAGTAATACGAATGGGCGAGTATGCGTATAAAGGGCTGGAAGAAACAAACCTTTACTTAACAACACAACAGCAAAAGCATTCTGAAACAGCAACCCAAATCGAAGGGGCTCTAAACAATTTGGATCGCAAAATAACCGAGTATCTAATTGCTATTTCTGCAGAATCGCTGTCAGAATTGGATAGTTCCAACCATACAGCACTAATGGATATGGTCCGGGATTTTGAGCGTATTGGAGATCATTTTGAAAACATTCTTGAGTTAATTGATTATAAGATAACAAATAAAGTATATTTAACCGAACAAGCACAAGAAGACCTTAATAATATGTTTGATTTAACCATTTTGACTGTAAAACAAGCAGTGGAAACACTTAATAGTTCGGATAGAGAGGATGCACTTGCAGTTATACAGAAGGAAGATCAAATAGATAAGATGGAACGAAATTACCGTAAGAAACACATCATACGTATGAATGAGGGACTGTGCAGTGGATCAGCAGGTATTGTATTCGTTGATATTATAAGTAATTTAGAGCGTATTGGTGATCACGCTGTAAATATTGCTGAAGAAGTATTGGAAGAATAGTTCAGTAAGGAGTAGGGGCTTCGCTCTTACTCCCTACTACAATTTTACATTTTTAAACAATTAATTTTAATTAGTGTTGAAATCCATAAATGAAAATGCTATAGTATATAATGTCGTTTCAAACGTGATGAACGAAATATTAACGAAATGTTAATTTAAAAGTTTTAAAAAAGATATTGACAGATCTTGTCATACATGATAAATTATATTTCGTCGCTGTTAATTTAAATGTTTCGTTATTATACAGTAATTTGAAGGATATTCGATGAATTATTAAGATAAGTTCTGCAAATTTTTTTGATTATTCCACAGTAGCTCAGTGGTAGAGCTATCGGCTGTTAACCGATCGGTCGTAGGTTCGAATCCTACCTGTGGAGCCAGAATGGCGGTGTAGCTCAGCTGGCGAGAGCGTACGGTTCATACCCGTAAGGTCGGGGGTTCGATCCCCTCCGCCGCTACCATTTTAAAATTACATGGCGATCGTGGCGAAGCGGTTAACGCACCGGATTGTGGCTCCGGCATTCGTGGGTTCGATCCCCATCGGTCGCCCCATATAAATTAAGTAATAAATGAATTGTTCTTTTGCCGGACCCTTAGCTCAGTTGGTCAGAGCTATCGGCTCATAACCGATCGGTCGCAGGTTCGAATCCTGCAGGGTCCACCATATAATAATACTAGGAGGAATACCCAAGTCTGGCTGAAGGGATCGGTCTTGAAAACCGACAGGGGTGTCAAAGCCCGCGGGGGTTCGAATCCCTCTTCCTCCTCCATACATAATCTAAGTAAGTTAATAAGCTTATTTATAATTATTTATACAAACGCTTAAAGTTAAAAATTTCCAAAAAATAACTGAACAATAAAATCTACACATGGCTCGGTAGCTCAGTCGGTAGAGCAACGGACTGAAAATCCGTGTGTCGGCGGTTCGATTCCGTCCCGAGCCATCACTTATTAACAAGCTGCTAATTTGCTTGTTTTTTTATTGTTCTAATTATAATTACTATGTTTTGTCGAATGGTAAAAAGGATATAGTTAATATATAGAAGGTTAATCATTAGAAATTATGCATAAAATTTGCATCTAAAATAAAGCTCTGATAACCTTTACTTTAAAGGGTGAATTTTCAATCCTTTAGAAAAACAGTACTTATTAGAGGAGGAATTTGGAATGGCAAAATTTGAATTACCAGAACTACCTTACGCATATGATGCGTTAGAACCAACAATTGACAAAGAAACGATGAACATTCACCATACGAAGCACCATAATACGTATGTTACGAAGCTGAATGGTGCTCTTGAAGGGCATTCAGACATCCAAGAAAAATCACTTGAGGATCTCTTGAGTAATTTGGATGCTGTACCAGAAAGTGCTCGTACGGCAGTTAGAAACAATGGTGGTGGACATGCTAATCATAGTTTATTCTGGAAAATTCTTTCCCCTAATGGTGGCGGAGAACCATCTGGAGAATTAGCAGACAAAATTAATGCAAAATTTGGCAGCTTTGATAAATTTAAAGAAGAATTTGGAAATGCTGCAACTGGTCGATTTGGTTCAGGCTGGGCATGGCTTGTTGTTAACAATGGAGAGCTAGAAGTTACAAGCACACCTAATCAAGATACACCAGTGATGGAAGGTAAAACGCCAGTGCTAGGCTTAGATGTTTGGGAGCATGCATATTACCTTAAGTATCAAAACAAACGCCCTGATTATATTGCTGCATTCTGGAATGTAGTGAATTGGGATGAAGTAACAAAAAATTATAATGAAGCAAAATAAATATAAATAAAAAACACGAGATATAGTTCTCGTGTTTTTTATTGCATAGGAAACTATAGAATTTAAAAGCTGTGGATAACTTATACACTGGAATAGCCACGTCCAGCTCCAGCGCCCAGCAACTATCAAACTTCACACTCCTCCACTACGATAAAGAAGACTTGCCGATTGGCTCCGCCAGAGGCTTAGTCGCACTTATGCCCTGTGGGTGAAAAGAAGACTTACTGATTGCCAAGCCGGCAGGCGCAGGCAGAAGTAAAGTCGCACTTATACCCTTGTGGTGAAAGTCAACATCTACTCACTTCGTTCGTCGTGTTTCCTTTATCTCATTGCGGAGTGGAAGTTCAACTAAAACCGCCACTTTGCGTGGCAACGTTGAACCACCCGCGATGCGCGGGCGCAGTTTGTACGTTGCTAAACGGGCGCTTGCGCTTTTGTTCTTTTGGTTGATTTAGTTGTTTATTTTTGGATTATGGACTTTTGCATATCTAATATTCATTTGCTCACACTATTACTAATTAAAAAAGGAGTATTGAGGTATGCGAAAAGGTCTGCAGCTATTTCAAAATAAAATAGATATAAATCGTGATTTATTACTCTTGTTATCCGTTGGAGGTCTCTATTTTTTAGGGATATTCCTGTCTAATACCTTTGTAAATATATACTTATGGAAACAATCAGGTGATTACATTACCATTGCTGTATATAATTTAGGCATATATTTATTTCAACCAGTTACATTTGTGTTAGCGGGGAAACTTGCCAAAAAGGTTGATCGTGTTATTGTCTTAAGATTAGGTGTAATATTTTTATCTATATTTTTCTTGAGTGTATTAATTATTGGAGAAAACGCATCAACCTATAATTTTTTATTAGGGAGTCTGTTGGGAATAGGATATGGCTTTTACTGGTTGGCATTTAATGTATTAACCTTTGAAATCACAGAGCCTGATACAAGGGATTTTTTTAATGGGATTTTAGGGGTTTTGCAATCGTTTGGTGGAATGATTGGACCGTTGTTAGCAGGTACAATTATCGCAAAAATGACCGAAAATGCTGGTTATACCACAATTTTTACGCTTTCGTTCATCTTGTTTATTTGTGCTGTGGTATGCAGCTTCTTTTTGAATCGTCGTCAGGCGGAGGGAAGCTTTCACTTTAGGCGAATATTGGAAGAGAGACATCATAATAAAAATTGGAATCGAGTTTTAAATGCTCACTTTGCACAAGGTTTAAGGGAAGGTATATTTGTATTTGTTATTACGATTTGGGTTTATTTAGTAACAAATAGTGAGTTCGCTTTAGGTATGTTTAATTTGTTCTTATCTGGACTTTCGTTAGTGTTTTATTTTGTGGCTACAAAATTTATAAAACCCTCAAGGAGAAAAAAGGCTATTTTGATTGGATCTTTCATTCTTTATTTTTCCATTTTTATAATCCTATTCGAAATTAGTTTTATGCATTTAATCATTTATGCAATAAGTATAGGTATTGCATATCCAATTATCAACGTGCCATATGTATCAATGACTTATGATGTAATAGGCAAAGCCTGGAAAGCTAAAGACCTACGAGTAGAGTATATAGTGGTTCGTGAATTATTCGTTAACGTAGGCAGAGTAGTTACCCTTGTTATTTTTCTTATAGCAGTTTCTATTTTCTCTGCTGAACGGGTTATTCCGTTATTATTGGTTATTTTCGGTGCTGGGCCTTTGATCATATATTTCTTTATGAAGGATATATACCTGACAGGTACTAATAAAAAAGAAGTACTGATAAAAGATCAGATTACAGACGAAGAAAATCGTTAATTTTGTTCGTTTTTAATGAAATAAATGATATAATGGGTATGAAGTAACTTGTATGGGGGAGAAAATATTGGAAAGAAAGAAAAAGAAAAAAGCACAGCTTCCCTTCCGGTTAAATATACTATTCTTTGTTGTGTTTTTAGCTTTTTCTGTACTAATTCTTCAGTTGGGGATTGTGCAGATTTTAAATGGGGAAGCTTTTCAGAATGAAATAGATCGAACCACCGAAGATACGACGAAAATTCCAGTTCCACGGGGAAAGATATATGATAATAACCACAATGTTGTCGTGGACAATAAACCGTTATATTCGATAACATATACACCAGCTAAAGACGTACAACCAGATGATCGAATGGATGTAGCCGAAGACTTAGCTGAATTGATATCCATGGATGAGGAATCTATCGATAGTATTACAATAAGAAATAAACAGGAATACTGGTATCTGAAAAATACAGAAATTGCAGAAGGCCGTGTGTCCACTGAAGAGGCAGAGGAAATGGATAATGCTGAATATTATGATACAGTACTAAAACGAATTACGGACGATGAACTCGATGGCTTTTCACGAGAAGAAGAAGAAGTAATAGCGATTAAGAGTGAACTTGACAAAGCCTATTCCTTAACACCTCAAATTGTGAAAAATGAAGATGTAACACCAGAAGAGTACGCACGTGTAGCTGAAAACCTTGACGATCTACCGGGAATTAATGCTACAACTGACTGGGATCGTGAATATCCATATGACGATACGTTTAACAGTCTTCTTGGCTCCATTACCTCACAAGAACAAGGGATATTAGCTGACGAAGAAGATTATTATTTAACAAGAGGTTACAGCAGAAATGATCGTGTTGGCAGAAGTGGATTAGAAGAACAGTACGAAGAAGAGTTACGAGGCAGAAAGGAACAAATTGAATATTCAACTAATAATAGTGGTGCAGTAGTTGATACCAAAAGAGTTGTTGAAGGTCAACGTGGAAATGACTTGGTTCTAACGATTGATATGGAATTTCAAGAGCGTGTGGATGAAATTGTCCGCGATGAACTAGATAAAGCGATAAGTGAAAACCCATATGAAAATCGTAATTTGGAGGATGCGCTTGCTGTTGTTATGGATCCACAAACCGGTGAATTATTAGCCGTGTCTGGACAAAGTTATGACAGCGAAGACAATGAGTTTAGTAATACTGCATATAAAGCGTTATATGATGCACACATACCAGGCTCTACAGTAAAAGGTGCAACAGTATTAGCCGGATATGAGTCTGAAGTTATTACACCAGGCCAAACGTTTTATGATGAACCTTTAGAAATGCCCACTGGACCATCAAAGGGTTCATGGAGAAATTTAGGCTTAGTAAATGATCTGGACGCCTTACAGCAATCATCTAACGTATACATGTTTTATACTGCGATGCGTATGGGCGGAGAGTATAACTTTAAAAATGATGGTTCAGCAATTCCATTTGATCGAGCTGCTTGGCAAGAGATGCGGAATTATTACCGACAATTCGGGCTTGGCGCTGAAACAGGTGTTGATTATCCATTTGAGTCTACCGGCTATGAAGGGCTGTCCAACAATAATCCAGGTAATTTTATGGATCTTGCCATCGGGCAATATGATACATATACGACCTTGCAGATGGCACAATATGTATCAACGATTGCTAATGATGGGTACCGTGTTCGCCCACATTTCTTGAAAGAAATTCGAAATCCGGTCGCTTCAGATGATAACTTGGGGGCAGTCTACAAACGTCATAACACAGACGTACTTAATCGAATTCAAATGGATCAAAGCCATATAGAGCGCGTCCAGGAAGGATTCCGTCAAGTGTTCCAAACATCCAATGGTACGGGTTACAGCTATTTTGGAGATAAGGATTACAACCCTGCCGGTAAAACAGGAACAGCAGAAAACGAAGCATATGATGATGAGGGAGATTTTGATCAATCTACAGAGAATCTCAGTTTAGTCGGGTACGCACCTTTTGATGAGCCGGAAGTAGCTTTTGCGGTCGTTGTTCCACATACTGGGGAAGCTAGCGGAATCAACCATTATATCGGAGAAGGAATTATGGATGCATATTTTGATCTAAAAGAAGACAGAGATGAAGAGCACGAGGAAAATGAAGAAGATGAAGAATAAATAATTTTAAAAATACGTGAAGCCTAATTAAATGGCTCGCGTATTTTTTTTATCTAAAAAACGGGCTCTTCACCAAAATCTATGGTTGATATAAGTGAATAATTATGGTAATGACACAAGTTAGGAGTCTTGGACAGAAGTCTTATCATCAACGAGAAAACTGAGCTTTATGAGGATGAAAATCCGCTCTGGAAATATACTTCGCTTTCCGTGGGCGGCTGGTGTTTAATGCATAATAAAAGTACAGAGTATTGCAACCAAAATGTTAGAAGGTTGTACAAATAAAAAAGGCTTGCCAGCCCTAACAAAATACCCTACCGTTAATAGCGACTAAACAAATTAATGGTGGAGGTAAGTGAAAGGATGCTAGCAATGCCTGAAGTTAATCATATCAAAAATTTACGTAATAATAAATCACTATCAATTAATGAAATAGTAAAACGAACCGGTTTTGCTTGGAAAACCGTTAAGAAATACGCGGATGAAGATCAATTACCCGAGGAAAAAACACCATTTAAAAAGGGTATGATGCATGAAGAAAAATGGGGAGAAATTGTATCTGACTGGCTAATGGAGGACCAAGCACTTAAAAAGAAATTGCGAAGGAATAATAAGAATATATTTAAACAATTACAGCAATTAAAGTTCCCAGGTTCTTACCGAACCGTTTGTAACTTTATCGCTGAATGAAAAGACAAAATGTTAGATGAAACTGACACAGTAAAAGAGGAATATGACAGGTTAACACATCCCCCAGCGGAAGCACAGATAGACTTTGGAGTTACAGAAGTTGTACATGAAGGGAAAGTAAAAGATATCCATTGTCTGATTTTGAGTTTCCCCTTTAGTAATGGAGGCTTTGTAACACCATTGCCAGCAGAAAATCAAGAGTGCTTTTTGGAAGGTATTAAACTACTTTTTGCACAAGTCGGCTTTGTTCCGAGGGAATTACGGTTAGATAATCTATCAGCAGCCGTTGTAAAGGCTAGAGGTCATGGTCAGGAAACCATTTTCACTGATGGTTTTCAACGATTTGCCAGTCACTATGGATTTGAGCCAATAGCCTGTAATCCAAGAAAGGGAAACGAAAAAGGGCATGTAGAAAATAAGGTTGGTTACGTTCGATATAATTTCTTTACGCCGTCACCGGTTGTTCAGGATTTGACGCACTTGCGTGAGTTATTGTTCAAACATTGTCAGGATGATCATTTAAGAATGCATTATAAAAAGGGAATTTGTATCGCTGATCTCATAAAGGAAGAAAAGAAATATGGTCTCGCATTACCTGAGAAAGAGTATCCAGTATTTAATAAAACGCTGGTTTCGGCTAATAAATATGGTGAGGTAAGAATTGATGGAAAGGAAATCCACATACCGAATAGTTATCACTATACACAATTGTACGTAATTAAGTACTGGGATGACTTTAAAGTGGTTTCTCCGCAAGGAGAAATGCTTTATAAGGGACCTAGACCATATATGAATCGTTCTAGAGAAATTCCATGGCAATCCATTTTGAAAAATTGGATGAGGAAACCAAGATCAATTACCTATTCTAGATACTTCCCATATCTTCCAGGAAGAATCGCGCATCATTTGAATAGTGAATCAATGAAACTCAGAAAAGAACGTGCCGACTGGTTACAGAGTTTAATAATAAAATACAGTATGCAAGAAATAGATGAGCGTTTCTATGAATTGTTAGCAGTAGATGATAAAGAAAATGGAAATGAATCATTACATGATTCGATTGCACATCCGTATGATGTAAATTGGAGTATCTACGACTCCCTTCAACCTTTAAACCATTCGTTGAAAGGAGAGGAAGTAGAGAATGTCTAATTTGATTAGAGAGAAATGCAAATCGTTACGTTTAGCATATGTTGCAGACATATATGAGCAGATTCCCTTCGAGAATCCTGAGCAGTATATCTCGGCTTTATTACAACAGGAATTAGAACATAGAGAGGTAGCTAAAGGAGAGCGTTTGATCAAAAAGGCGAAATTCATGAATGAAAAAGAATTAGAGGATTACCGGTGGAGTGAACATATTCGTTTCCCTCCACAATTGGATAGAGAAAGTCTCGAATCACTATATTTTATCGATAAAAAAGAGAATCTAATTTTAACAGGTGCACCTGGGACTGGAAAGTCTCATCTGGTTACAGCGCTTGGGCGGAAGGCATGTAGATCTGGATATGAAGTCCGTTTCTATCGAGTGGCTGATTTGGTAGAACTACTTGAAAAATCTTGGAGAGAAGGGCGCTTTCAAGCCTTACGCAACAGGTTTAATAAAGTAGATATGGTTATTTTAGACGAGATGGGATATGTTCCATTTAGTAAGGAAGGCGCTGAATTATTATTCCAATTGATATCTGATTGGTATGAGAGGTCTAGCCTTGTGATTACCTCCAATTTGGAATTTAGTCAATGGAATAGAATATTTGTAGACGCACGTTTAACAGCTGCATTAGTGGATCGAGTTATTCACCACGCACACATTTTGAGCTTTACTGGAGATAGTTATCGCGTCACACATGCGCTTTCGAATCATCAATCATAATAAAATATGGGCTGGCAAAGTTCTAACCTTTTCATTGCAATCTTGTAACCTTTTAGGTTGCAAAACACAGCTGGTGAGCCTCCTTGTGCTACCGCACTGCGGAGTCTCACCTATGCCTTTCCTCCCACTGGAGTCTGCGTATATTTCCTCCGCTAAGTCACTGCATCATTCTTCTATAGCATTAATCTTTTTACTTTTGTCCAATGCTCCTAGCGGAGGAAAAACACGGAGACTCCTATGGGAAAGCGCAGTGTGAAGACCCCGCAGAAAAAGTGTTCTTCTTTTTCGAGGAGGCTGAGGACAAGCCCATGGAAAGCGTAGTGTTTTCCCGCAGCGGTTACTATGATTCATGATTACACCTGTTTGTCAACCCTAGATTTTGGTGTTGATCCAAAAAACGATATTGCAGCATTTATTTAAACATGCTGCAATATCGTTTAATTTGCAATGACTTCAGCTATTTCATAAAAGCTCATATCACTTGATAGGTCGTATTCACCTAATTGAATATATAGGCTATAGTCTTCTTCGTCCAAGTATTGATTAAAATCATCTGCATCATCCACTATTTGGTTTTCAACTAATAATGGGCCAATATCAGAGGAAGGCATCCCAGGTTCAATGGTTAATGTGTAGGAGTGTTCGTTCTCCTCTTCGGATTCATCTTCTTCGGTTTCTTCTGTATCTTCTTGATCGTCTTCATTATTATCCTCATTAACAGATAGCGAAATATAATCTGATTCTGTTAGAACTCGATAGCCTTCTTCTTCGACAGCAGGAATCATTTCATCAACAACTGGTAATTGTTCTGTATCATTCGGCGTTTCAAAAAAATAAACGCCGACTAGCATAATGACTCCAGCTGTAAATAAGCCTATTGAGAACGAGCGTATTGGCTGTTTCATATTTTTCTCCTTCTTTTCATAACTATAGTAACATTCTCTACTTAAAAATTACTCGAATCGTTTTGAGAGAGTGTATCTTGAGTGATATCTTCGGGAAGTAATTCTTCTTCTAAGATTTTAATTTTTTTCTTCATCTGATATGTATCCTGCATTGTTGAGATGGAAAGTTGCTCTACCTGACTTTCCAGCTCTTCAAATTTATCATTCATAAAAAAGGATAAACCGAATAGTACAATAGCAACTACAATTATTGCGATAGCAGCATAAATCATTTAACTACCTCCATTTCATTCATGTATACTTTTATGTTACAATATTAGTTATAACATAGAAAACCCTTTGTGAAAACATTAATTTTTTCTATAAGGATCTTGATACTTATCTAAATATCTGCTATTATAATTAAGTCTGAAATGAAGTAAAAGGTGTTATAAAGCAAGTTTCTTACACGTAAGGAATATGAAGTTTCTAATGACTTAAGTATAAGAAAATAGTAAGACTACCCTAAATAAGGTTCAGTCTAGTTTTTCTAAAAGTTTGGAGGGAAAATCATGCGCGTAAATATTACTTTAGCTTGTACCGAAACAGGAGAGCGTAACTATATTTCAACAAAAAACAAGCGTACTAATCCAGAGCGTTTAGAGCTTATGAAATATTGCCCACGTGTCAAAAAACACACGTTGCATCGTGAAACAAAATAATTGGAGTCCACAATGAGATAAACTCTTATCAAAATAATTGATAAGAGTTTATTTTATATATGTAATGGAGGTGATTAATATGGAAAAGACAGAGTTACGAAAATCAGCAATAGCTCAATTAAAAAATCATTCAAAATCAGATAAACAAGCGATTGAAAAAAAATTAACGACACATCTTGTTACATCTACGCTCTGGAAAAACGCAAACACAATTGGCATTACAATGGCGCAAGGTTATGAATGGGAAACAAAATTAATTATTGAACATGCATGGGAGCAAAACAAAACAATTTGTGTACCAAAATGTAATCCGGTAGATAAAAAACTAACTTTTTATCAATTGACTAGCTATGATCAATTAGAAATTGTCTATTATAATTTAAAGGAACCAAAACCAAATCGAGCGAACGAAATAGGTAAAGCAGCTATTGATTTATTAATCGTTCCGGGTTTAGTATTCGATAAAAGTGGATTCCGTATCGGGTTCGGAGGGGGCTACTATGATCGGTTTTTAATGGATTATCCTAATGAAACCGCTTCTTTGATGCATCAAAACCAAATAGTTGAAGAATTGCCGAGAGAAGAATTTGATCTCCCTGTTCATTATCTTATTACCGATAAAGGAATAAATCGTATAAAGTAAAACTTCATTCAGTGGGGGTTTTACTGCCCGTTAAACTGCGACAAACTTATAAACAAAGGCTGTAATAGAACTAAGATGCATAACTTTCATCTATTAGAAAATAACTAATAACACCATATCTAGAAAAGGGTGTTTAGATGCGATATATCATTATCTTTGCAACTGCTATTACTGCTGTTTCAATGCTCTATAAATGGCGGTATCGATTGATGAACGCAGTACTGGCGATTAGTTTTTTACGAAGAATAGCAATAAGCCTATCGATGAATATGCCAGCAATACGGGCAAAAATTTTACCAAGTTTATTCAATGGTGAATCGTCCCATACATCTTCCTGATAAAAGAAGAAGTTGTTAATTGACAGCTTCTTTTTCTTTTTTTTAGGTAAAACCTGGCTGTTTTGATATGATGTGTAGGGGAGGAAGATAAATGTATCTGAATGAAAAATATAGAATGTATCAATTCGCTTACCATTTGGTAGCCAATGAAAGTTTTGATGTTATACAACTAAATGATGATATTGAAGAGATTTGGTTGGAAAAATATGAAAAGAACAAGTCAACAGTGGTTCGTTTCATACATAAGGGATTTGATTGGAAAAATTATTTAAAAAAAGATATAGCACAAGTATTCCAGAAAGCAAAATCTATGAAACGTTTGTTGGCAGGAAAACATGTAGAAGTGCATAATGTTTATATATCCTCCCACACCCCTGTTGACGATTGGGAAGTTTTAAGAAAGCCCATGCAATTAACCGAAAGAAATCCAATAAAAATGAAAGTTTATTACCTAGCTGATCATAACTTTACAGAAGAAAAAACAAGATTTTTTACAGCTATTCGGCTCTCTTCACATGAAATGGAACATAGAACCGAACTTTCGGAAACAGATAAAGAAGAAAGAATTCAATATTATAGACGTTTTCTTGCTGACAAGTTATATAATAAAAGGAAAGAAATGGAAGACATCTTCTCGTTCGGCAAACCTTTTCTCACTTACTTCATATTAGTTATTAATTTAATTGTATTTTTTATGCTTGAAAGAAGTGGAAGCAGTACTTCCATTGAAAACCTTATTGATTTTGGTGCAAAGTATAATCCTGCTATCATTGAAAATGGAGAATGGTGGCGCATTATAAGCTCTATGTTTCTACATATTGGCTTTTTACATCTATTTATGAATATGCTTGCAGTGTATTATTTGGGAACACTGGTTGAAAGAATTTACGGTTCCTGGCGTTTTCTGAGTATTTATTTCCTAGCAGGAATAGGCGGGGGACTGGCTAGCTTTGCATTTACCACAAGTGTATCTGCTGGGGCGTCTGGCGCACTCTTTGGCTTATTTGGAGCCATATTATTTTTCGGGTTAATGAATAAGAAAATATTCTTTCAAACGCTGGGGAGTGGCGTTTTACTATTAATCGGTATAAATATAATATTTGGTTTTGCCATTCCTCAAATAGATATGGGAGCTCATCTCGGGGGATTGATAGCAGGATTTCTTGCTTCAGCTATCTTCCATTTGCCGCGAAATAAAAATTTTCGAATACAATTTTCAGCATTCATCGTTTATCTGACAATGATATATGGGTTAACTACTTTCGGAATACAGAATAATTTGAACACTCAATCGTATCAATTAATGCAATTGGAAGAATTAATCATGCAAGACCAGTACGAACAAGTGGTAGAAATTGCAACAGATGCATTAGAAGTAGATGGGGACCTTGATTCATCTATACTATTTCAGCGTTCCTATGCTTATATTGAAATGAACCAGACTGACAAAGCTATTCGTGATTTAGAAAAAAGCATTGAATTTGATGATGCTTTTCCAGAGGCATTTTATAATTTAGCCATGTTATATTATGATAAAGGAGAAACGGATAAAGCAATAGAAGCTATAGAAAATGCCTATCAGATGAAACCGGACGATGAGGCGTTTATTAACTTATATGAAGAGATAACAGGTGAAGATACAGGATAAAAACGTGCCCAAATCGAGGGCACGTTTAAAAGGAGTAATTTTGAATCAACTGCTCTTTCTTACCGTTTAATTCAAAAAGAACAAGCAAGTGCTCCATTTCCTTATCAAACAAAACAATTGGAACATAGCTGACAAGCTCATTGCTTTCTGTATTCGCAGCCGGAACTATATAGTTTTTGTATAATCCTTCCCATAACCGTCCGATGACTTTATCTGTCTGTTCTTGAGTCATAGAAGGTAGTGGTTCATTACCATATCGGACTAATTTTGTAAGGGGGACAGACATATAGGAATCAGCCGAAATGTTAAAATGTGTAATTAAATCATGCCAGTGATACAATAATTGCTGTTTTTTTGTTCGATCGAGTAGAATTTGCCATTCTATTTGAAATTCATCTTCAGCTGATTTGAAAGCATCAAGTGGCGTAGTTGGAGAATCGATTACATATAGGTGATCATTAGACATCTGATGGATGCTTTTAATTTCATCATTTGGATAATGGACTTCCCCATGATGGAATGAGATCACTTGAAAAAAACTACTGTCCTCACTAATAAGCGTTTCTTTTAAATGAATGGTATCTGTGCCCTGCACCCACTTACTGCGCACTCCTCTCAACCTGCCATTATCAAATAATAAGGAGGCATCTTGGCGTAGATACATTTGAGTATCGCTCTGAGAATTACTTTCCCAATCTATTTCATATGAATCGTATCCTTGTTCAGAAATAAGTTCTAGTGTTGAATCGGAATATGTAAAGGAAGTTTCCTCATCAATAGGGAAGTAAGTAATTGCCGGACTAGTATTCATTTGTATGATATAGACAACCCCAAATATTGAAGTTAATATTATTGTAAATATAAAAAATAGCCATTTATTCATTAAAGTGTCATCCTTTTAACAGCTTGACTTATTAAATCCTATGTTCCTAAACGAAATATATGCACTCCTATGATATGGCCATTTATTACCATTTCCTTTTAGAACACATCATGATATCTTTAAAAGATCACTAATAAAAATCTACATGGTATAGAGTCTTTAACAAGGTTATAATCGATTTATTATACTTTATTATTCCTAATTCAAAGGTAATTTGATATAATGAACGTTGGGTGATTTTGAATTGCAATCTGGCAAGCTACTTTTGATAGGAAAAGAGGAATATGCCGTGAAAGAAATAATAATGGCCTTAGATATTGGTGGAACGTCAATTAAAATAGGTATGATTTATGATACTGGGGAGATTTTTAAGAAATGGGAAATACCAACTGATAAATCAAATACAGGCGTGTCGATTGTTGATGATATATGGACATCAATTAGTGATAATTTAAAAGAACTAAAAATAAATAGTAATGATTTATTAGGTATAGGGGTTGGTGCGCCAGGATTTATCGACAGTGATAATGGTTTTGTATACGAAGCTGTTAACATTGGTTGGAAGGATTTTGATTTGGCCAAACAATTAAAAGATAAGTCCGGGTTACCAGTATTTGTAGAAAATGATGCGAACATTGCTGTATTAGGCGAAAACTGGAAAGGTGCCGGAAATCAGTCGAGAAACGTAATTGCCCTAACAATTGGAACGGGAGTTGGTGGTGGCATAATTGCGAACGGCTCCATCTTAAATGGTGTAAACGGTGTTGCTGGAGAGATAGGTCACATTACAGTGGATCCTAATGGCGATACGTGTAACTGTGGTAGTAAGGGCTGTTTAGAAACAATTGCTTCAGCTACCGGATTGGTACGTCAGGCTATGGCAAGTTTAGAACAGAAACCGCATAGTATACTGGCAGACTATTATAAGCAAGAAGGAACTGTTTCAGCAAAGGATATTTTTGAACTAGCAAGTAATGGGGATTCTGATTGTAAGCATATCATCAATAAAACAGGGGATATCCTTGGAATGGTGATTGCAAACATGGGTGTCACACTCAATCCTTCAAAGGTACTAATTGGTGGTGGTGTCTCGAAGGCAGGAGATCAATTATTGAATGAAATTAAAAAGGCATTTCATCAGTATGCATTACCCCGAGTGAGTAAAGTATGTGAAATTAAAACGGCGGAACTAGGTAATGATGCAGGAATTATCGGTGGCGCATTTCTTGTTAGACAAAAATTAAGAGGAATTAAATTTTAAGCTTTCCTTTTTTGCTACTATATATTAAGATATAGTATGTAAATTCAGTAAATTACTGTGAGATTTTTTGTTATATAAAATGTTATTATAAATATAAATCGTTTAAAAGCAGTTTTAAATGTATGAGTTTGGGTAAAGAAACGAATAAGAACATTACAATAATTATTAGTCATTGTGCTAATAAGCTGTTGAAAAGGAAAGGGTTCGGGAGGGAAGAGTATGAATTTAAAACAATTACCATTGTATATACTTGCAACACTTTTAATTGGAGCTAAAATATATATTGTGTATCGATTTGTCTTCAGCATAGAATTAGAAAATCCGATGCAGGAGTTAATATTATTTATTAATCCATTTGTGTCTGTTTTTCTACTATTAGCCATAAGTGTATGGTTTAAAAAGCAGTCTCGTCAAATGAAATTCATACGATATATGGCACTCATCTTAACTTTTATTGTGTTTGCCAATCTAGTATTCTATCGTTCATTTAATGATTTCATTACAATACCACAACTATTTCAGGGAAGTAACATGGCTGATTTAGGATCAAGCATTTTAACATTGATCTCACCATTTGATGTTTTACTTTTCGCTGATGTTATCTTGATTTGGTATTTAAGTAAAAAGAAACAAGATGTAATGGCTGTTGCATATAAAAGAAGCAGTAAAGTATTTGCCTTGGCAATGTCCTTTGTATTGCTTGCTGGTAATTTCTTCTTAGCTGAAATGGAAAGACCACAACTTTTCACACGTGGTTTTGACCGGGAATATCTAGTGAAAAACATTGGGCTGTTTAACTTCCACGTCTATGATATTGTCATGCAGACAACAACAGAAACGCAACGTGTGTTCGCTGACGGAAATGAGTTACCTGAAATAGAGAGTTATATTGACGAACATGTACAAATTAGCGAAGGGTCGGAGTTGGAAGGTGTAGCCGAGGATAAAAACGTTATTTTTATAACTGCTGAGTCTATTCAAAGTTTTCTTATTAACGAGGAAGTTAATGGACAGGAAACAACTCCATTTATGAATAGTTTAACCAAAGATGAAGACACCTATTATTTTGAAAATTTCTATGAACAAACTGGTCAGGGGAACACCTCTGATTCAGAGTTTTTGGTAGCAAATTCACTTTATCCTTTATCACGAGGAGCTGTTGCTTTTACACATGGTGGAAATGAATTTCAAGCTCTTCCAGAAATTTTAGGAGAAGAAGGGTATTATTCCTCTGTATTCCATGCGAATAATAAGAGTTTCTGGAACAGGGATGAATTATATAATAGTTTAGAGTTAGACCATTTTTATGATGAAGAGTCTTATGAAGTTACGGAAGAAAACGCTGAAGGTTGGGGATTGCTTGATAAGCCATTCTTTGAGCAATCGATGAAATATTTACAATCTCAAGAAGAACCATTTTATTCAAATTTCATTACGTTAACGCATCACTTTCCATTTGATTTGAGTGAGGAAGAGAGCACAATTGAACCATATGATTCTAATTCAAACACGCTGAATCAATACTTCCCAACAGCGAGGTATACAGATGAGGCGATTGAAGAATTCTTTGATCACTTGAAAGAAGCAGATCTATATGAGGATTCTATGATTGTTATAATGGGGGACCATATCGGTATTAGTGCGAACCATAACAGAGCAATGGCCCAGTATTTAGATAAAGATGAAATTACACCATTTGATCAGGTACAATTACAACGAGTACCATTCTTCGTTCATATTCCTGGTCATGGGGAAGGCGAAGTAAGGTCTGAGGTAACAGGACAAATTGATGTTAAACCAACTTTATTGAATTTATTAGGTGTTGAATCTGAAAATAATTTTCACTTTGGTAATGATGTTTTTGCAGAGGATAGAAAAGGTTATATTGCATTAAGAAACGGTGACTTCATTAGTGATGATTATGTCTCAACAAGTGGAGTTTGTTATGACCGGGAGACAGGCGAACCAATTGAAGTGGATGAAGATGAACAAGCACAAACAGAGACAGAAACAGAAACAGAGAATTCAACTGCGGAATCCGAACCTGCAAATGCTTGTACCGAAATTGGTCAACTAGTTGAAAAGGAATTAGGCTATTCAGATGACTTAATTTATGGTGACCTATTCCGGTTTATGGATTTCAATGAAGATTAATTAAAATGTGGTGAACTCACCCAACTGCAAGGTAAGACAGTTTTACCTGCTAAATAGAAAGAAAGCTGGTTCTTTATTGTTGAAGCAGCTTTCTTTCTAAAAGAATATTAAAAAGCTAACTTATAATTAAGTTAGCTTTTTCCTAATGATGGGATTTTTATGAACCTGAAATTTCTGAAATGATCGTCGCAATTGAGAAAAAACCAAATGCCACGGTTGTAATTACTGAAAATCCTAACGCAAACATATTTTTGTATTTAAGTTGACGAATTATTGATACAACAGATAGTAAAGCAACCATTAAGAATAAAATTGCCAATACAATATGCATTTATTTAATCCTCCCTTATTATTCCTAAACTGTCATCATTGATATAGGAATTACATTTGTTTATTATGTAACTAAGTAACTCTATTATTTATTCTATAATAGAAAATTGCTTTTGTCGAGATATATCATAGTGATTTAACGTACAATTTTAAACAAAATTATAGTGGGAGGCAGTTTTATGGAAATAAATAGTATGTCGCTGGGCCCGTTGGGAACGAATTGTTATATTGTGTATGATGCTCATAATGCTTTAATTGTAGACCCTGGAGGAGATCCAAGTGAAATAATCAACTTTTTACATAAAAAGGGGTTATCCCCCCGCGGTATTTTATTAACGCATGCACACTTTGATCATATAGGTGGGGTAGAAGAGCTAAGGTCTCATTATGAACTTGATGTGTACCTACATGAAAATGAGGCTGCGTGGTTGGAAGAACCCCGATTAAATGGATCTGCACGTTTCACTGGAGAAGAAATAAAAACCAAACGTGCAGAGTATATGTTGCGGCCTGGAGAATTAAAAATAGCTTCTTTTATTTTTGAAGTAGTTCATACACCAGGTCATTCACCGGGGAGTGTTAGTTTTATTTTTAGAGATGATGGTTTTGTTATTAGTGGAGATGTATTGTTTCAATCAGGGATTGGTCGAACTGACCTACCAGGTGGAGATATGAATGAACTGGAGAGTAGTATACGAAATTATCTTTATCAATTAGATGAATCATTTATTGTATATCCTGGACATGGGCCAAGAACATCAATAGGGAAAGAAAAAACAGATAACCCTTTTGTATCGAATTAAATCATTTTCATTGGATTATAAAAAGAACCCTGCATGTTTATGTAAGCAGGGTTCTTTTTATTCTTAGTGTCCGAAGCCAGGTACAAGAATAAATTCAGAGTACCATGTAAATCCAACCATGAACACGGTTAGATAAGCACCAAATAAATACATATACATGCGTTCGGATAATCTTAAATAGCTTAATGTAAGGAAAAACGCCGTTTGAACTAGGAATAATAACGCAGTTTGTTGCATATCTCCAACATAAAACATTACTGTGAAAATACCCGTCCAAAAGGCAAGCACACGAAACATACGATCCATGCTTTCCCCCTCCTTTTAGATAACCTTATCATAATTATTATAAACCAGGAATACGTACTTGTAAACGAATCTAATTAAACAATTGAAAGTTTTGCTACATACGTGCAGCTTTCACAGCCTTGTAGGATATTATCTCCTTCAATCAGGTCTACGTCACTAAATAATGATTCAAACATCCCTTTTAAGAAAGAATGATGCATGTTACAGACCATTTTATTATTGTCTGATGCTATTTCCTTAAATGGGCAATTGTTAATTTCAAATGCGATGCTGTTACTTTCTGGACTATGCTCAAAAAGGGGATACATTCCAAGCATTTTTCCTGCATCTTCTAATATGTTTATTTTTCGATCCATCGTAAGTTCTTTGGTTGTTGATGTTTTATTGTAATGTTCGATTACTTTCTTACCATATTTATTGCCTGTCTTATATAGTGCCTGTCTTCCAGGTTCACCTAGTTCTACAAATGATTCGATTGCGATGCTGGATAGAAGCTTGTAGTCTCTGTGTGGAAAGTTTAATTCAACTACTTCATTGGACAAGCGATATAGCCTGCTTGGTCGTCCTCCTTTTCCAGTTTTTTGGGAATAGGAAACAATCATGTTAATATCTTCTAATTTTGATAGGTGTAGTCTTGCAACGTTCGGATGAATGTCGAATTTTTCTGATATTTCCAGTACATTTACCTCTTTATGATGTTGAATAATGTACTGATAAATACTGTACCTAGTTGGATCACTTAGTACATTTGTAACCTTCAGTGTATTTTCCATCAAAATTCACCTCACAATATTTATTACCTTTATTGTAATAAATATTCAAGTGTAAATGGGGTATTTAGAAGGTTTGTTGGAAATTGTACATATTTTGTTGCAGCTTAATGGACAGGTCGACTAAACATGGCATGTCCTGGGACTGCGCGTAAATGCTCGTCCCACCGAACCCCTTTGGGACTGCGCGTAAATGCTCGTCCCACCGAACCCCTTTGGGACTGCGCGTAAATGCTCGTCCCACCGAACCCCTTTGGGACTGCGCGTAAATGCTCGTCCCACCGAACCCCTTTGGGACTGCGCGTAAATGCTCGTCCCACCGAACCCCTTTGGGACTGCGCGTAAATGCTCGTCCCACGGAACCCCTTTGGGACTGCGCGTAAATGCTCGTCCCACCGAACCCCTATTAGGACTGCGCTTACTCGCCCTATCGAAAACATTTATACGTCGTAACCCCCCAGAGTAAAATGTTACTTTATCTAAGTAGCTGCGTGTTCCTCGGAATGATCATTATTAAGGTCCACATGGGATGTATGCGTTATGGAATATACGTAGCCTTTATCCGTGGTAACTTCAAAATATAAGTGAAGGATATTTTCATCTAATGGTTCAGCAGTTATTTCAACACTGCCATAAGGAAATGTATAATTCTTTTTGCCATAATTCAGTTCACTATCTTTATATTCTTCACTAAACTTGGAATATGCCATTTGAAAAAGTGTTTCAATTTTCACTTGCTCCAAATGGGTTTCTGTGACCTTGATATTTGTGGTGTACATGCTAATAGTTGCGGTGATAAAAATAAAGACAATCGTGGTTACAAAGAGAACATAGGGTAGAAAGAAACCAGCATTATTATTCATAAAAGGCAATCGTTTTTTCATAACGCTCTCCTTGTACCGATGTAATTATGGTTTGAATGCCATATGGTTTTTCCTTAAACGTTACTTCTTTTATATCACGTAAATATATCTCGTTGCCGTTATTAACTTGTCGCCGGATATGACCTCCATACATTTCAATTGTTGCAGTTGTTTCATCATCCAATGTAAGGAACAGGGAGGATGAAGAAGTTGTAATACTTGTTGCTTTAATAACATCATCTCTCAAATAATGAAAGAATTGTTGAATCGATATTTCTTCATAATTTGTTGTGTTTTGTACGGAATTGATTAAATAAGCTGTAAAAGGAAGGGTCATAGCAATAATAGTAATACTGATTAGAATTGAAACGAGTGTAAAACCCTTTTCGTTATTCCTGATAGCCATATAAGCAGATGACTTCATTGGTATTTTTGACATTTTGCCACTGCACGCATCCCTTCACTAGTTCATTTTCTTTACTAAATTGAAACGCTAGCGTTTTATGATGAACTTGTTTGCTGTAACTTGTTGGTATTGTAGTCTCGTGCTGATGGACAAATGGTTGTAATTCATCATGTAATAGATAACTGAATGTACGACGCTCACTTAAAAGAGCTTGATGTTCGTTAATCAGTGAAATTATAGGAACCAAAGTAGTTATAACAACCATAAGTATACTTGATGCAACAAGGACCTCAACCAACGTAAATCCATTATTCTTCAACAATATAAGCTCTTCCTTTCCCGAACGGAAAGACAATATTGTAGGTCATGTTCTTTGATGTCATTTTTATATTACCTGGTTGTCTTATTGTTCCATTAGATTTGAAGGATATAGTTGACATGACTCGGATGTCAACCTCCCAACCTTCAGGGTAGTCTCTGACAGCAATTGTTTCTGTTCCACCACCTTGTAGAGCTAAAATAGAATAGCTATTTTCACCGAAATCGATGGTGATACGTTTATCATCAGCAGACACAGAGGCTAAGTTTTGAATGTACAAAAGATCAAATTGAAATTGTTCCAAAAATTGATTGTTTTGATGCTTTTCCAACGCAGCAATATTAAATGGTGGACTAAGCAGCAAGAGAGCAGACAATAATCCGAGAACCAATAGTAATTCGATTAAGGTGAATCCATTTTGCTTCTTCATTTAACTAGCCGTAACGGTTCCGTTCGAAATAGATAACGTACCACCATTAGAACATTCATCCTGATCTTCCGTAATGTAACCTTTATCTAATAATTCTGCTATATCAGGAGTAGATCCTTCCTCCAATTCATATAATTCAACTTGAGCTTGAACAACTTTTACAAGCGCTTCACAGCCTTTATCATGAACATCTCCACTTCTATCACTTAAATTAGGTACAAATAGGATGATCAGAACAGATATTACCATCAATACAATTAACATTTCGATCAGTGTAAATCCCTTATTATTTTTAAGCATATTATTATTCTCCTTTAAATAGATTGAATTAGTTGAAACATTGGCCACATCAACGTTACATAGATAAAAATGATAAAACTTGCAAGTACAATAAAAAATAATGGTTGAATAAACGTAATGATCTTCATTATTTTTCGTTGTATTTCTTCTGTCACGAACTCAGCATATACATTTAGGTCCTTCTCTAACGCGTTTACATCCGCATTCTTTTGGAAAATGGATGATAGTTGATTTTCCAGAAAACTCATCTCTGAAAGCAAAGGTATGATTGGTAATCCCCTCATTAATTCTTCTGTTATTAAGGTTGAGTAATGGGCTATGATGGGTAATTTATTTTGTTCAGACATGTGGATTAGAATTTCTTTGAAGGACATTCCTGTTTTTAAAAGAGTACTGAAATGAGTTGCAAATAGAAAGGATGTTTGAAGCTTTAAAAACTTTCGATAAATTGGTAGGGCGCGATATAGATTAATCTGTTTTGATATGGTGAGCTTGTGTCTGGCAAAGCGCCAAATAACGATTCCGACAATAAGGAGTATACTCAAAACAATTACCGTGCTACTTAACAAGTCAATTAACACTATAGAGATTGCAATCATGGAAGAAGATTCGGTACTTGTTTGAAAAAGTTCTTCGAAGGATGGAAGTACATATTGCTTGATGAAATAAAGCAATAACGAAAATATGAAAATCAGAATTAATGGATATCGTATGATTTGTTGGAATTTCTTCGTGTATTTCATCCGCTGTTCATACATGTCCAAGCATTTATCGATACTTCCCTGTATATCTCCGTTCGCTCTAACAAAATATAAATAGGCGGTAATTGTTGGATGAAATGCTGCTTTATCAAATGCTTGGTCAATAGAGGAGCCATTTTTTAAAGCATTTGTAATGAGAGTGGCTGAAGTAGTTAACTGCTTATCCCATTTAATTACATCTAACGCTTCGATTAATGGGTAACCGTTGGATAATAATCGACTCAGCCGTTGTAAAAAACGCAATTGAATTTCATTTGAAAGTCTTTCTTTACGAATTTTTATAAATCTCTTCAGATATAAATCCATATGCAAAAGCCTTCTTTCTTAAGTGATCGAACGTATGAAACGTACTTGAATTTTTGGTATCATGTCTCATTATTGTGTTTTCCAATTTTTCACTATCTAAAAGTTCCAATATAGCAGCACGTCTAGTTGTTTTATTGTTTATTTGAAGCGGCAACAATTCTAAAGCCGCTACTGCGATAAGTGATTGTTGCAAATCGGTTTGTTTTAACCCCATTTCTAACAAGCGATGGATTGTACCTGCAGCATTTTTGGCATGCAAAGTACTTAATACGAGATGACCTGTTAGCGAAGCATCAAAAGCAAATTGTGCTGTTGCTTTATCACGGATCTCCCCGATCATGATAATATCTGGATCGTGTCTAAGTGCAGCTTTTAAACCGGTTTGATAGGTTATACCAGCTTTTTCGTTAACTTGCACTTGTAAAATATCGTCCATCTCTTTTTCAATAGGGTCTTCTAATGTAATGGTCTGATATGATTTTTCTTTTAAAATGGCTTGTAATAGACCATATAAAGTAGTGGTTTTTCCACTTCCTGTCGGGCCGGTGAATAAAATAATACCAGCATGATTCGTGATCCATTCTTTTAATTTATTCAGTTGATTTGGAAAAAGAAAAAGTTGATCAAGGGTGAGATTTTCTTCCTGGGGAAGGATTCGAATTGCTAAGCTTTCCATTTGGTTAACGGGAAGTGTTGATAAACGCAATGAATAAATTTGGTCAAGTTTCTGATGTGTTATGGTGCCGTTTTGTGGTTTTCTTATTTCACCGATATCCATTCCAGACGTGAATTTATAATAGGTTAACAGTGATTGGTATTGTGAATTTACTAATGATTTATAGAATATTCGTTTACCGTGAATACGAAAATAAACGTCTGTGTGATTGGGGAATGGGTAAAAGTGAACATCCGATGCTTGAGCTTCAAAAGCAGAAATGAGAAGTTTATTCGAAAGTGTTGTAGCAGGGCTCAAATTAAATATCACCTCCTTTTTAATTCGCAACAACTACTATATTCGACACAATATGATAAACTCCTTCTTTATTTTTAAATATTTTTTAAAAAAATTTCCCGCTTTTTCCGAAATAACGAATAAGTAAAAACGTATTGTGTAAAGCTAGAAGTATTAAGAGTGAAGAGGTGAGACCCATTTCCGTAAATGATTACCTTAGATTTATGACGGAGCAAGTGGTGACCTATATCGATTCCCCTTCTGAAGAAAGAAAAAATAGAAGAGCTGCACAAAAAAATGATCCACCTATTTATTCAAATCGTTGGCTTGGCGTATTACCGTTTGCACTGAGAACAATTCGGAAAAAGTCAAAATAGCAGGAGACAATTCATATTGTCTCCTGCTATTTTTCTGTCATAACGAACCGATTTTTCGTTTCGCTATTCCTTCAATGTATCCTCGGTAAGGTAGAAAACACCACCGTTAATTACGTGATAGGTTATGGATGGTTCGTAGCGCTTCTTCATTTCGGCTAATTCTTTTTCTTTTTGTTCCTGTACAGTATCGGTTTCACCAGAATAGAAATAGTTTAGCATTTGAATTTCTTCATCTAATGTAAGGAGTGATTGCTCTGCCCATTCATGTAGTTGATTCTCGATGTAATCATCAATAATGGACTGTATTCTGAGATATCCGCTTTTTAGTTTGATCATTGGAGAAATAGGATAACAATAATCAGATATTGTCAACTTAAGTGGAATCTGCTGTAACTTATCCATCATTTCTAATTTCATAACGCCATTGACTAGATGCAATCCAATTGAAAATACTTCATCCTTTTTTTGTTTTCCAATATAACTAATCTTTATATTAATCACTAACCAAGGATATAAAGGGGTGTTTTTATTCGTCTCTACTACTTGGAATAATTTTGTGTTTCTTTCATTTGTTTTAAGCTGATTTATTATTTGTTGTAAACGTGGGCTTCCGAAATGAATCCATTCCCCCTGATTTTCTCGTTTTTCCGGATTTGTAATGAGGGTTAGTTTCATTGGTTCCCCGCTATAACCTGTACTTTTAACGTAATGCCAATAGAATGGGCGGTTCATTAATTCCCTATCCATTTGTTCTGTTAATTGGATGGTTAATATTCCATCCTGATTATGGAGTAATTCACAATTATTTGCGGTGAAATATTCCCCTAAGAATTTGTTTAAATTAGTAATTGCCATATTGACGCTCCTGACTATCTGCATGTTCATGGTTTTGTTTAATAATAGATGAAAGATTATCCAGTTTTATTTTAGCTTCACCTGTGGATGATGCTTCCGTATAGATGCTTTCGATTTCTTTCTCGATATCGGCTATATTAAGTTCAGCTAAAATATCGTCCAATTGCCCGATCACTCGTTCGAACAAATTGATCTTTTCATATAACAGATTCATAATATGTTCTTCAATCGTATCCCTGATAGCAAAATTATATACATGGACATCGTTTTCCTGTCCATAACGATGAATTCGCCCAATCCGTTGTTCAAGGCGCATCGGATTCCAGGGCAAATCATAATTAACCATCTGATTACAAAATTGAAGGTTAATACCTTCTCCGCCAGCCTCTGTAGCGATTAAAACCTGGGCATGGTCCCTGAAAAGCTGCCGCATCCAATCCTTTTTCCCTTTTTTAAAACCACCTCTAAATGGTACGGAAGATATGCCTTCTTGTTGTAGATACCATTGCAGATAATATTGGGTAGCCCTGTACTCTGTAAAAACAATTACTTTTTCATCACCGATTTTTTTAAGTAGTTCTACTAATTTTTCTGCTTTTACATGATGAGGCAATTGTTCAATCTTTTCTAACACGGGTTGAAGCGTTTCTTCCTTTTTCTCTTCCTTTGTTAATTTTTTAAGGGATAGGTAACAGGCCTCACGTGATGAGCACATTTCCCTTAAAAATGTTATTTTGGAAAACGAGGAAAAGGGCATGGTTATATCATTAAGCTCATCATATACTTGTTGGTGTTCTGGTTTAAAATCAATCCAAATGGTTTCAATATGACGCTTCGTATTATTTAGTATGGTATCTTTTCGTGTATTGCGGATCATTACTTTTTGGATTAATTGCTTCAAATATATATCTTGTTTAATTTTTTTGCGATCCTTTCCATATTGGTCAAGAAAGGAATCGTAATTACCTAAATGTCCCGGCTTTAGTAAGGAAACCAGATTAAATATTTCAAGAAGACGATTTTGGACTGGAGTTGCAGTTAATAATAAACAATATTTTTTCTTTAATTGACGAACAAAGGAATAGTTCTTGGTTTTATGATTTTTAAGTTTATGAGCTTCATCAATTAATATAAAGTCATAGTTTATATCCAATATCGCCTCCTGGTGTGGTGAGCGCTTTGCCGTATCCAATGATGTAATAATGACATCGGATTGTTCCCAGGTATAGTTTTTCCGATGAGCAACAGCTGGTATATAAAATTTCTCATTTAACTCGGTTACCCATTGATTTACTAGAGATGCAGGAACGAGAATAAGTGCTTTTTTAACCAAGCCTCTAATCATGTACTCTTTTAAAATTAATCCTGCTTCAATTGTTTTCCCGAGTCCCACTTCGTCAGCTAATATAGCACGACCATTCATGTCTTCGATTGCTTGTTCGGCGGTTGAAATTTGATGATCTAAAAAATCAACATGTGGCAGGTGCTCTAATGAACGCAATCCAGAGAACTCAGGAGTTATTGTTGTTAATTCAGCTTGGTAGGCCATTGAAAAGAGATCCCATGGGGAAAACTTTCCATCTTGTTCAAAATTCGCTTGCAGGTTGTCGATGAAGGTTGAGTCTTTTTGTAAGTGAATGGATTTCATACGATACTTCCTTTGTATTTGTGGATTAATCAGGATATTAGAAAACGTGGCTTCGCACCAAAATTTTTGAAGGAAACTAAAGCCTGCACTTTGAAGTGAAAAAGCTTTTAAGCTTTCTTATCTACTTAAAGCTATATTCCTGAATTGTTCTATGTTACAATCAAGATAGATTTTTCTAAAGATACTTGTATTAGTATAACCAAATAAGTCATTTTCATAAAAGCGGATGAATACAAGGGGAGAGCTTACTTTAATGTAACGCCGAAGGAGCAAACATATGTGAATCTCTCAGGCAAAAAGACTCTTGTAGGACGCAACTCTGGAGAGCGTTTACTATTTACTTAGTAGACCACCCACGAAGCAAATATTTATATGGAAAATGGAAAAGGTTTTCTACATAAATATGCAACTTTCTGGTTTGAAGACAGAGGTTCCCTTGAACGAAGCATTCTGGGGGATCTCTGTCTTTTTATAGCTTAAATAATTTTATTAGTCAGAATTTTAAAGGAGTGGATGGAATGAGTGAGTTAAAGAGAACGCCGCTATTTCCAGAATACAAAAAGTCAGGGGCAAAGACAGTTGATTTCGGTGGTTGGGACCTTCCAGTACAATTCGCTGGAATTAAACATGAACATGAAATCACTAGAACCAAAGCTGGTTTATTTGATGTGTCCCATATGGGGGAAATTAGTGTAAGAGGTCCTAAGAGTTTGGATTTCCTGCAAAAGATGACAACAAATAATGTAGCAAAATTAACACCAAATCGTGCGCAGTATACATTTATGTGCAATGAAGATGGTGGGACAATTGATGACTTTATCATTTACATGTTGGAAGACGAAGATTACTTATTAGTTGTTAATGCGGCAAATACAGAAAAAGATTATGAATGGCTTACGGCTCATAACAATTATAGTAATGCTGATGTAATCATTACAAATGAATCTAGTCATTATGTTCAAATTGCCTTACAAGGGCCAGAAGCAGAACAAATTTTACAAACATTAACGAAATCAGATTTGAGTGAGATCAAGTTCTTTCGTTTTGACCGTGATCTTTATTTTTCGTCAATTGGTGCACCTGCTATCGTTTCAAGGACGGGCTATACAGGGGAAGATGGTTTTGAAATCTATATCGATAAATCGTATGGACCTGATTTATGGAACCTGATTTTGGAAGCAGGAGAACCTAAAGGCTTGGAACCGATTGGACTTGGAGCCAGAGATACATTACGCTTTGAAGCGAACTTGCCACTTTATGGACAGGAGCTTTCCGAAACAATCTCGCCAATTGAAGCGGGGTTGAAGTTCGCTGTAAAGCTTGATAAGGAGTCAGACTTTATTGGCAAAGAAAGCTTGCAGAAACAAGTTGAACACGGACTTACAAGAAAGCTAATTGGAATTGAAATGATTGACAAAGGAATACCACGTCATGGATATGGGGTGTACAGTGGAGAAGAAGAGATAGGTTTTGTTACTTCTGGAACACAATCTCCAACTCTCAATAAGAATATTGGTTTAGCTTTAGTGAAGGCTGAAGCTGCCATAGAAGGTACAGAACTTCATGTTCAGGTTCGAAAGCGTAAGTTAAAGGCTGTAGTTGTGAATACACCATTTTACAAACGAGAGAAATAGGGAGGGAATAGGAATGGAATTTCGTTATTTACCAATGACCGAAACCGATAAAAAAGAAATGCTAGATAAAATCGGTGTATCATCCACAGAAGTACTGTTTTCTGATATTCCGAAAGAAGTTAGACTGGACAGGGAATTAAACCTTAAAAAACCAGTTAGTGAATATGAGTTGAAAAAAGAACTAACAGAAATGGCAAGCAAAAATGCGAATTTAACAGAATATCGTTCATTTTTAGGCGCTGGTGTATATGATCATTTCATTCCATCCGTCGTTGATCATGTTATTTCCAGACAAGAATTCTATACTGCTTACACACCTTACCAGCCGGAAATTACACAAGGTGAACTGCAGGCTATGTTTGAATTTCAGACAATGGTTTCTGAATTAACTGCAATGCCTATTGTTAACTCTTCCTTATACGATGGGGGAACAGCTGTAGTTGAAGCTGTATACTTGAGTATAGCCCAGACAAAACGCAAAAAAGTTCTTGTTTCAGCTGCTTTGCACCCTGAACATCGCCAGCTTGTTGAAACAGCTGCAAACGGGAAGAAACTTGAAATCGTCGAGATCGATTACAAAGACGGTGTTACTGATTTAGAACAACTGGAAAAAGAGGTTGATGAAGATACAGCTGCCGTTTTAGTTCAATACCCTAACTTCTTCGGTCAGATCGAGCCGCTGGAAAAAATTAATAAACTAATCAAACAGCAAGAGAAAACAATGTTTATTGCATCCAGTAACCCGCTTTCACTTGGGTATTTAACGCCTCCAGGTGAATTTGGGGCAGATATTGTTGTTGGTGATACACAAGTATTTGGTATTCCGGCACAATTTGGCGGACCGCACTGTGGTTACTTTGCAACGACTCAAAAATTAATGCGTAAAGTACCAGGTCGATTTGTTGGTGAAACAGTAGATAAAGATGGGCAGCGCGGCTTCGTTTTAACATTACAAACGAGAGAACAGCATATCAGGCGTGAGAAAGCAACATCAAACATCACATCAAACCAGGCATTGAACGCTGTTGCAAGTTCAGCTGCAATGAGTGCTCTTGGGAAGAACGGTGTGAAAGAAATGACAAAATTAAATATGCAAAAGGCAAGATATACAAAGCAAAAGTTAGAAGAAGTTAACTTACCAGCTGTATTTAATGGGGCATTTTTCAATGAATTTGTAATTAAACTTTCCAAACCGGTAGATGTTGTAAACGATGCGTTATTCGAAAAAGGATTTATTGGTGGGTTTGATCTTGGTAAAGTATATCCGGAATTAGAAAACCATATGTTGATAGCTACAACTGAAATCCGGTTAAAAGAAGAAATCGATGCTTTCGTAAAAGAAATGGGGGATATCAATGGCTACTGAAAACTTTCCATTAATTTTTGAACGCAGTAAAGAAGGCAGATCGAGCTATAACCTGCCTGCACTTGATGTTCCGGAAGTCAGCCTTGAAGAAGAATTTGAAGATGTATATGTACGTAAGGTCGATGCAGCACTTCCTGAAGTCGATGAATTGGAATTAATGCGGCACTATACAGGGTTATCCAACCGTAACTTCGGTATACTTTCCGGATTTTATCCACTGGGGTCTTGTACGATGAAATATAATCCGGTGATTAACGAAGATATTGCCAAACTTCCTGGATTTAGTCATATCCATCCATATCAAGATCCGAAAACAGTTCAAGGTGCGCTTGAATTAATGTATGATTTGCAAGTACATCTTGAAGAAATCACAGGAATGCATGAAATCACATTACAGCCAGCTGCTGGTTCACAAGGTGAGTGGACGTCACTCATGATGATAAAAGCATTCCACGAAGCGAATGGCGACCACACCCGAAATGAAGTCATTGTACCTGACTCAGCACATGGTACCAACCCGGCTTCTGCAGCAGTCGCAGGATTTAAGGTTGTTGAAGTAAAATCAAATGAGAAAGGATTAGTTGACGTTGAGCATTTAAAACGTGTAGTAAATGAAAATACTGCAGCACTCATGTTAACAAACCCGAACACTTTAGGTTTGTTTGAAACAGAAATCGTCGAAATGGCAGAAATCGTTCATGGCGTGGGCGGAAAATTGTTCTATGATGGCGCAAACTTAAATGCTATTATGGGCTACAGTCGTCCAGGAGATATGGGCTTTGATGCAGTACACCTGAACCTTCATAAGACATTTACTGGTCCACACGGAGGCGGTGGTCCAGGCTCTGGTCCAATCGGAGTTTCAGAAGAACTCGCACCTTTCCTGCCAAAACCGGTAGTACGTAAAAACGAAGGATTGTATGAATTTGACTATGATCTTCCACAATCGATTGGTATGGTGAAAGGTTACTACGGAAACTTCGGAATTAACGTGCGTGCTTATACGTACATCCGTACAATGGGTGCAGAAGGATTGAAGAAAGTTAGTGAATATGCTGTACTTAATGCAAACTACATGATGCGCAGTCTTGAAAAAGCATATGAACTTCCATTTACACAACATTGTAAACACGAGTTTGTCCTATCTGGTAATAACCAGAAGAAACTTGGCGTGAAGACATTGAATATTGCTAAACGTCTACTGGATTTAGAAATTCATCCGCCGACTGTTTATTTCCCATTAATTGTGGAGGAGGCAATGATGGTCGAACCTACGGAAACAGAATCGAAAGAAACATTGGATCATTTCATCGATGCAATGCTTCAAATTGCTGATGAAGCGAAGAACAATCCAGAAATTGTTCAAGAAGCTCCACATCACACTGCTGTAAAACGTTTAGACGAAACAACCGCATCTCGTAAGCCGGTTTTACGTTTTCAAAGAGAAGGGTAACTCGAACGAATAATAAAAATTAAAGAATGGAAGAGATACTACTCAGGCTGTCGAGAAACCCTCGACGGCCGATTTTAAATTCGGAATACCTTAACGATTCATCGTGTTACTTTAATATAATGGAGGTCACTAATAAAACCTGATTCACATGAACATCTAATTATATGAATATGCCGCAATCAACAAAAGATGGTAGAATCAACAGAAACGGAATCGAAAGAGACATTAGATGGATTTATCGATTCCATGGTTGCTATTGCAGAAACAAAAAGTGACCCTAAATTAGTTCAGGAGGCTCCACATACCACGATTGTTAAACGTATAGACAACAGCAGCACGAAAGCCTATTTTAAGTTATAAGGAACAAAAATAAGGCTCGAGATATAAATATATCTCGAGCCTTATTTGAAGTTTTATTTAGTCTTGATTTTTCCAGACCATTTCTTGAATCCACCTTTTAATTGGTTGATATCCTGATATCCTTTTTTGTTCAGGAGTTGCCCTGCCCTTGCTGAGCGTGAACCACTTTGGCAATAAAGATAGACTGGTTTGTCTTTTCGAATTTCTACTAATCGTTGCTTCATTTGTGTGACTGGAATATTCCTGGCACCTAGTATATGACCTTTCTCAAATTCCTGTGGCTCTCTTACATCGATTAATTGCGCTTTTCGGTATCCTTCCCTAAACTGATCTTGTGTTAACACCTTTAAAAAGTTACGCTGTCTAAAATAGCGGAACATACCGACTGCCACTAGAATAACGATTGCTATTATTAAGAACTCCATTATTTTTCCCCCGTCTTTCACATTTGTACTCTTTCTATTATATGTTTCTTTTGCTATTTTTTCAAAGTTTTTTCTTATAATTACAGTATAATTTTATTAGGAGTGGATTATATAGGGGTTTGTTGAATAATGTAATAACAAGTCTAAATTGAATTATCATGCAAGGACTGAAATCGTTAGTTTTTAGATTAAAAAACCTCATCTGCTCTTTCCAGCTTACATTTACTACATCAATCATCGAATTTCTACTGTTGACAAAACGTGTTTTATTCGTTCAAATCACAATATATAGTGTTAATTATTAATTTGATCACAATATCTTGTTTTAAATTCTTGATATGTGGTATTGTATTAGTATAGAATAATCATGTACTAAATTAATAAAGGAGCGATTAAATGTCGGTTGCTATCGAAAAAAAGAGCAAAATTGATCTAGAAGCGCTTAATGAAGACATCAAATTGTTTTCACAAGTTCATCCGATTACTGAAGATATGAACATTACCCATAAGGGTGTATCCCGGTTAGTAATGCTGGATCGATATGCTTTTAAAGATACTGAAAAGAAAACATTAAAAGAAGGCGATTTTGTTGTCTTAACAGTCAAGTCAGAACCTAAGTTTCCTGCTCGCGGATTAGGAATCGTAAAATCAATAGATTGGATGAAAAAAGAAGCGAATATCCAGGTGGATTCTGAATTTGTATCTGTTTTAGATAACGAAGAGGAAGCAGCTTCAGGAATTGTGCAGCGGGGTTTAGATGTTATCGATAAGCCACTAGAATTATACTATGAGCAAATTGCGAGAAGAAATGCTACAGGACTTTCAAATGTGGAGCAAACAGAAGAAGCACGACAAAAATGGTTTAATAGATTCAATAGTGAATTGGCAGATATGAATTTTATACCAGCAGGAAGAGTGTTATACGGAGCTGGTGCAGATACGGATGTCACGTATTTTAACTGTTACGTCATGCCATATATTAAAGATTCACGTGAAGGCATATCCGATCACCGTAAACAAGTCATGGAAATTATGAGTAGAGGAGGGGGAGTTGGAACAAATGGATCCACACTCAGACCTCGCAATACATTGGCAAGAGGTGTTAACGGAAAGTCATCCGGGTCGGTGTCATGGCTTGATGATATCGCGAAACTCACACATTTAGTTGAGCAAGGCGGTTCAAGACGTGGTAAATAGAAGTGCCTCGTCTCTAAATAAACCCCGTGAATTGCTGGAAACTCTTTAGATTTCATAGAAAAGCGTGAAATCCTATGGTGTACAAGAATGTAAAATTGGTGAAGCATCATAGATGACTTGTTGGCTACAACGTAACTGGAAACGGTAAGCGTGAATGCTGTAAAACAACAAGGGGATAAAGACAATCAGCAGCCAAGCTTCCTATTGGGAGAAGGTTCAACGACCATTGAAAGCACGTCTGAAGACGAAAGCGAGTAAAGTAGAAATCAAGTGATTTCGAAGTGCGGGGGCACATATTAAATGTGTAAGATATGGTCTGAACTCTAAGGTGACTTAGAGAGTTGATGTAACGAATCAACGTAACAATTTGGCTCAAATGATTATGTTAGTAGATTCTCATCCTGATATCATAGAATTCATTATTTCTAAAATGCAAAATCCACGAATTTTGCGTTATTTGATTGAAAATACAGAGGATGAGCAAATTAAACAGCTGGCACAGGAGAAATTGAACTTCACACCATTTACAGAAACAGAACTGGACCTATACCAGGGAATCGTTAACTACAGAACAATGCCAGGATTAGGTGGATTTACACAGGAAGCAATAAGCAAAGCGGAAGAAAAACTGCAAACTGGCGGCACCTATTCTGTTCATAATCCGGAATTTTTAACCGGGGCAAATATCTCTGTTTGTTTAACGAAAGAATTTATGGAAGCAGTCGAAAATGATGATTATTATGATCTTCGTTTCCCGGATGTTGAAAATTATACGAAAGAGCAAATGGCTGCATACAATGAAAATTGGCATGATGTCGGTGATGTTCGTAAATGGGAAGAAAAAGGATACGGTATACGCACATACCGCCGAGTGAAAGCTAAGGAACTATGGAACTTAATCAATATTTGTGCAACATACGCAGCGGAACCAGGTATTTTCTTTATTGACAATGCGAATGACATGACCAATGCTCAAGCTTATGGCGATCAGGTAGTTGCGACAAATCCGTGTGGTAGAGTAGCTTAGTTTGCCTCACGTTAAACATTGCGGAATAAAGCGGGAACCCTGAAACGGGAATCCGAACCGAAGGCTGAATGTAAAAGTTTAGTCAGGGGCAACGCATAGACGGCGAACCTGTATAGCAGAATATAATCCGTCCACGAGGCCGCAACATTACATATGAAATAAACGTATGAAAAGTGTGTAATGAAAAGATATGCTGAACTTACAGGAATTCAAACTGTAAGAACTATCGGATAAAAAGCCGATAGGATAACAAAATTGGAACAACCACTCGCACCTTATTCCGTTTGTAATCTAGCCGCAGTGAATTTAGCTGAAATGGCAAATAAAGATACAAAAACGGTTGATTTTAAAAAATTAGAGCAAACGGTAAAAACCGGCGTTCGCATGCAGGATAATGTAATCGATGCAACACCATATTTTCTAGAAGAGAATAAAAAACAGGCACTCGGTGAACGTCGAGTTGGATTAGGCGTCATGGGCATGCATGATCTCTTAATCTATTGTGAAACAGAGTATGGATCAAAAGCAGGCAATGAATTGATAGACAAGCTATTTGAAGCTATAGCAACAACTGCTTACCGGGAATCCATTGAGCTTGCCAAAGAAAAAGGAAGTTTTCCATTTTTAATCGGGAAAACAGATGAGGAAACAAAAGAACTACGAGAAGCATTTATCAATACCGGTTATATGAAAAAAATGCCGGAAGATATAAGAGAAGCAATACTGGAAAATGGTATTCGTAACTCTCATTTATTGACTGTTGCACCTACAGGCAGCACAGGGACAATGGTCGGTGTTAGTACAGGATTAGAGCCATATTTTTCCTTTTCTTATTATAGAAGTGGAAGACTTGGTAAATTTATTGAGGTAAAAGCAAGTATTGTACAGGAATATCTAGACAGAAATCCAGAAGCAGATCCTAATAATTTACCAAAATGGTTTGTTGCTTCAATGGACTTAACTCCTGAAGCACATGCTGATACACAATGTGTAATCCAGCGCTGGGTAGATAGTTCTATTTCCAAAACGGTTAACGCACCGCGAGGCTACAAAGTGGATCAGGTTGAGAGTGTTTATCGTAGGTTATATAACGGCGGAGCAAAAGGTGGAACTGTCTATGTAGATGGTAGCCGCGATTCTCAAGTACTGACACTAAAAGCGGAAGAGAATACTGTCGGCGAGCAAACAGAATTATTTCATGAAACTGCAAAACCGAAAGTTGTATTAATGGACACTGTACAAGAACTGGAAAAAACGAGTGTATCGATCGGTTCTGAAATTGGGGACACATGTCCTGTTTGCCGGACAGGCAGTGTTGAAGAGATAGGTGGCTGTAATACGTGTACAAGCTGTAACGCCCAGCTGAAGTGCGGAATATAAAATATTTACCAATTAGAAGAGCTAACGATACCAGTTAGCTCTTCTTTAGCTTGTTTTATATACTGTTTTATTGTATCCTCATAGTATGGAAACATTGTTGCATTAACTAAAAAAACATTCGCTGAAATGAGGAGATTTTATGCCTACCCCGAGTATGGAAGATTATATTGAGCAAATATATAATTTAATTGAAACGAAAGGCTATGCGCGTGTATCTGATATTGCAGAAGCATTAATGGTACACCCTTCTTCTGTTACTAAAATGGTCCAGAAATTAGACAAAGATGAATATTTGAACTATGAAAAATACAGAGGGTTGGTGCTAACGTCCAGAGGAAAAAAAATTGGGGAAAGACTGGTTTTTCGGCATGAATTATTAGAAGAGTTTCTTGAAATAATCGGAGTGGATAAAGAAAAAATTTATGAAGATGTTGAAGGGATAGAACATCATCTAAGCTGGAATTCAATTGATCGAATCGGGGATTTGGTCAATTATTTTAAATCAGATAAAAAGCGTGTTGATAAATTAAGGCAAATACATATAGATAATGAAAAATAATTAAAAAATCCACACAATGTTTTAACGTTGTGTGGATTTTTTATGGAGATAATGGTTCTATTTTTCCATATATGTGCTTAAAAATATAAAAAGGACGATAAGGAGAGAACTCATGAAAATTGATGGTGTGTTTTCCGGTGGTGGTATAAAGGCTTATGCGTTTGTAGGAGCATTGCAAAGCATGGAAAAGAAAAATCTGCAGCTGGAACGTACTGCAGGCACATCAGCTGGAGCTATCGTTGCAGCGTTTGTTGCTTCAGGTTATACGTATGAGGAGATTAATGAGCTACTGGCTGAATTAGACTTAGAAGAATTCTTGGATCCACCTGGGTTAAGTAAGTTAGTACCCTTCAGTAAATGGTTCTTTTTATATTTTCAACTTGGTATATACAAAGGTGATAAATTGGAAGAATGGTTATACAATCAATTAGCAAAAAAGAATGTATATACATTTAACGATCTTAAACCAGGATATCTTAAAGTTGTTGTAAGTGACCTGTCATTAGGAAAGTTAGTTGTTCTCCCGGACGATTTAAAGAGAATTTATAATATCGAACCAAATTATTTTCCCATTGCAAAAGCAGTACGGATGAGCGCAGGGTTTCCCTATTTTTTTATGCCAAAAAAAATACCAGGTAATTCAAATGGAAAAAGTATTATCGTCGATGGAGGCTTATTAAGCAATTTTCCGTTATGGGTGTTTGAAAATAACAATAGTAGTAGTGACCGTCCAGTTTTAGGTGTGAAGTTAAGCGAATCCATAGAAAACCAGAACACACCGAGGGAAATTAAAAATGCCTTTGATATGTTTCACGCACTTTTTTCAACAATGAAGCAGGCGCATGACGCTAGATATATATCTAAATCGCATAAAAATAACATTATTTTTATTCCTGTGACAGATGTTGGAACAACCGATTTTCATGTTGGGGATGAAACGAAAGAATTATTAATACAATCTGGTCTGGATAGTGCAGACCATTTCTTACAGCATTGGCCAAGATAATGTTTATTCATAGAAAAGACCGTGCTCCCTATTAAAAGGTAGCACGATCTTTTTTCTTATGTTTATTTCCATCTATTACTCGTAGATGTGTTGCACGTTTGTTTAGTTTTTTCTTTGATTGTATTGATTGTGGCTTTTTATTCGTAATGGCTGTTTTATTGTCTTTGTATTTAGCTTTAGAGTGCTTAACGGCTTTCTTGTATTTTTTCATTTCATTTGAATTAGAAGGATTTCTTTTTCTGAAAAAAATAAAATAGAATGCAGCAAAGATTGCCACACCAATCGCTATCATTATAATAATATTGGTTAGAAAGTTTATTGTATTTGTAAAAAGCTGCGATACAACTCCCACGACTGCTAGGCCAATCAGTATATAAATTAATACGGAAAGTTTACTACGTGCCATCAAAAAAGTCCTCCTTTCTCTCCATTCATTATTAGATTAGAAAACGTGACATCATGTTAGTTTCCTATCTGCTAAAAAATACACTACTATACTGTTTCCCAATTCTGATTAAAATATGCATCCCCTTGTTATTTTCTTCATTTCTTAACTTATTATTTCTATTTTATTAGAAAAGATGCATGATAACTAGTATTCGACTTTATTAATTTTCACTTCTATAAATTATAAAATGTTCATCTTTGGTCATAATACATGATGGAGGTGGCTATTATGAGTGAGAAAAACATACAATTAGAACAAGATAACAATGAGGAGTCCATGTCGATACTATCAAGAACTTTTATAACTGGTTTCGTTGGGGGACTGATAGGGAGTTTATTCGGGATCATTATGTACTATTTCAATTTCTCTGAAGTATCCCCTAAAAGCTATGTATTACGAGCGTGGACAACGTTAGAGTGGACAGAAGGGTGGCTGGGAGATCTTGTATCTATTTTCTTAGTAGGGATAATCTCTATAGCTGTGGCTTTTATTTATTACGGTATACTAAAAAAGATAAACTCCATGTGGATGGGAGTTGCGTATGGTGGTATCTTGTGGGGTATACTTTTTATTGTGTTGCAACCAATCTTCACAAATGTCCCACCAGTTATGGATCTAGATATAAACACGATTGTATCAACGCTTTGTTTATTTATTATATATGGAACATTTATTGGTTATTCCATATCCTATGACTATCATGATATGAAATTAAAAGAGAAAAAGCAAGAGCAACAACAGGCAAATGGTAATTAGTTGCTTAATATAACAGAGTAACGTTATTCAAATGATTTCTTTTATGATAAACTTAAGATTAACGTAGTAAATGAGTACTCTTTAAGAAGCATGAAGAAACAGAAGGGGATGAGGACATGGGGAAACTAACAAAGTTAAGAAAGAAACTTGAAGCTAGTAACCTGGATGCGATTCTGATTACAAGTGCAATAAACAGACGGTACATTACTGGTTTCACTGGAACAGCAGGAGTAGCAATTGTGAGCAGAGAAGACGCACGGTTTATAACAGACTTTAGATACACGGAGCAGGCTAATGAGGAAATAGATGCGTTC
This sequence comes from Virgibacillus natechei, assembly GCF_026013645.1. NCBI lineage: Bacteria > Bacillati > Bacillota > Bacilli > Caryophanales > Bacillaceae > Virgibacillus > Virgibacillus natechei. Next base: position 2,055,266 of record NZ_CP110224.1, on the reverse strand, counting down.
AATATAGTAGAACATAAGCAATCATTGGACATGGAGATAAGTAATCAATTAAATGAGATGAATGTCAAACAACTTGGTTTTGAAAAGGATCATGTAACATACAGCAAATATGAGCAATATAAACAAGTTATTGATACAGAACTAATCCCTGTTAGTGGATTGGTAGAAGAGCTTCGCTTAGTAAAATCTACTGACGAGCTATCTATTATGAAAAAGGCTGCAAAAATTGCTGATGATGCTTTTGAACATATTCAGGCATACATAAAACCGGGTGCTAAGGAAATTGATATTTCAAATGAGCTTGAATTTTTTATGAGAAAGCAAGGGGCCACGTCATCAAGCTTCGATATAATTGTTGCCTCTGGTAATCGTTCAGCACTTCCGCATGGGGTTGCATCAGATAAAGAAATCCAATCTGGAGAGCTGGTAACACTTGATTTTGGAGCGTTATATCATGGATATTGTTCAGATATAACCAGAACTGTTGCTGTCGGGGAAATTAGTAGTGAACTTAAAGCAATATATAACACTGTACTAGAAGCAAATGTACGAGGTGTTGATGGAATTAAACCAGGCATTACTGGAAAAGAAGCAGATGCCTTAACACGCGATTATATTAAAGGGCAAGGATACGGGGACTATTTTGGACACTCCACAGGTCATGGGTTAGGTCTTGAAGTGCATGAAGGCCCAGGGCTGTCTTTTAAAACGGATAAAAAACTTGAGGCAGGCATGGTTGTCACGGTTGAACCGGGTATTTATATCCCTGGTGTGGGTGGATGCAGAATAGAAGATGATATCGTTCTTACAGAGACAGGAAATGAACGATTAACATTTGCTCCAAAAGAATTAATACAACTATAATGCTTGTTCTTATGTTAGGGGAGGTAATTAAACATGATTTCAGTAAATGAATTTAAGACAGGTTTAACAATTGAGGTAGAAAATGATATATGGCAAGTGTTGGAATTTCAACATGTTAAACCAGGAAAAGGTGCCGCATTTGTTCGCTCTAAACTTCGTAATTTAAGAAGCGGAAACATTCAAGATAAGACATTCCGTGGTGGAGAAAAAGTCAATAAAGCACACATTGAGAGTAAAAAAATGCAATATTTATATGCTTCTGGTAACATGCATGCATTTATGGATACGGACACATACGAACAGATAGAAATACAGACCAGTGACATCGAATATGAATTGAAATTTATGAAAGAAAATACAGAAGTTCAAGTTAGTACCTATGAAGGAGAAGTTCTCGGTGTGGATCTAGCTAAGAACGTCAAATTAGAAGTAACGGAAACGGAACCAGGTGTTAAAGGGGACACAGCTAGTGGTGGTTCAAAACCTGCAACGATGGAAACCGGTCTTGTTGTACAAGTACCACTTTTTATCAATCAAGCAGATGTGTTGCTTATTAGTACAACAGAGGGGAAGTATGTTTCAAGGGCGTAACAACAATATAATAAATTCAGGCAAACAGTCTTCCTCTATGGAAGGCTGTTTTTTTTGGTTAATAAATAGGGAAAATATAAAACATTCCAATTTGGATAGAAGGTTTAGATAGTGAAATCGACTATTTCGCCGATTTCCGAGCCCTGACTTCTAACAACTGAAAAAGACAAGGCGGCAGTCGAGTTTTTCTAAAGACTAATTTAACTAATCATATTTTGCTTAATCGTACATACATATACTATAAAGCTACTACTAAAAAGTGAGGACATGCTCTATGAATGAGATTTTAAAATTATTCCCATCCGAGATAAAACAGGCTCTGCAAGTGAAGATTGCTGATAGATGGAATCTATTACAGGAAATTCGTTTTCGGTTGCATCATCCTATTGAACTTATTTTTGATACGAAAACGGAATGGGTATCCAGTACCAAGCCAAATAAGGATGACAGTATATTTATAGTGAATCAATTAAGTGAGTTTTCATTATATCGAATGGAGGACGAGCTTCGAGAAGGTTATATTACGATTGAAGGTGGTCATCGTGTAGGGCTAGCCGGCAAAGTAAATACGGTGAGTGGATCCGTCAAAGCGATTCAAAATATTACATTTTTAAATATTCGAATTGCTAAAGAAAAAATTGGGGCTGCATCATCAATCATTCCTTATATGTATCATAAAAACTATCTAAATACACTAATTGTCGGACCACCTCAAACTGGAAAAACAACGTTAATACGAGATGCTACGAGATTGATTTCAACAGGTTGGCGTAATGTTGATGCGCAAAAAGTAGGCGTAATTGATGAGCGTTCAGAAATCGGAGCTTGTATAAAAGGGGTTCCACAACATGATTTAGGTCTTAGAACAGATGTAATGGATGCATGCCCGAAAGCCGAAGGAATGATGATGATGATTCGATCCATGTCACCAGACGTTCTTGTAGTAGATGAAATAGGCAACACGAAAGATGTAGAGGCATTAATGGAAGCAATCAATGCAGGTGTAAATGTAATTTGTACCATACATGGAGAAACATTAGAGGATCTAAAGAAACGTCCATCGTTATATCCTTTATTTCAACAAAACGTATTCAAACGTACCATTCTTTTAGAAAAGCAGAATCATCCAGGTCATATTCAGCGAATTTATAATCAAAATGAAGAAAATATTTTAAAGAAAACGGGGTGCTTACCGGATGAAGTGGATTGGAGCACTTCTTTTCATAGGCACAACAACTTGGATAGGGTTTGAATGGAGTCAAAATTTGAGCAAAAGACCAAAGCATATTAGACAAGTGAAGAATGCATTGCAAATATTGGAAGCTGAAATTCTTTATAGTCAATTGCCACTAAAAGATGCATTTACAACAATTGCTACCCAAATTCCGCATCCAATGAAGCCTTTTTTCAAGAACTTAAGCATTGACATGGTGGAAGATAGCAATGATTTGGTTGCCCTTTGGGATAAACATATAAATGTACTATTGAAGGAATCAGCGTTAGGAAACAATGAAGGTGAAATCTTGAAACAATTCGGCAGGACGCTAGGTCAACATGATTTTCATCAGCAACAAAAACATATTCAATTAACAGTTACTCATCTTAATCGTGAACTAGAAGAAGCGAGGGACAATCAATTTAAATATAGCAAAATGGCGAAAAGCTTAGGGTTTTTATGCGGGGTATTCATCGTATTGCTACTCTTATGAAATTAGCGGAATAGGGGGACATCTATGCTAACCGACGCATCCATTTTATTTCAAATTGCTGGAATAGGAATTATTGTTGCGATTATTCATACGATCCTAAAACAGATGGGGAAAGAAGAGATTGCGCAATTTGCTACACTTTTAGGATTTATTATTGTTCTTGTTGTCGTTGTAAGCAGCCTTTCTGATTTATTTCAACAGATTAGATCTGTATTTCTTTTCCAGGGGTAGAATACATGGATATTTTACAAATCGTAACACTAGGGATTATAGCAACTATTTTATATATCATTTTAAAAGATTTAAATGCCTCATTTGCTTTTTTCTTAATTTTAATCACAGGTATTATTATTATTTTCGTTGTCATTCAACAAATTGGAACCATTATTCAACTTGTTGATTCGTTAGGCAAGAGAGCAAATATTGACGGGATGTACCTCGAAACGATATTGAAAATTATAGGTATTGCTTATATTGCAGAAATCGGTGCTAGTATAACGAGGGATGCTGGTCTAAGTTCCGTTGCGTCAAATATTGAGTTAGCTGGGAAAATATTCATTTTATTACATGCAGTGCCAATAATTACAGCTCTAATAGAAGCTATCATAAGTTTCTTACCTACAACATAATCATGAAAATTGATTTTAAGGGGGGAGAAAGTAAATGAATGAGACCTACTCTTAACAAACTACTAATTATTATTTTAATAACATTGATCTCCCCCTTTCTAGCTAGTTCTGTGGCATCTGCCGAGCAAGAAACAGATGAAGTAGAGGATGCTCTTCTTGATGAAGTCTCATTAGAAGGCGTTCAAGAATATTGGAATCTATTAATAAATGATTATGGAGGATATTTACCTGAGCTTGAAAAGACAAGTCTTTATGACGCAATTAAGAATGGTGGATCATTTTCTTTAAAAAATATAGTAACAGGTTTTGTCGACTATTTTTTTCATGAAATTATTCAAAATGGTAGATTACTTGGTTTATTATTAATGCTCACATTGTTTTCCAGTATTCTGCAAACCATGCATAATGCTTTTGAGCGTAGTGCGATTAGTAAAGTGGCTTACTTCGTGGTTTATATCGTACTTATATTTATAGCGTTGAACAGTTTTTATTCAGCAGTTTCGTATGCTACAGAAGCAATAGATACGATGAGCAGTTTTATGATTGCGCTCTTACCACTAGTTCTGGGATTGATGGCCACATTTGGAAATGTAGTAGCGGTATCATTCTTTCATCCGATTATCATTTTCTTGGTTAATTTTAGCGGTATTCTTATATCTAACTTTATAATACCACTTTTATTTATGTCAGCGTTGCTATTAATCGTAAGTAGTCTAAGTGATGATTATAAAGTGACGCATTTAGCAAATTTATTTAAGACCGTAGGAATGGGGACACTTGGAGTTTTTTTTACGATATTCCTAGGAGTTATGTCTGTACAGGGAGCCGTTAGTGCTATTCAAGATGGGGTCGCTATGAAAACAGCAAAATTTATAACAGGAAATTTTATTCCTGTTGTGGGTCGGACATTTACGGATGCAGCAGATACCATTTTAAGTGCTACGTTGCTATTAAAGAACGCTGTTGGAGTAGTGGGTTTGATTATAATTGTTTTTTTTACTCTGTTTCCAGCAATCAAGATTTTTGCCATTGCAATTATTTATAAGATAGCTGCTGCAGTCTTACAACCGATTGGGGATGGTCCTGTTATTACTAGTCTGAACACAATCAGCAACTATATTATTTATGTTTTTGCCTGTTTATTAGCTGTATCTTTTATGTTTTTACTTGCTATTGTAATTATTGTTGTAGCTAGTAATATTACGTTGCTCTTACGATAGGATGGTTCAAATGGATGTGTTTATACAATGGGTTACACAAATCGTAATATTTCTTATATTGGCAGCGGTGATCGATTTAATAATACCGTCCACACACATGAAAAAATACATTAAACTGGTCGTTGGTTTAATTTTGATTTTAATTTTATTGCAGCCAATATTTTATCTGTTTAATATAAATATTCAAGATGAACTGGAAACCTCATTCTCACAGGTTTTTGAGGATAATTTGAATGATGACTCAGTAGAAAATTTAATGGAATTACAAAAAAGTGAAATAGAAGTGTCACAAGATGCATATATTTTAGAACAAATGGCTGTCCAATTAAAAGATTTAGCGAGTGACCCTTTATTGGAAGAGCACCAAGCAGAAATCACAGATGTAAACTTTCTATTTTCATCAGAAGAGGATTACACCTATGAGAATTTGGAAGAAGTCATTGTTTATCTACGCGAATCAGATGATGAGGAGGGAACAGTGGAATTAGTAGAGGATGTGGAAATTAATACAGATGATCCAATTATTACGGAAGAGGGACAGGATAATGAACAAATAACGGGCTTATTAACGCAAGTATGGGAACTGCATAATAAAGAAATCACGATTATATGGGAGGGAGGGACATCTTGATAAAAAAATTCGGAAAATTTTTTCAATCAAAAGATAGTGATAACAATTCGAAAACTCCATCCAAAAAAACAGGATATATAATTGTTCTTGCTTTAGTTGGACTACTGCTGCTTATTTTAGGAAATGTATTTTCATCACCAGAGGAGTCCAACATGGACACTGATTTTGAAAATCAAGTGGAACAAGATTCACAAGAAACTAGTTCAGAAGAAGTATCTGCTACAGCTGATGTAGATGAACTAGAAGAAAGCTTCAAAAAAGATTTGGAAAATATGCTAAACAAAATTCAAGGAGTGTCAGAAGCTGAAGTGATGGTGAACCTCGACTCTACGAATGTAAAAGTTTATGAGAAAGACCTTGTAATAAGCGGACAAACTACGGATGAAGATGATAGTAATGGTGGTACCAGACAAGTAGAGGACAACACGGAAGAAACACAGGTCGTTTTAGTTAGGCAAGGCGATCAGGAGGTACCTTTATTAACACAAACAGAGAAACCAGATGTGAGAGGCGTATTTGTGGTAGCAAAAGGTGCTGATAATTCTAATGTAAAAAATTGGATGGTTGAGTCAATTTCACGTGTGCTTGATGTTCCAACACATAGAGTTTCTGTAATGCCAAGAAATTAAGGGAGGAAAAATATATGTTAAAAAAACAAACGGTTTGGTTATTAACAATGCTAAGTTTAATGATTGTGTTGAGTGTCTATTATATGACTTCGGATAGTGAGGAACTAGCTTATATTGATGATGGGCAGAATGAAACGGAAGAAACGATGACAACGGACGCACCTGGAATTGAAGATGAGGCTGAAGCTGAGGTAGAAGATATTACTAATTTGGGACAAGATGAGTTATTTACCACGTTAAGGATGGAAATTCAGGATGACAGAAGTATGAAAAAAGATCGCTTAAATGATGTTGTGGCATCGAGTACTGCTTCCTCAGAAGAAAAAGATCAAGCTTTAAAAGATATTGATGTGCTGGAGCAAGCTTCCACAAATGAAACGATTCTAGAAGAGACAATAATGGGGACTACGGATTATCAAGATGTGTTAGTACGTTCTGATTCCGATGATGAAAAAGTGCATGTTCACGTAAAAGTAGATAGTTTGTCTGAAACAGAGGTTGTCAATATTATGCAAATGGTGAGAGATGAATTTGGTGAAGTGAATACAAATGTTAATTTTCAACCAACTGAAAGCGAAGAAGAATAAAGTATGTAGTAACTGGACGGCGCTGATAGCCGTCCAGATTTTTAATGTTTAACAAACTATTCGCATTACCCATCCAACATTGTTATAATTTTACTATTGAAAGCGATTTATACAGTAGTTAATATATCGATAACTGTCAATAAGGTTTATCTTGATGTTTGGTGATTGTTTATCGTAAAATGTTAAGAGGAAATGTTAGTACCTAATAATAATTTTTCAGATAAAAATGAAGGGGTGCCGAAATGTTAAAAGTACAAGAAATACGGGAAATAATTAAACTAGTTGATCAATCATCTATCAACGAATTCAACTATGAATCGAACGGAACCAGCGTCTCGCTAAAAAAGGCAAATGGGGATAGTGGTGAACAAGTTACCAATAAAACAATCGATCGCATCGAGCAACAACCAGAAATCAGTAAGGAAGAGACTGTAAAGGTAACAGAAGAAAAGCAGCCAGATAAAGTAGCAGATCCACAACAGGAAAGCAATGTTGACTATGATTATGAAATTGTATCACCAATGGTGGGAACACTTTATATAGCGCCAACACCAGAAAGCGATGCCTATGTAAGCAAAGGCAGTAAGGTTGAAAATGATACTGTCGTTTGTATTGTTGAAGCCATGAAACTATTTAATGAGATTGAGGCTGAGGTATCTGGTGAGATTGTTGAAATTATGGCAGAAGATGGCGAGTTAGTAGAATACGGCCAATCGTTATTTAGAGTAAAGAAGCATTAAGGGGTGGAGTAAGTTGATCAAAAAACTGTTAATTGCTAACAGAGGTGAGATAGCGGTACGGATTATACGGGCCTGTAAAGAATTAGAAATAGAAACAGTCGCTGTATACTCAGAGGCAGATAAGGAAGCATTGCATGTACAATTAGCAGATGAGGCTTATTGTATTGGTCCAAAATTAAGTAAAGATAGCTATCTTAACTTTACTAATATCATGAGTGTGGCTACATTAACACAAGTCGATGCAATCCATCCTGGGTATGGTTTTTTAGCTGAGAATGCTGACTTCGCTGAAATATGTAAGGCTTGTAATATTATATTTATCGGACCTAGTCCTGAAGCAATTCAAAAAATGGGAATAAAAGATGTTGCGAGAGAAACTATGAAAGAAGCAAATGTACCAATTGTTCCAGGTTCCGATGGAATAATTAACGATGAGCAACACGCAATCGAAACAGCAAATGAAATTGGTTACCCGGTAATTATAAAAGCTACTGCTGGTGGTGGTGGTAAAGGTATTCGTGTAGTTAGAACGGAAGAAGAGCTAATTAAAGGTATTCAAATGACGCAGAAAGAAGCTGAAACAGCATTTGGAAACCCTGGTGTGTATATTGAAAAATACATTGAGGACTTTCGCCATATTGAAATTCAAATTTTGGCAGATAAACATGGCAATGTAGTACACTTGGGGGAAAGAGATTGTACGATCCAAAGAAGGTTGCAAAAGCTGATAGAAGAAACGCCGTCTCCGGCAATAACTCCTGCAATACGAGAGAAGATGGGTGCAGCAGCTGTTCAAGCAGCATCAGCTGTGGACTATCACGGTGCGGGTACGATTGAATTTATATTCGACAGAAAAAGCAAAGAATTTTATTTTATGGAGATGAATACACGAATTCAGGTAGAGCACCCGGTTACAGAAATGGTTACAGGTGTTGATTTAATCACAGAACAAATAAACATCGCTAATATGGAAAGCTTATCTTTTAAACAAGAGGAAATTGAATTTCGAGGTTGGGCAATTGAATGCAGGGTTAATGCTGAAAACCCGTTTAAAAATTTCATGCCTTCAGCTGGTGAAATAGAAATGTATCTTCCACCTGGTGGTCTAGGTGTACGAATCGATTCAGCTGCATATTCTGGTTACAAAATACCACCATATTATGACTCCATGATTGCCAAATTGATTACATACGGGGGCACTCGTGAAGAAGCAATAAAACGAATGAAGCGATCACTGGATGAATTCGTCGTTGAGGGGGTCCATACAACTATTCCATTTCACCGGTTAATAATGGAGCATGAAGTGTTTATAAAAGGAGATTATAATACAAATTTTCTGGATGACTATCCTATTTTAGAAAAGAATGATTAGAATTTAGGGAGAACATTCTCTTGGATAACTGTTAAGGATCTCTATTTTCATTACGTACAATGTGAGGAGTGAGAAAATGAGTGAACAGCCATTACTTAATGTTAGTGATGATTCTGGTTTAGGAACAGTAGAAATAGCGCCAGAAGTAATTGAAGTAATTACAGGTATTGCTTCTACAGAAGTGGAAGGTCTTTTTGCTATGAGAGGTAATTTTGCTTCAGGTGTAGCCGAAAGATTTGGAAAAACAGCCCACAGTAAAGGTGTTAAAGTCGAATTAACCGATAACGGGATTTTAATTGACCTTTATGTTATATTAAATTTTGGCGTTTCTATACCACAAGTTGCACAAAACCTGCAATCAAGTATTAGACAGACATTAAAAAGCATGACAGCTTTAGAAATCGATGAAATAAATGTCCATGTCGTTGGTATTCAAATGGATAGTAAAGACAATGCTGAAAATATGTATGAATAATGATAATGGTTAAGGTCAAAAGATTCTATCTTTTGACCTTGATTTATTTTCATTATTGTTTCTGGCTTAAGCTATATAATCGTGGTATTATTTGTAATAGATATGCTAAAAGGAGTAATAAAAAGATGAATAGACATGAAGCAAGAGAAAAGGCATTTCAAATCCTTTTTCAATTAGATATCAATGATAATGAGCCAGAACAGGCTATTGAGGAATTCTTAGAAAAAGAAGAGCGTGATGAGTTTTTAATAACACTGGTTAAAGGCGTTACAAAATCTATACCAGAAGTTGATAAAATCATCGCAGATAATCTGGAAAACTGGACGTTACAGCGGATTGCTTCTGTTGAGAAATCAATATTAAGAATTTCCACATATGAAATACGGTTTCTAGAGGAAGTCCCGATAAATGTATCTATAAATGAAGCAGTTGAATTAGGGAATATGTACGGCGATGATAAATCTGGTAAATTTATTAATGGCGTATTATCTAAAATTATAGCGTAAAAGGGGATGGTTGCCATGTCAGCTACCATTATTAATGGCAAAGAACTAGCACAAGAACTAAAACTTAGCATGAAAGAGGAAGTTACAGAATTAAAAAACGAAGGGTTGACACCACATTTAACCGTAATCATTGTAGGCGACAATCCCGCTTCAAAATCTTATGTTAGAGGTAAACAAAAAGCTTGTAGTGAGACAGGTATTTCTTCTGATGTTATAGAATTGCCTACTTCTACAACAGAAAATGACCTTCTACATTTAATTAAAGAATTAAACGATAATCCTACAGTTCATGGAATATTGGTTCAACTTCCTCTACCAGATCATATTAGCGAAAAGCAAATAACCGTTGCGATTGATCCAACGAAGGATGTAGACGGTTTTCACCCTGTTAATATTGGTCGAATGATGACAGGTGAAGATACCTTTTTTCCTTGTACACCCTATGGCATTATAACGATGCTTAAATCAAAGGATATTCAGATAGAAGGGAAGCATGCCGTTGTAATTGGCCGAAGTAACATCGTAGGAAAGCCTATTGGTCAATTATTACTCAATGAAAATGCTACTGTTACATACTGTCATTCAAAAACTAAAGATATAAAAGAGTATACAGCTAAAGCTGATATACTTATAGTAGCAATAGGAAAACCAAATGTGATTAAAGAAGGTGACATTAAAAACAATTCTATAATCGTTGATGTTGGAATTAATCGTTTAGAAGATGGTTCCTTAACGGGGGATGTTGATTTTGATAGTGTGAAAGAGAAAGCATCATATCTTACACCAGTACCAAGGGGTGTTGGTCCAATGACCATAACGATGCTATTGAAAAACACAATAAAAGCAGCAAAAGGACTGTCAGAAAAGTGAAAGATAATTATTTGACAGTTACAGCACTAACAAAATATATTAAACGTAAATTTGAGTCGGATCCTCATTTGAAAAACATTTGGCTCAAAGGGGAAATTTCCAATTTTAAACATCATAGCCGTGGACATATGTATCTCACGATTAAAGATGATCAAACAAGAGTACAAGCTGTGATGTTTGCTGGTAATAATCGTTCTCTAAAATTTAGACCTGAAAATGGGATGAAGGTATTAATTAAAGGGGAAATAAGTGTTTTTGAACCTTTTGGGCAATACCAATTATACATTCAGCACATGGAACCGGACGGTATTGGTGCGCTCTATTTAGCTTATGAGCAATTAAAAGAAAAATTGCATAAACAGGGTTATTTTGATGACCGTTATAAAAAGGAGCTCCCATCCTATCCAAAGCATATAGCGATCATAACCTCACCAACTGGGGCAGCAGTCCGTGATATTATTACAACAATCAATAGAAGGTATCCGATTGTGAAGACAACAGTTATACCAGTCCTTGTCCAGGGGGCAAATGCACCAGCATCTATTAAGCATGCAATTGATGCAGCAAATACCAAAGATATGTTTGATGTATTGATTATTGGTCGTGGTGGAGGATCAATTGAGGAGTTATGGAGTTTTAATGAGGAAATTGTCGCGGAGGCTATATTCAAGTCAACCATTCCGATAATATCTGCTGTAGGGCATGAAACAGATGTCACCATTAGTGACTATATTGCTGATTTCCGTGCACCAACACCTACAGGAGCCGCAGAGATAGTGGTACCCTCACAAATCGAATTAAAAGATAGAATCGTTTCTATTGAACGTTCTTTAACAAGAGAAATGAACATAAATCTTACAACACAAAAGAGTCGTTTACAGGCGATGAAACAATCTTATGCATTTCGTTATCCAGGACAACTCGTTATACAAAAAGAACAAGAACTGGACAAACATGTTGAAAGTCTTCAACGTGCTATTTTAACTCATATGGATAAAAAGGGCAGTGCATATAAAAATCTCTATACACGTTTAGCTGCACAGCATCCAAGAAAACAGCTGGAACAATCCAAAAAACAATTAAACCAGCAGATAAGGCAACAGAATCAATACATGTCGCAAATTATTGAACGAAAATCAATGCAATTATCTAATATAATAGAGAAGCTGACTTTATTAAATCCATTGGAAACAATGAAACGAGGGTTTGCATTACCGTATACGACGGCGGGTACTATAATTAAATCCACTGAACAAGTACATGTTAACGATTTAATCACTGTAAATGTAAGTGATGGTAAGCTTCATGCTAAAGTGTTAGATGTAGAGGGGGATAATCATGACTAAAGAAGAAAACACCTTTGAAGAGGCAATGAAGAAACTTGAAGAAATTGTTGAAAAATTGGAGGAAGGGGACGTCCCTTTAGAAAAAGCAATTAATTATTACCAAGAGGGAATGACCCTTACAAAACAATGTAATGACAAATTAAAAAATGTTCAAGATAAAATGACGCAAATTATGAATGAGCAAGGAGAACTTGAGCAGTTTGAAATCCAGGAGGAAGAATAACGGTGGCCGAAAAACTTACTGAATATATAAACCATAATAAAAAAATAATTCAGGATGCATTAAAGAATTATCTTTATCATTTGGATATTCCCAAACCCATTAAGGAATCCATGCTCTATTCCGTAGAAGGTGGCGGGAAAAGACTGAGACCAATATTATTATTGGCTAGCTATGAAGCATACAGTGAAAATGTGAATAAAGCTCTTTCATCAGCTGTGGCTTTAGAGTTAATTCATACATACTCGCTTATTCATGATGATCTTCCAGCACTAGATAACGATGACTTTCGACGTGGCGAACCAACGAATCATAAGGTATTTGATGAGGCGACATCAATCTTGGCTGGGGATGCGTTACTAACATATAGTTTCGAAATAATATCAAATGACCCTCTTTTAGCAGATAATCAAAAAGTGGAACTTATGAAAAAATTGTCTTATTCCAGTGGTCCTGCAGGAATGGTAGGTGGTCAAATATTGGATATAAAAGCAGAAAACAAGCCAATTACACTTACAGAACTTGAAAATGTTCATGCTCTAAAAACAGGTGAATTATTGATGTTTGCTACCTATGCAGGAGCGTATCTTGGAAATGCATCAAAAGATCAATTGACCCACTTACAGAAGTTTGCTTATTATTTAGGTCTTATTTTTCAAGTACAGGATGATATTTTGGATGTTACGGGGGATCCAGATAAAGTCGGTAGACCTATTGGAAGTGATGAGGGTAATGAAAAAAGTACATTCCCTAAACTTCTGGGACTAGAGGGTGCTAAAACACAAAAACAAGAATATGTTGATATCGCGAAAAGGGAGTTAATAAAAGCAGATGCACAAAACACCTTTTTAATGACACTTACGGATTACTTTAGTCAAAGGGATCATTAACGTGTATTAGAATTTTTTCATATAATATGGTATAATAAGAGTAATAAGGAATGGTGCAGTATTCTAGTCAGTCTTCCGTTTCTGAAGGCGGGCCTAAAAATCCGCCAAAGGGCATATCAATGAAGTTCCTTGTGTTGGCTTGAGGCGCCCAGCCTTGGGTCAGTGCTGGGAGTTAAGGTTTTCGGGCGATCCACAAAGGCATGTGGGCGTTGACCCGATTACCGTGGAGGCCCATTTCTGTAGTGGTGACTAAGCCTAGGAATCATTATGGAGTGGGGTATGAACCTGTGAAATGGGGAAAGGGACACCTTGTTTGCAGCGTAGCCTGCCTTGAGTGGTGGTCTGAGGGGATTAGATTAACAAATGTCAGACTGGATGGCCACCGGATAGATGTTTTCAACTCTATGAAATCAGCACTGCAAAAGAGGCTAGGGGACGGTTAAAGGCTGTTGAGGAAAACTCCTAGACTGTTCGTAGACTTTTAAAAGGGATTATAGTGTGGTCTAAGTGGTAATTCAGTCGAGCTTACGGTGACGGAGCTCAGGTTGTTTTAATGGGGAACCGCCTTAATGGCAACATGGGGTAACAGCTTGGGAAAACCTACTGAACCTAAGCCACAGTTTTTACCTTTTAATTGACCATTCCTTTACATATTTAATAATTAACAGAGGTTGATCATGGATAAAAAAATTAAAAAAACACTTAGATTCAGTTTAACAATTGCCGTTATCACATTTGTGTTAGCGGCTATTTTTTCAATAATATCTTCATCCATCCTAAATGGTGTCATATGGAGTATCGGCTTAACAGTTGTACTTATTATCGTATTAATCGGAATTGTATTTGATATGGTGGGAATTGCTGCCACAGCAGCAAATGAAACCCCATTTCACGCCATGGCAGCAGAAAAGGTAAACGGGGCAAAAGAGGCTGTAGCAATTACAAGAAATGCAGATAGATTTGCTAGCTTTTGTAATGACGTAATCGGGGATATATCAGGAATTATAAGTGGTACTGCAACTGCAATTGTTGTTCTACAAATAGCTAATTTACTTGGTGGGGGAGAAGGATCAACGATACAAATTGTTCTATCAGTTGTGTTGACCAGTTTGGTAGCAGCTATAACAGTTGGAGGAAAAGCTGTTGGTAAGACAATAGCAATCAACTCATCGACCAGTATCATTTTTTTCTCAGGAAAGGTAATTGCATTTCTGCAAAATAAATTTAAAATACGTGTTCTTCCAGATGAAAATAAGAAGATACGATCGTAAGAACGCTATAGAAGGAATAATAAAATGACTAAAAAACGTTTGGATGAATTATTAGTTGATAAAAATTTAATAGAAACAAATGATAAGGCGAAACGAATTATTATGGCTGGGCTTGTTTTTTCCGAACAAAACCGCTTGGATAAGCCGGGCATGAAGGTTGATGAATCCATACCTATAACTATTAAAGGAAGGTCAATCCCATACGTAGGTCGTGGTGGTTTAAAGCTTAAAAAAGCATTAAATCATTTTTCGATAACAGCTACTGGTAAAACAATGTTGGATGTAGGTTCCTCGACTGGAGGATTTACTGATTGCGCACTGCAAAATGGTGCGCTGCTTAGTTACGCAGTTGATGTTGGGTATAATCAATTAGATTGGAAATTAAGAAATGACGACAGGGTTATCGTGATGGAGCGAACTAACTTTCGTTACGTGACACCAGACATGCTCAGGCATGGAACACCTAATTTAGCATCAATTGACGTCTCTTTTATATCGTTAAAATTAATATTACCAGTACTTAAGAATCTATTGACGCCTAATGGTGATGTTATAGCACTTATAAAGCCACAATTTGAAGCTCATAGAGATGAAGTTGGTAATAAAGGTATTGTACGTGATAAGCGTGTACACCAACGTGTTTTAAAAAAAATTATTGAATTTGCAACCGATGAACAATATGAATTGTATGATCTTACACACTCTCCCATCACAGGAGGGGATGGAAATATTGAATTTTTGGTTTATTTAGGATGGAAAAAGCCAAATAGAGGCCGTATAATAACGGATCAAGAATTAGAACAGAAAGTAGATGAAGCACATGGTGAATTGAATTCAATTGCACGTAAATAATCAATGCACAACAGTTGTAATTGCTTCTATTATAAGCTTATGTTTTAGGTGGGATAATAAAAATGAGTAAGATTCAGCGTCATATAAAAATACGTGAATTAATCACTGAAGATGAAATAGATACACAGGATGAACTAGTAGAACTCTTAAAGAACCTGGGATACAATGTAACCCAAGCAACAGTTTCCCGCGACATAAAAGAACTCCATCTTGTAAAAGTACCTTCAACAAATGGCAAATACAAGTATAGCTTGCCAGCTGACCAACGGTTTAATCCATTGGAAAAATTAAAACGTTTAATTATGGATGCATTTGTGAAGATAGATCATGCCAGTCATTTTATCGTGTTAAGTACACTCCCAGGTAATGCTCATGCTATAGGCGTATTAATTGATAATTTGAACTGGGAAGAAATTATGGGAACAATATGTGGTGACGATACATGTTTAATTATTTGTAGAACAGAAGAAGATACTGAAATTATTAAGGAACGTTTTCTAGGTATGCTGTAAGTTTTTTAACGAATGGGGATGAATTATCATGCTAACGGAATTGTCTATTCGTGATTTTGCTATTATTGATGAGGTGTCTATTACGTTTAATGAGGGGCTTACTGTATTGACAGGAGAAACTGGTGCAGGTAAGTCAATAATTATTGATGCGGTTCAATTATTAGCAGGTGGACGAGGATCTATAGATTATGTAAGACATGGAGCCAAAAAAGCTGAAATAGAAGGGCTATTCACAATCGATAATAAAAACCATCCAATTTATCATGTAGGTAGTCAATATGGGATCGAAATACCGGGTGAACAGTTGGTTTTACAGCGAACCATAACTGCAAACGGAAAAAGTATATGCAGAGTTAATAGTAAATTGGTAACGTTGGCGATTTTAAAAGAATTTGGTAAGAAACTTATTGATATACATAGTCAGCATGAAACGCAATCACTAATGGATCCAGAAAATCATATTGAATTACTGGATATGTATGATCCAGAACCAATATCAAAAGCTAAAGAAGAATATACAGATTTATTTAATAAACTCTCCTCCTTAAAAGCACGATATAAAAAATTTAGTGAAAATGAGCAAGAGATGGCTCATCGTCTCGATTTACTGCAATTTCAAATGAAAGAGCTCGAACAGGCCAACCTGGTGCCTAATGAAGATGACGATCTAGAAGAAGAAAGAACGTCCTTAGCTAATTATGAAAAGATACATCATGCACTCCAAGACGCATACAATGCCTTATACGGTGAACAAAAAGGACTGGAATGGTTGAACCAGGCTCAACTTGCCCTACAAGACAGTAGTAGTTATGATCCGTTTATTGCCCAAAAAGCTGAAGAGGTCTCCAGTAATTATTTTGTTCTTGAAGAATTAACGTATGATTTACGTAATCATATTGAAAGTCTTCAATACAGTCCTGATCGTTTAAATGAAATAGAGTCACGATTGAATGAAATAAACAGGTTGAAAAAGAAATATGGTGCAACAGTAAACGATATCCTTGAATATATGGCAAAAATCGAGGAAGAGATTGAAGAAATAACGAATAAAGATTCCCACTTATCTCATTTGGCTCAGCAAATAAATGAAACCGCTAAGGATGTATATTTAGAAGCAAAGCAACTGCATGACATTCGTCGAAAAGCCTCTGAATCATTAATGAAAGCTATACATGAAGAGTTAAAAGAACTATATTTGGAGAAAGCATCATTTTCTATTTCATTTGATCATAAACAAAATGAACAAGCTATCCATGACGATGATTATATGTCCATAGATTTACATAAAAATGGATTTGATCGTATTCGATTTTTAATATCTACAAACACAGGTGAACCATTAAAACCTTTAAATAAAGTAGCATCAGGCGGAGAACTTTCACGAATCATGCTTGTACTTAAAAATATTTTTGCTAAGCATCAAGGTGTTACGAGTGTTATTTTTGATGAAGTAGATACGGGTGTAAGTGGGCGTGTAGCACAAGCAATGGCGGAAAAAATATTTCAAATATCAAGCGACTCCCAAGTGTTATGTATTACGCATCTACCGCAAGTTGCTGCAATGGCTGATACGCACAAATTCATCGAAAAGCGTGAAGGAAAGAATCGTACAGCAACAATTGTGTCTGAATTACCAATGGAAGACCAAGTTGAAGAATTAAGCAGAATGATTACAGGAACAGAATTAACGGATACAGCAAAAGAGCATGGAAGAGAACTACTCGACTTAGCATCTATTTTTAAAAAAAATAAGGATAAAAATAATAAAAAATCCAGATACTAGTATATCTGGTTTTTTATTTGTTGCAGGATGTACACGATTAAAATTATCCCTAATTAGAAATATACAACAGGTATATTTATGTAAACGCCTCTTATCCTCATTATACATCTTTTCGTTCCTATGATAAAAGGAAATGTTACACATTTTTATTATGTTTCACCAGTTTAAAACAGGTCTTATTAGGTCAAATTAGAGATACAGAAATAAAATGGTATGGGTTAGGAACGAGGAGAGTGAAAGGATTGAAAAGAAAACAGTCAAATAATAGTAGGATTTTTATAGGGATTGTGCTCCTTATTGCCTTTTTAGCAGTTCCGTTTTTAACCCCGTTACAAAATTACCTTTCCATTCCAACTGATATGGTAACCTTTAATAACGAATCTTCACTGGAGGTTCCAGATTTAGGGGATAATGTTCAAGTAGATGCAACTGATAAAAGTATCCAAGCATTAGACACTGACACACCAGGATTTGATATTGACGGAGCTGGTAGAACGAGCCAATTGGTTTATGAAATTGCCGGATTCCCAATTAAAAAGGTCAATTTATCTGTTTTAGATGATATTAAAGTTACCCCGGGAGGTCAATCCATTGGAGTTAACCTTCATACACAAGGAGTACTTGTAGTCGGGCATCATCAAGTGGATAGCGGCAACGAGAATGATGTATTGTCGCCAGGCGAGGATGCAGAGATAGAAGTTGGAGACATTATACTGAAAATCAATGGAGAATCAATTGAAGACATGGAAAGCGTCAAACCAATAGTAACTGAAGCAGGAGAAAATGAAGAAAAGTTAAATATAACCATTAAAAGAGGCGAAGAGCAAATCGATACGACACTGCAGCCAATAATGGATAAGCAAAACGAATATAAAATTGGTTTATATATTAGAGATTCTGCCGCTGGTATTGGAACAATGACATTTCATGAACCTGAATCAGATAAATATGGTGCACTTGGACATGTTATATCTGACATGGACACTAAAAAGCCAATCGAAATTCATGATGGAACGATTGTAAGGTCATCCGTGAGCTCAATTGAAAAAGGAAATAACGGAACACCTGGTGAGAAGCAAGCCAGATTCTCC
This sequence comes from Virgibacillus natechei, assembly GCF_026013645.1. Lineage (NCBI taxonomy): Bacteria > Bacillati > Bacillota > Bacilli > Caryophanales > Bacillaceae > Virgibacillus > Virgibacillus natechei. The sequence goes on along the minus strand of NZ_CP110224.1, from coordinate 2,036,478 downwards.
GTAAAAGAAAATGAAATAGGAACTATTACCAAAAATAGTCCATTTGGCATCTTTGGAGAGTTAAATGATACCATTACAAATGAAAGTCATGACGAACCGATGCCGGTAGCATTATCACATGAAGTAAAGGAAGGGCCTGCAAAGATTTTAACAGTAGTTGAAGATGAAAAAGTGGAAGAATTTGAAGTAGAAGTGGTAAGTAGTGTTCCTCAAAAATTCCCTGCAACAAAAGGAATGGTTATTCAAATAACAGATGAGGAATTACTGAAAGAAACAGGCGGCATTGTTCAAGGAATGAGCGGAAGTCCGATTATACAAGATGATAAAATTATCGGTGCTGTTACGCATGTTTTTGTAAATGATCCTACTTCTGGTTACGGTGTTCATATTGAATGGATGCTGGAGGAGGCAGGAATTAATATATATAAGGAAGAACAAGAAAAGACTGGCTAAATAGATGACTTGTTGTGGATTGTTCCCATAGCAAGTCATGATTTTTTTGAGTAAATATTTTTCGACAAATAGTGTCGTTACATATCAGAATTCATCGGAATTTAATGAAAAATAGAGTAAATAAAAGAAAATAGGTAAAAATTCAATATTATTTGAATTAAAAGAAGGATATTTAAAACTTTTGTTGAATATGTGTAATGTAGAAAAGTTATTACATAAAGGGAGGAAGTTTTAAAGTGGATAAGATTACGGTAGGATTAGTTGATGATAATAAAGAATTGTTACAGTTAATGGAGGAGTATTTCGAGGAACAATCAGATATTGAAGTAATTGGTACTGCGTACAATGGCAGAGACTGTTTAATTATGTTGGAGGACTCAGAACCGGACGTATTAGTATTAGACATTATTATGCCCCATATAGATGGATTAGCGGTATTAAACAATATACGAGAGATGGAGAGAAAAAATAAGCCGAATGTTATTATGCTGACAGCATTTGGTCAGGAAGAAGTAATGAAAAAAGCTGTCGACTTGGGCGCTTCTTATTTTATTTTAAAGCCGTTTGATTTGGATAATTTAGCAGATCAGATACGTCAAGTAAATGGGAATAATGTTTTTACATCTAATTCAAATAATGTTACGCAAAAAGCACGCAAGAAACTGGATTTGGAATCGAGCATAACAAATATAATTCATGAAATTGGAGTTCCAGCACATATTAAAGGATATATGTATTTACGAGAAGCAATTACGATGGTATATAACGATATAGAACTTCTTGGCTCTATTACGAAGGTCCTTTATCCGGATATCGCCAAGAACTTTAATACAACAGCCTCTCGTGTAGAAAGGGCGATACGACATGCTATAGAAGTAGCGTGGAGCAGGGGCAACATTGATTCAATTTCAGCATTGTTTGGATATACGGTAAGTATCTCAAAAGCAAAACCAACAAATTCAGAGTTTATTGCAATGGTCGCTGACCGTTTACGGCTGGAGCATAAAGCAAGTTAAAATAAATTAAAAAATATTACTGTTCACAAGGGTTGCTTGTTTCCAGTAATATTTTTTAATTTAGAGCCTATTATTTTTTCATCAGATAAGAAAAATTTTCTTACTGCATAAGTGCTAGCTTTGGCATTTGCCGAAAAGGCTTGGCAAATGCCAAGCCTTTTCTAATCAAAAAAGGCTGAATATAAGGATTGAAGTGCACGAGCGAGGTCTTCTTTTTCTACTCCGAACATTAGAGATACTTCTGAAGAACCTTGATTAATCATTACGATATTTACATCTGCTTGAGAAAATGCAGCAGTTGCTTTTTCTGCAATACCTACCGTATTCATTAAGCCTTCACCTACAACCATAATCATTGCTAAGTTTTTTTGTATCGTTACTGTACCTGGATTAAGTTCATTTTTAATACGTTGTACGATGTTATTTTCTTTCTCGGATGTGAGCTTGCTCTCTCGGATAATAACGGAAAGGTCATCAATTCCGGATGGAGCATGTTCAAAGGATACGTCTTCATCTTCAATAATTTGTAACAGTTTCCGCCCAAATCCAACTTCCTGGTTCATTAAGTATTTACTGACATATAAACTACTAAAGCCAGTGTCACTAGCTATTCCAACAACACACTTCTCGTCTTTCTTTTTTTCTGCAATGATATGTGTTCCTGGTAGGTTAGGATTGTTCGTATTCTTGATACATACTGGAATTTGTTCGTTAATAGCTGGTATCAATGCTTCATCATGAAATACAGAAAAACCAGCATACGATAATTCACGCATCTCTTTATAGGTTAAAGTCGTTATTTCTTTAGGATTGTCGACAAATTTAGGGTTAACGGTATAAACAGAGTTTACATCCGTAAAGTTCTCATATAGGTCTGCTTTTACGCCTGCAGCAACAATGGACCCCGTTATATCGGATCCCCCCCGTGAAAAAGTAATTAATCCACCATTAGTTGTGTAGCCGAAAAACCCTGGAATAACTAATATTCCGTCTTTTTCACGTAGTTTATAGATGTTTTGAAAACTTTCATCAAGTATTTGTGCATTACCCGGATCATTTGTTACGATTATCCCTGCTTCTTTCGGATTTACGTAATTGGACTCTAAGCCTATTGAACTTAAATAAGCACTGAGTATTTTAGCTAAACTGTCCTCTCCAGTTGCTTTTAAAGCATCTAACTTCATTGTAGTGGAATAATTGTTATTTGTTAATACACCTTGAATGGATTCTTCAATGTCCATTAAAATGGATGGAGGAAGTTCTAATTCTTCGATGATTTCACTAAAACGGTCGATAACAATATTTAATTCTTCTTCATAGGAAACATTATTTTTAAAAGCATTCCCCAAACGTATTAAAATATCTGTAATCTTGTAATCATCACTGTTCCTTTTTCCTGGTGCTGATACGATAATGCATTTCCGGGTTGAATCTGTTTTAATTATATCCCCAACTTTTCGTATCTGCGTTGCATTTGCAACGGAACTCCCCCCAAATTTTGCTACTTTCATTCTTATATGCCCCCTGCATTTTTGTAATATTTGTTATCATAACATAGATTTTTAAATATGTTAAAAAAAGATGGAATAAACCATCTTTTAATCTGCCTTTTTATTCTGTTTTTTAGTGCGTTGCCTTTTCTTATCACGGTACACAATAAATCCACCTATGAATCCAAGTCCTCCTAAGAAAAAAATAAATCCTAGAAAAAATTGAATTCCCGTATGAAAAAAAATCGGGTTGAATTCATTGAATAATGTATCACGCATAAGTTTTATTCCATATGCGGCTACAATTCCTGGAATGAACAGCAATAATACAGCTATAATTCTAACCATTTAACTTCCCCTCTTACTATAAAATAAACTCACCATAGTATATCAAAATTTTATGGGAATAGATATAATCAAGGATTGCTAAAACGTGCATAGTATCGTATGATGAAAGCATGCAATATAATGCAGGGGTGGGGTGGCGCATGAAACGAGTACTTATAGTTGGGGCTGGCAAGGGCGGGACATCTCTTTTAAAAATCTTATATGCTGCAGAACGCATGGAAATCATTGCTGTCGTTGATCATAATAAAGATGCAAAGGGATTGGCATTAGCCAAACGATATAATATATCAATTGATTATGATTGGAAACGCTGGGTAGATCAAAATGTTGATATCATTGTTGAAGCTACAGGGAACGAGAATGTTTTAGCCGAGATGATTGAAGTTAGAAAAAAAAATACCGTTATTATTCCTGGAACAGTTGCATACATAATATCCGAGCTTTTCGATGAAAAAGAGTTATTATTAGATCGAATAAAGCTCCAAATGAATAATCAAGCGTTAATTTTAAATAACATTCGTGACGGGATGATTGTAATCAACAAACAGGAAACTGTACAGTTTGTAAATAAGAGCGCTGAAAGGATTGTAGGGTACAAGAAAGAAGAATGTGAAGGCAAACATATTAGAGATGTGATACCAAATACAAGATTGCCCGAGATTCTTATAAATCAGAGAAAAGAAGTAAATCAAAAGCTCTCATTGGAAAATAACAAACAAGTAATTACAACTCGAATTCCGATGATAAATGCTGATGATCACCTAATAGGAGCTTTTGCTGTATTTAAAGATATCACAGAAGTTGTAAATTTAGCGGAAGAAAACACAGATCTAAAAGAAATAAAAATTATGTTAGAAGCTATCATCCAATCATCTGATGAAGCCATAAGTGTTGTAGATGAAACGGGACATGGGCTTATCGTTAACCCGGCATACACTCGAATTACCGGCATGAAAGAAGCGGATATAGTTGGGGAGCCAGCAGCTACCGATATTTCTGAAGGTGAGAGCATGCATATGAAGGTGCTTAAAACTAGACGGCCAGTTCGTGGGGTCCGTATGAAGGTTGGGCCAAACAAAAAAGATGTATTAGTAAATGTTGCGCCGGTGATAGTGGATGGAAAAATAAAAGGGAGTGTTGGTGTTCTAAACGATGTTTCTGAAATTCAATCTTTAACCACCGAATTAAAGCGGGCGCGGCAAATCATTCGGAATTTAGAGGCGAAATACACCTTTGATGATATTATCGGAACTTCTCCTGAAATGAAACTTGCACTGGAACAAGCTAAGGTAGGCGCCAGAACCCCTGCAACGGTTCTACTCAGGGGTGAATCCGGAACCGGAAAAGAGCTTTTTGCACATGCCATTCATAACGAGAGTGATCGAAAACACAATAAATTTATTAGGGTAAACTGTGCCGCTATCGCAGAATCTATATTGGAAAGTGAGCTTTTCGGGTATGAAGAAGGGGCCTTTTCTGGAGCGAAACATGGCGGTAAGAAGGGTCTGTTTGAAGAAGCAAATTTAGGAAGCATTTTTCTCGATGAAATCGGGGAACTCTCATTGAAAATGCAAGCGAAATTACTTCGAGTATTGCAAGAGAATGAAATTGTTCGTGTAGGAGGGACGGATCCTATACCGTTAAATGTACGAATAATTGCCGCCACTAATGTAAATTTGGAAAAAGCTATAATGAATAAAAGTTTTCGAGAGGACTTATATTATCGCATAAACAGACTACCTGTTTTTATTCCAAGCCTGTATGAAAGGTTAGCTGAATTGCCAGATTTAACTGAACATATTATTCAAATGATTAATATAGATTACGGAAGAAATGTACGCACAATAGATCACCAAGCATTACGTACCTTACAGAAATACCATTGGCCAGGAAATATTCGAGAACTTGAAAACGTGGTAGGACGAGCTATTATTTATATGGACATGAATGAAGAAGTAATAAGACGCCATCATATCCCTGAATTAAAAAATCCTTCTACAAAGGTAAAACTGGAAAGCAATACATCTTCTGGTGGGGATTTAACACTACAAGATGCTGTGAGCCAGTATGAAAAGGATTTTATTTCGGATGCTTTTAGACGAAACAAATTTAATAAAACTAAAACAGCCAAAGAATTAAATATATCCATTCGAAATCTTTATTATAAAATGGACAAATATAAAATAGAAAAAACAAGCATGCAATAAATTTCATGCGCGCAAAGAATTGCACACTCCTAAAACCGATAAATAAACCGCTTACAATGATTGTGACTTGGCACGATTTTTGCATTGTTAAGAGTAGGAGGGATCGAGGGTAATTAATTATGAATACATTAAAATCGTTGAAAAATTACGTGAAGCAAGAAACTAAACAAATTGTTTCGGTAGCAAATGCGGCAGATAAAGAAGTATTATTAGCGGTTCAAATTGCTGTAGAAGAGAATTTGTGCGACTTTATTTTAGTGGGTGATCAGACTGAAATCGCCTCTATTGCAGAAAGTATTGAATTGGATATAGCAGCACCTGAGCTTGTAATACGACATGAAACTATCCAAGCAGAAATTGCTCGCGTTGCTGTCTTGGCTGTCCACCATAACGAAGCTCAAATTTTAATGAAGGGAAATATGTCTACAAATGTTATACTAAAAGCTGTTTTACATAAAGAATATGGTTTGCGTAAAGGAAAAGTCTTATCACATGTGGCGCTTTTTAACATACCGAACCAAGAAAGACTTTTGTTTTTAACAGATGCTGCAATGAACATTGCTCCGGATTTACAAGAGAAAGTTGAGATCACTAATAATGCAGTCCGTGTAGCACATGGAATCGGGCTAGAACAACCAAAAGTTGCTGCGCTTGCTCCGGTGGAAGTTGTTAATCAATCGATGCAATCTACTTTGGACGCAGCCGTTTTAACTCAAATGAATAATAGAGGGCAAATCAAAGGTTGTCTTATAGACGGTCCATTAGCATTTGACAATGCGGTTTCCTTAGATGCAGCAAAACACAAGGGTATTAACTCTGAAGTCGCAGGATCAGCTGATATTCTAATGGTACCAACGATAGAGGCAGGCAATGCATTATACAAATCGTTTATACACTTTGCTGAAGCTGAGGTTGCGTCCATCATAAGTGGTGCAAGTGCTCCTATTATTTTAACATCCCGTTCAGATTCAGCAGAGAGTAAAATACATTCATTATCATTAGCATTATTATCATCTAAAACTTTTTAGGAGGAATTAACATGGAGATATTTAGTTACCTTGAAGAATACGATTACGAACAATTAGTTTTTTGTCAGGACAAAAACTCTGGATTGAAAGCAGTTATTGCCATACATGATACAACGCTTGGCCCAGCATTAGGCGGCACAAGAATGTGGACGTATCATTCTGAAAAAGAGGCTATTGAAGATGCACTCCGCTTAGCGAAAGGCATGACCTATAAGAATGCTGCAGCTGGTTTGAATCTCGGAGGCGGAAAAGCAGTTATTATAGGTGATCCTAAAACGGATAAAAATCCTGAATTGTTTCGGGCATTTGGAAGGTATGTTCAATCCCTAAGTGGGCGTTATATTACGGCTGTAGATGTAGGGACAACGGAAGAAGATATGGATTTAATTCATACAGAAACGGATTATGTAACTGGAATCTCAAGGTATGACGGAACGGAGGGTAACCCTTCGCCAGTTACTGCTTACGGTGTGTATAAAGGAATAAAAGCTGCTGCAAACGAAGCATATGGTGATGATTCATTGAACGGGAAGACCATCGCTGTTCAAGGTGTAGGAAATGTCGCTTATACATTATGTGAGTTTCTCCATAAAGAAGGCGCAAACTTAATCGTAACCGACATTAATCAAGAAGCTATCGATCAAGCTGTTGAAGCTTTTGGAGCAACGGCTGTAGACCCGGACGCAATTTATGATGTTGATTGTGATATATATGCACCTTGTGCAATGGGGGCAACGATTAACGATGAAACCATACCACGAATAAAAGCAAGAATTATCGCGGGTTCTGCAAATAATCAATTAAAAACATCAGAACATGGTGAAATCATTCATGAAAAAGGAATACTTTATGTACCGGATTACGTAATTAATTCTGGTGGGGTGATCAATGTAGCGGATGAGTTGAATGGATACAATCCAGAACGAGCAATGAAGAAAGTTGAAACAATCTATGACAGCTTAAATAAAGTTTTTGAAATTTCTAGACGTGACAATATTCCTACAAATATCGCAGCAGATCGAATGGCAGAAGAAAGAATTGAATCCGTAAGAAATTCTCGAAACCAATTCCTTATCAAAGAGCATCATATATTAAGTAGACGATAATAGCCAACATAGTTCATAACGGAGGTCAGCATTTTGCAACCACTATATCGTATTCTAGTTATAAATCCCGGATCAACATCAACGAAAATAGGTGTTTTTTCTGATGGAAATTGTATATTTGAACAAACTATCCGACATAGTCAGGAAGAAATAACGTACTTTAATCGAATTATTGACCAATATGACTTTCGAAAAAAAATAATCCTTCAAACATTGGATTATGAGGGAATTAACATATCAAAATTGAGTGCAGTTTGTGGCAGAGGTGGATTATTAAAGCCGATTGAAGGCGGCACTTATGAAGTAAATGAAGCTATGTTACAAGATTTACGACATAGCATAAATGGGGAGCATGCTTCTAATTTAGGTGGTATTCTGGCACATGAAATAGCCTCAGGTTTAAATATACCTGCATATATCGTTGATCCAGTTGTAGTAGATGAACTCGAAGACATCGCTAGGTATTCAGGGGTGCCAGATATTCCAAGAAAGAGTATTTTTCATGCTTTAAATCAAAAGGCAGTTGCAAGAAGGGCTGCAAATGACTTAAATAAAAGCTATGATAATATAAATCTAATCGTGACACATATGGGTGGAGGGATAACGGTAGGTGCCCACCACAAGGGGAAAGTGATTGATGTTAATAACGGGCTTCATGGCGATGGACCTTTCTCTCCAGAACGAGCAGGAACTGTTCCAGCCGGCGATTTAGTTTCTTTATGTTTCTCTGGGCAGTACTACAGAGATGAAATCATGAAAAAAATTGTTGGCCAGGGGGGCATGATGGCTTATCTTAAAACAAATAATGCCATAGAAATAGAAAAAAGAATAAAAAATGGGGACGAGACTGCACAAAAAACCTACGATGCAATGGCTTATCAAATTGCAAAAGAAATTGGATCTATGAGTGCCGTTTTGTATGGGAAAGTTGATGCAATCATTTTAACTGGCGGTCTCGCCTATGGAGATAAATTTAATGATTTAATAACGGAACGTGTCAATTGGATAGCTGATACAATGATTTATCCGGGCGAAAATGAATTGGAAGCATTAAATAGTGGTGTCTTAAGGGTGCTGAATAAAGAAGAAAGTCCTAGCGTTTATCCTATTAATGAAAATCGTAAAGGAGTTTAAAGCATATGGCGAAAGATTATGATTTAGTCGTGCTTGGTGGAGGAACTGGTGGATATGTTGCAGCTATACGAGCTTCCCAACTTGGCATGCAAGTAGCAATAGTAGAAGATCGTGACCTCGGTGGAACTTGCTTGCATCGAGGATGTATTCCATCTAAGGCATTATTACGTAGTGCAGAAGTTTATAAACAGACAAAGGAAGCAAGTGATTTTGGTGTAGAAACAACGGATGCCACGTTAAACTTTACGAAAGTCCAAGAAAGAAAAAATAACATAGTAGAAACGCTCCATAAAGGTGTTCAAGGATTGATGAAAAAAGGAAAAATTGATGTCTTCGAAGGATTTGGTCGGATTTTAGGGCCCAGTATATTTTCACCTATGCCAGGTACTATATCAATCGAATATGCAAACGGCGACGAAAATACAATGATTGTTCCTAAAAATGTATTAATTGCAACTGGCTCAAAACCTAAATCACTTCCCGGACTAGTTATCGACGAAACGTATGTTATGAGTTCAGATGAAGCATTAAACATGGAGCAATTACCTGAATCTATAATGATTGTCGGTGGTGGAGTGATTGGAATAGAATGGGCATCCATGTTAGCAGACTTCGGTGTAGAAGTTACTGTAATCGAATATTTGGATACGATACTCCCAACAGAAGATGAAGCAATTGCTAAAGAAGCCGAAAAACTTTTGAAAAAGAAAGGAATTACGTTTGTAAAAGGAGCCAAAGTTTTAGCAGATACATTAGTTAAAGAAGATGGTGTATCGATTGATGCTGAGTTAGAAGGAAAGCAAGAAACTTTCACAGCAGATAAAATACTGGTATCGGTTGGGCGAGAAGCGAATACGACAAATATTGGTATAGAGAATACCGATATTATCGTGGACAATGGATTTATTCAAACAAACCAGAATTTCCAGACAAAAGAATCTCACATCTATGCAATAGGTGATGTGATTGGCGGAAAGCAGTTAGCGCATGTTGCTTCACATGAGGGGAAAGTTGCTGTTGAACATATGAATAATCAAAATCCATTATCTATTGACTATGATAATGTTCCATCATGTATTTATTCAAATCCGGAGGTTGCTAGTGTAGGCTTGACTGAAAAGCAGGCAAATGACAAAGGGTTTGAAACCAAGATAGGGAGATTTCCATTTAAAGCAATTGGCAAAGCGTTAGTACAAGGAGATTCAGATGGCTTTGTAAAAATAATAGCTGATAAATCCACAGAAGATATATTAGGTATCCATATGATCGGGCCACACGTCACGGATATGATCTCTGAAGCTGGGTTAGCAAAAGTGCTTGATGCAACACCTTGGGAAATATCGCATAGCATTCATCCGCACCCAACACTTTCTGAGGTCATGGCAGAAGCTGCGTTGGCTGTTGAGGGAATACAAATTCATGGGTAACCGATAAGGAGGGAATTGTAATGACAACGAATCGTCATGAAGCACTAGGATTAACAGACGAACAAGCATTGGATATGTTTAAGACAATGCTTTTGGCAAGAAGAGTTGATGAAAGAATGTGGTTATTAAATCGTGCAGGTAAAATACCATTTGTAATATCCTGCCAAGGACAAGAAGCTGCACAAGTGGGGGCATCCTTTGCAATGAATCGAGACCTTGATTATGTGGCTCCTTATTATCGCGACTTGGGGATCGTACTAGCTTTTGGTATGACTACAAAAGATCTTATGTTGTCTGGCTTTGCTAAAGCGGAAGATCCTAACTCGGGTGGCAGGCAGATGCCAGGGCACTTTGGACAAAAGAAAAATAGAATTTTGACCGGATCATCTCCAGTAACAACCCAGCTTCCGCATGCTGTCGGTGTAGCATTAGCTGCGAAAATGGAGAGGAAGGATATCGTTGCACTTACAACGCTAGGTGAAGGATCCTCTAATCAAGGAGATTTTCATGAGGGATTAAATTTTGCAGGGGTGCATAAATTACCAGTTATAACAATGGTTGAAAATAATAAATACGCAATTTCTGTACCAATTGAGAAACAACTTGCAACGGAAAAAGTATCAGATCGCGGTGTTGCTTATGGAATGCCTGGATATACAGTGGATGGAAACAACCCGCTGGATGTATATGAAGCCGTAAAAGCAGCAAGAGAGCGAGCAGCGAATGGAGAGGGGCCTACACTAATCGAAGCAATTACGGATCGTTTTACAGCTCATTCAAGCGATGATAATGACAGTTTATATCGAAAGAGCGGGGAAGTAGAAGAAGCGAAGAAGAAGGATTCAATCATTACATTTGCTGCTTACTTAAAAGAACATGATATTTTAACGGATGATATTGAGAAAAAAATGAACGAAGATATAGCATCTATTGTTAACGAGGCTACCGATTACGCCGAAAATGCGCCATACGCACAACCAGAAAGCGCACTAAACTATGTATACGAACAGTAGGGAGGGAAAGCAACTATGCCAGTAATGTCATATATTGAGGCAGTTACTACTGCTTTAAAAGAAGAGATGCAACGGGATGAAAAAGTATTTATCTTAGGGGAGGACGTCGGAAAGAAAGGTGGCGTTTTCCGAGCTACAGATGGTTTATATGATGAATTTGGTGAAGATCGTGTATTAGATACACCACTTGCTGAATCTGCCATCGCAGGCGTAGGTATTGGAGCAGCCATGTATGGAATGCGTCCTGTAGCAGAAATGCAATTTGCTGATTTCATTATGCCAGCTGTTAACCAAATTATATCGGAAGCTGCAAAGATACGCTATCGGTCAAATAATGATTGGAGTGCGCCGATAACAATTCGCGCCCCGTACGGTGGTGGTGTACATGGAGCGCTTTACCATTCGCAATCGGTGGAAGCCGTTTTTGCTAATCAGCCAGGCTTAAAGATTGTTATGCCATCAACACCCTACGATGCTAAGGGATTATTGAAAGCTTCGATTCGTGATAATGATCCCGTGCTTTTCTTTGAACATAAGCGTGCTTATCGGCTGTTAAAAGGAGATGTTCCAGAAGATGATTATGTAATCCCGATAGGGGAAGCAGATGTGAAACGTGAAGGATCAGATATCACCATTATTACGTATGGCCTTTGTGTTCATTTTGCATTGCAGGCAGCCGAAAAACTTGCTGAAGATGGTATTGATGCACATATTCTTGATTTGAGAACGGTTTACCCATTGGACAAAGAAGCAATAATTACGGCAACGAAAAAGACAGGTAAAGTTTTATTAATAACGGAAGATAATAAGGAAGGTAGTATTATTGGAGAAGTAGCAGCCATTATCGCTGAGAACTGTCTATTTGATCTAGATGCACCTGTTCAACGTTTGGCTGGTCCTGATGTACCTTCCATGCCTTTTGCTCCAACAATGGAGAAGTATTTTATGATTAATCCTGAAAAGGTAGAAAAAGCGATGCGGGAATTAGCAGAATTTTAATCAAAGGAGGGATATGTAATGGCTACTGAAAAAATTAATATGCCCCAATTAGGCGAAAGTGTTACGGAAGGGACGATTAACTCATGGTTGGTGAGTGCTGGTGATAAAGTAACTAAATATGATCCCATTGCAGAAGTAATGACAGACAAAGTAAATGCTGAGGTTCCGTCATCATTTACTGGTGTTATTAAAGAGTTGGTAGCACAAGAAGGGGAAACCATTGCGGTTGGAGAATTAATGTGTCATATAGATGTAGAAGGCGAATCCAGTGAAGCTAAGCCATCATCTGATGACTCGGAAAAGGAAAATACAGTGGAAGAAGAATCAACACCTAAAGATCAATCGATGAAAAAGCGATACTCTCCCGCGGTGCTAAGAATGGCACAGGAAAACGATCTTGATTTAACACAAGTAAATGGAACAGGTAGTGGCGGTCGAATAACTAGAAAAGATGTTGAAAAAGTCATTGAAACCGGCCAGACAACTCAAGTTAAAGCTCAACCTGAAGAAAGTAAGGGTGCTTCCGGTGAGGAGCAATCAACAACAAGGAAGGAAACACCTAAAGCACAGCCAACGACACAATCTGGTGACATTGAAATTCCGGTTACAGGCGTACGTAAAGCAATCGCACAAAACATGGTGCGCTCTACTCAGGAGATCCCGCATGCATGGATGACTGTTGAATCAGATGTAACAAACCTTGTAAATTATAGAAATAAAATAAAAAATAAATTTAAAGAGCAAGAAGGATTTAGTTTAACGTTTTTTGCTTTCTTTGTAAAAGCAGTAGCACAAGCGCTAAAAGAATTTCCACAACTTAATAGCATGTGGGCAGAAGACAAAATTATCCAGCGAAAAGATATTAACCTATCCATAGCTGTAGCAAAGGATCAGGAACTTTTTGTACCAGTGATTAAAGGTGCTGACGAGAAAAGCATTAAAGGAATTGCGAAAGATATTAATGATCTCGCAATGAAAGCTCGTTCTGGGTCCTTAACATCGGCTGACATGCAAGGAGGAACATTTACAGTAAACAATACAGGGTCATTCGGTTCTATTCATTCAATGGGAGTAATTAACCATCCTCAAGCTGCTATTTTGCAAATTGAGTCAATTGTAAAGCGCCCTGTTATTATAAATGATATGTTTGCTGCCAGAGATATGGTTAACTTATCATTATCACTGGACCATCGTATTTTGGACGGACTTGTTTGTGGGAAGTTCTTAGCTCGTGTTAAAGAAATTTTAGAAAATATAAATGAAGACAATACAAACGTATACTAGAATATTGTAAACAAGATTCTCCACTTCTTAAAAAAAGTATTGCGGTTATAATCATTTAGAATTGAAAACGTCAGATAAAGTTGATAAGCTTACATTATGAGTGACTATAACTGTAAAAGGGGATGAAAGTTCAATGGATTTTAATTTATTTATGAATGATGTAGTAGATGCTGCTCGTAAAGATATAACAGAAGCTGGATACCAAGAGCTTACAAGTACGGAAGATGTGGATAAAGGTTTAGCCCAAGAGGGTACAACTTTAGTAATGGTTAATTCAACGTGTGGTTGTGCTGGCGGTGTGGCACGCCCAGCTGCTGCGAATTCCATTCACTATGACAAGCGTCCAGATAATTTGTTCACTGTATTTGCAGGGCAAGATCGTGAAGCTACTGAAAAAGCAAGGGAATATTTCGAAGGCTATCCACCATCCTCACCTTCATTTGCGTTTTTAAAAGATGGTAAAATTGTCTCAATGGTAGAGCGTCATGACATAGAGGGATTTAGTCCTGTTGATGTTGTAGGTAAATTACAAACTATCTTTGATGAACATTGTGAAGAAGTCTAAAGATACAAGTAGTTTTTAGATAGTACATGGATGACTTATGTATTACACTATAATATCTAGTGATAATGAGGCTGTCCTATTATAAGTGGGGCAGCCTCATTTTATTAATAATGATATATATTTCATAAAGGCTGTTTTCTAAAAGATTGTGTTTTTGACACAAAATATATAAAAGACGACGTAACTACTGTTTGCTAAAAGTATTTGCTATAAACGCCGTTCGGGATCGCTCCTGGCGGATGCTTTCCGCGGGCACGGCTTCAGTCTCCTCGAGAAAACCACTCTGCGGGGTCTTCAGACACATGCTATTTCCGCAGGAGTCACCGCCCTTCGCCCACCCGAACTGGTGAGGTGGTTCGATGTTTTGAATACTGATTACTAATGCAATTTAGCGTCGGTAACTGGAATACTAGCGGAGGAAACACATGAAAACTCCAGCGGGAGGAAAGGCCTCGGTGAGACCCCACAGTGCGTTAATTGATGAAGGCCAACTAAAACCGCCCTTTGCGGGCAACGTCGGCATACCCCTTGCCGGGGCAAGGAGGCTCACCAGCCGCCCGCGGAAAGCGAAATGTGTTTCCGTAGCGAATCGAAGCACCCATCCATCATTAGAACGAGAGACTTTTCAAAAGAATTGTCATTACGTCGTCTTTTATATCAACTGCGAAGATTTAAATGCAATAATACTTACGAAAAGGGCCTTATTAAAAGAATAGTACGAAAAGGGAGATTTTATCGTGAAAATTGGCTATCGAACAATTAAAACTGCAATAGGAACTCCTGTTGCCATTTCGATTGCTCAATTATTTGGTGTGACAAATTTTGTTACTGCAGGTATATTAACAATTCTATGTATTCAACCTTCAAGAAAAAAATCTTTTCTCAGTGCATGGCATCGTTTTTTTGCATGTGTCTTGGCTATATTATTTTCCTTTATTTTCTTTGAAACACTTGGATATAACACGCTTGCTGTAGGTTTAATGTTACTTGCATTTATACCGACAGCGGTGTTCTTTAAAATAACTCCAGGAATAGCAACCAGTTCTGTTATTACGTTAAACTTATATAGTGCTGCCTCTATGTCTGTAGGATTTATTCTGGATCAGTTTTTATTAATTATTGTAGGGATAGGAACAGCATTGTTATTAAATTTGTATATGCCGAGTCTAGATAAAGATTTAAAAGAGAAACAAGATAAACTTGAAATCAATTTTAAAATTATTCTAAATGAAATTGCGATTTATATAAGAAATAAGAATGTTTCATGGGATGGTAAAGAGATAACGGAAACAGAAGAAGTTTTAGAGGTAGCAGAAGACTTAGTAGAACGTGATAGGGAGAATCATCTATTGCGCAATAAGCATCCATACCGTGACTATTTTAAAATGCGTACAAGACAGTTTGAACTATTACAACGAATGCTCCCACTGGTTTCGAAATTACCAAATAAGGACTCCATATCTGAAAAAATAGCTGTCTTTTTTGATGATTTATCAGAATCGGTACAACCAGAAAATACAGCTGAGCTTTTTTTGGATGAGTTGGAACAATTACGGAAGGATTTTAATCAAGAAGAACTTCCTGACACGCGTGAAGAATTCGAAACAAGAGCAAATTTGTATCGGTTGTTAACTGAAATTGAAGATTATTTACTCATAAAAAAGAAATACAAAAAAAGTGATATTAAAGGCAGGACAGGCAATAAAAATATAAAAAATTAATAAGACTGGAATTCGCTCGTTCATTAAATCCCAGTCTTCCTTTTTTTATATGAACATTGCTAAACCAGCAGTTAGTGAAGACAAAACCATTGCAAGAATCATGATATATATAATGATTTTTGTTCTGCGTTCACGTTTTGATGGTTTCCTGGTTGCTTGTTTGTTATTTTGAGAAGCCATGTTAAATCCTCCTTTAATCCCATATACTACTTGTATTTTATCGTGAAATGGAATAATGGACAAGTAAAAAAAGATTTAGAACAGAATTTAGAGAAAAGGATTAATTTACGGAGGAATGGGGAGGAGTTTATTAATGACAAATAATAAGGTCAATAAACAAGAGAATGATTGGAAACAATCTGTTGACTCAACAATAAAGCGCTTTCCTGAAAGAAAGGATCTTTTTACAACCTCTTCT
Source organism: Virgibacillus natechei (assembly GCF_026013645.1). Taxonomy (NCBI): domain Bacteria; kingdom Bacillati; phylum Bacillota; class Bacilli; order Caryophanales; family Bacillaceae; genus Virgibacillus; species Virgibacillus natechei. The sequence continues at coordinate 2,020,269 of NZ_CP110224.1, read as the reverse complement.
GATATTGAAGTTGACCGTTTATACACTTCTAAAAATGAAGCCGACTTGGGATACCCAGGTCAATATCCTTATACAAGAGGTATACAACCGACCATGTATCGTAGCCGGTTTTGGACGATGCGACAATACGCTGGCTTTGGGTCTGCTACAGGTACAAATGAACGGTTTCGCTACTTATTAGAACAAGGTCAAACTGGACTTTCAGTGGCATTTGATTTACCAACACAGATTGGGTACGATTCCGATGATATAATGGCTGAAGGAGAAGTCGGGAAAGTAGGCGTTGCGATTGATTCGTTGAAGGATATGGAAATATTACTAAACCAAATACCACTCAATAAAGTAAGTACATCAATGACGATTAATGCCTCGGCTTCTGTTTTACTTTGTATGTATATTGCTGTTGGGGAAAAGCAAGGGGTTCCGCTGGATGAACTCACAGGAACGATACAAAATGATATATTAAAGGAATATATCTCAAGAGGTACATACATATATCCGCCAAAACCGTCTATGCGATTAATTACAGATATATTTGAGTATTGTCAAAAAAACGTACCGAAATTTAATACCATTAGCATATCAGGTTATCACATTCGTGAAGCAGGATCCAACGCTGTTCAAGAAGCAGCTTTCACCATAGCAAACGGTATGGCATATGTAGATGCAGCAATAGATTCAGGACTCGATATCGATTCATTTGCACCTCGCCTAGCATTCTTTTTTAACGCACACAATAACTTTTTTGAAGAAGTAGCGAAGTTTCGTGCTGCCAGGAGGATATGGGCAAAAATTATGAAGGAGAAGTACGAAGCAAAAGATCCGAAAAGTTGGAAATTACGTTTCCACACTCAGACAGGTGGATCTACACTAACTGCACAACAACCGGATAATAACATTACTCGAGTGACCTTACAAGCACTTGCTTCCGTTATGGGAGGCACCCAGAGCCTCCACACAAATTCTCGTGATGAAGCCCTGTCCTTACCTACGGAGGATTCGGCACGCATTGCGCTTCGAACACAACAAATTATTGCCAATGAGAGTGGAGTTGCTGATACCATTGATCCATTGGGTGGCTCCTATTATGTGGAAGAGTTAACGGACCGAATTGAAGTGGAGGTTAATAAATATTTAGATCGTATAAACGAAATTGGTGGAGCTGTTCAAGCTGTTGAAGAAGGTTTTATGCAGCGAGAAATTCATCAAAACGCATATGAAATCCAGAAAAGGATTGAAAAGAACGAAGAGATTATTGTTGGTTTAAATGAATTTAAACTTGATGAAGAAATAAACCCTGATTTATTGAAAGTTGATCCGTCACTGGAACAGGCACAAATAACATCGATTCAAAAAATAAGAAGTAACCGTAATAAAACGGATGTTACTTTAGCACTCGAGGCATTTAGAGAAGCCGTTAAAACGTCAGATACTAACTTGATACCTTACATTTTAGATGCAGTTAGAGCATATGCGACAATCGGAGAAATTTGCAATGTAATGCGTGATGAATTCGGAGAATATACAGGCATATAAGGGGGAGTTTCTATGGATAAAATTCGAGTATTGGTTGCAAAGCCAGGGCTTGACGGACATGATCGAGGAGCTTTGATCATATCCCAGGCACTTCGTGATCATGGGATGGAAGTTATTTATACCGGTTTAAGACAGACACCTGTCCAAATAGCACAAGCAGCGGTACAGGAGGATGTTGACGTAATTGGTTTGTCTTCTTTATCGGGAGCTCATAATACATTGTTCCCGAAGATTATGGATGAATTGAAGAAACGTCATGCGGATGACATTCCAGTTGTTGGTGGTGGCGTTATTCCAAGTGAAGATATACCTTTTTTATTAGAAAAAGGAATTAAACGTATTTTTACAAGTGGTTCTTCTACCGAGTCCCTTGCTAATTATATTCAGGAACTGATTTATCCAAAAGATTCAGCTGTAACCAGTCCTAAAAAAATTTCCCATATTGGAATAGCTGTGACAAATATAGACAAGGCAATTTCGTTTTATACAGACTCATTAGGTATGGAGATAGAGGGCGTAGAAAACGTTGAGTCTCAAGCGGTAAAAATAGCTTTCTTAAAAGTTGGCGAATCACGAATCGAATTACTGGAACCCCTGGATGATTCATCTTCAATTAAAAAATTTCTTGATAAAAAGGGAGAAGGAATCCATCATATTGCATTAGAGGTTGATAATTTGGAACGACGTTTAAGTAAGTTAAAGTCTGAAGGAATTCAATTAATTGATGAGGAAGCAAAACCCGGAGCAGGTGATAGCCAAATAGCCTTCATACACCCAAAATCTACGAATGGCGTTTTATTTGAACTTTGTCAACAGGCTGAAGGAAGTGAAGAGTAATGGATATTTTTGATAAAATTAATGAATTATACGATAAACGGAGACTCTCTGAGCTTGGCGGTGGGGACAAACGAATTGATAAACAGCATGAAAAAGGGAAAAAGACTGCTAGAGAAAGAGTGGATTATTTACTGGATGAAGGAACATTTGTTGAGTTAAATCCATTTATTGAAAGCCGCACATCTGATTTTGGCATGGATAGCAACAATGCTAAAGGAGAAGGTGTGGTTACAGGATATGGGAAAATTTCAGGTAAACCAATTTACTTATTTGCTCAGGATTTTACGGTTTACGGCGGGGCACTAGGTGAAATGCATGGAAAGAAAATAGCAGCAGTGATGGACCTAGCTGCTAAAAACGGAGTTCCATTTATCGGATTAAATGATTCCGGTGGAGCAAGAATACAAGAAGGTGTATCCTCACTGGATGGATATGGACACGTTTTCTATCGTAATTCTATCTATTCAGGAGTTATTCCACAAATTTCAGTTATTCTTGGTCCAAGTGCTGGTGGTGCTGTTTATTCTCCTGCTATTACAGACTTTGTCATTATGGTAGAAAAAACATCTCAAATGTTTATAACAGGTCCCAAAGTTATCGAAACCGTAACTGGTGAGAAAATATCTTCTGAAGATTTAGGTGGCGCCCATATTCATAATACAAAAAGCGGTAATGCACATATTAAAGTAAATACTGAAGAAGAGGCACTGGATAAAGTACGGCATCTTATTGATTATTTACCTGCGAATAACCAACTTAAAGCTACAATTAAAGAGAGAGAGAATGAAGAAGACTTCCGCACAGATCTAACTGATGTTGTTCCTTTTGATGCCAAAACCCCTTACGATGTTAAAAAAGTAATAGATGAGGTAGTTGATGCTGGAAGCTTTTTTGAAATTCATCGAGATTTTGCAAAGAATATTGTAGTTGGATTTGCACGTATTAAAGGAGAAACAATAGGGTTAGTCTGTAATCAGCCAAAAGTTTTAGCAGGAGGGCTTGATATTGATTCCAGTGATAAAGCAGCTAGATTTATCCGTTTCTGTGATTCCTTTAATATTCCAATAATAACCTTTGAGGATGTAACCGGCTTTTTCCCTGGTGTAAAGCAAGAACATGCTGGTATTATTCGTCATGGGGCTAAAATTTTGTACGCTTACTCTGAGGCAACGGTTCCTAAAATCACGGTAATTACAAGAAAAGCTTATGGTGGAGCATATGTGGCTTTAAATAGTAAATCCATCGGTGCAGATCTTGTTTATGCATGGCCAAATGCCGAGATTGCAGTCATGGGTCCTGACGGTGCTGCAAATATCATTTTTGCAAAGGAAATAGCAGAAAGTGATAACCCAGAAAAAACGCGACAAGAGAAAATTGATACATATCGCAAAAAGTTCGCCAATCCATATGTTGCAGCAGGACTGGGTATGGTTGATGATGTAATTGATCCAAGGGAAACCCGTATTAAACTTGTACAAGCATTGGAAATGCTATATAACAAGCACGAGGAACGACCGAAGAAGAAGCATGGAAATATTCCATTATAATTGATAATGCTGGAGGATTTTTAAAAGATGACTAAAGTTAATCAAGAACGATTAATCACCGAATTTCTCGAACTAGTACAAATTGATTCCGAAACGGAAGATGAGGCTCGAATAGCAGATGTATTAAAAAACAAATTTACGGATTTGGGTCTTGACGTAGTTGAGGACACATCCAAGGATCGAACAGGACATGGATCGGGAAATTTAATTTGTACTTTAAAGGGGAATAAACAAGGAATAGATCCTATTTATTTCACTTCCCATATGGACACGGTAGTACCCGGCAAAGGAATTAAGCCTTCTATTGAGAATGGGTACATTGTATCAGATGGTACTACTATTTTAGGAGCAGATGATAAAGCAGGTCTTGCTGCCATGTTGGAAGCAATTCGAACACTACAAGAAGGCAATATAAAGCACGGTGATATTCAATTCGTGATAACGGCTGGAGAAGAATCTGGCTTAGTAGGAGCAAAAGAATTGGACGCCTCTTTACTACATGCAAAGTATGGCTATGCGATAGATAGTAATGGAGAAGTAGGTGATATTATTGTCGTAGCACCAACACAAGCAAAACTTTCCACTATCATTAAAGGAAAGACTGCTCACGCTGGTGTAGCACCTGAAAAGGGTGTATCTGCTATCACAATAGCTGCAAAGGCTATTTCTAAAATGCCGCTTGGCCGTATAGATAAAGAAACCACGGCTAATATCGGTCGTTTTGAAGGTGGTAATCAAACAAATATCGTAGTAGATCATGTTGAAATTTTAGCAGAGGCAAGATCTTTGACTCCAGAAAAAATGACCAAACAAGTTGAAAAAATGAAGGAAGCATTCGAAACGACAGCTGAAGAATTAGGAGGTTCAGCCGAGGTAGTTGTTGATGTTAAATACCCAGGATATAAGCAGCAGGCCGGTGATCAAGTTGTTGAAATAGCAAGAAATGCTGCGAAAAAAATCGGGCATGACAGTAGTCTATTAGAAAGCGGCGGTGGGAGTGATGCAAACGTCATTGCAGCACTTGGGATCCCCACTGTAAATTTAGCTGTAGGATATGAAGAAATTCATACTACCAATGAACGCATTCCTGTTGATGAACTGGTAAAAATAACGAAGTTTGTGACAGCAATTATAGAAGAAGCAGCAAAATAAAAATGGATGAAGTAAGACTCTTGAAGGAAAACACTCTTTCTTAAGAGTCTTTTTTCTTATATGATATAATAGAGAAAGATAATTGATTTTAAAGGGATGTAATCTGTATGGGAGAACATTTTAATACAAGTAAAGGTCGGATTATTTTTCATATAGATATGAATTGTTTTTACGCTTCTGTGGAGATGGCTTATAATCCAGAACTCAAGGGGAAACCTTTAGCTATTGCTGGAAATCCAGAAGAACGTAAAGGAATTATCGTAACAAGCAGCTATGAAGCCAGAGCAAAAGGTGTTAAAACGACGATGCCACTATGGCAAGCAAAAAAATTGTGTCCAGAATTGATTGTGATGCGTCCTAATTTTGATCGTTACCGTGCGGCTTCTAAAGAAATATTTAAAATGTTATCCGAAATAACACCACATGTTCAGCCAGTTTCCATTGATGAAGGTTATATGGACCTTACAGATATTGAACATGATGGAAATCCAATTGATGTAGCAACCAATTTACAAAAAAGAATAGTTGATGAACTTGATTTACCATCCAGTATTGGAATAGGACCAAATAAATTTCTAGCAAAAATGGCTTCAGATATGAAAAAGCCGCTAGGAATTACTGTCCTCAGGAAGAGAGAATTACCACATATTCTCTGGCCAATGCCAATTGAGAAAATGTATGGAGTTGGTAAGAAAACTGGAGAAAAATTAAATAAATTAGAAATTAATACAATTGGCGATCTTGCCAAGAAGGATGTATACGAGCTTAAACAGGTTTTAGGTATAAATGGTGAACGATTAAAGAATAGAGCAAATGGAATGGATACAAGAACAGTTGATCCAGATGCCGTACATGAATTTAAGAGTATTGGAAGTTCACAAACTTTATCCCATGATACAACCGATGAAAAAGAAATACGTAATCTCATGCATCAATTATCGGACAATGTAGAACGTCGAATGAAACGAAAGAAAGCGGCGGGGAGAAGTATACAGGTTATGATACGTTATTATGATCACACTACCATTACACGCAGTAAAAAACTAAATACGTATATTGAAACGAAAGAGGATATCTTACAAGTAGCAAATGAGTTGTTACAAAAACATTGGAACTTAGAACCAATTCGTTTACTTGGAATAACCCTTCAAGATGTTGAGGAAAAGAAAAATATTGGCGAACAGCTAAATCTATTCACATATGAGCAACGAGCCAAAAAAGAAAATCTTTATATAGCAATGGATGCATTATCAGCGAAATATGGCAAGAACACCTTTAAGCAATTGACCAATAGTGAGGATGAAGAACAGTTAAAAACAAGCTTTCAAAAAGATTTTCTTGATGATTATAAACGATGAGCTCACACCTAGTTATGAAGGTGTGAGCTCCTGTTATTTCATTATTTTTTTTACTACAGATTGTGTTATTTTTCCACCAGGATAGCGGAAAGGGAGGTCAAATTTTGTAGATTGCTTTAAAATACTTTTTTCGTGTGTGAATGTATTAAAGCTATATTTTCCATGATAGGAGCCCATTCCGCTTGAACCGATACCTCCAAATGGCAGGTGAGGGTTTGCTAGATGAAAAATGGTATCATTTATGGAGCCTCCACCAAATGATAAATATTGCATGATTTGTTCTTGCATTTTATCGGTTTCTCCAAAATAATAAAGTGCTAAAGGTTTTTCTCTGGTTTTAATGATCGCTGCAGCATCTTCGACATTCGTAAAGGTTAATACTGGTAGAATTGGACCAAATATTTCATTTTCCATAATCGGATCCTCCCACGAAATCTTATCTAGAATTGTTGGTTCAATCTTTAATGAATCTCGATCCGTGTTTCCACCATGTAATGTTGTACCGTTCGACAACAAATTTACCAATCTATGAAAATGCTTTTCATTAATAATACGTATATAGTCATCATTTTCTAGTGGTTCCTTACCATAGAAGTTCTTTATTTGTTTCTTTATGGCTTTCAGTAATTTAAATTTGACTTTTTCATGCACATATAAATAATCTGGTGCCACGCAGGTTTGACCAGCGTTTGTAAATTTCCCCCATACAATTCGTTTGGCTGCAACATTTATATTAGCGTCTTTGTCAATAATAGCCGGGCTTTTACCACCTAATTCAAGTGTAACAGGTGTCAAGTGGGCACTGGCTTCTTTCATAATCGCTTTTCCAACCTCTGTGCTTCCCGTGAAAAAAATGTAATCGAAACGTTGTTTTAATAATTTTTCACTCGTTTCTTTGGCTCCTTCTACTACGGTGATAAAGGGCGCAGGGAAGGTATTTTCTATCATATCTGCCAGCAGGGCTGAAGTTGCTTCTGCATGCTCTGAAGGTTTTAGTATAACACAGTTTCCTGCAGCTATTGCTCCAATTGCAGGTGCGAGTGCTAATTGTAATGGATAATTCCAAGGAGAAATAATCAATGTAACACCATAAGGTTCTTTTAAGATGAAACTTTTGCTTCCCTTATGCGTGAGAGGAGCAGGTACCTTAGTTGGTTCCATCCAACTACTGAGATTTTTAATTGCAAAATCTATTTCACTATATAGCAATCCTAATTCAGTAGTGAGCGTTTCTTGCCTGGATTTATTTAAATCCTTTTTAAGGGCATGATATATCTCTCTTTCATGTTCCTTTAACATTCTTCTCAGTTTTTGTAATTGTTCTTTTCGAACGGAATAATCGATTGTATTTCCATTCAAGAAATATGCGCGTTGATTTGCAATTATTGTTTCAATTTTCTCCACTGAAAACTCTCCTCTATTCTTCTGTACTTACTGATGTTTGGTGAAAGTCACTGGCCAACTCAGTATTAGGAAATACTTCGCGTGCTTCGGCTAATAACATTTGGTTATCCTCTGATTGATATCGAGAAGATATATGTGTCAGTACTAACTTTTTACTATTACTTTCTTTGGCAAGCATTGCTGCCTGTTTAGTCGTGGAATGAAAGTACTTATTTGCTAATGTTTCCAACTCATTAGCAAATGTGGATTCATGTACGAGTACATCTGAATGTTGTACAAATGCTTTGTATTGGAACGAAGAACGTGTATCACCAAGAATGCTTATAATTCTACCTTTTTTATCGGGACCAATATAATCTTTGCGATAAATAATTTGGTCATCAATTGTTTTTACTTTATCGTTTTCTTTTATTTGTTGGTAGATAGGACCAGGCATTATACCGTTATCTTTTAATTTATTAACGAGCAGTTCCCCAGGTTTATCCTTTTCAGTTATTCGAAACCCATAAGTAGGTATAACGTGATCCAATTTTTCAGCATCAACCTGAAATTTCTCATTTTCGAATAGTCGTCCACTTGTTATTTCAATAATCGATAAGGGATATGTTAAATGTGTGCCACTAACCTTGAGGCTTGTTTCGATAAAATCTTTAATACCACTTGGTCCGTAAACGGTTAGTACATCGTTCCCCCCTTGAAAAGAACGACTGCTTAAGAAGCCTGGTAGGCCGAATATATGGTCTCCATGCATATGCGTAATGAAAATTTTATTAATCTTTCCAGGTTTTATGGAGGTGCGTAATATTTGATGTTGTGTGGATTCCCCGCAATCAAACAACCATATACTATTTTGTTCCTGTAACAATTTTAAGGCAATTGCTGATACATTTCGTTCTTTCGAAGGAATACCAGCACCAGTACCAAGAAATTTTAATTCCATATTCCTAATCCTCCAAGGTAATTATTTCCAAGCTTTCCTATAGTGAAGTAGGGCTTCTAATGAGTCGTTTCATTCATCAGCAACCGTTTTTGTCTAGTATCGATTTTGCAAAAGCAAACGTCCAATAAAAATGAGGTCTCATGATTATTTCTGCTTATAATTCTTTATCGTTATAAATACGACGATAGTTTAATGCTTGACCTGGTACATCCGTAAAAACACCATCACAGCCATGGGCAATACACCGATTCAGATGTGATTGTTTATTCACAGTAAAGATGCGAATTGCCATATTTGCTTGGCGTAAGCTCTTCACAATGGAATGGTTGAGTAACCGGTAATTTAGATGAATTGCATTTGCACCTATTTCTTGAGCGTTTCTAACAAGATTTTTTTGCTTCCGAGATAGTAAAAGAGCTACCTCAATATCATTATTAATTTCTCTCATTCGTTTCAAGCTATTTGGATTAAACGAAGAAATTGTGGTACTATTTAGTAATTGATAGTGTTCGATCCTTTCATATACGATTGCTTCCAAATCCCTATAGTCTATTTTATTATTTTTTAGTTCCAGGTTTAAATATAAAGACTTATCATATACCCATTGTAAAAACTCTTCAAGGGAAGTAATAGGTGTTCCTACGAACTTTTGAGAAAACCAGGATCCAGCATCGAGCTGTTTTAATTCCTTAAATGTGAAATTTTTTACATAACCGACACTATTTGTTGTTCGCTTTACGCGCTCATCATGAATCAACACTGGTATGTTATCTTTCGTTAATTGAACGTCTGTTTCAATTCCCTCAGCCCCCTGCTGATGAGCAATCTTAAATGCAGGCATTGTATTTTCAGGTGCTAGCCTGCTAGCACCACGATGCGCTATAATTTTTGGATACAATCGATTCACCTCTCGTTTAATTGTGTTTTATTTAATGAAAAAAGTCAATTTACATAGGAGGAATTTAAGTGAAAAACTGGCAATCAAAAGAAGAGCTAACGGAATTAGTTTGCTCTCTTGTTAATCAACAAAGTATTACAGGAAGCAATGCAGAAATAGCATTACCAGAATATCTGCATCATTTATTAGCACAGAAATCTTATTTTCAAAACCATCCCTCTAATTTAAATTTACATCCACTAGAAGATGGAAGACATCTTTTAACAGCATTAGTTAAAGGAAATGAAAATACGAAAGAGACTGTAATTTTATTAAGTCATTTCGATGTTGTTGGTGTTGAAGATTATGGTTCTCTTGAAAACCTAGCCTTTCACCCGAAGGAACTCACAAAGGAAATGGCGCAAATGAAGGAACTCACTGAAGCAGTACAGGACGATTTAGCAAGCGGAGATTGGTTATTTGGCAGAGGTACAATGGATATGAAAGCAGGCCTAGCTTTGCATTTATCTATGCTTGAAAAAGCTATCGCCGGGGAATTTGATGGAAATATTTTATTGTTAACAGTCCCGGATGAAGAGGTAAACTCTCAGGGCATGTTGGCCGCCTTGCCTGTCTTAAAACAGCTAAAAGATAAGGGGGATTTAACTTTTAAGGCTTGTCTAAATGGAGAGCCAATGTTTACGAAATACCCAGGAGACCCAGCTAAATATATGTATACAGGATCTATTGGAAAAGTGTTACCTGGATTTTATTGCTATGGCAAAGAATCACATGTAGGAGAACCTTTTTCTGGGATAAACCCCAACTTAATGCTAAGTTTTCTCTCACAGCAACTGGAATTAAATGAATCGTTTATTGAAAAAATCGACGATGAAGTAACACCGCCACCTGTGAGCCTCATGCAACGTGATTTAAAAGAGGAATATTCGGTACAAACACCGCATGCCGCTGTTGCTATGTACAATGTGTTGTATTTGAAACAACCTTTTAACGAAATAAACGAAAAGCTTTTAGACGGGGCTAGAAAGGCAGCACGTAACACCGAAACATATGTGTCTCAAAAAGCAGCGAGTTTTGCTGAGATTGGCTCAGAATTTACTATGCCAGCATCAAATATAAATGTAATGATGTACGAAGAATTATATACGGAGGCTGTCAAGCGATACGGGGAAGAAGAAATAACACGTAGACAAAATTTACTAGTTAGACAGCGGGAAAAAGGTGATCGCGATTTTTCTACATTGCTGGTTCAGGACTTAGCCTCTATGTGTAAGGACCTAACGCCACTTATCGTGCTATTTTATAGTCCACCGTTTTATCCAGCTGTTTCCTCTCATGATGATCCAGCTATTAAGAAAGTAATGAATTATATTAAAAATTATACGAAAACAAACCATGCAATTGATTTAACCGTATCCGAATTTTTCACAGGTCTATCTGACCTAAGCTTTGTCGGTCCTGCATCTTCTAAAAGCAGATTGCAACAACTAACAACCAACATGCCTTTGCAGCATAATGGATTTGTTTTTCCAGAGGATGTGATGGAGCAATTAACGATGCCCATATTAAATATTGGTCCGTTGGGTAAAGATCCTCATCAATGGACGGAACGGCTGGAATTAACGTACAGCTTTGAGTATTTACCAACTATTTTAACCGAGGCTATTCATCAACTCCTGCTTAATGAATGACTTTTATCAGTAAAAAGGATACAATAAAGATAGAACTGAATGAGCATTCATTTTGGAGGAAAAAATATAATGAAAGTATTAGATAAAACAATTAGTCAACTTACCATCCCAACACCCTTTGCGGTCGGCAATACACATGTATATTTGATAAAAGGAGATTTATTGACCCTTGTGGATGCTGGTGTGAAAACGACAGAAGCTTGGGAAGCTTTAAAAACTCAATTAAAAGAAATTGGGTATTCCCCCAATGATATAGAACAAATAATTTTAACACATCACCATCCTGACCATACAGGGTTAGTGGAAGAATTCCCTCGAGCTGAACGTTTAGTCGCACATAAAAATGTCGATTTATGGTTAACGAGAAATGAAACATACTTCCAACATTATGAGCAATTTTTTAAAGAATATTTTATTGCTAGTGGTATACCTCAGCATTTTCATCGTCTGTTGGATAACCTAAGAGCACCGTTAAAGTATGCAGGTGAGGGTCATCTAACTTCTACAATTATAGAGGGTGATTCTCTTCCTGGACATGAGGATTGGCGAGTAGTTGAAACGAAGGGACATGCACAAAGCCATCTGTCATTTTACCGGGAAACGGATGGTTCATTTATCGGGGGCGACCATTTACTACGTCATATATCCCCGAATCCATTAATTGAACCACATCCAGATATGGATCAGGAAGGGCGACCAAAACCCATATTACAATATCGTGCTAACTTAAAGAAATGTATGTCATTAGGGATTCAATCCGTTCTCCCTGGTCATGGAGATATATTCTCAAATGTAGAAGAAATTATTCCGAGGCACTTGCATAAACAAGAACAGCGTGCAAAAAAAGTCGAGTTGTTATTGATGGATAACCCCCAAACTCCTTTTCAGATTTGTATGCAGATATTTCCGCATCAATATGAAAAACAGCTTGATTTAACGATGTCCGAAACGATTGCGCAACTGGATTACTTAGAAAACGAAGGCAAAGTCGATAAAACAATAGAGGACGGTATCTTTTTCTACCATGCAAAAAAAAGTAGCAAATAAAAAAATAGTAGTTACTGGAGCCTCAAGTGGAATTGGAAAAAGAATAGTTTGGCATATTGCCAAAAATGGGGGCATTCCAATAATGCTTGCACGCTCTATTGATAAATTGCAAACGCAGCAAGAACAACTTGATCAGGAGTTACATGCAGAAAGTTTTATATATCAGGTCGACTTACAAGATAAAACACAAATAGAGGCTGTGATGAAGCAGGTTTTATTGGAGCATAACCAAATACATGGATTAATTAATAATGCTGGCTTTGGAAAGTTTACTTATGTAAAGGATGTGGCCTGGCAGGATGTGCATCATATGTTTCAGTTAAACGTGTTTGCATTAATGAACATGACACAACTTTTACTGCCACATTTTTCTACTCATGGGGGAGGACATATTGTAAATATTGCATCACAAGCTGGAAAAATTTCTACACCGAAATCAGCGATTTATGCTTCAACAAAGCATGCTGTCCTCGGGTTTACGAATTCTTTAAGACTAGAAAGTAAAGAAATAAATGTTACCGGTGTGAATCTTGGCCCAGTAAGAACAAACTTTTTTGTTTCTGCAGACCCTGAAGGGACATATCAAAAAAGTGTTGATCGCTATATGCTGGATCCGGATAAAGTTGCTCAAAAAATAGTAAGGCATATGTTTACAACAAAGCGTGAAATAAATCTTCCTTATTGGATGGAATTCGGTAGCAAGCTATATCAGTTATTCCCGGGTTTAATGGAATTTGTATTGAGAAAGCAGTTTAATAAAAAATAAATATGATTAGTACGGTATATACTGTTCCTTGGGCTAAGAATCCACGTTCATGTTAGCTGGTGGCTCGCTCAAGGCGAGCCAGTGGTTCCTATCTGCCACTTCACTTTTATCTATTTGATACAATTATAGCTTACATACTTAAATCAACAATCTTTTAGGAAGGCTCTTTTTGTAAGCATTGTTGCTTTTAATTCATCGCAATTGATATAAAAGACGACGCAGTGACAATTCATTTGCAAACGCTGGTTGAGAGCAAGGATTCGCTACGGAAACACATTTCGCTTTCCGCGGGCGGCTGGTGAGCCTCCTTGTGCTGGCGCACTGCGGGGTCTCACCGAGGCCTTGCCTCCCGCAGGAGTCTTCATGTGTTTCCTACGCTGATTCAGATGATCCTGCAACTTCATCAAAAAAATTATATTGCTTAATTATATAACAAATATAGCCATGCACTCTTATGAAGGTTGATTGGAGCGGAGTATAGTCGACTCCTGCGGGAACAGCACGAGTCTGAAGACCCCGCAGCAGCGGTTTACTGCGAGGCAGGTTAAGTTCGCGACGTCCTGTCGCAACACCTGCACTAGCACGTCCTGTGCGTCGAGGGCTGAAGCCGTGCCCGCGGAAAGCGACTGTACGCAGCGGAAATCAACCTGGTAGTTATGTCGTCTTTTATAGATTTTCTGTTAAAAAAACAATTCTTTTCGGTGGGACGAGTAACCGCAGTCCCAATCTTTTAGGAAACAGCCTATGAATTACCGATGATTTGCATAGATCGAATTTTTTGTTATGTTTTTTAGTGTGTCAGATGTTTCGTCTGTTAATTCTTTTGAATGTTTAATGCTGATGTTTTCATCTACTTGGTCTACCGAGCTTGCACCGAATACTGCACTAGACACGGCAGGGTGCTTAAGCACATATTGTAAGGACATTGTATTTAATGTTTGTTTTTCACTAACTTTTTTCGAGATGTTCTCATAGAATTCATAAAGCTCCTCATATGTGTAGTCTAAGTACCCATCCTGTCCTTTTTTTTGTATTTGTTTCTCTGCATCGTTACTTAACATTCCTTTTGCTAAAGGCCCACGTGCAAGTACACTAATATGGTTCTCGTGTAAAAAATCCAGTATTTCTTCAGGCCTACGATCCAACAGGCTATATTGCATCATAACAGCATCAATAGTAGAACGATTAACGTATTCACGAATCACGTTAGGCCTAATCGACGATATACCATATGCACGAATCAGCCCCTCCGTTTTTAATTCTTCAAATGCTTCAATTGATTCACTAATAGGGTCCTCCATGGTGCCTCCGTGTAGCATGTAAAAGTCGATATAATCGGTTTGTAATCGACGCAAACTATCCTTTAGGCCACTTTTAATATGTTTTTTTGATGGATCCCAGAACCAGTCTTTTTTCTCTTTATTAAAATGATTTCCAACCTTGGTAGTTAATACAAGTTGATCGCGCTTTTCTTTAATAGCTGCTCCAACAACTTTTTCATTTTCTCCAAAGTCATATAAATCAGCCGTATCCAAATGATTTATCCCAGCATCCAGAGCTTGATTAATGATCTTCGTTGCTTCTCTTGTGTTTGAACCTAATGACATGCAGCCAAGCGTTAGGTCAGATACATATATATCTGATTTACCTAATTGATTTAAATTCATTTTACTAGCCTCCGTTTCTATTTCTACTTCTATTGTAGAAATGCTTGCGTTATTTTACAATTAATTCACAATGATGAAGTGTATCATTCACTTTTAAATCTTAAATTTATGCTAAACTAGAAAGAAGTATTTTGGAAGCAAAGGAGATTAGTATGAAATTATTTGAAGAAAAAACGATGAAAACTGAAAATATATATAATGGAAGCGTTGTTCAACTGCAAGTAGATGATGTTACATTGCCAAATGGCAAAGCTTCAAAGCGGGAAATTATTAAGCATCCAGGTGCGGTATCAGTGATTCCACTTACAAAGGATAATAAAATTATCTTTGTTGAGCAATATCGCAAGCCACTAGAAAAATCTCTTATTGAAATACCAGCTGGTAAAATGGAACGAGGCGAAAGTCCGGTAGTAACTGCTGTTCGTGAATTGGAAGAGGAAACAGGGTATACGACAAAAGATCTATCTTTCGTTACCTCTTTTTACACATCTCCTGGATTTGCTGATGAGCTTCTATACATTTATATTACAGACCAATTAGAAGCGTTGGAAACACCAGTAAAAGGCGATCATGATGAATTTGTTAAGTTACTCGAATTAACATTAGACGAAGCAAAGCAATATGTAGAAGAAGAGCGCATTCATGATGCTAAAACGAATTATGCAATTCTGTATTTGCATGCAATGGGATTGAATTAACATGCTTACTTCCTATTTTGCCGATATGCACATACACATTGGAAGAGATATGAATGGTAATCCCGTGAAAATAACAGGAGCAAAAAGTTTGACCCTTACAAACATTTTAAAGGAATCGAGTCGTAATAAAGGAATTGACATGATTGGCGTCATCGATAGCCAATCTCCAGCTGTTCAACAGGAAATCAAGCAACTAATAGAAGCAAATGAAGCGTATCAGCTAGATGATGGTGGGATTAGATTTGAGAACGTAACCCTGCTACCAGGCTCAGAAATAGAAGTTTATGATGAAAATTGTAAGGGCCCTATTCATGTGTTGTGCTATTTCCCTACCTTAGAGAAAATCGAGCAATTCTCTGAATGGCTGACCACAAAAATGAAAAATATCACGCTTAGTTCGCAAAGGTATTATGGAACTGCAAAAGAATTACAATATAAAGTGAAGGAATTAGAGGGGATTTTTATTCCTGCTCATGTATTTACACCGTTTAAAAGTTTATATGGAAGAGGGGTAGAGGCTTCATTAAATGAAGTATTTGATCCTGATTTGATTGATGGAATTGAACTTGGCCTAAGTTCAGATACACGAATGGCTGACCAAATTAAAGAATTGCATAACTACACGTTCATTACGAATTCTGATGCGCATTCATTACCCAAAATAGCACGTGAATATCAGGAGATAAATATGAAAGAGCCTTCTTTTAAAGAATTTAACTGGGCTCTTCACGAGGTAAATGATAGAAAAATAAGACAAAATTTTGGGATGAATCCGCAACTTGGAAAATACCATACTACCGTTTGCGATAACTGTTTAGAACTGTTACCATCACAAACATTGAAATGCAATAAATGTGGTAGCGTAAAAATAATAAAGGGTGTACTGGATCGAATTTTAGAATTGAAAAATATAAATGAGCGATTAAGAGAGAGACCCCCATACTTATACCAAGTACCATTAGAGTATTTACCATCTTTAGGTAAAAAAACATTTGAAAAGCTAATAAATCAGTTTGATACAGAAATGAATGTGTTACACTTCGCAACTTTCGACCAATTAAGTGAAGTAATTCCTGAGAAACTAGCAAATTCTATTATTCAAATGCGAGAAGGAAAATTAGCAATCAAAGCAGGTGGTGGCGGCAAATACGGAAGTGTGAGTCCATCATAAAACATAATAATAAAATAAAAAGATAGATAAATTGGTATTTTTAACAGGAATCTTTCATAGTTTTTAATGATAGACCCATCTCTCGAATGGAGGATTCCGATGCTCAAAAATAAAACGCTACTAATGAATCACGTAAAGGAACATGCAACGATCTATCTGTTTATGATTATTCTATTTTTAACAGGGATCATATTCGGAGCAATTATTGTTAATAGCATGAGTTTTGTACAAAAACAGGATTTATTCTTTTATTTAGAACGGTTTTTCGGCCAAATTGCGAATAACCAATCTGTAGATAATGTAGAAATATTAAAAAGTAGTTTTTTTTATCATGTTAAATATTTATTACTCTTATTTATTTTGGGTTTATCGGTTATTGGTTTACCGGTTGTTTGGATCTTACTATTTATAAAAGGTTTGGTAATTGGTTTCTCTGTAGGATTTATTGTAAATCAACTTGGAGGATCAGGGCTTTTGCTAGCATCTCTTTCGATTGCTCCGCAAAATATTCTGATTATCCCTGTTTACATTATAGCTGGAAGTCTGTCGATGATTTTTTCATTAACTTTATTAAATAAATTGTTTACCCGGAAAATTTCGCAACCTGTGTTCCAACCATTTGGCAGATATGTAATGATCTTTTCTATTTTGCTCGCCATTTCCTTTATCGCTGCAGTCTTAGAAGCTTATGTTGCCAATGAAGCAATGGAATCAATAATTCAATCATTTTATCAATAATTAATCTTAGGTTATAATTATTATAAATACAAAGTAATAAGAAATATTTTGACACATGTTTCTTAGATGCATATAATAAAGGTGGGAAATGAGGGAGGTTAACATGCCATGGAACATCGAATTGAAGGAATTAAAAAACAGCTCCATGCCCAGAGCTATAAGCTTACTCCGCAACGAGAGGCAATTGTTCGTATATTGCTGGAAAGGGAGGAAGATCATTTAAGTGCAGAGGAGATATACTTACTTGTAAAAGAAATTGCACCTGAAATTGGTTTGGCTACTGTTTACCGTACACTTGACCTACTCTCTGAATTAAAAATAGTTGATAAAGTTAATTTTGGCGATGGTGTTTCCTCTTATGACCTTCGCAAGGAAGGTGCAAAGCATTTTCATCATCATCTTGTCTGTATAGAATGTGGTTCTGTTGAAGAAATTGTTGATGATTTATTAGAAGATGTAGAGAAAATTGTTCAAAATGATTGGGGATTCCAAGTGAAGGATCATCGTTTGACCTTTCATGGTATTTGCAAACAATGCCAGGAGGTAAAGGTTGAAGCAACTCATTAAATCATGCATAAAAGCCTTTTCCCTTAGGGATAAAGGCTTTTATGCATGAGGAGGGGACTTGGTTTGTACCCCATTTTGAGTTTATAATTTACAAATAGATGGAAAAAGGGTACATTTGATTTGTAGAAGTTCCCAAATAATCTAGTTTTATTTACATTTAGATGTATAAAGTTATTCTTTTATGGCATATCTTTTAATAGGTTAGATTATTAAAAGAGGGGACATGCCATATGAAGCGAAGGATATGGGATACATTTAAGGTTTTTGCACTATTTATTATATGTACATTCTTATTTTATTTTGGTTTGCGCACGATGCATGCAGAATATGAACATTATCACCGTTATGACCCACCAGAAGGGCCTGCTGTTAAAGTTTTCAATGAAGATCAAAGTATTATAGACCGATTTAATTTGTTTTTTCGATTAGGGGAGTAAGAAATATGCTGACATATGCATTTGAAGATTTTTTTCATTACTTGCGAATAGAAAGAGGCTTGTCTGAAAATACAATAAAATCCTATAAACGTGACTTGACAAGTTACCTTCAATATATTGGAACAGTTATGCAGAAAACGGATTGGGAAACAGTAGTAAGAACTGATATTATTGGGTTTTTGTATATGTTAAAGGATAATGGAAAATCTTCAGCAACCATATCACGACATATAGCATCCATACGATCCTTTCATCGGTTTTTAATAGGTGAGCAGCTAGTGAAACAGGACGCGAGCTTGCATATTGAAACCCCCAAGAAGGAACAAAAGCTACCAGATGTGTTATCAAAGCAAGACGTCGAAACGTTGCTAACAATAAATGGAGATTCACCATTAAGCATTCGAAATAAAGCGATGCTTGAATTATTATACGCTACTGGATTACGTGTAAGCGAATTAATAACGTTAAAAGTAAGCGACCTACACTTAACGATGGGCTTTGTTCAATGTCTAGGCAAAGGATCACAAGAAAGAATAGTCCCTCTTGGTAACGTCGCAAAAAGAGCTGTAGAGGATTATTTAACTCATGCAAGAGGAGTTTTGGTAAAACGTCAAAACGATGACAATGTATTATTTGTTAATCAACATGGTAGGCCATTATCAAGACAAGGTTTTTGGAAAATACTAAAAGGGGCTGCAAGCAGTGCGCGCATAAACAAAACGATTACACCACACACATTGCGGCATTCTTTTGCTACTCATTTACTTGAAAATGGTGCAGATTTACGTGTGGTACAAGAGATGCTGGGGCATGTCGATATATCTACCACACAAATTTATACCCATGTGACAAAAGCTAGACTCACAGATATATATAAAACGTATCATCCAAGAGCATAATTTTTTAAAATAGTGGTCAGACATCTTACAACATACACAAGAGACATAGATAAAAGGATTGTTGGGAATATAATTATAGTGAGGAGGTAATTTAAATGACAAAATTTAAGCGTGTTTTTTTAGTTGTGATGGATTCTGTTGGAATTGGTGAAGCACCTGATGCAGAAAAGTTTAATGATAAAAATGCAGACACATTAGGTCATATTGCTGAGCATATGAATGGTTTGCATATGCCAAATATGGCTGGTTTAGGTCTTAGTAATATTAAACAGTTCAAAGGGATACCAAAAGCTACGTCACCCAAAGCACATTTTACAAAAATGGAAGAAGCCTCAAATGGCAAAGATACAATGACAGGACACTGGGAGATCATGGGCTTAAATATTGAGAAGCCATTTCGAACATTTCCTAATGGCTTTCCAGTTGAGTTAATAACGGAATTAGAAGAGAAAACCGGAAGAAAGATTATTGGAAATAAACCTGCATCTGGAACGGCTATTCTAGAGGAACTTGGTAAAGAACACATGGATACTGGGGCATTAATTGTCTATACATCAGCTGATTCTGTGCTTCAGATTGCTGCACACGAAGAAATTGTTTCGATTGAAGAACAGTATCGAATTTGTAAAATCGCTCGGGAGCTGACATTGGATGAGAAATACATGGTTGGACGAGTGATTGCGCGTCCGTTCGTTGGTGAACATGGGAATTTCCAACGGACACCCAATCGTCATGATTATGCATTGAAACCATTTGGCCGGACTGTAATGAATGAACTTAAAGATGCTGATTATGATGTAATTGCTTTAGGGAAAATAGATGACATTTATGATGGCGAAGGGGTTACAGAAGCGATTCGTACAGCTGATAATGCCGACGGAATGACAAAATTAGTTGAGTCCATGAATCAAGATTTTACTGGTATTAGTTTTTTAAATCTAGTTGATTTTGATGCTAAATTTGGTCACCGCCGTGATCCACAAGGGTATGGTGAAGCGCTTGAAGCTTATGATGCAAGGCTTCCAGAGGTACTGGATCAAATTAAAGAAGATGATCTACTTATTATAACTGCGGATCACGGGAATGACCCTATTCATCATGGAACGGATCATACACGTGAATACGTTCCGTTGATTGTTCATCATTCATCGATCACAGATGGAAAAGAATTACCGATAAGAAAGACTTTTGCGGATATTGGTGCGACAATTGCTGATAACTTTGGCGTGACAATGCCAGCCTTTGGTAAAAGTTTTCTAAGTGAAATGTAACGTGCTTCAGAAATTTTATATGGAAGGGGTTTAATCAAATGAAACAAAAGAGTATCAAAGAAGCAAGTTCTTATATTTCGGGAAAATTATCTGTAAAACCTACAATTGGCTTAATCTTAGGTTCTGGCCTCGGTGTATTGGGAGAAGAAATTGAAAATCCGGTAAAGATCCCTTATAAAGAAATACCACATTTTCCTACATCAACAGTTACGGGTCATAAAGGTCAATTAGTCATAGGGGAACTCGAAGGACAACAGGTTATAGCCATGCAAGGAAGATTTCATTATTATGAAGGCTACTCGATGCAACAGGTAACCTTTCCAGTGCGTGTTATGAAACAGCTAGGTATTGAGTCCATTATCGTGACTAATGCAGCAGGGGGGATTAATGTTGACTTTAACCCGGGTGATTTAATGTTAATTTCGGATCATGTTAATAATATGGGAGATAACCCATTAATTGGTGAAAATGATGATGACCTAGGTGTACGCTTTCCTGATATGTCACAAGTATATGATAAAGAATATATGCAACATGCAATTTCTTGTGCTAATGAGCTTGGAATAGGTTTGAAAAAGGGCGTGTATGTAGGAAATACAGGGCCGACTTATGAAACACCTACCGAAATTAAGATGCTTAGAAGTTTTGGCGGTGATGCTGTAGGGATGTCTACAGTACCGGAAGTTATTACAGCAGGACATGCTGGTTTACGCGTATTAGGTATCTCATGCATCTCTAATATGGCAGCAGGGATATTGGACCAGCCATTAACCCATACAGAAGTAATTGAAACAACAGAAAAGGTGAGAGAGGACTTCTTGCAATTTATCAAAAAAATCATAAAAACATTACCACAATAAATTATAAAAAGGCTGATTAATATGAGAATGTATGACATCATTGAAAAAAAAAGAGATGGGCACTCGCTAACACAAGAAGAAATACAATTTTTTATAGAGGGATATACAAATAACGAAATCCCAGATTATCAAGCAAGCGCATTATTAATGGCTATTTATTTTCAGGATATGACACAAGAGGAACGTGCAAATTTAACAACATCCATGGTTGAATCCGGTGATCAAATTGATCTTTCTGCGATTTCTGGTATAAAAGTAGACAAGCATTCCACTGGTGGCGTTGGCGATACAACAACCTTGATCCTGGCTCCATTGGTAGCTTCAGTAGGTGTCCCAGTTGCGAAGATGAGCGGAAGAGGACTTGGGCATACTGGTGGTACAATTGATAAGCTCGAAGCAGTTCCAGGATTCCATGTAGAAATAACGAATGATGAATTTATTGAACTTGTGAATCAGAATAAAGTTGCGGTAGTTGGTCAATCTGGTAACTTAACACCGGCAGACAAAAAAATATATGGATTAAGAGATGTAACTGCTACAGTAAATTCCATTCCTTTAATCGCCAGTTCGATTATGAGTAAGAAAATAGCGTCAGGCGCGGATGGCATCGTACTGGATGTAAAAACTGGTGCAGGTGCTTTCATGAAAGAGATTGAAGAAGCCAAAAACCTTGCTAATGCTATGGTATCTATTGGGAATCAAGTTGGAAGAAATACAATGGCAGTTATCTCCGATATGAGTCAGCCACTTGGTAACGCAATTGGAAATGCCTTGGAGGTGAAAGAAGCAATTGATACCCTTCAAGGAAGGGGGCCAGAAGATTTAACTGAACTGTGTCTCACCTTAGGTAGCCAGATGGTTGTCTTAGCTGATAAAGCGGATAATATCGAAGAAGCAAGATTAAAACTAGAAACCAATCTTACTAATGGGAAAGCTTTGGAACAGTTTAAGATTTTCCTTGAATCACAAGGTGGAGACGCGAGTGTAGCGGATTCACCAGAAACCTTACCGCAATCTACCTATAAGATTGAATTACCAGCAAAACAATCAGGAACTATTGCAAAGATAATTGCAGATGATATTGGTTATTCAGCAATGATGCTAGGAGCCGGGAGAGCTACCAAAGATTCTCAGATTGACCTTGCAGTAGGTATCGTCCTGCATAAAAAAATAGGTGATAGCGTACAAGAAGGTGAATCTCTACTGACAATACATGCAAACCAGGATGCTGTTGAAGATGTGAAAGAAAAATTATATGCAAGTATTGATATCTCAAATACAGATGTGGAAGCACCTACTTTAGTTTATGATATGATCACGAAATAATATGAAGAAAAAAGCACACATTTCAGTGTGCTTTTTTTCATTTACGAAAGTATAAAAAACACCGATGATGGCAATCCTAAAATTATATTAATTGCTGGAGGTAAAATAATGAAAAAGTTTGTTTTAATTGTCAGCTTCATATATTTAATGACATTCGCGATAGCCGCTCCTGTTTTTGCAGAAGAAGAAAATAATGATAATTCTAATGAATCATTAGATCTTGCATCAGATGCTGAATCGGCCATTTTAATAGAAAGAGATACTGGAAAATTAATTTTCGATAAAAATGCTCATGAGAAGCTTCCGCCAGCCAGTATGACTAAAGTAATGACATTACTTTTAATTATGGAGGCGCTGGATCAAGGTGATCTAGAATTAGACGAAGTGATACAAATTAGCGAATACGCGGCTTCAATGGGTGGGTCACAAGTGTTTTTAGAAGCAGGTGAAGAGATGTCCGTAGAAGATCTGTTGAAAGGTGTTGCTATTGCTTCTGGTAACGATGCTAGTGTAGCCTTGGCAGAAAGGATTGCTGGTAGTGAAGAAGCTTTTGTACAAAAAATGAACGATAAAGTAGAAACGTTAGAGTTAGAAAATACGAAGTTTCAAAACACAACTGGTTTACCTGCTGATGACCATTACAGTACATCGTATGATATGGCAATAATAGCAAAAGAATTATTAAAATACGAAACGATAACAGATTATACATCTGTTTATGAAGATTACTTAAGAGAAGGCGAAGAAGATGAATTTTGGTTAGTAAATACAAATAGACTGGTCCGGTTCTACTCTGGAGTAGATGGTTTGAAGACAGGATTTACGAATGAGGCAAAATATTGTTTGACGGCTACAGCACAAAAAGATGATATGCGAGTAGTTGCTGTTGTAATGGGTGTAGAAACTCCAAAGGAAAGAAATGCTACTGTCTCTGAAATGCTCGATTATGCATTTAATCATTTTGATACAAAGAAACTCTTTGATAAAGATGAAATAATTACAACGATGCAGCTTTTAAAAGCAGAAAATAAAGATATAGATGTTGTAGCATCTCAATCAATAAGTACGATTCATGCAAAAGGAGAGTCGACTGAGAACCTACAAACAATTGTAAATGTTGAAGAGGATGTTACGCTTCCACTTAAGAAAGGTGATCAAGTAGGGACTTTGATCGTAGAAAATGAAAATGATACGTTATCAGAGACACCATTAGTAGTGGACCGAGGTATCGAAAAGGCTTCCTATTTCACATTTATAAAGAGGTCTATGCAGGAAATGGCGAAATATCGGTAATTTCATCTAATTTAATCGAATAACTTCTACTTTTGTAGTAAGGCAGGAATTAACCCACTTAATCGAGAAAAGTAAATTATAAGCGTATCTACAAGGAGGAAATTAAATGGGTTTGAATTCACTGTTTGATCTAAAACAAGATGTATTAATCGTAAGGCTCTCTGGAGAATTGGATCACCACGAAGCAGAGTTATTACGTGAACAATGGAAAGATATGATGTATAAAAATGACGTAAAGCATGTCCTATTAAATCTGGAGTCTATGACATTCATGGATAGTTCTGGATTAGGTGTTGTGTTGGGGAGATATAAAGAAGTTCTCCAAATTGGCGGAGAGATGGTAGTATGTTCTATTTCACCACCAGTTAAACGTTTATTCGAGATGTCAGGTTTATTTAAAATTATTCGCTTAGAGGAGAATGAAGAATTTGCTTTAGAAACGTTGGGGGTGGCTTCATGAAAAATGAAATGTTTTTGGAATTTTCTAGTGTCAGTCAGAATGAATCATTTGCACGAGTCAGCGTAGGAGCTTTTATTACGCAATTGGATCCTACTATGGAAGAATTAACAGAAATTAAGACGGTCGTTTCTGAAGCAGTAACGAATTCTATTATTCATGGTTATAACAATGAAGCGCATCATACTATTTCTATTAGCTGTCAGATTCATGATGGAGAAATTGAATTAACGATTAAGGATAGTGGAGTAGGAATTGGTAATATTGACGAAGCGCTTCAGCCGTTATATACGTCCAAACCTGAATTAGAAAGGTCTGGTATGGGATTTACAATCATTGAAAACTTTATGGATACAGTTGAAGTTATGTCAACACCTGATCATGGTACAACCGTAAACATGACCAAGCAATTAATGAAAAGTGAAACGGTTAGTAATTAGGGGTGTCTGCCTATGAATGTAAATGTTAAAAATAGTAGCCGTAAAGAGAACCTATCGGATGAACAGGTGAAAGATTATATATTTAAAAGTCAAGAAGGAGATTTGCAAGCCAGAAATTTCTTAGTTGAGAAAAACGTGCGCCTTGTATGGTCTGTCGTACAACGTTTTATTAATCGAGGATACGACCCAGACGACTTATTTCAAATTGGAAGTATAGGACTTATTAAGTCAATTGATAAATTTGATCTATCTTATGATGTAAGGTTCTCTACGTACGCCGTCCCAATGATAATAGGGGAAATACAACGTTTTATCAGGGATGACGGGAGCGTGAAGGTAAGCCGATCATTAAAAGAAGTTGGAAATAAAATTCGTAAAAAAAAGGATGAACTAACAAAACTATACGGTAGATCTCCAACCGTAAACGAAATTGCTGAAGCTTTAGAAATCTCATCAGAAGAGGTCGTGCATGCACAGGAAGCTTCTAAATCTCCACATTCTATTCATGAAACTGTATTTGAAAACGATGGAGATCCAATTACTTTATTAGATCAAATAGCTGACCAGGAAACAAATTGGTTTGATAAGATTTCGTTACAGGAAGCAATAAGAGGGTTGAATGAACGAGAAAGGTTAATTGTGTATCTTCGCTATTACAAAGATCAAACACAAACTGAAGTGGCCGAGAGACTTGGAATATCACAAGTCCAAGTCTCTCGATTGGAAAAAAAGATATTACAAGAAATGAGAATAAATATGGATTTTTAAAACCATCACACCATGTGATGGTTTTTCTATGTAAGCAAATAGGAAACTGCCTAACAAAGCAAAGAACGCTTTCTAAGAGTCCCTAGAACGAATGCCAAGTTTTCTAAACACGTATATCTGCGATGTAAAAATAAAAAATCCTATGGTTTCAACAAATTAGCTGATAACCAATATTTTCTAATGATAAAATCTGTACTTCTGACAAATACTATTTTTATCGACTTGCAAAGGGTGATATGCCGATGGCGGATATCGTGTATTTACGTTTTAAAAAGCAAATAGAGTTGTCCTTTATGCAGCAGGTTCAAATAAAACACATAGCGTATGTATCTACTTCTTCTACACAAAAGAGGAAGAAACTAGAAGATACCACCATATATCGAATTAGTGAAAAAGATAACAATATCGTGGTCATTGACAGTTTTTTAGTAATAGACCATCTAAATAGTGAATATAACGATCTGGAGTTCGAAGTTATTGGACCAACACAAACACTTATACGAATTAATGAAAAGAAGAAAAAAGCACCTATATTAGTGATTTCTAGTGTGTGGCTGCTTCTATTTGTAGGTACTGCAATGACGATCATGAATTTTCATTATGATGTTAGTATGCAAGAAGTTCAGCAAAGGATCCATTTTTTACTGACAGGAGAACAGAATGAATTTCCATTATGGATTCAGATTCCATACTCCTTTGGCCTCGGAATTGGTATGTTATTATTTTTTAATCATTGGTTTAATAAACGATTTAATGAAGAGCCAAGCCCACTTGAAGTTGAGATATTTAAGTATCAGCAAAATCTTGATAACTACGTGAATCACTATGAAAATGAATTAAATGATACAAAACCTCCTAATTAATATTATTCAGATTATAATTGGGCTTGGTGGAGGTCTTGCAGTCGGTGCTGGATTTGTCGCCTTTTTAACCGTATTAGGAATTATACCCAGATTAATTCAATTAACGAAGACCGAACGATTATTGAAAGTCTATTCATCAGTTGTGATAGCAGGTACATTATTTGGTACGTATTTGACTTTTACGAATATAACTTGGGATCAGCCAATCATTTTATTAGTAATTTGGGGTGCTTTCCAAGGTATATTCAATGGAATGCTGGCAGCTGCATTAACAGAGGTATTAAATGTGTTCCCGATATTAACAAGAAGAATTGGTATAGAAAAGTATACATTATGGTTATTAATGGCAATAGTATTTGGTAAAATAGCTGGATCGTTATTTCAGTGGGTATACTTTGTTACGTAGAACGTAGCCAGAGTGGAGTGAATAAAATGAAAAGTACTGATAATAAAATCCCTGTCTCTGCTAATATTGAAGAAAATAAAACATATATGAAAGAGAGATTGGGTTTAGATGTTTCATTTGATGTGGACTTTCGTGAGCTTATTGTTTTAAAAGAAAAAATACACATCTATTATGTTACGGGTTTATGTGACACAGCTGTAATTCAGGAGTTATTGAAGAAATTAGTTGAAATAAATGATAATGAAAGTAATACAAAAAAAGTATTTGAAACGGTCGAAAATCGACTTGTACATCAGCAATTAGAGAAATCTGAGACGATGGATGAAGCAATAGATCAAATGCTTTCAGGTCTCATTATTGTGTTTGTGAACGGAGTAAAAAAAGCTCTTATTATAGATGTTCGCCAATATCCAGGTAGAACACCGGAAGAACCTGATACAGAGCGGGTTATTAGAGGATCAAGAGATGGTTATACCGAAAACATTATTGAGAACACAGCTTTAACAAGGAGGAGATTACGTGATACAAGACTACGCCAGGAAATATTAAAAGTTGGGGAACGTTCCAAGACCGATGTATGTATAAGTTATTTGGCGGATGTGGCAGATGACGGCCTTGTTAATATTATAAAAGAAAAAATTAATAAGATTGAAATCGATGGTATTACAATGGCTGATAAAACGGTTGAAGAGTATATCATTGACCGTAAATGGTCACCGTACCCATTAGTAAGGTATACGGAAAGGCCGGATGTTGCAGCAAATCATTTATTAGAAGGACATGTATTGCTTATCGTAGATACATCGCCTAGTACAATTATTCTTCCTACTACTTTTTTTCATCATTTGCAGCATGCAGAGGAATTTAGACAAGCGCCATCCATTGGTACTTTTGTTAGAGCCATTAGATTTATAGCAATTCTGGCATCGATGTATTTATTACCATTATGGCTCCTATTTACGTTGGAACCGGCGTTACTTCCTAATGAATTGTCATTTATAGGACCAAACGAAGAAGGTAATATCCCAATATACATTCAAATAGTCATGGCAGTTGTAGGGATAGAATTTTTGCGACTGGCCGCGATCCATACCCCGACCGCACTTGCTACTTCTATGGGATTAATTGCCGCAGTATTAATAGGACAAATAGCCATTGATGTAGGAATGTTTACTCCAGAAGTGATTTTATATGTGTCTATAGCTGCTATAGGAGGATATGTGACACCAAGTTATGAGCTAAGCGTAGCAAATAAAGTGATGAATTTATTGCTAATTCTTGCTACAGGCTTCTTTGGACTAATTGGCTTTGTCATTGGCTTTGTCATGCATTTACTGTTTTTAGTTAATTTAAGGTCGCTAAAAACACCTTACTTTTGGCCATTTATACCCTTTAATGCGAAGGCCATGTTACATGTGTTGGTACGTATTCCAGTTCCATATTCGAACAGTAGACCAAGTATTGTACATCCAAAAAATAACTACCGACAACCTCCTCATAAGAGTTAACTTGATAGTTAGCTCTTTTATTTTTCTTATCAATATGATAAAGTTTTTTTACACTTCAAAATTAGCGTGGAGGAAAATAAAATGATATTAGATAATCATCCATTTCAAACAAACAAAAGAGGTCACTTGGAAATTGGCGGAATGGATTCAATGGAATTGGCAAACAAATATGGTACACCGTTATATGTATATGATGTATCCATGATACGTGAGAATTGCAGAGCTTTTGTGAATACATTTAAAGAGCTAGATATAAAGGCGGAAGTGGCTTATGCGAGCAAAGCTTTTTCTTCAATAGCAATGCTGCAAGTTGTGAAACAGGAAGGATTATCATTGGATGTTGTTTCTGAAGGTGAATTATATACGGCATTACAGGCTGATTTTCCTGTAGAAAAAATTCATATGCATGGAAATAATAAAAGTTTAAGCGAATTAGAAATGGCAATTTCTCATGATATTGGCTGTATCGTTATCGATAACTTCCTTGAAATTGAAATGATTGAAAACCTACTGAAAAAATACAATAAAACGATAGATGTTTTAATGCGTGTAACCCCTGGTATTGAATCGAAAACGCACAAGTATATAATGACAGGAAATGAAGACTCCAAGTTTGGTTTCAACCTGCAAAATGGACAAGCACAAGAAGCATTTCATTTATTGCATAACCATAAATCTATACGTTTCAAAGGCCTGCATTGCCACATCGGCTCCCAAATATTTGAAACGGGAAGTTTTGTAATGGCAACGAAAGTGTTGTTTGAACATATTGCAATATGGAATGAACAAGATGGATTTGTCCCAGAAGTGTTAAACTTAGGTGGAGGTTTTGGGATACGTTATACAGGCGAAGATTCACCATTATCATTACACACATTCGTTGAAGAGCTTGTACAATCTGTTCAATATCATGCTAGTGATCTGAACATACCCCTACCGGAAATATGGGTTGAACCAGGAAGAGCAATTGTAGGGAATGCTGGTATAACTCTATATACGATAGGCGCTGTGAAAAACATACCTGAGATCCGAAATTATATTTCTGTTGATGGAGGTATGACAGATAATCTAAGGCCTGCTTTATATGGAGCAACCTACGAGGCTGTACTTGCAAATAAAGCTGATTATAAGCCTGTAAACACCACTTCTGTAGCAGGGAAAGCATGTGAATCTGGTGACATGCTTATTTGGGATTTACCTATACCTGAAGTTGATAATGGAGATATACTTGCTGTATTCTCCACAGGTGCTTATGGGTATTCTATGGCGAATCACTATAACCGGATACCCAAAGCCGCTGTTGTGTTCGTAGAAAATGGTAATGACACACTGGTAGTACGTAGAGAAACCTATAAAGATGTTGTAAAAAATGATTTATCTTATAGCGAAGAAAAAATTGAAATGTAACATTTTCTTTTAAATAAACACATTAAGTGATAAAATAATTAAAGAATTATAATACTAAGGAGATGTACAAATGATTAAAAAAGGATATATTGTAATGGAAAATGACAATAAAATTGAATTTGAGCTTTATCCAAATGAAGCACCAAACACCGTAGCTAATTTTGAAAAGTTAGCAAATAGTAATTTCTATGATGGGTTGACGTTTCATAGAGTAATAGATGGTTTTGTCAGTCAAGGCGGATGCCCTAATGGAACTGGTGCTGGGAATGCTGGTTATACGATTAAGTGTGAAACAGAAGGTAACCCTCATAAACACGTAGAAGGATCATTATCAATGGCACATGCAGGCAAGGATACTGGTAGTTCACAATTTTTCATTGTTCATGATGAGCAGCCGCATTTGAACGGCGTTCATACCGTATTCGGCCAAGTTACTTCAGGTGTAGAATATGCAAAAGAGATGAGCAACGGAGATGTTATGAAAGAAATGAAGGTATTTTCAGAGTAATAGATAATACCTGATAGTAATTCGGGTTCTTCTAAGGAAGTTATTATGGATATTTATTTGTTGCTATACCTTATATTTATTGTGGCTCCACTTAGCACATTGTTACATGAAATGGGCCATGCTATTGCTGCGCGAGTTGTAAATGCGGATAACATCACATTTTCAATTGGCCTAGGGAAACGGATTAACACATTTACCTTTAAGGAAATTAACTTTAACATTCATGCTATTTTCTTTTTAGGCGGCTTGGCACATAATCAAAGGATAGTTCCATACAAAAAAAAGGAGATTATATGGATATCCATTCTAGGCCCTGTTGCGAGTGGGTTATTTGCTTGCCTCTTTTATATATTATATACAATTTTTCCAACTAATTATTGGCACTTGCTGTTTTTATTTAATATATGGCTAGCTTTTATAAATAGTATCCCATTTAACATTAAAGGAAAAACATCAGACGGTTATTTGATCCTTAAAACAATTTTACAAAAGAAATCACAATTCAAAATTAAAAAAGAAAAGTAGTATGTTTTATGTGTAAGTTGTTAATGATGATCTTAGTGTATGTTTTCTTATTGACAATTCAATGATATAATACATAAATATATAACTACAAACTTTAATAGGCATCGTAATAATGGTAAGGGTTCAACTAAATTAAATTGATTTTTGAATTGCAACTACTACAATGAGGATATGTCTTTACGTAAAATGATTGTAAGCTATTTTGTTAATGAGGGGTATCTATGTTAATTCGCTATAAAAAAAATATGGAAAAAATTGCGATGGGTTTACTATCTTTTATGCCAGAAGAAAAGAAAGATGTAAAAAAATTGCAGCAAACAATCAAGGAATATGAAACAAATTCAGACTGGCATCTCTTTTTATGGAAAGAGGACGATATCTTAGGTGCGGTCGGATTAAGGGAGGAAGATGATTTAAATATTGTTATTCAACATGTTTCCGTTAATCCATCGCACCGTAATATAGGAATTGGTAAGCGAATGGTAAATGAAGTTCGTAAGCTTTATCAACATAAGTATGTAGTATCAGCAACCGATGAATTACAGCAATTTCAAAATAAATGTGATGAATCTGGTAAACAGGATCAACAGGACTAAAGATAAAAGATAAGCCAGCCCGTTATGAAAAGGGCTGGCTTTTGTTCCGCTGATAGGATAACTCATCGAGAACGTTTGTACGTCGAACCCCACACTGAATGAAGTTTTACTCTTTACTTTCATTTCTGCTAAGAAAGGAAGCTAGGATATGGATCAGGCTTATCAAGTAAAATTAGATGTATTTGAAGGACCGCTTGATTTATTATTACATTTAATTAATCAATTCGAAATAGACATATATGATATACCAATGTCACAAATTACAGATCAATATATGCATTATATTCATACAATGCAACGTCTGGACTTAAATATTGCTAGTGAATACCTGGTAATGGCAGCAACTCTGGTAGCAATTAAAAGTCAAATGCTTTTGCCAAAACAAAAATTAACGGATGAATCAGAAGAATTCATAGAAGATCCGAGAGAAGAATTGATGAAGCGTTTAATTGAGTATCGAAAATACAAAGAAGCTGCAGATAAATTAAAAAAGATAGAGATAAATGCCAATCAATTATTTACGAGACCTCCTTTTTCATCGGAAAAGCTGAAGCTTGATAACCAACCAGTCGTACAAGGCAATGTTTCTGTGTACGAAATGCTTTCCGCATTAGGGAAGATGATGGAGCGGAAAAAATGGAACGAACCATTAGATACAAAAATAAAGCGGGCTGAAATTTCAATTGAATATAAAATGGAGGAAGTATTGCAATTAGTAAAAGACTCAAAAAAAGGAATCTCATTTGACCAATTATTCACCTATAAATCGCGTTCTCATATTGTTGTTACTTTTATGGCATTATTGGAATTGATGAAGGCCAATGAAATATATTGTAAACAACAGCAGCAATTAGACGTTTTATATGTGTTTTACAGGGGAGGATAGCTGTGGAATTTACCAAACTAAAGGCCATTGTAGAAGGTTTATTATTTGCAAGTGGTGACGAGGGTGTTTCAATAAAACAATTAGCAAAAATAGTAGAAATAACAGAAGTGTCCGCTGAACAGTTGATTGAAGAAATCAAATACGATTATGAGCAAGCAGAACGCGGCATTATGATCATGCAATCCCATCAAATTTTTCATTTAACGACAATACCTGAACATAGCGTTTATCATAAAAAATTACTGGAAACTCCGCAGACAACACGTATGTCTCAAGCAGCTCTCGAAACACTGGCCATTATTGCTTATCAGCAACCCATTACAAGAACGGAAATTGATGAAATTAGAGGAGTTAAAAGTGACCGTCCTGTACAAACACTTCTTTCAAGGTTGTTAATTGAAGAAGCTGGCCGTAAAGATAGTATTGGTAAGCCAATATTATTTGGAACAAGTAAAGATTTTTTGACTTACTTCGGTTTAATGTCCTTAGATGAATTACCACCTTTACCTGAAGATGCCGATACGGACGATCTAAAGCAGGAAGCGGACTTGTTTTTCGAACGCTTCCAACAACAAAATACGAAGTGAAACTTTACTGGAATTCTACGTTGATCGAATAACAATGTAGAATTTCTTTTTACACATATGTTTTTACCTATGCATAGGCTACTTCGGGGTGATCATATGGAGAGTAATAAACATTCTTATTTAGAAAAGCTTATTGAATGGGGAGATTATACAAAAGATACATTAAACAGTGTTAGTGAACCAGAAAGTGAGATAAATAAATGGAAGGAACAAATAGAAAATTGGCAGACAGAAATAAAAAATTTGAATAGGAGCAGCGAAATTACAACAGAGGATGTTGAATCGTTACAAGAAGTAGGGCAGCGAATCGTGTTTGATATAAAAAACAAAGAAAAAAAGAAAGCACAACCTAATTATATCCCTTATGGAAAACATGAATTGCCACCATTACCATATCAGTATGATGCGCTTGAACCGTATATTAGTGAAGAAATAATGCGCCTCCATCATAACGAACACCATCAAAGCTATGTCGATGGTTTAAATAAGGCAGAAAAAGAATTATATACCAATGATACAGATGAAATCAAACATTGGCTGAGAGAACAAGCATTTCATGGATCGGGGCATAATTTGCATACCATCTTTTGGTACAATATGACACCAGATTCTAGTAAAAAACCTTCTGGTAAAATAAGAAACCGTATCGAAGAAGACTTTGGATCATGGAATAAATTTAAAGAGAAATTTTCTGATGTAGCAGCGTCTGTTGAAGGTGTCGGATGGGCTGTATTATTATGGAACCCGAGGAGCGGGAGACTGGCTGTACAATCGTTTGAAAAGCATCAATCATTTCAATTAGCAGATTCAATTCCTTTACTCGTATTAGATATGTGGGAGCATGCATATTACCTGCAATATAAAACGGACAAAGAAGAATATATAAAAAATTGGTGGAATGTCGTTAACTGGGATAATGTAAACGATCGGTATGTAGAAGCTAGAAAACTGGAGTGGCCTTTATTTTAATAGAAATATAGTGTTTCTCCTGCGGTTATTGATCGATGTAAGATACGGTGATGAACCTATTATTTTTTTTATTTATTCATATCTCCTTACATCCTGCATAAAATGTATAGACACAATACCTGTGGGAGGAACCCTACTATGCGATTCGTTTTATGCGTGATTTGTTTATTATTATTAAATCTTATTTATCCTTCAACCGGACAAGCTGAACCTGGAGTATCTGCCAGTAATGCCATTTTGATTGAACAATCTACAGGAAGAGTTTTATTTGAGAAACAAGCACATGAAGAAGAGTTGATTGCAAGTATAACTAAGATCATGACCGGATTACTTGCAATTGAATCAGGAATGATGAAGGAGAAGGCAACCACCAGCAGAAAAGCTGTTTATACGGAGGGGTCTTCCATCTACTTGGAACAAGGTGAAAAGATAACAATAGAAGATCTTGTCTACGGCTTAATGCTAAGGTCAGGAAATGATGCTGCGATTGCCCTAAGTGAGCATATTGGCGGGAGTGAAGAAGGTTTTGTCTATTTAATGAATGAAAAAGCGAACTGGCTGGGAATGACGAATAGCAACTTTGAAAATCCACATGGACTTGATTCGGACAATCATTATTCAACAGCCTACGATATGGCACTACTTATGAGCAGAGCAATGGATAATGAACAATTCCGCGAAGTATCAGAAACTACTTCTTATCAATCTAGTAATCGTTCTTATAGTTGGCAGAATAAAAACAAGTTACTAACACAATATTATGATAACAGCACAGGGGGAAAAACTGGATTTACGAGGAGTTCTGGAAGAACATTAGTTTCCTCAGCGAATAAAAACGGCATGGATCTCATTGCGGTTACATTAAATGCTCCGAATGACTGGGAGGATCATATAGCAATGTTTGAATGGGGATTTGAAAATTTTGACATGAAATCTATCGCTGGAGAAGGGAAGCAAGAGTATCTACTTGAGAAATCGGATACTATTGGTTATTTACATCGAGACTTGGTATTTCCCTTAACGGAAGATGAAATGGCGAATATTGACAATCAATCTTATTTATTAAAAGAAAATAATAGAACGGACAATGTAATCGGAAGAACTGAGTTTTATCTTGGTGAAAATAAAATTATGGAAACATCTATCTTTAACGACCATTCGGGATTAGAGGAAGAAGGTTTTTTTCAAAATGTTTTCTCCCTTTACAAGAAAGTCATTGGGTTGTATTAATTATGGTTAATATTATTTGGGCCTGTATGGCAATAATTGGAATCGTTTATGCAATGTTTAATGGAACAATGGATCAAGTAAATCAAGCGGTGTTTGAAAGCGCGAATGAAGCTGTTACACTGTCAATTGGGCTTATCAGTGTTTTGGTGTTCTGGCTTGGTATTATGAAAGTAGCAGAATCAGCCGGTATCTTAGAAGTACTTAGCAAATTATTCAGACCAGTGATTAGTAGGATTTTTCCTGATATTCCTAAAGATCATCCAGCGATGGGGTATATATTATCAAATATAACTGCGAATTTATTCGGTTTAGGAAATGCAGCTACACCAATGGGAATTAAAGCATTGGAACAGATGAAGCAATTAAGCGGTAGCGATACTGCTTCCCGGTCGATGATCACGTTTTTAGCTTTAAATACGTCAAGCTTAACGTTAATTCCAACAACTGTTATTGCAATTCGTATGCAATACAATTCCATATCTCCAACAGAAATTGTTGGAACTACCATTATTGCAACGATGATATCAACTGTTAGTGCAATTTTAATTGACAGATTTTTCTACTACAAAAGTATCTGGAGGAAATAGAAATGGGGATTATAACTTCTGTTAGTACGTGGCTCATACCATGTTTTATATTACTTGTTCTCGTTGCTGCAACATGGAAACGAGTCCCAGCATATGAAACTTTTGTGGAAGGAGGAAAGGAGGGTGTCAAAATGGCATTTTCTTTACTTCCTTTTTTAGTAGGTATGATAGTGTCCATTTCTATATTGAGAAGTTCTGGTGCTTTGGAGGCTTTTGTCGGTTTCATTTCACCACTGTTGATATCAATTGGTATTCCACCCGATATCATCCCCTTGGCATTAGTAAGACCCATCTCAGGTACAGCAGCACTTGGGATGACGACCGAACTAATAAGCACCCATGGACCTGATTCGTTTATCGGAAGATTAGCATCAACTATGCAAGGCAGTACGGATACTACTTTATATATTTTAACCGTATATTTCGGTGCTGTAGGGATTAAAAAAATGAGGTATGCATTAAAGGTTGGACTATTGGCCGACTTAATTGGTATACTTGCATCAATCATTATTGTTACAATTATATTTGGATAGTACGTTTAAGTAGCGTTAACATAAAGTTAACGCTATTATTATGTAAGAAAATAAAATTAAAATATGGTGGTATTTATGACAAACAGAGAAGAAAGACTCCAAAAGGTTATTGCACAGAGTGGTGTGACATCACGAAGAAAAGCAGAACAACTTATTGTAGATGGAAAAATAAAGGTTAATGATAAAGTTGTCGATGAATTAGGATCTAAAGTTACTGCAAACGATAAGATTGAAGTTAATGGTGTGCCTTTAGAAAAGGAATTACCAGTATATTATTTGCTATATAAACCCCGCGGTGTTATTTCGAGTGTCAAAGATGATAAAGGAAGAAAAGTAGTGACCGATTTCCTAGAGGGAATCAGTGAACGTATCTTTCCAATTGGTAGGCTCGACTATGATACTTCTGGAATATTGTTATTAACGAATGATGGAGAATTTGCTAATCAGCTTATGCATCCGAAATATGAAGTAGAAAAGATATACGTAGCTAAAATAAAAGGAATTCCGAGCAAGATGGAGTTAGGTCAGTTACGTAAAGGGGTCAAATCAGATAAAGATATTTTAAAAGCTACAAACTATAACATTTTATCGACAGACAAGAAAAAAAATACAATGATAATTGAAATTACATTACATGAAGGTAAAAATAAGCATGTAAGACGTATGATGGAACAACTGGGGTATCCGGTGATGAAATTAAAGAGGGAAAGATATGGAGTATTAACATTAGATGGACTAAAACCTGGTGAGTATAGAGCATTAAACCCAAAAGAAGTTAAACAGATATGGAATAAGGCAAGTGAAATTGTTAAATAATAGACAAATTTTACACGGGGTATACGTGGTATAATGTGTTGGGGTGATCTGAATGAGTTTAGACCAAATCAAAAAAAAGAAAAAAAACAAGAAAAGAAATCGATTAATATTTAGATCGGCTATTTTGGCAGTATTATTGGTTGCAGTAGTTTTTGCTTTAGTATCTAACTTCCAACAAGATAATACCATATACAGTGCAGGAGATGAAGCACCTGATTTTGAATTAGAGCAAGTGAATGAAAATAATGAAGTAGAGACAATTCAATTAAGTGAGTTGGAAGGCAAGGGTGTTATGCTTAATTTTTGGGGAACTTGGTGTGAGCCCTGTAAAGATGAAATGCCTTATATGGAAGAGTTATATCCTGAGTATAAAGATAAAGGAGTAGAAATAGTTGCAGTAAGTTTAGATGCAACCACATTAGTTATCGATCGGTTTATCGACGATTTTGGACTTACATTTCCAATTCCTCATGATACAACCGGCGAGATAATGGATTTATACAAAGTAGGCCCGATTCCAAGCACATTTTTTATTAATCCGAATGGAGAAATAGAGGAAGTAGTTAATGGAGCTTTAACATTGGAACGATTAGAAGGACATTTACAAGATATTCAACCTGAATTATAAAGTGAAACTCCTAACAGTGGAGGTTTTACTGCTCGTTACATGCGACAAAAAGAAGTATATTGTGAGGGTTTTAAATGAAGAAAATTAAATGTGAATGTGGACACATTAATCCGGAAGGAACGGTTCTATGTGAAGCTTGTGGTAAACCTGTAGAGGGAAATCAGCATATTGATGGGAACGAAGGAAAGAAACTATTAAATATGCGTTATGACGGTAGTGCACGCAGGTCGCAGACATATAACAAATCTATAGTAGATAAGATTTGGAGTTTCTTTTCTTCGGTGAAAGTTGGCGTGTGGCTTATCGTTATAACCTTACTAGCTTCCGTAGTAGGCTCTATCTTACCACAAGAAATGTACATACCTGCTGGAGCAGAATCACGTGATCCAACAATCTTTTATGAAGATCAATATGGTCTGTTTGGGCTGATATTTTATCAATTAGGTTTCCATAACTTATATAGCTCATGGTGGTACATAACCTTAATTGCATTAATCGGTGTGTCTTTAGTAATTTGTAGTATTGATCGATTTGTTCCACTGTATAAAGCATTGAAAAACCAAAAAGCGAAACGACACGAGTCTTTTTTAAACAGACAGCGATTATATAGTGAAACAGAAACAGTTACGGATGAGGAAATTATAAAGCTGAAAGAAAGCCTTAAAAAACAGCGTTATAAAGTAAGAGATGAAAATGGACATATTATGGCTGAAAAAGGCAGGTTTTCCAGATGGGGTCCATATGTTAACCACATTGGTTTAATTATAATCTTACTTGCGGCGTTATTACGTTTCACCCCTATATTATATATGGATGAATACGTTTGGGTTAGAGAAGGCCAGGAAATTGTTATTCCCGGAACTGAGAGGGAATACTATGTAGAGAACAAGGAATTTATTATGGAGACCCACGATGAAGAGGACGAACGATTCGCCGATGCCATAGAGCAACAAGGAGGTATGGTTGCAAGTAATTATCAAACGAATGTAGTTATTTCGCAAGCGGACCAATCGGTAGCGGGTACGGATCCGGAACTTGAACCAATCAAAGAAGGTGAAATCCGATTGAATCAACCACTTAAATTTGATGGATATACATTATATCAAGCTGGATATCAGTTGAATGAATTTTCAACGATGACCTTTAAAATTCATGAATCAGACGACCCCAGTCAAGAAGCATTAGATGAATTTACAATTGATTTAACGTCGCCTGATATGGAATATGACTTAGATAATGGATTTCATGTAGAACTGGCACAATATTATCCCGATTTTTATCTAGATGATGATGGAATGCCTGCATCAGAAACAAATTACTCGAGAAATCCTG
Source organism: Virgibacillus natechei (assembly GCF_026013645.1). Classification (NCBI taxonomy): domain Bacteria; kingdom Bacillati; phylum Bacillota; class Bacilli; order Caryophanales; family Bacillaceae; genus Virgibacillus; species Virgibacillus natechei. The sequence continues at coordinate 1,981,120 of NZ_CP110224.1, read as the reverse complement.
CGTTTGTACTCTTTGTATCTCCTCCTGACAGTGATATTACAGAGACAAGCTTCTTAGGGATTGGTAGCAATATTGATCCAACTGAAGAAAACCAATATAACGTTGCAATAGAAAACTTTGATACACATGATGTCAGTGGATTAACAGTCAGACGTGATTATACATTACCGTTTTTTGGTTTAGGTGCAGCGATCTTTATGATCGGTGTTGTTCAGGGAATGTACTGGTATCATAGAAGAATTTGGATCCATCCGAAAGATAATGGGTTATTATTAGCTGCTCATACAAATAAAAACTGGTTTGGTATCAAAAAGGACATCGAAAAAATAATAGAAGATACGAATGTTAAGATGGTTGACGATCAAAAAGAATTAGATGAAGATGAATAGATGTAACAGGAGGCATTATTTATGGATAGTTTAGTGAGTATAAGTAGTACATTGCTTTATACTGCTTTTGTACTTTACTTAGTGGCAACTTTTTTCTTTGGTGCTACGATAAGAGATAAGCGCACAACAGATTTAAAAAACAAAAAAAATATAGCAGGGAATATTGGTATTACATTAAGTATTATTGGTTTTATTGCTCAACTTGGCTATTTTATCACGAGATGGGTTGCTGGTGGACATGCTCCGCTAGGTAATTTATTTGAATTTATGACATTTTTGGGAATGTGTATTGTTCTTGCTTTCATAATCATTTACTTTATTTATAAGCTAAATGTATTAGGATTATTTGCATTACCTTTTGCACTTATCATGATTGCGTATGCAAGTATGTTCCCAACTGAAATATCGCCATTAGTCCCTTCCTTGCAAAGCCATTGGTTGTGGATACACGTATCAACCGTTTCCTTAGCACAAGGAATTTTAGCAATTAGCTTTGTTGCAGGTTTGATTTATTTGATTAGACAAATTGACCAGTCTGCGACAAGTAAACGGACGACTTGGCTCGAGATTGTATTGTATACAGTCTTTCTCTTCATAGGATTTATTGTTATTACAACCGTGTTTAATCTGATGGATTACAATGCTACATTTGAATATGTAGAACAAAACAATGAAGTAACGACAGATTACCATTTACCAGCAATCGCTGCACCATATGAAGGTGAATTAGTTACAGATGATGTTATGCAACCGCTATTTGAAACACCTAGTTGGATGCAGGGTCAAGATGCTGGCCGGCAATTTAACACTGTAATATGGTCCGTAATAACTGGTTCCATCATATATGGCTTGCTACGTTTAATTTTAAGAAAACGAATTGGGGCAGCCATTCAACCGAAACTTAAAAATACAAAAGCGGATCTTCTAGATGAAGTTAATTATCGAGCAGTAGCGATTGGATTCCCAGTATTTACATTGGGAGGTTTAATATTTGCTGCAATTTGGGCACAAATAGCTTGGGATCGATTCTGGGGATGGGACCCTAAAGAAGTTTGGGCATTAATAACATGGTTCTTCTATGCTGCGTTCCTACATTTGAGACTTTCAAGGGGATGGCATGGAGAAAAGTCCGCATGGTTGGCTGTGATCGGATTTGCTATAATCATGTTTAACCTAATAGTTGTTAATTTAGTCTTGGCTGGTTTACATTCGTATGCATAAGTTTTTTCGTAGTTTGAGCTTAGTAAAAGACAAGAAGTAAAATAGTAAGATAGTACGAGGCATTATTAGTAACTAATTAATGCCTCGTCTTGTTATACTTATAAGTAGCTCAACAGTAGCAGAAGTCGAATAGGGGGAATTTATATGGGTATAGACACAAATGGTAAAATATTAGTGGTAGATGATGAAGAAAGAATTCGCCGATTAATTCGAATGTATTTGGAAAGAGAAGAATATGAAGTAGAGGAAGCGGATAATGGTGCTGATGCCTTAGAAAAATCGCTGAATAATAATTATAATGTTATATTATTGGATCTTATGATGCCGGAAATGGATGGCATAGAGGTCTGCAAAGAATTAAGAAAAGAAAAAACAACCCCAGTAATTATGTTAACAGCAAAAGGTGAAGAAGGAAATCGAGTACAAGGATTTGAAGTGGGGGCAGATGACTATATTGTAAAGCCTTTTAGTCCTAGGGAAGTCGTTTTGCGTGTCAAAGCGTTGTTACGAAGAGTGTCTCCTTCATCTGTTAGCGAGACGACCACTGCTGCAAAGAATGTTCTTGTTTTTCCTCACCTGACGATAAACCATGACGCACACCGTGTAAATGCCGATGGGGAGGAAGTATTTTTAACACCAAAAGAATATGAATTACTTTGTTTTCTAGCAGAATCTCCAGATAAGGTGTTTAACCGTGAACAATTATTAAAAGAAGTATGGCAATATGAGTTCTTTGGTGATTTACGTACAGTTGACACCCACGTGAAGCGCTTAAGGGAGAAATTAAATATGGTCTCCGAAAAAGCTGCTAAGATGATTGTAACAGTATGGGGTGTCGGATATAAATTTGAGGTAGATGATGACTAATGTTTTGGCGTAGTGTAGTAGGTAAACTAGCGATAACGATATTATTGCTAGTTTCGTTTGTTTTACTTATACTGACAATTTTATTATTGGAGTTTTTTGAGAACTTTCATATTGATGAAGCAGAAAAAGATATGATACAAACGGCGACTAAAGTATCTGAGTTGGTTGAGCAAGAACCCAATAGATCAACGATTATTGATACAACAGAACGTATACAGGATCCGGATAGTCGTATAGCAATTATATTTGGTGAGAATGACATATGGGTCTCCAGTAGTTCCAATGAAAATCTATCTGGATTGGATGCAAATTGGATAAAGAATATAGAGGAATTCACAGACGTATTAATAAATAACGAACAAATAAGAAGACAGATGGAATTAGCCGCGAGCGATATAGAAACAATGATTGTTGGCGAACCAATATTAACAAGTGACGCAGCTGTATTTGTATATCAGTCTCTAGATGTTATTGAACAAACCAAGGGAGAGACTACTAGGATAATCTTTCTAGCTGCTGGAATTGCTATCATCTTAACTACTATATTTGCATTCTTCTTATCAACGCGTATTACGTCACCATTAATCAAAATGCGAGAGGCTGCCTTTGACTTAACGAGAGGTGAGTTTAATACAAAGGTACCTAAATTAACAAATGATGAAATTGGTGAATTAGCTATAGCATTTAATCGAATGGGGCAACAACTTAAATTTCATATAAACGCCTTACGTCAGGAGAAAGAACAGCTTTCCAGTATCTTAAGTTCCATGGCAGATGGCGTAGTAACACTCAATCGTAATGGTGATATGATTGTAACCAATCCGCCCTCGGAAAAATTCTTTGAGAATTGGTATTTTGAAAATAATATAAAGGTGACAGGTGAAAATCAAAAGTTACCACATGAATTGAATCAGGTTTTGCAAAACGTAATTGATGGAGAGACGCAAGTATTACATGAGATAAGTTTACAAGGAAGAAATTACGTGATGCTGATGACACCATTATATGACCAGTCGTATGTTCGTGGTGCAGTTGCTGTGATTCGAGATATGACAGAGGAAAGACAGTCAGATAAGTTGCGTAAAGATTTTATAGCAAATGTATCCCATGAATTACGTACGCCAATTTCAATGCTTCAAGGCTATAGTGAAGCGATAGTTGACGATATAGCTGATAGTAAAGAGGAAAAAAATGAACTTGCACAAATTATTCATGAGGAATCATTACGTATGGGGCGACTTGTTAATGAGTTATTAGATATTGCCCGGATGGAAGCAGGGAATATCCAACTGAATCTGGAAACCATTGATGTAGAAACATATGTCGACCGCATTATGAAGAAATTTAATGGGTTAGCAACTGATAATCAAATAGAATTATCATTTAAAAAGAATATAGCTGAACCGAATATAATAGCAGATCCAGACAGATTAGAACAAGTATTCACAAATTTAATTGATAATGCGATAAGATATACAGCTGAAAATGGATTTGTTAAGGTTTATATTGAATCTACAACAAATGAATTTCATGTAACTGTTGAAGATAACGGAAGTGGCATTCCTGAAGAAGATTTACCTTTTGTGTTTGAACGTTTTTATAAAGCAGATAAAGCTAGAACAAGGAATAAAACGAAAATAGGGACTGGGTTAGGCTTAGCAATTGCGAAAAATATGATTGATATACATCAAGGAATTATTACTGTTAACAGTAAAATGGACCAAGGAACTAGTTTTACTTTTAAGATTCCACAAAATAATAGCGACTAAATCTGTTTTTCGTTATGTAAGTATGATATTATTTAATAGTAATTAAATTGAATACAGTTTTCTTGAATTTTAGGTGTTTGTACTTAATAGGGAATCCAGTGAAAATCTGGAACTGTCCTCGCAACTGTTAATGATTACGAAATAAGCGAAACCACTGTATGACTTATTCATATGGGAAGGGCTTAGAAGTAGGTTTAATCATAAGTCAGTAGACCTGCCAAAATTCTTGTTTCAATCCTTCGAGGATATGAGCGATTGGGACAACCGAATACATATAATATAGTGATTTATAATTCGTTTGTCTGAAAGCTAACTCTAGAAGTAGGGTTAGCTTTTTCTTTCTAGCAGTTTCCATTCGCATAACTATTCTTAATTACAATAAAACAAAAAGGATGGGGAAAAATGAACAAGTGGATTTTACGTTTAGCATCAGTATTAGTAGTTATTGGTCTTTTAGTTGGTTGTGCTTCTGAAGAGGAAAATCCCAATAACGAAACAGGGGAAGAAGCAGAAGCTAATCAAAATTCGGAACAAAATGAAGAATTAGCTTCAATGACAATCTCCCAAGATAATGAAGAAGAAATCATTACAGAAGAAGAGGTTGTAATAGAGGAAGACGCTATTCTAATGGATGTATTGAAAGAAAACTTTGACGTAGAAGAAGAGGGGGGATTTATCATTTCCATTGAAGGTGTGTCCCCAGAAGAAAACGAGGAAAAATCTTGGATGTTCTTTGTAAATGGCGAAATGGGGTCTGTAGGAGCAGAGGAATTTGAATTAACTCCTGGTGACGAGGTTACATTCGACTTACAAGCTTGGGAATGATCGTGTGAATACTTATAAATTAACATTACTAGCATTGCTTGCAGCACTTGCTGTTGTTGGTAGGTCTGTTTTTGCATTCTTACCGAGTGTACAGCCGGTTACTTCAATAATCATTATTTGTGGTTTGTTTCTTGGCCCTATGGCAGCCATTTTGCTAGCATTCCTAACAACATTTTTATCTAATATGTTATTAGGAATGGGTGTATGGACAATCTGGCAAGTTGTCTCATGGGCTATAATCGGACTTTTAAGTGGTCTAATTGGGAAAATCCCAATAAAACTCCCAATATGGACTATCGTAATATATGCAATATTTAGCGGGTATTTATATGGTTTTATCGTATCCGTAACAACTTACCAAATAACAGGACATTTTTGGCCATATTATATTGCCGGTTTGCCTTTTGATACAAACCATGCAATAGGGAATGCAGTATTTATAATTTTACTGTTTCCGATTATTTCATATTATTTTAAAAAATATGCAGATAACCGGTTTGTTATTCAAAATACCAACTAATTGAAGTTGGTATTTTTTCTTTTTTTATACTATAGTAACACTAGATGGAATACTTAAACCTATGACATTGGCGTACCAAAAAAATCTATATCAATTCTTAAGCCGTCATCGTTTCGTTAGGAGGAAGATCGTCCTTGTTGTTAGAAGGAATTATATTATATTGCAGTTCACAAATCGGAACAGAGCGTACAGGAGCGTCCATCTATCACTTACTTAATGGGAAAAAATCTATTCAAACGGTTCAAGATGCGCATGTATATAATCTTACAAGCTTTTATGGTGTACATAAACGGTTAAGTCAGCAAAGATTTAACGCTATAATAAGGGAATTGATGACTTATGATAGGCTTCAGAAAACTAGCACTACTCTCATATATACGCCTACTATAGCAGGAGAAGATTGGCTTCATAAACATAAACCAAATTTACCATTTAATTACTATAATGGTTTAAAATATCATGATACTGGTACTATCTTTTTAGATAGATTGACATTGCTTATACAAACATTAACCAATAGTAAAATGAATTATTTCACGTTCATTCCAGTAATTGATAAGCTGCCAATTGAAAATTGGGTAAAATCATTTTATATAAAAATGAAACCCCATGAACCCAAATTATTACCCGTTATATATAAGGAGTTACATATCCTCTTACAAAATCTATCTGACCAGGAAGCTGAATTATTTATCGATCGATTAACTGGCTTTAAAAATTATGGTATGAGTATTACACAACTAGCTGATACGTATAAGTTCAGTCCAGATGATGTACAGTTAATGCTTGTAGCGATAACTCATCGCATGTTTGAAACAATTGAAAATAACAATAATTTTCCCATTTTGGGCTTGGTTATCAAAGATCTTGTGAATACTACATTATTAACAAATTCAGCAGCCACTACCTATAATCTTTTACAAAAAAAGCATTCTATTGATGAGATCTCCCGTATTAGGAATTTAAAATCGAACACGATTTATGATCACATTGTGGAAATTGCACTGTATGATGTTGATTTTTCAATTATTAATTATGTAAGCGAAGAAAGTCAACTCGATATCACAAATGCCGTTACGGAAGCAAACTCCTATAAACTGCGAGATATCATGCAATTAGTGGATGAAGAAATAAGTTACTTTCAAATTCGTTTGGTACTAGCTAAAGCAAAAAAATTTCTGAAGTAAGGTGATTAATAAAATGAGTACTCGACATATATTGGAAGAAAAACTAAAAACTCACTTTAACTATACATCGTTTCGATTAGGGCAAAAAGCAATTATTGAAGATGTTATGTCAGGAAAAGATGTTCTTGGTGTACTGCCAACTGGTTCAGGTAAATCGATTTGTTATCAGCTGCCAGCAACACTGTTAGATGGTGTTACGATTGTGGTTTCACCTTTAATTTCTTTAATGATTGATCAGGTGAAAGAATTAAAAGCCTTCCATTTCAAAAAAGTTGTCGCCCTGAACAGTTTTATGTCACCTACCGACAGAAAGCTCGTATTTGATAACCTGCATACATATAAGTTAATCTATATTTCTCCTGAACTCCTACAAAAAGAAGAAGTGTTGGGACGTCTGCGTCAGTTGCATATAAGCTTATTTGTTATTGATGAAGCCCATTGCATATCACAATGGGGACATGAATTTCGACCGGATTATTTAAAGTTGAACAGCATTATTAGAACTTTAAAAAAACCATCCATATTAGCCTTAAGTGCAACAGCCACCCCAGCTGTTCAACAAGATATTATTTCTGCGTTAAACACGCCCAGCATCACGAAACATGTGCATCCAATGGACAGAGACAATATAAGCTTTTCTGTAGAACGGGTAATGGATGATAAAGAGAAACAATCTACAATAATTAACTTGCTGTCTCATTATAACGTTGCGACACTCATTTATTTTTCAAGCAGACAAGCCACTGAAGATACAGCAAAAATTCTTAGTGAAAAACTAGCTTCCAAAAGAATTGCATATTATCATGGTGGGATGGAACAAGGTGACCGTATTACCATACAACAGCAATTTATGAACGATCAATTAGATATTATATGTTGTACAAGTGCATTTGGAATGGGAATAAATAAAGATAATATTCGTTTGGTAATTCATTTCCATCTCCCTTTACAAATAGAGTCCTATATTCAGGAAGTTGGTAGAGCTGGAAGAGATGGAGAGACAAGTGCAAGTTTATTGCTTTTTTCGGAGAAAGATATCTACCTTCCAAAAAATATGATAAAATCAGAACTTCCATCATTTGAGGATTTAAAAGTAGTCTTTCAACAATTACAAAATCTATATAAAGCTGGTGATCAACTTCCAAAGAATGGTGCTGAAAATTTATTTCAAATAAGTGAAACACAATGGCGGTTTTTACAGTATCAATTTGAGAAACATGGTATGATTGAAGGAAATAATATTATTTTTCACGAAGAAAATTGGAGACAGGCGTTTCAATGGATAAATAACCATAGGGCTGAAAGAACATTGCTAAAAGAAAATAAATTACGAGAAATGCTGCAATGGATACATGAGAGTGAATGTCTAAGAAAGCATTTATATAAGAGCTTTCAATCCTCCTACAATAAACCGAAATATCAATGTTGCAGCAATTGTGGGTTCTCATTCACTAACTGGAAACCAAAACAGAAGAATATAAAAGCAATTCCTGAAGGTACATGGGAAAGTAAATTGAAAAACCTATTATTAATTGGAGAAGAATAATGAAACAAAGTGAAATGATCAAGTTGATGTCAGATGAAGAATTAAAAAAGCAATTACTACTGTCGCAATTTATATTTGCAGTTCTTGCGATCGTATTAAGTATATTTTTATTCGAAAATATAGGTGAATGGCTGTTATACTTGAATTGGGACATACAAGAGATTATTTATTATGGAATAATTCCTGGACTCATCATCGTGTTTATTGATATTCTTCTTATGCTAATTTTTCCAAAACGCTTTTACGATGATGGCGGAATTAACGAACGTGTCTTTAAAAATCAGTCTATCGGATACATATTCATCCTTTCATTAGTAGTCGCTATTTCAGAAGAATTACTATTTAGAGGAGTTATTCAAACAACATTTGGCTACGTATTTGCAAGTTTCATATTTGCACTTATTCACTTTCGTTATTTGAAAAAACCTGTCTTGCTGATCTCTGTATTATTCGTAAGCTTTTATATTGGATATATGTTTGAAACAACAGGCAATTTACTTGTAACGATAACCGCTCATTTTACCGTGGACTTTGTATTAGGGTTACTAATTCGTTTTCGAAAGTGAGGTACTACTTAAATTGAACCATAATTCATCAAACCAAGAAGATCAGGCAACTGAATTAAGATCATTATTAAATGACGTAGAACAGGGCGGACGGGAAAAGGTTAATCAATCAGATAAGCGAACTCACTCTATGGAGGAAAATCAGAAAGTAGATATACTCAATTTACCTCCAAGGAAAGATGTGCACAGTCATAACAAGAAGCGCACACATTTAAGGATAGGTAATCCCTTGTTACGTTTCATCATTGTGTTTATTATTCTTCTGAGTGTATTTATAGGTGCATATTATGTATGGGGTGAAGAATTAATTAACTTCATAACTAATTTATAGCTATTCATAGTCAGTCTTGATGAGCTGGCTATTTTTAATTAGTGAACGAATAAGTGAAAATTTTATCACGTCATGGTACGATAATTAAGAACTGTATGATACTATTTAATTTATCGCAGTTTAATGGGCAAGTCGACTAAATACGGTACATCCTATACGTCGTGAAACCCCTACTAATGAAATTTCACTTTAGTGGTTAGGGATAATAAAATTTAAGCAGAATAAAAACGAATGATAAGTTCAACAATTACATAAAAGGCATACAATGTATAAAGCATTCATTTTCAAGTTATAGTTGCTAAAATAAACAGAAGATATTTAACCAATTTCTGAACATATTTTATGTTTTTTAAAACAGTGAATAGGAGGATACTGTATGCGTATTGAGCGAGTGGCCGATGATCAATTTACAATATTTTTAACGTTTGATGACTTAATTGAAAGAGGGTTTACAAGAGATGATTTGTGGCATGATGCGTCAAGTGTCCGGAATCTGTTTAGTGACATGATGCATGAAGCGAGTACGGAGTTGGGATTTGAACTGGAAGGGATGTTGCTTGTACAAGTACACTTAATGCAAGCACAAGGAATGCATGTTATCGTGACGCAGAATTTTGAGGATATAAGTTGGGATGAGGATTTTATTGAAATGAAAGTGACATTAGATGAAAGTGAAGAGTTGATATTTTCCTTTGAAGATTTTGAGGATGTGATACGAGTGGCGACATACTTGTCCTCACTGTCGATTGATGGTGGCCAAGTGTATTACATGGATAGTCTTTATTATATGTTATTGAATGATTATGACCTTCAAGATAAAGACAAAGAAGATATTATTGCAATAATGTCTGAACACTCCAATCCAAGCATTATTACTTCCTATCGATTAAAGGAATACGGAAAAGAAATCTATAAAACGAATGCAGTTGAACAAATCGTTCAGGTCTTTATTAATAGATGATGGAATAATGGTTAAAACAAGTCGTTTAACCAGCTAAAAGTCCACAAATTTCAAATATTTTAAAAGCATCTTAAAAAGAAACATATTTTATTGCATATTTATTATGAAGGTGTATACTAAACTCTGAGTACAGCTATTTTTAATTATTTACAGACATTCTAGGAGGTAAGTTAATGGTAGCCGATAAAGCAGTAGATTCTACCAAAGAAGATAATAAAAAAGCAGATATTTTAAGTTCAACTAGGACTGTTGTGAAAGAAGCATTGGAAAAACTGGGTTACCCTGATGAGGTTTTTGAGCTATTAAAAGATCCGATTCGTATGATCACAGTAAGAATACCTGTTCGTATGGATGATGGATCCATTAAAGTATTCACTGGATATCGTGCACAGCATAATGATGCAGTTGGCCCAACAAAAGGTGGAATTAGATTCCATCCCAATGTAACAGAAACTGAAGTTAAAGCATTATCAATTTGGATGAGTTTAAAAGCAGGTATTGTAGACCTACCCTACGGTGGAGGTAAAGGTGGAATTGTTTGTGATCCGAGAGAAATGTCATTTCGTGAATTGGAAGGTCTAAGTCGTGGATATGTGCGTGCAATAAGTCAGATTGTTGGCCCTAATAAAGATATTCCAGCACCTGATGTATTTACTAATTCACAGATTATGGCTTGGATGATGGATGAGTATAGTCGAATTGACGAATTCAACAGTCCTGGTTTTATCACAGGTAAACCAATCGTGCTTGGAGGTTCACATGGAAGAGAATCTGCAACTGCAAAAGGTGTTACAATTTGTATAAATGAAGCTGCTAAGAAAAAAGGTATGGATATAAAAGATGCACGCATTGTTGTTCAAGGCTTTGGAAATGCAGGTAGTTTCTTAGCGAAATTTTTACACGATTTAGGTGCGAAAATTGTTGGGATATCCGATGCATACGGCGCACTACATGATCCGGACGGTCTCGATATTGATTATTTACTAGATAGAAGAGATAGCTTTGGAACGGTAACAAAGCTTTTTAATACAACGATAACAAACGAACAATTACTGGAATTAGATTGCGACATTTTAGTTCCAGCAGCTGTAGAAAATCAGATTACAGTTAATAATGCGCATGATATTAAAGCGAGTATTGTCGTGGAAGCAGCGAATGGACCTACAACGATGGAAGCGACTAAAATACTAACGGAACGAGAGATACTTTTAGTACCAGACGTCATGGCATCTTCCGGTGGTGTTACGGTTTCATATTTTGAATGGGTACAGAATAATCAAGGTTATTATTGGACAGAAGAAGAAATTGATAAAAAACTTCATGAAATCATGATTAAATCATTTAATCAGATCTATAATACAGCAAAAACAAGACGTGTTGATATGCGCTTGGCAGCATACATGGTTGGTGTTAGAAAAATGGCAGAAGCGTCAAGATTCCGAGGATGGGTTTAGATATTTAATAAACAAACGAAATGACGAAAAAACCCTTATCAGGTATAGTTAGGTAGGGGTTTTTTTATGTTATTAATTTAGAAAAAGGAAGTGTAACTTTTGCAAAACGAAAGCGTTATTGTTATAGGTGGAGGACCTTGTGGAATGTCCTGTGCTATTGAATTACAAAAGCATGGTATTAATCCATTAATTATAGAAAAAGAGAGCATCGTGAGTACCATTTATAATTTCCCGACACATCAAACATTTTTCAGTTCAAGTGAAAAATTAGAAATTGGAGAAGTTGCTTTTATTACAGATAAGCAAAAGCCTGTTAGAAATCAAGCTTTAGCCTATTACCGAACGGTTGCCGAGAGAATGCAATTGCGAGTAAATACATATGAAAAGGTATTACAGGTAAAACAGGAGGATAAGCACTTTGTAATTAGCTCAAGAAAGAATAACGAAGAAAAATATGAGTATCATGCGGATCATGTAATAATTGCTACTGGATATTATGATCAACCTAATTATATGAACATACCGGGTGAAAACCAAAATAAAGTTATGCATTATTTCAAAGAAGCACATCCGTATTATAATAAGAATATAGCTGTTATCGGCGGAAAGAATTCTGCTGTTGATACCACATTAGAGCTCCATAAAGCAGGAGCAAATGTCAGCGTTTTTTATCGAGGTAGCGAATATTCTAAAAGCATAAAACCCTGGATTCTCCCGGAATTTGATGCATTAGTAAGCAAAGGCATTGTTCAAATGAACTTTAATTCTCAAATTACAAAAATAACAACTAACTATATTTATTATACAGTTGATGATGTAGAATATAGTATTGAAAATGATTTTGTGTTTGCAATGACTGGATATAGGCCGGATCTAAAATTTCTTAAAGATACGGGGATCTTGATTAATGAGCATGATGGAACCCCACATTATAATCAAGACACATTCGAAACAAACATCCCTGGTATATTTGTAGCAGGTGTCGTTGCTGCGGGGTATAATAACAATGAAATTTTCATTGAAAATGGACGTTTTCACGGACAAGCGATTGCAAGGGAAATAATGAAAAACAAATAGTTAAAAAATGATAGCAGATGCGCTTTGCTATCATTTTTTATATTAACCGCAGTCTAACAGGCGGTTCGACTAAATATGGCACGTCCTGGGACTGCGCGTAAATGCTCGTCCCATCGAAAATCATTGGGACTGCGCGTAAATGCTCGTCCTACCGAATGAAGTTTTATTTATGAAAACAGGTCTTGCAACAAAAACACATCATTTGTGATTTCCAGTTCGATAAGCAATTTAATTCTTGCCTTAGGTCCTGTTAACCCATTAGCGAGAATGACGCCCATTTCTTTTAATTGTTTGCCTCCACCATTATAGCCATACGTTGGCTGAACAATTCCTTGATAACATCTCGATACCAGAATTACAGGAATTTTATCGTTTAACATATTTTGAAGTGTTGGTATGGTTCTTTCTGGAAGATTACCTTGACCCAACCCCTCGATTACAATCCCATCCGGTCTTGCTTGATAAATAGCCTGTAAAATATTTTCATCCATACCAGCAAAGGCTTTTAGCAAGAAAACATTTTTGGATATTTGATTAACAGTTTTCTTTTGTTTAACAGGTAGTGCATGATAAAAAATGATGTGTTCCCTTGTAATAATTCCAATTGGGCCATATTGTGGGCTTTGAAATGTTGCTACATTACTGGTCGAAGTCTTTGTTACATTGGTGGCTGTGTGTATTTCGTCGTTCATTACGACTAAGACGCCTTTATTAGTCGCTTCATCATCAACAGCCACTCGTAATGAGCTAATTAAATTGTATAATGCATCTGACCCAATTTCATTGCTTGATCGCATCGCTCCAGTGACAATAACCGGTTTATCTGTCTCAAGAACTAGTTCTAGAAAATAGGCTGTTTCTTCTAATGTATCTGTCCCATGTGTCACAACGACACCATCATAAAGAGAGATCACTTCTTTAATTTTGTTGGCCAACCTTAACATATGCTGTGGAGTGATATGTGGTGACGGGAGTTCGAATTCAATAATTTCATCTATATTTGCAAATGCTTGAAAATGAATGGATAAATCTGTTAAAGGATGTTTGGTTGTAGTGCTAATTTCACCAGTTTCCTTATTTTCCAACATAGAAATGGTGCCACCTGTATGAATGAGCAAAATATTTTTCATTTCTTCACCTGCTTTAACTTCTATTCTTTCCTTCAATTAACAATAATAAAGAATTGCTATTATTTTTGTTTAATTCTTCTCTAAAAACGTTTTCGAAGTAAATTAAATAATATTGGAGTAACGCTTTACAAGAGTGGATTAGTCGTCATGTTGAGCCCTCTATATTAAAAATGTAGAGGTGTTTATTGTGCATGAAATACACAATCTATTTTAACACATTTATTTATTTATGAATAAAATAGACATTTAGCTGAAAAATAGTAATCATAATACAAATTAAAAGTAGGAGGTTAAAACGATGACCTATAAGAAGCAGTCCCTATTATTGTTAATAATATGTTTTATGTTTATAGGATTTGAAGCTTCTAATTCATCAAAAACAGTAAATGCTTTTAGTCCACAAGTGATTCAACAAGGAGCCGTAGGGGATGATGTGATTGAATTACAATCTAGATTGCAGTATATAGGTTTTTTTCACGGAGATATTGATGGTGCCTTTGGATGGGGCACGTACTGGGCGTTACGAAACTTTCAAGAAGAGTTTGGAATGAAGGTAGATGGGTTGGCTGGAGAACAAACTAAAGAAAGATTAGAGAACGCAAGTAATTATGATGAAGGTTTTGTAAAAGAACAAATAAGACAAGGTAACAAGTTTACACATTATGGGAGCATGGATCTTCAAGACCAGACAGCTCCTGGTGGTGAGGAATCACAGGAACAACCAGAACCAGAAATACCAGAAGGTGGAGAAGCAGAAGGGACACAGCCTGAAGCTGAGGGAGAAGGTGGACAAGAAGGAACAGCCGAAGGAGAGTCTGAGGGTGAACCAGAAGAGGGACAACCAGAAGATGAGCAAGCTGGAGATACGGATACAGCTTCCGTAAATGTTCCACAAGGGTTTTCACAAAATGATATACAACTGATGGCAAATGCTGTTTATGGAGAAGCTAGAGGAGAGCCATATGAAGGACAAGTAGCCGTTGCGGCAGTTATATTAAATCGGATTGAAAGTGACACGTTTCCTAATACAGTGTCAGGAGTGATTTTTGAACCAAGAGCATTTACGGCTGTTGCTGATGGACAGATTTGGTTAGAACCGAATGAAAGAGCCAGAGAAGCTGTTTTAGATGCGGTTAACGGATGGGACCCTTCAGGTAATGCAGAATACTATTATAATCCTGTAACAGCAACATCAGATTGGATTTTTTCAAGGCAGACAATTAAACAAATTGGAAAACACATATTTGCTGAATAGAAAGGTGTGAGGTATATGATTCGCTGGATTTTGATAGCAGTACTTACTATAGGGATTGCTGGAACTGGTTTTTGGGGTTATCAAGAGCAACAGGAAAAGAACGATGTACTTATTCAAGCAGAAAATACGTATCAACGTTCTTTTCACGAACTTTCTTATCATGTTGATCTATTAAATGACAAAATTGGATCAGCTTTAGCTATGAATTCAGAGCAAAGGCTGTCTCCGCAATTAGTCGATATATGGCGTTTAACATCTGAAGCCTTAGCTAATGTAGGTCAACTTCCATTAGGGGTGTTACCCTTTAACAAAACAGAACAATATTTATCTAATATTGGTGATTTTATGTATCAAACTGCTGTTAGAGATTTAGAAGATGCCCCTCTTACAGATGAAGAGACAGAGTCCTTAGAGAATTTATATGAACAATCTGGAGAAATAAAAGATGAGCTTAGGCAAGTGCAACATGTTGTTTTGGATAATAATTTACGCTGGATGGATGTTCAAGTAGCGTTGGATAATCAAGAAGACCAAGAAGATAATACTATTGTTGATGGGTTTGAATCAGTTGAAAACTCAATGGATGGGTATTCAGAAACAAATATTGATTCCCCTATAGTTGGAAGCTCATCACAGGAACAACATGAGTTTAAATTTTTAGAAGGAGACAACGTCACTGAGGAAGAAGCATTGGCTTTTAGTAAAGAGGAATTTAATGTAGAAAACGAAGAGAATTTAAGTCTAACACAGACTGGTGAGGGATCGGATATCCCGATGTATAGTATATCCTATGAAAATGATGAAAAGCGTGCTTATATGGATATGTCCGTTCAAGGTGGACATCCAATTACAATGTTAGTAGACAGACCAGTTGAAGATCAACAGATGAGTTTAAACGAAGGATTAGAAGTAGCGACGGATTATATAGAGGAAAATGAGTTTGAAAATATGACAATATTTGAGAGTAACGAATATAATAACGTCGGTTTCTACGCCTTCTTGAGTAATGAAAATGATGTTCGAATTTTCTCAGATGCGATTGAGGTTAAGGTTGCATTAGATGATGGGGAAATATTAGGAATTACATCAAGGAATTACTTTATGAACCATACAGACAGAGACATACCTGAGCCAGAGATCTCTGAAGAAGAAGCAAAAGAAATGGTCAATCCACATGTAGAAATACAAGAAGAATTTTTGGCTGTTATTGATGATGATGAAGGTGAAGAAGTTTTAACCTATGAATTTCTTGGTGTAATGGGTAATGAAACGTATCGAATATTTATTAATGCAATGAATGGAAGAGAAGAAGAAGTCGAAAAATTGGATGGAACAGAAATTAATTATGGCGGTAATAATATTTAGGGAGGGCGTATGCCTTCCCTTTCTTTGATTTTTCTGTGACAATAAGTAAATAATACTACTGTTACTGGAGGTTAGTATATGAAAATAGGGACGTTTCTGAATTTGGAGATTAAGCGAGTAGGAGAAAAAATACAGAAGTATCAATGTAAAGTCATTGAGAAAGATGATCAATATTTATATGTTGATTATCCTATTCACGAGAAAACAAGGAAAACAAGTTTTTTTTCAATAGGAACAACTTGTTCTGCTTCATATTTAGGTTCGGATATGGGAGTTTATTCTTTTCATACTAAAATTATATCAAAGGCTACATTAACTGTACCTGCTCTCGTAATTGAATATCCGGAGCAAAGTCGTATTCAACGAATTCAACGCCGTGAATTTGTACGTGTTGAAACAATTGTTGACATTGCAGTTCATAGTTTAGATAATAAATTTTCACCATTTACATCCGTGACATCTGACATAAGTGGTGGAGGATTATCGTTTACTATCCCTAAGCATATAACTTTAAATACTGATCAACATATGGACGTTTGTATAATCTTAATAAGCCAAACAGGAGACTATAAATATATTTTTGCAAAAGCTGAAATCGTCCTCATAAAGCCAGTAAATGAATCACTATCAAAGGCTTCTTTAAAGTTTATTTCCATTACAAAGCAAGCTCAACAAGGTTTGATACGTTACTGTTTTGAAAAACAACGGGAGTTAAGAAAAAAAGAACTGCAGTATTAATGATCACATCTTATTTTTAGAAAGTCGACAATGAACAGATAGACCACCTTTTTATAGATGTGTTATTATTTACATAACCATGTTCACTATGAGCTTGGCTGTTCAGGTTTTTTCATCTAGTTAAACAAACATAATTTTTATTGGCGAGAGGAAGAAGTTTAGAAATGAAGAATAACGCAATTGCAATTGCAATCGATGGCCCAGCTGCAGCTGGGAAAAGTACCGTTGCAAAAATAGTGGCAGAAAGCCTTTCTTATATTTATATTGATACAGGAGCAATGTATCGTGCACTAACATTAAAAGCTATAGAAGAAAATATTCAATTGGATGATGAAAATTCTTTAATTTCCTTGCTAGAACGTACAGACATAAAGTTAAAACAAAGTGAGGCAGGACAAATTATAATAGTGGATGATATGGATGTCACAGCAGAGATTCGTTCGCAGAAAGTTACAAACCACGTATCTTATGTGGCGAAACATCCAATTATACGAGAAGAAATGGTTAAGAGGCAACAATCTTTTGCAACAAATCTTGGTGTTGTAATGGATGGTCGGGACATAGGAACGCACGTGCTTCCTAATGCTGAAGTTAAAATATTTTTAATCGCAACAGTCGAGGAACGGGCAAAACGAAGATATGAAGAAAACTCTAAAAAAGGATATTACTCCGATATGGAGGAATTAAAACAAGAAATTGAACAAAGAGATCTTATCGATTCTAAGCGTGAAGCTTCACCATTAATTAAAGCAAGTGATGCATCTGAAATAGATACGACGTCACTTTCAATTAACCAAGTAGCCCAGCGCATACTAGCGGAGGTTTATAAAATAATTCATGATTAAATTAACGAAATAAAGTATGTTTAAACTTTTGGTAAAAATGATCGAAAGGGGATCTTCGACTAAGCACTACACCGTCAATAACCAAGATAGAAGGTCATAACTTTCTATACAAGTCCGCTACTAGGACCTACACTGCCTTTGACGCACTGGACGTGCTAGTGTCGGCATTATAGATGGGGACCTGCCACTTTAGCCGAATTCGTCGTTGTTATTCTCCTTTAGCATTAATAAGTTCTGTAAAGGGGTTATGATATGAGTCTTTATAAAATAGGAAAAACTCTAATAGCAATTATTTTCTATCCGTTATTTCGAATTAAAGTTATAGGTAAAGAAAACATACCCAAGGAAGGTCCCGTTATCATTTGTTCGAATCACATTTCAAACATGGATCCACCAGTAGTTGGAATTACTTCACCAAGAGATATTTACTTTATGGCAAAAGGCGAGTTATTTGAAAAGCGTTTCTTAGGTAAACTACTATTATGGGTTCATGCATTTCCGGTTAAGCGAGGGCTGAGTGATCGTAATGCTTTAAGAAAAGGCCTTGGTATACTAGGCAATAATGAAACACTGGGACTATTCCCTGAGGGTACCAGAAGTAAAACGGGTGAACTTGGAGAACCTTTAGCTGGAGCTGGCTTTTTTGCCTTGCGGTCAAATGCGATTATTGTTCCATGTGCTATTATTGGCCCATATAAAGTTGGGAAAAGGTTAACTGTCATCTATGGACAGCCTATGGATATTGAATATTATCGAGCTTCTAAAGCTTCTGCAAAAGAAGCCGCGGAAGCCATTATGTCTGAGATAAAGATAATAAAAGAAAATCACGCGTCAAAAACTGCTTTACTTGACAAATAATTGTAATTGTTAGAAGTTATAAATAAGAGATTTTAAAATGACGCAACTTCTTTACTTTTTATATTGAAGAATATGAGCACTCGTCATTAAAACGATATGATGTTTCGAACTGTATATTAGGAGGGCTATGGATATGAGTGAAATTAACGATGAACTAGTCGAGGTAAATGTAGGAGATACGTTAACAGGAAAAGTTGTAAAAGTAGAAGAAAAGCAAGTTCTTGTAGATATTGGGTATAAGACAGAAGGCATACTCCCGATTAGTGAATTATCAAGTCTTCATGTTGAGTTAACAAGTGATGTAGTAAAAGAGGGAGACTCACTTTCATTAAAAGTGAAAAAAATAGATGACGATGAAGTAATTGTTTCTAAAAGAGCAATAGAAGCAGATGAGGCTTGGATTGATTTAGAGGAAAAATTTAATAATGATGAAATATTTGAAACAGAAGTAAAAGAAGTTGTCAAAGGTGGTCTGGTTGTGGATGTAGGAATCCGCGGGTTTATTCCAGCATCATTAGTTGAGACACATTTTGTTGATGATTTTTCTGATTATATAAATACAACATTACGTGTAAAAATTAAGGATTTAAATAAAGATCAGAATCGAATTATACTGTCTCATCGAGCTGTAATTGAAGAAGAAAGCCTTGCAAGAAAAAGAAGCTTATTGGAATCTCTAGAAGAAGGGCAAGTACTGAATGGTACCGTTCAGCGACTTACAAACTTTGGTGTTTTTGTTGATATTGGTGGCGTTGATGGACTCGTTCATATCTCCCAATTAGCTCATGAACATGTGGAGAGCGCATCAGAAATTGTCTCTGAAGGGGACGAAATAAAAGTTGAAGTGTTATCAGTAGATCTTGATAATGAACGTATTTCATTATCACACAAGAAAACATTGCAAGGTCCTTGGGCTAATATAGAGGACCGTGTATCAAGAGGAGATACGTTAGAAGGAACGGTTAAACGACTCGTTAACTTTGGAGCATTTGTTGAAGTAAAACCAGGAGTAGAAGGGTTAGTTCATATTTCACAAATTGCAAATCGTCATATTGGAACCCCACAAGAAGTACTGGATGTTGGTCAACAAATACAGGTCAAAGTATTAGACATAAGTGAAACAGAAGAGCGTATCTCTCTCAGTATTAAAGAATTGGAACAGGAGCAAGAAGAAAAAGATTATAAGCAATATGAGAAATCAGAAGATCAATCTGGCTTTCAAATCGGTGACTTCATCGGAGACAAGCTGAATAAATACAAGTAAATAATAAACGCTTAGACTCTTTCCTTATTGGAAAGAGTCTTTTTTTGTATAGAATTCTTTCATTGCAGCTATAATGCTAATGGGAAGTGATGCTGTAATGAGTGGCCTTTTATTTTATTGGTTTAGTTGGATTTTATGGATTGTCGTTACATTTTTTATGGAAAAAAGTAAAAACAGAACTATTTTAGCTTGCTGGATATTACTATCCATTCTCAGTTCCGATATCTATGTTGTGATCGGTAGTTATCCTGTTTCTATAGCATTGTTACTAATGCTCACTGGATCTATTCTTTTACTCCTGCAATCCCCGCATTTGATCTATCATTTATCCGCTTCATTTACAATAATGATTGGTTATGCTGCAATTCTTTTATGGGAAATAAGCTCACCAATATTGATTATTCTACCTAGGGTTATTCTAATTTCATTCATTCTAGGGTTGGTGGTGATATTACTCGCAAAGGGGCTGTATAGCCAGTTAGGTATTTGTTTATTAGGCCTATCATGCGGAGAGATAGTTCATGGACTTATGTTGTCAAGCTACGGTTTTAATGTATCTATAGGTGAAATGCAATTTTTTGATAATGTATTATTTCTTTTGGTGATAATCGTATTTGTAAATGGATTACATAAAGGAAAATACAAATTAAGCTCAGTTCTCAATAATAATAAACAATCGATGAGGTGGCAAAATGAATGAATATATGATTCTGATCCTATTTGGTGTTATGCTCGGTACGATTACAAGAATTATGATGTTACGTACAGATTATAGACAATACCCTTGAATGGTAAAATAATTCATTTGTCACTTGGATTCATAGCAGCTTCTCTTGGTGCAATAGCAATTCCTGCAATTATGGAAATGGAATTTACAGCAGTTACTTTTCTAACAGTTGCTGCAACACAATTTAGAGAAGTTCGTAATATGGAAAGAAAAACGCTTACAGAAGTAGATGGGTTTGAATTAGTTTCCCGTGGGAAGAGACGGGATAGCTCATGCACTCAGTAAAGAGCTTTTATAATTGTAAAGCACTAAAATTCATTGTTAATATCAACCACATTTGCTAAAATGAATGAGGTTATTAGAAATAAATAGAATGCGTAGAGAAAGGATGTTCCTTTCATGAGGAAATCTGTTGTAGCTATTGTAGGAAGACCTAATGTCGGTAAGTCAACTATCTTTAATAGACTAGTTGGGGAAAGAATATCAATTGTAGAAGATGTTCCCGGTGTAACAAGAGATAGGATATATGCTCAAGCAGAATGGTTAACGCAAGAGTTTAACGTTATTGATACAGGTGGAATTGAGGTCGGTGACGAACCACTACTTGTACAAATGCGTCACCAAGCCGAAGTCGCCATTGATGAAGCCGATGTTATTATCTTTTTGACAGATGGAAGAGAAGGAATAACAGGAGCTGATGAAGAAGTAACGAAACTGTTATATAAATCAAATAAACCGATAGTACTCGGTGTTAACAAAATTGATAATCCAGAAATGCGCGAAAATATATATGAATATTATTCGCTTGGTTTCGGCGAACCATTTCCCATTTCTGGGTCACATGGTCTTGGTTTAGGTGATTTATTAGACGAGGTAGTCAAGCATTTTCCCGAAAAGAATAATGAGGAAATAAACGAAGATACCGTTTACTTCAGTTTAATCGGAAGACCAAATGTCGGGAAATCGTCCTTGGTTAATTCAATTGTAAATGAAGAACGAGTTATCGTAAGTGAGATAGAAGGTACAACACGAGAAGCCACTGACACACATTTACAAAAAGATAATCAAGATTTTGTTATTATAGATACTGCGGGAATGCGAAAACGCGGAAAGGTCTATGAAACAACAGAAAAGTACAGTGTACTTCGGGCATTAAAAGCGATTGAACGGTCAGATGTCGTCTTGGTTTTAATTGATGCTGAAACAGGAATAATAGAACAAGACAAAAAGATCGCTGGTTATGCACATGATGCTGGGCGGTCAATTGTAATTGTTGTGAATAAATGGGATACCATCAAATCGAGTGAAAAAGCAATGAAAGAATTTGAAACAAAAATACGTAATCAATTTCAGTTTCTGGATTATGCTCCAATTGTTTTTTTATCTGCAAAAACAAAGAAAAGATTACATACACTAATTCCTTCTATAAAAATTGCTAGTGAGAATCATGCCAAACGAGTACCTACTAATGTTCTAAATGATGTTATAATGGATGCATTAGCAATGAATCCAACCCCTACACTTAAAGGGAAGCGTTTGAAAGTACTGTATGCAACACAAGTTGCTGTCAAACCACCAAGTTTCGTTGTGTTTGTAAATGATCCGGAACTTATGCATTTTTCTTATAGAAGATTTTTAGAGAATAAGATAAGAGATGCATTTGGATTTGTTGGTACACCAATTAAAATATTCGCTCGACAAAGGCAATAAGAAGGGAGTGGTGACATATGAAAAAGGTCGCAGTATTGGGGGCGGGAAGTTGGGGGACAGCATTAAGTATTGTTTTAGCGGACAATTCAAACGAAGTTCGCCTTTGGTCTCATCGCCAAGATCAAGTGAATACTATTAATGAAACGCACAAAAATGAAAAGTACTTAGATGTAATGTTACCTGAACACATACAAGCATTTTATAACCTAGAAGAAGCAATTAATGATGTCGACGCAATTATTATTGTTGTTCCTACAAAGGCTATACGCGATGTATGCAGACAACTTAATGAAATACGTAAAGATGACGTTACAATTATCCATGCCGCTAAAGGAATTGAACCAGTTACATTGAAAAGAGTTTCTCAACTGATCAGTGAGGAATTGGATGGTTATAAGGCTGAAGACATTGTTGTTTTATCTGGTCCTAGTCATGCGGAAGAGGTTGCATTAAGACAACCAACTACGGTAACGGTTTCTTCTATGAATATTAAAAATGCGGATTTTGCTCAAGATTTATTTATTAATGAATCTTTCCGCGTTTACACCAGTCCAGATATTTTAGGTATAGAATTAGGTGGTGCATTAAAGAATATAATTGCCCTAGGTGCTGGTATATCGGATGGGCTTGGCTATGGAGATAATGCAAAGGCTGCTCTCATAACAAGAGGTTTAGCTGAGATAGCACGCTTGGGAACTTCTCTTGGAGCCAATCCACTTAGTTTTCTGGGATTACCTGGGGTTGGAGATTTAATTGTCACATGTACGAGTGAACATAGTCGTAATTGGCGTGCCGGGAACTTATTAGGTAAAGGGTATAAATTAGACGATGTACTGGAACAAATGGGGATGGTTGTAGAAGGTGTAAGAACCGTTAAAGCAGCCCATCAATTTGCTGCAGATCAAGATGTAGAAATGCCAATAACTACAGGAATTCACCAAATATTATTTGATGAATTAGAGCCAAAAGAGGTTGTAGAACAACTAATGAATAGAAATAAGCGAGAGGAAATGGACGACCTAGCGCAATTATTAACGGAACGTTATTCACAATAACACGGAATCACCTTTCTTGCATATAATATGTTGAAATAAGTTAGCAAGGAGGAGAGTTTGTGAATAATTTTCAAAAAGGTTTGTTCGACAAAATACAACAAAATGCAAACATTAATCCCAACGATGTATATAAAGTGGCTGACTCTGTAAAAAATGCGGATTTTTCCGATGAAAAAACAGTGAGAAGATTGGTTCGGCAATTATCAAAATTAGCTGATAAACCGTTATCAAAGGGAAAAGAGGATAAAATTGTAGAGTCTATTATTAAAAATAATATGCCAATGGATACAGAATCTTTAAATCAATTATTTAATAAATAACTGTACTTGGGCAAGTGAGGATACATTAAGGCGTATACTTGCATAAAATAAATCGCACAAGCATTCATGGATAGAGTTGCTGTGGACATTATTTAGTCAGACCGGGATGAGGATAGCCCCCTTCATCTCGGATTTTATTTTTTTTACACAAAACCACTCCTTTCAGGAAAATATCGGATAGCCAGATACATAATATTTTGAATAAAAGGTTTTGATACTTAGATTATGAGCGGTATGTTATAATACCTCATGGAAAGTGAAACTTATTTGGATTTTAGGAGTGAATTAAATGTCATTAGGAATGCTTAAAATGTACATATCATTTGTAGGCATTATCTTTTTAGTTTTAGCCGTTGGCCTTATTTTGTTTAGCAGATATAAACTAAAGGGCTGGTTAGCAGGAATTGTTTCACTTCTTGCTTACTTATTTTTACTATTAGGTGCTTTAATTATTTTTTATATTGTTTTTAGCGGGCCAGCAAGTTAGGCCTACAAGGAGGGTATTCAAATGAAATTTACATATGTGTATCGTATATTAACTTTGCTAATATTTACGATGATACTAAGCGGCTGTTTATCTCCAACTAATGAATTAGCTAAAAATCAACCATCTAATGAAGCACAGCTGGAGCGAGTTCAAACTGCAGTTGAAACGTATCAGGAAGAAGAACAAGGTCTTGTACCTATTAAAACGATGTCAAGTGATACTCCGGTTTTCCAGAGGTACCAAATTGATTTCACTGCTTTAAAAGAAAGCAATCTTCTTTCTGAAACTCCTGGAACTGCCTATGAAAACGGAGGAGTCTATCAATATACACTGTTAACTCCAGAAGAAGATCCTCGTGTAAAGCTAATCGATCTACAAATTACGGAAGCTATACGTAGCATAAATGTACAGCTTGATTTTTATCGTAATGAAAATATTTACCCTCCCTTTGGGGAAGAGATTGCAGATGATGTATATACGTTAGACTATCAAAAATTAGGATTAGACACTGAACCCAGTGTAGAAAGCCCATTTTCGAATGAAAACCTTCCTATAATTATGGATGTGGAAGGGAATTTGTATGTTGATTATCGCATAGAATTAAATAATGCATTGAACGAATTTGAACACGATTATGAAGAAGGTGATGATATTAGGTATATTTTAGCGGAGAATACACCATTTGTACCTGCCTATTCCCTCCCTTATACAATTCGTGATGGAGAGCCTGTCTTTTCTACAAAATAGAAATAAATATATCATATTAATTCCCTTGTAACATATATTGTTGCAAGGGATAATTTGTTTTCATCTGTTTTTTTGATTGAAAATACATGAGAGTCTTTGATCAAAAAGGGCGGTTTTAGTAGAAGGCCCTTATCCTTACTACCTGATTAACGAAAAACAAGCTAACGAAGAGATTCGCAACTACTAATCGGTGACTTTTTGAACAACCATCGAACAACCTCTTAGAAGGGTTTGTGCAGATTTATATTGTTTTTCACATATTTAAGGCATATTTTGATAGGACAACATCATAGACTTGTAATGTTAATTATTCGTCGTTTGTCCTAATAATAATAATAATAAGTACGGGGATCGGGAGGGGATCTTTTGGAAAGAGTTGATATTTTTAAAGATATTTCTAAACGGACTAATGGAGATATTTATCTTGGTATTGTAGGAGCTGTCCGTACAGGAAAATCAACATTTATAAAGAAATTTATGGAGTTGGTTGTCCTGCCTAATATCGAAGAAGAAAGCGAGCGTTCTCGAGCACATGATGAATTACCGCAAAGTGCAGCCGGTAAAACCATTATGACAACAGAGCCGAAGTTTATTCCAAATCAAGCAGTATCCATTAATGTAGAGGATGGACTTGATGTAAATGTACGATTGGTAGACTGTGTAGGGTACGCTGTCGAAGGTGCTAAAGGGTTTGAAGATGAGAATGGTCCTAGAATGATCCACACGCCATGGTACGAGGAACCAATACCATTTCATGATGCAGCTGAGATTGGTACTAGAAAGGTAATTCAAGAGCATTCTACAATAGGTGTTGTTGTAACTACAGATGGGACGATAGGTGAAATCCCACGAAATGAATATGAAGATTCAGAAGCAAAAGTAGTAGACGAATTAAAAGAAGTTGGCAAACCATTTATAATGGTAGTTAATTCAACTAATCCAACAGGTCAGAACACAGAACTACTACGTCAGGATCTAACAGAAAAATATGACATACCCGTACTTTCTATGAGTATTGAGTCAATGACGGAACATGATGTTTATAATGTTTTACGTGAAGCATTGTATGAATTTCCTGTACTTGAAGTTAATGTGAATCTCCCCAGCTGGGTAATGGTACTTAAAGAAGATCATTGGTTAAGAACGAACTATCAAAAAGCAATTCAATCAACCGTCAAGGACATTAGACGATTAAGAGATGTGGACGAAATTGTTGGCAATTTCTCCGAATATGATTATATTGACAAAGCAAATATAGCGGGAATGGAAATGGGTGAGGGTGTTGCTGAAATTGATTTGCACGCACCAGACCACCTATATGACGAAATTTTAAAAGAAATTGTTGGCGAAGAAATTCGAGGGAAAGATCATTTATTGGAATTAATGCAAAATTTCTCTCACGCGAAAAGAGAATATGATCAGGTATCAGGTGCACTTAAAATGGTGAAACAAACGGGATATGGTATCGCTGCACCGACATTAGAGGACATGATACTGGATGAACCAGAAATAATCAGGCAGGGTTCTAGATTTGGAGTCCGTTTAAAAGCCGTAGCTCCTTCCATTCATATGATAAAGGTGGAAGTGGAATCAGAATTTTCCCCAATCATTGGTACAGAAAAGCAAAGTGAGGAATTAGTAAGATATTTAATGCAAGATTTTGAGGATGATCCATTATCCATTTGGGAATCAGACATTTTTGGTAGATCTCTCAGTTCGATTGTAAGAGAAGGAATACAGGGGAAAATATCACTAATGCCTGAAAACGCCAGATATAAATTAAAGGATACATTGGAGCGAATCATAAATGAAGGATCTGGTGGTTTAATAGCCATTATATTATAGCAGCTTTAATTAGCTGCTTTTTTTCTTGAAAAAATATATAGAGAAACGGCAGGAAATCGCCATACAATGTCGTATATACTTTAGTAAGGCAAAAATAATTATGAAATCTGGAGTTAACCAATTACCAATAATTGTATCTATGTCCCCATTTTTAATAGAAAATCAGGCATATAATGCACTAAAAGCTAAAAAATTGATACTTATTGTTGAATTTTGTGGCAAACTCAGTTATTATAAGCCTTGTCATCTTATCAAGCAGATGATATCTAAGTATAAAAACTGGCAAATTGGTGAACAAATGATGATAGTTTAATTATTTGTTACAATGTCGATTGAAACTACCCGGGAGGAGGTGAATGTCATGAACAAAACAGACTTAGTTAATGCGGTAGCAGAGAAAAGTGAACTTTCTAAGAAAGATGCTACAAAAGCGGTAGATGCAGTATTCGAATCTGTCATGGATTCACTTAAAGATGGTGAAAAAGTACAGTTAATTGGATTTGGTAACTTTGAAGTACGTGAGCGTTCAGCTCGTAAAGGTCGTAATCCACAAACTGGTGAAGAGATCGAAATTCCTGCAAGCAAAGTTCCTGCTTTTAAACCAGGAAAAGCCCTTAAAGATACCGTGAAATAATTACATAGGGCAAAGGGTGCGTGTACACGCACCCTTTTTTTAATGTGATGTGTACTAAAATTAACTCCTGGACCGTAATCTATTCTTCGAAATTCTTTATTATCGATTGTATGTAAATTATGATATAATAACTAAAGTGTTTATTGAATAGATGAAAGGGCTCAGGTGATTTCCTTGAATACTCCTAGTATAGAAATTCGACATCTTAAGGCTCTTGTTGAGGATAAAATTCGACATGCATACCTTGAAAAGTATATGCAAAAGCCCATTATTGATGAAGAAAAGCTTACTATCCTAGCTGCAATCATAAATAATACTGCTTTAGCAGCTAACCAAAAAGAAAGATATATCATCACAACTATGCTTGTTCAGGTTGCGCTGGATACGCATGAACTGGTGCCAAAAACAAATAACTCGGATGAGAGTGAAGAATTAAAGTTATCAAAACAATTAAGTGTATTAGCTGGGGACTATTATAGCGGTCTCTATTATTTACTACTATCAGAAATTGAAGACTTTGACCTCATACATAACTTGGCATCTGCTATAAAAGAAATTAATGAATCTAAAATGAAGCTTTATTACAGCAAAGAAAGTTCTTTTCACGAATATACAAATTTAGTCAAAGAAATTGAATCGATATTAATTTTGAAAGTCGCTAAATATGTAGATGATACTTCACTTGATTATGTTGCAAGCGAATGGTTATTAACGAATAAATTAATCCAAGAAAAAAGAAAACTTGTCAATAATGAATCTTCCTCTTTTGTAGATAATTGGTTAAGAAACACTTCTCAAGATTCTTATACATCTACGTTAAATACAATTGAAACGATAATAGAAGATAAATTGCAACAACTAGAACGCTCAAAGTTGAATTTACCTGTTCAGTATACAGCCATTAAAGCTCATCTTGATTCCAGGTTAAATGAATATATACGTGAAAATATTTCAATAGCGGAAGAAGGGTAGCCATGACAGAACAATCAAAAGAAGAACGTGTTCATTATGTTTTCGAGAAAATATATAAAAAATATGATTCGATGAACTCTATCATCTCTTTCCAAAGACATAAATCATGGCGGAAAGATGTTTTAAAACGTATGAGTGTTAGAAAAGGATCCAAAGCACTCGACGTCTGTTGCGGAACTGGTGATTGGGCTATCTCTTTAGCAGAAGCAGCGGGGACTCAGGGAAATGTTGTTGGTCTGGATTTTAGCCAAAATATGTTATCTGTTGCTAAGGACAAGAAAGAGGACCTTAACCTTAAGCAACTCCGTTTAATTCAAGGGAATGCTATGGAGCTTCCGTTTGCAGCGAATTCATTTGATTATGTAACAATAGGTTTTGGATTGCGTAACGTACCAGATTATATGACTGTTTTAGAAGAGCTACATCGTGTGGTGAAACCAGGTGGGAGCGTTGTTTGCTTGGAAACTTCACAACCAACAATATTTGGGTTTCGGCAATTATATTATTTATACTTTCGTTTTATTATGCCTCTAATTGGAAGAATATTTGCCAAAAGTTATAAAGAATATTCATGGCTTCAAGAATCAGCTAAAAACTTTCCAAATAAAAAAGAATTGAAACAAATGTTTCTGGAAGCTGGCTTTTCTTCTGTTCAGGTTAAAAGCTATACGGGTGGAGTAGCGGCCATGCATATGGGGTTTAAATGACAACATTAAGCTATAGTTATATTATACTTTAGTCTTATAAAATAGATACTTCTTATAGTGAAAATAAAAGGTGACACACACATGAAAATAGCGAAAACTTATGGATATTTAAAAAAGGATTTAGATGTAATTGAAGAATCTCTCAATAAAGTTATAAAGGCTGAGCACCCTGTGTTACGAGAAGCATCCACTGATTTGCTGCAAGCAGGTGGAAAGCGAATTCGACCAGTTTTTGTCTTGTTGTCTGGAAAGCTAGGAAACTTTGACCTAAACCGGATTAAAACAGCAGCTGTTTCCCTTGAATTGATTCATATGGCAACACTTGTTCATGATGATGTTATTGATGATTCAACGTTACGCAGAGGAAAGCCTACAATAAAGCATCTATATGATAATCGTGTAGCCATGTATACAGGGGATTACATATTGGCAAGTGCTTTAGAAGAAATTACGACAATTAAAGATGCAAACATACACCGTCTTTTGGCACAAACAATTGTTGAAGTTTGTATTGGAGAAATAGAACAAATAAAAGAGAAATATAATTGGGATCAAGAACTACGTCATTATTTACGAAGAATCAAACGGAAAACAGCCTTACTTATAGCAACAAGCTGTAAATTAGGGGCTATTGTAAGTGGTTTACCAGAGGATCAAGCAAATAAATTATATAAGTATGGCTATTATATCGGTATGTCATACCAAATCATCGATGATGTACTTGATTTCACTTCTACTTCAAAAGAATTAGGAAAGCCATCAGGAAATGACTTATTACAGGGCAATGTTACACTTCCGGTACTCTATGCTATGCAGGATCGATCATTTAATAATTTAATAAGAGAAACATTCTCAAATCCTGAAAACGTGGTAGAGGAAGACATGGAAGCAGTATTGAGCGGGTTACAAAAAACAAACGCAATTGAACGCTCCTATAATCTAAGCGATCTATATTTACAGAAAGCATTAAATGCTTTAGAAGAAGTGCCTGACCAAAAAGCAAAACAGACCTTACAGGATATAGCTAAATATATTGGAAAAAGACGTTCATAATATAGTTGTAATTTTTTGTAAAATTTGTTAAAATTTTGTTTGTTACATAAAAAATTCTGTTGATGGGGTGCTTAAGTGGAGA
This sequence comes from Virgibacillus natechei, assembly GCF_026013645.1. Classification (NCBI taxonomy): domain Bacteria; kingdom Bacillati; phylum Bacillota; class Bacilli; order Caryophanales; family Bacillaceae; genus Virgibacillus; species Virgibacillus natechei. Next base: position 1,950,613 of record NZ_CP110224.1, on the reverse strand, counting down.
AGACATTTGTTATGGTGAAACCAGACGGGGTCCAACGTAACTTAATTGGAGAGATAGTAAAAAGATTTGAGTCGAAAGGATTTAAATTAGTTGGCTCAAAGCTTATGATCATTTCAGATGATTTAGCATATAACCATTATGGTGAACATAAAGACAAGCCATTTTTTGGAGGGCTTGTTGAATTCATTACTTCTGGACCTGTTTTTGCGATGGTATGGGAAGGTGAAGATGTAATTACAACCGCACGAGATATGATGGGAGCAACAAAACCATCGGAAGCTATTCCTGGTACAATACGTGGAGATTTTGGTATTACTGTTGGAAAAAACGTTATCCATGGATCCGATTCCATAGAAAGTGCCGATAAAGAAATTGGATTATTCTTTTCTGAACATGAAATTGTATCGTACACAAAACAGGATAGTGAATGGATTTACTAATATTTCAATAAGGTCTCCGTTATGCGGAGGCCTTTACTTTTAATAGGTGAATAAAAGGCGTGATAAAATGACAAAAGAATATAATGACTTTATCTATCGAATTAATAGAAAGCTCGGAATTGATCTTAACTTATACAAAGAAGCTCAAATGAAACGTCGCATTACGTCATTGAGAGACAAGAGAGGTTTTGCCACCTTTACTTCATACTATGAAGCATTAAATAACGAGGAGCTTTTACTAAAAGAATTTGTTGATAGACTAACTATTAATGTTTCCGAATTTTATCGAAACCCAAAAAGATGGGATGTTCTTCAAAAGACAATTCTTCCGCTTTTAGTAAATCAAAAACAACAACAATTATCCATATGGAGTGCTGCGTGCTCCACAGGTGAAGAACCATATACTATCGCTATCATGATGAAAGAATTATTTCCTGACGTTGACTTCTCGATCACAGCAACGGACATTGATGAAAGTGCACTACATAGTGCGAAGCAAGGAGTTTACAAAGAACAGGCCTTAAAAGAACTTCCTCAATCAATAAAGAAAAAGTATTTTACTAAAAAAAATGGTTTATATGATATCGATTATACAATAAAGCAACTGGTTACCTTTAAGAAACATAACCTATTGGCTGATAAATATCCTCGAAATATTGATTTGATTGTTTGTCGTAATGTTCTGATTTATTTTACAGACACAGCTAAGGATATTATATACCGCAATTTCAGTGCATGTCTTAATAAGGATGGCGTTTTATTTGTCGGCAGTACAGAACAAATTTTCAGTGCAAACAAATATGATTTAAACGTGATTGATACATTTTTTTATCAGAAAGAATGATTCACTCCCTGCTCTTGTCTCGAATAGATAAGCGTTTTTTGTATATAAGAAAAAACCACCTACTGTTCACTAGCGAAAACCGTCACGTGCTTGGACTGCGCGTAAATGCGCATCCCACACCGTGACAACCACTGAACTAGACTTCCGGCGCACAGCCCTATGAGTCGTAAGTACGGATACTGGCTGACGCCGCTAAAAGCTTAACGATAAGCCAAACTTTCTAATAATTAATAACCTTGTAGTAGTTTTTTTATTATTTCCACCAAAAATAATAGAAGATATGATATAGTTATTAGAAAAACTTGTGCGTATTTGCTAAAAAGCTAATTTTCACAAAAAGTATATTTATCTTTTAGAAAAGGAGAATGTTTGATGCGTTATTTAACAGCAGGAGAGTCTCACGGAAAACAACTAACAACGATTATAGAAGGGGTACCAGCGAATATGCCCTTAGTTAAAGAGGATATCAATGAATCCTTGTTACGTAGGCAAAAAGGGCATGGTAGGGGCAAAAGAATGCAAATAGAGAAAGACCTTGCGGAGATTACAAGTGGTGTAAGACATGGCTATACATTGGGGTCTCCTATTTCTCTTGTAGTACATAATGATGATTTTAAGCATTGGGAAGATATCATGGGTGAAGACCCTATTGAAGAGGATACAAAGGTTAAACGAGTTGTATCAAGACCTAGACCAGGACACGCTGATTTAAATGGAGCTCTTAAATATGGTCATCGTGATATGCGTAATGTACTTGAGCGATCTTCAGCACGTGAGACTACAGTGCGAGTTGCAGCAGGTGCAGTCGCGAAAACATTATTAAAACAACTGGGTATCGAGGTGTCTGGCTATGTTAAGGAGATTGCCGGTATTCGTGCAGAAGACGATCATTCATTAACAATAGGTGAACGTCAAGCGAATTCTGAAGAATCACCTGTTCGGGTATTAGATAAAGATGTAGAACAGCCGATGATGAGTGCGATCGATCAAGCTAAAAAAGAAGGCGACTCAATTGGCGGTGTTGTTGAAGTTTATGTAGAAGGAATGCCTGCAGGTATAGGTTCATACGTCCATTATGACCGAAAGTTAGATAGTCGCATTGCGGGTGGTGTCACTAGCATCAATGCATTCAAAGGCGTAGAATTCGGAATCGGCTTTGAAGCAGCAAGAAAAAATGGTAGTGAAGTACATGATGAAATAATCTGGGATGAAGAAAATGGCTACCATAGAAGTACCAATCGATTAGGCGGCTTTGAAGGTGGAATGACAACTGGAATGCCAATCGTCGTAAAAGGTGTGATGAAACCTATCCCGACTTTAATGCTTAAACCACTTCAAAGTGTCGATATTGAAACAAAAGAGCCTTTCAAAGCAACTGTTGAAAGATCGGATGCATGCGCTGTTCCTGCAGCTTCTGTCGTAATGGAACATGTTGTAGCTTTTGAACTAGCTAAGGCAATAACAGAACAATTTCCAAGCGATCAGTTTCCAAAGCTTCAGCAAGCAGTGGCTGATTATCGTGAAGAAATAAGGTGTTTTTAGTGGAACGAATTCTCGTTAAAGCTAGCAAGCATTCCTACCCTATTTTTATAGGAGAAAATATACGTTTTCGTTTAAATAAATTAATAGAAAAAAAGTACTCCTCAATTTTGATCGTATCTGACGAAAAAGTTGCAGAATTGTATGTAAATGATATTGTAACTAACTTTCCTGACGAAAAAGTTTTTCAATCGATCATCCCTGTCGGAGAGCAGTCAAAGCGTTTAGAATATTACTATCAATTACAGACGGATGCGATTCAGTTTGGCTTGGATCGCGAATCGCTAATTATTGCTTTAGGTGGCGGTGTTGTTGGTGATTTAGCTGGTTTTGCTGCTGCAACATATATGCGGGGAATTGATTATATTCAAATGCCGACAACCATTCTTGCTCATGATAGCAGTGTAGGCGGGAAGGTTGCGATTAATCATGAATTGGGGAAAAATTTAATCGGAAGTTTCTACCCTCCAGCAGCTGTTGTTTATGACACACAATCACTTGAAACATTAAGTGAAAAGGATATACGGTCAGGCTATGCCGAATTAGTTAAAGAAGCTCTAATTGCAGACGAAGTTTTTTTCAATAAACTGTTAAATGTAAACCTGATAAACGTAAAGAATAACCAACTGGAAGAGCATTTGTCTGCAGGCATAAAAATTAAATCATCTGTCGTCGAGATTGATGAACAGGAGTCTGGTGTCCGAAAAAACCTTAATTTGGGTCATACCTTAGGGCATGCACTTGAAGCAGAGTTAGGATATGGAGAAATTACCCATGGAGAAGCTGTTGCAATAGGCCTATTATTCTCCCTGCATGTAAGTGAATCAACGTTTTCAAGCAAACTACCATACGATTCTACTTTTCAATGGTTAAAGAAGAATAATTATCCTTTGAATATCTTACAATTAAACGAAGATTCAATCATCAAAAAAATGAAGACTGATAAAAAAACATTGAACAATACCATTCAAATGGTGCTGTTGAAGGAAATAGGCAAACCAATCGTGCAAGAAATTAATGATTACGATATGAAAATCTATTTAAAATCATTTACTAAAAAATTGGAGATTGCGTCACTGGTGGAATAATCTCGTCATGCTGTAATAAGAGAGAGAAATCAAATATCCAACATCTGTTTCATAAGGACAGTAATCAGTACGCGCTGATTTAATTAAAAGAGAGGCGGGGAGATATGGAAGGAAAATTAATTCTCAAACAATTAACACCATACCAACAAGGGAAGCAAATCAAAGACATTAAAGAAGCGTACGGGTTAGATCGTATTGTTAAATTAGCATCAAACGAAAACCCATATGGTTACTCTTCGCATGTTAAAGATTATTTTTCAAATAACATAACAGATTTTGAAATTTATCCAGACGGGTATACAGCTGAATTACGTACAGCTATAGCCTCTAAATTAGCTGTAAACGAAAAGCAGTTATTATTCGGTAGTGGATCTGAAGAAATCGTTCAAATGATTTGCCGTGCCTTTTTGTACCCGGGTGTAAACACAGTTATGCCTACACCTACTTTCCCGCAGTACAAACACAATACGTTAATTGAAGGGGCAGACATTAAAGAGATTCCTACTGTAGATGGCTACCATGATCTTGAAAAAATGCTTGAATCTATTGACGAATATACAAAGGTTGTATGGCTATGTTCTCCTAATAACCCAACAGGGTCTAGCCTTTCAAAGGAAGCCATTTATTCATTCATGGATCGCTGTCCAAAAGATGTATTAGTTGTACTGGACGAAGCTTATTATGAATATATGGATGCTAGTCAGGATCCGGGAGCTGTTCATCGTATAGAAACATATGAAAATCTTGTTATATTACGGACATTTTCAAAAGCTCATGGGTTAGCTGGATTACGAATCGGTTACGCTATCGCAAACGAAGACTTGATTACGAAGTTGGATGTAGTCAGAGGCCCATTTAATACCACATCAATTGCACAAAAAGCTGCCTTAATTGCACTGGAAGATTCAGCATTCATTGAAGAAACAAAGTCTAAAAATAATACTGTGAAACAAGATTTCATGCAGTTTCTTGATACAATTGAATGGACGTATTATGAATCGCAAGCAAACTTTTTACTGGTCAACACACCTATAAGTGGGAATGAAGTCTTTCAGTATTTAATAGAGAATGGTTTCATTGTACGTCCAGGTGAGGTTCTTGGTTGTCCAAATACAATTAGGGTCACACTTGGTAATGAAAAGGATATGAGTCAATTACAGAATCTATTATATGCTATGCAGCAACAATTAAGTAAGGAGATTTAGAATTGAAACAAACAATAGTAATAGCAGGCATGGGTTTAATTGGTGGATCACTTGCCAAAAGTATATTCCAGTCGAATCAACATCATATCGTCGGGTATGATGTTGATTTGAAAACATTAGAATACGCACAATTGAATGAGATGATACATGAATCAACAACTGATTTTACCTTGGCAGTGCAACAGGCAGATTTTATTATACTGGCAGCACCAATATCTGAAACGATTAGCTTATTGCATGATTTAGATTCACTACCTTTAAAGAAGGATGTTATTGTTACGGATGTAGCTTCTGTCAAAACCTCCATTTTGGAAACAGCTAACACCTTAACAAATGAACATATTACTTTTATAGGTGGTCATCCAATGGCTGGTTCCCATAAAAAAGGAGTCGAAGCTGCGAAAGAGCATCTATTTGAAAATGCCATTTATGTGCTAACACCATCTATACGAAGTACAGAGGGAAAAATAGCTTCACTTAAAAATATCTTAAAACATACCAATAGTAATTTTGTTACTTTAAACTCAAATGAGCATGACGAGATGACGGGTGTTATTTCACATTTTCCTCATTTAATTGCTTCATCTCTTGTCCATCAAGCCAAACAATGGGGGGATAAACATACATATTTACCAACACTGGCCGCGGGAGGATTCAGAGATATTACAAGAATTGCTTCCAGTAACCCTGAAATGTGGCAAGACATTTTTTATCATAATAAATTTAAAATGTCTAAGTTATTAAAAGATTGGATTATTGAGATGTCATCACTTAAGGAGTTATTGGATACAAATGATAAAGAAAGTATGATTACATATCTAAAAAATGCCAAAGTCTATCGAGATGGGTTAGGCGAGAAGGATAAAGGGGCCATCCCTTCCTTCCATGATTTATATGTTGACATACAAGATCAAACCGGAGCATTGGCATCCGTCGTACAACTGTTAGCTAGTAAAGAGATAAGTATTAAAAATATACAAATTCTAGAAATTCGTGAGGGCATTACTGGCGCTTTAAGATTAAGTTTTCCTACACAGGATTTACAAATACAAAGCTATCATTTATTACAAAATCATGGCCATGAAGTGATGGTTCAAAACTAAAGGAGTGCTTGCTATTGAATGAACGTAAATTACATCCCTCTCAAAACGTATTATCAGGGGAAATAGAGGTGCCTGGAGATAAATCAATATCACATAGAGCTGTAATGATAGGTTCTTTGGCTCAAGGTACAACTCATGTTTCTCATTTTTTGGACGGAGAAGATTGCATGCGCACTGTGAAGGCATTTCGTTCTATGGGGGTTTCCATTGAACATAAAGAAACATCTCTCATTATTGAAGGAAAAGGTATCGCGGCACTGAAGGAGCCAAAAGAGCCAATCTATTTTGGCAATTCTGGAACGACTGCTAGGTTAATGCTTGGTTTATTAGCAGGATTTCCATTTTTCACTACGGTATACGGGGACCCTTCCTTATCAAATCGTCCGATGGATCGTGTGGTTAGTCCTTTAAAACAAATGGACGCTATAATTGATGGCAGAGGAGATGGAAATTATTTACCGTTATCCATTCGAGGGAAAATGCTGAACGGAATCAATTATGCATTACCTGTTAAAAGTGCACAAGTCAAATCTGCAGTTCTTCTTGCAGGTTTACTTGCTAATGAGGAAACAAAGGTCACTGAACAAACTATTACGAGAAATCATACAGAAAATATGCTAAAAGCTTTTGGTGCTGATATAACTACGGATGGATTAGATACAAAGATCACCAATAAAAAATCACTAAAAGCAATTGATGTTTATATTCCGGGTGATATTTCTTCTGCCGCATTCTTTTTAGTTGCAGCAGCAATTGTTCCGGGTAGTAATGTAAAATTAAAAAACGTAGGTCTTAATCAAACAAGAACCGGTATAATTGATGTGCTAAATACGATGGGAGCTAATATGCAGGTGCATAACCAGCAAGTTAGTAGTGGGGAATTGCTGGGGGATATAACCATTGGACATACAGCACTTCATAGTACAACGATTGAAGGCGAAGTTATCCCTAGATTAATTGACGAAATTCCGATCATTGCATTACTAGCTACGCAAGTTGAAGGAACAACCATTATACGTAATGCAGCGGAGCTTCGTGTTAAAGAAACCGATCGAATTGCAGCTGTGGTCGATGTCTTATCTACCTTAGGTGCAAATTTAGAGGCAACAACTGATGGTATCATTATTTATGGAAAGACGACATTAACCGGAGGCGAAGTATCGTCATACAATGATCATCGCATTGCAATGATGGCTGCAATTGCATCCCTGGTTGCAGAAGATGACGTGACGATTGATGATGTTTCTTCCATTGCTATTTCCTATCCAACATTTTTTGATGATTTACAAACTATTTTGAATTAGTGTGAAAGGATCTGCATATTTGTAGATCCTTTTCTTTTGAATATAAAAAAGCTTTTGGTATTATGAAATGTACCATACCGATTAAGAATACCTGTTTATCGCATGTGGTAGGTAAGATAGGATTAAATGAAGTTTTACTTTAGAGAGAGGATGTTCTTAATGGACACCATAATGCAAGCAGTAAATTTAATGGAAAGTAATCAATCAGAAAAAGCAGTAGAAGTATTAGAAAGTTATCTACCTATAGCTGATGAAGAGGAACGGCACACCATTGCCGAATTGTATATTCAATGGGGTTTTTTACATGAGGCAAGTGTGATTTTAAATGAGTTACTACAGCGATATCCCAATGAAAGTGAAATAAAGGTTATGCTTGCTGATATATATATAGACATGGAAGATGATGAATTAGCTATAAATTTATTAAATGAAATTCCAGTAGGTGATCCAGCATATACACAAACTTTAATTCAGTTAGCAGATCTATATCAAGCACAAGGATTATTCGAGGTTGCTGAACAAAAGTTGCTAACGGCTAAACAGCATGACCCAAATGAAGTGGTTATTGATTTTGCATTAGGCGAACTATTGTTTTCGATTGGTGAGTACAGAAAAGCAATTACTTATTACGAGAAAATCTTACCTCAAATGAAGGAAGTAGCTAATATATCGATTAACGATCGATTAGGAGAGGCACATGCTGCTTCAGGAGATTACGAATTAGCACTAACATTTTTCCAGGATATCGAAAGCGAACACCCTGACACGCTATTTAAATATGGACTCACTGCTTATCAGGCTGCTCGAAATGATATTGCAATAAAAGCCTGGGAGCATGTAATGGAAATCGACCCTTATTACCATACAGTCTATTATCAGTTAGCTAATGTTTATGACGAAGAGGGAATGCCTAACGATGCATATGAAACAGCTGTGCAGGGACTGGGAATCGATGAGTTTAACAAAGAACTGTTCTTTCTAGCAGGTGTATTAGCGCATCAACTGAATAATGATGATGAAAGTGAAAAATGGGTTCGAGAAGCAATTGTCTTAGACCACGATTATAAAGAAGCCATATTATTTTTAATTGAACAGTTTAAAACGAAGGATAAATATGCTGAAATTGTAGATTTAATAGTAGAAATTAAAGAATTAGGTGCAGACGATTCCCTATATGAATGGGAACTTGCTCGAGCATATAATGAAATTGAATCATATGATGATGCATTAAAACACTATAAGGAAGCATATAATAGCCTTAATCAGGATAGTGACTTTATGAAGGACTATGGATATTTTCTTACAGAAGAAGGGAGGACAGAGGATGCCATTCCGATTTTAGAAGCGTACTTAGCCCAACAGCCATTGGATATAGAAATAGAGGATTTTCTCAATCGTTTGAAGCAGGCAAAGGATGGCCAAGAATAGAATATTATTACCCAGTTGGACTGACCTGACTTGTTCTATTATGAAGATATATGCATGTCATATTCTCTTTAAAAAAGAGAAATCATGAAGGAGGTATCGTATACGTATGCAAACTCCTATTTCCGTGCAAGATAAAAAAAGTTTTATTCGATGGTTTTTAGACCATTATCAATTAAAAAAACGAGAAAGTGTTTGGATATTAAATTACTTGGTAAATCATAATGAACTTCTAGCTAATGTTCATTTTGTAAGAGAGGTAAAATTTTGCTCAAGAGGTATCGTAATGACGAGCCAATGCTCCGAGGAGGCTCCGTTCCGCTTTTATAAAAATCATCTCGTTACAACTGACGCCGAAAAGTCTTTTCACGATATTCGATTAAATCAACACGAACCATTATATTTACAACTTAATTTTAAAAATGCAAATCAAAATTCATTCTATGTATCTGTTTTAGAAGAAAATCCATATATTCCAGATGAATATTTTATAACCAAAAAGGATCAGGACCTTGCAAAACAATTATTGGATAAGTCTCTTTTCACATATAAAAAAGACTTACTTCTAACAGAAATTGACCAGTCATTGGACGAAATGGATCAAAAGAAATTCACAAAATTAGTGAACCAGTTACATAGACTGGAAATGTCAAATGCGAATCAACCTAAATTGCTAAAGCAATAGGTTGATTTTTTTTGTGTAAATGATATAAACTTTACAAATAGGGTTATATTATTTGATACTTAGAACAGAATAGAGGAGGAAGCGTGATATAAATATGAGATGGACAAAGAAAGATATAAAGACATATATGGATTCAAAGGAATACATAGACACCATAGTAGTCCCTTTAAACCCTTTTCAGTTATCAAACGATAATGACTTAGAGAAAATTACGTTTCAGAGCGAAGTATTAACTGTTTTCACACAAGAAATTGAAAAAGAACTAACCGGTAGAATCTTATTAACACCAACTTATCATTATTTAAAATCATCTAGTAAAGATAATGAGGTTGAAAGAATTAACACATGGATCAAAGATATACAGGAACAGAACTTCACCCAAATATTTTTTATATCGTTTGATTCCAGTTGGAGACAATATGAACAAGCATTACACGGCGAGTTATTATGGTTACCAGGTATTCATTCCGGTGATTTAAACTCAAAAGAAATGCATAATGTAATACGCGATCAGGTTGAACAGGTTGTTGAGCTTATTAGATCCTATTGGAAAACCAGTCAATAAATGTTGTTGTTTTTCATAACGTTGCCATATTTTTTGGTGCAACAATAATGATTATATATTGACCAAGCAATCAGATTGCGCTATCATAGTATTGTCCTAGTAATCTGATTAAATAATGATTGTCCGTGATTAATGTAAAGAGGGGGGAAAATCATGAGCGAAAAAAAGCAACAAGTATCCCGTAGACAGTTTTTAAATTATACGCTTACTGGTCTAGGCGGTTTTATGGCGGCTGGTATGCTTGTTCCTATGTTACGAATGGCAGTGGATCCTGTTTTGCAGGAGTCAAGTGTTGGTGATTTGGCAAATGTCGGTATATCTGTAGATGATATTACAACCGAGCCACAACGTGTGGATTGGCAAGTTACACAAGTAGATGGCTGGTATGAGTCAGAAGTTAGCAAAACAGCATGGGTTTTCAGAAATGAAGATGATGAAATTCAAGCCTTTTCACCAATTTGTAAACACCTTGGTTGTGTTGTTACATGGGAAGGAAGCGATGAATTTCCAAACGAATTTTTCTGCCCATGTCATGATGGACGCTACTATAAAGACGGTACCAATGTGCCAGGAACACCGCCATTAGCTCCATTAGATGTCTATGAACAAGATGTGGAAAATGGAATGTTATTCCTAGGTGATGCAACTCCAAGAGAGGGGGCGTAATAATTTATGCTACAGAAATTATATGACTGGATTGATGAACGTGTAGATGTTACCCCTATTTGGCGTGATATTGCGGATCATGAGGTGCCAGAGCATGTTAATCCCGCTCATCATTTCTCAGCTTTTGTGTATTGTTTTGGGGGATTAACCTTTTTCGTTGTTGTAATACAAATTCTTTCGGGTATGTTCCTAACAATGTATTATGTTCCAGACATTGAGAACGCTTGGAGGTCTGTTTACTATTTACAAACAGAGGTTGCACATGGTCAAATCGTACGCGGTATGCACCATTGGGGTGCTAGTGTTATTGTTGTAATGCTTCTATTACATACCTTGCGTGTCTTTTTCCAAGGCGCTTATAAAAAGCCACGTGAATTGAACTGGATGGTCGGTGTATTAATCTTCTTTATTGTGCTGGGCCTTGGTTTTACTGGTTATTTACTACCTTGGGATAATAAAGCATTCTTTGCAACCCAAGTTGGTTTGGAAATTGCAGAACAGGTTCCATTCATAGGTGAACAATTGAAGACACTGTTAGCTGGTGACCCATCTATTGTAGGTGCTCAAACCCTGACGAGATTCTTTGCGATCCATGTGTTCTTCCTGCCAGCTGCATTATTTGCATTATTAGCAGTACACTTTATCTTAATCCGTAAACAAGGTATTGCCGGACCGCTATAAAAAGGAGGGGAAAGCTGTGAAGAAGGGAAAAGGGATGAAGTTTGTCGGAGATTCAAGAATTTCCGCCGAATCAAATCCACATATACCAAAAGATTATTCTGAATATCCCGGGAGAACTGAAGCTTTTTGGCCAAACTTCTTACTAAAAGAATGGTTAGTAGGTTCTGTGTTCTTAGTTGGGTTCTTGAGCTTAACTTTAGCTCATCCAGCACCTTTGGAAGCCGTGGCTGATCCAACCGATGCTGCCTATATACCTTTACCAGACTGGTATTTCTTGTTCTTGTATGAATTGCTGAAATATGAATTTGCAAGTGGTGTCTGGACAATTATGGGTATATTAGTTATCCCAGGTATAGGGTTTGGTGCACTATTTCTAGCTCCATTTTTAGACCAGGGACCAGGACGAAGACCACACTCGAGACCAATAGCTGTCAGTATGATGCTTCTTGGTTTAGCTTCCGTAATATGGTTAACCTACGCTTCAGTAGCGGTTGTGGATTGGGAGACTCGTGCGGAAGAAAATCAACCGATCCCTGAACAAGATGTAGAAATTGATCAAGAGGATCCAGGATACGCTATCTATGAAAATAATTGTATGGCTTGTCATGGTGATGATTTACAAGGCGGAGCCTCAGGACCATCTTTACTTGGGATTGATTTCTCAGCAGAAGAAATCGCTACTATATCCACAGATGGAATTGGTGACATGCCTCCTGATCAATTTACAGGATCCGATGAAGAACTGGATCAATTGGTAGACTTTATACTTTCAGTAAATGAAGATGCAGAATAAGAGACATATATAAAGTAAAACTTCCATAAATAAAAAAGCACCTTTGCCATATCAACTGGGGAAGGTGCTTTTTGATACTGCCGGTTCAATCATCTTGAAAAGAAGGGACTTACATAATGATTAAGTATATCTTACTTGATAGGGTTTTTTTAACTTGCTTATTTTTGATTAATTTATTTGGTACGATTTATGGATTTATGTGGTACGAGAGTCAGTTGGCTATCACTCCAGCCATTTTTGTTCTTTTTGTTCCAGATAGCCCGACAGCAACTTTGTTTTTCACTATCTTTTTATTCTTTTTTATATTTAAAAAGCATGTACCTTATATTGAAGCCCTTGCTATTATGACTTTATTTAAATACGGAGTATGGGCTGTCGTTATGAATCTTTTGACACTCGTGGTTGAGGGGACGCTTAGCTGGCAGGGATATATGCTAATGGCTTCACACGGTGCTATGGCTTTGCAAGGGTTACTATATGCTCCGTTCTATAGAATTAAATTAAGACATATTACTATAGCAGCGATTTGGGTATTACATAATGATATTATAGACTATGTTTTTGGAATGATGCCAATATACTCCTCCTTAACTCAATATATGAACGAAATTGGCTATTTTACATTTTGGCTCAGTATTTTATCAATCTTTATAACATATAAGCTTACACTTAAACCTGAAGAGAAAATGAAACTATAGATTGGTTATATATGATCAGCTCACAGCATATAGTAGTGGATAGAATGTATGTGAGGTGATCTCTATGGTAAATGAGAAAAGGATATATATCCTAAAGTTTTTGATACTAACCGTAGGGATTGTTATACAATTACTTTATACAGGCTCTCTTGATACAAGTTCAGCCGCAACCGAATTTGGGGAATCTGTTAAAGATAATTCGAAACAGATTTCATTTTATTGGATAGCTGGAGTAATTGCTGGATGTATTGTAATTACATTATCCTATGTTAGTTATAGAAAATACAAGGGTGAAAAGAAAAAGCAATTAGAGAAAGAAAAAAATCAGGACAAATCAGTTGACTGATAAGCTAATTTTGACTAAAATTGACCTTAAGAAACAATTTTAAATGATGGAGGAATGAACATGTTTGGAGGACTTGGTGGGTTTATTATTTATATAGCCCTATTGATGATTATCCCATTATGGGCGCAATCAAAAGTAAAAAACACGTATAAAACTTATTCGAAAAAAGCAACATCGTCCTCAATGTCAGGAGCGGAGGTTGCTCGAAAAATTCTAAATGATAATGGGCTTTTTGACGTGAATATAGAGGAGACCAAAGGCAAACTTAGTGACCATTATGATCCAAGGAAAAAAGTGGTTAGACTTTCGAGTGATAATTATCATGGTATGTCGATGGCTTCTTCAGCAATTGCGGCACATGAAGTTGGACACGCTATCCAGGATGCAGAGGAATATGCTTTTTTGAAATTCAGAAGTGCATTGGTTCCAGCAGCAAGTTTTGGTTCTAATATTTCATTCTTTTTCATTTTTGCCGGTATCATTTTTGGTATGGGAGAAATGCTACTACTTGGTATTATCTTTATGTCAGCAGCCGTATTGTTTCAATTGGTTACACTACCGGTTGAGTTCAATGCCTCTAATAGAGCGATGGGACAATTAGTCGCATCAGGTGTTATACGGAATAACGAAGAACGACCAACGAAAAAAGTGTTAAATGCTGCTGCATTAACTTATGTCGCTGCTGCATTAGTAGCTGTAGCGGAGTTAGTTAGATTTATCATGATGTATGTAGCGAGTAACGATTAATAACAAGGGGTGACAACAATTTGTCATCCCTTTTGTCTGTTTAATTTCCAATCGTTCTGGTTTGGTTCTCGCATTTATCAATCATTGATTGGATTTTTATTCTCATCTAAAGTAAAACCCTCACCAACCACATCATGTACGGTGCCTACAGCTACAAATGCATGTGGATCACACTCATTAATTATATTTTTCAAATGAACAATTTCGTTTCTTGCGACAACACAATACAACACTTCCCGTTTTTCTTTTGAGAAGCTCCCACTGCCGTTGAGTACAGTTACCCCGCGATTCATATCCTTTAAAATTTGGTTTGCTATTTCATCACTATAAGTTGAGATTATTGTTGCTCCTCTCGCTGAATATGCTCCTTCCTGAATAAAATCAATTAGTCTGGCTGCAATATAAACTGCCACTAATGTATACATACCTTCTATCAAATCTAAAATAACAAACACAGAGGTTGTAATGACCAGAAAATCAAAAAGAAACATTGTTCGCCCCATACTCCAACCAACGAATTTGTTGACGAGCCTTGCTATTATATCCACACCGCCAGTTGTTCCCCCATAACGAAATATGATACCAAGACCTACACCGATAAACACACCTGCAAAAAGGGCTGCTAATGTCATATCAGATTGTAAATACATAGGGAATGGATTAATTTGAAAGATAATTAAAAACAGGGATACTGCAACTGTTCCAATAATCGTATAAATGAAAGTTGTCCGCCCGAGGTATTTCCAGCCAATGAAAAATAAAGGGATGTTTAGTAAAATATTTGTTATAGCTGGATCCCATCCCCATAAGAAATAAAACAATAACGTAATTCCGGTGAACCCTCCTTCACCGAGGTTATTCTGCATATTGAAATGAACAATGCCAAAAGAAAAAATAGCTGCACCTAAAAGAATAAAAAATGTATTTTTAAATTTTAATCCATTTAGCATTTATGAACCCTCCTTGTAATTTCTATAAAATTTCTTTTTTCTATTTGGCTCTTTTTTCGTAAATATTACTGCTTTTAAATCTTCGTAGTTGATATAAAAGACGACGTATGCGCTGGGTTGTTTTCCGCTGCGGACCGTTGCTTTCCGCGGGCACGGCTTCAGCCTCCTCGAGAAGCCCACTCTGCGGGGTCTTCAGACTCGTGCTGGGACTGCGCGTAAATGCTCGCCCCACCGAAAACCCTTGTTCCCGCAGGAGTCAACGGTCCTCCGCTCCAATCAACCATCACAAATCTGCTAGTATTTGTTTGAATAATAAGCATAAAACTTTCCTATTTGCATAAGTGCAATTAAAGCATTCAGCGAAAGGCTTGTACTCCAGAGCATAAGGGGTTCTAACAAAGCAAAGAACGCTTTCTAAAAATCCCTTTAACGAATGCCAGTTTTCTAAAAAGTTACAAAGAACAATACCAGCGGCGGAAATACACGAAGACTCCGGCGGGGGGATAGGCATAGGTGAGACTCTGAAGTGCTTTAGCATGAAGAGGCTTACCAGCCGCCCGCGGAAAGCGTAGTGTATTTCCAGAGCGGCGGTAAATTAAGTCGCAATTTATAAAACATGTGTCAAAAACAAGAATCTTTTAGAAAACAGCCTTCTATTTTTATATACGTTGTTATTAGGATGCCACCGTAGATTGCGTTGGCCTTACACTACCACTTTCCCGCAGAAAGGCTACGTGTATTCGGACTGTTAGTCAAATGTTTTAGCATATTTAGCAAGCGCCAAGCTTTATAGTAAAACCAATGCCTGCACGTATGCCATATGAACGTTTTACACTTGCTTAGCTGTTAAAAACAACAATCTTATAGAGAATCCTGAACTAGTTATTGCTATTTAAAATAAATAATTTGTCAAAATGAAGCCTATTAGCTAACATAATAGTAGAATAGACATAATAAAGGGGTTTTACTATCAATACACCTATATATAACACAAATCAAATTCAAAAACGAGTTGATGATTATATCTCGCAGTATAAAGAAGGATATTTTTCCCCATTAAGTTTAATGGCCAGGTTATCGGAAGAAGTTGGAGAACTGGCACGCGAGGTAAATCATCATCATGGAGAAAAGCCAAAAAAAACAACAGAAAAAGAAAAAACGATCGAAGAAGAACTGGGAGATATACTATTTGTTCTCTCTTGTTTTGCTAACTCATTAGAAATTGATATGTCTGAAGCTTTTGATATTGCAATAAATAAAATAGAAACAAGGGATAAAGATCGTTGGACATATAAAGATTAAACTATTATATTGATAACATTAGGAGGCTTATACAACAATGAATACTAAAATAGTCGTAGCTGGCCCAAGAGGCAAAATGGGCGCTGAAGCAATTAAGATGATCACAAATGAACCAGATTTTCAGTTAGTTGCCTGTATTGACCGTAAAACAGCGGAAAATGGTGTAGATGCTCATTCTCATCTAAATGTACCTAGCTTTGAGGATGCAGAAGAATGTTTTACCGAAATAGAAACAGATATATTTGTCGACCTAACTGTACCAGATGTTGGATATGTACATACAAAGGCTGCATTAGAACAAAATATTCGCCCTGTAATTGGAACGACGGGCTTTACAGATGAACAATTAAATGAACTATCAACCTTGGCATGGGAAAAGAAAATTGGTTGTATTATAGCTCCGAATTTTGCGATTGGAGCAGTCCTTATGATGAAATTCTCTAAAATGGCTGCGAAATACTTTTCAGACGTTGATATTATTGAAAAGCATCATGATAATAAATTAGATGCTCCTTCAGGTTCTGCGATTAAAACAGCGGAACTTATTAAAGATAGAAGAACTTCCAAAAAACAAGGACATCCAAATGAAAAGGAAGTCTTACCAGGCGCGAGGGGAGCTGATTTTGATGGAATGAAAATTCACAGTGTACGACTGCCTGGACTTGTTGCACATCAAGAAGTGTTGTTTGGTAGTCCTGGCCAAACTTTATCGATTAAACATGATTCTTATAATCGAGATTCGTTTATGGAAGGAATTAAACTTTCAATAAAAGAAGTTCAAAATTTAGAGGAGCTCGTCTATGGATTGGAAAATATCTTGTAAGGCTTGAAGTCACAAAGAAAAAGGAAACTGTTTATGAAGAAAATAGGAATCACATGCTACCCTACTGTTGGTGGTTCGGGCGTTATTGCTACAGAACTTGGTATGCTCCTGGCAGAACAGGGAAACGAAATACACTTTATTACATCCAGTTTACCTTTTCGGTTAAATCAGATTTATCCCAAAATTTATTTTCATGAGGTAGAACTGAACCATTATCCAGTCTTTCAACATCCACCATATGACCTTGCATTGGCTTCAAAAATGGCGGAAGTAATTGACCGTGAGAAGCTTGATATACTTCATGTTCATTATGCCATGCCACATGCTATTTCTGCTATATTAGCAAGAGATATCGCAGAACATGATGTTAAAATTGTAACTACATTGCATGGAACGGATATTACTGTGTTAGGAATTGATCATACGTTTAAAAAGATGATTAAGTATGGTATAGAACAATCTGATGCAGTAACTGCTGTTTCCAAAAGTTTAGTAAACCAAACAAAAGATAGGCTGGAAGTTAATAAAGACATTTCTGTTATATATAATTTTGTAAACGAACAGGAATATTTCAAAAAAGAAATGCCTTTCATTAAACAGCAATATGGCATTAACCCAGATGAAAAAGTAATCATTCATATATCTAATTTTCGGAAAGTAAAACGCACAGAAGACGTTATCCAAACCTTTTATATGATTAACAAACAGATCAATAGCAAACTGCTTTTGGTTGGAGACGGACCAGATTATTCTGCAGCTAATGAATTGGTTAACAAACTCGGAATTGCTAATCGTGTTCTTTTTCTAGGCAAACAAAAAAATATTAGTGATTTACTATCTATAGCTGACTTAAAATTACTATTATCGGAAAAGGAAAGCTTTGGGTTGGTGCTACTTGAAGCAATGGCTTGTGAAGTACCGTGTATTGGTACGAATGTTGGTGGTATCCCGGAAGTAATCACACATAATGAAACAGGCTATATTGTTGAACTCGGTGATAGGAATAAGGCAGCGAAATATGCGGTTCATTTATTAAGTGATGCTGATTTATTGAGAAAATTCTCGCGAAATGCATTAGCGCATGCCGAAAATTATTTTCATTCTGAGAAAATAGTTAATCAATATTCAACCCTATATGATAAGGTACTAATGAATCAAAATTAGAATTTGAAATATGGTGATAATAATGCTTACGGAACCTTTTCAAATAGCACGTCCTATTATTGATAAAATAGAAAAATGTAATCATCAAGCTTTTTTTGTTGGTGGATGTGTTCGTGATCTCTTATTAGAACGTCCAATTGGAGATATTGATATCGCAACATCCGCACAACCAAATCTTATTCAACAAATTTTTGAAAAGGTTATTCCTGTTGGCATCAAACATGGAACCGTCATTGTGCGCCATCAGCACCAATCCTATGAAATAACAACATTTAGAGTAGATGGAGATTACACGGATCAACGTCATCCAGATTTCGTGCAATTCACAAATACAATCCATGAAGATTTAAAACGGAGAGATTTTACAATCAATGCATTGGCTATGGATAAGTATGGTAAGACCATCGACTTATTTGATGGTAAAGCTGATCTAGAAGATAAGCTTATTCGAACAGTAGGTAATGGGTATGAACGATTCGCAGAAGACCCATTACGTATTGTTCGGGCACTTCGATTTTCTAGTCAATTAGGTTTTGATATCCATCACCAGACATTGAATGACATGAAAAAGGTAAAAGAAGCTATTGAAACCCTCGCAATGGAGCGAATAGTAAATGAATTTACAAAACTATTTGCTGGTAGATACCTTGCTAATGGAATTTCATACTTAAAAGCTACAGAAGTATATAAACATCTTCCAATTATGGTAGAATATCCATATATTATTCATTCACTTCCCAAATCCTTAACACCGTTATATTCCTTTGGTGAAGTTATCGCGTTATTTCATATTGTTGAACCACGCGCAAGTGTTGAAAATTGGATAACTAGTTGGAAATGTTCCAATAAGATGAAAAATGAAGCTAATCAATTGGTTTATTCTTTTCACTACTTTAAGAAGCACGGACTCGATCAATGGTTGGTTTATCAACTATCCTCTAGTTACTATAATGGTTTTATTAGGTTAATTAAGACATTTCAACCAGATTATTCATTAATGCATGAGGATTTATATCAAATCGATCAAAACCTTACGATCCAATCAAAAAAAGATCTGGAAATTAATGGGAATGAAATTGTAGATCTATTTCCTGATGCGAAAAGAGGCCCTTGGATACAACGAACACTCAACATAATAGAGAAAGAAGTTGTGATAGGGGGGCTCAAAAATATAAAATTTGAATTAAAGGAGTGGATAAAATGGAATCCACCCGAAATAAACTAATCAAAATATTAGCAGGCAATCAAGACAAATATATATCAGGACAACTTTTATCAGAAAGGTTAAACATATCCCGCAACGCCGTATGGAAACATATGAAAGAGTTAGAAAAAGATGGGTACGTAATTGTAGGAAAATCTAATAAAGGTTACAAGATTACGAATACTCCTAATAAGCTTAGTGAGAACACGATTCAATGGGGGTTAAACACACAATGGCTTGGTAGAACAATTATACATAAAGAAACAACTGCCTCTACTCAGATCATTGCGCATCAAGCTGCTCAGGACAATGCTAAACATGGTACAATCATTATTGCTGACGAACAGACGAAGGGCAGAGGAAGAATGGATCGCACATGGCACTCTGCACAGAATAAGGGTATTTGGCTCAGTATTATTCTTCGACCTGCAATATTACCGTACCTTGCACCGCAATTAACTTTATTAACTGCAACTGTGCTAGCAGAAACAATCCGTTCATATACGAATACGGAGCCTCTGATTAAGTGGCCAAATGATATTTTATTAAACAACAAAAAAACAGCAGGAATTCTAACAGAAATGCAGGCAGAGCAAGATCAAATTCAATATGTTGTAATTGGAATCGGCGTAAATGTTAATCAAACATATAATGAGTTGCCCCAGGATGTAAATTTAAATGCAACTTCCTTACAAATCGAAACGAATAAAGATTGGTCGATTAAAAATATTATCCAAGACCTATTAGTTACTTTTGAAAAATCTTATGAAACCTATATGAAAAATGGTTTTTCTGAAGTGAAGCAGAAATGGGAAAATAGCGGGTTCAAAATTGGAGAAAACATTCTAATCAAAACGTCAAGAGACCAATGGGAAGCAGCGTTTTTAGGAATTGCTGAAGATGGGGCATTAATTTATAAAGGTATTGATAAAGAAGAGAAAAGGCTATATTCTGGAGAAATTGAATGGTTTCAAGGAGGGGAAATGGATTATGTTAAATAGATTGGATTTGCAGAAAATGAAAGAAAACGATGAAAAGATTACGATGATTACTGCATATGATTATCCTTCAGCAAAAGCAGCAGAAGAGTCAGAAATTGATATGATACTGGTTGGCGACTCCTTAGGTATGGTTGTCTTAGGATATGAATCTACAGTTCAAGTAACAGTTAATGATATGATCCACCATGGAAAGGCGGTAAAACGAGGGGCACCAAATACGTATACTGTTGTGGATATGCCTTTTATGTCCTATCATGTTTCTTTGGAAGAATCGTTAATAAACGCCCGAGAAATTTTTCAGAAAACGGATGCGCAAGCACTAAAATTAGAGGGTGCTTCTGAAGAAATCTTGCTGTTAACAAAGCGGCTCACTGAAGCAGGGATTCCAGTTGTTGGACATTTAGGTTTAACACCTCAAACAGTCAACGTCTTAGGTGGTTTTAAAGTTCAAGGAAAAGATAAAGAAACAGCTAAAAAGCTTCTTGAAGATGCTGAGAAACTCGCTGAGCATGGAGCCGTTTCATTAGTATTGGAATGCGTTCCGAAAGAGCTAGCCGAAATTGTTACAGAGAATACACCCATCCCGATAATTGGGATTGGTGCTGGGGTTTATTGTGATGGACAAGTATTGGTTTATCACGATATATTAAAATATGGTGTCGACCGTTTACCTAAATTTGTTAAACCCTATGGAGATTTTAACACGCAAGGGGTAGAGGCGATTAAAGGCTATGTATCCGATGTAAAAAAAGGTTTGTTCCCATTAGATCAACATTCATTTTTAACTAAAAATAAAGATTTGTTACCAAAAAGTTAAAGTAGGGATTCGTATGAAAGTTATTCGATCAGTTGAAGAAATGCAATATCAATGCCGCGAGTTAATTAAACAGGATAAACAAATAGGTTTTGTGGCTACAATGGGTTTCCTTCATGAAGGACATTTAAACTTAATGGAACATGCAAAAGAAGAAAACGATATTGTAGTTGCAAGTATTTTTGTTAACCCGCTACAATTTGGTCCAAATGAAGATTATGAACAATATCCACGGAATGAAGAAAAGGATTTACTGCTTGCAGAAGAGATTGGTGTAGATATTTTATTTATTCCTACAGCGCATGAAATGTATCCAAGTAAAATGCTTATTGCTTTGTCTACCGTGGAACGGGCTGATGTCATGTGTGGACGCTCCCGTCCTAA
Organism: Virgibacillus natechei; assembly: GCF_026013645.1. NCBI lineage: Bacteria > Bacillati > Bacillota > Bacilli > Caryophanales > Bacillaceae > Virgibacillus > Virgibacillus natechei. Next base: position 1,928,842 of record NZ_CP110224.1, on the reverse strand, counting down.
CCATTTTGAAGGTGTAATTACGGTATTAACTAAATTATTTAACATTATACAACCAAGTAAAACTTATTTCGGACTTAAGGATGCACAACAGGTTGCAGTAGTTGATGCACTTATTACTTCTTTAAATTTTCCAATTAAACTAATTGGAATACAGACAACAAGAGAACAGGATGGTGTAGCACAAAGCAGCCGAAATGTTCATTTAAACCGTCATGAGCGAGAAGAAGCTGTGTGGATATATAAAGCATTGCAAAAAGGACAGCAATTAGTAGTTGACGATGAAAAAAATCCTGCTATCATTGTTAAAGAGGTTATGAATACGATTAATGATAAGACAAGTGCTAGAATTGATTATGTCGAAATTCTAAGCTATCCACAGCTTAAACCTATTACTGTAATAGATGAACAGGTAATACTTGCAGTAGCCGTAAATTTTGAAAATACCAGATTAATCGATAACCTTCTATTAGATAAAAATGGTAAATTAGTGAGTCAGTTTAAGTAAGGAGGGGAACCTTATGTTTCGTACCATGATGAAAGCGAAGATTCATCGTGCACGAGTGACAGAAGCCAATTTAAATTATGTTGGAAGTGTGACAGTGGACGAATCAATATTGGAGCAAGTTGACATTTTGCCACACGAAAAAGTACAAATTGTAAATAATAATAATGGAGCTCGACTAGAAACATATATAATCCCTGGAGAAAAAGGATCTGGAATTATATGTTTGAATGGAGCTGCTGCGAGGCTTGTACAAAAAGGTGACACCGTAATAATTGTCTCCTATGCAATTGTCAGTAATGAAGAGTTAACATCATATAAACCAAAAGTTGCCATTATGAATGATAATAATGAAATCGAGCAACTTATTGAGCAAGAACCTCCATTAACAGAGATGTAGGTAGATGTAAAACTCTTATCAAAAATATATGGTAAGGGTTTTATTTTTAAGGTGGTACAAGAAAGTTAGGTGGAAGCATGAATAAATATGTCGTAATTGACCTTGAAACTACCGGAAATTCCCCGGTAAAGGATGATAAAATCATCGAAGTAGGTGTTGTTGTAATTGAAGACAATAAAATAACCGATCGTTACTCCACCTTGCTTAACCCAAATAAGGCCATCCCTCCATTTATTTCTAACTTAACGGGAATTTTCGATGAAGATATTGCTGATGCTCCGACTTTTGAAGAAAAAGCAGAAGAAATAACAAATATATTTAACGGCGGATACTTAATAGCTCATAATGTTCCGTTTGACTTAGGTTTTTTAAATCAAGAACTTGCTAATAATGAAATGATCCAGCTGACGAATCCAGTTTTGGATACGGTTGAACTTGCGCGAATCTTGTATCCAAAATCACCGAGTTTTAAATTGGAGCAGTTAACGGAATACTTGGATATTTATCATGATGATCCTCACCGGGCCTTATCTGATGCTTATGTAACTGCAAAGTTATTTATAAAACTCAAGGAGAAGCTGGAATCCTTGCCATATGAAACAATTGACCATTTATTAACACTTGAAACTATGTTTAAATCTGATTTAAGGGAGTTATTAGTTGAAAGGCATAGGCAATTGGCGTTTTCGACAGATGAAAATGATGAAATTGTTTCTTACAGAGGACTTGCATTTAAAAAAACAGAAAATAATACAGTATCCGATGATGTACAGATAAGTTCTTATGGTGACTATTTGGATGATATTTATGAAATGAATGGCAGCATGCAACAGTATATGGAAAAGTACGAAAAACGAGATGGACAGCGTGAAATGTCAGAAACGGTTTTTGATGCATTTCAATCGCATAATCACACTTTAATTGAAGCAGAAACAGGAACAGGAAAATCGCTGGCATATTTAATTCCTGCTATTTATGAAGCCGTTAAAACAAAAAAACGGATTGTGATCAGCAGCTATACGACGCAATTACAATCACAATTATTGGAAAATGAGATTCCGCTAATTCGTAAATTAATTGACTTCCCATTCAAAGCAAGTTTATTAAAGGGAAAAAATCATTATATTAGTCTTGAAAAGCTAGAGCGAGAGTTAGCTACGGATCAACAGAATAATTATGATATTGCTCTTACAAAAGCAATGATACTTGTTTGGCTAACAGAAACGGATACTGGAGATATTGACGAAATTCAGTTACCATCCAGTGGTTATTTATTTTATAAAAAAATATCAGCTGAAACAGAAGGCTATGTCGATCCATCTTCACCTTGGTTTACAAGGTCTTATTATCAAAAAGCACGTCAAAAAGCACAGCAAGCAGATATTATCATTACGAATCACGCCTTGCTATGTACGGATATGTTTAATGGTTATCAATTCTTACCCAGATATGACAAAGTTATCATAGACGAAGCCCATCATTTGGAAGAAACTGCTTCACATCATTATGGATTAAAATTAGATTATATCAGTTTGCAATACACATTCAATCAACTTGGAATGACAGATGAATCTAAGATATTCAGTAAGTTACTGCAAAAATATACTTTTAATCAAGATGATTTGCCCTTGAAAAAATGGGATGATATATTTTTAAAAGCTAAATATGAAATTGATGATTTATTCCGAACCTTATATCAATATGTTTTGGATCAGCAAAAAAACAATAAATCAATTAGTGATATCGGGAGAACGCAATACCGTTTTGAAGATGAACGCGAAGAACCACAAAAATGGAACACCATAAAAGAGATGGCAACAAGATTAACTTTTTTTATAAGAGATCTAATCCATATACTTACAATAGTTGAACAATATCTTGATAAAAAACAGGTTCTTGAAAAATATGATGATGATGAAATAAAAGGAAGTATGCAGATTCTCCAGTCATTCAATGATCAAATCGAACAATTATTCTTAATAGACAATTCAATACCTCAGGTAAAATGGATTGAAATTGATACACATGGGGCTAAAAATGCTGTTTATCTTTATAGTGAACCTACAGACATCTCTACACTATTAGCGGACGATTTCTTTGATAAAAAGGAAAGTGTTATCTTAACTAGCGCTACTTTAACAATGAAAAATTCTTTTTCCTTTATCCAAAACAGACTCGGTTTGCCAACAGACCGATTGTTTACAAAGAAAATCACGTCACCCTTTTCTTATCAGGATCAAGTACAGCTCATGATCCCAGATGATTTTCCAGATATTAAGGAAGGAAATTTGGATGAATTTATTTATGCAACATGTGAAGCCATCATTTCTTTAGCTGAAATAACAGATGGAAGAATGCTTGTCTTATTTACATCATATGACATGTTAAGAAAAACACATACATTACTAAAAGAAACCATAGATGTAAATAAATATGTGCTTATTGCTCAAGGTATATCAAGTGGAAGTCGTAGTAGACTAAAGAAAAACTTTCAAACCTTTGACCAGGCCATATTATTTGGAACTAGCTCGTTCTGGGAAGGCGTTGATATACCTGGAGATGATCTATCTTGTTTAATGATTGTTCGGCTTCCATTTCAACCACCAAATCATCCGGTTTATGAAGCAAAATCAAATTATTTAAAAGAAGAAGGAAGAAATGCGTTTTTTGAGTTAGCATTACCAAATGCAGTTATCCGGTTTAAGCAAGGATTTGGAAGATTAATCCGATCAACTAGTGACCGAGGAATTGTATTTGTTTGTGATGCACGAATCACCAAAGCTCGTTATGGTAAGTATTTTATTCAATCCATTCCGGATGTACCAATAACAATTGATTCTACACATAAATTAATGAATAAAGCAGGTGATTGGTTTTAAAAAAGATATACTGATGCTAATCACACACATCAGTATATTATAGTATGGTATGGGTAGGAAAATTTTGTTGAATTAAAGGAAAACAAAACATAATCTCAGCATGGGCTGTTATACTATATATGCTTTCCTTTAATTGAAATCAACCTTCCTTATGAGTAGTATCTGTAAGCTAACTTTAACTATGAATTACAAAATTTGATAATAGAAGAAGCTTTTATTAATGGTTGGAAGAAGATGGATAACCAAACAAGTAATAAGCTAATAATTGGGTGAGAATAATGAAATATAAGCAACAAAATTTTAGTTATACGGGGCGTCGCGGAAAAATATTTTGGATTTTCCTTATACTTCTAATTCTGCTTGTTTCCTGTTTTATATATGTTATTTTTTTATACCTTGACATACAAGAAAGTAAAACAGCTGGATTTGAGGAAACAGAAAGACAAATCATACAAGCTACTTCCATTACAGAAATAGAGAAAATTGAACAATTTAACGGTGCTGAAGCATACCATGTTATATTTGGGAAGAACGAAGATAATGAAGAGAAAATTATCTTTTATCCCTTAGAAGGTAATGAAAAGACACTAACTACTGTTGAAAAAAATGAAATAGTACTTGCAGAAACTATAAAAAGCGGCTGGAGCGAACAATGTACCGGTTGTGAGTTCATTAATATAGTACCAGCGATGGTTGATGATGAGCCATTATGGGAATTAGCATATAATGATGACTCAAACCGATATATATTAGATTATTTATCCATGTACGACGGATCACGTTATGAACAATATCGTTTTAATCGGATGTTTAATTAGACATAGAGAGGTGACTTTATAAATGCAATTAGCAAACAGAGTAAAAACGTTAACACCATCATCAACATTAGCAATTTCCGCAAAGGCAAAAGAATTAAAGCAGCAAGGGCATGATGTTATAGGTCTAGGTGTTGGGGAACCCGATTTTAATACACCTGATTATATTCTTGAGTCCGCAAAGAAAGCAATGGATAATGGAATGACCAAATACACACCAGCTGGTGGCATCCCAGAGCTTAAACAGGCTATTGTACGTAAGTGTAAAGATGATAACGACCTAGAATATTCAACAGACCAAATAATTGTAACAACAGGAGCTAAACACGCTTTATATACTTTGTTTCAAGTCTTGTTAAATGAGGGAGATGAAGTAATTGTTCCCGCACCTTATTGGGTCAGTTATCCAGAACAAATCAAATTGGCTGGTGGACAACCAGTTTTCCTAAATGCTGAAGAAGCAAATGACTTTAAGTTAACTCCAGAAGAACTTGAAAATGCAATCACGGATAAAACAAAAGCCGTTATTATTAATTCACCAAGTAATCCTACTGGAATGATGTATAATAAAGAAGAATTAGAAAAACTAGGAGAAATTTGCTTAAAGCATAATATTGTAATTGTTTCAGATGAAATTTATGAAAAATTAATCTATACCAATGATGAGCATGTTTCGATAGGGGCCTTGTCTAATGAATTAAAAGAACAAACTATCTTAATCAATGGAGTATCCAAATCTCACGCAATGACTGGTTGGAGAATTGGGTATGCTGCTGGACCAACTTATATTATTAAAGCAATGTCAAATCTGGCTTCCCATTCGACATCTAATCCTACATCTATTGCACAATACGCAGCTTTGGCTGCATATGAAAGTAAAGAAGATTCGGAAGCGATGAAACAAACATTTAAGGAAAGACTGGACGCAATGTATGAGTTAATCGTGGCTATACCTGGGATCTCATGTGTTAAGCCAAAAGGAGCATTTTATTTATTTCCGAACGTAGAAGAAGCAGTAGCCATGAACGGCTTTGATAACACAGATGATTGGGTGACAGCATTACTTGAAGAAGAGAAGGTTGCACTAGTACCTGGTTCTGGATTTGGTTCACCAAACAATGTAAGGTTGTCCTATGCTTTATCAATTGATACATTAGAAGAAGCAGCCAAACGTATAAAAAGATTTGTAACAAGTCATCAAGCATAGTTTTACGGAGGTCATACATTTGAAAATAACAATTTCACAAGCACCTAATTATAATGAAGAAACAGTAACGATTGGAGCATGGCTTGCCAATAAACGATCAAGTGGAAAAATCGCATTTTTGCAGTTACGTGATGGAACAGGGTTTATGCAAGGTGTAGTAGCAAAAAGCGATGTTAGCGAAGAAGCATTTCAACTTGCTAAAAGTATGCCACAGGAATCTTCCATGTACATAACCGGGAAGATCGTGGAGGATGCAAGGTCCCCTTTTGGATATGAAATGCAGGTTAGTAATATTGAATTGATACATGAAGCAATAGACTACCCTATAACACCAAAAGAACATGGTACTGAATTCTTAATGGATCATCGCCATTTATGGTTACGATCCAAAAGACAACATGCTATTATGAAAATTCGAAATGAAATTATTCGAGCAACCTATCAATTTTTCAATGATGGTGGGTATGTGAAAATTGATCCACCAATCTTAACAGGATCATCTGCAGAGGGAACTACTGAATTATTCCATACTCAATATTTCGATGAAGAAGCTTACTTATCACAAAGTGGTCAATTATATATGGAAGCTGCTGCAATGGCGTTTGGCAAGGTATTCTCTTTTGGCCCGACATTTCGTGCAGAAAAATCGAAAACACGCAGACACTTAATTGAATTTTGGATGATTGAACCAGAAATGGCTTTTATTGATCATGAAGAAAGCTTAGAAATACAAGAGCAATATGTGAGTTTTATTGCACAATCCGTACTGGATAACTGTAAATTGGAATTAAATGTGCTGGAACGTGATACATCGAAATTAGAAAAAATCAAGGCACCTTTCGCTAGAATTTCATATGATGATGCTGTTGTCTTACTGCAAGAAAAAGGCTTTACTGATATTAAATGGGGCGAAGATTTTGGCGCTCCTCATGAAACGGCTATTGCTGAAGCCTATGACAAACCAGTATTTATTATAAATTACCCAGCCGAAATTAAAGCATTCTACATGAAACCAGACCCAGAAAGATCTGATGTTGTATTGTGTGCAGATCTTATTGCTCCAGAAGGTTATGGAGAAATTATTGGCGGATCGCAGCGTATTGATGATTTAAGCTTGATGGAAGAACGATACCAGCAGCATGATTTAACAGGTCCAGCTTACCAATGGTATCTGGAACTACGTCAATATGGTAGTGTTCCACATTCAGGATTTGGTCTCGGATTAGAAAGAACGGTTGCATGGTTGTCCGGTGTGGACCATATTAGAGAGACTATTCCATTCCCAAGATTATTAAACCGTTTATATCCATAAGTAATTCCAAAGTATAAGTTAGAATCCCTTGCAATTTTCAGGCAAGGGATTTTAAATTGTAAGTAACTATTCATTCGTGTCCACTTACTTACAGATTAGAAGTATGTTGAACAATTCAATGATATATTCATGCTATACTATAATTGAGGTGCTACTTGTTATGACAAAATCCATTTCATTACAACCAATATTGTTAAATCAATTACCAATACCGATCAAATTGCTAACCACCTATACATCGTTAGGGCTAAATGAAAAGGAATTAATGATCTTATTGCAATTACATCGGTTTTTACAAGAAAATAATGATTTTCCAACACCGTATGAAATTTCATCTTATTTAACAATTGATGAGAAAGAATGTGCCAATTTATTACGTAAGCTTATTCAGAAAAATTTACTGTCTATTAATCAACATAAAAATGAAGAAAATCAATTAAGTGAAGCATATTCCTTAGACCCTCTCTGGGAAAAGATCTATTCAACTAATGAAAAACCGCAAAACGAACAAACGGACGGAACTATATTTATTTTATTTGAACAAGAATTCGGCAGACCGCTCTCGCCATTTGAAATTGAAACCATCAATGCATGGCTGGATGAAGATGAAATAGCTCCATCATTAATCAAAGCAGGCTTGAGAGAATCTGTTCTAATGGGCAAACTTAATTTTAAGTATATCGATCGCATACTCAGAGATTGGAAGAAAAAAGGAATTCATTCAGTGGAAGAAGCACGCAATGCCAGTAGAGATTTCCATAATAAACAAACTAGTAAACAAGAAAATACGAAGAAAAGAGATACTTCATTTTATTATAACTGGTTAGAAGGGGAAGACTAGGATATGCTGAATAAGAAACAAATAAGATATTGTCTAGATGCAATGGCGGAAATGTTTCCACATGCCAAAGCTGAATTAAATCACAAAAATCCATTTGAATTAATAATTGCCGTATTATTGTCTGCACAATGTACAGATGTACTTGTTAACAGAGTGACTGAAGAATTATTTAAAAAGTATAAAACTCCAAGTGACTACCTATCTGTATCCATTGAAGAGCTACAGCAAGATATCAGATCAATTGGTTTATATCGCAATAAAGCAAAAAACATCCAAAAACTTTGCCAGGTTTTAATTTCTGAATATGACAGCAAAGTACCATGTACAAAAACGGAACTAATGAAGCTTGCTGGGGTTGGCCGAAAGACTGCCAATGTAGTAGCTTCGGTTGCTTTTAATGAGCCTGCAATAGCGGTTGATACCCATGTAGAACGCATCTCTAAACGTCTAGGGATTTGCCGCTGGAAAGACTCTGTGCTAGAAGTTGAAGAAACATTAATGCGTAAAGTCCCCAAAAATGAATGGAGTGAAACACATCATCGGATGATTTTCTTTGGAAGATATCATTGCAAAGCTAAGACCCCCAATTGTCCAGCGTGTCCATTACTTGAAATTTGCAGAGAAGGGCAGAAGCGCATGAAAAAAGAAACGGTATGATAAAAAAGAGGTAAACTACCTAATTTCATGGGAGTTTACCTCTTTTTCGTTATGCATTAATCATCTTCACCGTTATCATCGTTTTCGTTTTCTTCTTCTTGTTCTTCCTCTTCCGGTTCTTGCTCATCTTGTTCTTCTACCTCTTCGTCTTGCTCTTCTTCCTCTCCTTGTTCTTCTTCCGGTTCTTGCTCTTCTTCTACCTCTTCTTCAGGAACTGTAATTTCTGTGCTTTGTGTATCTCCTCTGACACCTTCATTATCTCCGTTTTGTCCAACTGGAGTAACATTTATGGTGTATGTTTCACCAGGAGTAGCACCACTAATTTCTATGCCATTCGAATCGACAGTTTGTGTTTCTCCATTTACGTCTACTTCAAATGATGCAGGCGGTCCGTCATATTGCCACGAAACATCAATAAGTGAATCACCTTCATTGTAAGATGCACTCAACCCATTAACTGACGGAATACCCTCTTCTTCCTCATCATCTTCTCCAGGCACTGTTACTGCTGTTGACACAGGGTCACTCGTGCTTCCACTATCTTCATTACTTAATGCCACAACTTGAATTTCATATTCCGTACCAGACTCAACATCTGAAATTTCGATTGATGTGTCGTCAGTAGAGGATAGGCCTTGCATTTGTCCACCATCTTGACTTGCACTTACTTCGAATGAAACATCCGTATCGGTATCGTAATCCCATTCTACTGTTATTGAATTAGAATCCTCGTCATATTCAGCATGGAGACCACTTACGGAATCAAGTTGATCAAATCGCTCAGACGTACTACTTGGCTCCGTACCACTCACAAATAACTCCGTAATAATTTCTGAGGAAGGGGTGTAATCACTAGGTAATACCGCAGGATTTGAGCCCCTTTCTACATCAACTTCCACAACAGAACTAGGTCTTGTAAAATCTGCTGTTTCTATATCATTTGATATCTCTGTCATTGTCTCCCTAAATAGTGCATGAGGGATTTGGGTATCTTCTATTCCTCTATCATATTCATCATACCCAGTCCAAGCAGATATCGTGTAATTGGTTGTGTAACCACTGAACCAAGAATCAGCTGCCCCTTCAATTCCATCTCTATTTGTTGTTCCAGTCTTACCAGCAACCGGCATTCCTTGGATATTGGCATTTGTACCTGTACCTTCACTAATTGCTGTTTTTAACATATCTGAAATCATATATGCTGTATAATCTGACATAGCAGCTTCAGGCTCAGGTTGTAAATCAATCGATCGACCATCCGCAAATTCTACGCTTGTAACGGCGTAAGGCTCATTATATATCCCTTCATTACCAAATGCGCGAAACGCTCCAGCTAACTGAAGAGGACTGACTCCAGTTTCTGTTCCCCCAATGGCATCACGAATTCCAATATTATCATCGGCAAAGTTAATACCTAATCCCTCAGCAAAAGTTTGAGCATTTTCATAACCTGTTTCTTCCAATACTTTTACAGCTGGGACATTTAATGATCGACTTAAAGCATCACGTGCCGATACCCAACCAGCGTAGGAGCGATTGTAGTTTCTTATTGGATCTGTTCCTTGAACTTCGTACGGTTGATCATCATTTATTTGCTGATAAGTAGAAATTTGATCATGTTCAATAGCAGGACCATATGAAACTATAGGTTTGATTGTAGAACCAGGTTGACGATTTAAGTCGGTAGCGTAATTAAACCCATCCAATCCTTGATTATTTCTGCTTCCGCCAATTGCCCGAATCGCACCATTATTCGTATCTAAAACCGCCATACTGGCTTGCATTTCCTCATCGTAGTAAGGTATAGGGTTTTCTTCACTATCTGTTAATAGAAACTCTACATGTTCCTGTATACTAGGGTCTAATGTTGTATGAATTTCTAGTCCGTCTGTATAAATATCTGCACCATCAACTTTCTCCTCAACTTCGTCTCTAACTTGCTGCAGAAAGGCTTCATAATGTGTGGGTTCAGGATCGGTTGGATTTAATAGTTCAGTGATATCAACTCCCCTAGCTTCATCAGCCTCTTCTTGAGAAATCTTGTCATGTCTCACCATTAATGTTAGTACAGTATCCATTCTTCCCTCGGTCAACTCTGGGCTTTCATATGGATTATAAGCAGTAGGACGTTGTGGTAACCCAGCTAAAATTGCGGCTTCTGGTAATGTAAGTTCCTCCAAATCCGTTTTATCAAAATAAACTTCGGATGCTTTTCCTACTCCATAAGCCCTGCTTCCATAAAAAATTTTATTTAAATACATTTCCATAATTTCTTCTTTTGAATATTCACGTTCCAGCTGTAATGCAAGCCATTGCTCCTGAACTTTTATACTCAAATCTTTATCAGGTGTTAAAAATGATTGCTCAACTACTTGCTGGGTTATAGTACTCGCGCCCTCTGAGCCAAAACCACCTCTAATATTAGCAATTATAGCTCCACCAATTCGTCTTAAATCAATCCCGGAATGCTCAAAGAATCGTGCATCTTCTGTAGCGACAACTGCATCAATTAACACTTGAGGAAACTCATCATACTCAACTCTTGTACGCTGTTCAGATCCTAAATCAGCAAATTCATTCCCATCCTGATCGTAAATTATCGATGAAAAAGGTATTGCTAATTCGGATGCATCCAGTTCCGGTGCTGTTGCAATCCAATACGTGAATACTCCACCTACACCAATTCCAATTGCTAATATAACAAGAAGTACAGTTAGGAGTATTTTTTTCCAAACTGGTTTCTTTTTTGATTTTTTTTGTTTTCTTCTTGCTGTACGAGATTGGCTATTATCTGCCATAACTCCATACCTCCGTCTCTAAAAGTATAGCTTATCTATAATTGCTAGGTAATCAACTCTTGCTTGATATTGAAATGGGATAAGATATCCTTCTTGCTTTATTATTTCATAAGGTATTGATTTTCTACCTCCATTTAATTTTTCCTTCCAGTATGAAATCAGTTTCTCAGCTTGTATGAAGTATGTTTCATCATATGCTGCAAAACGAATGATTAAGAAGCAGATTCCACCATTTTCGATGATTAATTCCATATGCTTTATTTGATGATCATGAATATTTGCTAATGGAAACAACGTTTTATTTTTAGTTTCTTTCGCCTCAAAATCAATGTGCTTATGGCGATATAGGCCATTATAATCGGTGGTTGAAGCTTGTTTAAAATATCCTTCTGTAATAACAGCTGCGCTTCTTTTCGGGTAATGAACGTTTACAATTTGTATTGGTGTTGGTTTCTTATGAATAACTGCTTTATTGATAGCTAAATAATAGTTATTCGTTGTATTTATATCATCTTCTAGTGTCATTCCCCGGTTGCTGAAACTTTTATTTGTTTTATCAGACGTTTTTCTTACTGTTGGTTTCTTTTTACCATTTGGATAATTCATCAAACAACCCCCTACAGTACATTATCATATCAAAAAACAACTATAAAAGCATAGAACAGAGCATAAATGCAGCTAGTTAAACAAAGACTAGGGGAAAAGTAGGTCTATCCATGTATAATGAACAAAAAGAACAGTCTTATATACATTATATAACAAATTGCACAAGAGCGCATAATATTGACAATATATCTCGAACAAAAGCCTATCAAAATTTTTTCGTTGATTTTCCTGAGATAAAGTGGGCCTTTGTTGCCAGTATGGTATCAAGAAATGCAGGATGGAATATGACTGATTTACATTTGCCTCCATTTCAAAAAATACTAAGCGATAAAGAACGAAGTCGCTTATTTATGACGTACGAGAGAGCAAACTGGTTGATATTTTCAGATGCATATCCACAACTGCTTGTTTATAAACTTTCACTATCCTCCAAAAAGCCAATGTTTTACCTATTAAAGGAATATAATGCGTCTCAATTCATGATAAACGAGTGGTATCATTTTTGGAAGAGCAATAACCAAGAGAGACTAATGATAGCACTTATAATAAATGAACAAAATGTTATCCAAACTCCCGTGATTAAACAACCCTTTTTCAAGCATCACGTCTTTCATAAATTTCCATACCTTTTACAGGATTCCTTATTTATGAATGCGGTTATCTTACCAACACGATCTCCCAAATTATATGGAGCTTTTGTACATGACTTCACAAATGTAACAAAACGCATTGAATTAGGAAAGAAAATTGCTGGAATAATATATTCTCCTAACATTTTCCCAACGCTGATAGAATTCGCATTGACGAATGAGCATACCGGGTCGCGTATTGATTATGAAATTTATTTGAACATGACGTTGCCAAAGAGTCCAATGTTACGCTTACTTTACCCTGTGATTTCTCATCAAGATATAATTCGTAATGATTGGTCTAAATCAAGGGGTGTGAAAAAGAAATGGTTACAACACCATAACGCTTCCACAAAAAAAAGTGATATAGGGTCAGCCTTCTACAAAAAAAGAAATATGCTGTACGCTTATTATCATCTGAAAAATATAGTTACCTCCGTTTAACGAACAACCCATATAGAATCGGAAGGAAGTTTTACTTTATGTAGAAAAAGGATTTGTTCCAATCCACAAACCCTTTTTCTTTGTTCATCATTAAATTGAAGGTCTATTTGGTCCATCTAATTTTTTATCACCAGTTTTTAGTGATTTTGATTGTTTATTACCAGGTTTTTTAGGGTCTGGTTTTTTATGTTTCATTTTTAAAACCTCCTTTATATATTAGTGTGTCTAATTTCGTAAAAAAGATAAGTAATAACACTAGTTTTGTATCCTTACTACTAGTTTTGTCGAACAGGAAGGAGAGTCTCATATTTCAGCCGAATATGTTAATAATTCAAAAGAATGAGGGTGAGGACTATGTCACTAGCGGTTAGAAAATTTGAACGTACAAAACGTTGTGATGGTGCTAAAAAAAAGGATTTTGAAGATTCGATGCAACGAATTACGGATCAAGTTCGTTGGATTGATCAAAAGCTTACAATGAAAGTAGACAAGAAAATATCACAAGGCTTTCAAAACAACCAACAGGAAATAAGCAACACAAAATCTTTAATCAAAAAGATGTCAACCTTATCTAAAAATGATACAGTATAAAAAGAATGTATAAATTAGTAGTAAGGGCGGTTTTAATATGGATCTAAAAAATCAAACAGTGGAACTAAAGCAACACCTAAACCGTTTAAAGGACAAGTATGAAAATGATGAACCTCCAGAGAATAAAAAGGATAGACAGTTTTTTTTAAAGGTGAAAGAAGAATCAACACCTATTTATGAACTTTTAGCTAAATGGGAAGAGGATTCCCTGCAAATTGTTAAAGAAAGAAAAATCAATGTCCATCCACAACAAATAACTTCAACCAGAGAAAATATGGAATTACTTTTAATGCATAGCTTTTATATTGATGTAAAACGGAAACGGTTTATGGAACTTAACAATTCCATCGCCTATATTTTTGATCAATTATTAAGAGAAATGAACTAAAGGTGAGGTGAAACCCTGAAAACGCTTTACAACAGCCGTTATTTCTCTTATAATTATCTCCCAATAATATAAAGGGGGGAAATCATGAGTAAAGATAAATTACTTGAAGAAGCTATTAAAATAAGAAATAAAGCATATGTACCCTATTCTAAATTCCCTGTTGGAGCAGCTCTTATAGCTGAATCTGGTGAGGTTTATACGGGTTGTAATATTGAAAATGCAGCCTATCCTGTATCCTGTTGCGCAGAGCGTGTAACCATCTTTAAAGCCATTTCAGAAGGGGAAACAAAATTTGTTGAGATGGCAGTTGCAGCAGACACAATACGACCAGTTCCGCCGTGTGGTTCTTGTCGCCAAGTAATGAGCGAGTTCTTTAGCAGTAATATGAATATCCATTTAACAAATTTAAACAAAGATACAAAAACAATCTCGATGGAAGAATTACTACCTTTTTCCTTCCAACCGAGTGATTTAAATAGAACATAACAGCATAAAATTATGTATAGAAGGAAGCTGATTTTTTCAGGTTCCTTTTTTTGTGGTATAATAGTTTTTAAAGACATAGGTATAAGAATATAGATCTATTAATTAGAAAACTTGGTATTCGGTGAATGCCCTTAGTTGCATTTATGCAATAGGAAAGTTTTATACTTTTCTACCTGCTAAACTTAAAATTGACATCATCATTGATATTTGAAAAAATAAACTTATGGAAACTATGAGGTGGTTATAATATGAGTTCGATTCGTGTACAATTAAATGGAAAAGATATTCTTGAAAAAGAATTTAAAACTGCAATGCGTGGTTACAATCAAGAGGAAGTAGATGAGTTTCTTGATACAGTTATTCAGGATTATGATGTATTTAAACAGGAAATTGAGCGACTGCAACAAGAAAACGAGCGGCTTAAGCGTGGGGCTTCAGACCAGACTAGGTCACGTTCTTCTCAACCAGCCCAACAACCTAATTATGATGTTCTGAAACGGGTATCCAACTTAGAAAAAGCGGTGTTTGGTAAGAAATTTGCAGAATCTGAGAATATAGATGAAGAGACACTGAAATAATCTGTGAACAAGCAACTCGGAGCATATTGAATAATTGTCTTAGACATGGTATACTTAATTTCGCACTAAAGTTAAGTATTCAAGTAATCGCTGTATTAACGTACAGAGGAAAGTCCATGCTCACACAAACTGAGATGTTTGTAGTGTTTATGCTTGATGAAATCATAAGTCAAGGCAACATTACGAGGTTAACGGCAGGAGACATCCCTAAGTCTACTGATAGGGGATTCTATCCTTGAAAGTGCCACAGTGACGTAGCTGGAATGGAAACATTTCGGGTGGAACGAGGTAAACCCCATAAGTGAGCAACCCAAATTAAGGTAGGGGCATCCTTTAGTAGGGAATTCAACCGAATAAGGGACAAGCAATGAATGCTTGTAGATAGATGATTACACCGAATGTACGAGGCTGACCTCCGTTTGTAGTACTGAGGAACAGAACATGGCTTATCGAATACTTAATGGTCTATACTGTAAAAGGCAAACCTTGCTATATAGCAAGGTTTTTTTCATTGCATAGGAAACTATAGAATTTAAAAGCTGTGGATAACTTGTATACTGGAATAGCCACGTCCAGCTCCAGCGCACAGCAACTATCAAACTTCACACTCCTCCACTACGATAAAGAAGACTTACTGATTGCCAAGCCGGCAGGCGCAGGCAGAAGTAAAGTCGCACTTATGCCCTGTGGGTGAAAAGAAGACTTACTGATTGCCAAGCCGGCAGGCGCAGGCAGAAGTAAAGTCGCACTTATGCCCTGTGGGTGAAAAGAAGACTTACTGATTGCCAAGCCGGCAGGCGTAGGCAGAAGTAAAGTCGCACTTATGCCCTGTGGGTGAAAAGAAGACTTGCCGATTGGCTCTGCCAGAGGCTTAGTCGCACTTATACCCTTGTGGTGAAAGTCAACATCGACTCACTTGGTTTAAGGAAGGCCGACTAAAACCGGGCTTGCGCTCAGGCGTCAGCATACCCCGATGAAGGGGCATGTTTCCTTTTCGCTTTCCAAGCATAAGATTCACTTTGACTTTCTCCATTATTGGAGATAAGTCAAAGTGAATCTAATCTCATTGCGGGGTGGAAGTTCAACTAAAACCGCCACTTTGCGTGGCAACGTTGAACCACCCGCAGCGTTGAGCGCAGTTTGTACGTTGCTAAACGGGCGCTTTGTTCTGTGAATTTTTTAATTTAGAAGGATATGTTTTTAGTTTTTGGTTTAGGATATGATAAACTTAAGCTAATTTAATCTAGAAGTGAAGGGAAAAGTTATATGAAGAACGTAACTCTAATCGCAACAGCTGCTATGGGTCTAGAGTCTGTAGTTGCTAATGAAGTAAAACAGTTAGGATATGAAGCTACCGTAGAGAATGGAAGAGTACTATTCGAGGCACCTATATCAGCAATTCCACGTTGCAATTTATGGCTTCGTACAGCAGATCGTGTCAGATTACGTATCGGAGCGTTTACTGCAACCACATTTGATGAATTATTTGAATCAACTAAATCCCTTCCATGGGAAGATTTTATAGCAGAAGAGGGACAATTTCCAGTTAGTGGTAAATCTGTAAAGTCCCAGTTATATAGTGTCCCGGATTGCCAGTCAATCGTTAAAAAGGCAATAGCTGAACGACTGAAACTTAAATATGGATTGGCCTCTAAAATGCCCGAATCTGGACCGTTATACAAAGTCGAAGTATCCATACTTAAGGATATAGCAACACTTACCATTGATACGTCTGGTACTGGTCTACATAAAAGAGGCTATCGCATTGGCCAAGGGGAAGCGCCTTTAAAAGAAACGATGGCAGCTGCTTTAGTGATGCTTACAAATTGGAAACCTGATCATCCTTTAATAGATCCTTTTTGCGGCTCTGGTACGATTGCAATCGAAGCAGCTTTGATAGGCCAAAATATAGCACCTGGTTTTAATCGTGAATTTGCTTGTGAGGATTGGCCGCTTATTAAGAATAAGCATTGGGAAGCTGCTTACGAAGAAGTAGAAGAAAAGGCAAATTACGATCAAAAGCTAGATATCACTGGGTCAGATATTGATTATAATTTAGTAAAGATTGCAAATGAAAATGCAGTTGAAGCAGGCTTAGGAGATTTAATAACGTGGAAGCAAATGCAGGTTAAGGACTTATTTATTCGAAATAAAAATGGATATGTGATAGGTAATCCACCTTATGGACAACGAATAGGGGATAAAGAGGCGGTAGCAACTATATACAGAGAACTTGGCAATGTAATGAAAGACCACCCAACTTGGAGTGTTTATATTTTAACTGCGTTCGAAGGGTTTGAAAAACAATACGGTCAGCAGGCTACCAAGAAAAGAAAGCTTTTTAACGGATTTATTCAGACTGATTATTATCAATATTTTGGGCGTA
Organism: Virgibacillus natechei; assembly: GCF_026013645.1. Taxonomy (NCBI): domain Bacteria; kingdom Bacillati; phylum Bacillota; class Bacilli; order Caryophanales; family Bacillaceae; genus Virgibacillus; species Virgibacillus natechei. The sequence continues at coordinate 1,911,323 of NZ_CP110224.1, read as the reverse complement.
AAAGCAGGCAGGATTAAATTTGAACGATACCCACTTAAATGAAAAGGACTTTAAAGCATTGTTAAAAGAACTCAGCTCTTATCAGGAATCTCCCTTGTTAATCTAATGAGACATTCGAACGAAAACACCAAAAAGCGGCATCAATCAACGGTCTGAAGTTGTTGGATTCCTCGCAGAAAAACGAAACGACATCAAATTGAGACATCAGAAAAATGAAGTATTTTATTGATCGTTTAAAAGATCCTACACATGATAGAGTAATTCAAAGGATATTGGTTGAATGTGAAGGAAATTAATAACGAAATCGCAAAATTCCTATGTATTAGGCTAGATGTACGCAGCCCAACTGTATCATTTTTCAAAGGAGCATAACTTTGAAGAAATCATATTGAATAATAATTACAGTTTATTGACAGACTGGTTGATATCGGTATGGAAAAATGAAAAATCCGTTGGAAATTAGTAAAGATGGGACTAAGATGATTTAAATCCAAACTATCTGGCAAACTTGATTCATGACGCTGGCTGGGGTCCTTTTTGTAATAAGCTCGAATACAAATGTAAAAACAATGGTGGAGAACTTGTAAGAATTAAACCGCATTATACGGGTCAAGGCTGTTCTGGCTGCGAGAATCGTGTGAAAAAGTCTCTGTCCGTTCGCACGCATGTATGCAGTTCATGCGGGACAGTTTTAGATCGCGACCATAATGCTGCCATCAATATCGAACAAAAGCGCAAGCGCCCGTTTAGCAACGTACAAACTGGAGCATTCCGCAATGAGATAAAGGAAACACGACGAACGAAGTAAGTCGATGTTGACTTATCGTAGTGGAGGAGTGTGAAGTTTGATAGTTGCTGGGCGCTGGAGCTGGACGTGGCTATTCCAGTATATAAGTTATCCCCAGCATTTAAATTCTATAGTTTCCTATGTATCGAAAAGGTTGGACTGGATTTCACGGGTTTGTATCCAACTACATAAATAAATTGTTTCGACTGTAGGGCAAGGTCAATCCGAACAGTATAAAACAAAGCCCTGGGAGATGATGTAAGACTCGGTTCAATAGAGCAAAGCCATCGTCCCTAAATAGGGAAACTTCATCAAAATCTTTGATTTAGGCGGAGAGGTTCACCGAGCTATATAATCTATAAGTCTGAAAAAGAAAAACAATATGACATAAAAAGGTGATTTCATGGCTTTCATTGGTTCTGTTGGTCTTAGCATTCCCAAAAATAATTTATCACAAGACGAGGTAAAGGAATTAGTATTAGATGTGTTTTCCCATTCTACAAAACGAGTTAATAGATTACTACCTGTATTTGATAATGCAGAAATAGACAACAGGCAATTCGTAGTAGATAAGAAGTGGTTAAAGGAGAGCCACACATTTAAGGAAAAAAATGACCTTTATCAAACGTTTGCCAAGAAACATATGCTACAAGCTGTTGATCACTGTTTATCAAATCAGGAATTCCTAACAGAGGATATACCTTATGAAGCTGTAGACATGATTATTTTTGTATCGAGTACAGGAATTGCAACACCATCCATGGAAGTACATCTGCTTAACGAGCGGCCTTTTAGTGAACGTACAAGTCGAATGCCACTATGGGGGTTGGGATGTGCAGGTGGAGCTATCGGATTGTCACGAGCATTTGATTGGATTGCTGCCCATCCAGAAAAAACTGCTTTAATTGTATGCTGTGAGCTATGTAGTTTAACCTTTCAAAAAGAAGATATGAAAAAAAGCAATTTAATCGGTAGTGCTCTTTTTGGTGACGGTATTAGTGCTGTTTTAGCTATTGGAGAGAAATCACCATTTCTTTCGTACCGCAAAAGGAATACACCAAAAATACGTCGTAGTAGTTCGTTAACAAAAAAGAACAGTACATCAGTTATGGGGTGGAATATCAACAACAGTGGCTTAGAAGTCATATTCTCCAAAAGCATTCCTGCAATGGTTAATTCTTTTTGGGATGGCCACATTCATGCATTTATGCGAGAGTTAGGATTGAATGAAAAAATGATTCATTCATTTATTGCACATCCAGGCGGAAAAAAAGTATTGAACGCAATGGAGGATGTAATAGAAAGTTCGAGTATGAAGTTTTCTAATTCTTATAAAGTGCTTAGAAACCATGGAAATATGTCTTCCGCTACGGTTTTTTATGTGCTCTATGAAGCAATGAAAGAAAATACTAATCGTAATGAACTAAGTATATTATCTGCTTTAGGTCCAGGCTTTAGTTCAGAACTATTATTATTGGAGTGGAATTAATAATGCCTTTATTCATGTGGGTTTTACTAAGTATTATCATTTGCCAACGATTAATTGAATTAATCATTGCAAGAAGAAATGAAAATTGGATGAAAGCTAGAGGTGGAATCGAAAGGGGCAAAGAACATTATAAACTCTTTATTATCCTCCATGTTTTGTTTTTTGTCTCTATATTAATGGAAATATGGATGCGTGATGTGTCAAATTTGAAAATTAACTACATTTTACTTTCTTTATTTATTTTCACTCAAATAATAAGAATCTGGTGCATCCGAACGCTAGGTAGATTTTGGAACACAAAAATCATCATATCCCCGCACTTTTCCTTAGTTAAAGAGGGACCATATAAATATGTGAACCACCCCAATTACATTATTGTCGGAATTGAACTATTGGTTATTCCTTTACTATTGGGTGCATATGTAACAGCCATTGTATTTCCACTATTGCACATCCTCTTGTTAACAGTAAGAATACCAAAAGAGCAAAAAGCTTTAGCAGAAAAATTTTCAGATTAAAATTAGAAAACTTTGCATTCGTTAAAGAAGTCTATAACGTTTCTCGCCCAAAAAGGCCAGATCAGGTGGTTACATACAATATATGGTGAATGTCAATATCACGGATTGACATTCACCATATATTGTGCTTCTGAAGCTTTGTGTACGGAGTCGACCTTTTTGGGAACGAACCTATAACGATAATCTTCCTTATTTACATAAGTAAGTTGAACAAAGTTTTACAAGAACAAAAGCGCAAGCGCCCGTTTAGCAACGTACAAACTGCGCTCAGCGCTGCGGGTGGTTCAACGTTGCCACGCAAAGTGGCGATTTTAGTTGAACTTCCACCCCGCAATGAGATTAGATGAACTTGACTTATCGCCAGTAGTGGCGAAAGTCAAAGTGAATCTTATGCTTGGAAAGCGAAAAGGAAACATGCCCCTTCATAGGGGTATGCCGACGCCTGAGCGCAAGCCCGGTTTTAGTCGGCCTTCCTTAAACCAAGTGAGTCTATGTTGACTTTCACCACAAGGGTATAAGTGCGACTAAGCCTCTGGCGGAGCCAATCGGCAAGTCTTCTTTATCGTAGTGGAGGAGTGTGAAGTTTGATAGTTGCTGGGCGCTGGAGCTGGACGTGGATATTTCGGCAAATAAGTTATCCACAGCTTTTAAATTCTATAGTTTCCTATGCAAACAAAAAAACGGCAATCCGCTAAGATTGCCGTTTATATCAATTCTATATTTACTGCGTTATTTTTTTGTTACGTTAGCTGCTTGAGGACCACGATCGCCTTCAACAATTTCAAAAGAAACTTCTTGTCCTTCTTCTAACGTTTTGAAGCCTTCTTCTTGGATTGCTGAATAATGTACAAAAACATCATTTCCTTCTTCCAATTGAATAAAGCCATAGCCCTTTTCTGCGTTAAACCATTTTACTGTTCCGTTTTCCATGTAAATAATCCTCCTAAAAACTTTCACGTGAAACGTGTTAATACAAAGTAGATAGATGGGACTTCAAAAAAGGCAGCACCTATAAAAGTTTAGGATCATTACTACATCCACTTCTATAGAAGCTACCTGTCGCTAATGATTCCATGCATCTTCTTTGCTTGTCCTTAATATAGCTTATTTACCTACTTCAGTCAAGAAATTAACATATATTTTTAGTTAGTAATTTATTTTTTATACTATAAAATTTATTCAATAAATTCTTTTAAAAAAAGTGAAATAAAGCACAAGAAGATGTACACTATTAGTAGATAAAACAAGAAGGGAGCACTGGATATGAAAACAGATATTGAAATTGCTCAACAAGCTACGCTTAAACCAATCCAAGAGATAGCTGAGAATCTTCAATTAAATGAAGAAGATTGGGAGCCACATGGTCATTCTAAAGCAAAATTGTCTGATCAGCTTATAGACAAACTCAAAGATAAACCAAATGGAAAGGTAATATTAGTAACTTCTATTAATCCCACTCCAGCTGGAGAAGGGAAGTCTACAGTAACTGTTGGACTTGGACAAGCTCTAAATAAAATCGGCAAAAAATCGGTTATTGCTCTACGTGAGCCATCCCTAGGCCCCGTAATGGGAATGAAAGGTGGAGCTGCGGGCGGTGGCTATTCTCAAGTACTCCCGATGGAAGATATTAATTTACATTTCACCGGTGATCTTCATGCTATAACCAGTGCCAATAATGCACTTTCTGCAATGATTGATAATCATATTCATCGTGGAAATGAGTTGAATATCGATCCCCGTAGAATTGATTGGAAACGTGTGATGGATATGAATGATCGTGCATTGAGACAAACGGTTGTTGGGCTTGGTGGGCCTAAACGGGGAGTTCCGAGAGAAGACGGATTTAATATTACAGTTGCTTCAGAAATAATGGCCATATTATGTTTAACAACTAGTCTCGATGATCTTAAATTAAGAATCTCTAAAATTGTGATTGGATACACATACGAAGATATACCAATTACAGTTAAAGATTTACAGGTAGAAGGGGCGTTAACCTTATTATTGAAGGATGCGATTAAACCTAATTTGGTACAAACGATTGAAAATACACCTGCTATCATTCATGGTGGGCCATTTGCCAACATTGCACATGGATGTAACAGCATTATGGCAACAAAAACAGCTGCTAAATTGGGAGATTACGTAGTAACAGAAGCAGGATTCGGTGCAGACTTGGGTGCTGAGAAGTTCTTTAATATTAAATCACGAGTTGGTGAATTTGATACGGATGCGGTCGTAATAGTTGCTACTGTTCGCGCTTTAAAAATGCATGGAGGAGTTATGAAAGATAATTTGAAAGAAGAAAATCTTGATGCATTAAACGCTGGCATGGAAAACTTAAAAAAACACATCGAAACAATCGAGTCATTTGGTTTACCATTTGTCGTTGCGCTTAACAAATTTCCAACAGATACATTAGCTGAAACCGACTTAATTCAAACATGGTGTGAATCAAGAGATATTGATACAGCATTAACCGATGTTTGGGAAAATGGGGGAGCAGGCGGGACTCATTTAGCTGAACAAGTTATAGCGAAAACAGAAGAAAATAATAATAAAGAGTTTAACCACCTTTATAAATTGGAAGAAACGTTAGAATCAAAAATGAGAAAAATTGCTCAAAAAGTTTACGGTGCTGATGATATAGAGTTAACTCCTAAAGCGAAAGAGCAAGTAACATTTTATACAGAAAAAGGGTGGGGGGATTTGCCAATTTGCATGGCAAAAACTCAATATTCACTATCTGATAACCCAACACTTACAGGTAGACCAACAGGATTTACTATAACCATTAGAGAGGTTAAGCCTTCAATAGGTGCTGGCTTTATGATCGTTTTAACTGGAGATGTTATGACAATGCCAGGCTTACCTGCCAAGCCTGCCGCACTTAATATGAATGTAACCAAAGAAGGTAAAGTTGTTGGTTTATTTTAATGGACAAAAAGAAACAATTACAAGCTATAGAAGAATATGTATACAAGCATTTTCACGATGATTCTACTGGTCATGATTATTTTCATATGAAACGCGTAACAAGAATAGCTAAAGAAATTGCAATAAAGGAACCAGCAGATATTTTTATAACAGAATCTGCTGCATGGATTCATGATATTGGAGATCCGAAGCTGTTTTCCAATCCCGTTCGTGCCATAGAAGACATGTGTAGCTTCTTAGAATCTATTAACATACCTTGGAGAAATACTCGATATTCAAGCAGCTATCAAAGAGGTTTCGTTCAGTAAAGGACACACCCCCAGGACACTTGAAGGAATGATTGTACAGGATGCAGATAGAATCGATGCGATAGGTGCAATAGGTATTGCTAGAACTTTTGCATATGGTGGGGCAAAAGGACAGCTGATTTATGATACACCAGGGGATGATACATCTATACAACATTTTTATGATAAGTTATTCAAATTGAAAGATAGATTACACACTACAGCAGCAAAAGAAATTGCTTACGAACGACATGAATTTATGATAAAATTTTTAGAACAATTTTATAAAGAGTGGTAAAAAAACAATCCAACCTATGGTCGTCCTGGGGTGGATTGTTTTTAGTAATTCTATGCACACACTCTGCATTTTCTTCCCGCCTATTATTTATCAAAACGTAGCAGAACTGTCTCAGTAGAGCCTCAGCCAAACCTTATTTTAGATTCTCTTGGCGCCTATATATTTCGATTCCCAGTATGAACTACCTAATTCACTTACTTCTACTCCATTCGTGGATCCGGCATGAATAAATTTTCCGTCTCCTATATAAACGCCCATATGTGAAGGTCCTGGTTGATAAGTTTCAAAGAAGACAAGATCTCCAACTGATGGTCTGTCTACTGACTGTGCAAAGTTCCAAGTTTCACTCACTGTTCTTGGCAGCGTTATATCTTGCTGTTCAAAAATATATTGTATAAAACCACTACAATCAAAACCAGAAGGCGTATCACCACCCCATTCATAAGGGGTCCCTATTAATGATCGTGCATCTTGAACGACATTGTTTCCATTTGCACCCTTTACTTCAGCTTTTTTTATCTCTTTTTCTTTTGTCTCCTCATCCTCTTCTTTTACGTTTTTTTCTTCTTCTATGTCTTTATCAATTTCATTTACTCCCTCGTTTGTTTCCGTTTCTTCCTCCATTTCTTCTACTTCTGATTCTTCTTCTACTTCATCTTCCTGTTCTTCTGTAACTGCTGTACCATATAATGCTTCCAAGTCTTCCTGCGTAATTTCTTCCGTCAACTCAATATCATGTTCTTCCTCTGTAATTTCTAATGCTTTTGTAGTAAGAGGACCATATATACCGTCTATTTCTCCTTCATAATAACCAAAGTATTCTAATGCTTTTTGTACAACTTTTACATCGTCACTGTGCATACCAGGATATATGGTTTCCGACAATTTATCTATCGTATCTAAGTATTGTTTTAGCTCCACATTTATTAAAGCATATAAGGTCTCTTTGTCTGCCTGACCATCGATTATCACACTATTATCTTCCTGAAATTTTTTCAGCGCATGTTCGGTTAATAGACCATAATCACCATCAACTTCATCGTCATAATAGGACAATTTATTAAGTTTTTGCTGTAACACCCGTACCGATTCACCATGCTGTCCATATTGCAGTTGTTCAGATTCCAACAGTATTTTATTTTGAATTGCAGGAGATGCTTCAACATAAGCAACGAACGGTTGTGCCAACACGTAGCTATAGAGGAGTGAATTTTTTACTACATGTTCTACAGTACCATTTATCATGCAAATATCCCCTTTCTTTTGTGACTGTACTTATACAGATTTATGTGGAAAAATGTACGTTATGAGTTACGTTTATGTTACAATGTATGCAATGTAATAAAAGCGATTATGCGTAATAAGCGGAGGAGATTTTGTGGTGACAGGTGAACAGGCATACTTAAAATTATGTGAATCCATTTTAAATAATGGTATAAAGAAAGAAGATCGCACGAACACAGGTACTTATTCTATATTTGGTCATCAAATGCGATTTGATCTACGTGATGGATTTCCTTTATTAACGACAAAGAAAGTGCCGTTTCGACTAGTCGCAAGTGAGCTGCTTTGGTTTATTAAGGGGGATACAAACATTCGATATCTACTTGAGAACAACAATAATATATGGAATGAATGGGCCTTTGAAAAATGGGTAAAAAGTGAGAAATACAATGGTCCGGATATGGATGATTTTGGAAATAGAAGTCAACAGGATCCTGACTTTAACGAAAAATATAAAGAACAAATGAGCCGTTTTAAGGAAAAAATACTCCATGACGATGATTTTGCTAATGAATTTGGGGATTTAGGTGCTGTATATGGGAAACAGTGGCGAGAGTGGGAAACTTCTAAGAATGATACGATAGATCAATTAAAACAAGTCATTGAATCCATACGTTCAAAACCTGATTCTCGTAGGCATATTGTTTCTGCATGGAATCCTGAAGATATACCTAGTATGGCGTTACCACCATGTCATACACTGTTTCAGTTTTATGTATCTGAGGGGAAATTGTCATGTCAGCTATATCAGCGAAGTGCTGATGTTTTTCTGGGCGTGCCTTTTAATATTGCAAGTTACGCATTATTAACACACTTAATAGCACATGAAACGAATTTGGAAGTAGGAGAGTTCGTTCATACGCTAGGCGATGCACATATTTACACAAATCATGTGGAGCAGATTAATACACAGCTTGCACGTGTAACTAGAGAGCTTCCGACACTTAAAATTAACAAACAAAAGAAGTCTATTTTTGATTTTGAACTAACTGACGTTGATTTAATTGATTATAACCCGCATCCGGTTATCAAAGCACCAATCGCAGTCTAAACAAAAAGTAAATGGGAGGAATTCAATAATGATTTCATTAATGTTAGCAATGGATCGCAATCATATTATTGGCCTGAATAATGACTTGCCATGGCATTTGCCGAAGGATTTTCGTTATTTTAAAGATAAAACAACTCACCATACCATTATAATGGGGAGAAAAACGTATGATTCACTAAACGGGGCATTACCGAACCGAAAAAATGTTGTAATCACAAAGAAAAACATTGAATTTCCAGATGAAGTCGAAGTGATTACTGATTTAAAAACTGTAGAAGAATGGAACCGTGCTAATCCTGAAGAAGAATTTTTTGTTATCGGCGGTGGAGAAATTTTCAAACAAGTAATAGATATTGCTGATCGCATGTATATTACGTTAATAGATGAATCCTTTGAAGGTGATATCTATTTCCCGGTTTTCTCTGAATATGAGTGGCATGTAACATCAAAAGTAAAAGGAGAAAAGGACGATAAAAACCCTTATGACTATTATTTTTTTCAATATGATCGAAAATAACGGATTAAAGGAATAGGTGGAGCTTGTTTATTAAAAGAAAAACGTGTTAAACTATAGTCGAACAAGTATATAGAGTTAAAAAACACATATTATAATAATGTCAACTTTAAAAGAGGTGTAATAAATGTTTTCAAGTATTGGATTTCCTGGTTTAATTTTAATACTGGTTATCTCGTTGGTAATTTTCGGACCAAAAAAGTTACCAGAAATCGGGAAGGCAGCAGGACAAACTTTACGTGAATTTAAGAGTTCTACAAAAGACTTAACTAGTGATGTTACAGATGAAATAAACGAGACAAAAGAAATAATTAATGGAAAAGAAAATAAGTAAAGTTCTTTTGGGAGTGATTACAAATGTTTAGTAGTATAGGCATCCCTGGGTTAATACTAATTCTAATAATAGCATTAATCGTTTTTGGACCTTCCAAATTACCAGAGATCGGAAAAGCTGTTGGAAGTTCATTAAAAGAATTTAAAAATGCTACCAAGGACATTATATCTGATGACGATTCTCCAAATAAAAATGATGATCACACATCAACTAAAAAGTGATAAGTGAAAGGTGTAAGGTACATAACCTTGCATCTTCTTTTGTTTATACATAGGAGTGTGGAATAATGGTTGATGACAATATACAATCAAGTGATAAAGAAATGAATCTTACTGGACATTTATCAGAATTACGAAACAGACTAATTGTCACGGCTGTTTTTTTTGTTGCTTTTTTTATTGTTGGTTTTATTTTTGTACAAGATATTTATTGGTTCTTTGTGAACGATTTGGATTTTGAACTACATGTTATCAGTCCAGGAGAAATTATATGGATTTATTTCTCAATGGCTGGAATAGTAGCAATTGCAGGTACCATTCCTCTCTTGTTTTATCAAGTTTGGGCATTTATCAAACCAGGACTGACCTCTAAGGAAAGAAAAGCATCTTTAGCATATATTCCAGCTACATTCCTGTTGTTTCTTGCCGGATTAGTTTTTGGATATTTTATGTTTATTCAACTCATTTTACCCTTTTTACTGTCACTAAATGACGGTATGTTTAATGAAATGTTCACGATCGAGAGATACTTTGGTTTCTTATTTCGTGTGACATTACCATTTGCAGTCCTATTTGAGATACCAATTATTACGATGTTCTTAACAACAATAGGAATTTTATCACCAGACTTTATGCGCAAGAATAGAAAGTATGCCTATTTATTATTGGTTATTGTTGGAACAATCGTGACACCACCAGATTTTATTCTGCAAATTGTTATAGCTATACCATTATTATTCTTATATGAAATTAGTATTTACTTGTCTTCAGTGGTATATCGTAAGAAACTAAAGAAACAGCAAGAATTTATGGAAAGTGATCGTGTTGAATGATGGGGTGAATAAATTGCGATCTTTTTACCAATTTTTAATGACGTTTCGAGGAAAGAAACAGCCAGATGATCAAAGCTATCTAGCGGATTGGGTGTTTTTTGATCATGGTTTTCCTAAATACTCAAATGACTATGATGAAATAAGCTCCTATTTAGAATGGAATAGCCCTTTTTCTAATGCATTAATTGTATTCGATGAAATATGGGAATTATATAATTTAAGCAATGAATAACGTAATGGCGCTGGAATTTACCTTCAAGCGCCATTTTTAATCTGGTACAACAGTGTAATGTATGAACCAACTAAAATTTAAACAAACGTTTGATCAATTAACTAATAATTATTACTACTTACATCAGTTATATAATCCATTAAAAATCGTCATTATTCTCCCGATTTCTCCAACAAGCAATTTTAAAAGTGAAGATCTTGTTAGATTCTGCGGTTGCCCGGGAAATACCCAAACATTATTTCTTTTAAAATTTAAACATCGAATCTTATAACGATAGCCTACACGCATTATTAATGATCACGTACAATAACCTAAATGATCTTCACCAATAAGAAGGAGGAGGCTAAAAAATGTTGTTTCCAACACAAAACCCCAGAAATACTGCAAATAATTTAATGTTCCCAAATAGAAGTTTAAATAATCCTAATCCAACAAGCAGTAATAATATACTACAGAATTTATTTAAGAATCAATCAACCGCTGGATTAGTGAACAAAGGGGTAGGTGGGCTATCAAATACATTAAATAATGTCCAGCAGGTATTAAAAATGGTTGAAACTACAACGCCACTAGTACAGGAATATGGACCAATGGTTAAAAACCTACCTGCGATGTATAAAATGATGAAGGCGTTTAAGGATATTGAAAGTACGGATGATAATAAAGAAATAAAGAAAGATCAAACAGAAGAAGAAGACATAACAGAAAATAAAGAAAATACAATAGACGATAAAGAAGATTTTGAGCCTAAAAAGGATAGTGGTGAGTCAATACCGAAACTATTTATCTAAATACGAGGCATAGAACTTGATTTTTTTGTCTATAAACGAAAAAATAGAGTGTAGGATAAAAAAACACTGGAGGTATTAATTATATATGAGTTCAAATAGAGAAATAGCAACATTTGCTGGTGGATGCTTTTGGTGTATGGTAGAACCGTTTGACGAGCGCCCAGGTATAATAGATGTCGTTTCAGGTTATACAGGAGGTACAGTTGAGAATCCTACGTATGAACAAGTTTGCACAAACACAACAGGTCATTTGGAAGCTGTACAAATTACATTTGATCCAACAATAATGACATATGAGCAGCTTGTTAATACGTTTTGGCAGCAAATAGATCCTACCGACCCTAATGGACAATTTAATGATAGAGGAGAGTCTTATCAAACGGCAATATTTTATCATAATCAAGAGCAAAGACAAATAGCAGAGCAGTCTAAGCAAGATTTAGAGACAAGCGGAAAGTTCTCCAAACCAGTTGTAACTGAAATTATCCCAGCTAAAACTTTTTACGCTGCAGAAGTTGAACACCAGGATTATTATAAAAAACAGTCGTTTCATTATCAATTATATAAAAAAGGATCTGGAAGGGAAGACTTTATAAAAAATAATTGGCAACAAAAATGGGACAAAAATGAGTTGAAAGCAAAATTAACTCCTATACAATATAATGTCACACAAGAGAGTGGCACCGAGACACCATATCAAAATGAGTACTGGGATAACGAAGAAGAAGGGATCTATATTGATATTATTTCTAAAGATGTATTATTCTCTTCACAGGATAAATTTGATGCGGCCTGTGGTTGGCCAAGCTTTACAAAACCAGTAGATAATTATCAAGTCACAGAAAAAACCGATAAAACACATGGCATGATTCGCACGGAAGTCAGAAGTAAAAACGCTGATTCTCATCTTGGCCATGTTTTTGAAGATGGTCCAAAAGAAGCGGGAGGATTGCGTTATTGTATGAACTCAGCTGCTATGAAATTTATTCCTAAAGATAAAATGGCTGATGAAGGATATGGTAATTACTCTTATCTTTTCAAATAAACTTTAAGGAATTGACGATTTACAACTTTGTAAACAAAAGGTATTAAGTTACTGCAGAAAGAGGGTATAATATGATTCATTTAGACTGGGAGAATAGAGAAACGATAAAACAAATTGAATGTGTACATGCTGATGCGAAAAAATTTGTAGTTCATGATAAATTAACACCAGGTAAAAAATATGATGTTAAAAATGAAACAGATGAGTTTTATTTCATTAATGATAATAGCAATCGAATAGGAGGATTTCTTAAATATTATTTTAAGGAACTATAGTACGAGATAATTTCCTGTTACTTTTATAGATTAACGATGTCGATTAGTGTTATAATTTAATTGCTATTTAGAATTTGATTAGGGCTCGCCAAATCCACACAAAAGGGAATGAATTAAAATGAAAAAAATTTATTTTGTTCGTCATTGTTCTGCTGATGGTCAACATAAAGATTCACCATTAACAACAATTGGTATGAGGCAGGCACACCTACTTTCGAATTTTTTTAGTAAAGAAAACATTGCAATTGACAAAATTATCTCAAGCCCATATTTACGGGCAATAGAAAGTATCAAACCCTTTGCTACAAAATCGAGCTCTGAGATTGAAATAGATGATCGATTAAGTGAACGGATATTAAGTGATGAACCAATTGACGATTGGATAGAAGTCTTGGAGCAGTCTTTTAATGATCATAATTTCGCATTACCTGGTGGTGAATCAGCTAAAGATGCCATTCAACGAGCAAATACAGTACTTGAATCGATTTATTCAGATGACAACATCAAAAACGTAATTATAGTGAGTCATGGTAATATAATGGCTTTATTATTGCAGCAATACGATGGTAATTTTGGTTTTGAAAAATGGAAAGAACTACAAAATCCAGATATCTATTTAATTAACTATAATACGGACACATCGACAATTGAATGTTTATGGAATGCTTAATAAAATTCAATCAAAAGAATGATCTTTCGTTTTTGAGCAATAATACGTTATAATGATTGCACGGATCATAGTTATGAGGAGGAATTTACTTGGCTTTTGTAATTACATCACCGTGTATAGAAGAAAAATCAGGGGAATGTGTGGAAGTTTGTCCTGTTGACTGTATAGAGGAAGGGAAAGACATGTTTTATATTGATCCAGATATCTGTATCGACTGTGGAGCATGTGAAGCAGTTTGTCCTGTTGAGGCTATCTATATGGAAGATGAGGTACCAGAAAAAGAACATGAATTTATTGAAATAAATCGTAAATTTTTTGAGGAATAAAACAAAGAAAGCCACTGTAAACATGATTAGTGGCTTTCTTTTCTATTTATTTAATTGAAAAATTATTATATCCCTTTTCTTGATAAGTAATCTCTTTGATATCCTTTACTTGAATAAATTGATTAAAACCAGCGTTCATTTCATCAATATAGTGATTGATTTTATTTTCGTCACCCTCAACCTCCAACTCTACTGTACCATCAATTTTATTACGAACCCAACCACTAAGCTGCAATTCCTTCGCTTTTTGTGCAGCTGAATATCTAAAACCAACACCTTGTACACGACCACTTACTATCAAATATTTATTGATTTTACCACCTCTAATCATTTCTGCCTCACTCTACTATATAACCTTTACTTGAAGTTTTAAAACGATAAAGCTTTACATAAAACAACTACAATAAGTGAATAATAGTAGTATCCATACTTTTAAGAAGGGGAGACATATATTGACTAACTCACAACTACCAGAATTTCCTGAATCCTATTGGCGTAGGTCTGTAAACCTGCCAACATTCCCAAAATTACAAGAGTCTATGAAAGTAGATGTAGGAATTGTAGGCGGCGGCATCACAGGAATAACAGCAGCCTATTTATTAGGAAAACAAAATTTAAATGTTGCATTATTCGAAGCAGGTGAAATATTAGATGGGACAACAGGTTACACAACTGCTAAGGTAACTGCACAGCATGGGCTTATATATGATGAAATCATTCAAAACTCAGGTATTGAAAAAGCTTCACTTTATTATCAAGCTGCTACAGAAGCTAAACAGTTTATTAAAGAAACAATTGATCAGCTCCAAATTGAATGTGATTATCAAAGAGAAGATGCCTATCTATACACGAATACTGAATCTTACATCAACAAGTTGGAAAATGAAAAGAAGGCCTATGATCAACTTAAAATAAATAGCGAATTAACAGAAAACATACCATTAAATATACCGATGAAATCAGCACTAATTATGAAAGACCAAGCACAATTTCATCCATTAAAGTATTTAAAAGAATTAACTGAGGAATGCCAAAAACTTGGCGTGCAATTTTTTGAACAGACAATGGTTGAAGATTTGGAATACAACAAGCAACCTACAATTATTACTAGCGATGGCCCACGTGTTACATGTAACTATGTTATTTCCGCATCACATTTCCCGTTTTATGATAAGCAAAGTTTCTTTTTTGCGCGAATGTACCCTGAAAGAGCTTATGTTACGGCCATTAAATCAAACAAAAAATTTCCTGGTGGCATGTACATAAATGCAGAATCTCCTACAAGATCCATACGCAGCACATCCATTAATGGAGAGGACCTGTGGTTAATTAGTGGGGAAAACCATAAAACTGGTCAAGGTGAATCAACAATTACGCATTACAACGAACTTAAAGAATTTGCTAAACAACATATAGGTATTGATGAATTGGTCTATCGGTGGTCAGCACAGGATTTAACAACACTTGATAAAGTGCCATATATTGGGCCGATTAAAGAAGATGAGGACACTGTATTGGTGGCAACTGGTTTTCGCAAATGGGGCATGACTAATGGCACAATTGCAGCAAAAATTTTAAGTGACCACATTTTAGAAAAAGATAACCCATATAAAGCATTATACTCGCCATCTAGAATTGAGGCTAATCCAGCAGTAAAAGAATTCAGTAAAATAAACGCAGATGTAGCAAAACACATGATTAAAGGAAAACTGGATTTTAAGAAGAATGATATTGATGAGCTTTCTGCTGATGATGCAACCGTTACAAGAATTAACGGAAAACGCACTGGCGTATACAAAGATAAAAATAAAGAACTCCACATGGTAGATACAACATGTACACATATGAAATGTGAAGTTGACTGGAATTCAGGCGAACGCACGTGGGATTGTCCATGTCATGGATCAAGGTTTTCATATACTGGAGATGTTGTTGAAGGCCCAGCTACAGAACCGTTAGCAAAAGTAGAGAATGAAATGTAAAAAATCCCACGGCTGAATAATATGTTTATTAGAATACGCTATAAAATTCAAATGAATTTTATAGCGTAAATTTCAATTCTATCTCACTATCTAGAGTATACTTTTTATTGAGATGAAATTTAATGATTTTAAATCAACTTCCTATAATAAATATTATGTAAACCCGTTTTGGATTTCGAATGAACAATAAGAAAACGTCTTGGATTCTATAACAATCATTATTAAGCACTCTCTTTTTCAACTTGACCATAATTATTCGTCATGCTTTATTACAGAAAAACATTCGTTCAAATCATAGTAGAGACACTCAAATGTTCGTGGATTAGCACCTGTTCTGTTACTCTTAATGTTAGTTGCCCTTCCACTACCTGAAATACCTGAAACAAATTCAACAAGCCCTAATTTCTCCCAAACATTTATGGCTCATTCTATTTTATTTTCTTGATTCGGATAATCACAGTATTCAATAATTGTTCCTTCTGTATCAGCTGGATTCAAATAAATTAATCGTCTTCCATGTTGGTTAATGCGAAGCGTTTCTTCCAATGTGCGAATTCCTTTATGCTTTAAATCTTCTAACGCCTCATCAAGGTCATTAACGTAATAAGCGATATGGTGAACACCTTTTCCTTTCTGCTTTAAAAAACGGGCAATTGGAGAGGTCGTATTGTTAGTCGGTGAGAGTAATTCGGTACGATTCCCATTGATTTCCATAGTTGCAATTTCACTTTCTACACCTTTTGATTCACTTCTGTACCGATCAATTAATTTAGCACCAAGTATGTTTTCATAAAAATTTATACTTTCTTCTAAATTTCGAACAGCAATACCAATATGATCCAGTTTATAATCCATATATATTCTCCTTATTTCATAATGCTTTTATTTTATCATATAGATATTTGTCTTAATAACTAATTCGCAAAAATACTATCAGTCTTTCTAAACAATAAAATGCACATTACCGAACGATAGCGCTTAGAACAGCAATGCCGATTTCTAATCGATTTGAAATTTAAACACGTGTATAGTTGACATGCATATTATTTAAACCCTTCCACATATTGTGAGATCCAACAACTGCAATTGCAATAATTGTTCTTAGACAACTTTACTCGTTAATATAACTAATTAATACGAGGAGGAATTGTTATGAAAGATCTGGATTGGCAAATGATACTATTTGTAGGTTCTTCTCTAGTACATGAATTTTGGATATATAGAGGGCTTCCATCCATTTATTATTGGGATGTTAAACGGGAACATCTTAAACGTCTTAAACTGTAGTCACTTAGTCTTCAGCATTAAAATAAATAACCTAATGCTCGGCGAGTCAGACGGCACATTAGCTGATCACCTTTTTTGTCTTTTTAATGCTGACTTGACGATGGTAATCGGATGAGTCTGATACGACAGACTCGTCCTATCATTTGCCGAATGATAGATACATCTCATTCATCGTTTATTTGACTCTCTTCCCCCATTAGAATTATCACCTGTCTTTTTCAATTTCGCCATTCTAATAATTCAATTCTATTCCCAAATGGGTCGTCGACGTATATTCTATTCGCACCAGGAAGGTTATTATCTAAAACATACTTGATTTCATTATTTGCCAAATGATTTTTTAATTCTTCGATATTTTCTACTTCAAATGCAGGATGTGCCTTTTTAGCTGGTGAAAATGGTTCTTCAATTCCTATATGAAGTTGATTAACACCAAATGAAAACCACACCCCACCTCGTTTTTTTAATGTTTTCGGTTTTTCCACTTCCTCAAAACCTAGAATATCAGTGAAGAATTTTCTTGCGATGTTTTCTGACCCCTCTGGTGCAGCTAGTTGAACATGGTCAATTTTTTTAAACGAAAATAGCATATAAAACCCCTCCATAGTAATCTATACTTTCATCTTACATAATCTTATCAATAAGGTAAAATACCTATATATTATAAAGGTTGATAATTATTTTTTATGTGAATCGACCCATGAATTAATTCATGGCTTCTTCTGGAATTGTTTGCCCTTTTACAATATTTTTTGCTGCAGATTGATAATTAATTCCAAATGTCCTCAACACACTGCACTTCCTAATTCATCTGCAAATTTTATTATATGGTAATTAAATCAAAATAGAAATTAACAAAACTCGTTTTGAGCACTCTCTTTGAGTTTATAGATATTCTAAAAATTCATTTATTCCAATCTTCCTTTGAAATAAATTACGGTGACTTAATTTATTTCAAAGGAGATTAAGTAATTACGACGTAACAAGAGATGACTTCTCCTAATGAAAAAAGGTGTTAATAAAATGCATTTTATTAACACCTTTTTTCTATAAAATTCTAATCATTATCAAACAAATTCATACTTAAATATCGCTCGCCTGAGTCTGGTGCAATGCATACTACGCTCTTCCCTTTTCCTAACTTCTTCGCAACCTTAATTGCTGCAAAAATAGCTGCAGCTCCTGAAGGGCCAACAAATATCCCTTCCGTTTGTGCGAGTTTTTTTAACATTTCCACAGCTTCGTCATCGAGTATTTGAATGATTTCATCATAAACATCCGTATTAAGAATTTCTGGTACAAATCCAGGACTTGTACCTACCAACATATGCTTGCCTGGATTCCCTCCAGATAATACGGGGGAGCCTTCTGGCTCTACCACTGCAATATGTATACCTGGAATTTTTTCTTTTAAAACCTCTCCAGTTCCAGTTACTGTGCCTCCTGTTCCAGAAGTACAAACAAAACCGTCCATCCTCCCGTTCATTTGTTCATAAATTTCATGTGCTGTAGTTGTACGGTGGATAGCTGGATTTGCTTCGTTTTCAAATTGCTGTGGGATATAGCTACCTGGAATTTCTTCTTGTAGTTCAAGCGCCTTTTTTATTGCTCCAGGCATTTTTTCATCACTAGGCGTCAATACAACTTTAGCACCGTATGCCTTCAATATATTTCTTCTTTCTAATGTACTATTGTCAGGCATAACTAAAATGGCCTTGTAACCCTTTGCTGCAGCAATCATCGCTAACCCTATTCCAGTATTTCCACTAGTAGGTTCAATAATAGTATCTCCTGGTTTGATCAAGCCTTTTTCTTCTGCTGTCTTAATCATGTTATATGCAGCACGATCTTTTACACTTTTACTGGGGTTAAATGACTCAAGCTTCACAAAAATTTCTGCAGCTTCATCCGGTACAACTTCATTTAGTTTTACAAGTGGGGTATTTCCGATTAATTCCGTAATATCTTGTACAACTCTCATAACGTAAAAACAACCTTCTTTCCTATGCTAAAAAATTATTCCTTAACATTTATTCGGCTATCTAATTTAATTTCATCATTTACTTTTAAGACGGATTTTACAAATTCCTCTTGATTTTCAGGAGAAATAGAAATAACATCAAATCGACCAGAGACTAACTCCAACTTGTCTACCGACAACGCTGGCGCTGTAAACGGATTTTTCCTTTTCTTTATAATTAGTATATTTTTTATAGGTACTTTCATTCTGATTGGGCCATAACGTATCTTAATTATGTCATCTTCTATTTTATAGCCTGTACTAAACCAAAACCATAATAAGAGTGCGGACAACGGTAATAGAAATAAAAATGCGATCATTTCGCCATTCACAATAGGCATAATAACTCCTACTAACGCTATCCCCCACAATACCATCGTCATCCATAAGTCTCTCTTCGAAGGGAAATGCATATTTCAAGCCTCCTATAGTTTGTATCAACTATATTTTCTTCGTTCTACTTCTATGCTCGGTTCAGCACTGATTTCCCCTTTTGATAAAACTGCTTCATATCCGATTCTGGCACAAGATCTCCTCCTGTTGCCCAAGCAATATGAGTTGCATTATCTTTATCCAGGCCATACTTATTTATATAATCTGAGCTCAATACCTGTTGTGGTCCTATAAGACCAGCAGTGGCGGATGGTTCTACATAAATATTCTCGTAATCAGCAAGCATAGTAAGTAACTTATACAATTCATCATCTTCCACCGTGTAGATACCACTTATTAAATGATCACTAATAGACGTCGCAAAGCTCGATGGTCGACCAACAGCTAATCCATCTGCTTCTGTGCGATTATCAATACCAAAATCCTGTACACTTACTTTCTCCTTTTCTCCTGTTAACAGTCCTATTAAAACAGACGGAGAATGAGTTGGCTCTACAAAGAAACAATGCACGTGATCCCCAAAAATCATCTTCATGCCAAAAGCAATTCCACCTGGAGATCCGCCAACCCCACAAGGTAGGTAAAGAAATAACGGGTGATCTGCATCTACTTTAATACTTTTTTCTTCCAATTGTTTTTCCAACCTTAATGCCGCTACGCTATAGCCTAGAAATAAATGCTTTGAGCTTTCATCATCTACGAAATACCCTTTCGGATCCGCTATTGTTTCCTGTCGTCCTGCATAAATAGCTTCGCTGAAGTCTCCGGAAAATTCATATACGGTAGCTCCTTTTTCGCGAAGTAAATCTTTTTTCCATTGTTTCGCATCTACAGACATATAAACCGACACATTAAAACCAAGCTTCGCACTCATTATTCCAATACTTAAGCCCAAGTTGCCTGTCGAACCAACACCAATTGCGTACTGTTGAAAAAATGATTTAAATTCAGCAGTTAAAAACGCTTCATAATTTTCGTTGTAATTAATAAGTCCATTCTCTATCGCTAAAGTTTCCGCATAGTGAAGAACTTCATAAAACCCACCTCTCGCTTTAATTGATCCAGCAATCGGGAGTTCATTATCCATTTTTAAATATAGTTTTCCATCTATTTTTGAATCATAAGTATTTTCTAGGGCTATCTTTAACTCATCAATCTCTTTTAGAGGAGATTCAATAAAACCATCTGTATCTTCAAGCTCAGAAAAAGCCTTTTTCAAAAATGGAGTGAACCGAGTCCATAATTTTTCTGCTTCATAGATGTCTGCTTTGGTAAAAGGTAATTTAGGAATATGTTTACTTTCTTTTAAATTCGAGTTTAACCATGTAACTGGTTCTACATTTATTATCTGCTTCAATAATGG
Source organism: Virgibacillus natechei (assembly GCF_026013645.1). Classification (NCBI taxonomy): domain Bacteria; kingdom Bacillati; phylum Bacillota; class Bacilli; order Caryophanales; family Bacillaceae; genus Virgibacillus; species Virgibacillus natechei. The sequence goes on along the minus strand of NZ_CP110224.1, from coordinate 1,890,389 downwards.
ATGTTTTTCCTTCCAAGTTGACAACTCTTTTGCTGAAAACACTATAACTTCACCCTTTTTACCTTAATTGGTAACTCAATATACAGTATACCCTATTTGATGCTGCAAAAAAACAAGAAAGGGTCAATTTATAAATTAGTCTTTCTATATAAAAACGTCTCTTAATCAGGGGTAAAGGTATATACTAGTACCCCTATATGTATATGCCCCTCGCATTAAATAAACCTGATTCGGCAGGCGTTTCAACGCATGCTTTATGTTTTTTCATCGGAATCAGATTTACTGAGATGAATAAGAAAACCTGCATGCGTACACACACATGCAGGTGGTTTATAAAAAAGATGCTAAATTTTTAAATTCCAGCTCGTCAAACTTTTCTTCAATTTTCATTTTATCATATTGCCATAATGCACGATCAAGCTGACAACTAATAGGCACATCACATTTAATTTCGGCAAGCTTTCTCGACAAATGAAGCATATCAATATTCGAGTTAATTTTTGTTTGTACCCCTTTTGGCAATTTCTTTATATTTTGAAGTATATTATCTATTGTTTCAAATTCCTGTAATAGCTTTAATGCTGTTTTTTCACCAATTCCTTTAACGCCAGGATAGTTATCCGAACTATCCCCCATCAATCCTTTTAAATCGATAATTTGTTTTGGTGTGATGCCTTTCTTTTCATGAAAATTAATATAATTAAATACCTCATAATTCCCTTGACCTTTTCGCATAATTGCAACTTCTACCCCTTTATCAACTAGTTGCAGAATATCTTGATCGCCGGTAAGAATAATAACATCATTGTCAATACCATATACCTTCGCTAACGTGCCAATACAATCATCCGCTTCATAGTTCTCCATTCCAATATTCGGCATGTCGAATGCATCCATTACCTCTTTTATAAGATCGAATTGCGGAACGAGCTCTACAGGAGGTTCATCTCTATTCGCTTTGTATCCCGCATATAGATCGGTACGGAATGTTTTACTTCCCATATCCCAGCAGCAGATAACATGGGTAGGTTGAAATGTATCCACTGCATCCAAGAAATAGCGCATAAATTGATAAATTCCGTTTGTCGGCACCCCTTTACTTGTTTTCATAAAGTTCCCTCGAAAAGCTGTCGCGAAAAAGCCACGAAACAAGAGAGCCATTCCATCAACTAATAATACTTTTTGTTTCTCCATTTACTGCACATCCCTTATATCATGCTTATCCATTATAGAATCCAATATATTATGTTTTTCTGTTAAATGTTTCCCATTAACCGGAGACTCCATGATCTCCAGGTAATTGTTAATATGGGCATCCAAATTTTTTATAACTTTGTTTTTCAATTCATCCATCAATTTATCCCAATGTTGTACATAGGTCGTGTCCATTATAGATTTGTTTTCTTCTATATATTCTTTTTCATATGGCTTCATGATTGTTTGGAATTGTTCTTTCATAACTTCCTTTTCATTTTTTGCAAAGAAAGCCTTCGTTCCATTAAACTTAGCTAGAACTTGATCAAATTCCAATATATCTAAATTCTGAAAAGCATTGATAAAGTATGGTGTATTTAAATCTACCTGATCAAACTCAGGCAAAATAAATGTCTCATCTATTTGTTTACTGCTTTTTGCTAAATTCTTATACACATCTGTAGCTTGAGATTGAATAAACGCTTCAACCCGTAAGGAAACAGCCTGAAGTTCTTGAACTAATTCAAAACCAACATACTCAATAAGATTTTGTAAACTATTACGTAATTGCATTTGTGCTTTTCTTCCAGATTCCGTTATAGTTGCTGGATTAAACGTTTCTTTAAACATATCATGAAAACGAATAGATATTCTTTCTAATACATAAAATAATTGCTTATCTATTTTTTGTGATACCTGTTCCTTATAAACATCTACAGAAAGATTTAATAATTGTTGTTTTGCATGATCTCTTTTTGATAATAAATCACGTTGATGACGTTCTTTTTCTTGTGCGTTGAGATTCAATGATTCCCTATAATGTTCCATTGTTTGATGGGCTCGTTTTATATCCCATAAAGCAGCTTTTACCGTTAATTCGGTTAAATCACTGTGAATAAAGTGATAGAAGTCATCTTCAAAATCTCGCATTTGCTTATTCAAAGCTAAGTTGTTCAACTTGTTTTTTAATGACTGTTTACTAGATACTGCAAATAACCGTGGAAAACGAATTCCTAATTGGACCAATTGATCCTGTACATAACTTGTAACTAGTTTTAGTTCCTCGTCGTTTGATGCTAGATCTGCTGCATTTACAACAAAGAACATTTTATCTAACTGGAATGCTTCTTTCACACGCCCTAACTGGATTAGAAAGTCTTTGTCAGCCCGTGATAAGGCATGATTATAATAGGTTATATATAGGATAGCATCAGCGTGCTTAATGTAGTCAAAAGCCACATTCGTATGACGAGCATTTACAGAATCGGCACCGGGTGTATCAACGAGTGTGATTCCTTGCTTCGTTATCGAACAATCATAATAAAGATCGATTGAATCAATGTAGCATGCTCTTGTCTCATCTGTAACATAACTAGCAAATTCTTCTATTGAAATCCGTACTGTATTACCTATAGAATCCTTATTTTTATCAAAGCCTGTAATTATTGCCTGTAAATACGATTGATACATTTTATTTAGTTCCACATTTTTATGAATCTGCTTATCTTCTACCCAATGTACTAGAGACTTAAAATCTGCTTCGATTGGAGAGAAGTTCTTCGTAACCATTAATATATCATTTCTTAATGTATTTTCATCCTTCAATGTAACAATAACTGTACCATGACTATTTTCTTTTGTTACAGGACGTATCCTATTTACCGTGGCTGTTGTCGGATTCGGAGATGAAGGCAATACTCTTTCTCCAAGCAAAGCATTTGCAAATGATGACTTCCCAGCACTGAATGCACCAAATAGTGCTATCGTATACGTACGATCTATTAAGCGTCCATATTTCCCATTGAGATCCGCTGTCAATGTCTGAAATCCTGGTAAATCTGCTATAGTTTGAAGTGTTTTGTCAATACTATCAAGCACACTGTCGACCGAGTGTTTTTTCTCTCTTTTCGTTTTTACTTCTGAAACTTCTTCTTTTTTAATTTTAATAGTTGGTGAACCCTTATTTTCTTTTGAATCATCTGCTAATGAAATGGTTTGCTTTCTCGATTCTATATCATTTTGTATTAATAACTGAGCTTCATCAACATTTTCTGGATACTCCAACTGTTTATCCAATCTACTATATTTCTCATCTAATTCTGTTTGAAGATCGTCCTTTTTTAGTTGTAGCGCACGTTTTTCCTGAAGTTGACTGAGATGTGTTTCATATATATTAATTGTCTCTTCATTTTTATCAGTAACAGCTTGATGAATTGTTTTCCACACTAAACGTGCTTCTTGTTTATATTTACTTTTTATATCAGCAGCCACATCGTTTGTATAATTTAATATATAATCACCATTCACTTTTGCCCCAGTCTTCATTAATTTTATAAGATCTTCTCTCGAGTAAATAATTGATAGCCTCTGGACACGCTTATGAACTTCGTGGTCTTCCACACCATTTTCTTTTAATAGGTTTATAAATTTATCACGCAATCTCCACTGAACAGATGCCTCTATAATTTCCAGCAAAGGATTCAAAAAAGCCGCTTCCCTAGCATCTTTTTCTTCAGCTGTTTTCTTCTTTGTTGCAAGTAAACCTACTTTAAAATTATATTGCTGCGACTCTAAAAATGCTGCAGCATTATCCCGAATACTAGAAGGCATTAAATATGCATTTTGTAATGTCTTTTGTAATTCACTATTAAAAGCCTTCTCCAATTCCAAAGGTTCATTTTTTAATTGATGTAATTTTGTTTCTGTATTATTAATGTTTTCCATACTAACCTGAGATTCATTATTAGTAGCATCATTATCCATTTCATCTTCATATTTCGTCTTCAAATAATGTTTATGTTCTTTCATTACTTGCGTCACAGATCTATCAATATTTAAATATTCGTCCTTATAGATACTCATTAATGAAAACAGAGTTCGCTTTATTTCGTTAAACTGGTTATGATTTTCTGCAGGATAAAGTAATGAGCAATAAAAAGTTCCTTGTGGATACAAACCCCATAGGTCAAACGTTTGTTTAATACTATTATCAAACGTGTTAAATGAAATTTCTGTTTCATCATGTTTATCAATTTGATTAATAATTACATAAAACGGAATACCCTTTTCTTGTAATGATTTTAAAAATTGTAAATTAACTTCCGATTGTACATGATTATAATCCATTACATAGAACAATATATCAACGAGGTATAATGAACCCTCTGTCATTAAGCGATCAGCATCATCTGCGGCGTCTATACCAGGTGTATCAATAATTGCAGAACCTTCAGGTACAACCTTTTTTCCAGTGCTTATTTCTATTTTTTCTATCGTGTCTTCTTCCTTTGAATATTCCTTTATCCTATCAATATCGTATGGTTCTTTATATGCTAGAGGATTACTATGTTTAAAAAACACTCTAGCCATACCTTCACCTGAATTAATTTTGACGACATTGGCACTTGTCGGAATGGGACTTTTCGGTAAAATATCTTCTGCTAAAAGCGCATTGATCATCGATGATTTCCCAGCAGAAAAATGACCAGCAAAACTGATTATCAGTTCTTCTTTTTCCAATTTTTCATAAATATCCAGTATTTTAGTAGCATTTGATTTATCTTTGTTATCAACCATTTGTTTATAAAGCGCAACTAAATGCGGTAACTCGGTACGTGTTCGCGTTAAACTTTTAATCATCACGGCATTTTCAAGTCCTTTCTCGCATAACTTTACTAGCGTCTATTATACGAGATTATATGTAGTTTTTCTACCTTATGAATTATCTCAATTTAGTTAACATAATAATATTATGGTTAACACTAAATTAAAAGAAGCTTTGATCTAAGATCAAAGCTTCTTTTAATTTAAACTGGATATACACCATGTTTTCGTTCTGTAAACGTAACATTTTTATTTTCATACAGAGCTAAACGACTCGTCAATTCATCCCTTAATTTTGCAGGTTCAACAACTGCATCAATTACCATTTCGGATGCTAACCGATAAATATCAATATTATCTTTATATTCATCTTGTTTCTCTTTAATAAAAGCTGGACGTTCTTCTTCAGGTAATTCAGCTATCTTGTTAGCATATACAGCATTTACTGCTGCTTCTGGCCCCATAACGGCGATTTGCGCAGATGGTAATGCAATACAGCAATCCGGTTCAAATGCGGGTCCCGCCATCGCATACAATCCTGCTCCGTATGCTTTTCTTACGATTACTGAAATTTTGGGAACAGTAGCCTCACTCATCGTGGCTAACATTTTAGCACCATGTCTAATTATTCCTGCTCGCTCCACCTTTGTACCGATCATAAATCCAGGAACATCTGCAAGGAAGAGCAATGAAATATTAAACGCATCACAAAGCTGAATGAATTTTGCAGCTTTATCAGCTGAATCTGGGAAAAGTACTCCTCCCTTCATACGAGGTTGATTGGCGATGATGCCCACTGATTTTCCGTTAATTCTTCCTAAGCCAGTTATTAACTCCGGAGCGAATTTCTTTTTGATTTCACAAAAGCTGTCTTCGTCAATCATTCGATTAATCAAATCATACATGTTAAAAGCAGCATTTTGATTTTCTGGTATCAAGTCCGTAATTGTTTTCTCAAAGGATTTTACTTCTTTTGGCTCTGCTGATTTTGCTCTATTTCTGAAATTGGCGGGAAAATAGCTTAAATAATTTCGGGAGTATTCAATCGCCTCTTCCTCCGTTTTAACCAATACATCACCAACACCAGATACAGAGGCATGCATATTTGCACCACCCATTTCTTCTAGACTCACTTTCTCCCCGATTACTTTTTCAGCCATCCGAGGTGAACCAAGGTACATCGATGCATTGCCATCAACCATGACAACGATATCACAAAATGCTGGAATATATGCTCCACCCGCAGCTGATGGGCCAAATAATAGACAAACTTGCGGCACACGTCCAGATAATTTAATTTGATTATGGAAGATTCGTCCTGCTCCACGACGTCCTGGAAACATTTCAATTTGATCTGTAATTCTTGCTCCAGCTGAATCAACTAAATAGAGCATCGGAATCTCCAACTTTTCAGCTGTTTCCTGAATACGAATAATCTTTTCTACTGTTCTTTTCCCCCATGATCCTGCTTTTACAGTAGAATCATTGGCCATAACACAAACCGATTGGCCATTAATTTTCCCGATCCCTGTTACCACCCCATCAGATGGCAGCGAATCATCCATATTATTAGCAAAGAATGCATCTTCCACATCAATACCGTCATCAAATAATAATTCTAATCGTTTTCGAACAAAAAGTTTTCCTTTTTCCTCGTTTTTTTCATGATATTTTTCAGAACCACCCTTTTCAATCTTTTCTATTCTACTTTGCAGATCTTCCACATCGGACATTATGTACCCTCCTGCTTTTATTTTCCTTTGTATTCCGGTCTTCTCTTTTCGCTAAAAGCTATCAGACCTTCCATTCGGTCAGTTGTTGGTATTGTTTTTTTATAGTTTGAATGCTCTAAAGTTAAAGCCGAAGCAATATCTGTTTGCATCCCATTATTAATCGCTGTTTTTGCCTGATTTAATGCTATAGGGCCATTGCTTGCAATGGTTTTAGCCAGTTGGATTGTTTCATCGTACAATTTATCTTTTTCAGCTACTTGTTCTACCAAACCGATCGTTAATGCTTCTTCAGCTCTAACCGGTTTCGCGGTATAAATCAAACGCTTTGCCTGCCCCAAACCAATTAAACGAGGCAAGCGCTGTGTCCCACCAGCACCTGGTATAATTGCAAGTGAAACTTCGGTTAATCCCATTTTCACATGATCAGCAGCTATACGAAGGTCACAAGCTAACGCCAATTCAAGTCCACCACCGTAAGCAACACCATTAAGTGCTGCAATAACTGGCATACGCATATTTTCAACAGTGGTAATGGTTTCACCAATATATTGAACGGCGGCTATCACTTGATCCTCTGTCATCCCCTTACGTTCTTTTAAATCTGCACCCGCACTGAAAGCCTTTTCCTCTGAACCGGTAATAATTGTACAATAGATATCTGTATTCTGATTTACTTTCTGGATAGTATGATTAAGATCATCAAGCAACGATTTGGACATGGCATTTGCTGCTTCTGATCGATTCAGCGTAATAAGTGCTATATGTTCTTCCACTATTTTCAAATCTACAAGATCTATAGTAATCACCTTCTCCCTCATAGCTAATACCCCTCGGTACGTAGATAACGAATCCATAATTATTTGCTTATAATTACAATAATGTCCTCTTCGTTAACAAAATCGCCTTCAGCTACTTTGAATTCTTTTATTGTTCCTGCCTCCTCTGCTGCAATAGGGATTTCCATTTTCATAGATTCCAGAATAACAATATCTTGACCTTCTTCAACGTACTCCCCTTGTTCTACAACAATCTTCCAAACGTTACCTGCCATACTTGCTTTTATTTCTTGCATTGACTGTTTCCTCCTTATTTTTTCACTAGTGGTAAATAATGTTCCTGAATAAAGGATGTAGTAGTATCCCCTGCTAGAAACTCTGGAATATCTATAATCTTTAATAACATTGGTATATTCGTTTTAATTCCTTCAATTTGGTAAATCTGAAGTGCTTCCTTTAAACGAAAAATTGCCTTATCTCTGGTTGAACCTTTAACGATTAGTTTACCAATTAATGGATCATAAAATGGTGTAACTTCAAAATCGTTGGTCACAGAAGTTTCATTGCGTATATATTCCCCTACAGGGAGTTCAAACTTATATATATGCCCCGGTGATGGAAAAAAGGTAACTGGATCTTCCGCATAAATTCTAACTTCTATTGCATGACCGTTAATAACGAGATCATTTTGAATGATAGGTAATTTTTCATTATTAGAAATCTGTATTTGGGCTTTGACAATATCTACCCCTGTTATCTCTTCGGTCACTGGGTGCTCAACCTGAATTCTTGTATTCATCTCGAGAAAGTAAAATCGTTCCTCTTCATCTACCAAAAATTCAATGGTGCCAGCATTTGTATAACCTAATACTTTTGCTGCATTGACAGCTGATCTCCCCATTTTCTTACGGGTGTTTTCAGATATAAATGTAGAGGGGGCCTCTTCAACTACTTTTTGATTACGTCTCTGAACAGAGCATTCACGTTCGAATAAATGCACGGCATTACCATGCTGGTCTGCTAAAATTTGAATTTCAATATGTCGAGTGTTATCTAATTTTTTTTCGAGAAACATGGAACCGTCGCCAAAAAATGTTAAAGCACGCTTTGAATTATTTTCAAATGCTTTTGTTAGTTCTTCTTCCGATTGTACCACCTGCATGCCTATTCCGCCTCCACCAGCAGAAGCTTTAAGCATGATGGGATAACCTATTTCACTCGCTGCTAATTTGGCTTCTTCAACGGATTCTACTGCACCATCTGTCCCAGGTATAACTGGAACACCAGCTGCTTGCATCGCTCTTCTTGCGGCAATCTTACTTCCCATCTTTTTCATGATTTCAGCAGCAGGACCAATAAAGATTATATCTTGTTCGTTACATTTTTCAACAAAATTTGCACTTTCGCTTAAAAATCCATATCCAGGATGAATAGCATCAACTTCTGCTTCTTTAGCGATGGAAATAATTTTTTCCACATTTAGATAACTTTCGTTTACCCGTGGTGGACCAATTAAGTAACTTTCATCCGCCATACTCACATATACTGATTTTTGATCAGCCTCTGAGTACACTGCAACCGTTTGAATATTAAGTTTTTTACACGCTCGTATAACCCTTGCTGCAATTTCTCCTCGATTAGCTATAAGTACTTTGTTAATCATAAACTCTCTCCCTAGTATTCGAGTTTTCTAACAACCTAGTTGTCTTGCAATAACTACTCGCTGAATCTCAGATGTACCTTCTCCTATTTCCAGGAGCTTCGCATCACGCAAATATCGTTCTACTTCATATTCACGCATATAACCATTACCACCATGAATTTGAATCGCTTCATTCGCTGATCGAAAAGCAGTTTCGGTTGCATACAATTTGGCATAGGCCGCTTCTCTACCAAAAGGTTTCCCATTATCTTTTAACCAAGCAGCCTTATGTACCATGTTTCTTGCAAGCTCAACTTCCATAGACATATCCGCTAACTTAAATTGTATTGCCTGGAAGCTGGAAATTGGTTTTTTAAATTGTGTTCTTTCCTTCGCATAGCTTAATGCTCTATCCAGTGAACCTTGAGCGATTCCGAGCCCAAGTGCTGCGATAGATATTCTTCCACCATCCAGTGTGTGAAGAAATTGATTAAATCCTCTTTGTGGATCACCTAGCAGGTTAGCCTTAGGAACACGTACATTTTCTAAAACAATTTCTGCTGTGTCGGAACCACGAACTCCCATTTTGTCATAGTTACTTGTAATGGTCATCCCTTCTGTATCAGTAGGAACAAGGATAGCAGATATAATATTTTTTCCCTTCTCATTTTTCCCGGTTACAGCTGTTACAATAATTGTTTTTGCAAAGCTTGCATTCGTTATAAATGATTTCTCACCATTTATAATAAAGTCGTCTCCAGCCTCTACTGCAGTTGTTTCTGTTCCTCCCGCATCAGAACCAGCATTCGGTTCCGTTAGTCCGAATGAACCTAAGGCTTTCCCTTCTGCTAATGGTTTAAGAAAGGTTTCTTTTTGTTCCGGTGTCCCATATGAATGAATGGGACTCGCTCCAAGAGATACAGCTGCAGCATAGCTCAAACCTGTACTTCCGCAAACACGACCAATTTCCTCAACTGCTAAAATATAAGATAATGTGTCACCACCGGAACCACCATATTCCTCTGGAAAAGGAATTCCTAATAACCCTAGCTCCCCCATTTGTTCAAAAATATCGACTGGAAACTTTGCCTCCTTATCAATATCTATAGCCCTTGGTTGTATAACCTCATCCGCAAATTCTTTTACCATTTTTTTAATCATGAGTTGTTCTTTTGATAATTCGAAATTCATGTACACCCTCCTGTTATTTGACAATAAGACCGACTGGTTGGTCTGTATTGGATATAGTTCTATAGTGTAAAAAAGGGTTTTTCTATTAATAGTTCATCATATGCTGTACTGGCCACCGTTTCGTTTTTTAAAACAGCATGTAAAATTAAATCAACATATATATCGCCGATTTCATCAATTGATTTAGCTCCAGATTGTTGATACCACTTATATGTCCAGTTAACCATACCTAAAATTGCCATTGTTGTTATCTCGACTGGAATATCCTCGCGAAACTCCCCACTTTCCTTCCCTTCATAAACTGCTTGTTTTATAATTTCTTTAAATTGATCCCGCTTCTTTTTTACTAAACGTTCATATTTTGGTTTTAAATAGATGCTCTCTTGATAAAACACAGATATGTGAGGTTTATAAAGATCAAAAACTTTTACAAAATCTTTAATGATCGCTTGCAGCTTTTTAGTCGGTGACTGATATGTTTTAGTAGCGATTATTGCTTTCTTCAGTACATAAGTAATAAACGTATCATGAATGACGAATAATAATTCATCTTTGGTTGTAAAGTGATGGTAAAATCCACCTTTAGACGTACCAACATTTTTCACAATTTCATTTACGGTTACACCATGAAATCCATATTTTTCAAATAGAAGCAATGACGATTGGATAATCTTTTGACGTAAATCCGTTATAAACCCCCCTCAATAAATATATCTACACTCTATCACACTTTTCAGAATATATAAAGCGTTTTCATTACAATTTATATGATAAAACAAGGGCAGGTTTTATACAAATCTGCCCTTGTTCCTTATTCAAAATCGTCATCAAACGGTTTTTCGTAACTTACATCTTTCCAAACTTCACTCACATCCCCGTGACTATCCGTATCAATAATAAAGGATCCATTACTAGATCGTTCACTAAAGGATAGCTCTAATGGGAATATCCGGTGTGTTTTTCCATTATTTGTTTGAAAATACAATGTATCGTTATCATTAATAACAAAAAAACCTTTTATTCGGTGCGGCTTATTCTTTAATTCTCGTAACATGATGGTACCTCGTTTTGCTCTAGTTGCTTTTTCAAATTCCTTCATTTTCATTCGTTTACATGCTCCACGTTGTGTTAAAACAACAAGTGATGGTTGAGCCAGATCATCAAACACCTGACCATTCACAACATATTCATCTTCTTTTAATTGAATCGCCTTTACACCTGCAGCTCGTTGTCCGACAATTGATACTTCTGATTCATGATACCAGAGTCCAAACCCTCTATTGGAAGCAAGAAAAACATCAGAATTACCATTAGTTTGGTATACATTAACCACTTCATCATCTGTTTTAAGGTTTAAGGCAATTAAGGATTTAGAATATCTTTGTGCATCATAAAGCTTTAGTTCGCTTCTTTTTATCATGCCATTTTTAGTAAAGAAAATCAGATTATTATTTTCTTTAAACTCTCGAATCGGGATAGCCTGAATGATCCGTTCATCCTTACCGGTAGATACAATATTAGAAATATGTTGTCCAATATCCTTCCAGCGTATATCTGGCAATTCATGTACTGGGAGGAGCATATACTTACCTTTATTTGTGAAAAGCAGTATCTTATCGGTGGTATTTAATTCGACTAATTTTATTAAATAATCCTCATCTTTAATTGCCATATCTTCGCCATTTGATGCTGAATAGGAACGTAGACTTGTTCGTTTTATATAGCCATCTTTTGTAGTGGAAACAAGTACGTCTTCACTTGCCACTGTTACTTCAATGTTAAACGTTAATTCCTCTATTTTATCTTCTATTTTAGTTCTTCTAGCATCAGAAAACGTCTTCTTAATTTGCTTTAATTCCTTTTTGATGGTTTGATGAAGTTTCTTTTCACTCGCCAAAATTGTTTCTAATTCGGCTATTTGCTTCTTTAATTCCTCCGATTCTTTTTCAAGCGATGTAATATCTGTATTGGTTAATCGGTATAGCTGCAGCATAACGATAGCTTCTGCTTGTTCTTCAGTAAAATCATATTTCGTTATAATTCGTTTCTTTGCATCCTGTTTATCCCTGGATTCACGGATTGTAACAATTAGCTCATCCAATATGGAAATTGCCTTCATTAGTCCTTCAACAATGTGGGAACGTTTTTTTGCTTTTGACAAATCAAATTTTGTCTGTCTCGTAACAACGTCCTTCTGATGTACAATATACGCATCAAGGATTTGTGGTAATGATAATAATTTTGGCTTTTTATCCTGTATGGCTACCAAATTGAAATTGTACGTCACCTGCAAATCAGTGTTTTTATATAAATAATTTAAAACACCTTCACTATTTGCATCTTTTTTCAGTTCTATAACAATTTGTAACCCTGTTCGATCAGTTTCATCTCGAACTTCAGCAATCCCTTCTACTTTACGATCAATTCGTAGTTCATCAATTTTCTTAACCATATTTGCTTTATTCACTTCATACGGAACTTCGTTGATTACGATTTGCTGGCGATTACCCCGTACATCTTCAACTCTTGCACTGCTCCGGTTAATCACTTTACCTCTCCCGGTTTCATAAGCCTTTTTAATTCCAGCCACACCTTGAATTATTCCGCCCGTAGGAAAATCCGGCCCCTTGATAACGGTCATCAATTCATCAACCGTTACCGACGGGTTATCCATTTTCATAATAACACCGTCGATTACTTCATCCAGGTTATGTGGTGGAATATCTGTTGCATATCCTGAAGATATTCCGGTTGATCCATTTACCAGCAGATTAGGAAATTTAGCAGGTAATACAACAGGTTCTTCTGTAGTTTCATCAAAGTTAGGAAAAAAATCAACTGTTTCTTTATCAATATCTCTTAATAGTTCAGAAGCAACGGTCGCAAGTCGCGCTTCTGTATAACGCATAGCCGCCGGCGGATCACCATCAATACTACCGTTATTTCCGTGCATTTCAATGAGTGAATTTCGTATTTTCCAATCCTGACTCATGCGAACCATTGCTTCATATACAGACGAATCACCATGGGGATGATAATTACCAATAACTGTACCAACCGTTTTAGCAGATTTTCTAAAGTGGTTATCGTGTGTATTTTTTTCTTCATGCATCGCATATAAAATCCGGCGTTGAACCGGCTTTAATCCATCTCTGGCATCCGGTAATGCTCGATCTTGAATAATATACTTACTATACCTTCCAAACCTATCACCTATTACTTCTTCTAGCGGCAGGTCTAAATATTTTTCAGGCTGTACCAAAACAACCCCCCCTAATCTTTAATAAAATATTTTTTTCTGTATCGTAATAACCATGTTAATAAAAGAAAAACGTGGTATTTAAATATGCTTCGGGGTAGAAGAAGGGGACTTAATCTTGATTAATCCGTATGAATTTTATCGTTCTCTAAAATGTTAGCATCTTTATCCATATCAAATTCTACGTTCCCTTCGATCCATTTTCTTCTTGGTTCAACTTTATCCCCCATTAAGGTCGTCACTCGTCGTTCAGCTCTGGCCAGATCCTCTATCGTAACTCGAATCAATGTACGGGTTTCAGGGTTCATAGTAGTTTCCCACAGCTGGTCTGCATTCATCTCACCTAACCCCTTATACCGCTGAATAATATAACCATTCTTAAATTCCTTTATTACTTCCTTCATCTTTTCTTCATCCCAAGCGTAAGCAACTTTCTCCTTCTTACCTTTTCCTTTGGAAACTTTATATAGAGGTGGAAGCGCAATGAAAATTTTACCAGATTCAACAAGTGAGCGCATATAACGGTAGAAGAAAGTTAGTAATAAGACTTGAATATGAGCGCCGTCAGTATCAGCGTCTGTCATGATGATTATTTTGTCGTATTGTACATCCTCTAAATCAAAGTCCCCCCCTACACCAGCACCTATCGTATGAATGATGGTCGAAATTTCCTCATTCTTGAACACATCCTGCAGTTTTGCTTTTTCTGTATTAATAACTTTTCCGCGTAAGGGAAGAATAGCTTGAAACTTCCTGTCTCTTCCCTGTTTTGCAGAACCCCCTGCGGAATCCCCCTCTACTAAATAGAGTTCATTCTTCTTAGCATTTCTTGACTGTGCTGGTGTTAGTTTCCCACTTAAAATTGTGTCTTTTCTACGCTTATTCTTTCCCGTTCTGGCATCTTCTCGTGCTTTTCGAGCTGCTTCTCGTGCTTCTTTCGCCTTAATCGATTTTCTGATTAATAATCCAGATATGTCAGGGTTTTCTTCTAGAAAATAAGAGAGTTTCTCAGAAACAATTGAATCTACAATGGAACGGGCTTCGGTCGTCCCTAATTTCCCTTTTGTTTGACCTTCAAATTGCAACTTCTCTTCGGGAATACGAACAGAAACAATAGCTGTTAATCCCTCACGAATATCAGTACCTTCTAGGTTTTTTTCTTTTTCCTTTAAGAGACCAGCTCTTCGTGCATAATCATTAAAAGTTCTTGTAATTCCTGTACGCGCACCAGATTCATGCGTTCCCCCATCCCTTGTTCGAACATGGTTAACAAAGGAAAGCATACTTTCCGCATACCCATCATTAAATTGAAAAGCAAAGTCGACTTCAAACCCCTGTTGTTCTCCCTCAAATGATACAACTTGATGTAAGGAATCTTTCTCTTCATTTAAATAATCAACAAATGACTCAAGTCCCTTCGGATATTGATAAATTTCATCTTGATCTTCTTGATCTTTTCGACTATCAACTAATTGAACCTTTAAACCTTTTAATAAGAATGCAGATTCACGTAATCTTTCCGATAATATTTCGAAATCATAAACAGTAGCCGTGAATATAGAAGCATCCGGTTTAAAATGAATAATCGTCCCAGTCTTCCTTGTAGTTCCTTTCGTTTCCAATGACCCAACAGGCTTACCGCCATTTTCAAAACGTTGATGATAGGTATGACCATCGCGATACACTGTCACGTCAAACCATTCGGACAAAGCATTTACTACAGATCCACCTACACCATGTAAGCCACCACTCGTCTTATAACCACCTTGTCCAAATTTTCCTCCAGCATGAAGAACAGTAAAAATAACCTCAATAGTAGGTTTTCCAGTACTATGCATGCCAGTGGGTATTCCTCGTCCGCTGTCCTCAATAGAAATACTGTTGTCTTTATGTAGTTTCACCTTAATAAAATTGCCATAGCCTGATAAGGCCTCGTCAACTGCATTATCAACAATTTCAAATACTAAGTGATGTAAACCACGAGTATCTGTACTACCTATATACATTCCAGGCCTTTTCCTAACAGCATCAAGACCTTCTAAAACTTGGATGGAATCCTCTGAATATTGTGTTGGATTTTTAGTCAAATCACTCTCGACCCCCTTCGCTCTAGTGAACGTCCTATTCATTAATCTTTATACATCATAATAGAACAAATGTTTTTCATTGTAAATACCTAATTGATTATACTTTAAAACTAATAGTAACCAAAACATGATAATAAGTATACTATACTTGAATGAGCCATGCATTGATATAATGGTTTGCTTGAAGCGGATTGCAGATAAAAAGGATGACGCTTTTGTCATCCTTTTACTGTTAAATTTTAAATTAAGACACTGTGTACAACTTTAATACATAAATCCATCATTACAGTAAAGTCACGTTCTTTTAAATAGTCATATGCTTCTTCACTTATTATACCTTGTTGTGCCCAGAATACACTACAATCCGTTTGAGCAGCCTCTTTTGCTATATCAGGTAAATGTTCTGGTCTTCTAAAAACATTGATGATATCAATGTTATCAGGAATATCCGTAAGCGTCGGATAGGCTTTTTCGCCGAGTACCTCTTCCACGTTTGGATTAACTGGTATAATCCTATATCCGTTTTCCTGCATGATTTTTGAGATTTGAAAGGCAGTCTTATCAGGGTTATCAGACAGGCCAACAACAGCAATTGTATGCGCAGTTTCCAACACGTGCTTCAACGTTTCATTTGATGGATTTTCCCAACTCATAGTACCATTCTCCTTCTATATAATTATTTTTTTAAGTTCATTTTTTTCTACTACTTCTGAAGATATCATTCAATGTTATTTGACCAGCAAATTTGTTTAAATCCTGTTAAATTCTGGTTTTCATCTAATGTATTTGCCCGTAGAAGGGGAGTTCCTTGATATGGTGGAAAAAGATTTTCAAGCGTCGTCTAATGTGACTAAGTTCAATTCTATCATATAACTGTCTGTTGCATAAGCATCAATGATACCTATCTCTTTATTTTTCAAGACGAGATTGAGTCTATAAATATCTTTCCCCCCTACATATCCATCATACCTATCATTAAATTCCAGTGTAAAGCCTGAGTACCCTCTAAGGATGCTTTATTCACATTTTTATTTTAAATTCAATCCTAGTTTCCTTCCTTACTCCACTTCAAAATTAACTTCATTTAACTACCCTAATTATACAGGGTAAAAACATGATCCGCTTTATATTCAAAAAACAAAGCAATATAAATCTATTAAAGGTTCTTTCATTCCTTACTTCGTGCTAAAATAAGTAACATAGTATGCACTTATTTTATAATAACGATGAGAGTAGGATGAATTATGGAGTATTTACTGTTTGGGTTAATAGCATATCTGTTAGGGTCAATACCTTCAGCGCTTATTGTCGGTAAACTTGGGTATCGTATAGATATACGTCAACACGGAAGTGGAAATATGGGGGCAACAAATACTTTTCGAACCTTAGGATTCAAAGCAGGAAGTATCGTCACAATAGCCGATATATTAAAAGGAACAATTGCTACATTAATTCCTTTATTATTCTTAGCTGATGCAGAAATGTCCCGTTTAGTTATTGGATTATTTGCTGTCATAGGGCATACATACCCTATTTTCGCTAAATTTAAAGGCGGAAAATCTGTAGCAACTTCTGGTGGGATAATCTTAGGTATTAATCCCTTGCTATTTCTCATTATAATTACAAGCTTTCTTTTAACACTTTATATATCAAAGTATGTATCCCTTGCCTCGATGATTACTGGAGTGGTTGCTGTGATTGCGTCTATCATTTTAAATGAAGTGGGTCTCATAATTGTCACTTCCTTGTTAGCTGCTTTTATTCTTTATAGGCATATTGATAATATTAAACGAATTAAAAATAAAACCGAGCCGAAAATCTCATGGATGTAATACAAAAAAATCATGGATCAACACATCTTGAATCCAATCAATTGAATATAACCGGTAGCATTTAGTATACTTACAGTTAGTCATATTAGAAAGGGCGTTATGTTATGGATAAAACGACAACATTTCCAATTAAAAAATTACCAAAAAAAGCAGATCGACATAAATTATTCGGTTCAGTAAACCCTCTTCCAAAATCAAAACCTGTCAAGAAGAATGACATGGCAGATTTACAGAATACAAAAAAAGATTTTCTTTTTGATATTGATGCTGTTGGAGTAGCAAACGTGAAGCACCCAATTACTATATTGAGTAATTTAAAACCAACTACTCAGACTAGTGTTGGTACCATAGAATTTACATCAAGTTTAAAAAACACAAGTAAAGGGACGAACATGAGTCGTTTCACACAACAATTAAATGATTATTATGAAAAAGGATTTACAGTTGATATAGCTACACTTAAAAACTTTACAAAAGAGTTAGCAGAGCGACTCGACCAGGAAGATGCAACGATAAAACTAGCATTCCCTTGGTTTTTTGAAAGGAAAGCTCCTGCATCAGGTTTATCAGGAATCAATCATGCAGATGTTACCATTCATGTTTCCTATGATAGCTTACATGGGTATACAGTTAATACATCTCTTTCTGGTTTAATTACGACATTGTGCCCTTGTTCTAAAGAAATAAGTGAATATAGCGCACATAATCAAAGGGGAGAAATCACAATGGAAACATCGCTCTCAGATGACTTTGATGAAACAACTAGTGACTGGAAAGAGTTGCTACTGGAAGCGGCAGAAAGTAATGCCAGTGCAAGACTACATCCTGTTTTGAAACGACCTGATGAGAAAATGGTAACGGAACAAGCGTATGAGAATCCTCGTTTTGTTGAGGATATGGTTCGTCTAGTAGCTGCAGATTTATATGAAATGCCTCATGTAACTGCATTTAAAGTTTCCTGCAGAAATGAAGAGTCCATTCATCTACACGATGCAATTGCTTCCGTAAGTTATGATAAGCGAAATGATGAAAAGTGAGTAAAAAGGACTATTCATATGAAATATATTTTTATAGGACTAATTAAATTCTATCGTAAAGGGATAAGCCCCTTGAAACCACCTTCTTGTAGATTTTATCCAACATGCTCCGAATACGGCCTTGAAGCTTTCGAACGTTTCGGAGCTGTTAAAGGTGGATACTTAACACTTAAAAGAATTGGTAAGTGCCACCCTTTACATCCTGGTGGGGTCGATTTAGTACCTGAAAAAAAGAAAAAATAACCATAATTAAAAAATTGACTCTGTAAGGAGATGAATTCATTGAAATTACAAATCAGCAAAGAGGCAGCTAAATGGTACCAAAAGGAATTGGATATAACAGAACCTACATATTTACGGTTCTATGTAAGGTACGGTGGTTTTGGAGGGAATATCCCTGGATTTTCATTAGGAATAAAAAAGGAAAATCCTGAGAATATTTATTCCTCTGCTGAGATAGATAATATAATTTTTTATATTGAAAGCAAAGATGTCTGGTATTTTGAAGATAACGATTTAAAAATTAACATGAATAGAAAATTAATGGAGCCGGATTTTAAATATATATAAATAATAAAAAAAGGCATTGTGCGCCTTTTTTTATTATGTCCTAGTCAAAAGTCATAAGATTTCTTACAATCTAAACCTTTCTATATGATCCCACTTATCTTCCCGTTGCAATATATCCTTTTGGTATTCACCAAATAAGTCAAAATGTGGATATTTCTCATCTCGATGGATCCAATTTTCTAGTAGTCCATAAGATTCTCCCCAGGATTTTAACTTTTCTATATTACTACAGCCGACCTTTGTAACAGTATTGCAATTAGGAAACCGATCATCCATCCAATAATGAGTTAAAAAAGCGATATTGCCATTCTCGACATTTCTTTTCCATAGAGTTAACTCTTCCCTTTTCACTCCAAAAGCCATTGTTATTCTCCTTCAATTTGTTGTATGTAGGATTGATGCCAGTCAGGAAAGGCCTTACGCAGTGATAACGGACGAAAATTATCCTTTTTTACAATTACATGCTGCGTAGTACCACTGACTGCAATAGCACCATCGGAATCTTTTATGTTGTAGCCATATTCGGTGCGTATACCATCATATTTTGCTAACCAGGTTTCTACTATAGCTTCCTCCCCATACCGAATAGGCTTCTTAAATGAAACTTGAGCATCAGTAACAGGTGATACAACATTGTTCTTCTCCATGTCAGAATAGTTAAACCCCAATTCTTCAATATATTTCGTTCGACCTATTTCAAACCACACTAAATAATTAGCATGGTATACAACTCCCATCTGATCTGTTTCTTGGTATCTTACATCAATTGGTGTGCTTACTTTATTCACGTTGTATTCCCCTCCATTTTGCTCCATATACATTCTATCGTATCATAATTATAATTTATACTAGCTTATTAAGCATAATAAAAGAACCTCAACACTACTGGTTGAAGGTTCTTTAGAGCTATCATTGTTTGTTGTCGTAATATTCATCCTTAATTTCATTTCGCATTCCATCTATTGCTTCTTCACGACGTTTGTTTTTCGCTTTAATTTGTTCTTCTGCTTGCCCTGAAGAAAATTTCATTGTTTCATGCGACTTTTCAATGTTTTGAATCGTATCTTGAACCATGTCCTGAAGTTTTTCTACATTATCACTGCGATCATCTGGCTTTGGCTGGTTATTTTTATTAGTCATCATCTCATACTCCTTTCCAACAGAATTATTACTATTTTTTCATGAAAAAGGATTACTATACTGAAAATGATCATGGTAAAAAAAACCTGAGGCAGTCTTTTATAAGAGCCTCCTCAGGGACATTATAACAAATTATTCGATTTCTTTACGTTTTACGGATTGATGCATTTTCTTTTCTATATTTTCTTCAATTTTCTCCATTTGTAAATGGTCTTTCATAATCTGTTGACGGTTCTCCTGGACTAATTCATCAAATGCAAGTCTTTTCTTTAAAGAAATAGTGGCTCACTCCTTTTATTTAGAAGTATCACCACTTATTTCAAATTTATAACAATTAATTCATTTAATTAATTGAATTTATTGTCTCCTCCATAAATTCATAGGTCATAGGTCCAATTCTGGGAGGAGCCTGGATAACACCATCTGTGCCGATAAAATAGGTTGTAGGAACTGCAATAGACCCTTTATATTCATCACTTACAGCACCATCTTCATCCAGTAGTATAGGATATGTGAACCCAAATTCATCAATGAATTTTGGTATATCCGACTCATTTGTTTCCGTATCCGTCAAATTAACTGCAAGCATTTCTACTTCGTCATCATGCTCATCATAAAATTCCTGCATTTCGGGCATTTCGTCACGACAAGGTCCACACCATGTCGCCCAAAAATTAAGAATAACCTTTTTACCCTCTAGATCAGATAGTTTTATCCTATCTCCATTTAATGTTTCCAACTCAAATTCCGGTGCATCCTCACCTGGGTCAAGTCCAATACTATCAGGAGCTATCGCCCCACCTTGTGAAGGTGGATCACCATTCATTTCACTCAAATCATCTTCTTGTGTTTCATTATTTTGTTGTACAAAATTTACTAATATAATCCCCGCTAATATCAAAATAAGGCTTATACCGAGTATTTGTTTATACATTTAATCCCCCCTAGGTTCGTATTGCATGTATAAGTAACTATTATTCATTTATATTCTATATAATTTAATGGTATGTCCATTTCTATCATTTGTAAATAGAATACACTCATTGTTCGAAAAAAATTCATTTATACGAATAAAGCTCCTACACGAAATGTGTAAGAGCTTTTATTCGTATAATATTATCCTTGCAATTTATCACGTAATACCATTGGTAAAATACCACCATGACGGTAATAATCGATTTCCACGTCACTATCAAAGCGAGCAACTGCTTTAAATTTAATTGTTTTTCCTTTTTCATCAACTGCAGTAATAGTCACTAGATCATGTGCGCTAACCGATTCATCAATTTCCACGTTAAAGGTTTCTCTGCCTGTTAAACCTAACGTTTCTGCACTTTCTCCTTTTTCAAACTGTAATGGAAGAACACCCATCATAACCAAGTTTGAACGGTGAATACGTTCGAAGCTTTCCGCAATTACTGTTTTAATACCTAAAAGATTTGTACCTTTTGCAGCCCAATCACGTGATGAGCCCATTCCATAGTCCTTACCACCCATCACAATTAAGCCAGTACCTTGCTCTTGGTATTTCATTGCAGCATCATAAATTGGCATGATTTCTTCAGTAGGCCAATATGTTGTATAACCACCCTCTGTGCCTGGTGCCAATGAATTACGGATACGTATATTAGCAAATGTTCCACGCATCATAATCTCATGGTTACCACGACGTGAACCGTAAGAATTAAAGTTTCGTGGAGAAATCCCTTTTTCCTGCAAATGTTGACCTGCTGGCATATCTTTTGCAATTGCACCTGCTGGAGAAATATGGTCCGTTGTTACAGAATCACCAAATTTACCAATTGCACGTAAGTTATTTAAAGCATTAACCGTACCTGGTTCTTTTGTTAATTCCTCGAAAAATGGCGGATTTTGAATATATGTTGATTCGCTATCCCATTCAAACAATGGTTCATCTGTTGTATCAATTTCATTCCATTTCTCATTAGATTCGAATACATTTTCATATTCTTTTCGGAAAATTTCTGGTTTTACCACGCTATTTACCTGCTCTTTTATTTCTTTCATTGTTGGCCAGATATCATTCATGTAAACTTCATTTCCGTCTTTATCTGTTCCTAATGCTTCTTTTGTTAAATCTAAATCAACGGTACCAGCCAAAGCATAGGCAACAACTAATGGTGGTGACGCTAAATAATTTGCTTTCACCATTGGGTGGATACGCCCTTCAAAGTTACGGTTTCCAGACAGAACAGATGAAGCGATTAATTCGTTTTCTTCTATTCCCTTTTCAATTTCAGGTAGTAATGGACCTGAGTTACCGATACACGTCGTACAACCATATCCAACCAGATTGAATCCTAATTGATCTAAATATGTCATTAATCCAGAATCCTCAAGATAACGTGTAACAACTTTAGAACCCGGAGCTAACGATGTTTTCACATAGTCAGGCACATCTAATCCTTTTTCAACAGCATTTTTAGCTAGAAGCCCAGCGCCTAACATAACATATGGATTCGATGTATTGGTGCAAGAAGTAATGGCTGCAATTGCGAGTGACCCCGTCTTTAACGATGATTTATTACCATTTGCGTGCTCAACTGTTACTTCCTTTTGAAAATCAGATTTATCTAACCCAAAACCTTGATTTCCTTCTGGAGCTGTAATAGCTTTATTAAATTCCTCTTTCATGTTTGATAAAGAGATTAAATCCTGTGGACGTTTTGGCCCAGATAGATTCGGCTCTAATTCAGATAGGTCTATTTCAACTACCTCCGTATATTCAGGATCAGCTTGATCCGGTGAATACCAAAGATCATTTATTTTAGAGTATTTTTCAACTAAATCAATTTGTTCTTCGCTACGGCCAGTTAAGCGCATATAATTCAGCGATTCTTGGTCTACAGGGAAAAATCCGCAAGTTGCTCCATATTCAGGAGCCATATTTGAAATAGTTGCACGGTCAGCTAGTGGCATGTCTTGTAGTCCTGGTCCAAAGTATTCAACAAACTTACCTACAACATTCTTATCACGTAACACTTTTGTTACTTTTAAAGCTAAATCGGTTGCCGTAGTTCCATTTGGGAAACTTCCTACAAATTTAACACCAATTACTTCCGGTGCAGGGAAGAAAGATGGTTGACCTAGCATTCCAGCTTCAGCTTCAATACCACCAACACCCCATCCGAGTACACCCAATCCGTTAATCATTGTGGTGTGAGAGTCGGTTCCCATAAGTGTATCAGGAAATGCATCATATTCACCATCTTCGTTTTCTAGACCATGAACAACGTTTGCAATATATTCCAGGTTAACCTGGTGAACGATACCAGTTGCAGGTGGAACAGCACGATAATTATCAAATGCTTTTTGTGCCCAATTTAAAAATTCATAGCGCTCAGCATTTCTTTCAAATTCCAGATCCATATTAGCTTGAAGTGCATTTGGTGTACCATATTGATCCACTTGTACAGAATGGTCAATTACTAAGTCCACTGGAACTTCAGGATTGATTTTATCAGGTTCTCCTCCCATATCAACCATCGCTTTACGTAATGATGCCAGATCAACTACTGCAGGGACACCTGTGAAATCTTGCAAAATCACTCGTGAAGGTTTGAATGGAACATCTGATCCTTTCCCTTCTTTTGTACCCCACTTTGAAAGTCCTTGTACATGCTCATCCTTTATTTGATGGCCATCATGCTGACGCACCAGTGATTCTAAAAGAACGCGAACAGAAAATGGTAAGCGTGATACTTTGCCCATACCAGCTTCTTCTAAAGCTTTTAACTCATAATAATTATACGTTTTTCCATTTAACTCAAATTGTTTTTTAGCATTAAATTCATTACTCTTACCCATATACCTAATCCCCTCTCCGTCATATTTTGTCCTAATTTATCAATATTGAAGAATCTATGAAACTAATATGAAGTGGACAAAATGTTTAACTTGTTTTCATAATTTCAGAATATAAACCTATGAAAAAACACTACTACACTATCTATCTTATATGAATTTGCTGGATAAAACAATTAAATAAATGTACGAATCCTATATAAATAACTTATTTCAAGTGATAAGTATTCCTTATACTAATATTCATATTTTGCAAAAATAAATTATGTTTGTTTCTATAACGGCATTAGTATACGAAATGTAGTTCCTTTATCGATGTTTTGTTCAATTTCTAATGTTCCATCATGACGCTCAAGTATTTGTTTGGTTATCATAATTCCTAGCCCTGTACCACTATTTTTTGTCGTAAAGAAAGGCTCACCCAATTTATGTATAATTTCCTCGGGGATACCAGGCCCCTCATCAATAATACTTAATTCAACTTGCTTTTCAGATGCATTAGATACCAGTGTTATGGTACCAGGATCATCCATTGCTTCAATAGCATTTTTAACTAAGTTAATTAAGACTTGTTTTATTTGGGATCGGTTACAATGGACAAAACCTTTATATGTAAAATTAGCTTCGAGTTTAATGTTTTTTAAGTTTGCTTGTGAGTTCATTAGAGTTAAAACATCATCCATCATCTCTTCAATAGATTCCTTATTCATCGTTTCTGTTATTGGTTTTGATATAAATAACAATTCAGAAGTAATAGCTTCCATCTTTTCAATTTCATCCAACATGATACTATAGTACTCCTCTTTACCTTTACCCCCTGCTTGCAATAATTGTAAGAATCCTTTTATTGAAGTAAGTGGATTTCGAATTTCATGTGCTACTCCTGCTGCAAGTTGACCAGCTACTGACATTTTTTCAGAGCGTAGCATCATCTCTTCTGCTTCTTTTTTATCTGTAATATCATTAATAGTAGCAATATAATGAACGTCATTCTTATCTTCACTTTGTAATTTTGCAATTACACACTCCGACCAAATATATTTCCCCTGTTTGTTTTGAATCTTAACGTTAAAAACCTGCCCAGTATTTATATCACGATCAAAGTTTTTTTCTATGTACCTGACATCTTCTGGTGAAATCTTTTCGGACCAGACCAAATTATGAAGGTCAGATGTTTTGTATCCTAAAATTCTTTCAATTGACTTTGAAATATAAAGCATTCTTCCATACTGATCCCATACGGTGATGACATCATTTTTATTTTCTTCAATCCATGTGAGCATATAGGAGGGCAATGATGATAAACCAGAAAAAGTATCATCATATTGAATCGTGTTCAACGTATTAGAATTTTGGTTGTTTTCGTTATTATCCGGATTCAGATTTTCAAATCCCACATTTATCCTCCTTTTTAAAGCTTTGTCATTTTTCATAGCAAATTTCAACAAATGTTTTTCTTTATTTTCGATTATATGATAAATTATACAGTAATATGACGCTTGTCTCTTTAAGACATTACTATTATAATAACGATTAGTTGTTTTTCTAATACAATAACGCCCAATTATTAGTATCTTACTATAAAGATGATGAAAAATAAAACATTTAAAAAATTATGTTAAACTACGGACTTAAAAAAGAGGTTAGCTTTCTTTTCCATTCCTTGGAAAGAAAATCACTTTTCCTGCATTCTAAAACGTTTGGCTCACATATGAAAGGTATTTTAATAGACATAGAGGAAAGGAGGAATTTGTCAATAATGGTTGATTATTTAATAATATTATGGGGATTTATAATGATTGGTTTAATGGGAATTGGTGGATTTTTTATGTTCCGTAAATTCCTGAAAAAATTACCGAAAGAAGATGGTAATTCCAACATGGATTGGGAAGAATATTATATGGAACAAACAAGATATATGTGGGAAGAAAATGAAAAAATCCTCTTGGAGGAATTGGTCTCTCCCGTTCCAGAGTTATTCAGAGACGTAGCAAGGCATAAAATAGCAAGCAAAATAGGTGAAGTAGCACTAAAAAAGCAACGCAAGCTAATCACACAAGATATCCTTATAGAAGGCTATATCATAGCCACTCCAAAACGCGATCATAAATTTCTTAGAAAAAAATTAAAACAGAAAGACATTGATGTAACTCCCTATGAAGCCTTTTTCAATCAATCACAGGCAGACTACTCCGAAAGTTGGCAAAAACGATACAATAAGAAATAAATTCATATTAATAATGCGCCTCCCCTCAACCGGGCAGGCGCATTAACTATGTACATTAGTAATTGATTTTCTTTTCAAGCTGCACAAACTTATACAACATAGAGATACGCCAGGTCACGATCATGCCAAATGCAAGCATAAAGAACATTCCACTCGTTTCTCCTAACGAGATACTACTACCAATTGCCAATTTAAAAATGATTCGAAAAAGTAAGAGCCCTATCAATATGAAAGCAAAGGCTTTGGATGGGATTAAGTAAATATCCTGCTCTTGTATTTCGAATTTAGATGTTTTTATTAAAAAAACTGAACAAATCATCCCCACCGCTAAAGCTTCAAAAACCTGTATCCATTTAATTTGGAATTCAGGAAAAATAAACATTAATGCACCTGTACTCATAAATAATGGTGGTAGAATAATTTTTTTAATGGAAGTTGGTTTTTTTGCTACTTTTAATCGAACCACTATCATAACACTAGCCATGAAAGCTGCAACTACGGTACTTACAATTAACCAAAACATATTAGATCACCAAGCTAACTGTCTATTGGATTTTCGATGTATTCATTCAAAACACGGCTCACTGTATCCAATACACGATTTTCGTCAAACGGCTTCACAATAAAATCCCTCGCACCTGATTCAATGGCTTCTACGACTACCTTTTGCTGTCCCATGGCGGAACATACAATGACATTGGCACGACCATCTATTTTCATTATCTCTTTAATGGCTTCAATTCCATTCATTACAGGCATCGTGATATCCATCATTACTAAATCAGGCTTTAAATTTTTATATTGGCTAATAGCATCTTCTCCATCTTTTGCGTTACCAATAATTTCATGATGATTTTTAGTTAACAAATTTGACAGTGTCACCCTCATAAACTTCGTATCATCAACTACAAGAATTTTTGCCATTCAACTCTCCCCCTTTTAATAATGACTTCGGTATTGGGAAAAACCACCACTTTATTTAGTGTCATTTCAATTATTAATAACTGTTGCAACATTACAAAAGTCCTAGTATTAAAATATTCTTCCATTATAGCATATTATACCACGAATACTATTAGAAAAATTAAAATCCATAAAATCCAAACCATCCCGCTAAAAATGCAGTCAATTTAGTCATCCAGTCAAAGAATAATGCAATCCCAACAAAGATCATTATATAGCCACCAATTTTAACGATAAGTGCATTATGTTTTCTAATCCATTTTAACTTACCGACAAAGAAGGATAACACTAAGAAAGGTATTGAAAATCCTAGTACATAACTAATCATCATAATCATACCAATGTCAGGGTTTGTTGCAGCTAGTGAAAGAACAATTGCGAGAATAGGCCCCATACAAGGAGTCCACCCCAAGGAGAATGCCAAACCAATAAAAAAGGAACCTATAAATCCTGACGGTCGATTTTTAAAATTTATTTTTCTATCTTTCATTAGAAAATTAAAATTGAAAATCCCTACAATGACAAGCCCAAAGAAAATAATTAAAATGGCACCGACTTGTCGGATTATATCCTGATATGTTAATAAAAATTCGGAAATAAATGATGTCGTAAAACCAAGCATAACAAAAACACTTGAAAACCCAAGTAAGAAAAGAATCGTATGTAATAAAGCTTTTTTATTTATTTTTGTATTATCGTCTTTTAATTCACTTACGCTCATGCCTGTGATATAAGATAAAAAAGCTGGGAAAAGTGGTAGCACACATGGTGAAATAAATGATAAAAAACCAGCTCCAAAAGCAATAAAGATATTAATTTCTTCGGACATTGAAATCCCTCCAAACTATTCACTACTTCTATCATACTAGAAAAAGTGTCAACAAAAGCAAACGAATTTGACAATTAGCTGACTCTTTTAAGAAAGAGGAAATTAGCTGTAAAAGTGATAAAGCAAAACTTCATTCCGTGGGGGTTTTTCGACGAACAAATATTTTGTCGCGGCAATTTACGCGTAGTCCCAAATGTTTTCGGTGGGGCGAGCATTTACGCGCAGTCCCAGGACCTTCCGTATTTAGTCGATTTGCCCGATAAATTGCGATAAACTGAACACAATACCCCTTACTATCAGAATAGAAAGGGGTAATCGTGTGCAATATTTTACAATATCAATTTAATAGTGAATAATTGCGTTATTTTTTTCCTTTATCAGATTGATTTTGGTTTTCCATTGAACGCATCATCTGATTAATTTTTTTCTGTGATGGTTTTTGTCCCATTTGCATCAAAACGCTGATACATCAAGGTTTCAACCAACTTATCCGATCACTTTTTCTGCTAAGTAAAATTTAACACAGATTGATAGGTTTGTCCAGTTTAATCAGAAAAACGATTAATCCTTCTGTCGAGTTTCTTCCTATTATATAGTGTATATATATCTTTAAATTTTATGCTTATTACTTTCTCCTAAGATTGGGAAACCTATACGTCTAATTTGACGGAAAGCCTAACAAAAACCGAATCACACACAGAGTCATAGAACAACAATAGTATTACAACTAGACATATTACATTCAAACTATACTGTTACTCTCCTACATCCCTCTAAATGATTCCTGTGTTATTCTACTGTGTATTACACTTAAAAAAGGAAAAAAAGATGCTACCCAATTTAATGAGTAGCATCTATAATATTATTTATCCATTTACAACTTTATCTAATTCACGTCTACTGTTTTGCCCATACACACCATCAATTTCATACGGTAGATACACCGATTGAAATCTTCTCAATGCATCATCTGTCTTCGCTCCGAAATAGCCATCCTCTTCACCACAATTAAAGTTAGCTGCGTTTAAGGCTGCTTGTATCAGTTTGACATCGGCTAATTGTTCACTACTGTTTCTACTCATGCTGTAGACACCTGTAGGTAAACTTAATTTCGTTCCCCCTGAGCTTGATGTGGATGATGTAGATCCACTTGTTGTTGTTACATACTTGCTAGCAGCGGTAATATAATATGTAGCACCCTTTGAATTCTTCACCTCATATTGATAACCATTTCCAACTTTAATCTTTCTCACAATGTTAGGGAAGCCTATTCCTTCATCTACTCGTCCTGCAACATCACTATCTGACCATGACGGCTTACTGTAGAAACGTAATCCATTTACTTTAGATTCTACTCTACCACTTGCAGATGAGCTTGTGGAAGGTTTAGAATTGCTCGTACTACTACCACCTAACCATCCACGAACTTTGTCCATATCAATACCAGGGCAACTATTAGAACTATGACTATATCCATTTGTATTAGAGAATTCATTGTGACCTAATACATCGCCAACATCTAAACCAAATCGACTCATAGCCTCTTTAGCACGTTCCTCGAACGCTTCTTCTTGTTTGTCTGTAAATGAGCCACTACCAACCACACAAATGTGATAAGTTGGTGTATTATGACCTCCTACACCATTCGTTACAACGTTATCATCGTAAGCTATTTGCACTGTGCCATCACGTAATATAACCTCATGATAGCCTGATGTGTTCCAACCATGATGATTAACATGATAGTTGGCAAATGATTGTGCTGTGCCTTCTGTAGTTGCGCTATGATGTCTTGCAATGTTTTTAATCTGTGAGATGTTACGTTTACTATTTCCACCGGGCATCTGTGATCTTACATCTTGAGTTTTAACCATTAATAATCGTCTCCTTATTTTCCCCATAAAAAAAGGAGTGTCAAATATGACACCCCTCAAAGTTATGTATTTATTTTTGTTTCTTCTTCCTATCCAACACTTGCTGAGTTTCCTTAGCTTCTTTTGAGTAGTTATTATTCTTAAAGTGATTCCATACTTCACTAACAACCAATGCGACTGCAGAGATACCCATACTAATCTCTTCATCTGTAAATGGGATTAAGCTATACCCATACATCGTGCCAATACTGTTAGCACCTACTAACAACATTACAATTAGCCTTACTATTGTGTTATCTTTTTTCATTTAAGCACCTCCATAAAATTTGGCTAATAGGATAATCAATGTAATAAATGAAATTATCCAACCGCCCCAGTTTCTAATACCTGAACCTACTGAGCTTCTACCTTTTTTCTCAGCTTCCATATGTTCAACTTTTTCCTTGACGATGCCTATTTCTTCACGTAAACCGTTATACTGCTTCATCAGTGATCTGGTTTCTTTCATTTCTACTCTAAGGTTATTAAATTCACCTCTCATGCCATTTAACTGTTCAAATAATTCTTTATTCGTATACCACTGATTTTCTTCACTCATACTCAACCCCCTGTATTTCAGACATAAAAAATAACACTACTTATTCAGCAGTGTTATCTCCATTATCTTCAGTTAGCTCAGTTACAACGTAATCCCTAACCATTTCTTCCAGTATATCCAATGATTCATTACCTTTATATTCATCTTCAGATAATCGCAAATTACCATTCACATTAATACTTCTGTCATCATTTCTTCCATTAAAGTTAACTCTTACACTCTCGATATTTTTATCGTTGTAGCTTACATTTACTGAATTTATTTCTATTCTCATTTTATCCAACATCCTTTTCATTTTTATTGTTTTCTTCTATAGTTTCATCTACTTTAAACTGATCACATAGATAATCGTACAGTGTAGCTTGTTGATCTTTAAATTCAACATTACATTCATCTAGGATGGTTCTGACTGTATTTAATATTGCTTGACTGTCACCATCATCGATAACTAACTCTTCGTTGTACAACTCTTGTTTGTCCTTGCTAAATGCTTCAATATCCTTTACATCATAACGTTCACCATTGATTATCTTAGGATTTCCTTGCTCATCTAAACGACAATGTTGCTGAAGTAGTTGTTTATCTTCCTCAGCTACCTCTTGCAACCTTTCTTCTAATCGTTTGATAAACTTAGTTCTATGCCTACTCTGCTTACCTTTTAACGACAAATTAAAGAGAAGCCCAATGGACTTCTCTAATAATACATTTTTAATTTTTACTTCCACTTTATTCCTCCTAAGCCAATTTACTTTCCAATCGTCTAACACGTTCTTTTAGCATCTGATTTTCTACTTTTAAGTCATTTATGTCATTGTCGTGATCCTTAGCTATAGGGATTAACAGTGTCCATGCTCTATCGCTGTAGTTCTCAATTTCTCCATTAACATAAACACCAAATTCTCCTAATCCCACTTCTTCAAATTCATCTGCAATCAGACCATAAAATCTCGTTGCCTCTTCTTGTTCTTCGACATTTCCGTTTACTTCTTCCTTGTCATACCAACTTTTTACGTTCAAATCTAATATTTTTTCATAATCAACATCACTTGCTAATTGTATATCAGACTTATACTTTCTTGCGGATGTCGACCTTGCAATTCTGCCTGTATTGCTAAAAATATGCGTGTTGACCGAGTTAGAAGTTGTCCTATGACCTCTATACCTAATATCTCCTTCAACCGCCACGTTTCCGGGAAACTCAGCTCCGCCTTCAGGACTAAACGTTTGCCGTTGATTATTTCCCATATAAAAACTGACTCTACCATCGCTTTGTTGCCGAATATAATTGTTGGTGTTGTACCTCCAGTGAACGCTGTTACTATACGGAAGAATGCCAGATGGATTGTTCGCACCTCCAACTCTTAACTCATCATAAACACGTACATAATTTCCTGATACTCTCATAGAAGTGGAATACGTGCTATCAGACGAGCGGTGGCGGAAGTATGTGCTTGCGTTTGATCTTCTGTTAAATCCACCGAACCATATGTCCACATCGTTAGTAGTATCAGATTGATCAAGTATGATAGCAGGTTGGTCATGCGATGTGAATCTACCTTCAGAAACAGCCCTTCGGTTAGCAAGCAGTCGTAGTGTTGCCCCATCATTTTGGTTATTATAAGGGCCTGTTATAGTGGTTACACTGTCATCCATATCCGCTCTAAGGATACCTCGATAAAGATTATTGTGTTCAAAACCAATGTTTAGTATATCATTATCAATAATAAACCCTAGTCCTCTTTTATTCGACCCCACTTCGGATATAGGTATAATTCTACCTAATGGATCATCTGACTTGTTGTAGAATTCTAAACTGTACTGACCAAACGACATGGATAACTGATTATTCCAATACGAGCTAACAACACCATTCACTATCTGAAGTTCAGCTCCATCAGAACTCTGTGTTATTGCTCCACCATCAATCACCAAACCAGATAAAATACCAGTTTTAATGGAAGATGCATTTAGGTTTTCCACGTTAACTTGAGAAGCATCTAATGTACCAGCTGTAATATTGGAAGCAGAAAGATTTATTATAGATACGTCTCCAGCGTTCAATGTACCAGTTGTAATATTGGAAGCATCTAAGTCTGTAGTTTGAATAATTCCTGAACGGATTTCACTTACGACAGCAGAGTTGGCAAATATTTCGTCAACATTTAATTCGTTTGCTGTGACACTCCCAGTAACCAATGTGCTTCCATCAATAGCTGTTCCTGCTGTTCCGTCAGAGTTGATGAATGACACTAATCCATGAATATCAACCATATTAGCATCAATTGTTAAGCCTTCATTGGATAGGTTGATAGAGTTTACTACACCGTCTACATCTACTTTTGCCTCAATGCTAGTTGCATTTTGCTCTATGGATGATTCTGCTGATGACATGCGACTTTCTACTTCATCAGCATCAATTTTTATGTCACTAACAGTACTGGTGATACCTTCAACATCTACACTCAATTCAGATAATTGTCTTTGTGTACCGCTTAAGTCATCTGTAATACTGCTTACGCTTCCGCTAATCCCATTGACATCTACACTTAATTCGGATAGATTGCTTTGAGTAGAAGTTATTTCACCACTTAAAGTATCGATTTCCGATTCTGTACTTGATACACGTCCTAATATACCATCAACGGATACATCTAATTCACTGATTATGGTATTGATTCCGTCTGTCTGTTCGTTCAATTCATCCAGTATAGCTGATTCAGTAGCTTCTATTTCTTCGTTTGTGTAAGTTTCTCCTTGTTGTATTGCCTCATCTCTCATGACTTCTATAAGCTGATCTATTTCTGATTCTGTAGGTGCTAGTGGATCCCATTGCCCATCAGATTCATCCCATCTCATAAGCCTTGGAGGATTGACAGAAGTATCCCACCATAAATTGGAGGCTGGTATGGGATGAGGGGGATTAACTTGTTTGAGGATCTTTGTATCGTCCACAGCTTGTTCTATCTCTTGTCTAACTTCATTTTCTAATCGTTCCATTTCCTCATTGACAAACACCATAGCATTTTCTACTTCTGATACAGCTTGTGCCGTCTCCTCAAGATTGTGGTTAAGCTCAGTTTGTCTGCCTGTCACCTTGTTTAGCTCTTGTTTGATTTCTTTATTACTCTTTCTATCAGTAACTGCTCTGTTTGCTGTTGTTTCCTTTTTAGAGGATAGTGTATATGTAGGCTTAAGTTGAGGGTTTAGAGGATAATCAATAATTTCAATGATACGTGTAAAGAATGCTAGATCTAGTGGCTCGTGAATAAGAAATAATCTATCACCTACGTTTAACACTTCATTCAATCCATTGCTACTTAATTCTTCATACTCAATTTGATATTCAGTTTGAGGATAATCATTTAGATGTGATTTTATGTAATTAATCAATGCATCCTCATCAACAAAACGATTATCCGCAACCGGTGGTGCATGTCGAACACCAAATATTTCAGCATTAGGTGACGTGTATTCAGCTTCAACTACATACTCGCCTTCTACTTCTCTTCCATCTTCATCTTCTGCAGGTTTTCCAGTACCACGTATATAAGTTGCAAAATCATTTGTATCTTCATCTGCCGATATAGTTTTAATATTATGTTTCCATCTTACTTGTTCATCTGTTTCTATCCCGATTTGTTGATAAACTGTAATCAATTTATTTTCAATTAAATATTCAAAACCAAAGTTATCTTGAGCGTTATTGAACAATGACAAAGAGTTATCGTCGCCAAAATCCTCAAATGAATAGCCATCAAAATTATCTGTTATGGTAAAAGTGTAATCTGTACCAGCTAAAGCATGTTCTAATGCTTGATGCAATGATAATACTCTTTCACCTGCAATTACATCATACTGGTAATTATCCAGCGTTGTTGCGAAAAACTTATGTACAGCAGTTAGAATAATTCCTACTTTGTCACCAACCATCGATCTTTGTGATTGTTTAATAATATAATCTCTTCCATCACATGTAACAGTAGATTCATTTTTTATGAGATTAAAGGCTCTTTCGTTGCGATCAGTTGATTGGATAGCAACCTCTAATATGTGATCTCTGTTAACTCCTCTTGTTCTTTTTGGTGGCTCGCAATCAACTAGTGGCTCTGTGTTGCCATGTATGTCACTTATTATTAACATTGGTTACCTCCTTTCTTGCAAAATTTTTATATATACAATGGGCGATACTCAAAGTAAATTTCCCAGTCTCCTGTTGCCCCATAAATTTGTAGTTCATTACTGCCCACTTCTAATTCAATGAAGCCATAATTTGTGTCTCGAAAGACGGATTCATCATTCTTGTCTACATAAGTATTTCTAAATGTAAGTACATCAGATGTTGTTGTAGTGCCATAGTATTGCCACTGTGTATCATTCATTCGATTAAGAATCCTAAGCCTGTCGGACGCACCTGTAAATTTGATCAGTAAATTATACTGTCTTGGATCAATAGAGATTGTACCTGTGTTAAAAACATAGAATGAACCTGTTTCATCTACTTGTTGGTTCTGATTGACTTGTGTGTTTTTAAGGAAATAATATTCTGTAACTCGTGTATTACGTGTGGTTGTCATTGTCTCTCTAGACTCTGCGTAAGGGGAAAACGATATGAAATCAACCTCAAATTCCTTCCATGAAGGCGATTCCTCATTATCGATGATAAAATCTGAATTAACTTTTACTTTCCAACGTTTATAGGGTTGTCTTTCATCGATCAAGATTAGCTCAACCTTTGATTCAAATAGCTTGTAAACTTCATCTTTCTTATCATGGAAATCAACATGAGAATCAACCTTAAAAAGGAACCGAGTGTGTATCATTCTGCTACTGTAAGTAGTGCCATTGTCTACTTGTCCATCTTTCCCCTCTATATTTTCGTTGTTGTGCTCTGAAGATAAGGAATCAACTTGAAAGGATAAACAATCTAACCCTAATTCTGATAAATCAACTTCATAACCATTTTTGATTATAGTTAAATCCATCTATTCACCTCCAAGACCCTTTTGAATATTAATTCTTACATAGTCCTTGCTTGGAAAAGTGGCTTTTCTACCGTCAGCAAAAGTAGCTGTAAACTCTCCTTTGAACATACCCGCTTCTGCTGTATCAGTGCCTTGTAATATAGCCCATACAACCTCATTATTTGCATCCTTAATTTCTGCTACACGGTTTATTACTTTGCTTCCACTGTAGCTATGCATGGAAAATTTTATGGTGGTATTGGTTAAATCTACTGCGCCACTTTCGTTAGATAAAGTAGCTTCAATAGCATACCTACTATCGTACTGTTTAATGTGAACCGTCATTGCTCCACCTTCTTATTATCAGTGATAATTTGATTATTCCTAAGAAAATAATAATCAGAATGAATGCGGATCAATTTAATATCTACTTTGTTATATTTCTCTTTTACATCAACTTGGTTCAAATTGATCACTTCCTTTCATAAATATATAAATAAAAAAGAGCCACTAAAAAGTGACTCTAGAATTGTTCATCATACGACGTGCGTTAGTTGAGTATTAAATACGTCCTTCTTGATTCCATTTACCTATAATTTCTTTCCAAAAAGTTGTTGTTCCTTCTTTTTCTACCTGTGTTTCAACCACTTCTATGTTTGATGTTGTCAGTGGAATTTTTTTCAGTATAATGGAATGCTCTTCTGAGGTTTTTATGATTAAATCTTTAAACTTTCCTTTATCCATTTAATTTCACTCCCTATCTAATTAAATATAATCCCGATACACCTAAAACGGCATCACTTTCACCTTCATTATAGATTTCTACACTTAAAAAATAAGGCTCAACGATAATTCTGAAGGCATCAAATTCCGCCCTTATGGATGTAATATCTCCTTCATCTAATAAGACTTTAATATCTCTACTAGACGAAGAATTAAATTGTTTTTGAGCTATTCCAACTTTCCATTCTTCTGGACTTGTTTCAAAGTTCGTAACAAAAATCGCTTCAGAAAATTGATTAAAGCTAAAGCCGTCAGGATCAACCATAGTTCTCACCCTTGATCCCGCACCTATTTCTGTATGTCTTTCAAACACTTCTATAAACACTACGTTTTCAACATTACTCCCAGTTAGTTGAGTATCACTTTGTAACCTACCATCCTCAATAACACTACTTAGCTTTTCATTTGTTGCTAATAAACTTTCATTTGTGTTTTGTAAAACATCGATTATCTGCCCTTGTGTTTCTTTGATTGCATCCAACTCATTTAGCTTATTTAATACTTCTGCATCGCTCACAGGTTGATTTTCTGGAAAATTATCGACTTCAACTGATCCATCTACCGTTTGCGTATCCTTTTGATTTGTAATAGTTACGTCTTGGTTGGTAGGTAAATTGCTAACATTGACATGACTTGCTCCATCTTCCCCTGTTGCATGTTCGTATCTGTCTGCTTTACTATTGTAATGTTGAGGTGCAGGAACAGGCATTCCTTCGCTATTCTTAGCAGTTACTAACTTCTCATTTTCTGCTGCCATTTAATCAATCCTTTCTTATTGTTTTAAAAAGACCTAACACAGAATTTAATCCGAACTAGGTCTGAAACCGTTTAATATCATTTGTATATCAGTTTTATCCATTTGAGTTTTATCCACTGTGTCGTAAACACCTCGACCAACTTTTTCCTTATCCATAGTAATATTGATAGGGCGGTTACTCGATTCGATTTGCTGCTGTTGTTGTCCCAGTACGTTTGCAAATAACTCAGTAAGTTGATCTAATGAATCACTTAATTGTTCCATCCTTGATTCCATGCCACTATTGTTTATTTGATGTTCAACCTGTAAGACATCTTTGTTAGCCTGTATCTCATAAGCAGCGCCATTAAAAGTACGTGCCAAACCATCTATTTCATCTGTCATAGCTTTATGTGTATTCTGAGCCATCGATGTGGCTGATTTCTTGGCTTCTTCTTCTTGATCTTCTATACCAATCGCAAAGCCATCTGTAAAGAATC
Organism: Virgibacillus natechei; assembly: GCF_026013645.1. Classification (NCBI taxonomy): domain Bacteria; kingdom Bacillati; phylum Bacillota; class Bacilli; order Caryophanales; family Bacillaceae; genus Virgibacillus; species Virgibacillus natechei. Next base: position 1,853,029 of record NZ_CP110224.1, on the reverse strand, counting down.
CACCTGTTATTGCAGTTTCCCTTGAAGGTGAGGCAGTACGTATAGATGAGCTTAATGCGCTTAATGCATTTTGACCCATGCTCCAAGCTGTGCTCCAGATAGAGTCACTTCTATTATTCATCCCTCGTTGGAATCCTGAAGCAAAGTTAGTTCCTGCGCCAGTTGTACTAACAGAATTTAATCCACTTCGACCATTGCTTGCAACTGAGCTACCTGTACCTCTTATTCGACTTGACCAGTTTCCTAAACCTGTATTAAACATTGAACCTGCACTACTTCCACCACCGCCATCAGTGGTGCTTCCAAGTGCACCAGTTACGTCAGAGGATAGATTCCTACCAGTTCTTAAGTTTAATCCAATAGTGCTCGCTAGCCCTGTATCATGACTGCTACCTTTGTTCTCACCAGCTTTTTGAGACTGTGCTGTTCCTTCACCTAAGGTATCAACAGATGAGTTAATGATCTCCCATGCGCTGTTAATGTTATTCATTCTAGTACCGATTATGCCTGAGCTGTGGTTATCACCTTTGTTTTTACCATGTTGTTTAGATTCGGGATTTCCCTTGCCTAGCTCGCTGTCAGTAGAACCAATTATATTTCGTGCTGAGTTTACGTTATCATCTAGTGTTGAGTCAATGCCATCTTTGTGGGCATCACCTTTATCCTTACCAGCTTGTCCAGATTCTTCTGTTCCTTCTTTAAGTGCTTCAACAGTTTCACCAGACAAGTCTGAAGCTAGTTGATAAGCTTCTTCAGTCGTGTAACCTAATTGCTCAAGATGTTCGACTAATTGATCACCGTTAAGCTGAATACCATCTCTGACTAGTTCGAGTATATCCAACTCTTTAAGCATCTGAAGGGCAACGCCTTCGCCTTTGTCTATCTTCCTATCAATAGCTTCAATCTGCTCATCTATTTCATCTTTATTAGCACCTTGTTCTTTTCTGTTCTCAACAAGTTGTTCTCTTTCCTCAATAAGCTTTCCATTTTTATTCTGAATTTGTTCAAGGATATTACCTTCAGCAACTTCAATATCGTGGGTAGCTTCTAAACTTTCTAATTTTTCCTGTGTTCCTTCGCTTAAACTATCACGCTGAGATTCCACTAAAGAATTGACAGTACCATATAATTCTAATTCATCAGTTATATAGTTTTGTGCTTCTGCTAACTCTCCATTTTGCTCAACTAAACTGTCATACTTCTCCTGTTGATCATCAGAAAGTTCACCATTTTTTTCTAGCTCTTCATCTAAGTCAGATAGTTTTTCTTTATTTTTAGCTATTGTTTCTTCTAGTGTGATAATACCTTCTTGACCAGTTTCACTAATACCTTCACGTTTAAGCAGTATATCTGCTAAACCTTCATCCAATGCTTCAATCTTAGCCAACTCTTCTTCAGAAGCGTCAACAGATTCTCTTTTTTCTTTGACTTGTTCTTGTAAGCGTTCAACACCTTCAAGATAATGACCGTTTTCAACATCTAACAATGCTGTATATTCGTCCTGTAAACGTTTTTCTTCTTCACTACCAGCTATTGTATCTTTCTGAAGCTCTTTAATTTCTGCCTTTCTGTCTCTTATTTCTGATTCAGACATATCAATGGCATTGGTATATATACCTTGCTGATCGATTAAATAGTTAATCTCTTCTTGTTCTGCTTTAATCTCTTTTCTTAGTTCTGTTTCTTGTTCTAATGCCTTATTTCTTTCAGTTTCCATTTCAACCATAGTAGCTTCATGCAGAGAATCAATATACTCTCTTACTGCATCTGTGTTGTCTACAAACGCATTACCTTGATCTGATATAGAGGATTCAATATTCGGAGATTGTTCAATGAGGTCTTCGTTAGCTTCAAATAGAGTGTCTAACTCTTCATGCGATAAGCCAGATTTTTCTGCTAAGTTGTCATACTGTGATTGCAACTTATCTACTTCTTCGCTATGTGTGGCATCAGCGATTTGTTGGTTAATATCGTAGAGTTCACCGAGTTCACTGTTACTTATATTTGCTTTTTCTGATAATCTATCAAATGTGTCAGCACTGTTTTCTAATGCGACTGCTTGATCATTTAGAGCTTCAACATTATCTAAGTTAGCTTTCTTATTTTCTTCCGTGTAAGTGGTGGCTGCATATATGCCTGTTCCTATTGCGCCAAGTCCAGCGGTCAACCCTACTATCGCCAATCCAACCGGCCCTGCAAATGCCATCAAAGCTCCAATACCTGCTGTTAATGATGCTACTGCTGTAACAACACCTAACACACCTGCAGCCATTAAAGCTGTCTGTGCTATTGTTGTAGTAGTTGCGTCATCCATTTCCGTGAACCCTCTGACCAAATCAGTTAATCCATCGACTGCATTACCAAAAACTGGTAATAACTCCTCACCAAATTCTATTTTTAAGCCTTCGACTGCTGATTGAAACTCTTCAATAGAACCCTGTGCATTATCTTGCATTGTATCAGCCATGTCAGATGCAGCGCCTTCAGAGTTTTCAAGCTCTCCTGTGTAATCTTCAAGTTCATCTGATCCTTCAGCTAATAAAGCTGACCAACCCGCTGTAGACTCTGAACCGAATATAGTAGATAATGCAGCAGTTTCTGCTTGGGAAGACATTCCATCTAATCCGCCTTCTAACTCACCTACTACATCATGCATTTCCTTCATGTTGCCGTCTGCATCAAACACGTTAATACCTAATTCTTCGATGAGATCGCCAGCTTCACCTGTTGGATCGGATAGTCTTAGTAAACCTTGTCTTAGCATACGTCCAGATTTTTGACCTTCAATCAGTTTTGTTATCCTAAAGGCTTTTTATCCTCTAGTTCTAGGAGTTTCCTCGCATTATAGGATGTCAATTCATCCTTAGCTCAGCATATATTTTCAACCTAATTAGTAGGTTGTTGAAGACTCTTGGGGAAATTTTTGCTATCATATCGCTCATTCCCTATGCGTTACAAAGACTTGTGATACAAGCCCTCTCGGTATTAGCTTAGTTATTGGTTTATTAATAAGCATAAAAAATAACACTCTTTTGAGTGTTATCCATAAATTTATTTAATTGTTCTAAGTTATTTTTCGTGTATCCGTATGTATCATGGAATAATTTGTGGCATGTTTTACAGAGGGTGATAGAGTTTGATAACTCTGTTCTGAGGGTTTTATGTTCGGAGTAGTTTAAAATGTGGTGTGCAACTAGGTTTCCACCCTTACTATCGTTGCAACATTGACAGGTATAATTGTCACGTCTGAACGTGTCATTTCTCCATTGGTGATATGCAGGGTATTTTCTAGTTGTTATTCTTTCTTCATTGGTAATAGAACTATCCCATCTAGGATGATTTTCACCTGCAAACCTTTTAGATTGACCTATTGCTTTACACTCATTGGAACAGTAACTAATCTCATACGTTTCTGATTGCGATTTTACTTTTTTAAATTCCTTTTTACAAGTATCACAATTGACCGAAACTTGGTTATACCTTTTACTGTTTTCTCCAGCATACAGTAGACTATATCCTTTATTCTTACATTTCTCAGAGCAATAATGGTGCTTTTTCCCCAGCTTCTGAGATGGTTTAATCTCCTTGGTATCTTTGCATATAAAACATTCAACTTTTATTTTTTGTGATGCGTTTTGAGGTTTACATTTATTACTACAATACTTAACTTTCTTATTAGCTGTTTTATGTTCATTCCCACACGTTTTGCAAGTAATGATATACTTGTTTTTCTTTTCCCTCTGACATTTCTTACAATAGTAGTCGCAACCATCATTATTGTTTTTGTCTTTATAAAACTCTGTTAAACTCTTAATCTCATTACATTTACTACACTCTTTTTCTTCTATTATATTAATCACTCCTACCGATTAGAGTTGATTAATAAACCAATAACCTTAGCCTTCACCGATTTTCCTCAATTGTCGTTATGCAATTGCTTGCATAAGGGGCATTAAAAAAATACCCGAATCTGCCATGATACCTGTCGCTGCTGCTAAATCTTCAAAGCCTATACCTAAACCTTCAGCAATTGGGGCAACAGTAGCCATGCTGTTTCCCAAACCTTCCACATCGAGATTTGCAGATGCTGCTCCTGCTGCTAGTACATCAGATACTCGACCTGCCTCTTCAGCTTCCATTCCAAATCCTGAGATGATATTGGAAGTTATATCCGCAGCTCTACCTAAATCCATATTAGATGATGCAGCTAGATCAAGCAGCCCTGGCATACTGGAAATAATTTCGCTTGTATCGAATCCTGCGCGGGCTAACATCTCCATGCCTTCTGCGCTTTCACTCGCTGAATATTTTGTTGTTTGGCCAAGTTCCTTAGCTTGATCCTCTAAGGCTTCCAATTCACTACCTGTTGCTCCACTTATAGATTCTACACTGCTCATCTGAGATTCGAAGTCTATAGCAACCTCAGCTGCATCCCGCATAGGCTTGACCAATCCTGCTAATGCAACACCAGAGACCCCTGCAATTGTTCCACCAACATTTCGCATTGTTCCGCCGACATCGCGGAATTTCTGATCAAATTCCTCAAAGCTCATTCCAGCATCTTCAGTGGCAGACTCTAACTCTTCCATTTCAGCTTGAGTTTGTTTTAACTGACCCTCAGTTTTATTCATCTCACTGTTTGCTTTGTTTAGCCTAGCTTCCAACTCTTGAGTTTCCTTAGAATTTTCACCAGTTTGTTCAGCAGAATCAGCATGTGCTTTTTCGAGTAGACTGACTCTTTCTCTATGATTGTCCATTTGCTTTGTTAAGCTCTGAACCTTTGTTTCATTATCCTGAATCTTATTTCCATATTCATCTGTTTCATTTCTTGCTGCTTCCATTTCAGTCTTAACCGTTCGCATAGACCTATTAACAGCGCTCATATCAGATTTAAACTGACTCGTATTAGCTATGAGATTAATTCCCATATCTCTTGACATTTATTCTCACCCTCTTTCTAAGTTAGAATCCGGGTATTTGATCAATCGTGACTTGTGATTGATTCGATTGTTTACCTTTTCCTTTTGTTTTTCTGTTTGCTTTTCTATGTGCTAACAATTTCATATGATAGATAATATCCATTTCATCAATTTGATTCTGAGTGTAGCCCAACTCAATTAGAGAGGAATACATGTCTTTCACAGACTCACCCAGACTTATTTTTTTCCATCATCTTGCTTTGCTTCTGTATCTCCTGCTAGCATCTTGGTAGCTGTGCTTACCTGATCTAAAACAAAGAAGGTTGTAGCATATATGGTTTTCAGTAACTCACGTCCATCAATCCCATTTTCAAATTCATCTACTGTAAATTTTTCACCAAACACTTCTGTTACAAATTGGATATATCCATCAAATTTGTTTATATCAAATACCTCATTTTCTATACTTTGAGATATTTCTACCGCTTGTCTAAACAGTCCGCCCTTAACAAATGCAGGTGTTGTAAATCTCTTTTTCTTGCCATCTATTTTTAGTTCGATTGTGAAATTTTCCATTTAACATTCTCCTTTATAGTTAAAATTTCATTAAAAAAAGAGAGCCAAATTAATGACTCTCTACTGTGCTATTATTCAGTTGTTTCAGTTCCTTGTACGGCTGTTGCAGTTTCTTCATCGTAAACAACATTTTCAAACCATTTTGCTGATGTAACTTCTTTGCTGTCTAATTGTGCTTTCCAGTTGCCATTGTGTCGCAAAGGTGTAAACCTCAGTGTTAACTGTGTATCTTGACTTTCTACCGTTCCTTCATCAGTTGAATGCTCGATATTAGTCAATTCTGGCTTACCTTTTAACAACCAGTAGAACCTATGTCCGCCACCTTGGATTTGAGCTTTAAATCCTAGTGCCAACTCTGATGCTTCGTCTGCAACGTTACTGAATACAACATCGCCAGACTGGTCATGACCGAATATTTTCGTTTGAATGTGTTGTGGTAGATCAACTGCTGTTAGATCAACATCAATATCCCCCAAACTATTCAAGACACCAAATGCACCATTGTCTGCATATTTAGTGTTAGTTTCAGTGTTAGGATTCACACTAACATCAACTGCTCCCTCCAACTCCTCAGGTGATTCATACTCAACTGCTGTTTTATCATCCTCTGTTAAAATTGCGATGTGAAAGTCCGATAGTCCGTGTACCAATTTTGTTTTGTTTTCCATTTTTAAATCATTCCTTTTCATTTTTTATAGTTTTATAAATAAATATTTTTCGTGAATCTCATTGCTCTGTGATACAACTCTGTATCCTCTTCGTATAAATTTTCTTGGTCATATTTGTGATACTCAATTTCACTCATTGTCCTAGCAACTTCCTTTGTAATTGCTGTCTGATCAATGATTGTTTTCTCATCACAAAAAATACTGACTTGGAAATTGACAACTGCCATACTCAGCTCATTGTCCTTAAAATCCTCATCAGCATTCTTAATTTCTGTGTATACAATTCGAGGAAAACTAGAAGTCTGTCTAGCAACCATATTGTGGAAGCCGCCAACGACTAATCTAGTCAATTCCTCGTTACTTCTCAATGCTTGCAGTAATTCTACTTGAGCATCATAGTGTTTAAATTTAGTCATTGATGACCTCCTCAAATTTAGCCTGCATTAATTCATAAGCTTCTGCCTGTCCTAATTCTCCGCTTCTTTCTATAAAAGGTTTAGGAGGCATCTTAGAAGTACCATACTCCAAAAACTTTGCTCTCCATCTTACCTTTTTGTTGGGTCTGATAATCACCTTTGAGCCTTCTTGAGTATTTGTCACTCTTCCCACTTCGATATTATCCTCAATGTGTGGCTGATTCTTAGCAGAACGATTAACACCTTTTCTTTGATGTTCTGCTATTACCTCTCCACCTTCTTTTAAGGCTTCTGCTTCTAACCTTTTAGCTCCATTGCCCATCTTCTCAAAGTGTTGAACAAGCTCGTCAAAGCCCTCAATTTCCATTTTCATTCTGCTCATTGTCGTATCTCACTAGCTAGAATTTCTAGCTCGATATTTCTTTCTTCGAGATTATTTATGAAGGTAATATCATACATTCGATCACCGTATTTAATTTTCATATCATCGGTAACACGCTTGTTGTATCTAATTGTTATACGTGCTGTGACATCTACTGCGTTAGCTCCAGCCATGATAAATTCATTGCCTCTGACACTCTTAATCTCAGCCCAAACTTTGCCTATTTCAGCTACATCTATCCATTCAGTTACCCAATGCCCTTCATCAGTTTGATACTCATCTTCACGTTGAAATGAAATGCGATTACGATATTTTGCAGGATTAATTGGTTTCATCTTTTACACCTTCTAGCTCGATCTGAAGCAACATAGAAGATAGAGTAAAATCTAATTCATCTGCCTGTTCCATACCTCTATTTTCATACCAGCGTACAACCAATAAGAGAACAACCATTTTGTAAGCATGATTGTTCTCTGTGAAGTCAACATTAGTTGCTGATTTGATATATTGTTTAGCTGTATCAATGAGCATTTGAATAGTTAAATCCTCATCACTTCCATCTATTCTTATGTACTCCTTAGCCAATTCCAACATTAGCTATCACCTCTTTCTTACTCTGTAGGTTCAGCAGGCTCAGCTAGAGTAGCGTATACGTAAGCATCTGCATCAGCTTTCTTCACATCAAAGCGCTCAATTACACGTGCCACTGTTTGGTTCTTAGTAAATCCTGCTTCCTTAGAAATAGCCACTTCGTAAACTCCACGATCAAACATTTTGATTGCATCGGTAAATGAGCCTACATAGATAGGCGCTTTTCCTGAAACGTTAGGCAATTCCTTATCGGAGAACACTTCTACTACACGACCTTGCAATAGCTTCTGAGTAGCATTAGCTGGATTTGGCTGTAATAGTGGACGACCTTGCTTATCTTCCATTTCATCTAGGAATTGGAAGCCAGTCTGGTTAGTAATCACACGTGCATTCTCAGCAATCGCTGCATCTAAATCTTTATTGAACAATGCTTTAATACTTTTAATATCTGTAACTGATTTAGCTGTTTTACCTTGTTTCAATGCTGCAAAAATCTTGCTATTCTCAGTTTTAATAGCTTTCTTAGCGAATAGACGATTCAAATAGCTCATGAAGTTGCCTGCTTCGTCTTGTAGGAAGGAATTAGAAAGTGGAGTGATAGCACCGTAAGCAGCAACACTATATTCAACATTTGTAAATTTAGGTGTTTGTTCTGCTAAACCAGTATTATCCTCATCAAAATTAACTAGCTCAGTGTTGTTTCCACCTTTTTCAACAGGGAATGAGCCTGCCTTCGTGCTTGTCGGTACTACATCGACTAATGATTTTGCTGATTTGTAGTTACGTTTCAACTCTTCAATAGTAGTAGATACTGTCTCAGGAACTAGATAACCACCATCTTCATCTGGACTTGTCACTACTAGAGCACGTTCCTCATCTGTTAATTTAACTCCTCGCACTGCTTTTAAAAATGCTTCTCTTTTTTCCACTTTGCTGTCTCCTTTATTTTCACGCTTTTCTTCTTTAAACTTGTTGTCCATTTCACGCTCTTCTTCTTTGTCCAGCTCAACTTGCAATTCAATCGTCTTCTCTAAGTTTCGTACCTCTTCCATTTTTGCTTCTGCATCTTCTACTTTGTTGTCGTTGAGAAGTCCTCGTACCTCTTCTTTATTTGCTGCTAGTTGCTGACGTAGTTCTTGTAATTTGTCCATGTATTTTGTCTCCTTTAAAATTGTTTTGTATTTTTGACATAAAAAAATAGAGCTTATAGCTCTAACTCGATTAACATTTTCCGTTTGTTTATTTCATTTTGTAGCTCGCTCTTGTGTTCATTTAAAGACCTCTGAGCAACTACTACTTGAGTATCACTGTAGGCAGGAACAGTCACCACAGATACGTCTGAGATACTCTTGAATCGCTTAATTGTGCGTATGTAGATATCTCTATCCCTATCGTGTGCCCAACTTTCGTCACCGTCATCGGCATAATCTAACGAGAATGCAAAACTTGATTGACTAATATCACCACGTTTCATAGACTCCATTAAATCTCTGGCATAAGAAGTATTTGGTGGATCAATAGTATATTTTAATCCAAACTCATCAGTTTCAAGTTTCAAAGTACCACTTGTTGATCTACCTAATACCAGTGAACTATCGTGGTTGATTAAAGCTACCACATTATCCATTCTAGCTTGATCTAGTGCTCTAGGCTCGATAGTCTCAATAAAGCCTCCTAAATCCTCTGAGTAGGTGTTAAAGCGCAAGGCATAGCCTACAATGACATCCTTTTTCTCATCTTCTTCGCCAATTGTTCTTATCTCTATTTGGCTATCCAACATTCTAATTTCTTTCTCACTCATTCATTTTCACCCCCTTCCAAGCCTGTTCTATCATAGTTAGCACCGTTAACAGCATCTTCTAAGCTGAGGTAGCTACCATTAACAATTAATTGATCTGATCCATCTAAATGAGGTAGATCAATCTGCTTTCTAGCTTCTGCTGGTGTCATTACACCCTTTTCAACAAATGTCGTGAGATACTCCGCTCTTTCTTTTGTGTTGCTTCTCAGGATTGAGTCAACATTAAATCTGAAAAAGTAACCGCTGCTAACCTCATTAGAAGTGAGTAGTTTGTAAGTTAATTCTTGTTCATAATTTGTGAGAATTGGTTGTAACGTATCAACATAGAACTCTTTATTTTGATGTTCTATGTTGCTATTTGTGGATCTTTCGAGGCTTCCTAGTTGATGCATCTTCACTCCAAATGCTGAAGCAATCTGTGTTATGTTTAATTGTGATAGCTCGGTAAATTGAGCATCTGCCATACTCGTGCTAATTGATTGATAATCAAAGCCTATGGGTAATGGCATTATTTTTCCACTATTGGCAATCCCCCCACTAATACGGCTCATTTTTTCCTGTAGCTGTTTCTGTTTTCCTTCATCTAAATCACCGATATATTTAATTATCCCTTTACTATGTAAACCATTTTTCCAGTAGTTATTTGTGTACGATGTACTAGCTTGAGCATTTTCAACAAGTGTCTTTAAGTAGTCTTTGATTGCCATTCCTTGCATACCATCTTTAGTCATTCCGATGAAATGCAACACTTCACTATTTTTAAATTTATACTGATGTCCTCTTTGATCAATATAAATATAGTAAATAGCATTATTTTCACTGCCTAATATTCCTCTGTCATCGATCCAAATATCTACAGTGGACATATCGAGAGGAATTAAAGATTTAACTTTTCCTGCATCTTTACCAAACTTGTGATAATCAATAGCTACAATCGCATGGCCAAAATAATTGCGTTGGAATTCAACTGTTTTCCAAAATGTAGAACTGGACATAATTGGATTCGGTCTTAATTTAAGTAGATTATATAGGTAATGTTTATTCTCTTTTGTTGTACCTTCATCACTTGACTGATGTAACTTTAAGGGCAATTTAGAGACTGCATCAGACAGTATTCTTAAGCAAGTATAAAAGGTTGCTTCCTTTGCTTTATCTGCTGAGATACCGTCTATATCAATTCCTAATGCCTTTGCAAATGCTGCATCATCAGATGTAAATGTTGTTCTTGTTTTACTGTTACTTCTTATTTCTCTTCCAAATAGATTCATTTATTCACCCCCATTCAATCATTAGGTTTTGTCCATTTCATCAACCAAATGGCAGACAAAATAAAAAGCACTCCAGATACATACACTGCTGCAATTGGATTAATCAATGCAGTAGCTGTTATGATCAGCAGCACCCCTAATATCACTAAAATTTCTACTATGTAATTATTAATAAATTTCATTTATCACATTCCTTTCCTACATATCAAGCCAGTCATCAATTGCTTCGTTTGAATCATAATCACTATTTTTCTGACTTAACACAGCTCTATTCAATCCCATCAACAAAGCTATTATTCCATCAATCTTAAAACTAGCCTTCTCCCTATCAAACATAATTTTTCCGTTTGGATTTTCCTTTGCGACAACATTCTGAGCCATCCAATTCATAACAGGATTGTTGTTATGTACTAGCTTTTGATCAAATAGCAACTCATAGAAGTCTGATATAGTTGGGCTTAAATAGAATCCTTGTTTAGTATCTACCATAATATGCCCATCATTCATTAAATCTGAAGCAATGCCACCACTAGCAAATTTATCCAATGCAATCTGTTTGATATCATACTCCATGCTTAATTCATTTATGATTTGTCGAACATATCTAAAGTTAACATGATCACCTTTTGTAGCATGTAAACGTTCTTGATTAGCATATTTAACATAAGGGAATCTATCTAATTTTTCATCAGTTTGAAGTGTATCGGCAGGCTTGAATAAATGGGGAACGATATAGTAATTATCGTCAATTGGGAATACCATTACAAATGCTGAGAAGTCTTTTTTGATTGATAAATCTAGTCCAGCATAGCATTCTTTTCCTTTTAAGAATGACATATCAAAGTCTTTACCACAGAGTTTCCACTTAGACATATTGATAGCTTGCTCATTATCCAGTACAACGTGTTGATTAAGGTAATAACGTCTGAATGATGCTTCTTCAATTGGATTAGCAAGTGCTTGCTTAGATAACCTTTCCAACTCTTCCGATGATCTAAAGCCACCTTCTTCTGTATCTAATGCAGGATTTGATTTTAACCATTGTTCTACATCATCCAATCTACAGTCATCATCTGCTGCAAAGATAGCTGAATAAAATGAATCATCTTCTACTTCACCATTGATTACCTTTAAGGCATATTGATACTTTTTATATTCAGTATTATATTCGTCTTGTCCGTTACTTGCTGTTGTAACACTAATCATTAGAGGCTGTTTACGTGCGCCCATACCTGTTTGTAATTTAGTATAGTTGTTGCCACCTGTTTTATCCTCGTGTGTTTCATCGGCTACAGCAAAATAAGGATTATATCCGTCAAGTTTAGATGTATCAGAGGATAAGATTTGTATATAGGAATCTGTAGTTTTCCTTAAGATTTTTCTTCTGCTATTCACGATTGTACAATGTTTAGCCAATGTTTTATTCGTTCTAATCATGAACTCAACCATATTATAAATATTGTTCGCTTGATCTTTGGAGTTGGCTACTATAATATTTTCCTGTCCAGTTTCCTTGTCAGTAAATAACACATAGACAAACAGACAGGCTACTATGAATGATTTAGAGTTCTTCCTACCCATTGTAATAAAGGCTTCTCTGTAACGTCTTAAATCATCTTTAACACGTTTAGTAGCGATTAAATCTGTTATAATTTTCTTCTGGTATGGCAACAATTTAATTTTCTGACCTTGTTTTCCTTTGGGTAAGTTTAACTTTTCTATAAATTTGATTACATTTTCTGCTTCATTTTCATCAAAATAATACTTGTTATTTTCCACCTTTCTTCACCTTTTTCTATTTTACAATCATGTTGTTTAACTCATCATCTCCACCACTCGACCCATCCCCCATTAATGTATCCTTTAATTTTTTTCGCTCTTTTGGTGATAAGCCAAACTCTTTAATGAATGATAGCATCGACTTCATGGCATTGTTTGCGATTGATATCTCTGGTATTTGTTGAGAATAATTTGAGTCTGTGGTAAATGTTAAACTTTTATTTTTCTTGATGGCTCGTTCTGCTTGAATCCATCTCTGGTAATTAGCAAATAAAGCTGACAGAGCTATATCATCACCATCTTTCCAATTCCCATCTTCCATCAACATTTGAGCTACTTGAATATATTTCTTTTTTGTAGCTGCGTTTAAAAATGTTGGTGGTTTAATTTCTTCCATATGATTTTCACCTACTTTTTTGTAAAATTTTGAAACCGCCCCTATTAAAAACCTCAAAAAGTTGCACAGTTGATTGGCAGGGGGTCTAGAGCGAAATCTAAATAAAGTTTCTACCAAGCCCCGATCCTCTTTTTCAAATTTATTTTCCAACTTTTTACTTTTTTATGATTTTATTTTATCGATATTCTATTTATCGATATTCGATTCCTTCTTTTTTCCTATATAAACGACTCTGATATTTCATTTCTTCTAATATGCTATCAGTCCTACTAACAACCTCATCGAATCGTTTCATTGTTTCTTCATGCTTCTCAATCAATCTATCCATCTTATCTTCTAATCTCTCTATGCTCATTCTTTACTCTCCTTTGATCCTCGACTTACTACGAAAAGAATTATGTATACTCTTAGCAATCTCTGTAGTCAGATCATCTGTAACATTTTGTATTAAAAACTCCGCAAACCCTTCATCAGACTCATCTCCAGTTTCCCATTCAAACTGTATCTTCTGTTTCATATTGATCTCTTCACCTTTGTAGTATACTCTCGGCAAACTCTTTACCTTATCCAACTCTATTACCAGTAACTTCTCTTTGTTTTGTTCCATTATTAATCAATCTCCTTCTATTATATTATTGTTATCCTTTACTACTATGATGTTCGTTGTGGCATGAATGACAGACACACTCTAAGTTACTAGGCTCTAATGCCTTACTCATGTCCTCAGTCAACTCTATAATATGATGGACAACATCAGCCTTAGTTATCTTCTTATCCTTTAAGCACCACTGACACAATCCATCATCTCTAGCCTTTATGTAATCTCTAACCTTCTTCCAATTGCTGCTCTGATAAAACTTCCTACTCTCTTGATTCCGTTCATACCTATCATACTGTTTAACTCTATCGTTTTTATGCTTATCACAATATGCTCCATCACGTACCAATTCAGCACACCCAGACTTATTGCATGGCTTCAATGGCTTCTTACTAATCATCTGGCTCACTCATCGCTTACCACCTTCACAGACTGTGACCGTTCCCTCAGACTACTCACAACCGAATCAATAATCTTAACAACTACATACACAATAGCTGCAACTGTATAACTCACACTGATCCCGAATATAGTATTAACGATAGATATCATTCCTATTATCATCAGTAATCCTATTATTAAGCTCACATGCCAAACTACCAACTTATCAATTTTACTCATTATCCATTCCCCTTTAACTTTTCTAATTCTTCTTCATTCATTTCACTATCTTCAACCTTTTCAATAACCCTCCATGTATCTTTGACTTGATCAATCTTTGAGTCCAGTTGATCGGTCAATCTTTTAATCATATCAATGTCTTTAATGACCTCTGCTGTAATCTCACTTTCCTTGATACAACCAATTTCTATGAGTTTATTCCTCATATTATTTATAATGTGATAGTGACTGTAGTAATTTCTTGATGTTAAATCTTCTGCATCCTTGCCATATAAAAATTCATAGTCCATTATCCATATCCCCTTTATTTTTTAAACTCACTAATTCAAAACGATTCCTTTTTTACAAATTTAACAATGTAATGATCAAGAACACTGTCATCAACTGAATTTAACTTTTGTTCAGCCAAATACTTTTCAGCATCTTCTAATGTATTAAATCCAACCATTCCCATATCAGGAGGAAAATCTATAAAAACAAAATAATTAGCACCTTCAGATTCAATTCCAATTTTTAACATCTCAGCTTCCTCCAATAACTAAATTTGTCCATAATAAAAGACACTCGCAATAGCAAGTGTCTTAACTAATCAATATTATATCCTTCACCAGACTCAACAAATTCTTTCAATCGTTCTTCGCTATCTTTTAAACTATCCTTTTCAGTTTCTAGGGTTATTCCTTCCATATATCTTGCTGTTGTTGCGTTAGATATGATTAATATGTCTTCGTCTACATCATCATACAAATCTTTCTTAGTGCTAAACTCACCCATATATTTACTATAGTAACTATCAACAACGTTTTGATCTTCGCTGCTTGCATCTTCGTATAGTGTTCCTTTGTCAACATTGGTAGTAACAACATCCATCAACTGCAATGCATCTTCTGCTACTTCTTCATCTACATCTTCATGTATGTTCACGCTATTGCAAGCAGATAATAATATTAAAGATAATGATAGCATCAACAATATCTTCTTCATCCTACAAACCTCCTTCATAAGCTTATTATGATTTAGATGAAAGTATTTTGCAATATAAGCTAGGTGAAAAGACACCCACATTAGCGAGTGCCTTAATTTAATTTATTTTCTTTCCAATTCATCTATAGTAGTTTTCAAAAAATATAATTCATCGTTGGTTTCAAGGTCATTTCTTCCTTCATTTATAGTTTCTACTTCACTGAGCAATTCATCAAAATTGAAAAACTGTAGATATTTGTCCTGATATCCTTCTTCATTTGAAAAGCAGGATGAAACAGTATTGATTGTCTTTTTCATTACCTCTAACCTTTGTAACTTTGTTTCCTTTTTCTCCAGTTCCATTTTTTTATCCTGTAATTCTTTTTTTAACTCTTGTAACCACTCATCTGTAACTTGTGTTCTTATGTCCTCAGCGCTCATCCAACAACACCCCTTATCAAATATTATCTTCCACTACCAATATTCGACAAGGTATGACTATATTCCTTCTACCATTTTACTATTTTATATTAATATGTAGTAATTTATCCTATGTATACAAAATGTTTACACTCTTGAAAATTTTATTATGTATTCTCTTTCTTAATAACATCCAGCACATCTTGATATGTAGTATCTGTCTCTTTCATCTGATTCTGTACTATTCTCCTAAGCTTATTGAACAACTCTGATTGAGAAGTCATTGTTTCCACCCATTTAATTCCTTCACAAAAGCAGATGCATTTTCTACCACCTTACGTATATCACCTCTAGGTTTAATAGGTTTGTTGTTAAAGCCATAATTACATAAAGGTATCATACAAGCATATGCTGCAATCATTTCTAGTGCTACGCTTCTAACCGTATAATCTGCTCCATCCTTTATGGCATCATACTTACGTTTAAATTTTATGTAATCCTCATCTTTTTCCTCTTTAGCTCCATCTAACTCCATACGATCTAATGCGGCTTCCATACGAATTAAAAGTTCTCCTCTGGTCTCTTTATTCATTTATTCAACCTCAACATTCTTCCATGTGTTACCCAAAATGACATCTTGTATTCCTCGTGTATGCATCCCTAACTCATCTGCCCACTTACTATAAAACTCGCCTTTTCTACCTTCCCATTCAATCCAATCAGTTTTAATAGCAATCACATCAATTTTAGTTAATCGCTTATTACTTCGATTTGATAGCGTAATTTTTGTGATTGGGTCTTGATATTGTTGACTTCTAGAGACAAGCATTAAATTGGTCGCTTCGTTATTTTTCGTATCATTATCTATGTGATGCACTTCTAGTCCTTGTGATCTCCACATCGTCTTATCTTTTCCTGTCATAGCCATCATGACTAAATTATGTACTGATATAGATTTACTTTTTCCCTCGTCATCTGCCTTCACTCTTGCGTAACAGTATCCAAGATAATTTGGATTGGCAGTTATCCATCTTTCAGATTTGTTATTCCATATTCTGCCTTCATCAAGATCAACATAATACCTGCTGAAATTTGGAATAGGATATAGTTCCTGCCCATCTACTATGATTAAATCGTCTCTAAAATTTTCTACTGTCTTTTCCATTTTCCTATCTCCTCTAAATTTTTTTAATCAACAAAAAGCCAAGATCAAAAAGGGGATAATGATCTCAGCCAGTTATTGACTATTAAATTCGGGGAAATGTTGCGTGGTTTAATCGGGGAATCCACTTATTTATAGTCGCTGAATCAACGACATAATAAGAACACTTGTACTATTTTAATTTATTTTAATTTACCTCTTTACTTTACTTTTAACCTGTGATAATATTTAATTACGGAATCGTATAAATAAATTTAAATAAAAAATAAATAGTCCCACCTTGGTACGCATTGTGAAGAGGCGTGGTGGGTTCTGTCAGTATGTATTTTAAAGCTCACGTTTAAAGGAAGTGAAACTCCTGTAAAATTTCTTTTGATTAATTTTGATATTTTGCTTGTAATGTTATTTAACCTGTGATATAATAAAATTACCTATGTACAATTTTAGTTAAAAATAATAAAAGGAAAAGCAGACTTATAAACTCTTTGTGATCTATTAATCTTCTGTCTGCTCTCCCCTATATAGTCGATTATCTCAATCTGTTAAAACATAGTATTGATCGGTATTTTAACAGATTGAAATTTTGTCAATCGCCATTTTTAATTATTTTTTGCTTTTTTTCTCTTAACCTTCTTAATAATCTTCTCTCCTTCTTTAGAACACGCATCAGAACAATACTTATTCTTATGACTCTTAGCCTTAAATCCATCACTACAATACTGACAAATCTTAATTCCATTCAGCTTATAGTTTAAATTTGTCACTATAATATCTCCAAATGCTTCCCACATTGTCTTCTTATTGCCATTCTTATTTGTTACATGAAAATGATAAATCAAGCAATCAGCAACATAAACATCAGACACATCTTCTTCTATTTCTCTTGCGGCATCCATTATCTCATCCTTCATTGCTCTAGCAGCGTACACATACTTATTTTCCTTATCTGTCTCAGAGTTTTGATCGATCATAGACTTTTTTCTTCTGTTGATTTTCTTATAGGCACTGACAATAGCTTTGTCTAGATCCTTGCCCTCACTTTTAAAATTAACCACACTCATCAGCTTAGTGTAATCGAATGTGTCGGCCACACTCTTGAATGTAATCCTTTTATCTACAATAATATCTTCTAGCATATTCATAACTGGCATGTACTCACTAATCACTTTGTCATACTCTTTGCCATTTTCATCTACATCCTTTTCTGTCTCAGCAACAACTTTATCTTCGAATACTTCTTTATCCTTTGCCCACTGGAAAAAGTATGGAGACTTGGCTTTAGTGTATTGTCGTATCAGTCTCTTAGCATCACCTTTTGGCTTCGGCAAGAAATTAGTCTTACTAAAATCTATCATAAAGTTGTTATACATGGTCAAAAATTTTATTGCATCCTGTTTATCCTTGTCCAGTTTTCCCGAGTTCCACACCTTCGTCACATCATTACTAATCGACCCTATGGCAGACCCAAAACTGGATATGAGACTAGTGTATATAGACTTCTCAGATAACGTCTGTAAAGGCGCTGTAGACATCTCATAGTACAATGGAACAATCTTATCAGCTTCCATGTTACGTTTGGCAACTTCTACAAATTTAGTATTTGGGTTGACCACATTAACTTGATCCCCATCGAAGTCACATTGAAGCAAACGTGCGAGAAAATTTTTATTGTTAATATAAATAGCACCAGTGTTAAACCATTTGCTCAAATCACTACCTCTAGTATTCTTCTGTATCCCATGCTCTCTGTAGAGCTGTGGTGATCTTAGAATATCAACAGTACCTGCTTTAATCTTCTTGGTATACACCTCACCTTTATTTAACAAACCTTCGGGATTCTTATTACCTGTTAGTAAAAACTCACAGTAAGCATACAAATCAGGCAGTATAAACATTCTTTTTCCATCTGCTCTCAACGTTCCTGATTTAGCATCCTTAACCATTGATGACTTCTTACTTTTGATCATTTCTTTAGCATGGGAATCATTTAACAAGTTGTCATACATTAACAATGCTTGTTGGAAATTATTCTTCTTCTCATTTTCCTCTGTCGCTCCTAATGACCGTAACATTACATTTTTCTTGTTTCCTAGTTGCTTAATATCATCATTTGTTTTCTCAGCAATTTTTTCAAGCTCGTCAAACTCCATGTCTAAACTCTGTATGTACTGATAGTTAAGATGAATATCCTTTGTCACAACTTCTTCGTTGCATTTGCCGGCTTCACACTCGTACTTCCGGAACAACTCACGATATTCTTCCATACTGTTATAATATTTCCAAGTCTTTAATTGGCTTGCAGATAATATAATTTTCACGTTATCGTTAACTAAATGATGTGTTTCTCCCCAAACATCTACAACCTCATAATTACCAACCTTTTTAGCATGTGCCAAGAAGTCATACGGAGATAAAAGTCCTTTCCCAAACGGAATCCTAAACTGAAAATTCTTATCAGCTAAAGTGGGTAAAATTAATCCAACTCCATCAGATACATTCATAGGCAATGTTTTCTCTTCTGGTGGATGTATCTGATACGTATCTCTGTCGATAAATTCAACTGTATCAGTAACATCAATCTCTAAGTCAGGAACAACTATAACTTGATTTATATCAAAATCATCCCATTTAACAGTTGCTGTATTCTGTAGACTTAAATATGCCAGATACTTATTAATATTGATGCCATATTCAACATCTTCACCTTTATTAAACTTAGTGTTATTGATCCTACCCCAATCCAGTCCAGCGATTAGAGAATCCTTGGCTGTATATTCTACACCTTGATCATTAACCCTTTTCTGATCCAAAATTGTCTTCTTGACGAAAACACATTTTTTATTTTTCATTTGGCCAGCACTTGATGACCAAAACACAAACTCTTCATTATCATCACCGTAGTAGAACCCTTTATTAATAAGATTCTCAAGAGCCTTATAATGGTAAGCCTTGACGATAACAACACTTTCATTTACATCCTTTGTACTCAATCCTAGTAGCCTAGTAAATGATGATTCAAACAGTGCTACAACTTTGTTAGATTTGTTGACTTCTTTCTTCTGTTCTTTATTATATGTATATAGATGGTCACGTCTGAGTGTTCTGATATCCTTATTGTTATCCAGTAGAACATTTAATTCTTTGCTTAAAGTGTTGATCGATTCGTTGACATCTTTGAGTAGATCATCAACCTCACCTGTATTCTCTTCGGAAGACAATAGCTCATTCTTTTTTATACGTAGATCCATTAGCTTGCTGCCAATTTGATTTTCCTCGTTATTGAAAAATGCATCTGTTGAAACTGAGTATACTAATACTTGATTCGTTAAGTTAGCCATTATATAATTTCCCCTTTATGATTTATGTGTTTTTTGGTCGGCTAAGTCAGATTGAATGTCTGACTTAGCTAGTTTCCCCTTGATTTATGTAACGCTTTTTAGTAACATTGTATTTACATTGATTAAACTATAGAATCCAAAAGGTTGCTTATTTGGACTACATATAATACAGTTATCTACTAGTTGTTATTTTTGAAAGGTAGTTTATTTTGACTACATATAATACATATTATATAGTTGTTATTATTTGTATATTGTTAATATAAATCTAAGTTATGACCTGGATTCCATCTTGTACAAATAAACTACCTTTCGGAATACTACTGTTAAACCGAGTTTCATCTTGTACAAATAAACTACCTTTCAGGTTTGCATTAATTGAATGGTAATTCTCCAAATGCAACCTTCTTTTTCTTCTTAGAAATTATCTTGATATGTTCATCATAAGTCTTAACATTCATCTTCTTATATCCTTGTTCTATGAAAGTAAATCTAATTGGATCGTTTGTTATGTATGTATTAGCTTTCCTATATTCATCCTCTAAGCCCGGCGCATAATAATCTTGATTATGTACAACATCGATAAGGTTGTATTTTCTCAGAGCATCTAAGTAGCTGACTAATGACTGATATGATAGCTGAGTCTCTTCGCATAACTTAGGCAAAGGAACATCATATCCCTCACCATATATCTGATTTTTATTCTTTAAGAAGCCATATAAATAGAAGCCTGTAACTCCTAATTTTTCTATACTCATACAATGTATAAATGTCTCAAAGTCAATCATATGAGTATTACTAACATCATAGAATACACCAGTTTTCATCTCATCCTCATAATCTTCTTGATTGATATGAAGATGCTTAATTGGATATTTCGCAGTAAACCTATTGCCATTTTCCATTCTTATTTCTTTCTTCATGAAATAATCTGCATCATCAATCAAGAAGAATTCAGGATCATTGTATTCATCCATTCCCCAAGCTATTGGATAATTACTAGTTGTTTCTGTATATCCCAACAAATCCAATACACCACCATTCTTGATGATATGATTGATTGTTTTGGTGGTTGGGCTGTATCCTAATAGTTGCTTAATCGTTGCAACATCTATACTCTGTGTACCATATTTGGCATTTCTATATAGCCAACTAATTAAATAATAGTAACTATACGCAAATGTAATATGAGGACTCTTAGATAAATTTGTCTGCAAATCCTCAAATATTTCATTGGGCATAAAGTGTATTTTTTCTTGTTCTCTATAATTCAATATTTCTATAATTTCCTCGTATGTATTGCTCATGTAATTTTCTCCTTCTGATTGATTTCTTAGATTAGTTTATTATGTTTAAGCATTCTTTCGTAATTCTATGTAATTGTTGGCAAATTCCCTAACGTATTCTGTGTCAGGGAAGTAGTATACATTCTTAGTAGGCTGTTTCCGATGTGGTGCAGCCTTTATTAATCTACAACCGTTTAACATCATGTAACCTGCCATTGTTTGTGAAAATACTACGTAATTCTTAGTTAGTTGTTGTTCCATTTCAACATTCCTCCCCTTTCTAATATTAATACCGCAATATAATAATCAGAGGCAGATACTGCCCCGCAACCATCATTCAGTCTCAGCCATCTCTATTTCATTTTCCTTTTCTTCTCGATACCACCTATATTCAGCAAACATGTAGTCTTCATGATCTCTATATAAATCATTGGCAGCCTGTTTAATATCTTCTCGATCATTCTCAGTGTCAGCTATGTGTTGAACAAAACTCAGAAATTCTCCATGTAAGTCCTGTTTATCGATAAAGTAGGTAAGTAATGCATTTTCAGCTGTTCGTCGTTCGATTATATTGTGAGCTGTGTGAAATTTTTCAGTGAGCCATTCATTGTTTTCACTCACTTTATTAAAGTTTCTGATTGCCTCTTCAGCCTGATCCTGTGCTTGAATAGTTAGTTTCTTATATCCCTCAGATATTCCCTCCAAGCTCTCAGTTATTCCTTCCATGCCCTCAGATGATTCCTGAAATAATTCTTCAATCACATTTGAAATCTGATCCTTGATAGCATCCGACACATTCCCACCAACTAGTTGTTCTTTAACTTGCTCTAATTTTGTTTTAGCTTTTACCGCATTCTCAAAGCTGTATACTTTTGTCATTTTAATTTCCCCTTTTTTATTATTATTTTTCCTTATTGGCTATAGTGACATTGTGTCTAGGTAATGAATCAACTTGTCCTTACTCATAGATCACCTCCTTAAAAAATTGTATGGTGGTATAAAAATTAAATTCATGGTGGTATAACATTGACATTCAGAAAACTAAGCTATATAATAAGAAATATCATCGAGTTATACCATACATAGTGGTAAACTATATCCTCCCAAAAAAATAGTAAAAGAAACTAGAAGGCTGTTCAACAGCCCTCACATTCTATAAGTATATACGTCTGTCAATGTATATCATACGTACTCTCTAGCTTAACATAGATTAATAGTTTCGTCAAACACCTACATTAGCTGGGTTTATTTGTGTTGTAAATACTGTTGTGTTAGTCATCCATGTTGCTCCATTCGGTTTTCCATACGGCTAATACTTCAGTATTTACTTTGTTGCCTCCTACTGGATCTAATGATAGTTCTGCTCTGAGTCCATCTTCATCTAGCTTAGATTGGATTTCGTGAAGTGGATCAGATGATTTAATCGCTACCGACAATGTGATTTCTCCATAATATGTGTTATCCTCTTGGTTTTTCTGGTTGAATTTTACATCATTGATTGTTTTCATGTTAGTTTATCCCCTTTTGTGTTGTTATTTTTATTGATTATTTACAAAGTGATTTAGTAGCTTTTCAGACTCATAGAAATTAATAGTTGTACTTCTAGTTTTTTCTGCCGATATCACACCTATTTCACCGAGTGATTTTAAGCCAGCTGTTTCTTTTTCACTAGTCGGAATGTGAAAAGTAAAACCTTCCAGTTTTAACATCATTAAATAATTTGTATCTCCATTGTAAGATTCTTGTTCATGATACCCTTCAATATTCATTCTATCTTCATTTAACAACTTCTTAATTACCTCATCTTTAAGATCATACAGTTTATTTTGCCTAGTTTTCGATGCACCGACCACTTGAAAGTTTTTATTGTGATAGCTTGATTGCTTCGTATCCCTACTTAATTTAGCTGATTTATTTATTGTGTAAAGCGCTTCAGCAATATTCTTGTCTGTAACGTCCAATAATTTCACTTTACGCTGCTTAATCTCAATAGTGTTATCAATGTGATACAGAACAAAATCTTTCCATTTTCCACCACCTACTGCCCACAATGTAGCATCATGCTTGCTTTCGTCAACTGGCTTTAATTTCATGTCACGTTTTAAGGCTGTTTTTGTATAGTAACCTTCAGGAATTTTAGACCATCCTTTAAAATGCGGGATTTCTTTTGCAGTTGTTGTCATGTTATGTCCCCTTTTTCTATTATTATTTTGTATCTATCTACTATATTACATCGGTTTCTATTAATTGTCAATAGACTTGTCAGAATATTCTTATACTATACATGGTATAAAACTCTATATTTGTTCACAATTTTGTCACATTAAATCCCTCTGATTAACAAGGACTTTGTTTCCTTTTTATATCCGATATTATAATCCTCATCAACTTCTAACCCATTTATTTCTAAGGAATCGTTTATCGCTTTTCTGTATTCTTGCGTACAGTCAAAGCATGTGATGCTATTAACCGTGTAACTATCGTCATCTTCAAAACTAATCATGATTGTTGCTTCGTCAGACTCTCCTTCAACATAAAGCGTAGTGTTAGCCGAAGAAATATGCGTTTTGTCACTGTCGGTATCAGGATAAGTCATGTTTTTATTGATAGCGATTAGAGTATATTCATATAAAAAATCTTCCAGTGATATTGGTATTGATTCTCTTTTTCCAGCTTCTACTACACTTTCATCTCCAACTATCTCAGGTTCCTCATTAGAAGCCACTTCCATATCCTCTTGAATGGCTGAAATGAGTAACCCGATGCAAATACCTACTACTACAATTACTGCCAGAATGACATCTAAACGCTTTTTAAGTATGTCCATATTTCCCTCCTATTTCTTTTCAATCTCATCAATCATGCGACAAGTTGCGTTATATATTTTTCTCATGTGGCCAGTTTCTTGATCAGCATTGAGATCATTTAAAGTCTGCTTGTATTGCTGCAATGCTAATTCTATTGCAGTCATTTCTTCTGAAGATTCTACTGATAGTTGACGAATATAGTTGTTATCCTTTGCAAAATATTTTTCAATCTTCATCTGAGACCTCCTTCACGTTTTAGAAAATGTGATATTTCTTCCTTTGTTAATCCTAGATTTTTTGCTTCTTTGATTAACTCAGTCCACTCTTGGTTATTCATGTGAGACCTCCCAGCATAATTAAGACGATAATCATAGATGATGGTACTAGAGCATAGAACCATAGTGCATCTGATAGTAGGATTGTATCTTCATCAAAGAAATAGTTGTTCATTTTATAAATCAGCTTCATATTAAATACCTCCTGTTTTTTTCGTATTTCTTAACTAACCTTATTATTGCACATCATAGTGTGCATGTCAACATCTATTTGTAATAAATGCACATCATGATGTATACTAAGGTCAGACACATGAACTGGAGGCTAACATGATTAAATTAAATTTAAGATACCAAATGGAGACAAAAGGATTATCAACTTCTAAATTAGTTGAATTGACTGGAGTACATCGTAATACTATCAGCAAGCTACTCAATGGCAATTCTAATGGAATACAGTTTGAGACACTGGATCTACTTTGTAAGGCTCTGGATGTAGATTCTTCGTGTGATATTGTTGAATTTGTATCGGATGATGACTGAGTGACTTATGTTGCTCAGTCTTTTTTATCGCTAAGATTTCTTGGCGATATATTTTAATTCTTAATGCAGACTTAAGGTACATTTAATGTGTTAGTGTTACAGCTTATAGATTTAAAGTGCATTTAAGGTGGTTGTAATCAAATTGAGAAGTATACTTCTCAAAAACCTTTGCGCTAGCTAGCTGAAATATGACACGTCCACCATCAGACCATAATTAATTATCTTATATGGTTGTTATTACTTGACTTTATCTCTTGACTTCCCCATATATGGGTAGGCGATACCAAGCAACGGCTAGACACAAATCGACTACCTACACGGATAAAAATATAAAATTATCAATGTAAGTAGCAGCCGATTGTGATATATGGTCTAGTCTGACCCGAAGTATCCGTATAGCACCCCTATTATCGTTAGAATCTCTTCTAAACAAGCCTACTGTTTCAAGTATCCCTGACAGTTGAATCAAACTCCGATAATCAGAGTTTGATTGTATGTGGCTTGTCCTACGCATCCTTAGATGCATACCCTTCCTTCGATCAGCGTTATGGTAGCTTTCACCCTTCAGATACCACACCAACAGGGAGGTGTTTTTGTATCCTAGGCTTAGTTTATGCATCTGATAAGCCGTAACATATCAAGGTTAGATTATAGACGTATTATTGGGCAGTCCACGTCTGCTCAAACACCTTGCCATACACCAGATTAAATGGTATAATGAAAGGTATCAGAGCCTATTCAATTAGCGTTGTGAAGCTTTGATAATCCGTTGGCTGAGTGGTGTTGGTAGCACCTACTGAGCCTTTTTTGTGTTATTTTTTCATATTAGTCAATGGACTAGTTTTAACTGAATCCTCAAGCAAATCCTTTACGTTGAGACTAGTGAGATAGCGCTCAGTTGTATTCACTTCTGAGTGTCCCAACAACTTAGATAAACTATAAATATCGATCCCATTCAACAAACTCTGAACAGCAAAGAAATGCCTAAATTTATGCGGTCTAGCCTCTTTAACTTTTGCTCGTCTGCCAGCTTCTTTAACTAGATTGTGAATGCCAACATGACTCATCTCTTCCCCACGATAATTCAGAAAATAATTCTCGTATGGGACATTTTTTCCTTTAAAATATTGCTTTTTCACACGCTCATACTTGATCAGTGTTTTCTTGACGATAGAGCTGAGATTGACTATTCTCTCTTTGTTTCCTTTTCCACTGATCAATATAAAATTGTCGTGAATAGATGAATGAGTGAATCTCCTGATCTCAATTGAGCGTAAGCCACAATCTGCCATTAATGAGACTATAGCCTTGTTACGTATCTCTAAATATTCTTTATTGTTGAAGCAATTGATCATCGTTGTGACTTCCTGTGTTGTATATCCAGTAAGCATCTTTGTACCAACTTTAGGAAGCGTAACTTTATCCATAGGATTAATCTGTATATATTCTTCTTTTACACACCAACTGAAGAATGCTCTCACTTGCTTTGACATCGATACGATAGATGATGGTTGAAGTCCACTCATCTGCTTTGATCTGATATAGCTTTTTAAATCGTGATGTGTGATAGATTCTAATTCTGTTACTTGTCTTTCCTCGATAATGAATTTGTTAAGTTGCTTATATTCCTGATTTTTGTTGATCATTGTTTTATCTGTGAATCCACTTGCTAAACAGTGATAGTAATATTCTTCTAAAACATCTTCTAATAACAACAAAAAAACCACCTTCTCTGCTTTATCTTTCCTAGCAGAAAAAGTGGTTCTAAAAAATCAATCGGATCAAGTTTTAAGTGATGAAAAAAATTAATTATAGCTTTATAAAGGTTGGCATAACAGCATATTGCGTTATTTTTTTCCTTTATCAGATTGATTTTGGTTTTCCATTGAACGCATCATCTGATTAATTTTTTTCTGTGATGGTTTTTGTCCCATTTGCATCATCATTGTACGCAGCATTTGCTCATTGATTGGTGGATTCTTTTTCAAATAATTCATCATATATTTTCTTGCGATAAAAAACCCAAGCGCAACACCAGCAATTAATGCTGCTATAGCTATTAATACAACCCATATTGTGTTCATGTCTTGCTTTCCTCCTTCGTGTTGTCCCTTACATAGTATAGTAAATTACATACAAGAATACAATACTTGTACCCTTTAATATTTGCTAATATAAGGTACTGGGGAAATCCATCCGTAATTTTCTATATTATTTCCTATAATGAAAAGAATTGACTGAAACTGTCTCAGGATAGGGAATAATGTTTCTTCAGCATCCTGCAATGTTTCACAACGAAATTTTAAATGTTTTTCACTGATATGTAAAGAAATTAGATGTAAATTCTTGTTTAATTTAATTTGGGATCCTTCTACTTGAACTGCAACATTATTCAGATGATAATTTTTCATGTGTGAGATCAATTCGGTTTCAGGGAAATCATTTGTAATATAGTCATATTGTTTCTTCAAGTCGATTCTATCATGACTTTTTTGATACGCTTTAATAAAACGATATAAGATATCACTTTTATGAAAGTAATGTTTGGCAATATCTTCTTTTATCCAAAAAACAGAATACTCATACATTGTAGCCAGTCCCCTTTTTACAATCTATTATACGTATTCTATTTTTAAAATCATGTCAGTTTATAGTGCTGGATTTCACTAGTTTTGTCGAACACACAGAAAAGATGGTTCCATAATATATGGAACCATCTTTTCTAATTTCTACTTAATTAATGATTCTACATGTTGAACTACATTCTCAACTGTGAAACCATATTCTTCAATTACTTTATCTCCATTTGCAGAAGCTCCAAATGTATCAATACCTAACACTTTTCCTTCATCACCCACGTAGCGTTCCCAGCCAAATGGTGAGGCCATTTCAATGGCCAACCGACTTTTCACTTGTGCAGGAATCACTTCATTTCTATATGCTTTATCTTGAGCATTGAATCGATCCCATGAAGGCATACTAACCACTCGTACGTCAATTCCCTTTTCTGTCAGTGCTTTTTGTGAATCAACAGCTAATTGTACTTCTGATCCTGTTGCAAGTAATAGGGCGTCAGGTGTCTCTTTTTCAGAATTACTTATTACATAGGCACCTTTTTTCACACCTTCATATGCTTTTTCTTTTGTTCCTTCTAAAGTAGGAAGGTTCTGTCTAGTTAAAACTAATGCAGTTGGCTGATCTACTGATTCCATAGATAACCTCCACGCTGCTTGAGTTTCATTACCATCTGCTGGTCGAATTAGTGAAAAACCAGGGATTGCACGTAATGCAGCTAAATGCTCAACAGGTTCATGTGTTGGACCATCTTCACCGACTGCTATTGAATCATGTGTGAATACATATGTGACTGGTGTATTCATGATTGACGAGAGACGAAGCGATGGTCTTAAATAATCGCTAAAGACAAAGAATGTTCCAGCATAAACTTTCAATCCACCATGTAATGCCATGCCATTTAAGGCAGCTGCCATTGCATGCTCTCGTACACCAAACCATATATTTCTGCCTGCTGGATTCTCACGCGTGAAATCATCATCATCATTAAGTGTTGTTTTATTTGAACCGGCTAAATCCGCACTACCTCCAAATAAATTCGGTATCGTTTTAGCAATTGCATTTAGAACTTTACCTGAAGAGGCTCTTGTCGCAACTGTATCCTTTTCAGGTTCAAATACTGGTAATTCTTTTTCCCATTGTGCAGGAAGTTCACCTTTCATTGAAAGTTCCAGGTCATTTGCAAGCTCTGGATACTTCTCATTATATTTCTTTAGTCGTTGATTCCATTCACGCTCTACTTCGGCACCTTTTTTAACGATTTTCTCATTAAAATCTGAGTACACTTCTTCTGGTACCTGGAAATCCTCGTGTGTCCACTTGTAATATTCTTTTGTAAGTTTTACTTCATCTTCACCTAGTGGGGCTCCGTGTGAAGCTGCCGAAGCTGATTTATTGGGTGACCCATACCCGATAACTGTTTTAATTTCAATTAATGTTGGTTGCTCCGTATTATTTTGTGCCTCACTAATTGCATTTCTTATCGCTTTTACATCATTGCCATCTTCGACACGAATAACCTGCCAACCATATGACTTAAATCTTTGCTCCGTATTATCGGAAAATGAACGATCTAAATCACCATCTAGTGATATATCATTGGAATCGTATAGAGCTATTAACTTTCCTAGACCAAGATGGCCTGCTAAAGAAGCTGCTTCATGAGAAATACCTTCCATTAGGTCACCATCACTCACAATAGCATATGTATGATGATCAACAACTGAAATATCTTCTTTATTAAATTTGGCAGCGAGATGCGCTTCTGCCATTGCCATCCCAACAGACATACCCAATCCTTGACCAAGAGGGCCAGTTGTAGCTTCTACTCCATCTGTATGGTGTACTTCAGGATGTCCTGGAGTCTTTGATTCCCACTGACGGAATCCTTTTAAATCATCCATTGTTACATTGTAGCCAGATAAATGAAGTAAGCTATATAAAAGCATTGATCCATGGCCTGCAGAAAGAACAAACCTATCTCTATTAAACCATTTTGAATTCTTTGGGTTGTGATTCATAAAATCTGTCCATAAAGTATAAGCCATAGGCGCTGCACCCATCGGAAGGCCAGGATGACCAGAATTGGCATTTTCTATTGCATCAATAGAGATAGTTCGAATTGTATTAATTGATAGTTGCTCTGTATTATTTGACAATTTTATTCTCCTTTCGTGTTTAACGACTAATTAGTTTATCCCCTATACTATTCTATAATGAAACTCCTTCTGTCACAAGTAATAAGAAGAAGCTTTTAAAAAAATCCGTTACATTAGCGTTTGCTCTAATGTTTATTATTTCGATCTTGCATATTTTTTACTTTTTCAGGCGTAACATCTTTTCCTTCAGGATCCATTACTTTCACAGATTTGAGTTGATTTTTAAATGAACTGCGTACATTTTTGAGATATGCTTCACGAAGCTCTTTCTGCTCTTCTTTTTCTTCATTGGTTAAACCATTTTCTTTGGATTTTTTCGATAGTTTATTTATACGTTCTATTTTTTCTTTGGACAGCATTTAGCTTTAACCTCCAGGTAGAATTACTTTAAATTATATAGTAAAAGGTCAAAAATAAAATTTTGCCTTTTTGACAGCCCGTCCCGTGAGTCACTCTTTATTATACCCTATTATCACGTATTATGAAACTCCTGGTATCTTCGGTTTACTGTAGCTTTAGACACTGAATAACCCATGCCATTTAATGTTGCTGTAATTTCCTCAAATGTTAAATTATTTTGCTTTAATCGAACGACTTCTTCGATTGGAAATGCGATTCTTTCTCTACCCGGTGCCTTATGTTGATTAGATAGATTAAGACTAGGATTATAGCCTTCATTTATTGCTTTATTCATCCCTCTTTTAATTTTTGCGTTATGGATCTTCCGTTGGTATTCTTCTACAACTCCAACGATTTGTAATACCATCGAGTCAGATTCGGATAACTCAAGCTCACCGTCATGAATTGCTGTATAGATGGATATAT
The DNA here is from genome assembly GCF_026013645.1 of Virgibacillus natechei. Classification (NCBI taxonomy): domain Bacteria; kingdom Bacillati; phylum Bacillota; class Bacilli; order Caryophanales; family Bacillaceae; genus Virgibacillus; species Virgibacillus natechei. The sequence goes on along the minus strand of NZ_CP110224.1, from coordinate 1,822,661 downwards.
CCAACTTTTCCAATTGATAAAATAAAGCAATCTTTGTATTTCCACGACCTAATCTAGTTTCATCCTGTATAAAAAGGGTGTCTGCTGCTCCTGAAGAAAAATAATCAAGCATTTGAAATATACCGTCACGATCTACCTCATAACCACTTACCTGTTCCTCTATACATGCCACCACCGAATAACCATAACGTTCTGCAAGCTTTGTTAATTCCTCTTTTTGTCTAGCTAATGATGTCTCTTGTTCTTTTTTATTTGTACTAACACGACAATACAAAATTGCTTTCAATCCGATCTCCCCTACCTTATATAAAGTAAAATTTCATTCAGTAGGGGTTCCGGCGCACAAATGGTTTCGGTGCCCGAACATTTACGCGCAGTCCCAGGACGTGGCGTATTTAGTCTGCCTCCCCACTGAATGTTTGTTCGATCCACACGACGTGGGTTGTATTAAAGCACTTACGAGAAACTAGTGGTATGATATACTTGGAATATATTTCTACAATTTATGTTTATACACCTAAAAGAACTAAACGAATTTTATATAGTATTGCATGAACTGTCGTATCATGTCAATAATAATTCGAACGAACGTTTGCATTCATTGTATGAAAATGGTAAACTATAATTAATGATTCATTGGAAGTTTTCAATGCACATGACGTGCTAGTGCAGAGGTTGGCACAGGCCCCTTGAGAAACATCACACGCAAAAAGGTGGTTTTCTGTTTCAAGGATGCGCGCCGTATTTAGACAACCCGCCAGTTAAACTGCGATAAAATCCTATAAGCGAGGTGTTACAAGATGACAAAACTTTCTAAAAGACAGCAAATGATACTTGAGTACATTAAAGATGAAGTAAGTAAAAAAGGCTATCCCCCTTCCGTACGTGAAATAGCAGTAGCAGTTGGACTAGCCTCAAGCTCCACCGTACACGGCCATCTTGCTAGAATTGAAGATAAGGGCTATATTAGAAGGGATCCAACTAAACCAAGAGCAATTGAAGTGTTAGATCTATCAGAAGGTAGCGATATTCCGAGAGAAGCACCAAGATATGCACCAGTAATTGGTAAGGTTACAGCAGGTCTTCCTATTACTGCAGTTGAAAATATAGAAGAGTTCATACCATTACCAACCTCAACTGCTAGTCCAGATGACAATTTATTTATACTTGCGATTGATGGTGAAAGCATGATTGAGGCCGGAATATTAGATGGAGATATGGTTATTGTTAAACAACAAAACACAGCACAAAATAGCGATATTATCGTTGCAATGACCGAAGAGAATGAAGCTACAGTAAAACGCTTCTTCAAAGAAAAAGACCACATACGTCTGCAACCTGAAAATGCAACCATGGATCCATTACTTTACAATAATGTCACTATTCTTGGTAAAGTTATTGGTCTGTATCGTAATATTCACTAAAAATAAGCTGCCTGTTTAATAGGCAGCTTATTTTTAATTCCAATCCTAGTAAGTTCTCAAGTACTGTTCTCTCTCCCATGGGTGAACTTGTGTACGGAACATATCCCATTCAATCTCTTTCGCTTCGATGAAGTGTTCAAATAAATGTTCACCTAGAGCATTTACAATTACTTTACTTTCTTGTAGTTGGTTCAATGCATCCATCAATGTTGCTGGTAAATCTTTTACTCCGATTTCCTCGCGCTCAGCTTTCGTCATCACGTAAATATTTCGATCAACAGCTGTTGGTGGTGTTAGTTTATTTTCCACACCATCTAAACCTGCAGCAAGCAAAACTGCCAAAGCCATATATGGATTAGCGGAAGGATCAACACTTCGAACTTCAATTCGCGTACTCACTCCTCTTGAATATGGTATACGAATTAATGGACTTCTATTTGTTGCGGACCATGCGACATAAGAAGGGGCTTCGAATCCAGGCACTAGTCTTTTAAATGAGTTTACTGTCGGGTTTGTAATGGCTGTAAAGTTCGTAGCATGTTTAATAATTCCCGCTGTAAATTGATATGCAATATCACTTAATTCCATTTCACCTTGTTTATCAAAAAATGCATTTACACCGTTTTTAAATAAAGACATATTAACGTGCATTCCTGATCCATTTACACCGAATAATGGCTTGGGCATAAATGTCGCATGCAGGTTATGCCTTCTAGCAATTGTTTTTACAACTAATTTAAATGTTTGAATATCGTCTGCATGTTTAACAGCTTCTGCATATTTAAAATCAATTTCATGTTGTCCTGGTGCTACTTCATGGTGAGAAGCTTCAATTTCAAAACCCATTTCTTCTAATTCAAGAACAATATCTCTACGGCAATTTTCTCCTAAATCTGTCGGGGCTAAATCAAAATAACCACCATGGTCATTAAGCTCTAATGAAGGGTTGCCTGCTTCGTCCAACTTAAATAAAAAGAACTCCGGCTCTGTTCCGATGTTAAAGGCATCAAAGCCTAATTCTTCCATCTTCTCGACATTTCTTTTTAAGTTATACCTTGGGCAACCAGCAAAAGGAGTACCATCTGTGTTATAAATATCACAAATAAAACGTGCTACTTTCCCTTTCTCAGATGTCCATGGAAATACGACAAAAGTATCTAAGTCAGGATATAAATACATATCAGACTCTTCGATGCGAACAAACCCTTCAATTGAAGATCCATCAAACATCATTTTATTATCCAAAGCTTTATCCAATTGGCTGAGCGGAATTTCCACATTCTTAATTGTTCCAAGGATATCAGTAAATTGCAAGCGGATAAACCTAACGTTTTCCTCTTCAATTTGTTTCATGATTTCTTTTTTTGAAAATCTATTTCCCATTCATATTCCTCCTAAGGATTTATTATAAGTATGTACTCAGAGATCTGAGCTAATTCTTAGTCTTAAGTTAAAAACAGGGCTTATGTTTTTTTGATACCCTTAATGCTTAATTAGAAAACTTGACGTGGATAAGCCTTTAAAGGATTTCTTTAGTTGCATTTATACAGATAGGAAACCAATGGATCCGCTTCACGTAGTAGGCATTTATCCTGTAAAATATATGTGTTTTCATACAAAGGTATTATGCTTTCCTATGTGTCAAAAAACCAGATAACTCACCTTGCCTTAGACTAGTTTTCCCATACCTTCCAGCGTCAACTAATTCATTTCTTAATATTTTTCTAAGTTCTTTGTCCGATAAGTTGGATTGTTTGGGTGATCCAACTTTCTTATTCTCTCCTGTATCAAACAACAATTTAATACCCGCTACATTATGTCTCTTATCTAATAAATTTTTAATTTCCAGCAGGCGATCGACATCATTGAAAGAAAATAAACGGTGATTTCCCGACGTTCGCTCTGGACGAATTAAATTATGCTCTTCATAATATCTAATTTGTCTAGCTGTCAGATCCGTGAGCTTTCTAACAATACTTATTCCAAACAAGGGCATAGAACGACGATCTTTATCATTCAATCAGTAATCCTCCTAACCTTTTATTAGTAGTATATTTGATGTGAGATAATGTGTCAATTTTATGTTAGTATTTCTTACATTAAGGCTGTTTTCTAAAAGATTGTGACTGCGGTTACTCGTCACACCGAAAAGAACAGTAGTTACGTCGTCTTTTATATCAATCCGACAATATAAATACAATAATACTTACGAAAGATCCTGCATTAAAAAAGAAGAGAACATTCATGAATGATCTCTTCTTTTTCGCTAACGGTTATTCCTTTCCAATACTTTTACAGATTCAATTAATGCAAGCTTAACATGAGCATATGTAAGCCCACCTTGCACAAAGGCGGTGTAGGGCTCTCTAATAGGGCCATCAGCTGATAATTCAATGCTTGCTCCTTGAATGAAAGTCCCTGCTGCCATAATAACCTCATCCTCATACCCAGGCATAGCACTTGGATACGGTGTTACATAAGAATTGATTGGAGAGTTTTGCTGTATGGCTTGGCAAAAAGCTATCATTTGATCCGGTTGCTTAAATGTAACCGATTGAATGAGGTCTGTCCGTTTGGCTTGATAATGAGGAACAGTTAAATAACCGTTTAATTCCAAAAATCTAGCCGTGAAAACTGCACCTTTTAATGCTTCGCCTACAATATGCGGAGCTAAGAAGAAACCCTGATACATTTCTTGCAACATGTTTAAGGTTGCGCCAGTTTCCTTTCCCAGACCTGGCGCTGTTAAATGGTTCGCACACTGAAAAACCAATTCCTCATTTCCGGCAATATAGCCTCCTGCACGAACAATGCCTCCTCCTGGGTTTTTAATTAATGATCCTGCAATAATATCTGCACCTACATGTAGTGGTTCCTTTTCTTCCACAAATTCTCCATAACAGTTATCTACAAAAACAATTAAGTCTTCATTTAAATTTTTGATGAAGCGAACCATTTTTTCAATTTCAGCTATTGTAAAAGATGGACGTTCATCATAACCTTTGGAGCGTTGTATCCCGATAACCTTCGTTTGGTTGGAAATATGATGTTTGACCGCTTCAAAATCGACAGTTCCATTTTCATTTAAATTCACTTCATTGTATGTAATATTAAAATCCATTAATGAACCGGTGTTATCCCCTCTCTTGCCTATCACTTCTTCTAAAGTATCGTAAGGTTTACCTGTTATATACAGTAGTTCATTACCTGGACGCAATAAGCCGAATAAAGCAGTGGATATTGCGTGTGTTCCTGAAACTAGCTGCGGCCTTACTAAGGAATCTTCTCCTCCAAATACGTCTGCGTAGACCGCTTCTAAACCTTCACGCCCTAAGTCATCATAACCATAACCTGTAGTTGAACTAAAGTGGCCATCACTTATCCTGTTTTTCTTGAATGCATCGAGAACCCGCTTTTGGTTTTTCTCAACTATGGAATTGATTTTTTTGTATTCGATATCGCAATCTTCTTCTGCCTGTTTTATCATGTGGTCAATCATTTGTTGCTACTACTCCTTTAACAATCCTGTGAATGGGTGTGCCTTCCTCATAAAGCCTTTCGTAATATATTGGTCCGTTTCTTCATCGAAATATTGATCTATTACGATGGTCTCATATTCAAGGCGCTTAAGTGTTCTACCCTCATGAGGTTCTAATTTTATTGTATATCTATCCCATTGTTCTTTTAAAATAGCTTCTATTTTCTCCAGTACCGATTGTAAATCAGGTCTTTCATATGCACTTATAAAGATATACGGATGATTAACTGGAATTATATCATTCATAACTAAATCTTTTTTATTGTAAATGGTAAGCATTGGTATATGTTGAGCCTCTAAATCCTCGAGTTGCTTCATCACAATATCTTGTTGCTGTACTTGGTCGGGATGTGAACTATCTACAACATGCAATATGAAATCTGCTTCGGTAACTTCTTCCAAAGTAGAACGAAAGGATGCGATTAAGGATGTAGGCAGATCCTGAAGAAATCCTACTGTATCTGTAACTAAGGAGTGAAAACCAGATGGAAGCTGTATTTCACGTGTTAATGGATCAAGTGTGGCGAATAATTTATTTTCTTCTAATGAATTACTATTGGTTAACTGGTTAAACAAAGTGGACTTTCCTGCATTTGTATAGCCTACAATAGCTATTTGGAAAACCTCATTTGATTTTCTTCGTTTGCGATATTGTTCACGTTGGGCTATAACTAATTTCAATCGTCTTTTAACATCATATATTTTGCGTCTGATATGACGTTGGTCTGTTTCTAATTTTGTTTCACCAGGCCCTCTAGTACCAATTCCTGCCCCCAGGCGTGACATTGCTTCACCTTGACCATGAAGTCTTGGTAACAGATATTCCAATTGAGCAAGTTCCACTTGGAGTTTTCCTTCTTTTGTTTGGGCACGTTGTGCAAAAATGTCCAAAATAAGCTGACTGCGATCAATTAGCCGAGTACCAAAACGATTACCTAAGTTTCTCAATTGCCCTGAAGATAATTCATCATTAGATATAACTAGATCAATATCAAATTCATCTATCTCTCGTTTAATTTCATCGATTTTTCCCTCACCAATGTAAGTAGCAGGATGGATACGACTACGATTTTGAGTCATAACTTTATTAACTGTACCACCCGCTGTTTTACTCAAAGCTACCAACTCTTCTAGAGAGGATTGGAACCGTACATCGGTCTGTTCTGGACTTTTAACTGCAATGATTAGTATTTTTTCTTCTGACATTTATGCTAACCTCTTTCTGTAACACACTTATTAGAAAACGTGGCTTTCGTTAAAGGGATTCTTAGAAATAAGTTCATTGCTTTCTTAGACTCCCTTATACTTGGAGTGCAAAACTTTAGTCGAATGTCCTAGCCCGCACTTATGACGCATACGACGTGCTTGCTAATGCCAGCATTTCGACACTGTTTTTCGGTGGGGCGAGCATTTACGCGCAGTCCCAATGATTTTCGGTGGGGCGAGCATTTACGCGCAGTCCCAGGACATGACGGTTTATCCAGTGAGCAGTAGGTAAGTTATACTTCCCTATCTGCAAGAACATCATAATGCTATACTTTATATCATACCAAAGAATGCATAGTACAAAAAGCTATATATACCTCGACTGTGAATCCGATAATTCTCCTTTTATATCCTTCCAACTTAACTGAATTAAATCTTCGGTGGAAATTTGATTCTGCGCCAATAATCTCACTGCATGCTTTCTAATTGCGTTCTCAATAACATTTCGCACATAACGTGCATTAGAAAAGTTTCTTTTCATTTCAGTCGTTTTTTTATATAACCGACTTCTTAATTCCCATTCAGCTTCCTTGGTTAACCTGTATTCTCTTTCTGAAGCCATTTGCCTGGCAATATCCATTAGTTGATCCACCTCATAATCCTCAAAATCCAGGATAAATGGAAACCTGGATTGAAGCCCAGGATTTAATGTTAAAAAGCGATCCATTTCATATGGATATCCTGCTAAAATCAACACAAAATCATTATGATCATCTTCCATGTGTTTTACTAATGTATCAATTGCTTCTTTGCCAAAATCTTTTTCGCCACCACGTGCTAATGAATAGGCTTCATCAATAAATAATATTCCACCCATTGATTTTTGAATAATAGCTCGCGTTTTCTGCGCAGTTTGACCAATGTATTCACCTACCAGATCAGCTCTTTCTGCTTCAATAAAATGTCCTTTTGATAAAAGGTTCATCTCAAAGTATATTTTAGCAAGTTTTCTTGCAACCGTTGTTTTACCTGTACCTGGGTTACCCTTAAAAAGCATATGAAGCACTTGCTTTGAACTGATTAATCCTATTTCTTTTCGCTTTTCGTTAATTATAATAGTAGCATATATTTCCTTTATCGTTCGTTTCAATTCATTCATAGCTATAAACGATGAAAATTGCTGATCGATATGAGAATATGGACTGTTTTCAATATAGTGCACTTGATTGTGGTTTTCCATTTTCAATTCTTTTTTATCCTGTAGCACGATATTAATTTTTCCATTTTTATTTCGAATCATTTGTGTCTCCATACCATCACTCCTTATTCAAAACAGTATACGCTGTATATAAAATGTTGTGACAAATGCCTATAAAGTAAAACTTATTCAGTGAGGGTTTTACTGCTCGTTAAACTGCGATAAAAATAAAGAACAGACGCGTTGCCGCGTCTGTTCTTTATTTTCATTCTTTTTCAAGGCTAATATTTTTAGAAGGCGCAAATGTAGATATCGCGTGTTTATAAATAAGTTGCTCTTTTCCATCCGTTTCAAACACTATAGTGAAATTGTCAAAAGCTTTAACAATTCCTCTCAATTGAAATCCATTTGTTAAAAATAAAGTAGCTGAGATGTGATTTTTCCTTAGTTGATTTAAATATTGATCTTGGATATTCACTGTTTGAGCCATAACCCTTCCTCCTCTTTTCTATCTATATCTATATAATTCTATTTGTTTTTTAAAACTCCTGCTAGTTCATTTAAAATTATTTCAAATGTTATATCACTTGTTTCTGGTGTAAGGCCATACCATGTAATATCCATTTTATTTTTAAACCATGTATATTGGCGTTTGGCATACCTTCTGGAATTTCGTTTTAGTAACTCAATACACTGACCAATTTGTTGCTCCCCATTTATGTAAGGTATAAATTCTTTATAGCCAATTGCTTTCAGGGATTGACATTTTTCAAAGCCTTGTTCATATAAATGCTTCACTTCATTTACTAAGCCACTTTCCAACATCACATCAATACGCTGGTTGATTCTCTTATATAGAAGTTCTCTATCCATCTCCAATCCAATCATGATTTCGTTATATACTGAATCACGTTTTTGTTCTTGCTGGTATTCAGTCATCGTCATGCCTGTTGTTTCATAGATTTCCAGCGCTCGAATAACCCGGCGATGATTATTTGGATGAATTTTATCAGCCTGACCTGGATCTAATTTTCTCAAGCGATCGTAAAGAGGCTGAATTCCCTCCTTCTCTATTACTTTCTCCAAATAATTTGTAACAGAATCATCTCTTTTTTGATTGGAGAAATTATAATTATATAGTGCAGCCTGAATGTATAAACCACTGCCTCCAACTATAATAGGTGTTTTTCCGCGAGCAGAAATTTCATTAATATATGTTTGAACGTAATATTGAAAGTCAGCCACAGAAAAATCTTCATCAGGATTTTTCATATCAATCATATAATGTTTAATTCCCTGCATTTCCTCTTCAGTAATTTTTGCTGTACCTATATCCATGCCCTTATAGACCTGCATAGAGTCACCGCTAATAATCTCACCATTAAATCGTTTGGCAATTTCAATACTTAATTTAGTTTTACCTACTGCAGTTGGTCCGACAATGACTATTACCGTTTTTTTCATTCGTATTCCCCTAAATGATCCTTTTATTCATATGCTTGATAAGCCCTAAGCATCCAAATATGTTTCTCCATTTTCGCTTGAATAGAAATTAGCAGATCAATAGTAGGTTCATCTTTTTGATCCTCTGCATAAGTCATCCCTTCATTACGAATTTCTGAAATTATTTGTTCAAAGTCCTGGATGAGCTGGGCTATCATTTCATCTTCCTTATCATCTGCATTCGCTTCAATTAAAGTTGCTTCTTTCAAAAATTTACTCATGGTTGCCAGGGGCTTCCCGCCTATCATTAGTATACGCTCCGCAATTTCATCAAGATCTTCTGCGAAACCCTGATACAACTCTTCGAACTTTTCATGTAACACAAAGAAATGCCGTCCTTGAACAAACCAATGATATCGATGTAACTTAACGTACATAACAAAGTGATTTGATAATAATTGATTCAAGAAATTAACAAGCTTTTGATTTTCCATCGTGCACCTCGTTTTGCTTTTTTTATAGCTTTAACGTGGCACAGATTATTTATACATCTTACATCACACGTTTAAACATCTTTTCGAGTTCATACGTAGAAAAGTGTACAATTATCGGTCTACCATGTGGACATGTAAATGGATCTGTTGATTGCCGTAAATCATCCAATAACCGAAACATATCATCATGATTTAAATAATGATTTGCCTTAATCGATCGTTTGCACGACATTAAAATTGCCGCGTCTTCTCTAATTATTTCTACATTAACTTTTTCGTCTTGCATAATTTGGTCAATCATTTCCCGTATTACCTCTTCTTCAAATCCATTCGGGAACCAATTTGGATGTGAACGTATAATATAGCTTTGCTGACCAAACGATTCAAAAAATAAACCTACATTCTCTAATTCCGCTTTATATTGTTCTATAAAAATAGATTCTTGTTTGGAGAATTCAAATGTTAGTGGGAGTAACAGTTGCTGTAATTCATTATTCGTATCCCCTAATTTTTTCTTAAAGAATTCATATTTAATTCGTTCCTGGGCAGCATGCTGATCTACCATATACAAGCCATTTTCATTTTGCGCTAGTATATAGGTTCCTTGCAGTTGACCAATTGGGTACATGGCAGGAATGCGTTGTTTCGTGAACTCCTCTTCCTTATAATTCGAGTTATCCTTTAACTCTGCTTCTGCTTCTGCTTCTGCTTCTAATGGTGACTGCTCCGTTTGAACACTTTTCTGAAGAAATGGTGTTCCACTGTGCGGTTCCTGCTGTTGATTGTCCATCATTACAGGTTGCGGTTCATTGATTATGGTGTCGTCTGTAGTCCTTACAGATGACTGAGCTTGGTTAATGGGTTCTTCAAAACGCATGGTATGTTGCTCGGATTTATCCTTTTTGAATTGCTGTTTATGCACTTCTGGAATTAGGGTTATTTCTCTGAATTTATTTTTAATCGTCTCTTCAATTGCTGCAAATAATTCCTTTTCTTTACTAAAGCGGACTTCCTGCTTTGTTGGGTGTACATTAACATCAACTAAAATAGGGTCCATTTGAATGGATAGCACAACAATTGGCGAACGACCAATTGGCAATAAGGTGTGATAGGCTTGAATAATAGCCTTATTTAGCGGAATGCTTTTAACGAAACGACCATTGATAATAGTAGAAATATAGGATCTTGACGCCCTTGTCACTTCCGGTCTAGCGATATAACCCTGAATAGAAAAATCAAGTGTCTCCTGTTTAATTCGTAACATTTTTTTTGCTGTACCCATCCCATATACCTGTGAAATAACGTTAAGCATGTCACCAGTACCAGGCGTATGAAACAGCGATTTCCCATTATGTGTTGCTTCAAACCTTATTTCAGGATGAGCTAAGGCTATTCGATTAAGCAGGTCTGTAATATGTCCTAGTTCCGTATGAAGACTTTTCATATATTTTAACCTTGCTGGTGTATTATAAAACAAATCGTTAACAACAATTTCTGAACCCCTTCGCGCATCACTTTTTGTTTTATCGACGATTTTTCCGCCTTCTAATGATAACAAAGTACCTGCCGCGTCCCCTTGAGATGTCTTTACAGTTAATCGGCTAACTGATGCAATACTGGCAAGTGCTTCCCCACGAAAACCAAGTGTTTTTACATGAAACAAGTCATTTTCTTCTTTTATTTTGCTTGTGGCATGAGGTAAAAAGGCTTTTTCACCATCCTCTTCAGACATGCCATCCCCATCATCCGTTATTTTTATTTGCTGTAATCCTGCCTCCGAGATTTCAATTTTAATCCATGTACTGTTTGCATCAATACTGTTTTCCACTAATTCCTTCACAACAGATGCAGGCCGTTCAACAACTTCGCCAGCCGCGATTTTATTAGCTAATGCATCAGGCATTTGTACAATTTTCATGCAAACAATCCTTTCTGAGAAAATCACTTACTTTTTTACGTTTTTTTGTAATTTATACAATGCATTCATGGCTTCTAAAGGAGTCATTTCAAATAGATTCAACTCTTTTAAATCATCAATTACTTTTTCATTGGATTCAGGTATAACTTCTCTCTTTGCTGATTTCTTTTCTTCTACGAAAAATGATAACTGTCCAGACTCTATTTTCCCTGTAATTGGTTTGGGCTTATCATTGCTTTCTAATTCCTCTAAAATCGAACTTGCCCGTTCAATTAAAGGCTCCGGAAGATCTGCTAATTTAGCTACATGAATTCCGTAGCTTTCATCTGCTGCCCCATCTTTAATTTGATGCAAAAAAACGACACTTCCTTCATGTTCTTCAGCACGTACATGAATATTCTTCAAATTTGATAAGGATTCTTCCAAAGTTGTTAATTCGTGATAATGGGTTGAAAAAAGCGTCTTAGCTTGGATATTATTATGAATATATTCAACAATTGATTGTGCTAATGCCATTCCATCATATGTACTTGTCCCTCGACCGATCTCATCTAGTAGAATTAAACTTCTGTCGGTCGCATTGGCAATCGCATGATTCGCTTCAAGCATTTCTACCATAAACGTACTCTGGCCAGATACAAGATCATCAGCAGCCCCAATTCTTGTAAAAATTTGATCGAATATAATTAACTCGGCTTCGTCACTCGGAACAAAACATCCAATTTGCCCCATAATTACTGTTAATGCCAATTGACGCATATAGGTGCTTTTTCCCGACATATTGGGTCCGGTTATTAATAATATATTTTTGTTATCATTCAATGAAATATCATTAGGAACAAATGAACCTTCTTTCATAACCTGTTCAATCACAGGGTGTCGACCACTCGTTATTGTTAGATGATTCTTCCCAAATTGAGGCCGCTTATAATTATTTGCTTCACTCACTGTTGCAAAGGCCTGCAGTACATCAATCGTACTAACCATATCCGCCAAATATTGTAACCGTGGTATATCTTCTTTGATTTGTTCACGAATTTCGATAAATAGATTGTACTCCAGTTCTACACTTTGTTCCTCGGCATCTAATATTAGTTGCTCTTTCTCTTTTAACTCTGGTGTTATATAACGTTCAGCATTCGTTAGTGTCTGTTTCCTCTCATATCTTCCTTCTGGTAATAGATGTAAATTCGCTTTTGTCACTTCAATATAGTACCCAAATACTCGATTATAACCAATTTTAAGAGATTTAATTTGTGTTTCCTGCTTCTCCTTTTGCTCCAGTTGGGCAATCCAGTTTTTTCCGTTTCTAGAAGCATATCGATAGGTATCAAGCTGCTCGTTGTATCCATCTTTAATAAGTGATCCTTCCTTAACGGATATTGGCGGGTTATCTACTAAACTTGAATGTAATAAATCTACTAAATGTTCAGGATAAACCAGGTTATCAGCTACTGCTTTAATCTCTTCATGAGGAAACTGATCCAGGGTTGATTTTAGCTCAGGAATCTTCTGTAGTGACTGTTTTAATTGAATAAGATCGCGAGCATTCACATTACCAAAAGCAATACGTCCAGCAAGACGCTCTAGGTCATAAACTGATTTTAAGATATCACGTAATGTATCACGTTCCATAAAGCCCTGATAAAAACCTTCTACAATTTCAAGCCTTTCTTCAATATGCTTCTGATTTAATAAAGGCCGCTCCAACCATTTTTTTAGCATTCGTGAGCCCATAGCCGTTACTGATCTATCAAGAACCCATAATAAACTACCATGCTTTCCTTTTTTTAAAATCGTTTCTGTTAATTCAAGATTACGTTTTGAATACATATCAAGTGACATATAATGATCTAGTTCAATCACCTCCACCTGTTGTAGATGATCAAGCGAACGCTTCTGCGTATGTTGAATATAATTCAATAGTCTACTAAAAGCTTTCATTAACCGTTCATCATTTAAATTTTCACTAAGCATACGAAATTCAGCATTGAACTTAACGTCATCCTGATAAGATAATGTAACCTGCAACCGATCACGTAACTGTTCTTTTAAATCCTCTGGTAAATTGGAGGAAATGACAATTTCACTAACCGGTTGATTATATAATTCATGAATAACGGCATTCCAACCATTTGTAATAAGCGCAATCCGATTTTCGCCTGTAGACAAATCATTATATACAATGACATATGACCCATCGCTAAAATGCGACAGGCTGACAATGTAATTATTCTCACCTTCATTTAACATTTTACTTTCCATTACAGTTCCTGGTGTGACAAGTTGTACAACTTCTCTTTTCACAACGCCTTTTGATGTTTTTGGATCTTCCACTTGTTCGCATACAGCTACCTTATAGCCTTTTTCGATTAAAATTTGTATATAGTTTTCCGCTGCATGATAGGGTACCCCGCACATAGGAATAGGTTCCTTTTGACCTGGATCACGTTTCGTCAGTGTTATTTCCAATTCTCTGGCAGCACTTATTGCGTCATCAAAAAACATCTCATAAAAGTCACCTAATCGATAAAATAAAAAGGCGTCCGGATGTTCTGCTTTTATTTTTAAATATTGTTCCATCATTGGTGTGTGTTTTGCCATCATCTATCCTCCAAAACCGATATATACTTCTACTACTATAACACATTGTTAGCAGGTTAATCGAGATGTTGATGTTAGACGACAGAAAAATTACGAGGAAGATTATCCCTCGTAATTCAGCTAATCCTTTTCATTTAGGAAATCAGGATCTACGTCACCCAACTCTTCATCGGTTAATTCAAAATCCCACCCATCATCATCGTCATCGTGTTTATCCCATTTTGGATCCACTCTTACATTAATCTTGGTTTCACCAATGACTTGCACTACAAATTCTCTCTCAATCTCAACAGAAATCTTTTGCCCTTTACTACCAATTTTGCATTCCAGGCAATTTGGTTGTTGGATCACCTTAGCAATAACATCGTATTCATCATTGATGCTGTTATCATCTTTAACAGAAAGTGGAATAATATCAGAGTAAGTTACCCTCTCTGTCACCACCTCTGTCTTTGTATTATCATTATACGAATACCAAATATTTATGTCATAGCTACCATTAATTTCTACCGTATCCTCTGATTTTTTCTTGGCATTATATAAATGATTAATCACCCAGCACCCCAAAATACTTGTCGGGCGATGTGATGGTGCGATGGAATGAGTAGCTTGCGTAAACTTGCGCCCCTTGCCACAGACAGCTTTTGTAATGATTTCTCTATACTCTTTATCAAGAAAAGTCATAATTACTTTTACCTCCTCTTTTTCATTGTCATTTTATGCAAGACAAATACCTAAAGTGCATAGCTATTTCTTAAATACAAGAAAAGATAAAATTATGAAGCAAAAATAAAGAAACAGACAGGTGTTTTTCCTCCTGTCTGTTTCTTTATTTAGCTGCAGCCTCCTGGACTGTTACTTACTTTAGAACCAGTTTCTCCTGCTAAAATATCGCCACCAGTTGATTCAATTACATTATTGGTAACTTCTCTGGCAATCGTTCCCGATACTAGCTGCAGGACATCATTTACAACAATTTGCGTTTCTTTAAATTCCTGAACAACTGGAATTTCATCAATTTCTTCTTGTAACCTGTCAATTTCAGCCTCTACTTTCTTGAGTGCTTCCGTTTTTTCATATGCTTGAAAATTAACCGCTTGTTTTTGTAGTGTTTTTATTTTTTTAATTAATTGCTGCACTTTTTTATTATCATTGATTTTTGCTTCCACTTGTTTAAATCGATCAATTTCTTCTGTACTAGCAAGCATTTCTGCTAATTTTTTAGCTTCGTCTAATACTTGAGCTCTTGTATATTTAACCATCTTTAATTCACCTCTACTGTGTTTTCAACCATTTTACCATTCAATGACCATGTTCTGGTTTCTGTAATTTCGATATCAACAATTTTACCAATTGATGATTTTGGGCCTTTGAAGTTTACCAGTTTATTCTTTTCTGTATAACCAGCTAGAACATCTGGGTCTTTTTTACTTTCGCCATCAACAAGCACCTGAACAACTTCATTTTCATATTCTTTCATTGACGCCGCGGCTTGCTTGTTTACAAGATCATTCAAACGATATAAGCGCTGTTTCTTGACCTCTTCAGGCACATCATCTTTTTTACGTGCGGCTGGTGTGCCGTCACGCGGTGAATAAATGAATGTAAATGCAGCTTCAAAGCCAACCTCTTCCACCAATGTCATTGTTTCTTCAAATTGTTCTTCTGTTTCATTTGGAAACCCTACAATAATATCTGTAGTAAGCGTTGCATTTGGTATAGCTTCACGTATTTTACGAACTAACTCTAAATACTCTTCTCGCGTGTATTTTCGATTCATTTTCTTTAAAACTTCACTACTCCCAGATTGAACTGGCAAGTGAATATGATCTAGGAGATTTCCGCCCTGAGCTAAAACCTCGATTAAACGATCATCAAAGTCTCTTGGATGTGATGTTGTGAAACGCACACGTGGTATATCGATTTTATGAATATCATCCATCAATTCACCAAGGCCATAAGTCATATCCTCAAAATCTTTTCCGTATGCATTAACATTTTGTCCAAGTAATGTAACTTCCTGATACCCTTGAGCAGCTAAATGACGCACCTCTTGAATGATATCTTCAGGTAGCCGACTACGCTCCTTGCCGCGGGTCATTGGGACAATACAATAGGTGCAGAACTTATCACAGCCGTACATGATATTAACCCATGCTTTAATTTTTCCTTTACGTTGCTTTGGAAGATTTTCAATAATGTCTCCCTCTTTAGACCACACTTCAACTATTTTCTCTTTGCCAAACATTGCTTCTTTCACCAATTGCGGTAAGCGGTGAATATTATGTGTTCCAAAAATCAAATCAACGTGCTGGTGCTTTTGCAAAATCCTATTTACTACGGATTCTTCTTGGGACATACACCCACAGACACCTAAGATTAAATCCGGATTCTCTAGTTTAAGTGGCTTTAAGTGCCCAATTTCACCGAAGACCTTGTTTTCAGCATTTTCCCGAATCGCACAAGTGTTTAATAGTATAATATCCGCTTCATTTGTGTCTGAAGTTGTTTCATAACCCATTTCAGTTAAAATTCCAGCCATTACTTCTGTGTCATGTTCATTCATTTGACACCCATATGTACGAATTAAGAATTTTTTTCCTTCTCCTATGTTTTGCATATCTTCAGGGATACCGAAATCATAATGAACATTCACTTGATCTCGCCCACGTTTACGAGCTTTATTTAAATTAGGAGGTTCATATGTTGTCTCGAAATATTTTGCAAAATCATCACTTGTTTTGTCATGCAGGGGTTTGTGTTGATCTGTTCTTACATCTGTAACATCTACCTGCTTTATTTGCGATTGTTGTTTTCGCTGTTCTTCATTCATAATGAATCTCCTTTCATTATAGATCTGTGTATAAATCTGTATTGTTTCAGTATAAAGGCTATATGTAAATTAAACAATACATCCTATATTGAGCGCAAACAAAACATCTTCATATTTAAAGAACTGTCATGAAAACGTCATATTTAAGTAAGGTATAGAAAAGGCATAGGATAGGTGCGAAATGCATTAGCAACAATAAGATCTTCAGCCCTCTAAGTTGCGCGCAATGTATTTCCTGCAGCGATAGGTTACGATTAGCCGCGTTCTATAGACCTTAATCAAAAACAGTCAAAATAAAAAATAGTGCTACGCATATACGCAACACTACTTATTACTATTTTTAGGATTACCTTGGCTCTACAATTAACTTAATTGCTGTTCTTTCTTCATCATCAATCATAATATCCGTAAATGCCGGTATACAAATTAAATCTACTCCACTCGGGGCCACAAACCCTCTCGCTATAGCTACCGCTTTAACGGATTGATTTAATGCACCAGCACCGATTGCCTGCATCTCCGCTGAGCCTTTTTCACGTAATACATTCGCAAGTGCACCTGCTACTGAATTTGGACTTGATTTTGCTGAAACTTTTAATACGTCCATTACTAGTACCTCCCTCATTCACTATTGTAGTTCTATTGCTACTATATTCCTGGAGATGTTAGCTTATTCCCTATTATGCATCAATAATTTGAAAGTTTCAATTAATCAACCGAAGAATGGGTGATCATCGTTAATTAAAATTCGCTCTACCTTCGTCGCTTTTCCATTGGAATTGTCAACTGTAACCATAAAACCATTTAATTGTGTTCTACCCTTTTTTGTAATTTCAAAACGTACTGGTAGTGACGTCAAAAATCGTTTCATCACTGCATCTTTATCTACACCCAATATCCCATCATAAGGACCTGTCATCCCCACATCTGATATATATGCAGTCCCTTGTGGTAAAATGCGTTCATCCGCTGTTTGTGTATGTGTATGCGTACCAACCACAGCGCTTACTCTACCATCTAAATACCAACCCATAGCTTGTTTTTCACTGGTCGCTTCCCCATGAAAATCTACAAAAATGATAGTTGTTCGTTTTTTGGCTTCATCAATTAATTCATCAGCTTTGCGAAACGGATCATCAATAGGAGGCAGAAATGTACGTCCCTGCAGATTAATAACTGCTATTTCTATTCCGTTAAAATTCACAAATACCAAACCTTTCCCAGGTGTACCTTCTGGAAAGTTTGCTGGTCGAATCATATATTTTGCATCATCAATAAATTCGAAAATCTCTTTCTTATCCCATGTATGGTTTCCCATTGTAATAACTTGGGCTCCCCATTCTAAAAATTGTTTATAAATTTTTTCATTAATTCCATTTCCTGAGGCTGCATTTTCTCCATTTATAATGGTCATATTCGGTTTGTATTTTTCTTTTAGTTTAGGTAAATATTCTTGTACCGCATCCCTGCCTGGGGAACCTACTACGTCTCCAATAAATAAAATCTTCATCGTATAAATTCTCCTATCTTCATTAATAGAATCAGTTTTTCATAATGCTTATGCATTGTTTAGAAAAACTTGGCATTAGCCAGCCTTTAGGCCTTTGTTACACAAAGTTTTAGCTTTTCTATCTGCCAAAATATCAAAACTTCCTAAAAATAAAAGCGGTCATATGACCGCTTTTATTTCGCATATTCAACTGATCTTGTTTCTCTAATAACAGTTACTTTTATATGACCTGGATAATCAAGTTCCCCTTCAATTTGTTTTCGAATATCTCGGGCAATACTTACGGATTCAATATCATCGATTTCATCAGGTTTAACCATAATACGAATTTCTCTTCCGGCCTGAATTGCAAATGATTTCTCTACACCTGCAAAAGACTCCGAAATTTCTTCAAGCTTTTCCAAACGCTTCACATAGTTTTCTAATGTTTCACTTCTTGCACCAGGACGTGCGGCAGATAAAGCGTCTGCAGCAGCTACTAATACCGAAATGACGGAAGTTGCTTCTTCATCACCGTGGTGAGAAGCAATCGAATTAATGACTACTTCATGCTCTTTGTACTTGACTCCTAGCTCTTTACCAATTTCAACGTGACTACCTTCCACTTCATGATCGATTGCTTTTCCAATGTCATGAAGTAAACCAGCTCTTCTTGCTAACGTTACATCTTCACCTAATTCAGCAGCCAGTAAACCAGAGAGGTAAGCAACCTCTGTTGAGTGCTTCAAGACATTTTGACCATAACTTGTACGATATTTTAAACGACCGAGTATTTTTATTAGATCTGGATGCAGTCCATGTATACCAACCTCAAATGTTGTTTCTTCTCCAATTTCTCGTATATATTCATCAACTTCACGTCTGGCTTTATCCACCATTTCTTCAATTCTTGCTGGATGAATTCTGCCATCTTGTACCAGTTTTTCTAACGCCATACGAGCTGTTTCTCGACGTATTGGATCAAAACCGGATAAAATCACCGCTTCTGGTGTATCATCAATAATTAAATCAATACCAGTTAATGTTTCTAGTGTTCGTATATTACGACCTTCACGACCGATGATACGACCTTTCATTTCATCATTAGGAAGGTTTACAACAGATACTGTAGTTTCAGCAACGTGATCCGCAGCACAACGCTGTAAAGCTAATGAAAGAATATTTTTCGCCTTTTTATCAGCTTCTTCCTTCGCACGGTTTTCAGCTTCTTTTACCATTAATGCTGATTCATGTGTAACCTCTTTTTCAATTCGTTCTAAAATAATCTGTTTTGCTTGGTCAGTTGTATATCCCGAAATGCGCTCAAGCTCAGTTTGCTGCTCCTGTTTCGTAGCTTCCACTTTGCTTTCCATTTCTTCAATTTGTTGTTGTTTTTCTGTAAGTGATTGTTCTTTTTCCTCTAACAAGAGTTCACGCTTGTCCAGTGTTTCACTTTTTCTGTCCAGATTTTCTTCTTTCTGCATCAGACGATTTTCTTGCTTTTGTACTTCTGAACGTCTTTCACGTAATTCTTCTTCTGACTGTTGGCGAAGCTTATGATTCTCATCTTTCGCCTCAAGAAGCGCCTCTTTTTTAGCGGCATCCGCATTTCGATGTGCTTCATCAACTATCTGTTTTGCTAAAAATTCTGCACTGGAAATCTTAGCTTCAGCAATAGATTTACGAATCAGATAACCAACAACAATACCGACGATTAGGATTAGAGCAAGCAAAATGGAGATGATTAAAGGATTGTCCACGATTTTCACCTCCTATTGCTATAAAATTTTACGTACCATTCATTATTGTCGGCATGTACCATGTTCAATGCATAAATAATAATATATCTTATAATGGAAATTATAAATATACATCTTAATTTTAATTGTCTATATGTTTAATGTCAAGGAAACGTCACAACTAATCATGTAGGGGATTAGTTAAAATCAAATGATCCCCTACTAAATATCGGTAGGGGATCACTGGTAATGAACTATATAAACCTATTTTACATCTGTACTTTCTTTTTCTAATTCTTTTTCTGGTTCTTTGTCTGGTTCTTCTTGCGTTTCATCCAAATTATGATGTTTACGAATAGATTCATGGATTTCTGCCATCATATCTTTATTTTCTTGTAAAAATTGTTTAGCATTTTCACGACCTTGACCGAGTCTTTCTCCATTATATGAATACCATGCACCACTTTTTTGAACGATTTCCAGATCGGATCCAATATCGATAATTTCACCTTCTTTTGAAATTCCTTCCCCATACATGATATCGACCTCTGCTTGCTTAAATGGTGCTGCTACTTTATTTTTAACTACTTTAATTCTAGCTTTATTTCCCATTATATCGTTACCTTGCTTCAACGTTTCCGCACGACGTACTTCTAAGCGGACAGAAGAGTAGAATTTAAGGGCTCGTCCACCTGGAGTTGTTTCTGGATTACCAAACATCACACCAACTTTTTCACGAATTTGGTTGATGAACACAGCAGTCGTATTCGATTTATTAATTGATCCAGATAGTTTTCTTAATGCTTGGGACATAAGACGAGCCTGCAGCCCAACGTGAGCGTCACCCATATCACCTTCAATTTCTGCTTTAGGCACTAAAGCTGCAACTGAATCAACCACAACAATATCTACTGCCCCACTTCGCACAAGTGCTTCCGCAATCTCTAACGCTTGCTCACCAGTATCAGGCTGTGATAAAAGTAATTCTTCAATATCCACGCCTAACGCCCTTGCATATGTCGGATCAAGCGCATGTTCTGCATCAATAAATGCAGCTTGTCCACCTTTTCGCTGTGCTTCTGCAATTGCATGTAACGCCACCGTTGTTTTACCAGATGATTCTGGTCCGTATATTTCTACGACTCTTCCTCGTGGGTATCCACCTATTCCCAGTGCTACATCTAGTGCTAGTGATCCACTTGGAATTGTTGCTATTTTTTGGACTTCCTGATCTCCTAATTTCATGATAGACCCTTTACCAAATTGTTTCTCTATTTGTTTTAACGCCATATCTAGAGCCTGTTGTTTTTTATCGCTCACCGTATTTGCCTCCTTTAATTATCTACTTACATCATACATTGTTTTTTAAGATTTGCCAAGAAAAATCGAATAAACGTTCTCTGGTTTTCGCCATGTTTTCCCCTCAAAAATAGATAAATAGAATAGGTTCCTATCGTAAAACATCAATTTCTATTAAAATAAGCTTCTATTTTAGCCTTTTAAATGTTTGAAAAGAATTTCTAAACTTTTTAAAGTCGTTCGACGTCTAATCGAGTTGCGATTACCTTGAAAGTTAAACTTTTCAACAAATTTTTCTCCAGTATCATCGCAAATTGCAATATAAACCAGCCCTGCAGACTTCCCTTCTACTTCATCTGGGCCCGCTACTCCAGTACAACTAATTCCTATAGAAGCATTCAACTTTTCACGTACATTTTCAGCCATCACCAAAGCACATTCCTCGCTAATTGTTCCTTTATTTTGTATAAGCTCTTTGGAAACACCTAGAAGATCCTGTTTTACTGTTGTGTCATAACAAACAATACCACCATGACAAACAGAAGAAGCGCCTTCCACTGAAATGAGCTTATCTGTTAACATACCACCTGTTAGACTTTCAGCAACAGCAATATGCTTATTTTCCTTTTTCAGTAATGCAACTATCTGGCTTTCAATGGTTTGATCATCCACTCCATAGAAATAAGAACCAACCTTTGCTAATATCTCCTGTTTCGTACCTTTAAGTAATTCATCTACTTTTTCCTTTGAACGATCTTTTGCTGTAAGACGAATAACAACACTATCATCCTGAGCTAATGGGGCAATAGTTGGGTTGCTTTGAGCTTGAATAATATCACTTAATTCATGCTCTAGGGAGGACTCACCTATACCGGTGAATTTTAAAATAGTTGATTTAATAATTTCTTCATTTCCAGTTAGTTTTTGAAGATAAGGAATGACATCACTTTTTACAAGTTGTTTCATCTCCCTTGGAACACCGGGTAAGAAAATCCATGTTTTTTGTTCATATTTGACAATCATTCCAGGGGCCATTCCAACTGTATTATCGAGTACCTCGGAACCTTTAAAAACACGTGCTTGTCTTCGATTATTTGGTGTCATCGTAGATTTTTGCTTTTCAAAGAACGCTTCTATTTTATTCATTGAAGGTGTGTGCTCCATAATTTCTAAATCACTTATTTGCTGGAATGCTTCACGTGTTAAGTCGTCTTCTGTAGGGCCTAGACCACCTGTAACTATAATAATATCCGCACGACTTTGTGCCTCGGAAAAGGCATCCTCCACCCGGTATAGATTATCACCGACCACTGTATGATTATAAACATTAATTCCATATCGAGCGAGCTGTTGTGATAACCATTGTGCATTGGTATTCGCGATTTGTCCCAACAGCAATTCAGTACCAACTGCAATAAACTCTGCTTTAACATTCTTCATTATTTAGACTCCTTCATAACATGCCAATTCTTAACGAAATAATCACAACCAGAATATACCGTGAAAAATAAAGCTACATAAAGCATAATCGTAGCAAACGGAAATCCTATATCGGAAAAAGGAAAATTATGAAGCAGCAGGGCTGCAACTGCAACAATTTGAGTGACTGTTTTTAATTTACCCATACTACTTGCTGCTAGTACTATACCTTCACCTGCCGCTACTAACCGGATTCCTGTTACGGCAAACTCTCTACTTATAATTAATATAACAACCCATGCCGGCGCTAATCCCATTTCTACTAATAAAATCAAGGCTGCCGATACAAGCAGTTTATCTGCAAGTGGATCGAGAAACTTACCTAAATTAGTTACAAGGTTATACCTCCTGGCATAGTACCCATCTACCCAATCCGTAGCTGCAGCGAAAATGAACAGTAAAGCCGCTACAAAATGAGAAACAGGTAATTGTGTATCCCCTATATTCCACTGACCCCAATCAAAAGGCACACTTAATAAAACAATAAATACGGGAATTAAAAAAATACGTGACAAGGTAATCTTATTTGGTATATTCATGACGTCATATCCTCCTATTTCCTATCTTCCAAGGTATAAAACCCTTCCACCATACATGTAGGGAAGGGTTTATAAGCATTATTCGGTTTCGCTGTTGATGTCTACCCATATTCTTTGATGATCTCGATCATCAGGATCAACCGCATATTCTAATTCAACATCGTTCATCATAATTTGAATATTTGGTGTATAGCCAATATTAAACTCAATTCTATCTTCACCCGTTAGGTCTAATTCTAAAGGTGAATCTTCCTCCGTTAACGTATCTGTATACAAAACTTCTTCATTTTCATTTGTTATGCTCACCCATGAGCTTCCATCTGCTTCCATAACTAGTGAGAGCTCTTCGCCCACGTTATTTAATTCAAAAGTAGATACAGGTACTGTTCCACTACCTTCCTCCGTCAAATTAAATTCAGCTTGAGGCTGTTCTTCCTCCTCCTCTTCTGACGGCGTATCTTCTATGTCCTCTGATGCTTCATTTGACTCATCATCTTCTTCTGTTCCATTCTCGTCATCAGGGTTCGTTATAATAACTTCATTATCATTTTGTTCCCCTTGCGTTATGCTCTCATCCTCATCAGAGGACGCTTGTTGATAGAAAAAAAATGCTGCCAAAATGATACCGATTACTAATATTACGACGATTATTGTGGGCATAAGTGAGAATATAGCTGGGTTCTTTTCTGTATTGTTTTCTTTTCGCGTCCGTTGTATTCGTGTATACTGCACATCTTTTTCATTTTCCGTTTTGGGAATATCTTCCTTATATTCTTCTAAAACATCATTTGGATCTATACCAACAGCGTTAGCATATTCCTTGATAAAGGCTCTAGCATAAAACTTCCCTGGAAGTATATCAAAATTGCCTTCTTCTATAGCAGCTAAATATCTTTTTTGTATTTTTGTCGATTCCTGTAAACTATCCAATGATATGTTTTTTGCTTCTCTAGCCTCACGTAGCCTTTCTCCTAATTCCATATATAACACCGCCTATTCTAAAAATCAAACATGGAAAAACCGTCATTTTGAGTAAATTCTTGTCTTTCTATTGGTTCGTATGTAATTTCTTCATTTTCATGACTGCGCAACTCAATAATGTAATCGAAATCATCAATTGTATATTGTGTTGCTTGCACAAATATATCTGGATGCTCTACAACTTTGATAGATGGAAGTTGCATAATTTCCCTAATTAATTGCCAATGCTTTTCATCATCTATTTGTCTTTTTGACAGAACACCATCAATAATATAAATATTATTGGGGTCATGTTCTCCTTCAATTAATTGACTGCGTACAGTTTGTTTCAGTAGTGTACTAGATACGAATAACCAGTGTTTATTTGCCGAAACACTCGCAGCAACAACAGATTCAGTTTTCCCTACCCGCGGCATTCCGCGAATACCAATTAATTTATGCTCTTCTTTTTTATAAATTTCTGCCATAAAATCTACTAATAATCCTAATTCATTTCGAACAAAACGAATTGTTTTTCGGTCATTTGTATCCCTGTGTAAATACTTTCCATGTCGTACAGCTAGTTTATCAAATAGCCTTGGTTTACGTATCTTCGTTACCCTAATCGTAGTCATTGTTTCTAATATTGACTTTAAACGAGCGATATTCTCATCATATTTGGAGAGAATGAGTATTCCTCTTCGTGAATTCTCAATTCCATTTATCATTATAATATTAATGGATAACATCCCTAATAAAGAAGATATATCACCAAGTAATCCAGGACGGTTATGTTGAATTTCATATTCAAGGTACCATTCTGTTTTTTCCATAAAAAAGCTCCTTTTATTGCAT
This sequence comes from Virgibacillus natechei, assembly GCF_026013645.1. NCBI lineage: Bacteria > Bacillati > Bacillota > Bacilli > Caryophanales > Bacillaceae > Virgibacillus > Virgibacillus natechei. The sequence goes on along the minus strand of NZ_CP110224.1, from coordinate 1,797,643 downwards.
ACTGTATTAATATTAACATATAAAGGCAAACAATATATCTATATTACATAATAAATGATTTTCTGTTCAGTGAAAAGCGATTCACCTGTATAAAGTAAAACTACATTTAGTGGGGGGATGTTGTTATTCGTTATCCGATAAAAGTAAAGAAGCTGCGTTTTACAGCTTCTTCATCATTAAAGAAATTAATTTGTATTTCCTTGACTTTTCACCATCTTGATCATTGTATTAGCAAGTGCCTGTTGTTCATCTTCAGAAGCGGCATTCCAGAGTTCTCTTAGCACTGCCTCTTCCTCATTCTTTGCATCTACATTAGCGGCAAGGTAATCTCCTACCTCTTCAGCTAGAGTGGAGACCGTTTGATCGCTCATTCCCTGCTGCTGTGCCTGATCAAGTTTACTAGCTAAGAAACCTTTCCATGAATCAAAATTATCAAGAACTGACATATATATGCCTCCTTCCATTACTTCATGAATAGTATTTGAATTTCTTCTTCATTTATACATGAAAGAAGGGGATTAATATTTACTTCCAAGCACCGTTCATATTTATTATCTCACCTTGAATATAACTGGAGCGCTGGTCCAATAAAAAACGAACTGTATGCGCTACTTCACTGGGCAACCCAGCACGATTGATTGGAATTTCAGAAATGAGTGCTGCTTTTTCATCATCAGCTAAGTGATTATTCATTTTCGTTTCAATATAGCCCGGACTAATAGCATTTACAGAAATTCCGGAAGGGGCGATCTCTTTTGCTAAAGCTTTTACAAAGCTATTTTGTGCTCCTTTCACGGTAGAGTAAACTACTTCATTACTTGCACCTATATCTCCCCATAACGACGTAATGACAATAATTTTACCTGTATTTTTTTGAATCATGGTTGGTAATAAATATTGTGTAATCATCCACGGCGCTTTTACATGTAATGTGAGCATGTCATCCATAACTTGTTCTTTTGTATCCTGAAATAACCCATAATGTGCCGCCCCGCTTGCAAAAATAATGTAATCCACTGGAAATACCAGTTGGTTCAATAATTTTTTAATCTCTTCATCATTACTTAAATTTGCTTGTATGACAGTAAGCAGACATTCTTTTTCAAGCATATTCTTGAAATCGTCGATCCTCTTTCTGTTTTTATTATAATGAAGCAATAATTGATACCCTTCGCTTGCAAGCTGATCTGCTATCGCAAGGCCTATATCTCCGCTTGCCCCGATAATTAATACGTTTTCCCCCATACGGTTCTCCTTACTCTGCAGCTATTTTACATACAGCTAAACGGTCTTCTTTTATCCAATCCTGCAAGAAATCATTTACTTCATCAAGCGTTATAGCTTGCAGCGTTGGGAGTACGTCAAATAGATCTATATCCAATGTATGGTAATCAACATATTTGTTCGCTATAAATTCCAACGAATTCATTGCTCTTAATAACTGACCAACCTTCTTTTTCTTCATACGTTCGAATTCTTCGCTGGAAAGTGAATCTGAAGCTGTGGACTTCAATAACGCTTTAACTTTTTCTGCAAAATCATCAGGGTTTTCCGTATTACTCCCTATCAGGGAATAGCCAAAACTCTTTTCTAAATTCGTTTCAAAGTAAAAACTTCCATCAATAAGGTTTTCACTATATAGCTTCTGATAAAATGATCCACCTTTTGAAAAATAATGATCCATTATCATACTTTGTAATAAGTCCTTCTTTAAAAATGCTTCACCTTTTAACTCAGAAGACGATTCCTTTATTCCAACGGTACATTTCGGAATAGATACTGGCATGGAAATTTTATTCTCCTTCTTAGCCACTTCAGCTGGTTCATCTGGAAGCTCTCGTTCTATAGTATCCATTTCCTCAAATTCTTTTGATTGCTGATTCGTTTGAATTAAGTTCATCATACTCTCCGCATCAAAGTTTCCAGCAATAAATAACGTCATATTTGCCGGATGATAAAATGTATTATAGCACGTATACAGATCATCTTTTGTGATCGTGTTGATTGATTTGACTGTTCCTGCAATATCTATGTTTACAGGGTGTTTTTCAAACATAGCTTTAATCGTTCCCATAAAAGATTGCGAATCTGGTTCATCATCAAACATATTAATTTCTTGAGCAATAATTCCTTTTTCCTTTTCAACTGATTCCTCTGAAAAATAGGGATCTTGAACGAAATCAATCAGTGTTTCTACATTCTTTTCGATATGATTTGTAGCAGCAAATAAATAAGCTGTTTTTGTAAATGATGTAAAAGCATTTGGAGAAGCAGCTTGTTTTGCAAAATCAGCAAAAACATCTCGATCTTCTTTTTCAAACAGTTTGTGCTCTAAGAAATGGGCGATACCTTCAGGTACAGTGGTTGTCTCATTTTCTTTAATCGGAACGAACCTTTGATCGATGGAACCATAATCTGTAGAGAACACACCATATGTTTTAGACATTTCCTGCTTCGGTAGCAAAAAAACGGTTAAACCATTATCTAGCGTTTCTGTATAGATGGTTTCATCCATATCATTGTACGTTTGTTTATTCATTAGAATTTCCTCCCTCACTTGTTAATAAATAAACGGTATCTTCTTCAATGTTACCTGCAACATTTAAAACATCATCTTTCGTCACTTTTTTAATATTGGCGATTAGTTGATCAGGTTTCATTTCTTTGTCGGCCAGTACTTGCTGGTATAGAAGCTCAATCATACCTTGTGGATTATCCATTATTTCCAACAGCTGATTTACTACTAATTCTTTCGTCTCATTTAATTCTGTATCCGTAAAATCTCCGGCTTTCATAGCACTCATTTGCTCTTTAATAATATCCCTGGCCTTTTCAAAATCATTCGGTGCAATACCACTTAAGACCAATAACAACCCTTTATGACTTTCAAGTCGCGATGCAGCATAATAAGCGAGGCTGTTCTTTTCTCTTACGTTGATAAATAATTTCGAACTCGGAAACCCTCCGAACATTCCATTGAATACCTGCAAAGCATAATAATCTTGATCTCGAACTGTAGCATTTGTCCGATAGCCGATATGCAGTTTTGCCTGTTGAATCTTTTGCTCTTCTATTATTTCTTTAGGCTCATCTATTTGTTTTCTTTCTGATTTGTTTTGCTGTGCCTCTTCTGATTTTGGTTTTTCTTCTTTTCGTTTCATCGATTTTATTAGTTTTTCTTTTGCGTCTGCTTCGTCAAAGTCACCTAGTACATAGATATCCAACATATCTTCTGTAAGCATCGATTTATAATAATCATATAATGTTTCAGCTGTTACGGACCGAAGATCTTCTTCATATCCATGTACATGTAATTGGTAAGGTTCTCCTTCGCACATTTCATCGATTAGACGCATATTTGCAAAACTCATTTTATTATCTTTTATGGCGTTCATCTTCTGTTTTAATGTATCTTTTTCCCGATTGAATGCAGCTTCCTCAAAAGCATTGTTGGAAACATTTGGTTGAAATAAAAGTTCACTAAATAATGAAATACCCTCTTCAAGTATAGAGGATTCTTCCGGGATATACTTTTCATTTGCCAGCTCCAAACGGAAACTGATAATGTGATTTTCACCTTTTTTTGCTCCATCAATTGAAAGTACTGCACCATATAAATCATCTAACTTCAACTGTAGATTCTGCCTGCTTGGGTAACTTTTTGTTCCTTGTTTCAAAATATAAGGAAGTAAAGCTCTATTAGTTATCGTCTCACGTTCCAATGGAGATTTAAATTTAGCTACTATATTAATTGTTTTAAATTTGTTGCTTTGAATAAAATGGATATTCATCCCATTTTCATTTACTACTTTTTCCTCAACTTTATTCATTGAACATCCTCCAATACTACATAATCACCTTTATCCTGCACATATTTACCATTTGTAATCCATTATAGACGAAAAAAAACTGACTTGCTATTATTAGACAACAAGTCAGTTAAATATCGCTTATCTACTGCCTTTAATATAGGGCTCTCCATTTGCTCTCGGTGCCTCTGCACGTCCGATAAATCCTGCTAAAGCAAGAATGGTTAGAACGTACGGTGCAATTAATAAGTAGACCTGAGGTACATCTGCCAGAAGAGGAATACCTCCTCCAATAACACTTAAACTTTGGGCAAAGCCAAAGAATAATGCGGCGCCCATCGCTCCCAGCGGATGCCATTTACCAAAGATAACAGCTGCTAGTGCCATAAATCCCTGGCCAACAATCGTTGCATGGGAAAAGTTTAGGGCGATTGTCAAAGCAAATACAGAACCACCCAAACCTCCTAATGCTCCAGAAATAATAACAGCTATATAGCGCATTCTAGAAACATTAATACCATTTGTATCAGCGGCCATTGGATGTTCCCCAACTGCACGTAGACGTAATCCAAATGGGGTCTTGTAAAGTACATACCATGCTACAAAAGCTAATACAATCGCAAGATATGATGAGACATATATATTCTGAAAAAATATCGGTCCAATAATTGGGATGTTAGCTAATAACGGAATGTTCGTCGTATAAAATGGTTCTGAAACCATATCAGTCTGACCCTTTCCATAAAATTGTTTCGTAAGGAAAACACCCAAACCTAGTGCCAAGAAATTTACTGCTACACCACTAACAACTTGATTAGCTCTAAAAGATACAGAAGCCACTGCATGAATAATTGAAAATATCGCTCCAACAATGGTAGCAACAATAATGGATACCCATGGTGTCCATGCACCAAAGACATCTGCGAACGTTAGATTAAACACGATGCCGACAAACGCACCCATGATCATTAAACCTTCTAAACCAATGTTTACAACTCCAGATCGTTCACTAAATACTCCGCCTAACGCTGTAAATATAAGAGGTGCTGAAAAGAAAAGTGCTGGTGGAATAATAGATTGTAATAGATCAACAAACCCCATTTATTTTCCCTCCTTTTTAAAGCGAAGTATAAGCAGGCGAATGATATAACTGGAAGCTACAGAGAAAATGATTAACGCAATAATAATATCTACTAATTCATTAGGTACTCCAGATTCAGTCGGCATATTTAAAGCGCCTACTTTCAATGCGCCAAATAAGAGTGCGGCCAGTACAACACCCAGGGCTGTATTTGCCCCTAGCAAAGCAACCGCTATTCCATCAAACCCTAAGTTCGTAAAGCCACTTTGGGTTGTCATATGCTGAAATGTTCCCAATCCTTCCATGGAACCAGCTAACCCTGCAAACGCTCCCGAAATAACCATTGCTAATATAATATTCCGTTTAACACTCATTCCTGCATATTTTGATGCATGTTTATTATAGCCAACGGATTTGAGTTCGTATCCAATCGTTGTCCTTTCGATAATAAACCACATTATAACCGCTGCAAATAAAGCAATTAATATTCCATAATGCATACGTGAGAAATAAGTTAATTCTTGTAACCAATCCGATGCGAGTGAAGCTGAGGGAGCAACATTCTCCGTCCTATCCTCGTTATTAGATAGGACAGTTCGTACGATAGCATTTGAGCTATATAGGGCTACATAATTCAACATAATTGTTACAATAACTTCATGCACGCCCAGTCTTGCTTTTAATAATCCAGGAATGAATCCCCACAAAGCACCAGCAACCGCTGCAACAATTATTGCTACAGGTAAGTGAATATACATTGGTGCATCCATTGTAGTACCAATCCACACAGCTGCAATCCAACCAACAAAAACCTGTCCTTCTGCACCTATATTAAATAAGCCAGCTCGAAAAGCAAAGGCAACTGCAAGACCAGTTAGTATATATGGCGTGGCTTGACGGATTGTTTCACCGATAAAGTACAAATCACCAAACGCACCATGCCATAATGCTACATAACCTTCGATCGGATTATAACCAAAAACCAACATAATAATGGCACCCGCAAACAAACCAATAAAAATAGAGATTAGTGGAACAAGGATATTAAACATTTTATTTGAAGTCATTATTCTCCACCAACCTTTTCTTTCTTGCTTCCTGCCATTAAAAGGCCTAGCTCTTGTTCAGTTGTTTCCTCCGGTTTCAGATCTGCTACAATTTCTCCATCAAAAATCACAGCAATTCGATCACTAACGTCAAATATCTCGTCTAGTTCAAAAGAGACTAATAAAATAGCCCTTCCTTTATCTCTTTCTTCGATTAATTTATTATGAATAAATTCAATAGCCCCAACATCCAAGCCTCTTGTAGGCTGAGCTGCAATTAATAAATCTGGTGAACGATCCACTTCGCGAGCAATTATTGCTTTTTGCTGGTTCCCACCTGATAATGCTCTAGCAAGTGTGTATGCACTGGGAGTTCGGATATCATATTCTCCAATTAGTTTCTCTGCATTTTCATAAATTTCTTTATAATTCAATACTTTTTTATTGGAGTATGGTTTTTGATAATAATTTTGTAAAGCCAGATTCTCCCCGATTGGAAAATCAAGTACCAGCCCAAATTTATGACGATCCTGAGGGATATGAGCAATACCACTTTCGGTAATTTTACGAGGTGGTAAGTTTTTTATCGTTTTATTCTTTAAATGGATGGAACCTTTTTCAGATTTTATTAATCCAGTTATTGCTTCCACTAGCTCGGATTGCCCGTTACCATCAACCCCTGCTATCCCGAGTATTTCACCAGCACGTACTTCAAGGTTCAGACCTTTTAACATATCTACTTTCCTAGAATCTTTAACAACTAGATTTTCAACCTTAAGAACAGTTTCCTGAGGACTCGCAGGTGTTTTATTGGATTTAAAACTAACCTCTCGACCAACCATGAGAGATGAAAGCTCTGTGACAGTAGTATCTGCTACATTCAGGGTATCCACACCTGCCCCTTTACGAATAACCGTACAACGATCACATGCCTTCATAATTTCTTTTAATTTATGTGTAATTAGAATAATAGATTTGCCTTCTGCAATTAACGATTCCATAATATCCATTAATTCAATAATTTCCTGGGGGGTTAAAACAGCCGTAGGTTCATCTAAAATCAATACTTCTGTTCCTCGATAAAGCGTTTTCAGTATTTCCACACGTTGTTGCATGCCTACAGAGATATCACTTATTTTTGCTCTTGCATCAACTTTTAGTCCATACTGGTCTGATAATGCTTGAACATCTCTTTCTGCTTTTTTTATATCAATCTTCCCATTTTTTTTAGGTTCACTACCCAGAATGATATTTTGTGTTACAGTAAAAGGTTCTACTAACATGAAATGCTGATGGACCATTCCAATTCCCAAGTCATTTGCAACGTTTGGATCCGTAATATGTACCTTTTCACCTCTGACACGAATTTCGCCTTTTTCCGGTTGGTATAAACCAAAAAGTACATTCATCAACGTCGACTTTCCAGCTCCATTTTCGCCCAACAACGCGTGAATTTCACCTTTTTTTAATTGTATTGTTATGTCATCATTCGCAACAACACCAGGGAATTCTTTACGTATGTTTAGCATTTCAATTACATAATCCACCTTTTGTTCACTCCTTTACTAAAAACCCTTTTCATTTTTAATAAGAAAATCACCAAATGAAGAGGGATGAAAGTAATGACAAACGCTTCATTCGGCGATTTTCAATGAATATTAAGGTTGAAAAAGGCTACCTTACTAGCCTTTTTTTATATTTTTATAATGAATCCAAATAAGTTTCCAATTCTTCATGCGTTTGTGGAACATCTACATCGCCATTCATAATTCTTTCTTCCCAATCTTCTACTTCAACTATAATCTCATCCGTAAGCGCTTCATCATTTGTAGTAGCAATACTTACACCTTCATCTTCAAGTCCGAACTCAATCACTTCACCACCCGGAAACTCACTATTGAGGCCTAAATCGCTTACCTCTTGAACTGAAATATCGACACGTTTAACCATAGAAGTAAAGGTAACATTTTCGTCTCCAATTACGCCTTCTTCATGTTGGTCACGGTCTACCCCAATCACCCATACATCACGATCTGGGTCATTTTGCTTAAGGTCCTTGGCTTGAGAAAACACACCATTACCAGCTGCTCCAGCAGAATGGTAAATAATATCTGCTCCATCATTGTACATACGAGTTGCAATTAATTTGCCATCATCTGCAGAACTAAAGTCACCTACATATTGAGCGTCTACTTCAATATCAGGATCAATAGATTTGACACCAGCAATAAAGCCTGTTTCGAATTTATTGATTAAATCTGATTCAACTCCACCAACAAATCCTACTTGATCTGTATTCGTTTTCTCAGCTGCAGCAACACCTGCCAAGAAAGATCCTTGATGTTCAGCAAATGTTATACTTGCCACATTTGGTGCATCAACTACAGTATCTACAATTGCAAAGTCTGTTTCAGGATTCTGCTCAGCTATATTCGCAATCGCATCTTCTAATAAGAAACCAATTCCAAAAATCAAATCATAATCATTGCGAACCAGACGTGTTAAGTTTGGTTCATAATCGGAAGCCGCATCGGATTGCGCATAATCATATCCTTCTCCCTCTGTATGACCATGCTCTTCCCCCCATGCCTGTAAACCTTCCCATGATGATTGGTTAAATGATTTATCATCTACACCACCTTCATCTGTAACTAATGCAGCACTATAGTCAGTCGTTTCCTCTGCAGATTCATCATTATCAGAACCCGTATCTGTTTCTTCATCAGCTCCATTGCCACAGGCAGCTAAAAATACACCAAGACTTAATAATAAGACAAATAATAGAATAAATTGGTTTTTTCTCATTTAATGTACCTCCCTATTTTTTGGTTAATTGGAAATTAAAAAGAAACAATCCTGCAGGCTAATTTTTCGATCACCTCCCTGGTTTAGTCAACCCTTACACACGTTTTCTTAAAACGTGGAAACTAAATACATCGGGACGAAAGTAATTTGCTGAATAGAGGACTGGCTCATCTTCCTCTGTGTAATGCACCTGCTTTAACAACAGTAACGGTTGGCCAGGATCACATTTTAATAAATCATGGATTCGATCATGGTATCCAATAGGCTCTATATAAGTTACTGCATAATTAATACGTCTATCCGAATAATCTTCCATTACTTTGAATAAGGAGTCTCTTTTATGGACTGCTTCCAATGGAATCAAACCTTCTGGGATTTTATCAATACAAAATACCACCGGGTCATTGTCCGCAGTACGAATTCGCTCAATCTTTGCAAGCTTGTTAATTTGTTTAGGGGAGAACTTGACTTGATCATCATCGGTTGGATCAAGAAATTCTGTAGTTAAATATTGTGTACCGGCCGTCTTTCCTGATTGCTCTATCATGTATGTGACACTATTTAATTCTTCGATCCCGGACGAGAAGATCGGCTTGGGATTCACAAATGTACCAACACCATGCCTTCTTGTTACAACATTATCTTCCTCTAATATACGTAAGGCCTCTCTTAATGTTGCACGTGACACACCCATATACTTAGATAGCTGGAATTCGGAGGGTAGTTTTTGCCTTTCTTCATATCTACCATTTTCTATTCCGCGTTTAATTTCATCAATAACTTGTAAATACAATTGACGTGAATCCGTCTTAATAGAAATGATAATCCCTCCTTTTTAATTTGTAAGTTTCTAGATTTTAAAGAGATCCGACCTCAGACGTAAGACTCACTTTAATCTTCAACATAACTATATCATTCTTACAAAAATAAAGAAATAGTTATAGGACAAATTCATTAAATATTACTCATGTTATAACAATTTTCTTCAAAACTAGTCCTATAAATGCGTGTTCAAAAAGGAGGATAAAAAGGACCGAGAAGTTCAAGGCGGCGTAGCTTTGAGTAGTGGAACGTATGCAATTAATACGTGAACAACGGAAAAGCAAGCCAACGAAGAAATTCGATGTGTCATTTTTACCGGACTTTTTGAACATCCTCTATAAAGTAAAACTTCATTCAGTTGGGATTTTATTGCCCATAAACCTGCGATAAAAAAGACAGTATAATCCAACTTTACATTTCAGTTTTTGGAAATATACTGTCTTACTATTCTCTATCCCAATGTTCTAGGATGTTTTTTCCTCAGAGGCCGACTCGGAAACCAGAACGGTTCTTGGCTTACTCCCTTCATACGGGCCTACAATACCTCTATCTTCCATTGCGTCTATTAACCGAGCTGCTCGTGTATATCCAATACGGAATCTTCTTTGTAGCATGGAAACACTAGCACTTTGCATCTCTGTTATAAGCTGAACCGCATCTCCATATAATTCATCGTCCACCTCTTCAACAACATCACTTGTCTCTTCAGGTATCATTTCTTCCTGATACGTCGCCTTTTGCTGCTCTATACTATGGTCAACAATTCGTTCAACTTCCTCGTCCGATAGAAATGCCCCTTGAATTCGCATAGGCTTTGAAGATCCAACTGGGAGAAATAACATATCCCCTCGACCCAATAACTTGTCTGCTCCACCGGAATCCAAAATAGTACGTGAATCAGTCGCAGAAGAAACACTAAAGGCAATTCGAGAAGGTATATTTGCTTTAATAACCCCAGTAATAACGTCAACTGACGGACGCTGTGTTGCGATTATTAAATGGATACCAGCCGCACGGGCCATTTGAGCAAGTCTCGTGATAGAGTCTTCCACATCGTTAGAAGCTACCATCATTAAATCAGCTAATTCATCTACCAACACAACAATATATGGTAGATTAGGTTGCGCTTCCTCTTCATTAATCGTTTGGTTATATTTTCGAATATGTTCATTATAGCCTTCAATATTCCGAGCTCCAGTATCAGCAAATAATTCATATCTTCTTTCCATTTCAGAAACTACTTTTTTCAACGCCCTTGATGCTTTTTTTGGATCCGTAACCACTGGTGCAAGTAAGTGTGGTATACCATTATAAACATTCAACTCAACTTTTTTGGGATCAATCATCATCATTTTAACCTCATGTGGTTTGGTTCGCATTAGAATGGTTGTTATAATACCATTTACACAAACACTTTTACCGCTACCAGTTGCACCAGCAATTAATAAATGAGGCATTTTGTTTAGTTCGGAAACAATTGCTTCTCCCGAAATATCACGACCCAATGCGAATAAAAGTTTTGATTCCTTATTATTTGAGCTGTTATCCAACACTTCACGAAAGGATACCATTGCAATTTCCTGGTTTGGCACTTCAATACCAACTGCTGATTTTCCTGGAATTGGCGCTTCTATTCGAATATCTTTTGCAGCTAACGCTAGAGCTAAATCATCATGTAAATTCACTATTTTACTTACTTTAACTCCCGCTTCCGGATATACTTCGTACTTCGTAACCGCCGGACCAACATGGACTTTCGTGATTTTCGCTTTTACTCCAAAGCTTTCAAATGTGCGTTCCAATTTCTTCACGGTAGCTTGAATCTGTGACTTCTCCTGCTGTTGTGAATTATGTGCAGGTTCAGCTAATAAACCGGGAGAAGGTAATTCATACTCATGATTTTCTGATTCAGTCATCGGCATATTATTAATCGTTTCATCGATTTCTTCTACGGCCTCTTCTTCAACTTCTTTTTGCATCGGTTGACTTTCCACTATATCGAGTGAAGAAGTCACTTCGGAAAAATCCTGAATTAACGGCTCCTCTGACCCAAGATTATCACTGGCACTGGATGCAGATTCGAATTGCTCTGCTTCTTTCTGGTTATTTTTTTCAATTCTAGCAGCCTTCCACTTCGTTTGATAGTTTACAATTAGTGATTTAATCTTTTTCCACGCCTTAGCGAAAAAGTCACCCAATGACAGTTCGGTCATGAAAATAACACCGATAATGATAGAAAAGGCTGCGACAATTTGTGCCCCTACGGAGGAGAATAAATAATAACAAAACGTAAATAAGAGCCCTCCTACCATACCTCCACCTGTTTGCATCGTTGTTCCTTGTCCATTAGCGTACGATAGGAAGTTATCCCATGTTGCACCAATTATAGACACCTCGCCAACGGAGACAAGAAGACTTTGCAACGTTTGAATATGGGTTAATAATAATATACCTGCAAATAAAATATAAAAGCCGATTATCTTTTTGTTTAAAAAATCTGGAAAACGCCTTTTTATTAATAATATTATTCCAGTTACGAGTAAAAACACAGATGCTACAAAATACCATATACCTAAAAATAAGCGAAAGATTTGTTCCAAACCACCAGGTATTGCACCATCGCTTATAGCACCGGCTCCACTACCAAATATAGCAAGAAAAATAAATAATAATCCCAGTAATTCAAATTTGACTTGTTTTTTTAGTTTACTACTTCTACGTTTTTTTCTTTTTTTTGCCATTATTTCATTTCACCTCAATTATATATAAGATATATATAAACAGTAACCCCTGCCGAAATGTGGCAAGGGTTTACGTTCCATACAGATATTACCATTATATCATAAAGTGAAATTACATTCAGTGGGATTTTATTACCCGTTAAACACTGCCAAGTAACCTTATTTTAAAATACTTCCTGGCGAATATTTCTCATTCAGGAAGTCTTGAGGATCTGTGGACATCAGTTGCAACAATTGATAGCCATCATCCGTTTGTTCTACATATAAAGATCTTCCTTCACGAGAGACAATTTGTCTATTCCCATATTCATCCGCTGAAGTTGGGAATATTTCTGCTTCTGACATTGGTGTATATAATATCATTGTATCACCTGATCTCCTGTATTTTTATTTGCACTTATTAATTCATTAACTTTTTTCATTGCTTCGTTCACACCGCCAACATTATCAATTAATCCATATTCAACAGCATCGGTACCAATTACGTTTGTACCAATATCCCTTGTTAAATTCCCTTTTGCAAACATAAGTTCCTGGAATTTTTCTTCCGTTATGTTTGAATGATTTGTTACAAAATCAATTACTCTATCCTGCATCTTATCTAGGTATTCAAAAGTCTGTGGCACACCAATCACCAGTCCTGTTACTCTTACAGGGTGAATTGTCATTGTTGCTGTCGGAACGATATAGGAATGATCAGTTGCCACAGCAATAGGAACTCCAATGGAATGTCCCCCACCCAACACAATAGAAACAGTTGGCTTAGAGATAGAAGCAATCATTTCAGCTAATGCGAGTCCTGCTTCGACATCCCCACCTACTGTATTAAGCAACACAACCAGACCTTCAATTTTGGGGTTTTGTTCAATCGCAATTAATTGAGGAAGCAAATGTTCATATTTCGTTGTTTTGTTTTGTGGTGGTAATTGCACATGACCTTCCACCTGTCCAATGATAGTAAGTACATGAACATTGGTGTCTGGGGCTTCTGGTATATTTGATTGTCCCAGTTGCTGTATTTTATTTACTACTGAAGAATTTTTATCCTCTTCATTTGGATTTTCTTTTTTCTCTGGTTCTTTGTTCATTCCATACACTCCTTTTAGATTACATTCTATAAGTAGTATGAACGTAAATGAACAGTTACATGCGAAAAAAGTATCGGCTTTATTTAGCCGATACTTTTTGATTATCCATTATAATTTTTAACGCTTTTTTTTCATCTGCTGTAATTGAGAGTAACGGTAAACGTACACCCCCAGTATTAACTCCATTTATCTCTAGCGCTGCTTTTACCGGCGCAGGTGATGGCGATTTAAATAGCTCTCTCATAATTGGAAGTGTTCTTCGGTGTATGGAAGCAGCATCTTGAATATTTCCTGTACGATATGCTTTTACCATACGCTGCATTTCATTACCTATTATATGAGATGAAACCGAAATAACACCATCAGAACCTATTGCAAGCATTGGCAGGGTTAAGCCGTCTTCTCCACTATATACACTGAAGTCATCGCTTGTTTCTTCAATAACTTGCGAAACTAAATCCAGATCCCCTGACGCTTCTTTTACGGAAACAATATTATCAATTTTACTTAATTTGATTATCGTTTCTGCATTTATTGTTACCACTGATCGACCTGGGATATTATAAAGCACTACAGGCAAAGATGTTGCGTTTGCAATTGCTTTAAAATGCTCATACATACCACGTTGAGACGGGTTATTATAGTATGGAGCAACAATCATCGCAGCGTCCACACCCGCCTTTTCCGCTTCTTTTGTCAAAGCAATGGAGGCGGCAGTATCATTACTACTGGTTCCTGCAATGACAGGAACGCGTTGATTCACAACCTTAACAACATGTTTAAACAAGTTGATTTTTTCTTCAATGGAGAGGGTTGGTGATTCACCAGTCGTACCATTGATCACGAGCCCTTCCGTACCGTTATCGAGTAAATACTCAATTAATATCTCAGTTTGATCATAATCGATATCATTATTTTGGCTAAATGGAGTTACCATTGCTGTTAGTACGCTTCCAAAATTCATTCCATATCACAACTTTCTTTATATAAATTGTTTATTAGTACTTAATTCAAACACATCATGTAATGCGTTTACAGCAGACTTTAAATCTTTCCCATGAACAAGCATCCAAATTGTCGTATGGCTATCTGCAGATTGCAGTATTTGAATACCCTTGTTGGTAAGTGCCTGCACAATCTTAGAAGCAACTCCAGGCATTCCAGCCATGCCAGCTCCAACTGCTGAAACCTTCGCACACCCTTCTATAATTTCAAAGTGAAACCCCAACACATCTAATATGTCTACAGCTTTTTTCGTGAATGCTTCCGGTACAGTATAAATAACACTACTTGGTGAAATATTGATGAAATCGACGGAAATTCCTGCTTCAGCCATTGCCTTAAACACATCAGACTGGAGAAGATATGCACCTTCTTTTGTCTGGATTTTAATTTGTGTAATGGATGACATATGGGCAATACCTGTTACGACCTGCTTCACATCCTTGACTTTGTCTTGACTTCTAGATGATGTCACTAATGTTCCTGTATCTTTAAGGTAAGTAGACCGTACCCGCATTGGAATTTTAGCTTGCATAACAATTTCCACTGCACGTGGATGAACTACTTTTGCTCCTTGGTACGCCAAATTACATATTTCAGTATAGGTGACAACATCCAAGGGACGAGCGGAATGAACAATGCGCGGATCTGCTGTCATAATACCGTTAACATCAGTAAATACTTCGATTCGTTCAGCGTCCAAGGAGTTCGCAAGTGCAGCTGCAGTAGTATCACTGCCCCCACGACCGATTGTTGTTATTTCACCGGTTTTCGTTTGCCCTTGAAATCCTGCAACTACGATCACTTCATTTCTTTCAAATTCCTTTAAAATTCGCTCTTGTTTTACTTCTTTAATTTTAGCCCGGTTAAAGTCTGCAGTAGTTACAAAACCTGCCTGCGCTCCAGTTAATGCTGTTGCAGTTATTTGGTGTTTTTTTAATTCATTTGATAAAACGACTGACGAAATGACTTCACCACACGACATCAACATATCCAGTTCGCGATTAGAGCTGTGATTTAGAGGATACCCAACTAAGTTTAATAAGGTATCTGTTGCATAAGGATCTGGTTCTCTTCCTAATGCAGATACGACAACCACAATTTTATAATCCTTTTTCAACGCGTCTTTTATATGTTCTACTACATGCTCTCTGCTATCCTCCGTTTGTACAGAAGTCCCACCAAATTTTTGAACCAATATCTGCATAGTAACACTACCTTATAGCCATTTATTTTGAATTAAACTATCTGCTATTTGGATTGAATTCCAAGCAGCACCTTTCATGAGGTTATCAGATACAACCCACATATGAAATCCTTTATCGTTATCTAAATCTTTTCTTACACGACCAACAAAAACATCTTCTTTATTTGCAGCACTTAAAGGTGTTGGATACGATTGTGTTGAAGGATCATCTTCAAGCGCAACACCTTCTGCATTGCCTAAGACCTTCCAAAGATCAGCAACTCCTAGACCTTCTGTTTCCACTTCTATATATATACTTTCTGCATGTGATGTAAACACAGGGAGACGTACGCACGTCGCAGAAACTGCCAATTGTGGGGCATGCATAATTTTCTTTGTTTCGTTGATCATCTTCATTTCTTCAAACGTATAACCGTTTTCCTGAAATACGTCAATTTGTGGCAATGCATTAAACGCAATTGGAAAATGTTTCTTATCACCTGATACTGGAAGTAATTCTGCTTCCATTTCTTCATTAGCTATGAATTGTTTCGTTTGTTTAACTAATTCATCATTGGCGGCTTCCCCAGCACCTGAAACTGCTTGGTATGTCGATACAATAACACGATCAATACCGTATACATCCTGTAAGGGTTTTAATGCTGCTACCATTTGAATGGTTGAGCAATTTGGATTAGCAATAATCCCTTTATGGCTTTTAATATCTGACTTATTAACCTCTGGCACTACTAATGGCACCTCATCATCCATTCGATATGCACTCGTATTGTCAACAACTACAGCACCATGTTTTACTGCTTCAGGTGCTAGTTTTTTGGATACCGACCCACCTGCAGAAAAAAATGCAATATCTACTCCTGCAAAACTTTCAGGAGCGGCTACTTCTACTGTTAATTCATTTTGCTTAAATTGAACTTTCTTTCCTGCTGACCTTTCTGATGATAAAAGTTTTAATTCATTTATTGGGAAATTTTTATCTTCTAATAATTGGATGATTTTCTGTCCAACTGCCCCTGTAGCTCCTACCACTGCTATATTGTAAGTTGTTTTTTCTGTCATGAATATGACTCCCTTCCTCATAAAAAAATAATAATAAATCTATCTTATCATAAATTAATAGATATGAGGAATAATAACAGGTTGCAATTGCTTGTCATTAAGGGCCGATTCTACTGTTGGAAGTAAATAATCCATATTGGCTACTAGTGAGTTCGGTTTATTATAAGGATTATCCTGACCATATGGAATGAAATAAATATATTTTGTTGCCATTAATCGCATTAAATTTATGCCATTCAATCCAAGTGCATCATTTGTGGAAATCCCTAAAACAACAGGTTTCTGATTCCTTATTGTAGATTTTGCAGCCATTAATACGGGGTTGTCTGTAAGTGCATTGGCAAATTTACTCAATGAATTTCCAGTTAACGGAGCGATTACCATACAATCTAATGGATTCTTTGGACCCAATGGTTCAGCTCCAGGAATGGTGGATATTACCTGTTTTCCTGTAATTGATTCGACTCTTTCAATATGTTCTTCTGCTTTTCCATGTTTCGTATCTGTATTTCTTACCGTATAGGAAACAATTGGAATTACTTCGGCTTTTTCATCCATCAACTTTTCAATTTGTGGGTATACCTTTTCATACATATGATGTGATCCCGTTAAACCAAGACCAATACGCTTTCCTTCTAAACTCATTTTAATCCCCTTTCGTTACTAATTGTTTAATGACATCGGCAAGAATTTTTCCAGCCGTTTTTGGGGCAACAATACCAGGCAAACTTCTAGCTAATATCGCCTGTATCCCCCTTTGCTCTGCATAATTGAAGTCCGTACCACCCGGCTTAGAAGCAAGATCCATTATAAGGGCATGTGGAGGCAAATGTTGAATGGAATCCTTTTCTACAACTGGAGCTGGAATCGTATTAATTAGTAAATCACATTCACTTGTGTACGCATCTAGTTCGGATAAAGGAATAGCAGTTAAACCCATTTCATTTATTCTGGCCAAATCTTTTATACTACTGCCGCTCACAGAAACCTTAGCACCGAGTGCCGCGAATTTATTTGCTACTGTATTGCCAACTCTGCCAAAACCAACTACAATAACTCGTGAGGAATGGATGGTATAATCCGTATGTTCTATTGCCATCATAATTGTCCCTTCTGCTGTTGGTATTGAATTATATATAGCAACATCATCTCTATCTAATAAAGGAATTAATGAAACATCTGATTCTTTTGCAGCAGATGATAAATAATCATTTGTAATGCCTGTAAAAACCTGTGTCGATTTGTTAAGTTTTAGAAACCATTCCTTCTCTATATGAATTGGCTGATCAGAAAACACGGTTTCAACATACCCTGCCATATCTGTTCCAGTAATCGGTAAAACGACCGCATCTAATTTGTCTGGTTCTAGATCATCGAAATCCATCTGCTTCAACCCTGTAAAACCTTGTTCCAATTTATCAAAACCTACAAGAATAATTGTTGTATCAGGCAGCGTCTGCAACTGCCGAATTAATTCCAAATAGCGAGCATCGCCACCTATTACTGCAATTAATTGACTCATTATTGGGAATCCCCTCCAAACTACATTTTTCTTGAAATCATTATTTAATAGCTTATGTGTTTGAAGGCTGATAGTGATAAGTACTTTTAAAAAAACAAAAAATCAGCTAGTATACAGAAGCAATACTAGCTGATTTTTAGCGCAGTCATAATTCATTTCATTCCTCCATTTCAATCATAATCATGTCTTCACCTATTTTTTTAATCGAATTCCAATTTATTTTTTGTTCATCCCCTTCTTTCTTAAGTCCAAACCATTTATAATTTGGAATAATAAAAGATTCAATCTGACCTGTTTTCTCATTTATTTCCAAATCTGTTTGACCCAGTATTCCTAACCGAGATCCCTGACTAACATTGACGATCTCTTTTCCACTAATATCTTTATAGCGCATATCTAACCCCTCCATTAAGCTTGAGTTATACATATATATGCCACAAAAAAGAACCTATGTAAAAAACATAGATTCTCCTTTGTTTACATTTTTGGTGCTATCAATGCCCTAGAAGGGGGTTGATTAAACATCGACTCAATTACTTGTTGGATGGAGTCATGATTTACAGCATCGATTTCTTGAATCATGTCATCCAACGTACGGTGTCGCTGCAGAAGCATTTCATTACGTCCATTACGACTCATTCGACTATTGGTACTTTCAAGGCTTAGCATTAGGTTTCCTTTTAACTGTTCTTTGCTATTCATTAATTCTTTGTCTGTTAAACCATTTTTAATTAATGTACCCATTGTTTCATTTATTGTGTCTTCTAATAATGGTAATTGATCTTTTCCAGTACCAGCATAAATCGTTAATAACCCATTATCTAAGAAGGAAGCGTGGAAGGAGAAAACTGAATAGGCAAGACCTTGATTTTCACGCACCTCCTGAAATAACCTTGAGCTCATACTTCCACCGAGCACATTATTCATAATAACCAAACTATAAGTACTTTCGTCACCTACAGGCAACCCATTATAACCTAAGCATAAATGTGCTTGCTCTGTATCTTTATTTCGTTCAATATTATTTGCCAAAAAGGTTGGTTTTTGTATTTCAGAACGATCAGCACCAAATTGATAGGATCCAAAGTGTTCTTCAATTTTAGCTGCGAAGGAATCATCTAAATTTCCGGCAACAGATATAACCACATTCTCCGGTATGTATCGCTCTTTCATATAATTTTTCAGTGTATCAGCATTAAATGATTTCAAGTGCTCTTCTGTACCTAAAATTGGATATCCTAATGGATGTTCACCGTAGGAAGCTTGTGCCAGCAAATCATGAACAATATCATCCGGTGTGTCTTCATACATTTTAATCTCTTCGTAAATTACTTTCTTCTCTCTTTCAATTTCTGCTTCATCAAATGATGAATTAAAAAACATATCTGCGAGAATTTCCAGTGCATATTCTTTATGTGTATCTAGTACCTTTGCAAAGAAACAAGTATATTCCTTAGAGGTAAATGCATTTACCTGACCACCAATAGAGTCAAAAGCTTCTGCAATATCCTGCGGAGATCTCGTATTTGTACCTTTAAAAAACATATGTTCTAAAAAATGAGATATTCCATTATTTAATTGTGATTCATTTCGTGAACCGGTTAACACCCAGACACCAATTGTAACAGAGCGAACTGCTGGAATATTTTCCATTACGATTCGAACTCCGTTTTTACTTGTGTGCTTTTCAATCATACTTTTCCTCCTGTCTTTACCATTGTGCATGCCTTTTATCTTTCTTCATTTAACAACTTTTCAATTGTACCAATTCGGTAGCCGTTTTCTTTAATATTCTTAATTAATGGTTCAAGTCCTTCTACGATGGAAGATGTCGGATGCATTAGAATGGTTGCACCTGGATGGAGTTTATTATTTACTCGGTTTATCATAACAGAAACAGATGGGTTCTTCCAATCAATTGTATCTACAGTCCAAAGTATTGTTTCCATATTTAAAGCGTCTGCTACCTCCACAACTTGTTCAGTATGATTGCCGCTGGGTGGTGCAAACCATTTTAAGTCTTTGCCAGTGATCGCTTTAATAATTTCGTTAGTCTGTGCTATTTGTCTTGTGTTTTCCTGTTCTGTTAATCTGGTCATATCTGGATGATTATATGCATGATTTCCTACAACATGACCTTGCTCATCAATCATTTTCACAGATTCAGAATTCTGCTGAGCCCATTTCCCCTCGATAAAAAACGTTGCTTTTACACTGTGTTCATTTAAAATATTCAATATATCGGGAATATGTTCTTCCCCCCACGAAACATTAAATAAAAGAGAAACCATATCCTTTTCTGGGTGACCACGGAATATAGGAGAAGCTGGTAAATCCTTAAGCTTTATTTCTGGAGGAGTTTGATCATATACAAGTAAAGATTCTTTGAATGTACCTTCTTCTTTCATTTTCTCGTAAGATTCTTCTAGATTTACTTTAGCCCCATTTCTTCCAGGCGTTTTTTTCCAAACACTATCTATATATGCATTCTGAGGATCTTGTGAATACTCTGGACTTTTATCTTGTATTTCCTTATATAGTACATCCTCTGTACGTGTTACTTCGGTTATTGAACCAACTTCATTAATAACAAATGGATTATGTTCTGGATTATAAGCTACAAGAATAATGAAAAGAAAAACAACTAAGTTAACAAATTTCCGATAACGATACATTCAAATCCCCCCTGTAGCATTCATATGAAATAAAAGGACAGGGTATGTATAAAACGTATGTACTAACTTTACTTAGAAAAAACTTGGCTCATCGCCAAGCTTTGTGGCGGTAGCCAAAACCCGCACTTATATTGATAGGGAACTAACATGGCTCACCTATATAGAGCCACCATCTAGCATGAAAATGTATTTGTTTTCATTCAAAGTTTATACTTTTGTATCTGCAAAGAACAAAAGCGCAAGCGCCCGTTTAGCAACGTACAAACTGGAGCACCCCGCAATGAGATAAAGGAAACACGACGAACGAAGTGAGTCGATGTTGACTTTCACCACAAGGGTATAAGTGCGACTTTACTTCTGCCTGCGCCTGCCGGCTTGGCAATCAGTAAGTCTTCTTTATCGTAGTGGATGAGTGTGAAGTTTGATAGTTGCTGGGCGCTGGAGCTGGACGTGGCTATTTCAGTGTATAAGTTATCCACAGCATTTAAATTCTATAGTTTCCTATGAAATAAAAAAAGAAACTGGGTTGCCAGCTTCTTGTATCTCTATTATCTATGACTCAGCTTGTTTCTGTTTTTCTTGCTCTTCCTTTAGAACTGCTTTACGGGAAAGATTCACGCGACCTTGATGATCAATCTCTTTCACTTTAACCATTATTTCGTCACCGATGGATACAACATCTTCCACTTTATTTGTGCGTTCTTCTGCCAACTCAGAAATGTGAACGAGACCATCCTTGCCTTTAAATATTTCTACAAAGGCTCCAAATTTCTCAATCCTTTTTACAGTTCCCAAATACATTTGATCAACTTCAACTTCTCTCACAAGATCTTCAATAATCTTTTTAGCCTTCTCATTCATAGAAGCATCTGTTGACGAAATAAAGACACCGCCATCCTGCTCAATATCAATTTTAACTCCTGTATCATCAATAATTTGATTAATCTGTTTACCGCTCGGCCCAATAACAGATCGGATTTTATCAGGGTTAATGTTCATTGTTAAAATCTTAGGTGCGTATTCAGAAAGCTGTGTTTTTGGTTCTTCAATTGTGGCGAGCATTGAATCTAAGATTTGTATACGGCCAATTTTAGCCTGATTTAATGCTTCTTCCAAAATTTCTTTTGATAAGCCATCGATTTTTATATCCATTTGTAGAGCTGTTACACCATTCTCAGTACCTGCAACTTTAAAGTCCATATCACCTAAAGCATCTTCCATGCCTTGAATATCAGTTAAAATAGAATAGTCATCTCCTGATTTGACAAGTCCCATGGCAATACCTGCAACAGGTGCTTTAATGGGTACCCCTGCATCCATCATAGCGAGTGTACTAGCACATATACTTGCTTGAGATGTAGAACCGTTTGATTCTAATACTTCTGATACTAAACGTATGGTGTACGGAAATTCCTTATCTGAAGGAATAACTTGTTCAAGCGCTCGTTCGCCTAATGCTCCATGTCCAATTTCTCGACGACCTGGCCCTCTAATAGGTCCTGTTTCACCGACACTATACTGGGGGAAATTATAATGATGCATAAAGCGTTTGGACTCCTCAAGATCCAACCCATCCAAAATCTGTACATCCCCTAATGCTCCAAGTGTACAGATACTAAGCGCTTGTGTTTGTCCGCGTGTAAACAAGCCAGATCCATGCGTTCTTGGCAATACATTAATTCTTGATGACAATGGACGAATCTCATCGATTTTACGACCATCAGGACGAAGTTTTTCTTTCGTGATACGACGACGTACTTCTTCTTTAGTCATATGATCCAGAACAGATTTCACTTGTTTAATAACTTCTGGTTCTTCTTCCGCATACTGTTCTAGTGTCTCATCTTTCACTTTCGTAATAGCTTCTTCTCTTTCATGTTTTTCAAATACTTGAATAGCTGCAGCCAATTTATCTTTTGCTTTTTGCTCTACGTTAGTAGCTATTTCTTCATCTGGTTCAAATAACGTCACAGATGATTTTTCAACACCTACAGCCTGTACTATTTCCTCTTGAAATGCAACGAGACGTTTAATTTCCTCGTGGCCAAACATGATAGCATCAAGCATAATGTTTTCAGGTACTTCCTCTGCTGCAGCTTCTACCATATTAATGGCATCTTTTGTACCAGCTACTGTTAACGCAATATCACTTTTTTCTTCTTGTTCAATACCAGGGTTGATAATGAATTCTCCGTCAACTCGTCCAACTTTAACACCAGCTATAGGTTCAGCAAACTGAATATCGGAGATGCTTAAAGCGATTGATGATCCAATCATTGCAGCAATGTCTGATGGATTATCCTGTTCAACACTCATGACAGTACTGATTACTTGTACCTCATTTCTAAAACCATCTGGGAATAATGGACGAATAGGGCGATCAATTAAGCGTGAAGTCAACGTTGCTTTCTCACTTGGCCTTCCTTCCCGTTTAATGAAGCCCCCTGGAATTTTCCCAACCGCATATAAGCGTTCTTCATAGTTTACGGTCAATGGAAAAAACGGCAAATCCTTTGGCTCTTTTGAAGCTGTTGCTACACATAATACCGATGTATCTCCATAGTGTATCATACATGCTCCATTCGCTTGTTTTGCCAGTTCTCCTATTTCGACAGAAAACTTTTTTCCAGCAATTTCTGTTGAAAAAACTTGTTTAGCTTCTGACATTTATTATTTTGCTCCTTTCAAAAAAGCATTCTATTACCCATTTTATAGTTTATTGACAGAAATGTAAATTTTATGTAGTTAAAAGATAAAAAAAGCAGGATTGCTCCTGCTTTTTATCGACGTAAACCGAGACTTTTAATGAGATCACGATAACGGATAATATCTTTATTACGTAGGTAGTTTAGTAAATTACGGCGTTTACCAACCATTTTTAAAAGCCCACGACGTGAATGGTGGTCTTTTGTATGCGTACGTAAATGCTCATTTAATTTTGTGATTTCTTCAGTAAGTACTGCAATTTGTACTTCTGGAGAACCAGTGTCATTATCGTGAACTTTATATTCACTAATAATTTCATTCTTGCGTTCTTGTGTGATAGCCATCTGGCTCACCTCCTAATCATATATTGTATATCCCCAGTTCCCTAGCAAACGTCGGAGTTACGATTTGCCAAGCAATGGTTTTACATTGATAATCTTATCTCTTTTTTGAGGAAAATGCAAGAGAAAAGTAAGAAACCCGAATTAGTTTTGATTTGAAAAAAAACGACGTATCTTTATTTCATCATTAGCAATTTCATCAATAAGTTCCGAAACCCCATCAAACTTCTTCTCTTCACGAAAATATTTGTGCCACTCAATAAACAATTCTTCCCCATATAGATCATTATTATAATCAAAAATATTTACTTCAACAGACAAATCTGTTCGCTCTTCTGTAAAGGTTGGATTTGTACCAATACTAGCCATTCCCTCATACGTTTCATTTTTATACTGGACTTTTACTGCATAAACTCCAGACTTTGGTAATAATGCGTCTGGGCTCAGTTGTAAATTAGCTGTAGGATATCCGATCGCCTTGCCTCGCTGATCCCCCCTAATAACAACACCTGCCAAGTTTAGTGGTCTGCCCAGCAATACATTGGCCTCTTGCATTTTTCCTGTACTTAGAAATTCTCTGATTTTGGTTGAGCTGATTTTTTCGTCATCGATAGTTACTTTATCAACTGCTGTATAGGTGAATTCTCCCCTTGTATGTTCTTCCATCACATCCATATTGCCTTGCCCTTTATGTCCGTAAGAAAAATCAAATCCTGCGACTAAATGTTTTATATTTAACCCTATAATAAATTGGTCAATAAAACGCTGCGGTGACAAAGAAGACAATTCCTTATTAAACTCTATAACATACAATCGATCAACATTTAATTTTTGTAGCATTTCTTTTTTTTCTCGTATAGGAGTAATATATTGCACGTGCTGCGTACCTTTTTTTAATACAACCGATGGATGTGGATGAAATGTAATAACTGCACTCTCCATATTTCTGTTCTTAGCTTCTGTTACCGCAGTCTGTATTACTTTTTGATGCCCTCTATGTACACCATCAAAAAAACCTATTGCACTAACCACACTAGGTAAATCTTCTGTCATTAAGGAATGTGGATGTGTTAGCTCAAATGTTCTCATAATCATTCACCTACGCTTTTTTTCATCCATTAAAAACACGAACTGGTTTTATTTGTTCAGGTTTATCAGGATGTGTTTGATATATTGCTAATAATTTGTCGTCACACATGACGACAAATGGATCAGTATGGAGGACTTCTATAGGTTTATCCATTTTTTGTCCATGGAGAACTTTCCGTTTTGTTTCTGGATCCACATAAAGAATATCCAAATGATCAAGGCCTTTCATAACAGGCATCAATAGTTGATTTTGTTGATCTAATTTTGCTGCTTCTTCTAAATCGTTAAACGTAACTGTATTTTCTTTTGTGAAGGAAGCTGATTCCATTCTGATTAAACCTGACATATGTGCAGGATAACCCAATTTCTTACCGACATCAACACATAATGTCCGTATATAAGTCCCTTTGGAACAGACAATTTCTATCTGAAAAACATTTCTCTCTTGTTCAGGAGAGGATAAACGCTTTAAGTCATGAATGATAACTTCTCGACTAGGACGCTCTACTGTTTCATTTTCTCTTGCATACTCATATAGTTTTTTTCCTTTAACTTTTACTGCAGAGTACATGGGTGGAACCTGTCTAATTCTTCCTTTAAATAATTGCAGCACATTATCTATTTCATTTTCAGAAGGGAATTTTGTTACCCTGCTTTCTTCAATCATTTTTCCATAGCTGTCCTCCGTATCGGTAGCTTTTCCCAGCATTACTTCTGCAACATATGTTTTGTTTGTCTCTGTTAAATAAGACACAATTTTAGTTGCGTGACCAATGCATATAGGAAGCACTCCTTCTACTTCTGGATCAAGCGTACCAGTATGACCAACTTTCTTGGTATTAAAAATTCTACGTATACGCATTACACAATCGTGTGATGTCATACCACTTGGTTTCCATAATGGCAATATCCCATTCATATATTCAGCCTCCCATATGTAGTTTTAAAAGGCTCTTTTCGTACGTATTGCTGGCTTTAAAATATTCGCAGTGATGATATACGGCAGAAAAAGCAAGATGAGACGAAATGACAATTCTTTTCGGTGGGACGAGTAACCGTAGTCCCAAGCTTTTAGAAAACAGCCTGTTTAAAAAGCACGGAAAAATCTGACACGCCTTGAAGCGTGCCAGATTGTCCATGTGATTATTTGTTTAGATCGCGTAAAATTGTTTCTATACGATTACCATGTTCAAAAGCTTCATCTATTTCAAAAGTAATTTCAGGTGTTTTTCGTAAACGAATTCGCTGTCCAATCTCTGAACGAATAAATCCTTTTGCTTTTGCAAGACTTGAAAGTGTATTCTGCTTTTCTTGTTCCTCACCTAAAACAGAAATAAATACTTTTGCTTGTTGAAGATCGCCCGTTACTTCTACATCCATAATCGTAACAAATCCTACTCGCGGATCTTTTAACTTTTGAGTAAAAATTTCTCCTAACTCTTTCTTCATTTGCTCTGCTACACGATTTGCACGTATATCTGACATATAATTCACCTCGCCTAACGAATGCTTTTATCTCGAAACCGAAAGCTTATAAGCGCTCAACTTCTGTAATTGTTCGCTCCATTTCCGAATACGTATCAATTACTCGCAATACTTCCTGAATCACTTGTTCAGCATGCTTTCGATCTGTCGAAATCGTAACAATACCCACCTTTGTTCGTTGCCACAAATCATGATAATCCAGCTCCGTAACAGTTACATTAAATTCATTGCGCAACTTAGCCATTAACCGTTTCATAATTGATCGTTTCGACTTAAGTGAATGTCCCTCATACATCATACATTCAACTTCAGCATAGATGATCATTTACGTTCTATTTCTTCCATAATGAATGCTTCAATAACATCGCCCTCTTTAATATCATTGAAATTTTTAACAGTAATTCCGCATTCATAGTTTTTAGCTACTTCTTTAACATCATCTTTAAAGCGTTTCAAGGCATCGATTTCTCCCTCAAATTGAACAACACCATCGCGAATAACTCTGATACCAGCATTACGAGTGATTTTACCATCGGTTACATAGCTTCCAGCGATTGTTCCTATCTTAGAAACTTTATATATTTCACGCACTTCCACCTGTCCAATGACTTTTTCCTCGTATTCTGGATCAAGCAACCCTTTCATGGCTGATTCAACTTCTTCAATCGCAGTATATATAACACGATGCAAGCGTACATCAACTTTTTCTGAATCAGCAGCTTTTTTCGCATTGACATCAGGACGAACACTAAATCCAATTACAATTGCATTGGAAGCCGAAGCCAAAATAATATCCGATTCTGTTATCGCACCAACACCTGTATGAATAATTTTAATGTTCACACCTTCTACCTCTATCTTCTGTAGGGAATTAGCTAGTGCTTCAGCAGATCCTTGGACATCTGCTTTAATAATAATGTTAATTTCTTTCATTTCACCTTGTTTAATTTGTTCAAATAAATCGTCTAAACTGATTTTTGATTGTTGACTACGATTTTCAACAATATATTTTTGCTCTCGAGCTTCCCCAATATGACGCGCCTTTTTCTCATCAACAAACACCATGAATTGATCGCCTGCTTGAGGCACTTGATTTAATCCAGTTACTTCTACCGGTGTAGATGGTCCAGCCTCTGAAACACGCTGACCAACATCGTTAACCATAGTCCGCACACGACCATAGGTGTTTCCTACTACAACCATGTCTCCAACTTGTAACGTACCATTTTGAACCAATAATGTTGCTACAGATCCACGCCCTTTATCGAGCTGTGCATCAATCACGGTACCAGTTGCATTCGTATTCGGATTGGCTTTTAATTCTTCAACTTCTGAGACAAGTAAAATCATTTCCAATATATCATCGATACCTTCAGCTTTTGTTGCTGTCACATTAACGAAAATTGTGTCACCACCCCAAGCTTCAGGAATCAGTTCATATTCAGTCAATTCCTGCATAACACGATCTGGATTCGCGCCTTCTTTGTCCATTTTATTTACGGCTACGATAATTGGTACTTCAGCAGCTTTCGCATGGCTGATAGCTTCTACTGTTTGTGGCATGACGCCATCATCAGCAGCAACAACTAAAATCGCAATATCCGTTACTTGTGCTCCGCGAGAACGCATGCTAGTAAACGCAGCATGACCTGGTGTATCAAGGAATGTAACTTTTTTCCCTTGATCTTCTACTTGATATGCTCCAATATGCTGTGTAATACCTCCAGCTTCTCCTGCAGTTACTTTTGTGTGACGAATCGAATCCAGTAACGTTGTTTTACCATGGTCTACGTGCCCCATTATGGTAACAACAGAAGGTCTTTCAATAAGATCAGCATCTTTTTCTTCTACCCTATATTTATCAAAATCTGTGTCTTCCAAGATAATTTCTTTTTCAACTTCTATATTTAAATCAGTACAAATTAATTCAACTGTATCATCGTCAAGATCTTGGTTTTTCGTTGCCATTACTCCGAGAGACATAAGCTTTTTAATGATCTCTGCTGTTTGCATATTAAGCTTACTTGCTAGATCACTAACTGCTAATGTATCACTATAAGTAATTCGCTCAGGTATGTTTCTAACTGGTGGTTGTTTCTTTCCGACAGGTTTATTGCCTCGTCCTCTTCTACCTTTTTGATTTTGATTGTTATGTCTATTTTGTTGCGGTTTTCTTTGCTGTCCTGATTGCGGCTTACTCGAATTATTAGATTTTCCTGGATTCTCTTTTTTATTCATTGATTGTCCTGCTTTATTAGATGCGTTCTCTTTCTTTGGCTGTTGGTTTTTAACATTTGAACTAGATGCAGCGTTATATTTTTCATCTAATTTTGAAGCTGTTTCCGATGTAATAGTTGACATATGGTTTGAAACTTCAATATTTAAGTTATTTAAATGATTAATTACATCTTTACTTGTTGTGTTTTTCTGCTTAGCATATTCATATACACGTATTTTACTCATACGTTCACCCCCGAATTTAATTAGACCCGAGTAGCGATTTAATCTTAGTAGCAAATCCTGCATCTAAAATGGCAACAGCTACCCTTTGGGATTTTCCAATAGCGTTGGATAATGTTTCCCTATCATCCACAACACGAATTGGTATTTCATATGTCTTACATTTATTCAATAGTTTCTTCCGTGTTTGTGGTCCGACATCATTAGCCATAAGTACTAACTTTGCCCTCTTTTGCTGAATATCTTTTACAATCGTTTCTTCCCCAAGAGAGCATTTTCTGGCTCTATATGCGAGTCCTAACATATTTAAGTAATTATTCTTCATTTCGTTTATCCTCAACGAGCTGTTTCAATTCCTCATAAATGGCTGCATCCACTTCTGTATTTAATTGCCGATTTAACGTACTATTCTTCTCGGCTTGTAAAATAACATCAATATCACGTGACAAATAGGCACCTCGACCATTTTTCTTGCCTGTCGTATCAACAAAGACATCTCCTTCTTTGTTACGGACAACACGAATTAAGTCTTTTTTGGGCTTCATTTCATTTGTAACAATACATTTTCGTTGCGGTATTTTTCTCTTTTGAGCCAATTTATACCCTCCTTATTCGAACAAGTCTTCATCATTGTTGTCAGAATAAGTTTCTTCATCGTCTGTATCTGTTATAAGTCCTTCCGCTCTTGCATCCGATTCACTTTTAATATCAATTTTCCAGCCTGTTAACTTAGCGGCCAAGCGAGCATTTTGACCGCGTTTTCCAATGGCTAAAGATAATTGGTAGTCTGGAACAATTACTGTCGTCGCTTTTTCTTCCTCGTTCACTAATACATCTACTACTTTTGATGGACTAAGCGCGTTTGTTACATATACCACGGGATCTTCTGACCACTCTACAATATCAATTTTTTCACCTTTTAATTCATCAACAATAACCTGCACACGCTGCCCCTTTTGCCCAACGCACGATCCAACAGGGTCAATCTCAGGATCGGGAGCATGAACCGATATTTTAGAACGATCTCCAGCTTCTCTTGATACCGATTTAATTTCCACGATTCCATCATAAATTTCTGGAACCTCCATTTCAAACAGTCGTTTTAGGAGACCAGGATGTGATCTGGAAATATAAATTTGCGGTCCTTTACTCGTGCTTTCTACTTTCGTAACAAATACTTTTAAGCGATCATGAACAAAATATTCCTCTGTCGGCATTTGCTCAGCCTCTGCAAGCTTAGCTTCAACCTTTCCTAAATTCACATATACAAACCGTGAATCTTTTCGCTGAATAATACCTGTCATTACATCTTCTTCGCGATCTGAATACTCGCTAAATATAATACCACGTTCAGCTTCTCTCACGCGTTGTGTAACCACCTGTTTGGCTGCTTGTGCTGCAATACGACCAAAGTCCTTTGGCGTGACTTCAACTTCAATAACATCCTCTAACTCATATTTTGGATCCAATTTTATCGCTTCATCCAGTGATATTTCTTCTTGATTATTTTCTACTTCTTCTACTATGGTTTTTCTAGAAAAGACACCCATTTTACCTGTTTCTTCATTAAGTTCGACTCTGACGTTTGAAGCTGACTTAAAGTTTTTCTTATATGCGGATATTAAGGCTGCCTCCAACGCTTCCATTAGAATCCCTTTATCAATTCCCTTTTCCTTAGCCAAATGATCAATCGCATCAAACAATTGATTGCCCACTTTTATATTTCCCCCTTTAAAACATTACAGCAAGTCTTGCTTTTGCTACTTTGTTGTATGGAATTTCTACTTGTTTATTACGAGTTTTTACTTTATACTCTATCGTCAACATATCATTTGTAAATGCCTTCAAAATACCTTCGTATTCCTTTTCACCTTCAATTGGTTCGTATAGTTTAACAAAAATATTTTTATCTATATTCATTTCAAAATCTTCTTTTGTTTTTAATGGTCGCTCGACACCGGGTGAAGACACTTCCAAAAAATAGTTTTCTTGAATTGGATCTATTTCATCAAGTTTTTCACTCAACTCTTCGGAAACGTCTCCACACTCTGTAATATCAACTCCGCCAGATTTATCTATATAGATACGAAGAAACCAATTTTTACCTTCTTTTACGTATTCAATATCAACCAAATCCAAGTTCTTATTCTCTAAAATTGGTTGCAATAATTCCTCGGTTGTTTTAATTACTTGGGAACTCACTATTTATCCTCCTTTATTCAGTTGTATTTACCACTTATTATGGACAAACATACCTATTTTCATTTAAGTACCTTCCAAATCAATATAAAACCCCTGCCGGAAGATATGGCAAGGGGGAAGTTTAAACCAAAATCGAATAGAAGTATGAAGAAAGAGTGGGCATTTACCCACTCTTTTTACCGTTCGTATCATAACTTACCAAAAAAAGTATATCACAAGAGAATGAATGATGCAAGATTATTGAGGTTTGTATGCCATTATAAAAGAGCGGTAGACTCCTATTTTATGCAACGCTAGTGTAGGAAACTATAGAATTAAATGCTGTGGATAACTTATATATTGGAATATCCACGTCCAGCTCCAGCGCCCATCAACTATCAAACTTCACACTCCTCCACTACGATAAAGAAGACTTACTGATTCCAAGCCAGAGGCGTAGGCAGAAGTAAAGTCGCACTTATACCCTTGTGGTGAAAGTCAACATCGACTCACTTCGTTCATCGTGTTTCCTTTATCTCATTGCGAAGTGCTCC
The DNA here is from genome assembly GCF_026013645.1 of Virgibacillus natechei. Taxonomy (NCBI): domain Bacteria; kingdom Bacillati; phylum Bacillota; class Bacilli; order Caryophanales; family Bacillaceae; genus Virgibacillus; species Virgibacillus natechei. Next base: position 1,765,970 of record NZ_CP110224.1, on the reverse strand, counting down.
AGTTTGTACGTTGCTAAACGGGCGCTTGCGCTTTTGTTCTAATGGCTATTACAATACCTAACTTTTACCTACTAACTACTAGAACAATGATAATTGATTTTTATCTTCCATTCCGGCTAAACAGCCATGATTATCCAAGTATTCCAGTACAGTCTTAGATATCCTGCTTCGTTCGCGAAGATCCTCCTTGGATAGAAATTCACCTTCTTCACGCGCTTTTACAATGTTAAGAGCTGCGTTGGTCCCTAATCCGTCAACTGCATTAAAGGGAGGAATTAGTGCATCACCATCTACGATAAATTCGGTAGCACTTGATTTATAAAGATCAACTTTTTTCAACGAATACCCGCGCTGACACATTTCTAACGTGACTTCCAGTACAGTTAACAAACCTTTCTCTTTCGGGGACATCTCATTTCCTTTTATTGCTATACCTTCTATTCGCTGTTTAATCGTTTCTGAACCTTTAACCATCGTATCCAGTTCATAATCACTAGCTCTCACCGTAAGATAAGCTGCGTAAAAGAAGATGGGATGATGTACTTTAAAATAAGCGATTCGAACAGCCATTAAAACATAAGCAGCAGCATGGGCCTTCGGAAACATATACTTGATTTTTTTACAAGATTCAATATACCAATCGGGAACACCATGCTTTTTCATTTCCGTTATCCACTCATCCTTCAACCCTTTACCTTTACGAACAAACTCCATAATATTAAAAGCAAGCGATGCCTCTAAACCTTTGTGCATTAAATAAACCATAATGTCATCACGGCAACCAATTACATCCGCAAGCTCACAGATACCATCGTTAATTAATTCCTGTGCATTCCCTAACCAAACATCCGTACCATGTGATAAACCTGAAATCATAACAAGTTCTGCAAATGTAGAAGGCTTTGTATCTTCAAGCATTTGCCTTACAAAATTTGTTCCAAATTCTGGAACACCCAATGTACCTGTTTTACAATTAATTTGTTCTGGTGTAACCCCAAGTGATTCCGGACCTGAAAATATTTTCATTACTTCTGCATCATTGATGGGGATGGTTTCCGGATCAATGCCGCTTAAATCCTGAAGCATGCGAATGACGGTTGGATCATCATGCCCTAGAATATCTAGTTTCAATAGATTACTGTCAATGGAGTGAAAATCAAAATGGGTTGTTTTCCATTCACTTTTTCGGTCATCCGCCGGAAATTGAATTGGCGTGAAATCAAATATCTCCTTCTCCTCAGGTACAACAATGATACCACCTGGGTGTTGTCCCGTTGTCCTTTTCACACCCGTACTTCCTTGAACAAGACGATCCACTTCGGCATTTTTATAGACCAGCTGCTTATCAGAAGCATACCCTTTTACATAGCCATAAGCTGTTTTTTCAGCAACTGTTCCTATTGTTCCTGCACGATAGACATAATCTTCACCAAATAACTCTTTCGTATAGTTATGAGCTATAGGCTGATACTCACCAGAGAAGTTTAAGTCGATATCAGGAACCTTGTCCCCCTTGAATCCTAAGAAAGTTTCAAATGGGATATCTTGCCCGTCCATTGTTAAAGGGCTATTACAATTAGGACAATTCTTTTCAGGTAAATCAAAACCACTACCTACTGATCCATCCGTAATAAATTCATTATAGTGGCATTCTGTACAGGCATAATGTGGTGGTAGGGGATTTACTTCGGTTATTTCAGTTAATGTTGCAACTAAAGACGAACCGACAGAACCACGTGAACCTACAAGGTATCCATCATTAAGGGATTTTTTGACCAATTTTTGCGAAATAAGATAGATGACAGAAAATCCGTTATCAATAATACTCGCTAACTCTTTTTCTAATCGATCGACAACGAGCTGCGGTACTTCCTCACCATAAAGCTCTTTTGCCCGGTTGTAGCAAGTATCTCTTATTTCCTGATCCGATCCTTCTATATTTGGAGTGAAGAGCCCATCCTGAACTGGAGAAACTTCTTCTATTTCTTCTGCTAATGTATTTGTATTTGTCACCACTATTTCCTTTGCTTTTTCCACACCTAAAAAGCTAAAGCATTCCATCATTTCATTCGTTGTGCGAAATGGTGTATCTGGTAATGTTTGACGACTTAGCGGATTACCAGCTTGAGAAGCAATGAGAATTTGACGATACATTTTATCATGATCATCAATATAATGAACATTTCCTGTAGCCGTAACCAGCTTATTCATACGCTGACCCATTTCCACGAGCTTTCTAATAATATCCAGGATTTGCGCTTCATTTTGGACAAGATCTTTTTCGATCAGATGAGCGTAGTTGGCTGGTGGTTGTACTTCAATATAGTCATAAAATTCAGCGATATTCTCTGCTTCTTCTTCGGATTTTTGCATCATTGTTTCAAAGACTTCCCCTTTGTCACATGCTGAGCCAACTAGAAGTCCGGTTCTATATTTTTTTAATAGGGAACGCGGAATACGCGGAACACGGTAAAAGTAATTAATATGTGCGAAGGAAACAAGCTTATATAAATTCTTTAAACCTTCCTGTGTTTTTGCAAATAATATGCAGTGATGTGGGCGTGATCGCTGGTATGCATTCCCTTCACCCATATGATTATTTAATTGATTATGATTTATGATTTCATTTTTCAATAAACCTTGGACAAATTTCCAAAGTAAATACCCGGTAGCCTCCGCATCGTAAATAGCTCTATGGTGTTGTGTAAGTTCAATATCTAGGTGCTTACACATCGTATTTAGACGATGGTTTTTTAACTCTGGATACAGAAACCGCGCAAGCTCCAACGTATCGATCACAGGATTTTTCACTTTCTCATAATCTATTCTTTTAAAGCCCTGATTTAAAAAACCAATATCAAAGCTAGCATTATGTGCAACTAAAATACTGTCACCCATCCACTCATAGAAATCCTTAAGTACATCATCTACTTCTGGTGCGTTTTTGACCATTTCATCGGTTATACCAGTTAAGTCTGTAGTAGTCTGTGATAAAGGATGGTGCGGATTAGAGAAAGACTCAAAACGGTCAACAATCTCTCCATGTTGAATTTTAACACCTGCAAGTTCAATGATCGTGTCGTATACAGCTGATAGACCCGTTGTTTCCACGTCAAAAACAACATAGGTGCCAGATTCCAAATCAAGATCGTTTTCATTATAGGCAATTGGCACACCATCATCAACTAAATTAGCTTCAACTCCATACAGCACCTTAATACCATGCTTTTGACCAGCAGCATGTGCATCAGGAAACGCTTGAACCCCAGCATGATCGGTAATAGAAACAGCTTTGTGCCCCCATTTAGCAGCTTGTGTAACAAGGGCTGACGGCGTAACTACAGCATCCATTTGACTCATGGTAGTGTGTGCGTGCAATTCAACCCGTTTCTCTTCATCCGTGGCTTCGTCCATACGCACCTTTACTTTTACTTCATGAATATCATTTGCCATCATAGCTAACTCATTTGTATACATATCCGTTTGTATACTTCCTCTTGCTTTAACCCACATACCTTCTTTAACCGATTCAAATTTTGCAGCATCCTCATCACCTTTAGAGAACATTTTAATTTGCAAGGAATCGGTATAATCCGTTGCTTTAATAATTAAAAGGCTTCTTCCAGAGCGTAATTTGCGGATATCAACTGCAAATATATAGCCTTGTACCGTAACACGACGTTCTTCATCTTGAATTTCTTCCATTTGCATAACATCATCATTTATTTTGTATCCTAGCAGCAATGGCTTATTATCATTTTGGGATTTGTCTTTATCACGTTTCTCTTTTTCTTGTACAGTTTTTAAGACAACTTGCTGATCCTCTAAGGCAGTTTGTTCTTTGAATTTTTGAATAGCTTCTTCTTCTGTTTTTACATTAATTTCTAGCGTATAAACCATAGCGCCGATTTTCTTACAGTAAGTCTGAAAACTATCCTCCAATCGTTTTTTTAAAGCAGTTGCCTCCGCTTCATTTCTTGCTGTTAGCGTAAGCTTATTATTGTTTACTTGCGGGGTTTGATTATGAACCAGATCTTTATAGGCAGGTGACAAATTTGTTATCGATTGTATGAAATTCTTCCAGTAACCCTTTATCGTGTCACCATCACAACCTTTATCTTCGGCAACAATTGTTAGGTCAACTGTATTAGCTTGTTGAAATGTTTCGCGCAATTTACTTGTCAGTAATAGGTACATATTAAGCGGAAGCACACGCTTTACATGGATATGAAAATGCCATGTCCTTGTCTGCTTGTATACCTCTAACTTTTCTAGATAGCTTTCTAGAAAATAGTCTTTCATATATTCTTCTGGTATTTGTAGCTGTTTTAATAATAAATTCATTTTCTCTTTTTTTGAAATATCCATTTTTACTCCTCCTCATACAGCTCACAAAATAGCTATAATCATAGAGAACCCTTGCCAGAAGAAAAAGACAAGGGTTCTCATTGTGTTTAAAGTAGTGATTTAATATTATAAGAATAGCCTTTGTATGTCATTCCATGTAACAATAATCATTAAAAGCATGAGTAATGCAAATCCGACAAAATGGAAGATTCCTTCCTTTTCTGGGGCAACGGGTTTGCCACGTAATGCTTCTATTCCAACAAACATTAATCGTCCACCATCTAACGCCGGGAGCGGTACTAGATTTATAATACCTAAGTTAACACTCAAGATAGCTGTCCACATCACAAAATTCATAAAACCAGTCTGAACGACTTGATCCGTCGCATCATATATACCAACAGGTCCAGATAATAACTCAATGGAAACCTGTCCAGTAATTAACATTCCTAAATTAGTTAGTATCATGTTCGTTGTATCATACGTTTGGGTAAATGCATATTCGAAGGTCCCCAGGAATGACTTTTCAAATGCTCGTTGAACGCCAACTTGTCCAATCGTGAATTCCGGGGTTTCTACTGCTCTAGGGACCACTGTAACAGATTCTTGCTCTCCATTACGGTCAACAGTCATACTCAATTCCTCTTCAGGACTGTCCTGTACAATTGCAGTAAATTCTTCCCAAGTGGATATAGACTCTCCTTCAATCTGTATAATTTCATCATTTTCCTGCAACCCTGCTTCTTCACCTGGGCTATCTGGTTGAACCTCACTCATTTTTGCCTCATCAACTGGTACACCTTGGAAGGTTCCTAAGAAAAGAAATAGTGCAATTGCCAATATAAAATTCATCATTGGGCCTGCAAAAAGCTGCATACCTCTTTTTCTTGGACTCTTTGAAGCAAACTGTCGGTCATATGGCGCAATTTGCGTCTCTCGCTCATCCATAACAAAAAATGCTTTAGGATCTACCTCAAAGCGAAGCTTGTCCTCTTCATCTATCTCATAACCTTCTATACGTAATTCATGATCCAAATCTGCATGTTCTACTTCAATAACCCGAGCGTTAGGATGCTTTGATTTATTATTAACAATAATTTTGTTAATCTTATTTGCAGCATTAAATTCAAGCCCTATATGATGACCAGGTTTTAATTCAATAATCTCCGGATCTTCCCCAGCTACACGCACGTAACCACCCGCAGGAATTAAGCGTATCGTGTACAACGTTTCATTTTTGGTAAACGAAAATATCTTTGGTCCAAAGCCAATAGCAAATTCGCGTACTAACATCCCTGCACGCTTCGCGAAGATTAAATGACCCCATTCGTGGATAGAAACGAGTAACCCAAACATGAGTATAAAAGCTATAACTGTTGTCAAATAAAGCACCTTCCTTTAATCGATGTGGGAATAAACTCCACCTTAGATTGCTTGTATTAATTCTAACACTAATGTAAACCTTTAAATTACAGTTTCAAAAAACAAGATAAAATGAGCAAGTTGGCATAGATCTGAGTAGTACTAAGGTTTCTACAAGTGGTGAGATCCGAGTTGCCCAGAGGGCGTGACGTGTTTGTAGAAGTTCCTTACATCGTAATACAGGAGCAGAAAGATTTCTGCTCACTATTTGTTTCAGACGCATGAAAAAGTAAACTCGCAAAAATTTCCCCGAGGTTTTTGAACATTCTTAATAAGTATATTTATACCAAGCCTTAAATAGTAGTGTTATACTACATTTTATATGAAACCTATAAAATGTAACAATGGAAAAACAAACAACAAGCTATCAAAGCGATCTAAAATTCCACCATGACCTGGCAATATGTTTCCAGAATCTTTCACTCCATAATGCCGTTTAAATGCTGATTCAACTAAGTCACCAATTTGTCCAAAAACAGAAGCCAATATCGTTACAAGTATTACAACTAGAGTAGAGAAGGAGAATGGGGCAATTAATTGGAAAACTACGGCGACAATACAAGCTAAAATAATTCCTCCTAATGCTCCTTCGATTGTTTTCTTTGGACTGATTTCGGGCCAAAGCTTCTTACGTCCCATTTTACGGCCAAATATATAGGCGCCAGTATCCGTTGACCACACCACAAGTAATGCATAAATAACATAATTTAATCCAGCATTACGTGTCTCAATTAAATAATAGAACCCAATTCCTATATATACAACTGCTAGAAGCATAAAACCGACATCATCAAATGTGAATTTATTTTTCACCAATACCATGTAAGTCAACAGTGACATCACAAACAAAATAGTTACTTCCATTTGTGTTAATCCAAAGAACGTAGAAGAAACATCTTGAAATGGAAACAAAATGAACCATAAGAATGCAATTGCCAAAAAAGATGGTAATGAATAGATTGTTACTTTATGCATTTTCATAAGTTCAATGAGTCCAATGGTCGCTATTGCATATACAAAAAGGGTAAATGGCCAATCTCCGTAAAGAACGAATGGTAAGAATAAAACCAATGCTAAAATTGCTGTCTGGATCCGTTGCTTCATATCTTTTTCATCACCTTAAATACCTCCATATCGCCTTACTCGCTGTTGATAATCCAGAAGAGCCTGCAAAAACACTTCTTCATCAAAATCTGGCCATAATACGTCAGTAAACCAGAACTCAGAATAGGCTAATTGCCATAATAAAAAATTACTCAAACGCTGCTCTCCACTAGTACGTATTAATAAGTCCGGATCAGTTGTGCCATTGGTATATAAGTATTCTGAAAAAACATTTTCATCTAAAGCTTCGATGGATAGCTTCGAATCTTCTATGTCAGTCATTATTTGTTTCGTTGCCTGCAATATTTCAATTCTACTACCATAGTTTAAAGCAAAAATTAATAATAATCCATCATTATTCTTTGTTTTACCTTTAGCATACTGGATTACTTCTTTCGTAGGATCGGGTAAAGCATCAACATTACCAATTGTTTCAAGTCTTACATTATTTTTCATCAACTCCGGTAAATAAACATCGATGAACTCTTTTGGAAGTTTCATGATAAAATCGACTTCTGACTTCGGTCTTTTCCAATTTTCAGTAGAAAACGTATAAAGGGTAAGTGCTTCTAGGTTAAACTTAGATGCAGCCTTAACAATGTTTTTAACAGTCTTAACACCTTCCCTATGACCAGCTATGCGTGGAAGACCACGTTTCTTTGCCCACCGACCATTCCCGTCCATAATAATTGCTACGTGATTCGGTATGTGTTCAAGATCCATTTGCCCTGTTTCTTCTTTTTGTTTATTGTTTAAAAAAGGAAATTTCATTGACATAGTTTTGTCCTCCAAATACTGTTGATTATCCACTTACAATCCTTTAACTATAATCAATACTGAAGGAAAAAGAATTATAGTACTATATTATCCTATAAGGATGAATCATCATTATATCATTAAAATCATTTTTTATTATAACGATTACGTAACAAGAATACAAAAGCCCCCTTAAACAAGAGGGCTATCTGCATCTTATTTTACACTTTATTGTAGCGTTAATAAAGATTTTAAGGAATAAAATTTAAGAGGTTGTTCAAAAATCCCATACCAACTGATGTTAAATCAACCTATATCCTCTGGTTTTGCGACGCATCAACTATGCTTTGTCAGCGTAACTAATTCGACATTTTTTTGAACAAGCAATTTAAGAAAAAGATAGTATGATATTATACTTCCATAATATCATTTTCTTTATCCTTGGTAATCTGGTCGATTTTAGCGATTTGATTGTCTGTTTCTTTTTGAACGTTCTCTTGAAAACTACGCAATTGATCTTCTGTAAGGTCATTGTTTTTTTCTGCCTTTTTTAATTGATCATTTGCATCACGGCGAACATTTCTTACTTGAACTCGAGATTCTTCCGCATATTTACCAACTACTTTCACTAAATCTTTTCGTCTTTCTTCGGTTAGTGCTGGCATATTTATACGAATTACATTTCCATCATTTGATGGGGATATACCCAGATCGGCTTTTTGAATTGCTTTTTCAACATCAGAAAGGGATGACTTATCATATGGTGAAATCAAAAGCATTCGTGCTTCTGGCACAGAAATAGAGGACAATTGATGTAATGGTGTTGATGCACCATAATAATCCACATAAACATTATCCAGCAAGTTAGCACTTGCTCTTCCAGCTCTTACACTTGCCAGGTTTTTAGAAAATGCTTGTACAGCTTGTTGCATTTTATCTTTCATTTCTTTAACTATCATTTCTGACATGGTTATTTCCCCCTTATTGTTGTTCCGATTTTCTCACCAGTAACAACCCTTTTTATATTTCCTTTTTCCATAATAGAAAATACAATTAATTGAATATCATTATCCATGCATAGGGAAGAAGCAGTTGAGTCCATTACACCTAGGTCTTTGTTTAACATTTCCAAGAATGATAAACGCTCAAACTTCTCTGCATCTTTATTGATTTTAGGATCATCTGTATAAACACCATCAACATTGTTTTTGGCCATTAAAATTACTTCAGCTTCAATTTCTGCAGCTCGTAACGCTGCTGTTGTATCTGTAGAGAAGTATGGATTCCCTGTACCGGCTGCGAAGATCACGACACGTTTTTTTTCCAGATGACGAATTGCTTTTCTTCTTATGTAAGGTTCGGCTACCTGACGCATTTCAATTGATGTTTGTACACGCGTAGGAATGTCAATGGTTTCCAAAGCATCCTGAAGTGCAAGAGAATTCATTACCGTTGCTAACATGCCCATATAATCAGCAGTTGCACGATCCATTCCCATTTCACTTCCTACTTTTCCACGCCATATATTTCCACCACCTACAACAATAGCAATTTCAAGTCCTAGTTCGGACACTTCTTTTACTTGGCTTGCGATTGACTCCATTACTTTAGGTTCAATACCTGACCCTTGTTCACCACTTAAAGCTTCTCCACTTATTTTAAGTACAATTCTACGGTAACGAGCTGTAGACATATTTACCTCCATAGAAAACCTGTATTGTTATTGAGAAGTAGGGAACAACATTTGTTCCCTACTATACACACCTACTACTTATTCTTTAATTTGATTCATTACTTCTTCAGCAAAATTCTCTTCACGTTTTTCCATGCCTTCGCCTACTTCATATCGAACGAACGTCTTAACTGTTGCACCTTTGTCTGCAACATATTTTTTAACCTTCTGATCTGGATCTTTAACAAAGTTTTGTTCTAATAGACAAATTTCTTCAAAGTATTTACCAAGACGACCTTCTACCATTTTTTCAACAATATTTTCAGGCTTACCTTCGTTTAAAGCTTGTGTTTTCAATACTTCACGCTCTTGATTAACCTCTTCTTCCGAAACTGCATCACGAGAAATATAACGTGGGTTAACAGCAGCTACATGCATCGATATATCTTTAGCAACATCTTGTTCTTTCGTACCTTCTAGTACGGACAATACGCCTATTCGGCCACCCATATGAAGGTACGCCCCAAATGCATCGTTATCTGTTTTGTTTTGTAGTGTAAAGCGTCTTAATGAAATCTTTTCACCAATTTTTGCAACAGCTGAGTTAATGTATGCTTCCACGGTGTCACCATCACCATGTAGTTTTTGGGTAAGTACTTGTTCTAGGTTTTCTGGCTGCTGTTTTAAAATATGTTTTCCTATTTCTGATAATAATTGTTGGAACTGCTCATTTTTTGTTACGAAGTCCGTTTCACAATTAACTTCCAATAGAACAGCTGTATTTCCATCTTCTTCAATATACGTCGCACCCTCTGCTGCAATCCGATCAGCCTTCTTAGCAGCTTTAGACATGCCTTTTTCACGTAAATAATTTATTGCACTTTCCATATCTCCGTCTGATTCTTGTAGTGCCTTTTTACAATCCATCATACCTGCACCAGTTTTTTCACGTAGTTCTTTTACCATTTTAGCTGTAATAGCCATAAAATTTCCTCCTTCTAATGTCTTTCTAAAAAAGGTGATAAAAGGCTCTTATCCTCTTATCACCCTCATTTTTTCTACTATTAATTAACCTTGGTTAGCTTCAACTTCAGATTCAGTTTTAGCTTCTGATTCTTCTTCTTGAACTTCTTGCTGTGCCTCTTCTATTTCTTCACCTTGTTTTACTTCTAAAATAGCGTCAGCCATTTTTGAAGTCAATAGTTTAACAGCACGAATTGCATCGTCATTTGCTGGGATAACATAATCAATTTCATCAGGATCACAGTTTGTGTCCACCATTCCGATAATTGGAATGTTTAATTTATGAGCTTCAGCGATCGCGATACGCTCTTTGCGAGGATCAATAACGAACATTGCATCTGGCAACTTGTTCATTTCTTTAATACCACCCAAGAACTTCTCTAAGCGATCTTTTTCTTTTAATAAGTCAACAACTTCTTTTTTCGGTAGTACGTCAAATGTACCATCCTCTTCCATACGCTCAATGTCTTTTAGACGATTAATACGCTTGCGGATCGTTTGGAAATTTGTAAGTGTCCCACCTAACCAACGTTGGTTAATGTAGTACATTCCTGAACGGGTTGCTTCATCACGTACTGAATCCTGTGCTTGTTTTTTGGTACCTACGAAAAGAATCGTTCCGCCATTTGAGGCGATTTCTTTTACGTATTTGTACGCTTCATCAACCTTTTTAACTGTTTTTTGAAGGTCAATGATATAAATGCCGTTACGCTCTGTGAAGATGTACTTCTTCATCTTTGGATTCCAACGGCGAGTCTGATGTCCAAAGTGTACACCAGCTTCTAATAACTGCTTCATTGATATTGCTGCCATAATAAATTCCTCCTTGGTTTTTTTCCTCCGCTTAGATCACTTTTGCATAAAGACCATTTTACTGGCACCATCCACGCAAATTACTAAACGTGTGTTATGAAAACTTGTTCATTATTTATGAACATAGTATTTACACCAGAAATTAATATATCACATAGAATGCATGTAATCAAGTATTACAATTATTTTTTTCATCAGGCATGTAATTTAATAATTAATGCGACCTCCGTTTTACCACAGTCCAACTTCTGTGCTATTTCTGTTTCGGAGAGTCCTTTATGATAAAGTTGTAAAATCCTTGCTTGTAATGAGGCTTCCACACGATCAACAGCTTCATATTCTGGGGGGGTGTGTTCATGATGCGATTTATTTTCGGCCGTTGTTTCTAGTTCCATATCTATGTTGTCTATATCTGTATTTCTAGCTGACATATCCTTTAATAGTTCATCTTGCAAACGTTTATTTTCATCTTTGAATTCTTGTAAATAAACTTCAAAAAGTTCCACGATATCATCATTATCATTAGAATCTGTTTGCTTTAAAGTCTGTATCTGTTTAAAGAATTGATAAATAACAACCAATGTGATGATGTGTAATAAAAAACTTATAATCAGTACAAATGATACCATTTAGCTACACCTTCTATCCAATAAAATCTATCTTTTCCTCAAGGGTTGCGCTTCTTAGCCTTCTCTCTTGGTAAAACCAGTTGATGATAATTCATTACGACTTAGGCTTGAATTTTTTTTAGTGAATTTCTTAATTTAAAAATCGCTTTTTTATGTATTTGTGAAATCCTTGATGTAGTTAGATGTAGAACCTGTCCTATTTCTGTCAATGTTAACTCATCATGATAAAATAAACTGATTACCATTTGCTCATTGTTGTTTAATGTTTGTATACCTTCTGAAAGTTCATCTTTCACTTCCATCGAAAGCACACTTTCTTCAGGTGAAATTGTTACCTCGTCAGCAATGGTGTAACCTAAGCCTTCCTTTAGATCGCTATCACCATTTCGTGGCTTTTCTTCAATTGATAATACATGTGCAAAAAGCGAATCTTTGATAATGGTTTCCACTTCTTTGGGTGACATGTCCGTTTTTACAGCAATTTCTTCCGATGTAGGGACTCGTTGATACATTTGTTCCAACTCTTGTGAGATTTGTTCGATCTTTTTCGTTTTTTCTCTCCGGGATCTCGGGAGCCAGTCTTCCCTTCTTAATCCATCAATAATAGCGCCACGAATGCGAAATGAGGCATATGTATCAAATTTCAAATCACGACTGGGTTCAAATTTTTTCAATGCATCATATAAGCCAATTAGCCCAAAACTTTTTATATCATCTCGATTCACATTATTTGGTAAGTGACTGGAAATCCGCTCCACATGAAAGTTTACTAAGTACCTGTAATTTTGTATTAATTGATTTGCTGCTTCATTATCTTTATTTGATATCCAATTATCCCATAGCTTTTGTTCGTGAGGAGATTTATTAGTTGTCATTTGAATTGCTCCTCCTTAAACTAGTTTTAAATGATTTTTTCCTGCTTTTTTATTTTACGTATCTTCAATTCACATGTATAGGGGTCAAATTCAATAGTTCTACCACTATTGCCGCCTAAATCAGATGACACAACTGGAATTTTAAGTTCCTGTAACTTTTCATGAACAGCCTCACTATTTCTTGTACCAATTCGAGTGATATTGGAACTAGAAGTAAACGAAAACATTTGTGCTCCACCAGCTAACTTTGCTTTTAAAGAGCGTTTAGCGGCTCCAGCTTTCACTAAACTTTCAATTAGAACAGGGATAGCTGTATCTGCATATTTATATTGATTTATATTTTCTTGCCTGGTCAAACCGGAATCTGGAAGCAATATATGTGCTAGGCCCGCAATTTTCCTTGAAGAATCATATAGTACAACTCCTACACATGAGCCGAGCCCTGATGTCCGTATCGTATCTGGTACTGTAACAATATTTAAATCAGCAATTCCTACCTTGATAATTTTCTGGTCATTCATGTTTGTCAATTCCGAGCGCATTAAATATTTTTGGAAATGACTCTGGATCCGGCAGTAACAATAAATTACCATGTATCCCATCCCCAAGGTTGCTGTTGATCTTTGTATCTATAATGGTGACGGAATCTGTTACTTGGGACAACTCAAGTAATCCTGCTGTTAAAATTGCTCCAGCCATGTCCACGCTTAAATACGGAACGGATGGTTGCATATTTATATTGGTAAAATCAGATAAAGCTGCTAAATAAGAACCTGTTAGAATATTACCCATTTCCTGCAACACTGAAATTGCTAGTTCATTCGCAGGCCCATCGCTTGCAAAATCAAATTCAACTTCATCGGTGAGTTGACTTACCAAGGTTCCAGCTTCTTTGGTTGTTAAAATGAAATACACTGTACCAGGTGTTTCACCTTGAATTCGGAAAAGGATAGCCACAATTAACTCATCCGGACCACCGATTAATTCCATCATTTCATCATAACTTACGACATCTACAGCGGGTATCTGCATTTCTACTTTTTTATTTATTAACTTAGACATGGAAGTCGCTGCATTACCTGCACCGATATTTCCGATTTCTTTGAGTACATCTCTTTGTATACTTGTAAGATTCATATCATCAATCCCTCACCCTTCCACTGTCTTTAAGTCATTTATTTCCTCAGGTTTTAATACGTTACGCAAATGAAGCAGAATAAGTAAACGATGGTCCAGTTTAGCTACACCTTCTATATAGTCTTCGTCAACACTTCCTATTACTTCTGGTGGAGGTTCAATAGCATCTTCTGGTATGTCGATAACATCATTGGCCGCATCAACGATTAGACCAACTTCCATATCATCAAGATATACAATGATTATTCGAGTTGTTTCTGTGGATGCCATTTTTTCGATACCAAAGCGAGCTCTTAAATCAATTACCGGTATAACAACACCACGTAAATTCATAACACCTTTTACAAAATCGTCTGTTTGTGGGACTCTAGTAATTGGCTGCATGCGTTCAATTGATCCTATTTGTTGTACAGATACAGCATACGCTTCATTTTTTAACTGAAAAACGATCACTTTCCTATCCATGATATTCACTCCAATATTGCTATTTTAATAGTTTATCTTCTACCCTTTGAACTTCTAACTAGATTCGCAATGCTCAAACCAATTTGATTCAAAGGTAAAACATGGTCCACGCAGTTTGTCTTTACAGCTGCATTTGGCATTCCATAAACAATAGAAGTTTCTTCAGATTCCGCAATAACTACCGCATTTTCGTCTGCTTCTTTTAATCGTTTAATTCCTTCTGCACCATCATTACCCATACCTGTTAATATAACTGCAAACTTGTTAACTTGTTGCAAATTAGCTACTGATTTAAATAGCACGTCTACGGATGGCTGATGTCTATATAAAAGCGCATCATTTATTAGCTCGATAACAAACTTGTTACCAGTCTTCTTAGCCTTCATATGGAGCCCTCCTGGTGCTATATAAGCTGTTCTGTCTTTAATCGTTTCTCCATGAACAGCTTCTTTGACATGCATATTTGTTAAGGTATCTAGCCTTTCCGCAAGTGACTTTGTAAATTTTTCTGGCATATGTTGTACAATTAAAATTGGTGGTAAAAAGTCATTAGGAATGTCCATCAAAACTTGTTGCAATGCTCTAGGACCTCCTGTTGAAGTACCAATGGAAACGATTGTTTTTTCAAATGGTTGCTTTTTACGCGCTGTATTTTGAGAGGCTTGTCCTTCGTTTAATTGTGATGAATGATTAACCTTGGCCTCAGCAGCATTTATGACCTTCGTAATTATTTCTTGAGCACTTGATTCGATATCCAAAGAAATGGATCCAGATGGCTTCATAATAAAATCAACTGCACCATTAGACATTGCTTGAACGGTCCTGTCAGTTCCATCTTTTGTCGAACTAGAAAGCATAATAACGGGTAAGGGATTCCTATGCATAATTTGTTGTAAGGCAGTAATTCCGTCCATGACCGGCATATGAATATCCATTGTCACAACATCAGGAACTAATTCCTTTATTTTTTGTATACCAATCTCACCATTTCTGGCTGTAGCGATAACCTTGATGCGATTCTCGCTTTCTAATATATCTGAAATTATTTTTCGCATAAATGCCGAATCATCAATCACTATCACACGGATTAAATGCATAATCTTACCTCTCTGTTAGCAATTTTTTTAATTTCTGAATAAATGATGCAGACTCAGTAAATTCTTTTACGTTATTTGTATAATTAGTGGTAAGCTGGTTCATTGCTTTAGAAACAGCAGACTTTTCATTTAACAATACATAGGGAATCTGTCTTCTCACAGCTGTAGAAACAATTTTATCTTCCGGAAGAATTCCCAGTAATTGAATGTCGGTTTGAAGAAACTGAAATACGACTTGTTTGAATCTTTTCAAGGATTTCATTCCATCTTTATGTGTTGAAGCGCGATTCATTATCACGTACAACGGCATTGCAGCCTGATTTGTTAACACATGTTTCACCATGCTATATGCATCTGTGATAGATGTAGGTTCTGGAGTTGTGACAACAAGACATTCATCGGAAGCAAGAATAAAAAATATACTATCCGACGTAGCTCCAGCGCCCATATCAAAGATAATGTAATCATACATTTGTATTAATTCTTGATACTGCGTAAAAAAATACTCTCTTTTTGCATGATTCATTGTAAAAAAATCACTCATCCCGGAACCACCTGCAATATAGGCTAATTCACCTGGACCTGTCTCGATAATATCATGAATGGATAACTGTTCATTAAACATGTCGATAATTGTTTTATGTGCATGTAATCCGAGTAAGATATTAATATTTCCCATACCTACATCTAAATCGATTATTAACACCTTGTTTTTATTTTTTATTAAACCTAACGAGAAATTCAGTGCAACATTTGACTTACCAACCCCACCTTTTCCACTTATTATAGACAGCGTTTTTGCCTGTCTTGGGTTACTGGCATGTTTAAGTTTTCGACGCAAGATTTCCGCTTGATCCTGATCACGCATTATTCTCACCCACAATATAATCCGTAATTACTTCTGGTGTAAGATGCACAAGATCATCGGGAACATCTTGGCCATTTGTGACATACGCGATACCGACATGTTTATTTATTGCAATGTTTAACATGGTCCCATACTGTCTTGTTTCATCAATTTTAGTAAAAATAACTTCCTTAATCGGGATATGGTAAAATTGATCATAAATTTCGGTTAAATCTTTAGGCTTTGCAGTTAAGGATAAAACGAGATATGTAGCGAGATCCATACTTAAATCAATCGTATCTTCTAATTCTGTTACATATCTCTCATCACGGAAGTTTCTACCTGCCGTGTCAATTAAAATTAAATCGTAGTTTTGAAATGATTCAATCGCATTCTTGTATTCCTCTATGGTATAAGCCACTTTTACCGGTACGTCCAAGATCCGAGCATAGGTCTTCAATTGTTCTATGGCGGCTATCCGATACGTGTCGGTAGTAATAAAAGCAACCTTTTTATTATCATTAAGCATACTATGCGCAGCAATTTTTGCTAACGTAGTTGTTTTGCCCACACCTGTCGGACCAACAAATTGAACGATTTTTTGATCATATGTGATACCTTCAAAAGATAAATCACGTAATCTATTTTGAATTTCTTTTTTAATCTCCTGCTTAATCGTATTCAGACTAGGCTTAGTCTCTAAGCCTTCGCTCTTTTTTACTACATTATTTATTAGTTGCTCCGCAAGCTTATTATCTACCTCCTGTTCCAGCAAGTGTTGATAGACGAGTTGATAATCAACTGAATAATTACTTCCATTTGATAGTGCTTGATGCGAAATAATTTTCTTTAAGTTTTGAATCTCATTTATAACTTCTTTACTATCCGATTGGCTATTTGATTGCAAAACAGGATCATTTATAACCGGTACTTTTGATTCTTTCTTTGTTTTTGCTTCCTCTTTCGTTTCTAAAGGGTGCGGATCAAGTGCTGCTATTACTTCAATATTTTGCTTTTTAAATAATCCGAGAAAACCACCTTTTTTTATTTCTTTAGAATTCAATATGACAGCCTCTGACCCAAGTTCATTTCGAATTTGTTTCATCGCTTCCGGCATTGTTGGTGCTACGAATTTTTTTACCTTCACGCTACATTCACCACCCCTACGCTTTGAATTTGTACATTTGGTTCTAATTCATTATATGACAACACAACGACTTGTGGCAGGTATCGATCCAATAGTTGCTTTAGATACATTCGAATTGCCGGTGAACATAATACAATTGCTGTTTCTTCCTGTAGTGATAGTTTTTCTACCTCTTCATGTATTTTTTTAATAATAAGCTGCTGTGATTCCGGATCTAATGCTAAATAATTACCATGCTCCGTTTGCTGAATATTTTCGGCAATCATCTTTTCCGCTTTTCCTGATACAGTGATAACTTTTAGGGACATATCATCATGTACAAATTGTTTGGTGATTTGCGATGATAATGCTTGCCTAGAATACTCTCCCAGTAACTCTGTGTCGTTTGTCATTTTAGAAAAATCTGCCAGTGTTTCAAAAATGATTGGCAAGTTACGTATGGATATATTTTCTCTAAGTAGTTTGGCTAGAACTTTTTGAACATCACCCGTCGCTAATGGTTCTGGGGTAACTTCTTCCACTAATATTGGATAGTTCTCCTTTAAATGGTCAATTAATTGCTTCGTTTCCTGCCTTCCCAACAACGTGTGAGCAACATGCTTGATGACTTCCGTGATATGGGTGGAGACAACTGATGGCGGATCAACAACTGTATAACCTGATAATTCAGCATCATCTTTATTATCTTCTGTAATCCATTTTGCGGGCAACCCAAAGGCTGGTTCCTTCGTATCAATTCCATCTATATGATCGTCATCTATATCAGGCGCCATAGCTAAATAATGATCTAATAGTAATTCACCTGATGCTACTTCATTTCCTTTAACCTTTAAACGGTATTCATTCGGATTGAGCTGTATGTTATCTCGTATTCGAACAACAGGAATTACTACCCCAAGCTCTATAGCTAATTGTCTGCGAATCATAATGATACGGTCTAATAAATCACCGCCTTGATTGGAATCAGCTAGCGGTATAAGTGCATAACCAAATTCAAATTCAATTGGATCCATATTTAATAGATTTACTACATTCTCAGAAGACTTCATTGAAGAGCTTTCCGTTTGATCCTCTTCCTCTATGTCTGGTACTTCAGGTTCCTTGGACTGTTTTAATAATAAATATCCGCTAAGTCCCAATATACTCGCAAGCAATGTAGTCAGAAAAAAGTTGATTGGTGTGAAACCTAGCATAAAGATTGTTCCAGCGGCAATGAGTAGTAATTTTGGGTATTGCAATAATTGTCCAGTTACTTCTGAACCTAGATTACCAGTAGTTGTCGTTCTTGTTACAACAATTCCTGTTGCAGTTGCAATTAAAATAGCAGGAATCTGACTTACCAAGCCATCTCCTATCGTTAAAGCCATGTATGTATTGATTGCTTCTTGGAAAGACATATCCATTTGAACCATACCTATTATCAGCCCAAATATAATATTGATTAGGACAATTACAATTCCAGCAATCGCGTCTCCCTTAACAAATTTACTTGCACCATCCATTGATCCATGGAAATCTGCTTCATTTTCAACTTTTTCACGTCTTTCTTTAGCCTGATGTTCCGAGATTAATCCAGCATTTAAATCTGCATCAATACTCATTTGTTTACCAGGCATGGCATCCAACGTGAAACGAGCCGCAACTTCCGACACACGCTCTGCACCTTTTGTAATAACCAAAAATTGAATAACAACTAAAATTCCAAATACAACAAAACCTACAAGTGGGTTCCCTCCTATAACAAAAGACCCAAATGTGTCAACCACCCCACCGGCATCTGCTTCGGATAAAATTGATCTAGTTGTCGAAACGTTCAAACCAAGTCGAAATAAAGTTAACAACAATAAGAGAGTAGGAAAAACAGAAAATTGTAAAGCTTCCTGGGTATTCATAGATACTAAGATAACAATTAATGCTAATGTTATATTGCATAAAATGAGTACACTTAATAGCCATCCAGGTAGCGGAATAACTAACATAATAATTATTAAAATAACACCTAAAAGTACAGACAAATCACGTGCTCTCATTATTGACTCTCCTCATTGCTCAAACTTTTTTCTCTAGTCGATAGACATAGGCCAGAATTTCAGCGACCGCTTGATAAAACTCCTCAGGAATCACATCACCAATTTCAAGCGCATTATGTAAAGAACGTGCTAATTGTCTATCTTCTACTGTTACAACATGATGTGCTTTAGCTATTTCTTTAATTCTTAAAGCCATGTGGTCTGTACCTCTTGCTACTATATAGGGGGCAATAGCTTTTTCCTCATCATATTTTATTGCAATTGCAAAATGAGTTGGGTTTGTAATAACCACATCTGCAGTTGGAACCTCACTCATCATACGTCGCTGCGCCATTTGCTTTTGCTTTGCTTTTATTTTCGATTTGATAAGAGGGTCGCCCTCCATGTTTTTGTGCTCATCTTTTACATCTTGCTTAGACATTCTCAAGTTTTTTTCGAAGTCATACCGTTGATAGACATAATCCAAAATAGAAAGGAATAATAAAGCTAAGGTTGCTGATATCCCCATGATTATCGTTACTCTAGAGAAGAATGCTAGTGCATTTTCTGCGTTTATAAATGCTTGCATCATCATTTCATCTTTATAAATCCAAATAATCGTAAACGTAATAACACCAATAAAAACAATTTTCAATAATGATTTTAATAACTCAACCAGAGCACGTGCCGAGAAAATCCGCTTTGCCCCTTGTATTGGATCAATTCTTTTCAAGTCAACTTTCAAAGGTGTAGCAGTAAACAAAAAGCCAATTTGAGTTAGATTGGATACCAATCCAGCAATAATTGCCCCCAACATAATCGGAGCTAGCATTTTTGCTAGTTCAACAGCAGCTCCTGAGAATATTTGGTGAATAGAGTTTTCCGTTAACTCCCAATGGATGAATTCTGTAAATGTATGTTCATATAATGTTGTCAGTGTATCTCTCATGTAACTACCAAATACAAATAGTAGAATAAAAGAAAATAACAATAGAATAGCTGTATTTACATCCTGACTTTTAGCAACCTTTCCTTTTTGGCGCTCATCTTGTTTTTTCTTTGGAGTTGCTTTTTCTGTTTTTTCACCTGCAAAAAATTGTAAATCCAGTTTCAGTTGCACGTTAAGCACCCCCGAACAATTGCATAAGCCCCTGCATCACTTCAAACATTGTCTCGAATAAATTCCTTACAAGGCCTATATAAAGGCTAAGGAAAAATAAAATAACGACGAAGCTCACAAATATTTTCAAAGGCAAACCAACTACAAACACGTTTAACTGTGGTACTGTCCTAGCAATAATACCTAAGGCAACATCAACTAAAAACAAACAACCAACGATTGGTATAGCCATTTGAAATGCAATTAGAAACATTTGATTAAACGTATTAATTACAAAATAAGCGATAGATCCATCGTGAAACGGTATAAAGGCATCAATTGGAATTAAATTATAACTATAAAAGATACCATCTATTAATAAATGATGACCATTAACCGATAATAGAAACAGCAGTGTAAATATATAGAGATACTGACCTGTAATAGGAACTTGCGCTCCTGTTTGCGGATCCATCACATTTGCAATAGCGAAACCCATCTGAAAGTCGATGAAACCACCGGCAACCTGAACAGCTGATAGAATTAAAAAAGCGATAAACCCTATTAAAAGTCCAACAAGGGCTTCTTTAACAAGTAATAAAAGATACATATAATCAACAGTCACAGCGGAGGCATCAACTGTATAAAACATAATAAAAGCGAGAAAAAAACTAAATCCAATTGTAAATGGCGCTGGAATTGTCTGATATGAAAACAACGGTAATGTAACAAAAAACGCCGCTATTCGAACAAAAATAAGTAAAAATATAGGGATACTATTGATATCAATTATTTCCAGCATAAGTTATCCTACAAACCGGTTTAAGTTTTCAAATACATCTACAGTAAACTCTATCATTGTCGTAAGCATCCAGGGGCCAAAGAAAACCAGACCAAGAAAAACAGCTACTATTTTAGGAATAAAGGCCAGTGTTTGTTCCTGGATTTGAGTTGTAGCTTGAAAAACACTAACTAAGAGCCCGACTGTTAATGCTAAGATAAGCAATGGACCAGTAACCATTAAAATTGTATAAATGCCTCTTTCTGCTAATGTTAAAACAAATTCACTAGTCAAGTTAAAAAGCCCCCCTCTCCTTTAGAACAACTCCGTTTATCATCGATTAATTAGTAAAATCACATTAAAAGCCGCCCAATAATGAATGCGTAATGAGATACCATCCATCTACTAGGACAAATAATAGAATCTTAAATGGTAGTGAAATCATTACTGGTGGCAGCATCATCATCCCCATCGACATTAAGACACTGGCTACTGCCATATCAATAATTAAAAATGGAACAAAAATCATAAAGCCCATCTGAAAAGCCGTTTTCAATTCACTGATGGCAAATGCTGGTACGAGTGTCGTTAATGGAATATCCTGTACCGTTTCAGGAGCATCCATTTCTGCGTAATTCACAAATAATGCCAAATCTTTTTGTCTAGTATGACCCGCCATAAAATCTTTCATTGGAATACTAGCACGTTCATAAGCCTCATCCAATGTAATATCCTCTTCAAAAAGTGGCTGCAAGGCTTCGTCATATACCTGACTAAACGTCGGGGCCATAATAAAGAAGGTTAAAAATAATGCAATTCCTATTAAAACCTGATTAGGAGGCATTTGTTGAGTTGCGAGTGATGTCCGAACGAAAGAAAGAACAATTATAATTCTAGTAAAACTAGTCATTAAGATTAAAATACTCGGCGCCAATGATAAGACGGTTAATAATAATAGCAATTGAACAGATGTTGTAACAGATGCAGGATCAGAACTGGAAAACATATCTATGAATTCATTCATATGGCTTATCTTCTTTCTGTTTATTCTGCTTGATTATATTTTTTCTATTTTGTTTAAGTTTCTCCAGTTCAATTGAAAACTGGTTTTTAAATTCGTTTTTTCGGTTCATTGTACGCTTTCCTCTATCTGAATTTGGTTGTAAAAATGATGATAAAATTTTACTTGTGGTAAATTCACTTTCTTCATTTGTCTCTCTATGTAATAACTCACTTTTAATTTCTTCATCGGTAATCTCATGCAGCATTTCTACATTTTCACCAACACCTATAAGATGAACCTTTGATCCTATTCGAACAATTTGAATCGATTTATTCTGACCAACTGATATACCACCCAAATTTTCTAAAGATCTTACTTGATTGAATAATTTATTCCGCTTGCTTAAAAATTTAAGTAATAAATAAATAAGTGCAAGGACTAATAATAAAGCAAAAAACATTTTCACCAATTCAAATAACGGCAAACTACCTTCAGAACCTGCTACCGATTCATCTTCATCTTGATTTTGAACTTGTGATTCTTCATCTTGAACTTCATCCATTTCTGGCTCCTCTGGTACCTCATTCAACTCTTCACAATCACTATTACCGTTAAGACAATCCAATACATTTGTACTTGCTTCAACATGAACTGAAAAAACACTACTGGTGAGAAGGATTGTCACACAGATACTAAAGAATAATTTTTTAGTCAACATAATCACTCGTTTCTTAACGTAAGACCTTTTGTATTGCTTCTATAACCCGTTCTGCTTCAAATGGCTTAACAATAAAATCCTTTGCCCCGGCTTGAATGGCATCAATTACCATTGCTTGCTGTCCCATGGCAGAGCACATAATCACCTTTGCCTCTTGGTTTAATTCTTGGATTTTTTTTAATGCTTCTACACCATCCATTTCAGGCATCGTAATATCCATTGTAACGAGATCTGGTGATAACTCTTTATATTTCTCAACAGCTTCAGCACCGTCCTGTGCTTCCCCAATTACATTGTATCCACTCTTCGTTAGAATATCTTTTATCATCATTCGCATGAATGCTGCATCATCAACAATTAAGATACGCTGAGACATTGATTAATCCTCCTTCGTTTAATCTTATTTAAGTTTCATCAATCGATCGGTCTGACTTATTATATCCGATACTCGTACACCAAAGTTCTCATCAATTACAACGACTTCACCTTTAGCAACCAATTTCTCATTCACCATAATATCTACAGGTTCCCCTGCCAACTTATCAAGCTCAATTATAGATCCAGGCGCTAAATCCAATATATCTTTTATTGACCGTTTCGTGCGTCCTAGTTCAACGGTAACCTTTAATGGTACATCCAAAAGCATATCCAAATTTCGCTGTTCATTTTTATTCAGTTCAACCGGATTAAAACTTGAGAACGTTGCATGCTGAATGTCTGCATTGCTTTGATCCATTGAATTTCCTAAATATTGCGGGTTTGTATTAAATCCATTTGTTGTATTATTGGTTGGTTCTTCGGTTGTTTTTTTCATTTGTGCTTTGGGTTGGCTCTGTTTTTCTATTGGTTCCTTCGCTACTGCAGCTTCATCAACTACTTCTTTATTCATTAATTGTTCCACTAATTGCTTTGCAAACGGAAATGGTATCAGTTGCATGATAATGGAATCTATTAAGTTACCAATCTTTAATTGAAAAGAGACCTTGACATAAGCATCTTCATCAAATATAGGCTTGGAGTTTGACTCACTAGTGATAGATGGTGGTGTTATATCTACTTTTTTATTAAAAACACTAGACATACTTGTAGCAGCTGCACCCATCATTTGATTCATGGCTTCCTGTACAGCACTTAGATGAATTTCAGTTAAATCCTCTTCTGGTGATGTACCATCACCACCTAACATAATATCCGAAATAATTGCTGCAGCTTCTGCCTGCATAACAAATACATTATTTCCGATAAAACCCTCTGTATAGTTAACCGAAATATTTATAGCTTCAGCATTAAATTCCTGTTCTAAATCCGATTGTTGGATAATAGAAACGGAAGGGGTTGTAATTTCAACCTTTTGATTTAGCAACGAAGAAAGCGTAGTTGCAGAGTTCCCAAATGAGATATTACCTATTTCACCAAGTGTGTCTTCTTCTATGGTTGATAAATAATCGATCTCATTCACATCGTTATCTGAACTTACTTTTAATAGAGCGTCAATTTCGTCTTGAGAAAGCATTCCGTCATTCATCATTTTCATTCCCCCCAATTTGTTCCAATACTTGCACTGACATTTTATTTTTATAGTTACCTGGCTGCACATAAAACTTAGCTTCGTTATTTATTGCCATTGTAAGCGGATGATCAATTGATTGATTTAAGGATATTACATCACCTTTATTCAAATTTAAAAATTCTTGAATATTGATATCTGTTTCTCCTAAAAATGCTTTTCCTTCTATTTGAACATCCTGTATATTTTTGGATATTTTTTCATATGCATCCGAGTCTTTATTATTCGTCGTAGCTTGCATCCAATAATGAACAGATAGTTTGGAAATGATAGGTTCCAAAATATTATGTGGAATGCAAATATTTATCATCCCACTTGTTTCTCCAATTGTTGTATGCAGTGAAACCACAACAACCGTTTCATTTGGGGATACCATTTGTAAAAACTGCGGATTCATCTCAAACTCCTCAAGTACAGGATCAAGTTCCACAATAGAAGACCATGCCTCTTGGAGATTGACTACAGCTTTTTCGAATAATTGTGATATTAGTATCGTTTCAATTTCTGTAAATTTTTCAACCTTATTCTCGCTACTTCCTTTTCCGCCAAGTACACGATCAAGCATTGCATAGGCAATGTTTGGATTCACTTCCATAATTAACCTTCCATCTAGGGGTGCAACACTATAAATATTTAACACCGTTACCTGAGGAATTGATCTAATAAATTCTTCGTAAGGGATTTGATCTACTGAAGCAACTGAAATATTAATGTAGGTTCTTAATTGCGATGAAAAAAAAGTAGTCAACAACCGTGCATAATTTTCATGGATTCTGGATACACTTCGAATCTGATCCTTTGAATATCGCAGTGCTCGTTTGAAATCATAAACACGTACCTTCTTTTCCTGCTCTTCTTTCTGCAATTCTTCTGCATCCATTTCACCTGATGTAATCGCAGATAAAAGAGAATCAATTTCATTTTGTGAAAGAATTTCATCTGTCAAAAATACTCACCTCCATAGTGGAGTAGTTTCATAAATTATATTTTTATTGCATAATTTTATTTATTGTATAAACATCTGTAATATTTCCTTCCGACATTACCTCATTTAACCTTGATTTAACAATATCCTCCAGCTCAGATAAGTCGGACTTGAAGTCTTCTTCATCCATTGTTGCCAACTCTTTTATTAATATATTTTTTAACTGAAAGTCTCGCTTGCCTATTTCTTCTCTTGCTGCATCACTATCTGTTAATAACTTAAATTGTATGCGCACAAAATTGCCGCTCTGAAGGTCAGTTGTTATTTCTGGAGAGTCATAAGAATGTTCGACAATGTCATCAATAGACTCAGCTTGTCCTTCATTATTTTCATCTGTAACATTCAGTAATACTACCGCTGTAAGAGCAGCGCCTATCACTAACGTTAAGAGCGAAGTTACGATCGTTCTGACCAATCTATTCACTTCCTTTATCTACTTCATTTAACACTTTCTGTATACCTATTTTTCGATAATAAGAGTTAACTAACTCAATGACTTCCGATTCAGGATTTTGCACGATAATCTTCTTGCCATTTGTTAATGTAATCATCGTATCAGGAAAGGATTGAATTTGTTCAATCATAATAGCATTAAGTGTAAATGGTTCTGCGTTCAATCGTCTTAATTGAATCATAATAATGGCGGGAGTACGCTTAATAAAAGAGCACTCCCTCCCTCCTTATTATCGTTTTAGGTTAACAAGCTCTTGCAGGATTTCATCAGATGTTGTAATAATTCTAGTATTGGCCTGGAATGCACGTTGTGCGGTAATCATTTCTGTGAATTCCTCTGCAAGGTCAACATTGGACATTTCCAACGTTCCGCTGACGAGAGAACCGGTTCCAGCTGTCTCGGGTGGAACTAAATCATTATATCCAGCATTTGGTGAATCCAGGAATAGATTATTTCCGGCTTTTTCAAGTCCAGCCGGGTTTGAAAAGTTTGCAAGCACTATTTGGCCTGCTTCTTGTGTTCCTCCCTCTGCATCTACATAGTTAACGATGCCATTTGATTGAATGCTGAAACTTTGAGCTTCATCTGGTATCGTTAAACGAATTATGTCCCCTTCTGTGACGTTACCATCTTGAGCAGCACTCTCAACAGTTGCTTCACCGGTTAAGTAATATCCATCAGGATTTATAATATCTCCTTCATCATCCAAGTAGAAATTCCCAGCACGTGTATAATAAGGAGCTCCATCACCTTGCGCTTCACCTTCTTCAACTTGAAACATCCCATCACCTTCAATGGCTAAATCCAATGGGTTTTCAGTTGTTTCCAAGAATCCCTGTGTTTGTATATTATCAATTGTTCCCTGTTTTGACCCGAGTCCTACTTGATTTGGGTTCACGCCACCACGTGTATCTGTTGGACCTTGAGCACCTGAAGTGGTTTGGCTCATCATATCTTGAAATGTCACACGACCTTTTTTAAAACCAGATGTATTCACATTGGCAATGTTATTACCAATAACATCCAATTTTGTTTGTGACCCTTGCATTCCTGAAATACCTGCATACATTGAACGTAACATTTTATTATCCCCTTTTTGGTTTTAGTAATAAGCTGTATCAATCAGTCAACAACTTGTATAAGCCTCCCAATCGGGTCCAGCTTAGTCATTTATTAAAATCGTTCCATTAATATTTGTGAAAATTTTACTTGTCGCTTCTTCGCGGTCCATTGCTGTGACAACGGTATTATTTTTCGTACTAACTAATAATGCTGCCTCGTTCGTAAGTACCAACGAATCTGTTACACCTTTACCCTTTGCTTCACCCATTTTTTCTGTAATTGCACTCCATTGCGTATCATTAAGTTGGATATTCCGTTCATCCATACGCTGTTTTGCATGCTTACTGACCTTTAAATTTTGTTGCTCAGATAAAACGTCACGAAATGGTGTACCTGATGACTGTTTTACATCTTGCTTTTTCATTGCCGGAATTTGTACGTTATGATGTTGCTGTAACTGGTGAATAGGATGATCCATGTTATTCACTTCCTTCAGGGCTTGGACCTGTTACGTCCGTGGCACTATCCCCGTCTTCTATGTTTGGATGATTTATTTGTAACACAGCATCTGCATAGATTTTCTCACCATTTTCTAATTCTAATACAGCGTATCCCTCATGCTGACTAACCGCGACCACATTACTAGTTTCAATATCTAGTGCTGCTCCAGTTTCTTGTTCATAAGCTTGATACGAAATCTCTTTATCTATCATATGACTATTTTGAATTACTGGAGATACCGTTTGATTTTGGACAAGTTGATCAATAGAATTTGCCATATTCATTGTTTGTTCCAATGAAGAGAATTCGGCCATTTGCGATATGAATTGCGAATCGTCCATTGGATCTGTAGGGTCTTGATTTTGCAATTGCGTCATTAGTATTTGTAAAAATTGATCTTTTCCAAGTTCTGGGCTTGGTGTTCTTGATGTTGATTGGTTATGCAAGTATAAATTCGGATCAATCGTTGTCATTACATGCACCTACACTTTCTCATTTAATAATTCCTGGAATTGTGTTTCAAAATCATCTTCCAAGTCTTTCTCATCATTGCCCTGGTCCTGATAGTGAGAATTATTTTGGTCTTTCAATTGTTCTTCTTTCTCTTCCTTATCCTTCTGCAAATCCTGTTCTTGTTGAGCAGTCAATTCCTGTTTTTCAATAACAACTTGTTGTGGTGAAAAAATATTTCTCAATTGTCCCATGTTTGATTCAAGCATTTCTTTTGATGCTTGAGATGTAACAAGAATTTTTACTGTCATTTCCCCATTCACTTGTGTTAGCCGAACCATCATTTCACCTAAATTTTCAGGTCGCATTGTAATGGATAATTGATTTGTTCCATTCGGCATAGTTGAAAATTTACTCGCTTGCATTATTTTTTGAAATTGTTCGATGAATTGCTTCTCAGCAGACTGAGAACCTTGCGTTTGATTCAGATAGATAGCGTGTTGTTCCAATCTCGTAATTGGCATGTTAGTCACATTCGGTTGCCCAGCTAATCTCTCAGCAGGCGCCTGGTTATCCAATGCGTTGCCAATCCATTTCGTTATATCTGAACTTGTAACTTTAGCATCACTATTATAGTGTTGTTTTGCTGCTAATTGATCTCTTTTTTGAAAAGATTGTACGAGTTCTCTCCAGATTCCCTGTTCTTTCGTTCCTTCTTTATTATTCATCGTTGATAAAATATTTGACTCGCTATTACCTGACTTCTTTTGCATGGAAGTCCATTGTTGTAGCAAGTCTAGTATTTTGGGTGCTGCTCTTTTAATATCCTGCTTCGTTTCAATCTGGGATAAAAGTGTTTCAACCTTTGCAATAATTCCACCCAACTCTTTCTGAATAGCAGATGTATCTATCAAGGCTTCTTCAGATATTGTTGGTAGTATACCTGACTCGAAAAATTGCTCTAAGCTCACCACCCCATTATCAGAGTCATTTATCATGTTGAATAATTTATCTGTCACCTCGGATGGTAAACGATCCAAATTAATCCACTTACTCGCAATTCCTTCTTCAGTAATGGTTATACCTTCCAAGTTATCAGAATCCATTAACATGTTATTTAATAGTTCTTTTATCTCTGTTGACACGCTATCCAAATTCAACCACTTAGCCCCCATTTCATCTTCAGAAATGGCTTTATCTCCAAATTTATCAGAATCCATTAACATATTGTACAAGTGTTCTTTCATTTCTGTTGGGGTGTTATCCAGATTCATCACTTCATTATCAGAACTAGAATCTTTCATTTTTGTAATGTGTGGTTCTGTTGCTTGTTCGCCATCTAATAGCATTTGAAATAATGAGGAATTACCTTCTTCTCCACTAGTCTGCTTTAAATTACCTGACGAAGGCAAAGACAATTGCCCTTGTTGAAAAAGCATACCTATCGCATTCAGTTTTCTCACCCCCTTTCAAGTGAATCATTTTATTCATCACTACTAATCAATAATTGTGTTAAAGTTGCTGCCGTTTCGGGGTCCATCGCCTCTAAGATCTCACCACGTACCTCATCTGATACTTCTTCTAAAATAGCAACAGCCGTCTCGTTTTCCAGGTTTTCAATAATTAATGCTGCTTGCTCATTGTCCATATCCTTAAATGAACCAGCAGCTGCGTCCTCTGGATTTTCATCATTGTTTTCCAACCTAAGTATTTCCTGCGCCATTTGTTCATTTTCGAACTCAAGTCCATCTATCTCTTGATATAATTCCTGTATTTCTGCCTCTTTACTTTCTATTTCAGCCTGAACTTGCTCCTCTTCAAGCTGAAGACTCTCCTCTTCCGCTGTTGTAATAAAAGTAGACACAACTGGAATATTACTCCCTTTTTCCTTTGTCCAATCCATTACATTTACGCCTGCAGCAGAAAATATAATGATCACCACTATAATGAGTACAACGATTGGAATCACAATGGCAAAAAGAAATCGCAGAAATGGATTCATTTTCTTTTTTGTTTTTGGTTGCTTTACCATTAGCTTCACCTGTTTTTATATCGTAAGTATTGTTGAATGGATACTTCATCCATCGAAGCTTTTTCCCGCTTTATTTCCATTTCTTCCTCTGACTTTTTTCGGGTGTCTATTATTTTCTCGAATTTCTTCACTTCAACGTAAGCATCACTTAACTTCATTTGCTTGGACTCCATATCAGCTCTAGCAATTTGTACTTGTTGCTGTAAATTCATAATTTGATTATTTAATAGTTCAATAAAAGCGACCTGTTCTTTAATAATCTCAACAGACGACGTAGCACTTAAACAATCATCATAGGAATCCTCCGCATTTTCTTTTCTTTTCAGTAATGTATATAGTCGTGTAGCTATTCCTTCAAAGAAATCCATTGATTGATGATATGCTTGTTTTGCTTCTTTCTTTTCATTCTCTCGAATATGTAATAGTTTAGATAATGTAGCTGTTTCAGCCATTATTTCACACCCCCATTAAGCAGGTCTTTCATCAATTCAATCGATTCATCAAGTGTTCGATATTCAAAAACATCCTGCCTTAAAAAGGCTTGTATTTTTGGATAATGGGAAATTGCGTTGTCTATTTCTTTATCAGTACCACGCTTATATGCACCAATATTAATCAACTCACTGTTTTCTTCATATGTAGCCATAAAAGTTCGTATTTGTTGTGCAAAATCTTGATGCTTGTTATCCACTACTTTATTCATTACTCGGCTAATCGATTTCAAGATATTGATAGCAGGGAATTGCCCCCGTTCTGCTAGTTTACGATCCATCACAAAATGGCCGTCTAAAATACCCCGAACCGTATCTGCTATTGGCTCATTCATATCATCACCATCGACTAGAACTGTATAAAATGCTGTGATGCTTCCATGTTCATTCGTACCCGTTCGTTCCAATAGTTTTGGCAACGTTGCAAATACAGAAGGTGTATACCCTTTTGTTGTTGGTGGTTCACCTGTTGCAAGTCCTACTTCACGCTGGGCCATTGCAACCCTCGTTACCGAATCCATCATTAAATTTACCTGATAACCTAAATCACGAAAGTATTCACTAATCGCTGTAGCGGTATAAGCACCTTTTATACGCATTAAAGCTGGTTGATCAGAAGTGGCGACAACAACAATTGATTTTTTTAGTCCTTCTTCCCCGAGGTCATTTTCAATGAATTCCCTCACTTCACGTCCTCTTTCTCCAATTAACGCAATAATATTAATATCAGCATTACTATTACGAGCAATCATTCCAAGCAATGTACTTTTCCCAACACCACTACCTGCAAAAATTCCAATTCGTTGTCCTTTACCGACTGTAAGCATAGAATCGACTGCCTTCACACCAACTTGTAAGGGCTCAGAAATAGGTGGACGCAACATCGGATTAGGAGGCGATTGCTCCGTTAAACGGCTAGATAATCCTTTTGGTAATAATGAATTGTCAAGATTCATACCTAGTGAGTCCACAACTTTACCGATTAACCCACGTCCTACTTTGACCGTTAATGCTTTTCCAGTCGATTCGACTAAACACCCTGACCCGATTTCGGCTACTTCTGCATATGGCATAAGAATCAGCTTTTCATTATGAAAACCAACAACCTCCGAAAGTATTGGATCTTTATTTTTTGTTGAAGCATGAATATAACAGACTTCTCCAATATTCGCTTCCGGCCCTTGTGATTCAATCATTAGCCCAACCACACGCAAAACCTTACCATAACGCTTGTATGTATCTGTTTGATCAATTGCAGAAAAGTAATCCAATGTATTCATTATTTATTCTCCGTTGCTATTTCATATAAAACTTTACGTATCTGCTGTAGCTGTGTATCAGTACCAGCATCAATTTGACCAAATGGATGTTCGATTACACACCCATTCTCTTTAACCGATTCATCCACATAAATAGACAAGTTTGTTTCACTTTCCAAAATAAGCTCTAATTCATCTTTTTGCTGTATAACATACTCATAGTTATTAGGATGTAAATAAATAGTGATTACAGATTGATCTTTCAATTCTTTAATTGCAGCTTTCACGATCGACAAAAAGGACCTTGGATCTTCCGTAAGCTTCTGTTTCATAATCGTGTCCGCTATATGTATTGCTAGACCAAGAATTGCTTCATCACTTTTTTCAATTGTGGAATGAAAATCTTTAATAGCTTCCTCCATTATCGAATTGGCCTTATCGATTAAATGCTGATAATTTAGAATCCCCTCTTCTTTTCCTTGCGAGAAACCTGCATTATACCCTTCTTCTTTCGCCGCTTCGATAAATTGTTTCTTTTCGTTTTTCCAATTCTGTCTTGCGTTTTCAATTTCTGATTTTGTATCAGCTATATGCTGTTTCTTCTGTTGTTCTATTTTTTGCAGTTCATCTCTAGCATTTTGAATTTCATCTTTCACCTTACTGTCCTCAACCTCTAAATCTAACGTTTGATTTGGCGCTTTTTTCGTAACCTCGATTGGTTTAAGCTCAATAACCTTGCTTTGGCGATTCTGCGTATGACTAGACAATAATATCGTCTCCTCCGCCACGGGCAATAATAATTTCACCAATCTCTTCAAGTCTGCGTATCACGCTAACAATCCTCGTTTGTGCATCTTCTACATCTCGTAGCCGAACTGGTCCCATGTACTCCATCTCTTCCATAAAGGTATCAGCCATTCTTTGTGACATATTTTTAAAGACAACATCCTTCACTTCATCACTAGAAACTTTAAGTGACAATTGTAGGTCTTCATTTTCTACTTCTCTTATGACGCGCTGGATTGCACGACTGTCCAATACAACTATATCTTCAAAAACAAACATACGTTTCTTTATTTCCTCAGCAAGCTTAGGATCTTGTATTTCTAAGGAATCCAAAATCGTTCGCTCCGTACTTCGGTCTACACCATTCAACACTTCGACTACAGCTTGAATACCACCAGTTTGTGTATAATCTTCTGTTAAAGAAGATGATATATTTCGTTCCAAAACCTGTTCCACCTGAGCAATGATCTCTGGCGACGTAGAGTCCATTGTTGCAATACGCTTTGCAATATCTGCTTGCATTTCCTGAGGCAATTCGGATAATATTTGGCCAGACTGCTCCGCATCAAGATAAGATAAGACTAAAGCTATGGTTTGAGGGTGTTCACTTTGGATAAAATTTAATACTTGCTTTGGGTCGGCCTTTCTCGCAAAATCAAAAGGTCTAACTTGTAATGATGAGGTAAGGCGATTGATAATACCCGATGCTTCCTCTGTTCCAAATGCTTTTTCTAATACTGTTTTGGCATAGCCAATACCACCTTGGGAAATAAAGTCTTGAGCAACAGCGATTTGATGAAACTGTTCCAGTACATCTTCTTTCATGTGGGAGTCAACCTTTTTTACAGAAGATATCTCTAAACTTAATTTCTCAATTTCATCTTCTGATAAATGTTTATACACCTGCGCTGATATATCTGGACCTAAGGAGATTAAAAGAATCGCTGCTTTTTGTTTTCCTGATAATGTTTGTTTTGCCATCGTTCATTCCCCCTAATCGTCCCCGATCCAACTTCTTAAAAGCTTCGCAAAATCTTCTGGTTTATCTCTTGCTATTTTTTCCAGTTCTTTTCTTCGTGTAACTGATTCTGAGTCCTGTTGTTGTTCTTCTATTTCTGGTACCTCTTCCATAATTTCAGTTGTATAATCTTCTTCTACAAATTCTTCCTCATCTTCGTTGCGATTACGGAATAATAGGAAAGCTAATAAAATAATGATTGCCAATAAAATAGCACCTGTTATATAAAGCCATGTTGGAATAATTGGTGTTGTCGTTTCAGGCGTTGCTGTAGTCCCACTAAACTCCTGAAATACAATAGAAAAATTATCTTCTGGAACAACCTCACCAAACTCTTCACTCATTGAAGTACCAATAACAGAATCTAATATGGAAGATATTCCTGCTTCAACCGTTGTTTCCTCTTGTTGGGTTAAATATTGAATATCATCTCCATCCGAATCCGTTACGCTATCAACAGCAACTTGAACCCCTAAATCCCTAACTTTATAAGGACTTTCTACAATGTCTCTGCGGATACGGTTATATTCATTGTTGATTGTTTCTCTATCTAATTCGTATTCCCCGTCGTCACCTTCTATCTCTTGCATAGTAGGAATATCATCTTCCCCAGTTCCAGTCACATCACCTGCACCAGTTCCACCAACACCAGGGTTCCCGGAATATGATTCCTGGATGGATTCAATACTGACAGGAACGCCTTCCATATTCTCAATGTCTACAGGCTCAATGAGCTCCTCAGTCCGATTTTCCTGTGTGAAATCTATATCTGCTGTTACAGAAACAATTACATTATCTGCACCAACCATCGTACCAAGCATTTGCTGTAACCTTCTTTGAATATCTCGTTCCACATCCTGCTTGACAGTCTGTTGGTATGAATGCGAATCCTGGTTTCCTTGAGCAGTTTGTGAATCACGATCAAAATACTCAAAATGCTGATTCATAATAACCACATTGTCATCTGGTAAATTTGGAATAGCACTGGATACCAGGTGGTAGAGAGACTCGATTTGGTTTCCTTCAAATTGATACCCTGGTTGTGTATTTAACACGATTGAAGCGCTGGATTCTTGTGTTGTTTCACTTGCAAACACTGGATCTTCAGGCATGTCAATCATCACTTCAGCACTTTCAATTCCATCAATACCTTGCATTAGATTACCTAGCTCTGTTTGCATTGCATCAAGCTTCATAATGTCAAATTCATTATCTGTGATCCCCCAGGAGGTGTTTTCACTAAAAAAAGAATAGTCAATATTTCCGCTGTTTGGTATTCCTTGACCTGCAAGATCTACCATTAAGGTATCTACTTGTGGCTCCGGTACAGTAATTGTCGTACCACCATCCTCTATTTCATAAGGAATACCCCTAGCATCTAATTCTTCACTTATTTGTCCCGATTCCTGTAAAGTTAAATTATTATACAACGGGACGAAATTAGAACTTGATGTAACGAGTGCTATAGCTGCGATTAGCATGATGATAATTAGTGCTGAACCTATAAAGACGCCTTTTTGGCTTTTTGATCTGCTTGTCCAAGCAGTTGCCGCTGTATCTTTCCACTTCATCATTTTTTCTTTCATATATTCCCCCACCAAAGCGCCAAAAAAATAACAATTATTTCTGGTTAATTGCAAACATGTACTAAATCAACTGTTATACCATTTCTACTCCATGTATATCGAACATGGTAAATTAGACTTGCATACGCATAATTTCGTTATAAGCATCTATAGCCTTACCTTGAACCTGTACAGTTGTTTCCAATGTAAGACTAGCTTTTTGAGCAGTAATCATCACATCATGCAAATCATCTATATTACCTTGTGCCAGTGCTTCTGTCTTTTCATCAGACGCAATTTGTGCTTCATTCACTCCATCAATTGCTGATTTTAGTGTATTAGCAAAATTATTCTGGGCATCTCCAGGTGAAATTGTATTTGCAGATTCAGGTAATGATGTTTGTTGTTGTATATTATTTATTGATAGACTATCCATTTTCATACTCCTTGCTGTGGATTATTTCCCTATTTCCAATGCCTTCATTAACATACCTTTGCTAGCATTTAAAGAGGTTACATTTGCTTCATAGGACCTGGTCGTACTCATTAGATCAACCATTTCCTTTAATGGGTCTACATTCGGTAGTTCAACATAACCATCATCATTTGCATCTGGATGATTCGGGTTATATTCCATTTTAAAAGGATCTTCATCTTCAACAATATTCGTCACTTCTACACCTGAAGCCGATTCTGTCCCTTGTGCTTTATGTAAAAAAGATCGAAAACTTTTATCTTGCGGCGCCATTTCTACCATTTTTCTACGATAAGGTTCATATTCTCCGTTTTCATTCACTGTTGCTCGCGTTGTTTCTGCATTTGCTACATTGGAAGATACAACGTCCATGCGAAGACGCTGAGCTGTTAAAGCACTTGCACTATTATTCATTGCATGGAATATTGACATCGATTAGCTTCCTCCTCTAATAACGGTTTGAAGACTACCAAACTTACCGTTAATACGATCTGTTAATGCTTGATAGTAGATTTGGTTTTTAGCCAATTCAGCCATTTCTTTATCAACATCTACATTATTTCCATTATGGTTATACCTTGTATTATTTTTCGTTATTATTTCATGTGAGGACTCTGAATCCTGATTAAATGGTAGGTGTTTAGAATTTGTACGATTCGCTTCTAACGATTGTGATGAGGCATTGTCTAATACATCTTTGAAAACTATGTCTTTAGCCTTATAATTAGGTGTGTCGATATTTGAAACATTGCTTGATATTACTTTGTTTTTTGCTGAAGCAAAATCAAGTGAATTCTCCAGCGTACTAATTGCCCCATTAAACAAGTTCATCTAATTTCCTCCTTTTCCCATTTTAAACCAACAGTCATAAACGCAAATGGCATACGAATATATTTTAAGCTATATACGGTATAAAGTCTACCATTTTTCGACATTTTTTGTAATATCAAGCTTTTTATAGTTATAAATATCCAGGAAAAATTACATACATAATTTTTCCCTTATAATAAATCGTACTATAATTTCTAGTTGCTATTTGCATGCTATATTGAAATAATAAAGTAAATAAAATCTATTTTAGGTTTAAAGTAAACAGTATTTGATTGGATAAAAAGGATCGCGTCATGTGCGTCCACCGGTTAGGGTCGCGACGTCCTGTGGGTCGAAAGTCTGATCCAGCGTAGCTCTTTGAGTAGCGACTTATCGCGTGTTGTGGTAGCTTTTGCGTTGGCTATTGATATGGGCGGTTTCAGTAGAAGTCCCCCTTCGATGTGTCATTTTTACCGGACTTTTTAAACATCCTCTAAAAAGACATAAAAAAAGGCTAGA
The DNA here is from genome assembly GCF_026013645.1 of Virgibacillus natechei. Taxonomy (NCBI): domain Bacteria; kingdom Bacillati; phylum Bacillota; class Bacilli; order Caryophanales; family Bacillaceae; genus Virgibacillus; species Virgibacillus natechei. Next base: position 1,729,052 of record NZ_CP110224.1, on the reverse strand, counting down.
TTGCTCTAGCCTTTTTTTTATTTCGAACGAAGCTTTTCAAGTTCTACTAGGAATTTATCATTCAATACTTTAATAAATGTTCCTTTCATTCCTAGTGAGCGTGATTCAATAACTCCCGCACTTTCAAGTTTTCTTAATGCATTTACAATAACAGACCTTGTAATACCTACTCTATCGGCTATTTTACTTGCTACAAGTAAACCTTCTTTTCCATCTAATTCTTCAAAAATATGATCAATTGCTTCTAGTTCACTGTATGACAATGAGCTTATAGCCATTTGTACAACAGCTTTGCTGCGGGCTTCTATTTCGATTTCTTCTGTTTTTTCCTGTAGTATTTCCATACCTACAACGGTTGCCCCGTATTCTCCTAGTAGCAAATCATCATCGTTGAAGCTGTCGGTTACTCTTCCTAATATTAGTGTTCCGAGACGATCGCCGCCACCAATAATAGGTACTATCGTTGTTAAACCGCTTTTAAATAACTCTCGATTTTCAACTGGGAATACAGTAAGTGGGTGATCAATATCAAGATTCGCTGTTGTTTCACGAATACCGAATAATCCTTCTGTATATTCTTCCGGAAATTGCCTTTCTTCTAGCATAGTTTTCATACGTTCGTTCTCAATCTCTTGATTAATAGCAAAACCTAACAGTTTTCCTCTTCTACTCAAAATGAACACATTACCTCTGATAACATCCGTTAGGGTTGCAGACATATCATTGAAATTGACTGACTTCCCAGTTGATTTTTGTAACATTGCATTAATTTTTCTTGCGCGATTTAATAGTTCCATAATAATCCTCCGTTTTAATATTTTTCATTTTATAGTATAAATTGACTTAAATCTTTATTCTTCACTATTGTACTTAGTTTTTCATCAACGTAAGTAGGGGTAATCTCCACTTTTTCCATATTGATATCTGTTGCTTCATAGGACAGATCTTCCAAGAGTTTCTCCAAAATCGTATGGAGTCTTCTTGCACCAATGTTATCCGTATCCTGATTCACTTCATGCGCTACTTCAGCAATCCTTGTTATAGCTTCGTCTGTAAAAATAACATTTATACCTTCTGTATTTAATAAAGCCTGATATTGCTTTAACAATGCATTTGACGGCTCATTTAAGATTCGTTTAAAATCTTCAACAGTTAGTTTTTCGAGTTCAACTCGTATTGGGAATCTACCTTGTAGCTCAGGTATTAAATCGGAAGGCTTTGCCATGTGGAATGCTCCAGCGGCTATGAAAAGCATATGATCTGTTTTTACCGGGCCATGCTTCGTAACAACTGTTGAACCTTCAACAATAGGTAGAATATCTCGTTGGACGCCTTCTCTAGATACATTCGCCGAATTCTCCTGTTTTACAGCGACTTTATCTATTTCGTCAATAAACAGTATTCCAGATTGTTCTGCTCGTTGAATAGCTTCTTGACCGGCCTCATCCATATCTACTAATTTGCCCGCTTCCTGGTTTGTTAAAATCTTTCTCGCTTCAGAAACAGGTAAATTTCTTGTCTTTTTCTTTTTCGGCATAAACTGCCCAAAGGCATCCTGCATGTTCATCCCCATTTGTTCCATTCCCGAACCTTGCATCATATCAAACATTGAAGGCGGCTGTTCTTCTAGTTCAACCGTAACCATGGTATCTTCCAGTTCACCTAAAGCAAGCTTATGTTCAGTGCGTTTTCGTTTATTTCTTATTTCTTCATCTTTTTCTTCTTCTTTATCACTATCATCGTCATCATCTGCTTGACCAGGAAAAAGCATTTCAAATGGATTTTTTATATTGTCCTGCTTTTTTTTAGTTTGAGGGACTAGCAATTTGACAAGTATTTTATTAGCTTCGACTTCAGCTTTTCCCATTACTTCATTCATTTTTTCTTCTTTAACCATTCGCAGTGACATTTCTACAAGATCACGGACCATAGACTCAACATCGCGCCCAACATATCCGACCTCCGTGTACTTTGTCGCTTCTACTTTTATAAAAGGGGCACCGACTAGCTTTGCTAACCTTCTTGCTATTTCTGTTTTACCTACCCCTGTAGGTCCAATCATTAAAATATTTTTAGGGACAATTTCATCTTTTATAGAATCATCAAGCCACATTCGTCGATAGCGGTTACGCAATGCAACAGCTACAGATTTTTTGGCACTTTGTTGCCCTATTATATACTTGTCCAGTTGACCCACGATTTGCTTTGGAGTGTAATCTATTCCCATACTTCAAATAGCCTCCTTCTTATTCGAGCACCTCTAAAGTTATATGATCATTTGTATATATGCATATTTCTCCAGCAACCTCTAGTGCTGTTAGCGCTATTTCTTTTGCAGACAATTGCTCTGAATGTTTGATTAACGCTCTCCCTGCACTAAGTGCATAGTTCCCACCTGAACCAATAGCTAACAATCCATCATCAGGTTCAATGACTTCTCCAGTTCCTGACACCAATAACATTTTTTCCTTATTCATCACAATCAGCATTGCTTCCAGTTTACGTAACACCTTATCACTACGCCATTCCTTTGCTAGATCAACTGAAGCTCGCGATAAGTTTCCATCAAAAGCTTCCAATTTTTCTTCAAATTTTTCAAATAATGTAAAAGCATCTGCAACAGAGCCTGCAAACCCTGCTAGCACTTTTCCGTGAAATAATGTACGTACTTTTTTGGCTTTATGTTTCATAACTACCGCATTACCTAAGGTAACTTGACCATCACCACTCATTGCACATTGACCATTATGTCTAACAGCAAAAATAGTTGTGGCATGCATCTCATTTGCCAATTTTCATCACCTCTTACTTTCTTCTGCTTATGGATCATTGGCTCGTGGATGACTGTTCATATACACGTCACGTAGATGATCTTTCGTTACATGTGTATATATTTGTGTAGAGGTTAAACTCTCATGACCTAGTAATTCTTGTACTGTACGTAGATCAGCGCCTTCATTCAGCATATGTGTAGCGAATGTATGACGTAATTTATGCGGATGAACATGAATAGTTAAGGCTGCTTTTTCGACCATTTTATTTAAAATGAGCCGCATACCTCTAGTCGTTAATGGGGATCCTCGAGCATTTAAAAAGATAGAACCAGATTCCACTTTGGCTTTTTCCAATAAGTTATTCCTACCCTCATCTATGTAAGCTCGTAAGGCTCTTTCTGCAAAACTCCCAAACGGAATGTAACGTTCTTTTCTTCCTTTCCCTTTAACGAACACCGTTCCAATTGAAAAATCAATATCACTCAACGAAAGCCCTTGACACTCGCTAACCCTCATACCTGTAGCATAAAGTGTTTCTAATAGAGCTTGATTACGTTGACCGACAGGATCGTTTAAATCACTTACATCGAAAAGTTTTTCTAGCTCTTCCATATAGAGGAATCCAGGTATTGGCTTACTGGTTTTTGGTAACGAAATATGCATAATTGGATTTGATGCAACATGATCTTCTCGCTCCAAAAACTTATAAAAGCTCCTCAAGGTCGAAATCTTCCGCGATACTGACCTTCTGCTTAACTGTTTATCATAGAGCAATGTCAAATACAATCGCACGACTCGTTGGTCAACTTCGCTCAAGTCATTTATACCCTCTTTTGCTAAGAAGTCAAAGAATGTTTCCAGATCTTTCAGATAATATTTCACAGTATATGGAGAAACATTTTTTTCTATTTGTAAATACTCAACAAAAGCCTCGCAATCATTCGTAAACTGATGCATACCTTCACCCCAAAGCACAGCAAATAAATCATATCATACAAAATAATCAAGTGCAATTAATTTAACTAAATTGCACTAAAATTCTGAATTGGCTTCACTTTAATTATGCACACTGATTCAATTTGTCATTAAAAGATGACGTAAATAATAGAGTCTTCAAAATTGGGTCGGATGCTGTAAAGTAATTATCCTTAGCACTGAATAATTATAACTTTTTCAAATAAGATAGTCAACAAACAACAATTCAATTAATTTAAAAAAGTTGATACTGTGAAAACTTTGTGAATAAAAATAGGCTAGTTACTTGTATTGCCAACTTTTTAATGAATTATTCCTAGTTCTTTTATTTTTGATTTTGTTTTTTCTGTACCTAATTCATATAATTTTCGATAGATCATTATCAAATGATGCTGATATTCTTCTCTCTTGTCATCTGCTCCCCATTCATCAAATGGTTTTCCTATATATTCCGCAGCATCTTTTCCATCTTTACTTTTCTTCATAAATAGCTCTCTTAGTTCCTCGAGCTGGTTTTGGTTTGCAGTAATTTCATATTCAATATCATTATCCGGAATCGATATCTCACGAATTTCTTCAGTATCTACTGTTACATAATAATATTTCTGTCTTTCCATGTTAATACCTCCTTCTTAAAGGCGGTACCCTCTGTCAAAATTGTAAAACATAGGCTCTTTTCGTAAGTATTGGGACTGCGCTTACTCGTCCTAATCTTTTAGGAAACAGTCAAAACATAAGAACAAAAGCGCAAGCACCCGTTTAGCAACGTATAACTGCGCTCAGCGCATCGCGGGTGGTTCAACGTTGCCACGCAAAGTGGCGATTTTAGTTGAACTTCTACTGCCGCAATGAGATGAGATGAACTTGACTTATCGCCAGTAGTGGCGAAAATCAAAGTGAATCTTATGCTTGGAAAGCGAAAAAGAAACATACCCCTTCATAGGGGTATGCCGACGCCTGAGCGTAAGCCTGGTTTTAGACGGCCTTCTTTAAGCCTAGGGAGTCGGTGCCGGCTTTCACCACAAGGGTATAAGTGCGACTTTACTTCTGCCTGCGCCTGCCGGCTTGGCAATCAGTAAGTCTTCTTTTCACCCACAGGGTATAAGTGCGACTTTACTTCTGCCTGCGCCTGCCGGCTTGGCAATCAGTAAGTCTTCTTTATCGTAGTGGAGGAGTGTGAAGTTTGACAGTTGCTGAGCGCTGGAGCTGGACCTGGCTATTCCAGTATATAAGTTATCCACAGCATTTAAATTCTATAGTTTGCTATGTAAAAATAAAGCTGCTCATCGCAAGACGAGCAACTGGTTCTTTAATCTTGAGTTTTTTCTTTATAATCGCAATTGGTGCATTGAATTTGCGTTTGTTTCTTCGATTTCTTTTCAACTAGCAAAGACTCACATTTCGGACATGGTCTCGCTATAGGTTTATCCCATGATACAAAATCACATTCAGGAAAACGATCGCATCCATAAAAAGTTCTTCTTTTTTTGGACTTTCTCTCTACTACATTACCTTCTTCACATTTTGGACATTTAACCCCAATTTCTTTTAGAATTGGTTTTGTATTTCGACACTCTGGAAAGTTAGAACAAGCTAAAAACTTACCATAACGCCCCATTTTATAAACCATCTCATGCTCACAATTTTCACAAGTAATACCGGCAGGTTCATCTCTGATTTCAATTTTTTCCATTTCTTCTTCTGCTGTTTCCAACCGTTTGCTAAAGTCCTGGTAAAAATCATCTATGATTTTTACCCATTGTATTTGACCATCTTCAATGGAATCTAAATCACTTTCCATTTTTACTGTAAATTCAACATTAATAATTTCAGGGAAAAACTCTTCTACTAATTCGTGCACAATCGTACCAAGCTCTGTTGGTATAAATCGTTTGTTATCAATACTGGCATATCCTCTGCGCTGAATTGTATCCAACGTAGGAGCATAAGTAGATGGACGCCCAATTCCCAACTCCTCCATTGTACGTACCAGTCTAGCCTCAGTAAATCTTGGAGGTGGCTGTGTAAAATGTTGATTTGGTATAATTTCTTTCGCCTCAACTTCCATCCCTTCCTTTAAATCAGGTAAGAACTTATCTTCCTCTTTTTTACTATCATCCGTTCCTTCTATATATACCTTCATAAATCCTTTAAACTTAACTTTAGAACCGGTTGCGCGAAATTCCACATCATTATTTAATAAATGAACGGTCATGGTATCCATCACTGCCGGAGCCATTTGACTAGCTAAGAACCGTTCCCAAATGAGTTTGTATAAACGATACTGATCTCTGGAGAGGATCGGTTTTAACGATTTGGGATCTCTTAAAGTCGATGTTGGACGAACTGCTTCGTGTGCGTCCTGTGAACCCTCTTGTTGCTTGCTTTGTTTATTAGTTCCCAGGTATTCTTTACCATATTTATCTTCAATATACGTTTCCGCTTCTTCTTTAGCTGTATTGGATATTCGCGTAGAATCTGTACGCATATACGTAATTAAACCTGTGATCCCCCCAGCTTTTTTCCCTAAATCTATACCTTCATAAAGTTGTTGTGCTACCATCATTGTTTTCTTTGCGCGGAAGTTTAGCTTTCGAGCAGCCTCTTGTTGTATAGAAGATGTAATAAAAGGTTTAGCGGGATTTCGCTTTCGTTCACGCCTGTTAACTTTATCAACCGAAAATTTCTTCTCGTTTAGTGAGTTTATAACCTTTTTTACATCGTCTTCAGATTTTAATTCCTGTTTTTTTCCATTTAGACCATAGAAAGCGCCCTGAAAACTTTCTTCGTCCTTTTGAAAATGGCCTTCAATGGACCAGTATTCTTCCGGTTTAAAGTTTTCAATTTCTTTTTCACGATCCGTAATCATTTTTAATGCTACCGATTGTACACGGCCCGCACTTAATCCTTTTTTAACCTTTTTCCATAATAATGGACTGATATTATATCCAACTAATCGATCAAGAATTCGCCTGGCTTGTTGTGCATCGACTAAATCGGTATCAATTGTTCTCGGATTTTTAAATGATTCTTTAATTGCATCCTTTGTAATTTCATTGAAAACCACACGGCATTTTGAATTTTCATCTACATTTAGTGCGTGTGCTAAATGCCAAGCTATAGCCTCCCCTTCTCTATCAGGGTCGGCTGCAAGATAAACTTTTTTTGCTTTTTTGGCGGCTTTTCGTAGATCTTTTAATACATCACCTTTTCCGCGGATTGTAATGTATTTTGGTTTAAAATTATCTTCTGTATAAACACCCATTTGACTTTTCGGTAAGTCACGTACATGACCCATGGATGCCTTAACTTTATATTTTTTTCCTAAATAACGTTCAATTGTTTTCGCTTTTGCAGGTGATTCTACGATTACTAGATACTCTGACATTCAATTTCCTCCCAGAATGAGGTACAATAATTATTTTACAAATCTTCATTAATAGTAAATACATCATATAACTTTGTCAAATATACGTGACAAAGTTCTTGCCTTTAGCAAGCGTTTTCCTTCTTTTATAAATTATATAAATGCTTTCCAATAGTTTCCCAATCTTCCAGTATATCGCTTGAATCCATAACCAACTTTGCACCGTCTTGAATCATGCGATGGCAGCCCCGTGATTGAGGAATCAACGGTGAGCCTGGCAATGCGTATACTTCCCTTCCTTGGTCAAGTGCCTGATCCACTGTAATTAAGGTTCCACTTTTTTCAGTTGCTTCAATCACTAATGTTCCAAAACATAAGCCACTAATGAGCCTATTTCTTTCAGGGAAATGATGCTTTTTTGGGGGAGTGTCTGGAGGATATTCCGATATTACTAATCCATTTTCAGCTATATGATGAAATAAAGATGTGTTTTGTTTTGGATAAATATGATGGAATCCACCTCCCAATACGGCAATGGTTTTACCCTTCCCCCTTAAAGCAAACACATGGGCATAACGATCAACACCCTTAGCCATTCCACTTACGATTAACCAATCATTATCTAGTAAAGGTTTAACTACGTGGTTTATTTTTGCCATTGCTTCATTGGATGGATTTCTTGTCCCAATCACACTTAAAGCAGGTGTGTGACATAATAATGACGTATTGCCTAGAGCATACAAGACAATAGGCGGATCTTTTATTGTTTTTAACACACCTGGATAGTTCTCGTCAACTATAGTGATAATCGTATAGCTGTTATTATCTTTTTTTATTTGCTGGATTAAATGATTATTATGAAGGTCTTTATAAAATATTACTGCATTTTTCATGGGAAGGGAATATAGCTGACTAATCGTGCTGGAGGATATTAAATAAATTTGATTTAGTGTAGGATCATGGAGTAGAATTTTTCGCATTATTCTCCTAGTATTGCCTCTACATCTATGTACGTGAATTAAGCGATCGCGGAATGACTGCAATTCAACACTTCCTTATTCAATTTGTTAATAAGGGTCCAAGAGCTAAAACTCTTGGACCCACTATTTTTAATGTGTTTTACATTTTTCTTGTAGATTATTTTCCATTAGAACATTTATCATTGTTTCACCAATAACAGCTGGCGTATCAGCAACACGAATACCGGATTCAGTCATGACACGAGTTTTCTCGTCCGCTGTTCCTTTACCACCAGATACAATAGCACCAGCATGACCCATTCGTTTTCCAGGAGGGGCTGTTGCTCCTCCAATAAAGCCAACAACAGGTTTTGTCATGTTAGCTTTCACCCATTCAGCGGCTTCTTCTTCTGCTGTTCCACCGATTTCACCAATCATAACCACGGCTTCTGTTTCAGGGTCTTCGTTAAAGTCGTTTAGAACATCAATAAAGTCTGTACCATTAACTGGGTCTCCACCGATTCCTACAGCTGTTGTTTGCCCATAACCAGCTTCTGACAGTTGATGGACAGCTTCATATGTTAGTGTACCTGAACGGGACACAACTCCAATATGACCTTTCTTATGAATGTATCCTGGCATGATACCAATTTTACTTTCATCTGCTGTAATTACCCCTGGGCAATTAGGCCCTATTAGACGCGTTTTCTTACCTTCCATATAACGCTTCACTTTAACCATATCCATAACAGGGATATGCTCGGTAATACATATTGCAAGATCTAACTCTGCATCCACTGCTTCCATAATTGCATCTGCAGCAAAAGGTGCCGGTACGTAGATTACAGATGCGTTAGCTCCTGTTTTTTCAACTGCATCCTTTACTGTATTGAATACAGGAACCCCTTCTACCTCTGTGCCACCTTTTTTCGGTGTAACACCACCAACGATTTTTGTTCCATATTCAAGCATTTGTTTCGTATGGAATTTAGCTGTACCACCAGTAATTCCCTGGACAATTACTTTTGTATCTTTATCAACATATACACTCATTTTCGTCCGCCCTTTCTTCATAATCTTATACAGTTTTTAGTAGAGCAGTCAGTAACAAATTATTACCTGACCATAGAAACGATTTTTTCGGCACCGTCTGCCATGGAACCGGCGGATGTAATATTCAATCCAGACTCGTCCAGAATTTTCTTCCCTAATTCAACATTTGTTCCTTCTAACCTTACAACTAGCGGAATTTCTAATCCAACTTGTTTTGTCGCTTCCACTACACCATCTGCAATTACATCACACTTCATAATTCCACCAAAGATGTTTACAAAAATACCCTTTACATTCGGGTCGGATAAAATGATCTTAAATGCTTCGGTAACTTTTTCAGCTGTTGCACCGCCCCCAACATCAAGGAAGTTTGCAGGGTCACCGCCGTAATGCTTAATAATATCCATAGTAGACATAGCAAGTCCCGCACCATTTACCATGCACCCGATATTACCATCAAGGGATATATAGCTTAAGTCATGTTTTGATGCTTCGATTTCTTTTTCGTCTTCTTCATCTAAATCACGTAATTCCTGTACGTCTTTTTGACGGAACATGGCATTATCATCAAAGTTCAATTTCGCATCCAATGCTAATACTTCGCCATCACCAGTAGTGACTAATGGATTTATTTCTGCAGTTGAGCAGTCTTTTTCAATAAATACATTATAAAGACTTGTCATAAACTTAACTGCTTTACCCATTAGTTCATGAGGTATATTTATGTTGAATGCTAGTCTACGAGCTTGATAACCAGATAATCCAACAACTGGGTCAATTACTTCCTGGAAGATCTTCTCAGGGTTTGTTTCAGCAACCTCTTCTATTTCTGTACCGCCTTCTTCAGATGCCATTAAAATGACACGTGAAGTAACGCGATCAAGTACCACACCTACATAATACTCTTTTTGAATATCACTACCTTCTTCAATAAGTAAGCGTTTAACTTCTTTACCTTCAGGTCCTGTTTGTTCTGTAACTAAAGTCTTACCAAGTATCTCATGTGCATATGTACGCACATCTTCTATGTTTTTTGCAATCTTAACGCCACCGGCTTTACCTCTACCACCAGCGTGGATTTGAGCTTTTACTACGGTAATAGCACTTCCTAATTTTTCTGCAGCTTCAACAGCTTCATCAACTGTATATGCAACACGTCCATTAGGAACAACGACGCCAAATTCGCGCAACATATCTTTGCCTTGATACTCATGAATGTTCATCTTTTATCCTCCCATCAAAATCACTGCATTCCTATTGTAATAAAAAACTACATAATTCACAAGAATAAGCGAATATTGTCTATTTACTTTCAAACTTTTTATTACCTTTCCATGCTTTGGTCTGCTCTATAAATAAAAGCAAATACTTCTGCTACAGCTTGATATAATTCTTCTGGAATCGTTTCATTTATATTTAGTTCGGCTAATATTTCAATTAAAGAAGAATCCTCAAGGATAGGAATATCGTTTTCTTCAGCTTTATGAATAATAGCATCAGCTGTTAGTCCTTTACCAGATGCCGCTATAATAGGTGCGCTCTGGTGCTTTTGATCATATCGAAGGGCTGCTGCCTTTTTTCTTCCTTTTGTCATATTCGATAATCAACTCCTTGATAGTCCGCTCGAAAAGAATCACGTCCTGTCGTTTTCTTTGGTTTATCTAATTGTTGTAATGGTTTAAATGAAATAGTAGTTAGTTGATAATTTAAGTTTTCCAGTCCTGTCTTTAACATTGGTTTTAAAAATAAGGACTGCTCCTTTATTGACTCGAAATCATTGAATATCGTCACAGCTACTGCGCGTTTTTGTACATTCATATCAATGACAGTTTTTTTTAAGTGTGTAAGATCCAAGTAGAATAATATACGACAATGGTCAGGATTTATCTCTCCTTTTTCCGTTTTTCTACCTTCAAAATTAAGTTCTAGATCCTTCGGTAAACCAAGCCTTTCACCTGGTATTTGCAGATTAGCTTGTAACAAATGAGCTGATTCATTTACAGATTGCAACTGCATACCATTTATAAAGTGGAGGAGTTGCTGCGAACGATCATGTGACAAAGCACTCTCACTTTGTTGAAACAATTGCATAAGCATTCCTTTTACCGTTACAGATTGTTGCTGTATATTATCATTTGCCAGCTGGTTTTCATAGGATAGTCCTGTAAAAAGTAGCGTTTGGTTTACCTGTGTCAAAAATTGCTCACGAGGAGCTGCTAGCATGAATGCTTTATCCTGATTCATTGTACCCAAAAACTGATCTGTCTTCGCATATATTTGGTCTGTAGCGATTGTCTGCAACATGAATAGAAGCTGTCGCAATTGAACTGGATTATTCTGGAGTAAATGCGTGTATTGCTGCTGTTGGTGATTCGTCAACAATGGCAGCACGTTCTCCGATATTTGCTGTTTTAGTTGTGCGAAATCCTCTCTTTCTAAGGAGACATTATTTATAAATGATCCTGTCATTTTATTACTCCACGTGTGCAGGATTTGCTGAGAGTGTCGTAACAATTCGTCTTTATTAGTAGCCAATTTTTCTAACGCTCTAACCAGATTTAGGTCGTTCAGTTGAACAGGCAATTCCACAGTAGCAGTTCGTTGCGTAGAACCATTCATTTGCTTTATAAAAGATCCCCATTGCGATTTCCAAGATGTAAAATCCTTTTGTGGTTCCAGGGCTCCTGCTGCCTTTAGTATATTGAAAAATTGCTGACTATTCGCCCTTATTTCTGTAGTAATTTGATTAACAATAGCAGACTTCGTGTCTAATGGCCGTTCCACCATTTGGCTCATACGATCAAGCAGTTGTGTATGGTTTGTATGCTGTTTTAATTGCTCTAATGAGGCCTTCATTTGTTCTGATAAGCTGTGAAAACTTCTCATGGATAAGGCTTGAAAAACCGAATCTGTTATGGGTAATTTATTCGTAATCATATCCTTGAGAACTTGTTGTGCCTCTTTCTTGTTTTGTGACCCGTCTAATAAGCGAAATGCTTGTACAAGCTGATTTTTCTCAAATGGGATCTTTTCATTAATAAGTGTCTGCATCAAAGCAGTATTGGATTTATTTATTTTCAGTCCCAGTTGTTGCATCAAGTGTGTAACGTTTGCTCTTTCTTGATTTTTTAACTGTTCCCCCAACACCTTTAAATGAATAATTTGATCCGTTGTTTGTACTTGAAAATGATACTTTCCACTAGTTGTTAATGATGCTTCTAATTGAGCTATCATTTTTTCAGAGCCCAGTTGAATTTGTGCTTTATTATCAGGATAGAGCTTTAAAATTTTCCCTTGGATAATTTGCCCGGGGCGTAGTGTTAGTTGTGAATGGTTCATTGCGGTTAACCGTTTTCCATTTACTTGATAAACACTCAACTAGACACCCCCCAAATTAATAATGAACTGCATTTCTCACTGGCGCAAATGACCTTCTGTGGTATGGTGACACGCCATGTTCCATTAAACTATCTATGTGATGCTTTGTACCATATCCCACATTCGAATTGAAACCGTAATTAGGGTATTCACTATGTAATTCCTTCATCATTTCATCACGAGTTACCTTCGCTAATATACTTGCTGCAGCGATGGAAATGCTTTTAGCATCTCCTTTTGTAATGGACTCAGAGCTACAAGACAATCCACGAAGTTCTACCGCATCAATTAATATATGGTTCGGTTTTAGATTTAGCTGATTGATTGCGTCATGCATTGCTAGTTTTGTTGCTTCAAATATGTTGATTTCATCAATTTTCTGACTACCAATAATAGAAATTCCATAGCTAACCGCTTGTTCCTTAATAATGTTAAAAAATTTAGTACGCGTTGCTTCATTTAGCTGTTTTGAATCATTTAAGCCCAATAATTTAAAATTCCTTGGTAAAATAACCGCTGCTGCTACAACTGGACCCGCTAAAGGCCCCCTACCAGCCTCATCAATACCTGCTATGTATTCACAGCCACTAGCGTACCCACGTTCTTCATAATAGCACATATCCATAAAGTTTTTTTCAAGCATTTCTTCTTTTCTCTTCTGGTTTTCATAGGTTTTAATTAATTTTTGTACACCTTTTCTGTCATCAGCCCTTAAATAGGTAACTAATTCTTCACTCAACTCTCCTGCTTCAAACAACTTTTTTAGTACTGTAATTGGCTGTTTATCCATTATGACACCTGTCTCTCTATCTTATATCGGCTGATACACAATTTTTGTTAGCACCAAGTTAGGCGGCCAATCATTATTATGGTGTTTCCAGTGTAATCATCCCTAACCTTCCTGTACGAAGATCACCCAACACTATATCTGAAACCTTTTTAAAGTTTACATTGCCACCACTTTCAAGTGCTCCTCGTTGTTTCCCTATAGCAACGAATATATCCCACATGTCTTCCATACTACGGTCGATATCGTAACGAGCTTCAAGCAATTCTGGATAATGTTCTTGCATGTGCTGAATAACAAAAGCTGTAATATCTTGCAATGAAAGTAATTGATCTTTTATTGTTCCGATTGCTGCTAATCGAAATCCTACTATTTCATCTTCAAATTTTGGCCATAGAATACCTGGTGTATCAAGCAACTCAAAGTCTTTCTTCACTTTAATCCATAATTGCTGCTTTGTAACACCTGGTTTATCTCCAGTTTTTGCAATTTTTTTATCTGCAAGTCGATTAATTAATGTGGATTTACCAACATTCGGGATGCCAATAATCATGGCTCGAGCAGGCCGTGGTTGAATCCCTTTTTTCATGAGTTTGTCCATCTTCTCTTGACCAAGTTCCTTCCCTAATTGAATGACACGCTTTATTTCTGCTTTATCATTTACATTAACAGCGATCGCTTTACTATTATTTTCTTTAAAATGGTTAATCCATTTTTCTGTTTCTCTGTTATCTGCTAAATCTTTTTTCATTAATACAATCAGCTTCGGTTTATTTTGTAGAACCTGTTGTAACATTGGATTTTGTGAAGATAATGGCGCTCTTGCATCAACCAATTCAACTACAAAATCGACAAGCTTTAACTTTTCTTCTACTTCTCGCCTAGCTTTTGCCATATGTCCTGGGAACCATTGTATTGTCATATGTAACCTACTCTCCTATTAATTGAATTCGATCAAATGGCCAATAAATTAAATTTGTTTTTCCAACAATTTCATCCATGGGAACAACACCTAACATACGGCTGTCTGTTGAATTCATTCGATTATCACCTAAAACAAGGATTTGTCCTTCAGGTATCCTCTCATACCCTCCCGGTAAATCTTCTAATAGAAAATCATTCGTGCCTTGTTCATACAATGCATTTTGGTCTGTTCGTGTAAAAGGGTCTTCAACTGGGGCACCATCAATATATAAGCTGTTATTTTCATATTCTACATGTTCACCTGGTAAACCAATAATTCGCTTTATATAATCTTGTTGTGCTGAAGCATGAAACACAACTATATCGAAACGTTTTGGTTCAGTAATTTGATATATGAATTTATTTACAATCATTTGGTCCCCATCTTCCAATGTCGGAAGCATTGATGGGCCCTCAACAACAATTGGTGCAAAAAAGAACATTCGAATTATAAAAGCCAATGCAAAAGCAATAAGCAACGCCTTTATCCAGTCAAACCACTCACTTTTTTGTTTTGCCATGAATTCCCCTCCGACAACATCACTATCTATGTATTATTTTAAACTAACTTCATTATAACATTCCTTATTATTACGAGTTAAATATTAGTAAACTTGGCATTCGTTAAAGGGATTCTTAGAAAGCGTTCTTTGCTTTGTTAGGCAGTTGAGTATAACTAATTCCTATCTACAAATAAAAAGAAGCTTGTGCATAAAAGCAAAGCTCCTTTTTTAAAGTAAAATTTTATTCTATCCATCTGTGGCTTGACGTATCGTAGTAAGTAGACCTGCCTATTATAACTGCAATAAATCCACTTCACCTTTTCTTTATCTGCGTTCTTTAATACGCGCTGCTTTACCACGTAGGTTACGAAGATAGTATAGTTTCGCACGACGTACAATACCACGACGGGAAACTTCAATTTCCGCTACACGAGGCGAATGTAATGGAAATGTACGCTCAACACCTACACCGTAAGAAAGCTTTCTTACTGTAAATGTTTCACTTATTCCACCATTTTGGCGTTTAATTACAACACCTTCGAAAACCTGAATACGCTCACGACTTCCTTCAACAACCTTCACGTGAACTTTTAACGTATCACCTGGGCGGAATTCAGGACGATCAGTACGTAGTTGATCTTTTGTTACATCTGCAATTAGTTTTTGCATCCTGTTTCACTCCTTCCAAACCAATGCTCATATTTCTCTAAGAACAGCGGAACATCGTTTATATAGCTTAAGTATTACTTAAACACAACAATTAATATACCATAATGAAAGCTAGAGTTCAACTAAATTTTAGATAAAGTTAGTATGCCTTATAATTTTCGTTTTCTTCAATCTCATTAAGGAGTTTATGTTGCTTTTCTGTTAAGGAAAGCTTATTTATTAAATCCTTCCGTCGATCATACGTACGTTTTAATGACTGACTTATACGCCATTCATCAATTCTCGCATGGTTTCCGGATAACAGTACTTCCGGGACAGTCATCCCACGAAAATCTGCTGGCCTTGTATAATGTGGATGCTCTAATAATCCAGTTGAAAATGAGTCTTTCGATGCCGATTCCGTATTACCTAGGACATCAGGAAGTAATCGAACGACACTATCAGCAATAACCATAGCACCAAGCTCACCACCAGTTAATACATAATCACCGATTGATAGTTCATCTGTTGCAAGATGTTCTCTAATCCTCTCGTCATAGCCCTCATAATGACCGCAAATAATCACGAGACTATCTTCCTTCGCCAGTTCCTCTGCCTTTTGTTGCGTATAAGGCTCACCTTGAGGACTCATAAGAATAATACGGGCTTTTGTACCTTTATCTTTTGTAATAGCTTCAACTGCATCAAAAACAGGTTGTGGTGTTAACACCATACCTGCCCCTCCCCCGTATGGATAATCATCCACTTTTTGATGTTTGTTTTCCGTATAATCTCGAAAATTCACCAAATTATAGCTAAACTTTTCTTTATCTTGTGCTTTTTTTAAAATAGAAGCGTCTAAGACACCTGACACCATTTCAGGAAATAAGGTTAATATGTCGATATGCATTAATCTAACAGTCCTTCCATTGGTTCAATTAAAATCCGCTGCGCTTCTATATCTATTTCCTTAACAACATCTTCTATATAAGGGATTAGTAGATCATTGCCTTGTGCTTGTTTTACCACCCATATATCATTAGCACCAGGCGATAGAATTTCCTTTATAATACCTAGATGTTCTTCATTATTTGTAAATACTTCACAACCAATTATTTCATGGTAGTAAAATTCGCCCTCATCTAATGCCGTAAGCTGACCTTCCGTTATTTTTAATTGCGACCCTTTCAAATGTTCAACATCATTAATATTATCGTATCCTTCAAATATAAGTAAGTCAAAACCTTTATGGATACGATGGGAACCAATCACTAACTCAATCTCTTCTTCGGATTCTTTTACTGCATATACGGTTTCTCCTACTGCAAAGCGCTCCTCAAAATCACTAATTCTCAGCACTTTTACTTCACCACGTACTCCATGTGTATTTATAATTTTTCCTATATTAAACATTTTTTCATTCATTTTATCACCCTACTAATTATCTATTCGAATTACAAAATCGTCTTTGATTACAATCGCTCTTTCCCCCATAATTTCATCCCAATGTGATCCAATACCCACTTCAACAAGAGCTTCAACTTCTTTTTCCGTTATTTCACTACCAAGTTCAAGCACGTCTAACTGCTCGATTTTAAAGTCTGCAAGCTGCATTTTTTCTTTACGTTTATTTATTTCCCGCTGAAAACGCTTCGCAATATCTTGTTTGGATACTTCTGCTTTATTTTCTAGCTTTCGTTGTTCAAATCGCAGTCGTTGACACTCTTGTTCAAGTCGTATTTTTGATTCACTAAAATTTTTTTGTAATTTCTCTTTGCTTTTCTCTGTGATAACTTGTTTGATTAGTACTTTCTTTATTATTTTCATTATTAATTCCTCACTCTCACAAACATCTTTTAATTCGTTCTTACTGAGATGTATAAAGTGTGGCCACTTAAAGTGAAACTCCGTTCAGTGGATGCGTCGATCAAACATGCTGGTACCGATATTGGCATATGAAGTGCCCGTATTTAGTCAACCTGCCTGTTAAACTGCGATAAAAAGGGAAAGAGGTAAGACTCTTTCCCTTTTACATAATATCCAAATAAATTCGCTTTTCAGCATCCGTTTTAGAAGCGTAAACTACTGTTCGGATAGCCTTTGCAATACGTCCATTTTTGCCGATCACCTTACCGACATCATCTTGGTTCACAGTAAGATGATAAACAATTTTTGTATCTTCTTCTGATTCACTCACAACGATGTCTTCAGGATGATCAACTAAGGATGTAACAATAGTTTCAATTAGGGCTTTCATGATATCACACTACTTTACTATTGGTTTTTCTGGTCGTGAAATTTCTTCATGATGCCTTCTTTTGAGAAAAGGTTTCGTACTGTATCACTTGGTTTAGCGCCTTTTGTCATCCAGTCAAGCGCTTTTTCTTCATCTAGTTTAATTTCAATTGGATTAACTACAGGGTTATATGTTCCAATTTGTTCGATAGCACGTCCATCACGTGGCGAACGTGAATCAGCTACAACAATACGGTAAAATGGATTCCTTTTAGATCCCATGCGTTTTAGACGAATTTTAACTGCCATTTTTCTTACACCTCCAATAACAATGTATTACACAATTTTAAATTCTAACAGATACCTGGAAGTCTGTAAAGGACTTTTCCATTACAAGCAATAAAACATACTATAAATACGTGTTTATTACATGAATGGAAGATTCATACCTTTGCCTTTCTTACCTTTCTGAGTGCCGGTCATTTGCTTCATCATTTTCTTCATTTCTTCAAATTGCTTCAGCAATCGATTCACTTGAGAAACAGATGTACCTGACCCTTTAGCGATACGTTTTTTACGACTAGCATTCATAATACTTGGCTCCTGACGCTCTTTCTTCGTCATGGATTGGATAATGGCTTCAACATGTACGAGTTGCTTTTCATCCAATTGCGCATTTTTCAGACCTTTCATTTTTCCTGCTCCAGGGATCATCGCCATTAAATCATCTAATGGCCCCATATTTTTCACCTGTCCCATTTGCTCTAAAAAGTCATCGAAGGTAAATGAGGCATTACGCATTTTCGTTTCTAATTCTTTTGCTTGCTTCTCATCGACGTTTGTCTCCGCTTTTTCAATTAACGACAAAACATCTCCCATACCAAGAATTCTCGATGCCATTCGCTCTGGATGAAATGCTTCAAAGTCATCTGTTTTTTCACCCACACCAGCAAATTTAATTGGTTTATCTGTGACAGCTTTTATGGATAAAGCTGCACCACCTCGCGTATCACCATCCAGCTTCGTCAACACAACACCTGATACATCAAGTTGTTCGTTGAAGCTATCTGCAACATTAATAGCATCCTGACCTGTCATAGAGTCAACAACTAAAAATGTCTCATCCGGCTTTACACTTGATTTAATTTGTTGTAATTCATCCATCAGTTCATTATCAATATGCAAACGACCCGCAGTATCAATGATTACATAGTCATTATGTTCTGCTTTAGCTTGCTCGATCGCCTTTTTAGCAATATCAACTGGGTTAACATCATTTCCCATTGAAAATACAGGCATATCCAGTTGCTCTCCAAGTGTTTCCAACTGATTAATCGCTGCTGGCCGGTAAATATCAGCTGCTACAAGTAATGGTGAACGATTATGCTTTTTACGTAGGTGATTAGCCAGTTTTCCTGTCGTTGTCGTTTTACCTGCACCTTGCAGTCCAACCATCATAATTACGGTTGGTGCTCTATCGGCTACAGCAATTTTGCTTTGTTCACCACCCATTAGCGTGGTTAGCTCTTCTCTAACTACCTTAATTACCTGTTGACCTGGTGTTAGACTTTCCATTACTTCCTGTCCAACAGCACGTTCTTTAATTCGATTAATTAAATCTTTTACTACTTTAAAATTAACATCGGCTTCGAGAAGGGCAAGGCGAACTTCACGCGCCATTTCTTTTACGTCCTGCTCACTCACCTTGCCTTTGCCAGTAATTTTTTTTATTGTACCTTGCAGGCGGTCGGCCAGTCCTTCAAATGCCATGGAAGGTCCCCCTAATCTAATTCTTTTAGTTGATTAATCATTTTCAACAAATCATCGTTATCACCCTTAGTCGAAACAGTTTTCTCCATTTCATCTATAAGGCTGGTACGTTTCTTGAACTTATCATATAAATGTAAATGCTGTTCATAGGATTCAAGAATTGTTTCGGTTCTCTTAATATTATCATACACAGCTTGTCTTGAAACCAAATTCAATTCGGAAATTTCACCCAGTGAATAATCCTCTATAAAATACATTTCCATATAATTTCGCTGTTTGAGTGTCAGCAATGCTTGATAAAAATCAAATAAATAATTCATACGAGTTGTTTTCTCGAGCAATCCCATCCACTCCTTGTTAAGTGAAATTACTTTACAATTAATAATAACGAATAACCTATTCCAGTGTCAAGGGAATTTCCGCTGTTATTCTTCTTCCAGAATGTCAGCAAATAGTCCATAAACAAAGGCATGGGCATTAAAATTCTGTAAATCATCAACTTGTTCACCAAGTCCTACAAATTTAACAGGGACTTTTAATTCATTACGTATGGCCAAAACAATTCCACCTTTGGCAGTTCCATCTAATTTTGTCAAAACAATCCCAGAAACATTCGTCGCTTCAGAAAAAGTTTTTGCTTGGCTTAATGCATTTTGTCCTGTTGTCGCGTCTAATACGAGCAAGACTTCGTGCGGAGCACCAGGTACTTCTCTTTCAATTACTCGTTTCACTTTCGAAAGTTCATTCATTAAATTCACTTTATTCTGAAGCCTACCTGCCGTATCACAAATCAAAACATCAGCATCACGTGCTTTAGCAGCCTTTATTCCATCATATATGACTGCCGCAGGGTCGCTTCCGGGACTTTGTTTAATAACATCAACATCAGCACGTTCGCCCCATATTTCCAATTGTTCAATTGCCCCAGCGCGAAATGTATCACCAGCTGCTAGTACAACATTCTTTCCCTGTTGCTTCAATTGATGTGCTAATTTTCCGATGGAAGTGGTTTTCCCTGCACCATTAACACCTACAACTAATATAACGGACAACTCATTTGCTTGAATATTTAACGCCTCTAGTTGTTCATCATCGTCCGCATAATATATATCTACCAACTTTTGTGAAATAACATCTTTAACCTCTTTGGTATCTTTAATATTTTGCCGTTTAACTTCCATTTTTAATTCATCAATTAGATCCATAACGGTCATAACCCCAACATCTGCGGATATCAGCACTTCTTCAAGTTCCTCAAAGAAGTCCTCATCAACTTTACGATATCGTGCAATTAGATCATTGATTTTACCAGAAAATGAATGTCGTGTTTTTTTCATACCTTCCTTGTATTTCGTGGAAACTTCTTCTGTCTCCTCGTCTTGTTTAAATTTATTTTTTAATTTTTGCATGAAGCTCATTTTTAATTTTCTCCCTTCTTAGGATTGGATTAACTCTTTCGTTTCTTCCAATCGTACAGATACCAACCGCGACACACCCGATTCCTGCATGGTTACACCATATAGAACATCCGTCTCTTCCATTGTACCTTTTCGATGAGTAATCACAATGAATTGTGTGTTTTTACTATGCATTTTCACATATTTCGCAAATCGAGTAACATTCGCTTCATCAAGTGCTGATTCAACTTCGTCCAGAACACAGAATGGAACAGGACGAACACGCAATATAGAAAAAAGCAATGCAATTGCCGTTAATGCTCGTTCCCCTCCTGATAATAAACCTAAATGCTGAAGTTTTTTCCCAGGTGGCTGCGCCACGATGTCCACACCTGTGTCTAGTAAGTTATTTGGATCGGTCAACTTCAAATCGGCATGTCCACCCCCGAATAATTCCTGGAATACAACTTGAAATTCTCCCTTAACTTGCGTGAAAATCTCCTCAAATCTTTTTTTCATTTCTTCATCCATTTCTCCGATAACAGCATACAGCGTTTGTTTGGCTTCGACTAGGTCATTTCGCTGTTCATCTAAGAATGTATAGCGCTCTGAAATGCGCTCATATTCATCAATTGATCCAGTATTTACTGTTCCTAATTGCTCTATTCTATATTTCAATTGCTCAACGATGTTTTTTGTTTCTCCCATATCATCTGATTTATTATACGTTTGTTTTGCTTTTTCGAAGGTAATCGTATATTCATTTTGTAAATGCGACAAATGATTTTCCAATTCAACATCAAACCTATTTGCCTTTACTTCCTTTTGTTGAATAGCTTGTAAAAAATCCTGGTGTTTCTTGCTTTCTTCTTTTAATTCTCTTTCTTGATCCTGGATTAACTTTGTGCGCTCTAACCGGTTTGAACGTTTAGCTTGAATCGAATTTGTCAACTCTGCTTTTTCATTTTTTTTAGCATGAATTGTTTGATCGATCTCTGCTTCTGTTTCTTCCATTTCGTTCGTTTGAATTAGCGCATGCAGGTCAGAGCTGTATGCTTCATATTTCTCCTCTTGCTCTACTAACTGCTTTTGTACTGCATTTGTTTTTTCGCGTTGATTTTTTTCCCGCTCTTCCTGCTCAGCCAGCGTAACTCGATTATCATGTAAGTCACTTTGCAGTTGCTCCTTCGTTTCTTTAAACGCAGCTTCTTGATTAGTCAGTATATTGATCTCTTCTTGTACCGTTACTAATTTATTTTTTATTTCGTCTAACGCTTGATTCAACAGCTCATCACGGGACTCTAATTCTTGAATATCTTGACCAAACTGCTTCGTTTCCTGATCATATAACGCAAGATTATCATTAAATGAAGCAATCTTCATTTCCACTTCCTTATATGCTGAGCGCTTTTCATCCAATGCATGCTGTGTGGAAACAATAGAGCGTTCTTCCGCTTCCAAGTTTTTTTCTATGTCGATGATTTTTTGTTTTTGTTTATCTACTTTCTGCTCAAAAGTTGTAGTCCGGCTCACAAATTCATTTAATTTCTCCGATATGTCTTCTAAATCTTTTTCCCTTGTAAATAGTGATTGATTTGTTTTCTTTTTTGCCCCACCGGACATTGCTCCACCCGGGTTGACAACATCCCCATCGAGTGTAACTATCCGATATCGTCTCATGGCCAGTTTTGCAATTTCATTTGCATCCTTTAATGTATTTGCAATGACGATATGACCCAATAAATGTGTAACAGCTGTTTGATAAGTCGCATCTGTTTTCACAAGATTTGCAGCAATACCAACAAAGCCATCATGATTTTCAATTTGTTTTAAAACATCTTTCGTTATAAATCTTTCCTTAATCGACCCTAAAGGTAAAAATGTCGCACGCCCATTATTTGTTTTCTTTAACCACGTTATCGCCCTTCGTCCTGCTTCATCGTCATTGACCACAATATGCTGGGCTTGACCACCCAACGCTGTTTCAATTGCAGTAATATAATCTTGAGGAACATCAACTAATTCTATGACGGCGCCATGTATTCGCGTTAACGTGTTTTCCTCCCGAGCTTTAAGCACTGCTTTAACACCATGAAAAAACCCTTGAAAATCCTCTTTCATTTCTTCAAGCATTTCTTTTCTGGATCTTAACTTTTCAATATGCTGATAACCTTGATATAGCTTCGTTTGTAATTCTTGGAATTGATTTCGTTCATATTCCAAATCCTCTTTTAACTGTTTTATTAACATGTTTTTTTTTCTATAATGTTCTTCTTCTGACATGAAATCAGCTTGCGTTTTGTCTAGATTTTCGTTTAATTCTTTTCTCAAATCTAATACATCACGGAATTTCTCCTCTTGTTTCCCTTTCTTACCTGATAATTGCTGTAATTGTTGTTGAATTGATTGTTTTTCGTTTCGCTTTGCTGCTTGGCTGTTTAGGTATTCAATATATTCCGATTTCCTATCTTCAATCTTTTCAGCAATATTTTCTTTATCTATCAGAAGTTTTTCTTCTAATTGCTCTACATTCTGTTTTGTTTTCTGTTTAATGGCCTGTAATTCAGTTAATTTCTGCTTCTCATTTGAACGCTCATCTTTTAATGCTTCGATTTGAGCAATTGTGTCATTTCGTTGTGTTTCAAGCTTTTGCTTGTTTTCTGCAAAATGTTTTGTCCGTTCATGAAGCAGCTGTTTTTTACCTTCAAATCGTTCAAGTTCTTCTGTTGTAGCTAACAAGCTCGTTTGTAATTTCTCAATTGATTCGTCTAGATTATGTACTTCTTGACGTTCTTTTTCCAAACCTGCTTCCTTTTGCTGAATAAACGTCTTAAGCTTAATTTCGTCCTTCTTCTCTTTTTCTAATTCATTCAAAAGTACTTCCCATTCTTTGTGAAGCCCTTCTATTTCTGTAACAAGAAGTGTTATTTCATTTTGCTTCAGTTGTTCCTTAAGTGCTATATATTTTTTGGCTGTTTTTGCTTGCTGTTCCAGTGGATCAATTTGCTGCTCTATTTCATAGATAATATCTTCCACTCTATTTAAATTTTCTTGTGTTTCTGCAAGTTTATATTCTGCTTTCTTTTTCCGTTGTTTATATTTTAAAACCCCAGCAGCTTCTTCAAAGATTGCACGTCTTTCTTCTGCTTTTGAGCTTAAAATTTCTTCCACTTTCCCTTGGCTAATGATTGAAAAGGATTCCCGACCAAGCCCAGAGTCCATAAATAAATCTACTATATCCTTTAATCTACATGCTTGTTTATTTATATAAAACTCGCTATCTCCTGAACGATATACACGTCTTGTTACACTTATCTCTTTATAATCAAGCGGTAATGCATCGTCCTGGTTATCAAGAACTAGCGTCACTTCAGCTACATTTAACGGTTTTCTTGTATCACTACCCTGGAATATAATGTCTTCCATTACGGAGCCACGTAGAGACCTTGCTGACTGTTCTCCGAGTACCCAACGGATTGCATCGGTTATATTACTCTTACCACTGCCGTTAGGGCCCACAACTGCTGTTACACCTGGAACAAATTCAACATTTATTCTTTCAGCAAATGATTTAAAGCCCACACTTTCCAGCCGTTTTAGATACATATACATTCTCCTATATTTAAAAAGAACTTACGCTGAATACTGTCCTCTTTTTAATTTAATCTCAAAAATAATTTGGCTTTTTAACGCATTTATTTTATCATAAAGGAAGGAACAAAAGAAGAGGTGGATCGATACATACATCTGGTTTGTCTACAATTATAATAATTAACGGGGTGATAGAACATGACTTTAGAGAATCCAACTCAGGAAAACTTAAAGATTTTACTCGACGAAATAGCTGATCAAGTAGGTGTAGCTAATCGAGCGCTTATGGATCCGGAAGATTATGATCTAGATAAATATGATGAGCTAAAGCTTATGTATGATATGATCATGCAAAAAGGGCAGCTAAGTGCAGCTGAAACACAAGCTTTTATTGAGGAATTACGTTCCGTAAGAAAAGAGTAAAGGGAAAAAGGCTGTGATTCACTTGAATTACAGCCCTTTGGCTCTTTTTATTCATTGAACTTGTCCAAAGCAGTTTTCGCCGCCCGTTGTTCTGCTTCTTTTTTAGTTCGACCTACCCCTACCCCGGCAACATCATCTTTAATGATCACATGGGTTACAAATTCTTTATCATGAGATGGTCCTTTTTCTTCCACAATATGATATTCAATGTTTTTATTTTTATATTGCTGAACTAATTCCTGCAATTGGCTCTTATAATCCATCGCATGCGAAAAAGCACCTGTCGATATTTTCGGAAAAACATGTTCTTCTAAAAATTTTAGAGCAGTATTAAATCCATGATCTAAATATAATGCTCCAAGAAATGCCTCAAATACATCTGCTAACAAGGCTGGGCGGTCACGCCCACCCGTTTGCTCTTCTCCTTTTCCCAGAAGAATATGATCACCAAATTGAAGGTCACGAGCAAAGTTTACCAGGGATGGTTCACAGACAATCGATGCACGTAATTTCGTCATTTCTCCTTCAGGCATCGTTTGATTTTCACGATATAAATACTGAGAAACGCCTAGTTCTAATACAGCATCTCCTAAAAATTCCAATCGTTCATTATCCGAAAACGTTTCTTTCCGATGCTCATTCACATAAGATGAATGTGTAAAAGCTTGCTTTAACAAAGCATGATTACGGAATGTAATGTTCAGTTTCTTTTCTAATTGTGTAACATTCATGCTGGGTGTCTCCTTATCTGAGGATATATCGAAAGCCTCGCATTGCGAGACTTTCTATTCAAGGTTAGGATTGTAAACTGTTTATGTAGTTTACAGCATCACCAACAGTATTTATTTTTTCAGCTTCCTCATCAGCAATCTCCATATCAAATTCATCTTCAAGCTCCATTACGAGCTCCACAACGTCTAAAGAATCTGCTTCAAGATTATCTTTAAATGAGGCTTCCATTGTTACTTTTGACTCTTCTACATCAAGGTTATCAACGATAATAGCTTTTACTCGATCAAATACGTCTGCCACTTGCTTCACCTCCCTTCAGTTAGTATAGGCTATATGTTATATTTCTACAATTACATCACCATGCCACCATCTATATGAATGGTTTGACCTGTAATGTAATTTGCGTCTCCTGAAGCTAGAAATCGTACAACGTTCGCTACGTCCTGTGATGTTCCTAGTTTCTCTAAGGGAATCATTGCCAGCATGCTCGCTTTTTGCTCTTCCGTTAATTCATCGGTCATATCTGTTGATATAAATCCTGGAGCCACTGCATTAACAAGTATATTACGCGTCGCTAATTCTTTTGCAGTAGTCTTAGTCAATCCGATGACGCCTGCTTTAGCAGCTACATAATTTGCTTGTCCAGGATTACCGCTAACACCAACGATTGATGCTACGTTGATAATTCTGCCAGCTTTTTGTTTCATCATTTGTCTTGTTACTGCCTTTGTACAAACAAATGCCCCTTTAAGGTTCGTATTTATAACGTCGTCAAATTCCTCCTCTTTCATTCGCATTAATAAATTATCTCTTGTTATGCCAGCGTTATTCACTAAAATATCCAGACTTCCAAACTTGCTTACTATTTCCTTAACCATTTCTTTGACATTTGACTCATTTGCTACATCTGCTTGCACCTTAAAAGCATTTACACCTAATTGTTCAAGCTCTTCCACCACCGCTTGGGCCTTTGCTTCACTTCCAGAATAGTTCACGGCAACGTTTGCCCCTTGATTGGCTAATTCAATAGCAATTGCTCTTCCAATCCCACGTGATGCGCCAGTAACTAAGGCATTCTTTCCTTTTAGCATTATAACCCCTCCCTGTACCATGAAATAAAATCATTCATGGAGTCTATATCTTGTACTGCAAATGTTGGGATACTACGATCTATTTTTTTTACCAATCCACTCAGCACTTTTCCGTTACCCACTTCCACAAAAGCATCAACTCCTCTGTCGATCATGTAACGAATCGATTCTTCAAATCGAACTGGGGAGTACAATTGCTTGATCAACAGATCCTTTATCTCATCGCTTTCCGTAACCGGTGTTGCAGATACATTCGCATATACAGGGATGCTTGCAGTTTTAATGTCAACACTATTTAAATAAGAAGCAAAATCATTATTAGCAGACTTCATTAGCCTAGAATGAAAAGGGCCACTAACATTTAATGGTAGGACACGTTTCGCTCCATTATCTTTCAAAATTGTTGACGCTTGCTCAATACCTGCTTTCGATCCGGAAATAACAATTTGCCCAGGGGAGTTCAAATTAGCAATATCAACTACTTCACTTTCCACTTTCTGTAACGATTTTTCTATCTCTTCAGCGGACATACCAAGCACTGCAGCCATTGTCCCTTGGCCTTTAGGGAATGCTTCCTCCATTAACTTGCCACGCGTAGCAACAAGCGGTAAAGCTTCGTCTAGAGGTACAGATCCGGCTGCTACTAGTGCACTGTATTCTCCCAAGCTATGGCCAATCGCCATAACAGGCTGGATTTTCTCTTTCAAAAGTAATGTGTGTACAGCGATACTTGATAATAACAATGCTGGTTGTGCGTTTTCTGTTTCTGTTAATGTTTCCTTAGGCCCTTCAAACATGATACGAGTTATGTCTTTATCCAATGCTTTATTTGCTTCTTGATATAGGGCTTGCACCTCCGAATAATGATCATAAAACTCTTTGCCCATACCAACAGCTTGAGAACCCTGTCCAGGGAACATAACGGCTACTCGTTTCATTCGGTTCCCTCCTTCTCCAGCTCATTTTTCTCAATCGTTTCTTTTATTGTATCTGTAACATGGTGGTCAACCATATGACAAGCTTGTTTAATAGCACTAAATACTGCCCTTTTATTTGATGACCCATGCGCTTTTATGACAGGTGCGGCTAAGCCAAATAGACCTGCTCCACCGTATTCCGAATAATCCAGCTTCGATTGCAACCCTTTTAAGTCATTCTTGACCATACCAGCTGCAATTTTTGTTTTCGTAGACGACATAAATGTTTCCTTCAACATCGAAAACATAGTCATAGCTGTTCCTTCAATCGTTTTTAAAGCAATATTACCACTAAACCCATCTGTAACGACAACATCTGCCACCCCATTTAATATATCCCTTGCTTCAACATTTCCAATAAAGTTAACGGGTGCATCTTGTAATAATGCATAGGTTTTTTTTGTAAGGTCATTACCTTTACCCTCTTCTGTTCCAACATTCAAAAGTCCTACTTTAGGATTTTCAATCGATCGCACTTTCTCTGTATAAATAGATCCCATAACCGCGTATTGAAGGAGATGATCTGGCTTAGCATCTGTGTTTGCACCAACATCAAGGAGTAGGAAGCCCTTCCCATCAATGGTAGGCAATGTTGGACTTAATGCAGGTCGATCAATACCTGGAATTCTGCCAACCACAAACAATCCTGCACTCATTAACGCCCCCGTATTGCCTGCTGATATACAAGCATCTGCTCTCCCTTCTTTTACTTCTTTTGCCGTCAAGACGATTGATGCATTCTTCTTACGCCTTACTGCGCGCACCGGCTCGTCTTCACTCGTTATCATTTCATCTGTATGTATAATATCAATATTCCTATTCGTTGTTAAATGGGTTTTTATTTTAGCTTCATCACCGATTAAAGTTATGTGTAAACCTTCTATTTGTGAAATAGCGTCCATAGCACCTAATACGATTTCCTTTGGTGCATGATCACCACCCATAGCGTCCATTGCTAATCGCATGTAGCAAGCCCCCTTTTCACTCTTCATTTGATTGATACATGTGAAAGTTTCCAGTAAGTACGATCTCTTGTCCTACAAAACTATTCACTTGCACAATTCTGAGCCCCTTATCCGTTTTTCCTTCAACGGTTGCCTTTGCAACAACCCTTTCGCCTTCTTTTACTTGTCTGGTAAATTTAAGTTCTGATTTAGCAGTGAGTGCCAGTTCATCATTTATAACTGCAACAGCAAGTGAATTGGCTTGAGCAAATAAATGATGTCCACGAGCTATTTTATTTCGGGAAAACACATGTTCGGATCTAATATTTAAAATGGAAATCGCTCGCTTATCCAATTCCAAGTCGATAACTTCCCCGATCACCTCTTCCATTGGTAAAGCTCTGACCGTCTCATCCCAATGGTTATTCGCAACAGACTTTATACGTTCGCGAAGTTCTGGAATCGAGAGTTCCATGCGATCAAGACGTATCGTTTGAATACTAACCGAAAACATTGTGGCAAGTTGTTCATCGTTTATAAAAGGTGTCTCTTCCATTGTATCGTTCAATAAACGTTGTCGTTCAGCTTTCGACCTTTTCATGTATCGCACCATCCAACATAATTTACATTTTTTACTTTATGACTTGGTACTAATAGTAATATATAATACTGCAATTAATTATGCAAGCAGGTGTTTTAATCTAATTTGTCTGTAAAAAAGGAATTGTTTTCGAAGTACTGTTGCAACTGATAAAACTCCTCTTTTTCCTCAAGCATATTTTTTTCAATAATTTCTTGTGCATCGTTGCGTGCCGTCTCTAATGCCCGGTAATCATGAATCATATCGGCAACTTTAAATTCAGGAATCCCGCTTTGTTTTTTTCCAAAGAAATCTCCTGGTCCTCTCAATTTTAAATCCTGCTCTGAAAGTTCGAACCCATTAGCCGTTTCAGTCATTATGCGCATCCTTTCCTTGCCTACCTCCCCCTTGGGATCAGCAATTAGAATACAATAGCTTTGTTTATCCCCTCTGCCAACTCTTCCTCTTAACTGGTGAAGTTGTGATAAACCGAATCGCTCGGCATCGTAAATGACCATAATCGTCGCATTGGGAACATCTACACCAACCTCTACCACTGTTGTTGAAACCAGCACCTGAATGTCATTGGCCGCAAATTGTTTCATAACGTTCTCTTTTTCTTCTGTAGGAAGCCTTCCATGCATCAGCCCTATTTCTATTTCGTCGGCGTAAAACTCCTGTAATTGATTATAAAGATCAACCGCATCTTGGATATCCAGTTTATCTGACTCCTCGATAAGAGGGCAGATCACATATGCCTGTTCACCAAATGATATTTGTTTTTTAATAAAACGAAGCACTCTTTCAAATGTATTCTCTTTTGTCCAGTAAGTCTCAATTTCTTTCCGCCCTTTAGGCATCTCATCAATAACCGAAACATCCATATCTCCAAATGCCGTTATAGCGAGTGTGCGCGGAATTGGGGTTGCAGTCATAAACAAAACATCCGGATTAAGCCCCTTATCCCGTAATCTACGCCTTTGCTTAACACCAAATCGATGCTGTTCATCTACGATAACAAACCCCAGATCATCAAATAAAACATCATCCTGGATTAATGCGTGCGTTCCAACCACTATATTTACATCATGATTTTCAATGGAAGCATCCAATTCTTTTCTTTTCTTCCCCTTTACAGAGCCTGTTAATAATACAATATTTGCCTTTTCGCCAAATAAGTCAGTTAATGATTGATAATGCTGTTCTGCCAAAATTTCGGTAGGAACCATTAACGCTCCTTGCTTTCCAGCAGTAATCGTTGCATATAAACAGATAGCTGCCACAGCCGTTTTCCCTGAACCTACATCACCCTGCAGAAGCCTGTTCATTCTATACGGTGAATTCATGTCAGACAGTATCTGGTTCAATGATTTTTGTTGAGCATTTGTTAAGTCGAATGGAAGTAAGTTCATGAAATCCTTTATTTTATCTGGATTGTAATGTTGTGTATTTCCCTGTGTGGCTTCACGTTTCATTTTACGTAAAAGTTGCATTTTAAGTTGAAACAATAAAAATTCTTCATATGTAAAACGACGACGAGCGTGTTTAAGAGAAACCCTATTTGCCGGAAAGTGCATTGTCTTTATCGCTTCTTGTCGACCTGGAAGCTTATATGCTTCCAAATAACTTGTAGGTAAAAGCTCTATAATTTCATGCGCATAATTTTTTATGGCATTTTGTATCATTTTTTTCAACTTAGCCGTTGATATGTCCCCTTTAACAGAATACATTGGTTGTATTGTAGCCTGATTGTCAGCAGAGCCCAACTTATAAATACTAACTGTTATTTGCAGACGATGAGCATCCCATTTCCCTGTTAGTGTAATTGTATCACCAGATTTGATCTGTTTTTTGGCAAAGGCCCGGTTGAACATAACAGCCTTTATCGCCACGTTCTCCACTTCTACGGTAAATGAAAGTCTCGACTTATTTTTGCCGTAAAATGTTAAGGAAGGATCATAAACCACTTTCCCCTCAATGGTAACTTTATCTTCATGTATTAATTCACCGAGAGGTTTTATTTCAAATACATCGTACCGATAGGGGAAATAAGCTAATAAGTCCTCAATCGTGTGTACATTTAATGTTGCTAAATCCTCAGCAAACTTTTCACCTACACCTTTGACTTGTGTAATGGAATCACTCAGCATGATTTTTATCACTCTCTACTTCCATATTTCGTATATTTAGTCTTAATTGTAAATTATAACAAAAACGTCTATAATAATCATTTGTGGGTTATAGCACTTATAATCGGGCGGGAGAGGGACAGCATAATTATGAGGTGTTTATATGCCTTATAGCAAGCATAAGTCAGATTTACAACAGGATGGAAAGTTCCGCACCGAAATGGTCGCAGGAATAACCGGCTACCTTACTACAGTATATATTGTAATCATCAATGGATCTATACTTAGTGAGGCTGGAATATCTTTAGAAAGTGGTATGATTGCCACCATCTTGGCGAGCTTTTTGGGTACATTATTAATGGGATTATTTGCTAAATTACCCTTAATACTTATTCCCGGAATGGGCATAAATGCCTTATTCGCATATTCGATCGTGGGAGGAACAGCTCTTACTTTTCAGGAAGGTTTAGCGGTTGTATTAATAGCTGCACTAATCTTTTTACTAACAGCTTTTACGAAATTGGGGCTAATTTTAAAAGAAGCAGTACCTGATTCCCTCAAACACGGAATAACGGTAGGGTTAGGTTTTTTTCTCATTTTGATTGGCTTGGAAAAGAGCGGACTCGTTGTTAGTGGCGATACTTCCGTAATTGCAATTGGTGACCTTACTTCCCCTACTGTGATTGTTGGGATTTCAACATTATTCTTGGCGATATTCTTATTTGTTAAAAATATCCCCGCTAATTTTTTGATCACGATGGTCGGCGGAACTCTCATTGCCTATTTCTTCGGGATTATCGATACATCGGCAGGAAGCTCTGTAGATTTAAATGTGGATCAGTTGATCTTTATCCCTTCTTTTTCAGCAGTTGATGATTTATCGTTTTGGCTAGCAGTATTTCCACTAGCCATGATTCTTATCTTTGAAAATATGGGATTAATTAATGGACAACTTGATATGCTAAAACGAAATGAAAGCTATAGTAAAGCGTACCAAGTGACAGCATTTTCGACACTTACTTGCGCTTTCTTCGGTACATCGCCTACCGTTTCAGCTGCCGAAAACACTGCAGTAATTGCATCGAAGGGGAGAACTGGTAAAGCAGCCATAATAGCGGCCGTACTATTCCTTGGAACGATTCTTATCATTCCATGGATTACAATGATTCCAGATACTGCTATCAGCCCTATTTTAATCATTGTTGGTATGCTTATGGCTCAAAATATACGTCAACTTCCTTTAGAAAATTTAGCAGATTCAATCCCTGCTTTATTAATTGTCGTTATGATTCCATTTACGTATAGTATTGCTGAAGGAATGGCATTTGGTTTTATCGCATATCCGCTCGTAAAATTAGCTCAAGGTAAACAAAAAGAATTACCTGTAACCCTAATTATAATTTCAGTTCTGTTTCTATTTGATTTTATTATGAAATTTACAGGAGTATAAAGTATTACGAACAAAAGCCGCCTTTTATTTTAAAAGGCGGCTTTTTTAGTGCATAGGGAACTATAGAATTTAATGCTGTGGATAACTTAGTTACAAAAAATATCCACGTCCAGCTCCAGCGCCCAGCAACTATCAAACTTCACAATCCTCCACTACGATAAAGAAGACTTACTGATTGCCAAGCCGGCAGGCGCAGGCAGAAGTAAAGTCGCACTTATACCCTTGTGGTGAAAGTCAACATCGACTTACTTCGTTCGTCGTGTTTCCTTTATCTCATTGCGGAGTGCTCCAGTTTGTACGTTGCTAAACGGGCGCTTGCGCTTTTGTTCGTGTGTTTACTCCACAGAAAAAATATAGGAATATACTGGCTGATTTCCTTTGTGAACTTCTATCTCTATATTTTCATACACATCTTCAATATAAGTTACCAGAGCTTTCACTTCTTCATCTTCTGAATCCTCACCTTGCAAAACAGTAAGAATTTCATCATCGTCTGATACCATTTCTTGTAGTAATAGTTTTGTTACTTCTAATTTATCTTGATGGGAGGCTTTAATTTTACCATCCGCTATCCCCATAAAGTTTCCATTTTCAATAGTTAGGCCATCAATCTGTGTATCTCGCACTGCATATGTAACTTGTCCGGTTTTGACCAGCTTTCCGGCTTCATCCATTGTTTTTTTATTCGCCGCGATGTCGGCTTGAGGATGAAATGCAAGCAGTGCACTTATCCCTTGTGGAATGGTACTTGTTGGTACAACTTCCACATTCTCTTCTGCAAGATCTGCAGCTTGGTCCGCTGCCATAATAATATTTTTATTATTAGGTAAAATTAAAACGTTTTGCGCATTTGCTTGTTTAATTGCATCTGTAATGTCCTTTGTGCTAGGGTTCATGGTTTGTCCACCCTCAATGACCACCGAAGCCCCAAGGCTTTCAAATAACTCTGTTAATCCAGATCCCATTGCAACTGTTACAATCGCATACTCTGTTTTTTCTTTAGGTTCATTCCTGTTATTAGCTTCATCGACTAGAGCTGTATGCTGTTCACGCATATTTTCAATTTTCATATTCGTTAAACTTCCATACCGCTGACCAAGTGTCATACATGTCCCCGGATACTCTGCATGTACATGAACTTTAATAATATCATCATCAGAAACGACTAACAATGAATCACCGTGCTCACTCAATTCATTTCGAAATTCTTCCTCATTAAATGGGTTTTTAGAAAGTTTGTCTGCTTCAAATTTAATCATGAATTCTGTACAATACCCAAATTCAATATCAGCTGTATCCATGAAATCATGCGCACTTTTATGATGTTCTGCATTTACCATCTCTTCCATATCGATATCCGCATTACTTTCAGGTAATGCTTCTCCCTTTAACGCTGCTAGAAAACCTTCATAAATAGTGACCAGGCCTTGCCCACCAGAATCGACTACACCTACTTCTTTTAAAACAGGTAATAAATCAGGTGTTCGTTTTAAAGATGCTTTCGCTTCTTTAACCACATCTTCCATTAAAGCGATTACATCGTTTTCTTTTTGTGCCACTTCAACAGCCTCTTTTGCTGCATCTTTTGCTACTGTTAATATCGTACCTTCTACTGGCTTCATTACAGCTTTATATGCGGATGCTACTCCGCTGTCAATTGCGTTTGCTAAACCTTTTGCTGTTAGGGTACTCTTTTTCTCCATACCTCTGGAGAAACCTCGAAAAATTTGCGACAAAATAACACCAGAGTTACCTCTAGCTCCCATTAACAATCCCTTAGCAAACGCATCAGCCACTTCGGATATATTATTACTGTTAAGTTTCTTAACTTCGTTCGCACCTGAAGTCATCGATAAATTCATATTTGTTCCCGTATCACCGTCAGGTACTGGAAATACATTCAATGCATCAATTCTTTTGGCATTGTTTGTTAAATGGTGTGCTCCAGAGAGTACCATTTGTGCAAAAGTAACACCATCTAATTTTTCTACCGTCACTACTCTTCCTCCTCTACAAACGAATATGCAGGGCTTAGTCCATTGTTACACGAACCCCTTGAATATATATATTTACTGAGTCTATTGACAATCCCAATGATTGATGTAATGTATATTTAACTTGAGATTGTACATTGTGCGCTACTTCAGAAATTTTCGTTCCATAGCTTACAATGATGTACATATCAATATGCAAATGATTCTCTTCCTGACGTACCACAACACCTCTTAGAAAGTTTTCCTTTTTAAGAATTTCTGCTATTCCGTCTCTAATTTGACTTCTTGAAGCCATACCAACAATACCATAACATTCTACTGCTGCGCCACCTGCGATTGTAGCAATAACTTCATTTGTGATTGTTACGTGACCATCATTTGTATTAAGTTCTATAGACATATTAATCCTCCTTAACCAACCGCTCAATATAAGCTTATTCTACTACATACAGATCAAATTTAAAAGCAGATACTAACACCTGTAATTTTTACCCTTTATTACAATGGACGATTTGGTTTATTCTGTCAAGCTGTTTTTCTTTATAGCTGTTCTGTAAGTATTTATTGCATTCTATCATCACTTATGATAAATTGAGTAAGTAATAAATGACATTTGTTTAGAGTAGGAGGGATTACCATGGCTAGAAAATGTGTTATTACTGGACGCAAAACCAACACTGGAAACCACCGTTCTCACGCTATGAATTCCAACAAGCGTAATTGGAAGGCTAATGTGCAAAAAGTACGTATTATGGTAGATGGAAAGCCTAAACGTGTTTATGTTTCAGCTCGTGCCCTTAAATCGGGTAAAGTAGAGCGTGTATAATACACCGAAATAAAATGCAGCTTAACATTAGTTAATAACCAAAAAACACCCAATGTATACTTATATACTGGGTGTTTTTTAGTTTATCATACAGGATCTTTACGTAAGTTTCGTAAGTATTATTGCTTTTAAATCTTCGGGGTTGATATAACAGACGACGTAACTACCAGGTTGATTTCCGCTGCGTACAGTCGCGCACCTTAGGACACGGCTTTGCCCTGGCAAAGGGTATGTCGACGTTGTTCGCAATGAACGGTTTTAGTCGACCTTCCTTAGGAAAGTCCTGCTCAGGTCTAGACTCGTGCTGGGGCTGGGACTGCGCTTACTCGTCCCACCGAAAACCATTGTGACCAACGCCGACACTTGAACGTCCTGTTCGGCGCAGGAACAGTGGCCAGAGTGAGAACCCCGCAGAACGTAGTTCGAAGAGGCTCACGGGGAACCAGCAGAAAGCGTAGTCTATTTCCGTAGCGGTATGTTACGTCGTCTTTTATAAATTTTATGTCAAAATCAACAACCTATAAAAACAGCTATTATATAAAAGAATTCAAAAAACAAGCTCTTGCCAATATTTTGGCAAAAGCTAATTTTTCCTATTTATCTTTCTTAAAAGCACCAATACATACCCTTACAAATCCACCAATAAATCTTGGGAGTTTAATCGTATAAAATTTCATGAGTGCCCCCTCCTATAATTACAAGCCAAGCTTACATTGGAATCGTGTCACGACTCTTTATTAATAATAGTATGCCTTCATCATAAGAAAAAGTACCATTATTTAAAAGAAGCTTGTTTGAAATACAAAGTGTTGACCCCCATGAGATGTCCTGTTGCTGTAATGGGTATTTGAATCCTTCTAAATTTAGCCCTTTTACATGTTGTGTAAAAGGAATAAATGAGATAGTGGGATAATTATTACTATGTTTAACAGTATGCAGTCCTGGTAATGTTAATTCTAAATGATTGGACTTATCTATAATTATCCCACGGATTCCTTCTGCTATAATTTTATAGAGAAGCTGAATATTTACCAATTCATGATCCAGTCTCCCACCGGTAACACCAACGATATATATAGTATTTGGATTTAGTTCCAAAGCCTTTAAAAGCGCTATTTCTAAATCAGTTTCATCTTTTTCAGGAGGATATTCCTCAAAAAATGTAGCATTTTCCTGAATGGATGTTTTCTCTGTATGGTTAGTGGAATCAAAATCACCTACTGCATAATCCATTGGAAGCTCATTTAGAACCAATGTTAATGCTCCACGATCTGCTCCTATCCAGATATCAATTTCTTCTTTAAACGAATCAAAGTCCGGATGAAGGTCTACTGGTCCGTTTCCAACAATCGCCACAGACACCATTTTCCTTTATTCTCCCTCTACCGCTTCTCGGATTTCTCTCATTGCTTTATGTCTATTAGCTTGGTTAAAGACTGCACTTCCTGCTACTAAAACATCAGCACCAGCATCTACAGCTTGTTTGGCTGTATGAACATTTATACCGCCATCCACTTCTATTTCAAAGGAGAGATTCATATCTTTTCGCCATTTGGCAACTTGATCTATTTTTTGCAAAGTCGAATCAATAAACGATTGTCCACCAAATCCTGGATTGACAGTCATTATTAAAATCAAATCCACATCTGGTAATATAGGTAGAATGGATTCCACTGGTGTTGCTGGATTAATAACTACTCCAGCTTTTACATCGTTTTCTTTAATCAATTGAAGGGTGCGATGTAAATGAGGGGTTACCTCTTGGTGCACACTGATAATAGATGCTCCCGCTTCTGCAAACATTGCGATATAGTCATCCGGGTTTTCTATCATTAAATGAACATCCAGTGGAAGGGATGTGTTTGGCTTTATCGCATCTACCACTAGAGGACCAATGGTGATATTCGGAACAAAGTGGCCATCCATTACATCCACATGAATATAATCTGCCCCTCCTTTTTCAACTTCCTGTATTTCTTGACCCAGCATCGAGAAATTTGCTGATAATATCGACGGAGCGACTTTAACCATTGTTAATACCTCGGCTTTCTTGTTTGAATTTCTTCATAGAAACTTAAATAATGTTCATATCTATAGGATGCTATTTCCCCTTTATCTACTGCCTGCTTAATCGCGCATTTTGGTTCTTTGTTATGCATACAACCTCGAAATTTACAATCTTCTTTACGTTCTCTGAACTCAGGAAAACAGTCTGTTAAATCTTCTAATTCTATTTCACTAAAATCCAACGAACTAAACCCTGGTGTATCTGCTACATATCCACTATGTACACGCACGAGTTCTACATGCCTAGTCGTATGCTTTCCCCTTCCTAGGCTTTTAGAAATCTCGGCAGTTTTAAGTAAAAGGGATGGGTTAAGTGCATTTAAGAGAGATGATTTCCCAACACCAGATTGTCCCGCAATGACAGTTACATTATTCGTGAAGTAACGACCCAAATCGGGTAATTGGCTAGGCTCTTTTGAAGAAAGCAACTCCACTTCATAACCCATTTGTTGATAATCCTTTTTGTAGTTATTAATCTTTTCTATCGCTCCATCTGAAACGGTATCCATCTTTGTAATAAAAATTACTGGTTGAATATCCTTAGACTCAATTAATACGAGAAAGCGGTCCAACAGTATTGTATTTAAATCAGGTTCCGTTGCAGAGCTAACAATAATTGCTTGATCAATATTTGCTACAGGGGGGCGTATTAGTTCGTTTTCTCTTTCTTTAACTTCCATAATATATCCTTCATTTGGATTACTTTTATCAAATCTAACATAATCACCTACCAAGGGGCTTATCTTTTTATTGCGAAAAACCCCTCGCCCTCTGCATTGATAGATATTCTCATCTTCTGTCTCAACATAAAAGAATCCGCTTAAGGCTTTTATTATTCGACCGTCGATCATTTATTCACCTTCTTCATAGGAAACTGTCTGATTTGTAATTTCATCATCGTCACGAATAATTCTGTATTCTGCATCATTGTTTGGTGCAATTGTTAATGTAAACGTAAACTCTGTATCTTCCGTAATTGTTTCTTCTTCAGATACTTCAGATATGTCATTATTCATGTCATCGATATAAATTCGAACCGTTTGTTCTTGTGGCTCCTCATCTGCATCTTCTGATTCTTCATCTGCATCTTCTTCGTCTTCCGATTCCTCAGGGCTGTATGGCACCGTATAGGTTATTGTGTGCGATTCAGGGGGTAGTGCTTCTGGTCCGATCGAAATATACACATCAACCGTAGAACCCTCCTCTAATTCTGAATCTGTCTCAGGGTCCTGACTAACTACTTCTCCTTCTGGAATGTTGTCAGAATTCTGCTCAATAGTGTTCATGGTTAAGTTGTTATCTTCTAAATAATTTCTTGCATCTTCTTCTGTCATACCTCTAAGGTTATTTAAACGAACTAACTCTGGCCCCATACTCGTTTCAAATATAACGCTCGTTTCACTCGGAACCACTTCACTATCGGGGCTTGGTTGTATTTGGTTAACAATCTCATCGACTGGGCGATCTGAATGTCGTTCATAATTATTAACTTCATAACCTGCTTCCTCAAGTAATATTTTTACTTGACTGTAATCTCTTCCAACATAATCATCAAAAACCTCCGGCTCACTTCCCTCACTCACAAACAATGTTACCGTAGAACCTTCTTTTATTGTTCTCCCAGCTCTCGGGTTGGATCTAACTACGAGTCCACTTTCCACATCTTCAGAATAAATTAATTCCATATCCACATCTAAATTTAGACTTTCCAATTCTTCTTCGGCTTCTTCATATTCCATTTCTGTAACATCAGGAACACTTACATCGCTAGGCTGTAACAGAAAGAATACAAACAATCCAGATGCAAGTAAGACAAATAATATAACACTTATAAGTATCCATTTTTTCTTACGCTTTTTTTTGGATTTCTTCTTTGATTTCTTCTTTTCCTTTTTTAATTCTTTTTTGGATTTCTCCATAGCTTGCTCATCAGTTGGAGATGGATTTGTGCCATCTGTTGATTGATGGACCATCGTATCCTGATCAGGATTTTGATCCATTTGATTATCTGTAATGATGGGAATAGCCTTTGTCTCTTCCCCAGCTTCAACAGGAGGTGTGTATACCGCCTCGTTTATATTGCTAGGATCCAAAGCCGTTACAATGGCTTCTTCCGTATCATCAACCGTATCATAACGGTGAAAAGGGTCTTTTGCCGTCGCCTTTAAAACGACATTTTCGACACTCTGTGGGACGTTTGGGTTAAACCGTTTAACTGATGGTGTATCGCTTTGCAAATGTTTTAGAGCGATGGACACTGGGGATTGGCCTGAAAACGGAAGCCTCCCTGTTAAAAGCTCAAAAAGAACGATCCCAATTGAATAGATATCTGACTTTTTTGTAGCCATTCCACCTCTTGCTTGTTCTGGGGACAAATAATGAACAGAACCTAAAATTGAATTTGTCTGAGTAAACGAAGTTGCGCTTAATGCAATTGCAATACCGAAATCAGTTACTTTAACCTGCCCATATGTATCAATTAAAATATTTTGTGGTTTAATATCTCGGTGAACAATATCATTTGCATGTGCGTGCGCGATTGCTGCAGTAATTTGTTTCATAATATCCAAGGCTTCTTGAACCTCAATGGGACCATAATTTTGTATGTATTCCTTCAGCGTCATCCCATCCACATACTCCATTACCATATAGGAGATTTGGTCTTCTTCGCCTATATCATAAATATTTACAATATTAGGGTGTGAAAGGCTGGTGGCGGATTGGGCTTCTCGATCGAAGCGAGCTAAAAATTCTTCATCATTTGCATAATCCAACCTGAGGACTTTTATTGCAACATCCCGTTGTAATATCGTGTCTCTCGCTAGGTAAACATTGGCCATGCCACCTCCACCAATTGTTTTCTCAATTTGATAGCGATCATTTAAGAGGTGGCCATTTAGCATGAACTGTCACCTTCCTTCAAAGTAGAGTCGTGATATACGACAAGGAGCGTGATATTATCTTCTCCCCCTCGTTCATTCGCCAAATCTATCATATCTTGACCTATTTCTTTTGCGTCCCTGCTTGATTTAATAAATTCAGCTAGTTCGTCATCTGAAACTTTGTTTGTTAAACCATCAGAACAAAGCAACAGCTTGTCACCCGTTTCAGTTTCAATAGTTTGTATGTCAGCAGTGACTGTTTTCTCGGTACCCAAAGCTCTAAGAAGTACATTCTTTCTTGGATGATGTTCCGCATCATCTTTGGATATCTGACCGGAACGAACTAGTTCATTAACTAATGAATGATCTTCTGTAATTTGTTGAAATCCATTTTCACCATATACATAACAACGGCTATCTCCAATATGAGAAATAGTAGTGAATACATCTGTACATACGATTACTACTACGGTTGTTCCCATTCCTTCGTATTCTGGTTTTTGTATCGCATATGCATATATGGATTCATTTACCTCTGCAATAGCTTTAGATAACCATTGTTCTGCTTCTTCAATCGAATTTACTTTATTACTTTGCAGCCACTTTTCTTCCATTAAGGATATCGCCATTTGGCTCGCTACATCTCCCGCTTGATGACCACCCATCCCATCAGCAACGATAGCTAATAACTGCCCGTGAAAATTATAAAATAACCCTCCTGCATCCTCGTTATAGTTTCTTACCTTTCCCCTGTCCGTTAGAAATTCTCCCTGCATCCTATCACCCCTCTGAAAAGAACAAAATAGTATATATTGTAAAGTATTACACAAATCAAGCGATAAAAGAACCTAATTTTTAACTTTTTCTAATTAAACGTGTCATAAAAAAACCATCTGTTTGAAATGTTTGTGGAAATAACTGGAGACCATACTCCGTTATTCCTTTGGACTCCTGTATACGTGCCGGTAATTCAGTGAAAAAGTTCTTATCTATTATATAATTTGGATTCCTTTCTAGAAATTCTCTTACTACATGTTCATTTTCTTCCATGTCTACTGTGCATGTACTATAAATTAATAAGCCATCTACTTTCAATAAGGGAGCAACACTTTCCAGGATATCTAATTGAATGGA
Source organism: Virgibacillus natechei (assembly GCF_026013645.1). Taxonomy (NCBI): domain Bacteria; kingdom Bacillati; phylum Bacillota; class Bacilli; order Caryophanales; family Bacillaceae; genus Virgibacillus; species Virgibacillus natechei. The sequence continues at coordinate 1,687,423 of NZ_CP110224.1, read as the reverse complement.
GGACAATCGTTTGATATCAGACTCTTTTTTGTCGTATTTAATTTCAGGTTTTCCCCTAATAACCCCTAAGCCTGAACATGGTGCATCTATTAAAATTCTGTCAAAGCTTTCCGTGTTATGTTCTTCCTGCAGTTGCCTTGCATCACTTGTTTTTGCATCGATCGTTAATAAATCAAGGTCGGATGCTTTTGTAATGATTTGTTTTACCTTCTTCTCTTGGATATCATAGGCATTAACTTCTCCTTGGTTTTGCAGCTTTTCAGCAATGTGGGTCGCTTTACCTCCAGGAGCACTGCAAGCATCCAATACATGCATACCTGGTGTGACATCAAGCATTTCAGCTACTAGCATAGAACTTTGATCCTGCACCGTAATATACCCTTCTGTAAATAAATCAGTTTTTAAAATATTGCCCTTATCAATAATAATACCTTGGTCTGAAAAAATCGATGGTCTCGTTTCAAAACCTTGTTTATTCAAAATATCAATGGCTTCATCGCGTGATATCTTAAGTGGTTGAACTCGAATAGAACTATATTTTCGTGAAATATTTTCTTCACACATTTCTTTCGTTGTTTCGAAGCCGTAAAAGGAGATCCACCGTTCAATTAACCACTCTGGATGACTTGTTTCAATAGCTAGTCGTTTGGTGTCATTTGCAATTGAAGCCGTATCAGGTACTCCTTTTCGTTGCATACTTCGAAGTACGCCGTTTACAAAGGATGCGATACCTTTATGCCCTCGTTTCTTTGCTATTTCTACCGCCTCATGAATGATGGCGTGATCTGGCACTTTATCCAAATAAATCATTTGATAAACGGACATTCTTAAAAGTATTCTCACCCAAGTTTCAAGCTTTTTCTTTGGATCAACAAAACTTTCTAAATAATAATCGATGGTATATTTTCGTTGAATCGTGCCATAGACAATCTCCGTTAAGAGTCCTTCATCTTGCGGATCTATTCTTTTGGAGTTTAGTTCATGGTCAATTAGTAGATGACTAAACCCATTATCTTTTTCTACACGTATTAATAGATCTACAATTGTATTTCTTAATTGATAATTACTCATAAGAACCACCCATTACTTCGCCTATTTTTATTCGATCATCTGCCCCTCTTAAATAATCATTGACACGCATTCTTTTTTTTCCGGCGGGTTGTATTTCTGTGATTCTTACTCCCTTTTGGTTGCCACAAATAACAATAAACGCATCATTTGTTTCTTTTTGCACAATTTCTCCAGGTGTTCCCTCATATTCCCTATCGTCTATTTCCGCCCACCAAATTTTCATTCCTTTACCTTGATAGGTAGTAAATGCGACTGGCCAGGGGTGTAGACCTCTTATATGATTATAGATTTCAAGGTTACTCTTCGCCCAATCTATCTTTTCCTGTTCACGTTTTATGTTGGTTGCAAAGGTAGCTTTTGTATCATCCTGTTTGATAGGTGCAATTTCGGATGCCGCTAATTTCGGTATCGTCTCAATTAATAAATCCGCACCTGCTTCTGAAAGTTTGTTATGCAACGTGCCAACATGATCGTTTTCAGCAATCGACACCGTTCGTTGTGTCAAAATATCGCCAGCGTCGAGTTTCTCATCCATATACATAATTGTGATACCCGTTTCCTGTTTTCCTTGCATAATCGCGTAATGAATGGGTGCTCCACCCCGTAATTCCGGTAGTATGGAGGCATGAACATTTATGCATCCATATTCAGGATTCTCAAGTAACGCATTAGGCAGGATTTGTCCATAAGCTGCTGTGACAATTAAATCGGGCTTATAGGCCAGTATTTCAGCGTAATCTTCTCGTAGTTTCTCTGGCTGGAACACAGGTATATGCTGTTTTTCTGCCTCTGATTTTACCGGTGAAGGTGTAATCACTCGCTTTCTTCCTTTTGGTCGATCCGGTTGCGTAACAACTAGCACAACATCATATTCCGACTCCACTAATTTTTGCAAAATAGGTACTGAAAAATCTGGCGTACCCATAAATACGATTCTTTTCATGTGACAAAAACCTTCTCTCTTTTACATTAAATGGTATGGTTGCATGTCTACCTTAATCACTAAATCCTCTTTTCGCATTTCTTCAGCGTATTGATCGAGTATTTTATTGATATAGTCACGTAATTGTGGTTCATTTCTGTATTTTATCATGCATTGATAACGATATCTATCTTTCATTCGCGGAATAGAAGATGGTGTAGGTCCTAACACTGTCGTTTCATCTTTTACACTTTTTAGAAGCAGCTGAACGATTCTTTGTGTTACCTGTGCTACTTTTACCTTATTTTGATGTGTGACCGTGAGCAATACCAAAAAAACATATGGTGGATATTGAAACGTTTTTCTCATACCCATTTCTTTTTTATAGAATTGAGTAAAGTCATAGTTGCTTGCTAGTTCAATGCTATAATGATCTGGCGTATAGGTTTGAACAATTACTTCTCCCGTTAGTTCATGTCTCCCGGCACGCCCACTGACTTGTGTCAATAGTTGGAACGTTTTTTCAGAAGAGCGAAAATCCGGTAAATGTAACATGGAGTCTGCTGTCAATACACCTACTAACGTAACATTCTCAAAATCTAGCCCTTTCGCAATCATCTGTGTGCCCAGTAATATATTTGCTTCTTTATTTACAAATTGATTGAGTAACTTTTCATGTGATCCTTTTCTGCGTGTTGTATCTACATCCATACGAATAACGCTTGCTTCAGGAATGAGTTTCGTTAAAGACTCTTCGACTTTTTGTGTGCCAGTACCAAAGTATCGAATTAAATCACTTTCACATTCTGGGCAATTCCGAGGCATTACCTCTTCATGAGAACAATAATGACATTTCAGTTGATTGTTGTTTTTATGAAAGGTAAGCGCGATATCACAATGCGGACACTCTTTGACATGTCCACAATCCCGGCACATAACAAATGTTGAATGACCTCGCCTGTTCAAGAGTAAAACGATTTGTTCTCCTTTTTGAATACGTTCTTCAATTTTCTCCTTTAAACTACGGGAAAACATGGATCGATTGCCGGCATGAAGTTCTTCTCTCATATCCACAATATTAACTTCAGGCATGTCCTTTTCATTTGTTCGTTTACTTAAGGTTCCTAATTTATAAACCCCTTTTTGTGCTCGGGCAAATGATTCCAATGTTGGCGTTGCACTTCCTAATATAACCGGACACTGATGCGTTTCTGCACGATAAATGGCCACGTCACGTGCATGATAGCGCGGTTGATCTTCTTGCTTATAAGTAGTTTCATGCTCTTCATCTATGATAATAATACCGATATTTTCAAATGGGGCATAAATGGCTGACCTGGCCCCAACAACAACCTGAACTTCTTTTCGTTGGATGCGGCGCCATTCATCGTATTTTTCACCTGCTGAAAGCGCACTATGCATCACAGCAACATTGGTTCCGAACCTTTCTTTAAAGCGTTTAACCATTTGTGGGGTTAGTGAAATTTCAGGAACTAATACAATAGCTTCCTTCCCTTTATAAATAACTTCCTGAATAGCTTGTAGATATACTTCCGTCTTCCCACTTCCAGTAACACCATGCAAAAGAAAGACATCATGCTCCCCGCTTGCTATTTTTTCTTGAATTGGTTGAACTGCTAGTTGTTGTTCTTCTGTCAACTCGAGTGCTGTCGTTCTTGTTATCGTATCATCATCGTATGGGTTGCGGTATACTTCCGTTCGATAGGATCCAAGAAGGGATTTATCAAGTAATGCCTTTAACGTACTACTCGTCGTGTTCAACTTTTTAAGCAGAAGTTGCTTTTCGATCGCTTCTGGACTTTCAATAAAATATATTAATATTTGCCGTTGTTTCTTCGCGCTTGTAGATAGATCTTGTTTAGCCTCTTCTAATAAGTAGGATTCTCGAGCAGGGGCAATCATTGTTACATACTTTTTCGTGATTTTAGATTTCACAAGGTATTCTATTGATATTTCTCCATCTTGCACCGCCTTTTGAAGTTGAGGATAACGAATGGTTGATGCTTCCAATTCCTCAAAAGCAATTACATCTCTTCCTGCAAAAAGGTTCTCCAAAGGATCTGGCAGCGCTTCGTCCGTGATGCGTTTAATTTCTTTTTTATATTGAGCTTTTAACACTTGTGGCAACATGGCCTGTAATGCTGTTATATACAAACTCATGGTTTGATTTGCTACCCATTTTCCAAGGTCCAATAGTTCATTCGTTAATGCAGGCGTTAGATCAAGTACGTCACTAATTTCCTTTAAATTATCAAAAGAAGATTCGGTTGCTTTCCCAACAACAAAACCCATCAATTTTCTAGGACCAAATGGGACAATTACACGCATCCCGTTGGTAAGTATATCCTGAAACCTTTCCGGAATCTGGTAGTCGAATGTTTGGTTAATAGAGCTGACCGGTACATCTACAATAACTTTTGCTATATTCACTATACTTCATCCTTCATATCACGTTCGATAAAGCTTACGATCTTTTCGGAAACTTCTTGTTTTGTGGCCAATGTCATTTCCTCGGACTTATGGTGTTTATTAACGTATGTTGCTATATTCGTATCCCCGCCAAAGCCGGCTCCTTCTGTAGAAATATTATTAATAACAATAGCATCCAAATTCTTTTTCTCTAATTTCTTCAATCCGTTTTTCAAGGGATCTGATGTTTCAGCTGCAAAGCCTACTAAATATTGAGTCGTTTTTTTCTCACCAAGTGTTTGCAGAATGTCTTTCGTCCGTTCCATTTCTACATTCCATTCGTCTTCTTGCTTTTTCATTTTTTCATCATAAGTATGCTTCGGACGATAATCCGCAACGGCTGCAGCTTTAATAACAATGTCACTATACGGAAAATGTCTATTCATCTCTTCAAACATTTCTTCAGCAGTTGTAATATCGACGCGGTTAATATTAGGGTGCGAAACTTCTATCTCTGTTGGACCTGCTACAAGTGTTACGTGTGCCCCGTGTTTAGCCGCAGCTTCTGCCAAGGAAAACCCCATTTTCCCAGACGATCTGTTTGTGAAAAAGCGAACCGGATCTATTTGTTCACGAGTAGGGCCTGCTGAGATTAATATTTTTCTGCTCGCAAGTAATTTATTGTCGGATTGATGCTCGTTAATAACGTTAATAATTGTTTCTGGTTCTTCTAGTCTTCCTTTTCCTACATAACCACACGCCAAGTAGCCATCACCTGGTTCAATAAAGTGATAACCCCAATCCTCCAGTTGTTTCAGGTTTCTAATTACAGCAGGGTGGCCGTACATATGTACATTCATAGCTGGAGCGATGTAGACATCAGCTTGAGTAGCTAATAATGTAGTGGACAGCATATCATCAGCAATTCCTGCTGTTATTTTTCCAATAATATTTGCTGTGGCAGGAGCAATAATTGCAATATCCGCCCAATCCGCAACATCAATATGTGCAATTTTTTTCGGATCTTTCTCATCAAATGTATCTACGTATACAGAACTTCTTGATATAGCTTGAAATGTCAATGGGGAAACAAACTCAGTGGCACTTGGTGTCATCATTACTCTTACATTTGCTCCTTGCTGTGTTAGCTTACTTGTTAAGGCTACAGCCTTATATGCCGCAATTCCACCAGAGACTCCTAAAAGAACGTTTGTATTGGATAGCATATTATAGTCCCCTTTCAAATATCATGTTTCAACCTATTTATAACATATTTAGCTCTAAACTTCCTTTCCTGCCTTTTATTGAGAAAAACTAGGCTACCACCGTGGAAAGCGAAATGTGTTTCCGTAGCGAATCCCTACTCTCAACCAGCGTTTGCAAAAGCATTGTTACATCGTCTTTTATATCAACTACGAAGATTTAAAAGCAATAATACTTAATGAGCCTTTGCTAAAAATAAGCCCCCGCAAATAAAATAAGCGAGGGTAATCTGGGTTTTATTCTTCTTCTTTTACAGTTAGTTCTTCTGCAATTATTTCTTCAAGAGCTATTCCAACATATTGATTTGATTTTGGGTTCTCAATTAATGATTCACCCGTTTCACTCATTTGTCTTGCACGTCTTGCAGCCAACGTTACCAGTGTATACTTTGAATTAATTTTCTTTTGTAGTTCATCGATCGAGGGTTCTAACATCATGATATTTCATCCTCCAAGAATTTTTTATATTGCTGCTCAATTCTTTCTCGTTTTAAATGTTCACTTTGAATGATGGATTGAATTTTGGTTACTGCAACATCCACTTGATCATTGACAACAACATAATCATACGCGTTCATTTGTTTAATTTCATTCTTTGCTTCATTTAATCGATTTAATACTAAATCGGTTGATTCGGTACCTCGATCAACGATTCGATTCTTTAACTCCTCCAAACTGGGCGGGAAAAGAAAAATAAAAACACCTTCTGGAAAATTTTCCTTAACCTGTAAAGCTCCTTGAACTTCTATTTCCAGGAAAACATCATGCCCTGCTGCCAATGTTTCTTCTACATATGCCCTTGGCGTCCCGTAATAATTATTAACATATTGAGCATATTCCAAAAGCTGATTTTGTTCGATTAAATGTTCAAATTCCTGTTTCGTTTTATAAAAATAATCAACACCATTTATTTCACCAGTACGTCTATCTCTCGTTGTCATCGATATCGAATATTTCAAATCTGTTATTTGATTAAAAAGCTCTTTTCGTACCGTCCCTTTCCCAACACCAGATGGTCCAGAAAGAATAAATAAAATTCCTTGCTCATCAGTCAAAACGTTTCCTCCTAATGCCCGTCAAAATTAATCATCTGAAACCTCATCATGGCTTAACACTCGTTGCCCTACAGTTTCAGGCTGAACAGCAGACAATACAACATGATCACTATCCGTTACAATTACCGCACGTGTGCGTCTGCCATAAGTTGCATCAACTAATTTATTATTATCTCTAGCTATCGTAACAATTCGTTTAATTGGTGCTGATTCTGGTGAAACAATCGATATGACACGATTCGCAGACACCACATTACCAAATCCAATGTTAATCAATTGTAAACTCAACTTTGCTCCCCCTTAAGTAACAAAACATTTATCTCATTCTATCATATTTATTATGAATAGATAAAACTAAACTATTAGTGCATGTTCAAAAACCTCTATTCATTCAATATTTTGCAGTTGTTCTTTCATTTTATCAATTTCTCTCTTTAATGATACCGTAAATTCACTTATTTTAATATCTGTAGATTTGGAACCAATTGTATTTGCTTCGCGATGCATTTCCTGTGTAATAAAATCCAACGTTCTTCCAACCGGGTCTGGACGGTTTAAAGTATCCGTAAAATGCTCTATATGACTTAGTAAACGTACGATCTCTTCTGTGATATCTCCCTTTTCTGCAAGTAGGACAATTTCCTGGTGAATTCTAGTCTGATCAAAACTAAACGTATCATCAAGATGATTTTCGATGCGTTCTTGAATTCGCTCTCTGTAGTCTTCACTTACTCGATCGCGATGTGTTTGCAAAGACGAAATAATAGTACGAACTATATGTATTCTTTCGCGCAAATCATGATCTAAAAAGATACCCTCTTCCTCTCTCATTTTCAGCACTCGTTTACACGATTGCTCCGTACACTCTAAAATAAATGCTTGTAATTCATCAGGTTGATACTCTGGCTCCTGAATGGTTATTAGATCTGGAATAGAAGTCAGAATCGTTGCAGGTATATCTCCTATTAAATCATAACGGCTTTTCGCCATCCTAAGCTGATCCATATATTGATCCATTAAATCCCAATCAGTCTTTACCGTCTTTTGAAGAAAGGTTTCCCCTTCAATGCTAACAAACACTTCTATTCTGCCACGCCCAAAATAAGATTGTATTATTTTTTTAATTTGACCTTCCAAAAACAGAAATGTACGAGGGATTTTTGCAGTAAAATCTAAATAACGATGATTCACTGTTCTAATTTCAACTACTATTGTTTTATCCTCTACATTTAATACACTTCGTCCATATCCAGTCATACTAATTGTCATCATTACCACATCCCTCATAATTATAACGCTGATTTGGCTAAAATGAAAACCCGAACCGAGAATTCTTTTATAAATCCATCAGTTCGGGTTGTTTTTATTATTTTTTTGTATAACCAAACAAAACAGTAGGTATAGCAGCAAATCCAATGATAAACATCCAATCTCTTAAGCTTAAAGCCGTTGTATGAAAAATGGGCTGAAGCGGTTCCCAATAAATAACAACGAGTAACAAAAGCAATGAAGATAATACTGCTAGTAGTAGATATATATTTTCAAAAGGGTTTCTAGAAAATACTGACTTCTCACTTCGACAGTCGAATACATGTATCAATTGAGCGACTACTAATGTTGTAAAAGCGATTGTTTGTCCATAAATAAGGTTATCAGGGTTATTTTGATAGGTCAGCATGAAGGCAATTAGCGTTACGAGACCAATCATAATTCCCCGGCTAATAATTTTATAGCCCATCCCCCTAGCAAATACACCTTCCCGGGGATTTCTCGGATTTCTTTTCATCACATCATATTCTGATTTATCCATACCGAGTGCCATGGCAGGTAGTCCGTCTGTTATTAAATTAATCCAGAGAATTTGTACGGGTACGAGCGGCAGTGGTAGTGCTAACAGCATTGCAAATAACATTACCAAGATTTCACCAACGTTTGATGCCAGCAAGTACCTAATAAATTTACGTATGTTTTCATAAATGTTTCTTCCTTCTTGAATAGCCGATTTTATTGTGGCAAAATTATCATCCATTAAAACCAAAGAAGAAGCTTCCTTTGTTACATCCGTACCATTTATGCCCATACTGATTCCGATATTACTGGCCTTTATTGCTGGAGCATCATTTACTCCATCACCAGTCATGGCAACGATATGCCCTTTTTTCTGGAATGCTTTAACAATTTTCAATTTATGCTCAGGGCTCACCCTTGCAAATACATACGTATCATCAATTACACTTTCCAAATCGTCTACAGACATTTGATTTAATTGGTAGCCCTCTAATACTTTTCCGTCTTCTGGCAATAGCTTTAAATTCTGTGCGATAGCGCGAGCTGTTTTGACATGATCACCAGTAATCATGACTGTTTTTATTCCAGCCTGTCTACATTCTTCAATTGCTGATTTCACTTCTTTTCTAGGAGGGTCAATCATTCCATATAACCCGATAAATGTAAGATCTTTTTCTAAAAAGGCTGTATCTATCGAATCATCTTTAGATAGGGGTTTTACGCCTATCGCTATTGTTCGTAGTGCTTTTTCTGCCATCTGACCTACCGATAAATCAATATTATTTTTATCGGTCGTCGTCATAACACGCTTACCTGTTTTATCTACATAAAATGTGGATCTAGGTAGCATTATATCTGGTGCTCCTTTTGTTATTAAAAAACGCCTGCCTTTTTCATCTTCTATAATGACACTCATTCGCTTTCTGTCTGAATCAAAAGGGATTTCTTTAATGACCTTATATTTCTCGCCAAGCATTACCGTTAAACCTAATTTTCTTGCAGCTACTAAAAGCGCACCATCGGTAGGGTCTCCATCAACATTGTATTTCCCTTTTTTCACTTGTAAAGATGCATTGTTACAAAGCATTCCATATAAAAGCATAGATTTTAAATTGGGAAAATCGTCGTCAAGTTTATTTTTATTTAAAAAATACTCTCCCCGTATATCATATCCATCACCTGTGACATAAATATGTTCACCATTTAGGTAAACTTCCTTCACTGTCATTTGATTTTCTGTCATGGTTCCTGTTTTATCTGAACAAATAACGGAGGCAGATCCTAGTGTCTCGACTGCAGATAACTTACGCACAATCGCTTTTTTCCTAATCATTCGCTGAACACCTAATGAGAGAGCGACTGTGACGATAGCTGGCAATCCCTCAGGAATCGCAGCTACTGCTAAAGAGACCCCTGCTAAAAACATATCATACACAGGTTGTCCTTGAACGACCCCTAGACCAACAACTAATGCGGTTAACCCTAAAGAAAGAATTATTAAAATTTTGCCCAACTCAGCGAGTCTTTGTTCCAGTGGCGTAATTATTTTTTTCGTATTAACCATTAATGATGCAATTTGTCCCATTACCGATTCCATACCAGTGCCGACAACAATACCTATTCCAGAACCTCTTGTAACCATTGTACCCATAAATCCCATGTTAACTTGGTCCTGTGCCTCTAAACTGTTTTTCACAATAGCAGTAGCATGTTTCATAACAGGAAGTGATTCTCCAGTTAATGCTGATTCTTCTGTTTCCATACTGTTGGATTGAACGATCCGAATATCTGCAGGGATGCGATCCCCACTATTTATTTTTATGATATCGCCAACAACAATATCTCTCGAGTTAACTTTACCCCACTCTTCATTTCGAAGTACATTTGCCACAGGGGCCGATAATTCCTTTAACTTGTCCAGCGACTTTTCTGCTTTTTGTTCTTGAAAGTACCCTATAAAACCGTTAACCAGTACAATAACCATAATGGCTGTTGCATCAATAAATTCACCTAGCAATCCGGCAATTAATGTTGCTGCAAGCAATACCAACACCATAAAATCCTGGAATTGCTTTAAAAATATCAGCCACTTTGATGTATTTTTTTGTCCTTCCAATACATTAGCACCGTACTGTTTTCTACGTTGTTCAACTTGTTTAGAAGTAAGTCCTCTATTCGCTGTCACGTGTAACTTTTGTTCGACACGGTCTACATCTAATTGATACCATTTCATCCTGCACTCCTCCATATTTGCCCCGACATGCTTTTGATTAATCACATCAATTACAACCACTTTAAGAATATCTATGCAGACCTGTCCCAAAAAATGCTATAATTACGTATGAGGTGATTGCATGCCATTTGACGGTATTGTTACTCGAGCAGTAACAGGAACACCCATATATCAAGGCTTTAAATGGTCATTTGTGTATTGCACGTATATTATGTGTGACTATTTACAGCGATTTGAAAGAAGTACAAACAAAAAGAGAAGGGATTATTCCCCTTCTCTTTACTCAATCTCCGTAAAATTTATAGAAACTCCTAATTTTAGCTGATCTCCTGACTCCGCCCAAAACACATACTCGCTTTCCCTTCTTTCTCCATCACCGAGAATCGTGCTAAAGTTTAAACGATCGCTTGTGTTATGGGAGGAAAAATTACCGCCACCGCCGCTTGATTCTGCTACATACCTTCCTGCAGGAATATCTTCACCCACGATGTAGTGACCAGCGCTTATCGTAGTTGGTTCTTCTTTTTTTTCGACAACAGATCCTTCTAGTTCTTCTAGTTCATCTTCAGCAGATTCAATGTCTTCTTGCAGGTTTTCAAGAGTAGACTCAGCTTCACTAACCTCTTCCTCTACTTCTTCTTGATTTTCGGCTAATTTTATTAGGGCTTCAAATTCTGATTCTTCATTATTGAGTTCTGATCGAATAGAAGATAAATCATTTTCCGCTCCCTCTATTTGTTCACCCAACTCACTCAATTCTTCCTTTGCTTCCTCGTTCATGCTTTTCAAGTTTTCGTAATTCACTGCTTCCCCTTCTACTTCGGCAGTTGCTTCACTGCACCCAACTAAAAATATTAGTGCTGTTACTAGTAAAATTAATTTCTTCAACCAATAGACCCCCTATTTGTTTTCAAATCTCCTAACACACCCTGGTGTGCAACAGACAGATCATGTATCACATTCACCATCTGTTCTTTCCTTTCTTATTCTTCTAAATCTTCCGTTACCTTCATCAAAATGTCAATAGCTTTGCTTATTTTTTCTGCGTTTTTAAACATTTGTGTATTATAGATACTGCTCTAATAATGATTTATACTGGATTACGACCTGGCGAATTAGTTACAATAGAAAATGCTAACATTGATATCAACGAAAGGGTAATGCGCGGCGGAATAAAACAGAAGCTGGTAAAGATAGAGTGGTCCCCATCAATAAAAAAATCCTCCCTTTTATAAAAAGAAGGATGAACAAAGAAAATAAATATTTGATAACAAATAGCATTGGTACTCAAATGAGTTACGAAACTTATAACAGGGATAGGTGGAAGCCGCTGATGGAAGATTTAGAAATGAATCATAAGCCTCATGATTGCAGGCACACATTTGCGTCTTTGATGGATAATGCGGGCGCGAATAAAATTTCGATAAAGAAAATTATGGGACATGCTTCGCAAGGGATTACTGATAAAGTTTATACGCATAAAAATATCGATGAGTTGAAAAAAGCGATTGACTTAATATAGAATACATGTTTGTGTATTGCTTGTATATTATGTGTGTATTATGACCAGGAATTTCGACCAATGTAAACGAATGTGTAAATGGACAAATCCTATTAAAGCGGGAGGTAAAGCATATGCCATTTGACGGTATTGTTACTCGAGCAGTAACAGAAGAATTAAAAGAAGAAATAATTCCAGGAAAAATAACAAAAATTTATCAACCTACAGAAACAGAGCTTGTTTTTACTGTTCGGAGCCAAGGGAAAAACCATACTTTATTATTTTCCATCCATCCGACCTATGCTCGTATACATGTTACAGAAGATTCCTATACCAACCCTAAGGAACCACCTATGTTTTGTATGGTTCTAAGAAAGCATTTATCTGGTGCAGCAATTGAAAAGATTGAACAATATGGAATGGAACGCATCATTACATTTTCTATTAAAACCAGAAATGAAATTGGTGATATTGCCTATAAAGAACTACTTATAGAGTTAATGGGAAAACATAGTAATGTTATGTTAATCGATAAGGATAAAGGACATATTATCGATAGTTTGAAACATGTTTCTCTGGCGCAAAATCGACATCGAATCATTCAGCCAGGTCAGAAATATAAACTGCCACCTATGCAGGAGAAACTAAACCCTTTAGAAATCAGCGGAGAAAAATATATTAAAAGACTTGATTTTAATGCAGGAAAATTAGATGCACAAATGGTCACTGAATTGGTCGGCTTTTCACCAGTTATCGCCAGAGAGATCGTCAGTCGCGCGAATTTGGGTACAGCACAAGTCTACATGGAGAAGTTTTTGGAGGTTCAGGAGCAAATACAAAAGAATAACTACTCACCTACCATTTACCGTAATAAAAAAGAAGACTTTCACGTACTTCCGATTACTTCTTTTGATGGGGAAAAAGAATCCTTTTCAGCAACGAATAAGATGTTGGATCAATTTTATTCAGGTAAAGCAGAACGAGACCGGGTCAAACAACAAGCCAAAGACTTATACCGTTTTATTAAAAATGAAAAAGATAAGAACAACAGAAAAATGAAAAAGCATAAACAAACAATAAAAAAGGCTGAAGGCGCCAAGCAGCATCAAAAAATGGGGGAACTCCTAACAGCACATATGCACCTTGTTACACAGGGAGATACAATTGTTTCAGTGACCGATTATTATGATCCAGCACAAAATGAACGAACTATTGAGTTAAACCCTAATAAATCACCAAGTGAAAATGCACAAGCCTATTTCAAAACGTATCAAAAACTGAAAAAGTCCAAAGAAGTAATTGAAAAAGAAGTCATTAAAACAGAGGAGGAATTCATTTATCTTGACCAACTACTACAACAAATAGATGTTGCTAGTGTTACCGATATAGAAGAAATTCGCGAAGAGCTGCGTGAAGGTGGCTATTTAAAGAAACAATCAAAACAAAAGAAACATAAAAATAAGCCAAAAAAACCAGTACCAGAAGAATACACGGCAACAGATGGTACATTGATTCTAGTTGGAAAAAATAATAAACAAAATGAATATGTAACAAGCAAACTGGCAAATAGAAACGATGTATGGCTTCACACCAAAGATATACCAGGTTCACATGTGGTTATTCGTTCGGAGGAACCTACTGAAGATACATTAATCGAAGCAGCCCAAATAGCAGCCTATTTCAGTAAATCGCAGGACTCTTCCACCGTGCCTGTAGACTATACAAAAATACGACATGTAAAAAAGCCAAGTGGGGCAAAGCCTGGGTATGTAACGTATGATAGCCAGAAAACACTATTCGTCACACCACATAAAAACGTAATTGATGCATTAAAGAAAAAATAACACACACATTTGGGCGAAGTTATATCGATTCTAAAAATTAAAAAGAAGACGTCCGATTTTAATGGACGCCTTCTTTTTGTATTAAACTACTTTTGGATTTAATGTTACGTCAATATTACCTCTTGTTGCTTTGGAATAGGGGCAAACCTGATGTGCAGATTCCGCTAATTCTTCTGCTTCTTCGAGACTAACGCCCTCCATTTTAATGTTTAGTGTAACAGCTATCTTGTTTCCACCATCTGCTGAATCCTTCATAAAGCTCACTTCAGCGTTCGTTTCAGATTCAATTTTTTTCTTCTGTTGACTTGCTACTAAATTTAATGCCCCATCATAGCAAGCAGCATACCCTGCTGCAAACAGCTGCTCCGGATTGGATCCTTTAGCATCTTTATTAGCTGCTGGATTAACTAGATTTAGATCAATTAACTCATCATCAGATTTAACGTGACCATCTCTTCCATTTTTAGCAGTTGCTTGTGACGTAAATATAATTTCACTCATTTACAGTAACACTCCTTTTAAGTATGTTTACATAACTATTCCTCAACTAAGAGAGATTTAAACATCCATCACACTAACAAACTGGTTTAATTATCAAACAAGCAAAGAAACTCAACACGTCAGCTTTACTGGACTTTTAAAAACCTTCTTATAGGAATGACCTCGTTGTTAACGCATTTATAAATTGATCAACTTGAGGTAATCTCCGCGCCCCTTCCTGATAGCAAACCCATGTATCTCTCGTTACTGCTTCACCGTTCAGCTTAAGCGGAACATGCGGGTATTCGTCTTTCATTGAATCGGAAACACTTTCGGGTAATACCGCCATACCTAATCCTTGTTTCATAAATTGCTTACAGGTTTCAATCTGATCAACTGTGATTGTTCGAAGTGGTTGAATTTCACCTTGATGATGATAAAGCCAATTATCTACAAGCTCATGCATACTATCATCACTGCTAAAGGAAATTAATGGACGTTTTTTCATTTTATTTTCCGGAAATGGCTCCGTATCAAAAATAAATAATGGATCATCAAACAATCGTACACATGTCGTCTCTTTCAATTTTTCACCACGAATAATACAAACATGATAGTTCCTATGGTCGCGTTTGATATCTTCACTAATACCTGTTACAAGGTCGATAGCAACTTTAGGAAATTTAGTGTTAAATTCACCCAGAATTGCCGGTAAAAAACGCTGGCTAATAAGGGAAGAACAAGCAATTGATAATGTTCCTTGAACTTCTTTACTCGATTCAGCAAGTGCATTTTTTATTTTTTGCTCTTGATCAATCACCAAAGCAGCATGACTTAAGATCATTTCCCCGCTTGGTGTTAACACTAGTCTTTTTGGTGTGCGAATAAAGATAGCCTGGCCAAAATAATCTTCTATATATTTGAGACGTTGAGTTACAGCAGGTTGTGATATTAAAATTGATTTGGCTGTACCACGAATCGTTCCTATCTTATTTAAGCTTAATAATAACGCATAATCCTCAATTTTCATCTTACAATCCCCTTACACTGATAATATTTATTTATCACTTTTAATTATATACCATTATTTTACTTATTGCATTAATTAGCTTATAATAAATATAAGAAATTCCTATATGAAAAGAGGCCGCTCTATGAAAAAGAAAGAAGTGAAACAAGTGTTCTCAAAAAACAAACAGTCATATGTTACAAGTAGTACGCATTCTAAAGGAAGTGATCTACCTTTAGTAACAAAGTGGTTGAAACCACAATCACACATGGTTGCTCTTGATGTAGCAACAGGTGGTGGACATGTAGCGAAACAACTTGCACCATCAGTGAACAAAATTGTCGCTACTGACATTACCGCGGAAATGCTAGAAAATACTGCTTCACATTTATCACCTATTACAAATATTGACTACGTCATTGCAGATGCAGAAGATTTACCTTTCCTGAACCATTCCTTTGATATTGTAACTTGTAGAATAGCAGCACATCATTTTCCTAATCCAGAAAAATTCATCAGTGAGGTGCAGCGGGTTTTAAAAACGAATGGAAAATTCTTGCTTATAGATAATATAGCTTCTGAAAGAATGGAACATGACCACTTCTATAATTCATTAGAGAAAATGCGTGATTACAGTCATAATAGATCTTTGAAGGTTTCTGAGTGGAGACAACTATTGACCAAATATAATTTATCCATCCAAGACCAACAAGTAAAGAAAAAAACATTAATCTATGAAGACTGGATAAATAGAACATTAGACAGCAAAGAAGATATGGATCGAGTTAACAGCTTTATACAAAATGCATCAGAAGAAATACAAAGGTATTATCAAATAAAGATTGTGAATGAAGTTATTCAATCATTTACTATTGATGAATGGATGGTCTTATGCCAAAAGAAATGACCACTAGTGATCATTTCCTTTTGGCTGTTTTCTAAAAGGTTGGGACTACGTTTACTCGTCCCACCAAAAAGAATTGTTGTTTTTGACGCAAAATCTATAGAAGACAACGTAACTACCAGGTTGATTTCCGCTGCGTACAATCGCTTTCCGCGGGCACGGCTTCAGCCTCCTCGCAGGAAACCACTGCTGCGGGGTCTTCAGACCCGTGCTGTTCCCGCAGGAGTCGACTGTACTCCGCTCCAATCAACCTTCATAAGAGTGCATGGCTATATTTATTATATAATTAAGCAATTTTGATGAAGTTGAAAAGCATCTTATCAGCGGAGGAAACACATGAAGACTCCTGCGGGAGGGAAGGCCTCGGTGAGACCCCGCAGTGCGCTAGCACGAGGAGGCTCACCAGCCGCCCGCGGAAAGCGAAATGTGTTTCCGGAGCGAATCGAAGCACCCAACCATCATTAGAACGAGAGACTTCTCAAGGGAATTGTCACTGCGTCGTCTTTTATATCCACTGCGACGTTTTAAAAGGAAACAATACTTACGAAAAGATCATTTCTTTTTATAGATTATTACGCCAGGATAATAATTCACTTTCTTCTTCTTTTTCTATTTTAGCATCTTTGACTAAAGCATCTATTAATTGGTCAAAGCTAGTAATTGTTTGAAATGATAGATTTTCAGCAGAAAATTGTTGAATGGATGTTTGTAATCCATACGTGAAGATCGCTAATACTCCGATCACTTCTCCACCTTCATTTCGTAATGCTTTGGCTGCTTCTATGGATGAGCTACCAGTAGAAATAAGGTCTTCAATCACAAGTACCTTTTGTCCTTTTTCAAATGTACCCTCAATTTGATTTTCTTTTCCATGCCCTTTTGGTGTGGAACGAACGTAAACCATTGGTAGATTTAACGTATCAGCAAGCCAAGCTGCATGAGGAATTCCCGCAGTGGCACAACCTGCAATCACATCCGGTTTTTCTTCCATATTTTCAATGAGTTGAGCGAAATATTTAGAGATTTTCCTGCGAATCTCTGGGTGTGACATCGTTAACCTGTTATCACAATAGATTGGTGATTTCATTCCTGAAGTCCAAGTGAAATACGATTTCGTATTAATTTTCACGGCTTCAATAGCTAATAAATCTCTTGCTAATTCATGACTAACCGCCATTTCCCCACTCCTTCACTACTTGATTATATGCACGATTTGGTTCAGCTGCGTTCGTAACACTTCTGCCAATCACAAGTACATCAGCACCATTTCCTCGTGCAAACCCAGGCGTTGCAATTCGTTTCTGGTCATCTGTGCTTGATTCTTCTAACCGTATACCGGGTGTTACAGTTAAGAAGGATCTACCAAATTCTTTTTTCATTTTCATTGCTTCATGTACAGAGCATACAACGCCATCTGCTCCGCTCTGTTTGGCAATACGAGCGAAGTGCCATGCATTTTCTTCAAGTTTTCCTGGCAATAGAAGTTCGTTATGCATCGTTTCATTGTCCATAGAAGTCAGTATTGTTACCGCAATAAGCTTCGTTTGATAGTTAGCATGAGATCCGATATCTAGTCCCTCTTTTGCTCGTTTTATCATCTCACTTCCACCACTTGCATGAACATTAACCATATCAACTTCAAGTTTTGCAATATTTTTCATGGCCTTCATTATCGTTGTTGGAATATCATGTAATTTTAAATCGAGAAAGATCGGATGATTATTTTCCTTTAACTTCTCTATCACATGTGCGCCTTCTCGGTAAAATAACTCCATCCCTACTTTCACAGGAATACCCTGTAGGTTATTTACTTCCAGGAATTGCTTGGTTTCATGCCAATCAGGAAAATCAAGTGCTAGATAGATAGATTTATCCATAGGAAGGGACCCCCTTTCCAATTGCAGCCTCAACTGAAGAAAATCCGTATTTATAAAGTACCTCAGGCAATGCTTCTATTAATTCTGGGCAAATAAACGGATTATGAAAATTAGCTGTCCCTACTGCGACGGCACTCGCACCTGCTAAAAGAAATTCCAGAACATCCTCTGCACTTGTAATACCTCCCATGCCTATAATGGGAATAGAAACCTGTTGTTTAACCTCATATATCATACGAATCGCAACTGGTTTAATTGCAGCTCCAGATAGTCCACCTGTTTTATTTGCTAATAAGGGACGTTTGCTTGGCAAATGAATTTGCATTCCCGACAGTGTATTAATCATAGATAATCCATCTGCTCCTGCCACTTCTACCGCTTTTGCCATTGCCACTATATCCGATACATTGGGTGAAAGCTTGACATAAACAGGCAGGTTGCTCACTTGCTTAACTAGCCTTGTTACATTTGCTGCCATATCAGGATCTGTACCAAATTGGATGCCGCCTTCTTTTACATTTGGACAGGATATATTTAATTCCAGCGCATTCACCTTATCTGTTTGGTTAAACGTTTCAGCTACCGCAATGTATTCCTCTACTGTACTTCCAGCTACATTAGCGATAATTGGAACATTAAAACTTTCCAGAAAAGGCACCTCGGTTTCGATGATCTTCTCGACACCTGGATTTTGTAGACCAATTGCGTTCAACATACCCGAAGAAGTTTCAGCAACACGTGGTGTGTTATTACCAAAACGCTCACTCCCTGTTGCAGCCTTCATGATAACTGCACCTAATTCACCTAAATCGTAAAATTCACTATATTCACGTCCAAAACCAAAACAACCAGAGGCAGGCATGATTGGATTTTTTAAATTTAATCCAGGTAAATCCATTGCCAAATTTTTCATAAACTCACCTCCTGAGCATTAAAAACAGGTCCATCTTTGCAGATTTTTTTATAACCATCAGGAGTATCTGTGGGTATGACACAAGCGAAGCATGCACCAACCCCACATCCCATCCGTTCCTCTAGCGAAATAAACCCTGGTTGATGTTCCAGTTTAGCCGTAATCGCCTGCAGCATTGGTACTGGTCCACAAGCATAATAACGGTCAAAATCAAACGTATCCAGAACATCCGTCACCAATCCTTTTTTACCATGGGTGCCATCGTTTGTCACAATATGAGTTTCACCAATTTCTTGGAATCGTTGTTCATAAAAGACATGTTGAGCTGTTTGATAACCTAGAATGGAGATGAGTTTGATATGGTTTTTTGCCAATGTTTTTCCGAGATAATAAAGGGGCGGGACGCCAATACCTCCACCTATTAATAATATCGTTGAATCTGCTCTAATTTCTAAATTAAATCCATTCCCGCTTGGCCCTAATACATCAATCTTCATCCCTCTCTGGTAGGTTGCCAGCTGTTTTGTCCCGGAACCGATGATTTTGAACAAAATGGTAATCGTTTCGTTTTCCATATCTATATCTGCAATGGATATAGGTCTACGTAATGAGTGTCCTTCCACACTCACGTGCAAAAATTGTCCCGGGACTGCTGTTTTACTAATATAAGTGTTTTCCAATACCATTTCGACCGTATCCAGTGCAACCTGTTTCGACGATAGAATATGCAGTTTCTCTTTTCGCATCATACAACAGCCTCTTTGTTTGTCATTGGTATCGCATTAAAAGTAGTGGAGTCAATTACATTCAGGATAGCATTTGCTGTATCTAAACTTGTTAGGCAAGCAATTCCATGCTCCACCGATTCCCGACGAATCATGAAACCATCAGAACGCGGTTGTTTTCCTGAAGTAAGTGTATTCACAACAAATTGAACATGACCATTTTCAATTATAGATAGAACATTTGGCTCCTTTGATCCAATCTTCGCTACTTCCGTTACCGAAATACCTTCTTTCTTTATTAAAGCTGCTGTCCCTTTTGTTGCATATAATTGAAAACTTAACTCATGAAAGCGGCGTGCTATTCCCAGTGCTTCCTGCTTATCTTTGTCTGCAACGGTTAGTAATACAGCACCTTCTTGTGGCACGGAAAGGCCAGACGCTACCAAACCTTTATATAAAGCCTTCTCCAAAGTCTTGTCGTATCCAATGACCTCACCAGTTGATTTCATTTCCGGTCCAAGTATCGTATCCACGCTTCGTAATTTTTCAAATGAAAATACAGGAACTTTTACAGATATATTATCATCTTCTGGTAAAACTCCTGTCTCGTACCCCAAATCAGCCAGCCGCGTTCCTAAAATGCATTTCGTAGCAATGTTAGCCATCGTTACGCCGGTTATTTTACTTAAAAAGGGGATTGTCCTACTTGCACGAGGATTCACTTCAAGTACATAAACATCATCATTTTGAATAATGAATTGAATATTGATTAATCCTTTAACCTGTAATTTTCGAGCAATACGTGCTGCTGCATCCATGCATTTCTGTTTAACTGGCTCCATAATTCGTTGCGGCGGATAGACTGCAATAGAATCTCCTGAGTGTACACCGGAACGCTCAATATGCTCCATAATTCCTGGGACAATAACGGTTTCTCCGTCACTTATTGCATCCACTTCTATTTCAATACCTGTAATGTATTTGTCAATTAGTATAGGATATTCACTCTTTATATTACTGGATTTCGCTAAATATGCCTGCAACTCTTCATCATCGTATACAATTTCCATTCTGCTACCGCCAATCACATAAGATGGACGAACTAATACGGGATAACCGATTGAATTCGCTACTTCAATCGCCTGATCAAGTTTGAGAACAGTTTTCCCTTTTGGACGTAACAAATCCAGATCATCCAATAGCAGTTCAAATTTATCTCTATCTTCTGCACGATCGATTGCTTCTAGATTCGTTCCTAAAATCTTTACACCACGACGTTCAAGTCCTGCAGCTAGATTAATTGCAGTTTGCCCACCAAATTGAACAACAACTCCTTCTGGCTGTTCTAAATCAATAACATTCATTACATCTTCCAACGTTAAAGGTTCAAAATAAAGCTTGTCAGAAATACTGAAGTCCGTTGAAACGGTTTCTGGATTGTTATTCATAATAATAGATTCATAGCCCATTTCTTGTATTGCTAAAACGGAATGGACGGTTGCATAATCAAATTCAATACCCTGACCGATTCGAATTGGACCAGATCCCAGTACAAGAATTTTATTTCGATCCGATTTAATTGACTCATTCTCTTCCTCATAAGTACTGTAAAAATATGGTGTTTGTGATTCAAATTCAGCTGCACAAGTATCCACCATTTTATATACTGGTTTTATCTCTTCTGAATGCCGTCGGTCGTAAATGGCATCAACAGAAACATCCCACAATCGGCCAATTTGTGTATCGGAAATTCCTAGTCTTTTGGCTTTCGATAATACCTGTTTTGAATTTTTATTCGCAATTAATTCCTTTTCTATTCGAATAAGTTTGTTCAATTTCACTAAGAAAAAGCGATCTATTTTCGTTAACTGAAAAATTTCATCGACTGTCATCCCTCTACGTAATCCTTCTGCTAGAACAAATATCCGCTCATCGTCCGCTTTTTTCAAACGTGATGTGATTTCTTCATTCGTTAAACTTACTAAATTAGGTAACCAAAGCTCTTCTGCGTTAATATCCAGTGACCGAATTCCTTTTAATAACGATTCTTCAAAGCTTCTACCAATTGCCATAACTTCTCCCGTTGCTTTCATCTGGGTTCCCAGATAGCGATCACCCGTTATAAACTTGTCAAATGGAAAACGTGGAATCTTTGTAACAACGTAGTCAAGCGCTGGTTCGAAAATTGCATATGTTGTTCCTGTTATTGGATTAATAATCTCATCCAAGGTTAAACCAACCGCTATTTTTGCTGCGATTTTAGCAATCGGATAGCCTGTTGCTTTAGACGCCAATGCTGATGACCTGCTCACCCTCGGGTTAACTTCTATGATGTAGTACTCGAAGCTATTAGGATCAAGCGCTAGTTGCACATTACACCCACCCTCAATTCCTAGCGCACGAATAATCTTTAACGAAGCGTTTCGAAGCATCTGGTATTCCCTGTCACTTAATGTTTGAGAAGGTGCTACAACGATTGAATCTCCTGTATGAATTCCTACTGGATCAATATTTTCCATATTACATACAACGATTGCTTGGTCATTCTTATCGCGCATTACTTCATACTCTATTTCCTTTAACCCTGCGATGTTCTTCTCAATTAAGCATTGATTTACCGGGGACAAAGCCAGACCATTACGCGTCGTTTCTATCAATTCTTCCTCGTTATAGCACATGCCCCCACCCGTTCCTGCAAGTGTATAGGCTGGCCGAACAATTAAGGGAAATCCAATCTTTTTAGCAAAATCACATGCCACTTCGACTGAACTTACAATTTCACTCTCAGGTACAGGTTCATTCAATTCCAGCATTAAATCTCTGAATTTCTCACGATCCTCTGCCTTTTGAATGGACTCTAATGACGTACCTAATAGGTCCACTCCATAATCTGCTAAAATCCCAGATTCCTCAAGTGAAATGGCTAAATTAAGTCCTGTTTGACCACCAAGCGTTGGCAAGATTGCGTCCGGTTGTTCCTTACGAATGATCTTCGTTAAAAATTCAATCGTGAGTGGTTCCATATAGACCTTATCTGCTACGGTATGATCCGTCATAATCGTTGCAGGATTCGAGTTTGCTAGAATCACCGTATACCCTTCTTCTCTTAATGCCTGACACCCTTGCGTACCTGAATAATCAAATTCAGCTGCTTGACCGATAACAATCGGTCCTGAACCAATGACAAGTATTTTTTGAATAGCTGTATTTCTAGGCATATGACCCCTCCTTTTTAAGCTGATTATGTTTAATCATTTGGATAAAATCATCAAATAAATGATCTGAATCCTCTGGTCCAGGTGAACTTTCCGGGTAATACTGTACAGAAAAAGCTGGATAAATCACATGTTTTATACCTTCAACCGTATTATCATTCAAAGCTAGTTGGGTTACTTGTAAATCTGTATTTGCAAGGGAATCTTCTCTTACAACATAGCTATGATTTTGCGATGTCATATAGGTTTTAGCTGTTTGAAGATCTTTAACTGGATGATTCGAACCTCTATGCCCAAACTTCATCTTCTCGGTATCAGCCTCACATGCCAATGCTAACAACTGATGGCCTAAACAAATTCCAAAAACCGGGATTTTACCAAGAACATTTCTAATCATTTCAATCGCTTCTTGTACATTTTTTGGATCTCCAGGGCCATTCGTCAGCATAATCCCATCCGGATTTAATCGTAAAATTTTTTCTACACTATAGTTATATGGAACGACGGTGATATGACAGTCGCGCTTCGTCAGTTCACGTAATATACCATGTTTCATTCCAAAATCAACCAAAGCTATCCGCATCCCACGGCCTGGTACAACATATGGTTTGGTGGTTGATGTTTGTTGAACGTGATTTGTTTGTAAGGGTATGCTTTTCAGCTCCTCTAGAATCACAGGAGCAGATTCGTCCACTGTTTGAATCGTCGCTTTCATTGTTCCATGCTTACGAATAATCTTTGTCAGTTTTCTCGTGTCAATTCCAGAAATTCCTGGTATACCGTTTTCTTTTAAATAACGATCTAAGCTTTCTTCACTCCGGAAATTTGATGGATAATCACATACCTCTTTTACAATTAAACCTTGAATAAAGGGGGTAACCGTTTCAAAGTCATCTCGATTTATGCCATAATTCCCGACCTGTGGATAGGTCATCATAACAATGTGACCGCAATTAGATGGATCTGAAATTACTTCTTGATAGCCTGTCATTCCTGTATGAAATACAACTTCTCCTGTTGTCATTTGTTCACTGCCGAAACTTTCCCCAATAAATACGGTACCGTTTTCGAGAATCAATTGTCGTTTAGCCATCAAAACCCTCCTTATATACAATGCTTCCATCTGCAACCGTTAAAATTGGTAAACCTGTAATTTCCCAATTATGAAATGGGCTGTTTTTTCCTTTTGAGTAAAAACGTTCTTTATCAATTTTTGTTTCTTTTTCTAAATCTAGTACGGTTAGGTCTGCATACGCGTTTTCTTCTAACGTTCCGTATGGTAAATTAAAGACATTTGACGGCTTAATGGTTAAATAATTTATTAATTGTTTAAGTGTGATTTTATTTGTTTTAACAAGTTTTGTATAAAGAAGTGAAAAAGCCGTTTCAAGCCCTACAATTCCAAAAGGTGCTTTTAGAAATCCCTTTTCCTTTTCTTCTTCAGCATGTGGTGCGTGATCTGTAGCGATAAAATCTAGCGTACCATCCAGTAATCCTTCCAACAACGCTTCTTGATCTTCTTTTGCTCGTAATGGAGGGTTCATTTTAAAATTTGTATCATTTGTCGTAATATCATCCTCATTCATTAACAGATGGTGGGGGGTAACTTCTGCTGTTACATTAATATTAGCCTTTTTCGCATCGCGAATTACTCTTACCGATTCCTTTGTACTTACATGACAGACATGGTAATGACAACCGGTTGCCTCAGCTAATAAAACATCACGAGCAATTTGAACCGATTCACTAAGTGAAGGTATTCCTGGTAAATTGAGTTCCTTACTCACCCTTCCATCGTGAACAACTCCCCCATAAATAATTGAATTATCTTCACAATGTGCCACAACCGGCATCCCATTAGCTGCAGCTTGCTTCATTGTTTGTAACATGGTGTCAGCTGTTTGAATGCCCACACCGTCGTCTGTAAAGGCAAATACTCCCATTTTTGCAAGTTCTGCTATATCGGTTCGTTCTTCCCCGTTTAATTTTTTTGTAATAGCGGCATAGGGAAGCACCCGAACGAGAGCATCTTGGTTAATTTTTTCTAGAAGTTCTTTCACTGTTTCCTTATTGTCAGGTACAGGGTTTGTATTAGGCATTGCGCAAACCGTCGTAAAACCTCCACGTGCTGCAGCTTTCGTTCCAGAAGCAATGGTTTCTTTATGTTCACCACCAGGTTCACGTAAATGAATGTGTACATCAATAAATCCAGGTACGATTACGTTTCCTCCACAATCTATTACTTCGGCAGCTTCCTCTGAAACAGAAGCAGCAATTCGTGTGATTTTATTGCCTTCAATTAATACTTCACATGCTTTAAGCTCATTTGCTGATGATAGCCGTTTCGCATTCTTCAATACTAGTTTCATTCATAATCCCCCATTCCTGTAATATATTCGTCATGATGGCCATTCTTATATAAACACCATTCTTCATTTGCTGAAATATTCTCGAACGTTCGCACTCTACTAAACTTGAATCTATTTCTACCCCTCTGTTAATTGGAGCAGGGTGAAGGATAATCGCATGATTTTTCATTTGCTTTTCCCGTTCCTTGCTTAACCCGTAATTGTTCAAGTAATCATTCATTGTCCTCGATTTCTCATCATGACGTTCATGTTGAATACGTAAAAGCATAACCACATCACACGTATTCACAGCATCATCCATGGAAAGATAAGGAAAATCCAAGGAATTATCTTCAAATTCTGGGGCTGCACTTAAGAAGACATTTGCGCCTAAAGCTTTCAACGCATAAGCATTTGATTGAGCAACACGACTATGTTTTATATCACCTGCAATAACAATTTTCAAATCTTTGAACGTTTGAAATTCCTGGTAAATCGTTAACAGATCCAATAAACATTGTGTAGGATGTTCCGTTTTTCCTGCGCCCGCATTAATAATCGGTATGGATATATCTTTTAAATGATTATCAAACCAACAATCTGATGGGTGGCGAATAGTCAATAAATTTGCACCGATCGACTCAAACGTTTTTGCAGTATCATATAATGATTCCCCTTTTTGTATGCTCGAGGTTTCTGTATGAAAGTCCAACACCTCCATCCCCATTTTTCTTTGAGCTACGATGAAACTCGTTTTTGTTCTTGTGCTCGGTTCGAAAAACAAGTTTGCCACGAAGAGCTGTTGTTTTAATTTATAACCCGTATTACAATACCAGTCAGCTGTTTTTAAAATATTCACGATTTCCTCTTCACTTAATTGATTAACCGATATAAAATGTCGCATCATTACCTCCCGATTATTCAAGTAGCTTCTTTCAATTTTGAAAAATTAATCCGATTCTTCAAACAGCGCCCCTTTACCATGTCCACTTTCCTTACCTGGCAATATTAGATTAAGAATAACGCCTATTATTGCCGATAAAGCCATCCCTGCAATTTCCACACCTTCTGACAGCTCGATAAATGCTCCACCAACACCGATTACTAAGATGACAGATGAAATAACCAGATTACGCTTATCACTTAAGTCGAGTTGATTATCAGTAAGCATACGTAATCCATTTGATGCAATAATTCCAAATAAGAGAATGGAGACTCCCCCCATAACTGGAGTTGGAATTGAATTTATGGTGGCTGTAATGATTCCAATAAACCCAAACAATATTGCGAGCACTGCCGCTCCCCCGATAACAAACACACTAAACACTCGTGTAATGGATAAGACGCCTATATTTTCTCCATATGTGGTGTTTGGTGGCGCACCTATCATGGATGCAAATAAGGTCGCAACGCCGTCTCCAAATAGAGATCGATTCAACCCAGGATCTTTGAGAAAATTGCGTCCAGCAATTTTTGATAAAACCATCTGATCCCCAATATGCTCCGCAACTGTCACAAGTGCGATAGGAACCATGATAAAAATAATTTGTAGATTTATAATTTCTAAAGGTGCATAGTCAACAAAAGGTATAATAAAGTCTGGCATTTGAAAAATTGCCCCCAAAAAATCTCCAACTGAACCTATATTTGCTATTTCTGCCCATTCAGCTTTTATCTGGGATGTATCAACGATTCCTTGAAACAGTGCAAATAAATACCCACTAACAATACCTATGAGTATGGGAATGAGTGCCAAAAATCCTTTAAAGAAAATAGTAGCGATAATCGTAATAATAAGAGTTACTAAAGCTACTAACATAAACGTGCTACTATATATCTCATTATCATACATTGCCATATCAACGGCAGTTGGCGCCAAACCTAAACCAATCACCATAATTACTGGCCCAACCACAATAGGAGGCAAAAGGCGCATAAGCCAATCTGTACCCAAAAAAGTGATCAATAAGGCTACTAACCCGTAGACAATTCCTGCTAAAAACCCACCAACCATTGCACCGGCTGCTCCTTCACTAGCACTCGCAGCTATAATCGGTGCAATAAATGCAAAGCTGGAACCTAAATATGCTGGAATTTTCCCTCTTGTAATGAAGAGATATGCCAGTGTTCCAGTTCCGCTTGAAACCAATGCTACAGCAGGCGATAAATCAGTAAGAAATGGAACTAAAATTGTCGCACCGAACATAGCGAACAAATGCTGTATGCTTAATAGTATCCATTGACTTCCCTTTGGTATTTCATTTACATCCATTACTATATTTTTTTGTGTCATGTCTATTCCCCCGTTTTTCTGCATAAAAAAACCTCTCTGCAAAAGGCTGCAAAGAGGTACACGTGACCAATTTTCTTCACGTTTTCTTAAACAACCTTCTAAATCTCTCTGGATTTAGTTAAAGGTTTAGCTATTCTTTTCATAAATGGATACTAGATCAATCTCATCCATTTCTTCCAGTCGTACTACGATTATTTCCTTATCTGAAGTAGGAATATTTTTCCCAACGTAATCTGCACGAACCGGTAATTCTCTATGTCCCCTATCCACTAGAACACCAAGCTGAATTTGCGAAGGTCTCCCGATATCCATCAGAGCATCCATTGCCGCCCTTACCGTTCGACCTGTATATAAAACGTCATCAAGGAGTATTACTTTTTTTCCTGTAAGATCAACATCAATATTTTTATCTTTTAATTGTGGTTCAGCATTTTGAGTAGCTTTTTCCAGATCATCTCGATATAACGTTATATCGAGTTCACCAATTGGAACATCAACCCCTTCAATGTGCTTTATCTTTTCCTGAAGGCGTTTTGTAAGCGGGGCACCACGTGTTTTAATGCCGACAAGTACTAAATTGCTTACACCTTTATTTTTCTCAACGATTTCATGAGCAATTCTGGTTAATGCTCGATTAATTGCCGGCTGATCCAATATTTGTGTTTTCTCTTGCATCCCATCACCTCTTAACCCCTTATAATAGAAAAATCCCTTCTCTCCGTGAGGAAAAAAGGGATTTGGATATATGTATGTAGGACTACACATATGTAAACATCCGTTTCCTTTTTAGCCTCACGGGACTATATTAAAGGTTCATTATTCATTTCATATATTATTTCAGAATACCGATCATTTGTCAATACATTTTTTCGATGGATGCCAACATATCCTCAAAATAGGTTGGAGCCTCCGCTTTAAATTCCATCCATTCTTTTGTCCTTGGGTGTGTAAATCCTAATACGGTTGCATGTAATGCTTGACCTTTTATATCCATCGTTTTACGTGGTCCATATTTTGGATCACCGACAAGGGGGAAGCCAATGTATTTCATATGTATACGTATTTGATGAGTTCTGCCTGTTTCCAGTTGGCATTCTACATGTGTATAGTCAAGATAACTTTTTATGACATTGAAATGGGTTACAGCAGGTCTTCCTTCATCAACTATTCCCATTTTTTGGCGATCTTTAGGATCCCTTCCAATCGGAGCGTCAATCATGCCTGATTCGTGCTTGATTTCACCATGAACAATTGCTTCATACATTCGTTTTATTTTCTTTTTTGACAACTGTTCGGATAAGACTGTATGTGCTTTATCGTTTTTAGCAACTACCAATAAACCACTTGTATCCTTATCAATCCGGTGTACAATTCCAGGTCGTTCCACACCATTAATTCCTGATAGGTCATCACAATGATAAAGCAAGGCATTGACAAGTGTTCCACTCTGATGGCCTGCTGAAGGGTGAACAACCATGCCTTTAGACTTATTAATAACTAATAAATCACTATCTTCGTAGACAATGGATAAGGGAATATTTTCAGCATCAATGTTCAAGGACTCTACTTCTGGAACCGACCACTTTAGGTCATCTCCCGCTTGGCACTTATAATTAGATTTGACGCTCTCTCCGTTCACCAATACATGCTCTTTGGTTATCCATGACTGGACTTGTGACCGGGATATTTCTGGATTTAATACGGCAAGTAATTTATCAATTCTTTGTCTCGCCTGTTCCTCTGTCACTCTATGATTAAATGTATTCATTGTTTCGATTTTCCTTTCTTTTTTTCATCGATTATAGTTGCGATTATTATTAATATAACTCCAATTGTTAATGCAGAATCAGCTATGTTAAAGATAGGAAAATTATAATTAAAAATTATAAAATGCAAAAAATCAACAACTTCTTGATGAAAAAGGCGGTCAATAAAGTTTCCAATCGCTCCTCCGAGAACGAAACTTAAACCAATTGCTAAGGTTTTATCTTCTTTTGCATATGCTTGCATGTAATATACAATACCGATAACTACAATTAACGTCACAATATAGAAAAAAATCATCTGGTCTTGTAATATTCCCCAAGCAGCACCACTATTGCGATGTGATGTTAAATAGAAGAAGTTATCGATAATTTTAATTTGTCCACCAATATCCATTGTTTCTACAACAATCCATTTGGTTAACTGATCAATTGCTATAATGATTAATGCGAGACCATAATAAACATACATTCCATTTCCCCCGATTTTTCTCTAAGTCTTACTTATCTTAAACGTTAAATCATTATTTTTCAATAAAAATTACCCCTCTAATTGTAGAGGGGTAATTTCAGGTATAATTATGCAGAATAATGCTCTTTTACAACACTTGCACAACGAGAGCATAAACCAGAATGATCTGGATCTTCTCCAACCGTTTCAGATGCTACCCAGCAACGTTCACATTTTTCTCCAAGATGTTTTTCTACGAAAACATCTACATACGAATATTCTTTTGCATTACTATTACTATCACGAATAACCGTTTCAGATACGATCAAGAATTGATGCAAATGCGCAAACGAATTTAATACATCCTTCGTTTGTTTATCTTTTGGAACTACGGTAACTTTTGCTTCTAAAGATTTACCAATTACTTTTTCATTCCTCGCTTCTTCCAACGCCTTTAATACATCATCGCGAATTTTCATGAAATGATCCCATTTTTCTTCTAGTTCTCCAAAGTTAGCAATTGCTTTTGGTTCAGGTATATCTGTTAACTGAACACTTTCTTCTACTACACCAGGAATATATTCCCATAATTCATCGGTTGTATGCGGGATAATTGGTGTCAATAATTTAACCATTGTTGTTAAAATCTCATAATACCCTGTTTGAATACTGCGACGACGTTTATTATCCTTAGCTTCAATGTATAAGATATCTTTTGCGAAATCCAAATAAAAAGAGCTTAAGTCAACCGTACAAAAATTATGGATTTGATGAAAAATTGGTGAGAACTCAAATTTTTCATAGTTATCACGTACATTGCTAACGACTTGCTGCAGTCGATGAAGCATATAACGATCCACTTCTTCCATTTCGGATTCTTGAACATAATCCGTGTTAGGATCAAAGTCACTTAAGTTTGCCAGCATAAACCGGAATGTGTTTCTAATTTTTCGATATGCTTCTGAAGTCTGTTTTAAAATTTCCTGAGAAATCCGTACATCTCCTTGATAATCAACGGATGATACCCATAATCGCAAAATATCTGAGCCTAACTGTTTTTGTACTTTAGATGGTACCATAACGTTTCCTAACGATTTACTCATCTTTCTTCCATTACCATCTAATACAAAACCATGACTAATAATATTTTCATACGGTGATTTACCTGTAACTGCAACAGAAGTTGAGATAGATGAGTTAAACCAACCTCTGTACTGGTCACTACCTTCTAAATAAACATCTGCTGGGCGTCTGTGGTCCTCGCGACCAACTAGTACTGCTTCATGGGATGATCCTGAATCAAACCAAACATCCATAATATCTGTTTCTTTCGTGAAATTCCCGTTTGGACTATATTGTGAAGTAAATCCTTCAGGTAATAAATCTTTTGCTTCCCATTCGAACCAGATATTAGAGCCATGTTCTTTAAATAGATCCGATACATGTTCAATTGTTTCATCATTAATAATGGGTGTATTATCCTCCCCATAAAACACAGGAATTGGAACCCCCCATGTACGTTGACGTGAAATACACCAGTCTTCACGGTCACGAACCATGTTATATAGACGTGTTTCCCCCCATGATGGGTACCAATTAATTCGGTTAATCTCGTCTAGTATATCCTGGCGAAAGTCTTTAATCGATGCAAACCATTGTGAGGTAGCGCGGAAAATGGTTGGTTTTTTCGTCCTCCAATCATGTGGGTAGGAATGCGTAATAAACGTAAGCTTCAACAAGGCGCCAACTTCTTCTAACTTTTCTGTTATAGACTTATTAGCCTTATCATAAAATTCACCTTCAAAACCTGGTGCTTCACTTGTAAACACACCTTTATCATCAACAGGTGATAATGCATCAATACCGTATGATCCAGCTACAATAAAGTCATCTTCCCCATGTCCAGGCGCTGTATGAACACAGCCTGTACCAGCCTCTGTTGTTACATGATCACCTAGCATGACGAGTGAATCTCGATCATAAAACGGGTGTCTAGCAACAATCTTATCTGCTTCTTGTCCTTTAAACGTTTTCACTACGTTTGGGTTTTCCCATTCTAATTCTTCAGATACAGTTTCGAGTAGTTCATGAGCAATAACATATTTTTCCTGCTTCACCTCAACTACTGCATAATCCAAATTTGGATGCAAGCTGATTCCTAAGTTAGCAGGAATGGTCCACGGCGTTGTCGTCCAAATAATAAATTTCTCACCATTATCAAGTAATCCTTTGCCATTCGTCACTTCAAATGAAACATAAATGGAAGGAGAACGTTTATCATGGTATTCAATTTCTGCTTCTGCTAAAGCTGATTCAGATGATGGTGACCAATAAACTGGTTTTAATCCTTTATAAATATAGCCCTTTTTAGCCATATCACCAAATACTTTGATTTGTGCAGCCTCATAATCCTTTGTCAATGTAACATATGGATTCTCCCAATCACCACGAACCCCCAGTGACTTAAACTGTGTTCGTTGATTGTCAAGTTGGTTTAAAGCATATTCAGCACATCGTTTTCTAAACTCGGAAATACTCATTTCCTTACGCTTAATTTTTTTATTTTTCGTTAATGCTGTTTCAATTGGCAGTCCATGTGTATCCCAGCCTGGTACATATGGTGCATGATAACCAGACATCGATTTATACCGCGTTATAAAATCCTTCAAAATTTTATTCAAAGCATGACCAATATGTAAATCTCCATTTGCATATGGTGGTCCATCATGTAAAATAAATGATGGTCTTCCTTCTGTTCTCTGTTGAACCTTTTCGTATAAATTCGTTTCATCCCAAATTCCTTGTCGTTTTGGCTCTTTATTTGGCAAATTCCCTCGCATTGGAAATTCCGTCTTTGGCATTAATAATGTATCCTTGTAATCCATCTATACTACCTCCTCAGCTTTTTTACTTTCCTAAATAATAATAAAAGTCCCCTACATCCCAAAAGGGACGAGGAGACTCGCGGTACCACCCTTATAAATATAAAATAATGCAATTTTACATTCACTCGATATTCATAACGGGAATAAACCGTCCATTGCTACTCAATTCAAAATGGATGCTCAAGAGTGATATTCTAAAAGAATTACTGTATCAGGCTTTCACCATATCCTGACTCGCTAGACAGCATACCTTCTATACTGGGCTCTATCAATGCAATTTTTATTTATATTAGACTTATGTGTATGAATTATATGTAAAATTTCACTGGACGTCAAGATCTAAGACTTATTTTCAGCAAACTCGAGCTCCTCGCCCAATTCCTCATCGAATAAATCCTCCCAATCATCTGTTCCAATCATATCAAGTTGTGCTTCAACAAGCATTTTCAGACGTGTTCGGAAAACCTTTGCTTGTTTCTTTAACTCTTCTACATCCATTGATATACGTCTTGATTTGCTTAGCGCATCGTTTATAATTCGATCCGCATTTTTTTCAGCTTCTTTAATAATTAATTTAGATTCTTTAGTAGCACTACCTTTCACTTCCTCAGCAGTCTCCTGAGCCACCAAAATTGATTTATTTAATGTTTCTTCAATATTCGTAAAGTGTCCAAGTTTTTCATCCAACTGCTCAACTTTTTCCTGTAAATCTTTTTTTTCTCTTATTACTGTTTCATAATCTTTGATGACTTGATCAAGAAATTCGTTCACTTCATCTTCATCATATCCTCGGAAGCTTCTTGTAAACTCTTTATTATGAACATCTAACGGTGTTAATGGCACATCGGCCACCTCCTTCAAAAAATTTCCTTCTATATAATCGTAAAAAATTATGACTTTTTTCGTAAGTATCGTTGTTTTTAAATCTTCGCAGTTGATGAAAATTGCGACGTACCCGCTGGTTTTCTTTCCGCTACAGACCGTTGTTTTCCGCGGGAACGGCCTCAGCCTCCTTGCCCTGGCAAAGGGTATGTCGACGTTGTTCGCAAAGAACGGTTTTAGTCGACCTTCCTTAGGATAGTCCTGTGGGGACTTCAGACTCGTGCTGGGACTGCGCGTAAATGCTCGTCCCACCGAAGACATTTGTTCCCGCAGGAGTCAACGGGCCTCCGCTCCAATCAACCATCACAAAACTGCTAGTATTTGTTTTAATAATTAAGCATAGACTTTTTAAAATTACAAAGAACAGTACCAGCGTCGGAAATACACGAAGACTCTAGCGGGAGGCTCACCTGCCGCCCGCGGAAAGCGAAGTGTATTTCCAGGGCGACGGTAAGTTATGTCGCACTTTGTAGATTTTATGTCGAAAGCAACATTTTTTAGAAAACAGCCAAAGTTATAAAGTAAAAACCGCATTAAGTTTTTATTCGACATAAATCAACTAAATTCCTGCATCTATTAAAAATTTAATATAACCATATTTCGTGTGCAATCAAATTTACACATATCATTTACGTTATAAAGATAAAATAGCGGTCGTTATCCTCCACTTATCTTTCTTTGTTTGGCCATTTATTTTTACCAGCTTACTTCTACCCTTGCCCCGAGCTGAAAGTAAATCACCCTCTTGTAAAATAAATTTACCATCGTCTACTACTTTAAAATTCACTTTTACCTGCTGTTTTTTTATAAAGTCTGCAGCTTCTTTTCTAGATACGTTATATATTTCTTTTACGACTGCATCCAACCGCAACGAAGAAACGGTTTGATCCGTCTCAATCCATTGTTTTTCCGTTTCAATAAATGAAGAAAATGGTTGTTCTTCAAGCTTAATCTTAGCTCTTTTAATTGTGGTTAGATTGGCCAACACAAACGGGGCAATTTCATCTGCCATGACAATTTGTACGGTACCATCACCAACAAAAATATCACCAAGTTTCTTACGTTGTATGCCCAGGGATAAAAATGCTCCCATCACATCACGGTGTTCTAATGATATAAACTTATCCTGATAATGTGCCTGTAATAATATAAGTTGATAGGAGGCTTCTTCAATCTCTTCATAGATTGGTGCGATAATAGCACGCTTCCTTTCAGCATGCTCACCACCGCCATACTGATATAACCGCACGTCACTGTTTGTCCCAATTAATACATGCATAATTTGCTGCTCTCTTGGATCCAGGAAGTCGGTTACTTTTATCTGAAATGACTTTTCAACATGCTCAATCCATGATAATACTTGATCAATAAATGGTTGTTCTTCTTTACGAAAATGTTGATAAATATTCATTTTATACACCCTTTAGGAGAGCAGCATTGAAAATAATGTTCCTAAGCCCATCCTCGCGAAACTGAGCGTAATAATAGCTACGATTGGAGATAAGTCGATCATACCCAATGGAGGAATAAACCTACGGAAAACTTCAAGATAAGGCTCTGATATTTTCCCTAAAAACTCACCAAATGCTGACTCCCTAGCTCCTGGAAACCAAGACATAAAAATATAGATTATTAATGCGAAACTGTAAATCGTTAATGCAGTATCTAATAGGTTATACAATTGGAACATCTTTTACTACCATCCTTTTTCATATTCATTTTCGGCTTCGTCAAACGATAATTCGGATATTGTCCCCGACACATCGACATTATCTGGTGTACAGAGAAAAGTTTCTGTTCCAAGTTTTTGAATATCCCCATTTAAGGCATATACCGTACCGCTAAGAAAGTCAACAATTCTTTTTGCCTGATTGTTATCTACGCGTTGTAAATTGATAACCACTGCGCGTCTATTTACGATATTATCTGCTATTTCCTGGGCTTCATTGTAATTTCTAGGTTCCAAAAGCACAACTTTAGATGCCGAGTGCTGCATACTTGTTAGATTAACCACATTATGTTTTGTTTGTTGTTTGGTATTATTTTCTGGTTCACTAGCTTCTTCAGCATAGTCATATTCAAACTCATCTTCCATCGTAAAATAATTTTTGATTTTGTTTTTAATGCTCATGTGTTCACCTCACTATATATAAATTATTGCCCTACCAAATCGGAACCAATTCTAATATGTGTAGCACCTTCCTCAATAGCAATTTCATAATCATTGCTCATACCCATAGATAGATACTCACAAGGTGCATGGGCTAGTTTTTTATGTTTAATTGTATTTCTTAAATCAGCTAACGTTTGAAAAAATTCTCGCAGACGCTCTTTATCTTCCAGATGTGGAGCCATAGTCATTAAACCAACAACATGTACATTTTCATACCTTTCGATAGACTTTATAAAAGGAATGACTTCATCTGGCCTTAGACCATGCTTAGATTCTTCCCCGCTCACATTAACCTGAACAAAACAATCTTTCTGTTCCGTTGCCCGTTTGTTTATTTCTTTAACAAGCGATAGGCGATCCAAAGAATGAACGACATCAACCTTGTTGATTACATCTTTTACTTTTCTCGATTGTAAGGTGCCGATAAAATGCCATTTAGCATCAATTCCAATATGATTGTATTTCTCCATAAATCCATCAGGACGATTTTCGCCAAGATTTTTGATCCCTGCTTGAATGGCTTCCCTCGTTCTTTCTATTGTAACATATTTCGTAACTCCTATTATTGTAATTTCATCAGGATTTCGTTTGCTTTTCTCACTAGCTTGTTTAATAGTACGCCTCATATATTGCAGATTTGTTGCTACATCCATTGTCACCAATACTCCTCCCCAGTTTAGCTACATTCATAACCAAGAAAACCTAACATTCTTCCTGTCTGACCATTATCTCTTCGATGTGAAAAAAATAGCGCATTATCATTAAACGTGCAATAATTTGTTACATCTATATTATTACGTATTACACCACATTGTAAAAGGATTTCTACATTTAACTGCTTTAGATCTAATAAATAGCGATTGTTGCCATTTGAGATTACTGTATTCTTCCTATCCTGTACATGTATATGGTTAATGACTTTTTCATCAACCTCATAGGCTTTTTGCGTAATACATGGGCCAATCGTTACGAGCAGGTCTGTTGGATTTACTCCAGCTTCGTCCAGTTTTTGAACCATTTTTTCAGCTATTCTGTTAACCGAACCTCTCCAGCCTGCATGGGCAATACCTATGTAGCCTGACTTCGGATCGAAAAAATATAAAGGAACACAATCCGCGAAAAAAGCAGTACATAATATACCTTCGCAATTCGTAATCAATCCATCCGTGTCTTTTAAAGAATTTTGATAGGAAATAGCCCCCTTCCCTTTATCCTTAGCAGTAACTGCTTGTATATTTGTTTGGTGCGTCTGTTCTCCTAATACCCAATTTTCCAATGGAATACGCAAATGATTCGATAAAATTGTACGATTTTCTATAACGTCATCATACTCATCCTGTACATGCAAACCACCATTTAACGTATCAAACGGCGGTTTGCTTACACCACCGTTCCTGACCGTGAAACCAGCCTTTAGTTTTGGATTAAGCTTTTTCCATTTTTCTATATGTATATGGGATTCATTACTGTGTTTAAATGGTTCAATCATGGCCGTGTCCTCCTTCACTCACTTGTACCATTTTATCATAATTTCTATATTCTATTTTACTTGTTTGTAAAAGGTTACGCATACAATTGTGGTTGTTGGACCTCTTTTACAAGAATGACGTCTGAACCAATGCGTACAATTTGATCCCAATGAATAATTAGTTCATCTGGCTTTCCGAAAATACCACTTTTCTTCTCACGCATAATGAGTACAATTGCAAGTATCTTACCACTATCTGTATCAATTTCCAAATCAGAGATGTGCCCCAATCGACGTCCATCATCAATAATGATGACCTCTTTAAGTTGCAGTTCGGATAATTTTATCAATTTTATTTCACCCCACTTACTCTAAATATATGCGTCAATTTCAGATAATTTCACTAGAAAGCAAAAAAAGCAAAAGGAATAGGGATTCTTCACCTTTCCTTTTGCTTTTTTACCGTACCGTACTATTCATTATCCACTAAATGCAGCAAGATAGATAGCGTCATTCAAACATTTCTTTATTCATTTGACTAATAGCTGCTTTTTCCAATCTAGAGACTTGAGCTTGTGAAATACCTATTTCATCCGCTACCTCCATCTGTGTTTTTCCTTGGAAGAAACGTTTATTTAGTATCATTTCTTCTCTTTCGTTTAATTGATACATCCCTTCTTTTAAAGATAGTTTGTCTGCCCATGTAGAGTCTTTATCTTTTTCATCACTAATTTGATCCATAACAAATATGGGATCTCCTCCATCATTGTATATCGGTTCAAATAATGATACAGGGTCTTGAATAGCATCCATTGCAAACACAATGTCGGAATGAGGTATACCCATCTCTTCTGCAATCTCCATCGGTGTAGGTTCCTTTGATGTTTTACTTATTAGTTTTTCTCTTACTTGCAAAGCTTTATAAGCTGTATCCCTTAGTGACCTTGATACCCGAATAGGATTGTTGTCTCTTAAATAGCGTCTAATTTCACCGATAATCATAGGAACGGCATATGTGGAAAATCTAACATTATGTGATAAGTCAAAATTGTCAATTGATTTCATTAAACCAATACATCCTACTTGAAATAAATCATCTACATATTCACCACGATTATTAAACCGTTGTATAACACTTAATACGAGCCGTAAATTTCCATTCACCAGTTCTTCACGCGCTGAAAAGTCGTCTTCTCCTTCTTGCATTTTTACAAATAACTTCCGCATTTCTTCATTTTTTAATACAGGTAGTTTCGATGTATCAACACCACATATCACAACTTTATGCCTTGTCATCCTGTTCAACCCTCCCAGTTGGTGATGCTGTTCATGGACAGTATCTCCGCACAGGAAGATTTTTATGCAGGATGATTTAGTTGGAAAACGTGTAAAATCAAGTCATTTTCTTAGAGGAACAAGGCTAGACCATTTTATTAAATTCTTTTTTTAACCGCCTTATTATCTTTTTTTCCAAACGGGAAATATACGATTGAGAAATGCCCAGCATATCCGCTACATCCTTTTGTGTTTTTTCTTCTTCTCCAATCAATCCAAATCGTAATTCCATAATTTGTTTTTCTCGATCATTTAACTGGGATAAAGCATTCTTTAATAAGCTTTTATCCACATTCGTTTCCAGATTTTTTGTTATAATATCCACTTCTGTTCCTAACACATCTGATAATAATAATTCATTTCCATCCCAATCAATGTTTAAAGGCTCATCAAAAGATATTTCTGATTTTAATTTATTATTTCTTCGTAAGTACATTAAAATTTCATTCTCAATACACCTGGATGCATAGGTAGCCAGCTTAATTTTTTTCTCTGGATTAAACGTATTAACAGCCTTAATAAGACCAATTGTACCAATGCTGATCAAGTCTTCTATATTTATACCTGTATTCTCAAATTTCCGAGCGATATAAACAACCAAACGTAAATTGCGTTCAATTAACATAGCCCTTGCCATCTTGTCACCTTTTGGTAATAGTTCCAACAATTCTTGCTCTTCTTTTTTGGAAAGCGGAGGAGGTAACGCTTCACTTCCACCAATATAGTATATTTCTTTAGGTTTAATACCAAACTTCATTAATGTTTTATACCACGTTAATCGAAAACGTAATTTCAATGATTTCATCGTTCATCTCTCCTTCTATGCTTATGCAGATTGTACAGCTGCTGTCTTAATAATTTGCGGCTGTAGCAAACAATGATAGCTTCTGTCTTTTGTTAAACTGGCAAACTGAATGCCGATTAAGATTTTATTTGTGCTGATTATTTGATTTTCATAATATACAATTAATTGATCTGGTCTTAAGGCTAATAAAAACGTATTATTCCCTTGCACCCCTTGATAAGGCACTATTTGAATATAGTTCTCCCATTCTTTTGGAAGGCTATCGAAATTAAGACTTTCATTAGCTGATTTCAGTAATTGCCATTCATCTTCTGTAAACCATTGTTTTAAAAATAGCTCATCACAAATAACTACGGCTTTTTTAGTTATTGGATCCACTAACTGATTTCCACTATCAATGTATCCAGTCGTCGTATAACGTTTATTTTTTAATTGAATGGTAACTGGATATAGTTGATCATAACGAATCTTTTCTCCTACATGCTTGTCCATACGTACTTTTGTAAATATCCACATTAAGGGGAAACCAATGACAACAAAAATCCAACTAATTGGATCACCATATCCGCCATTAAATGTTAGAAATCCGTTTGTGGACATACCAATCGGATTTTGTACAAGGAAATGTATAGCTATTAAGCCACCCCCTATTGCAAAAGATGTGAAATAAAATAAAAGAAGCAACTTCATCATTCGATAGATGGATACATAACCAAAAGCACTCCATATAATAATTACGGAATAAATGAATTTGCCAATCACACTATTAAAGAAAGAATCTGGAAAATAGATTGATAATGGCACAAGTAATGAAGCGATAAATGCCCCGAATATAATTCTGATTTTTCTTGTGCTGTCTCTTGCTAATGCTTGCGTGAGCAATAAAAGCATCATGTCCAGAAAAAAATTCAATGTCCAGACAGCATCAAGATATATGGTCACCGTCTTCTTCCTTTCCTAGAGAAATAATTTTTATAATGAAATAAATGATTTAAAGGAAGTATACCTGAGTTTACAAGCAAAGTCTGTCGTACCTTGTATGCAAAGAAGCGCTAATTTTAACTAGTTATAAGGGAGTTTGTCGTAGTAAATGAGCAGTGTGCAGCAGTGGATTAAAAAGCGAAAAAAGCAACAAAGGTGCAAGCGCCCGGTTAGCGACGTACGGACTAGGTGATAAAGGAAACATGCCCCTTCATAGGGGTATGCCGACGCCTGAGCGCAAGCCCGGTTTTAGTCGGCCTTCCTTAAGACAAGTAAGCCGATGTTGACTTTCACCCCAAGGGTATAAGTGCGACTAAGCCTCTGGCGGTGCCAATCGGCAAGTCTTCTTTTCACCCCAAGGGTATAAGTGCGACTAAGCCTCTGGCGGTGCCAATCGGCAAGTCTTCTTTTCACCCCAAGGGTATAAGTGCGACTAAGCCTCTGGCGGTGCCAATCGGCAAGTCTTCTTTATCGTATGGAGGTGAAAGAAGTCGCGCTAGTCGCTGAGCGCTGGATCCGGACGTGGCTAATCCAGTAACTAAATTATCCACAGCTTTTAAATTCTATAGTTTCCTGGTGTATGAAATAAAAAAAGAGCAAACAAATAGCGCATTGGCTACTGGTTTGCTCTTTACTTTATATATTATTATTTACCTATTGCGGTTACGGTTTCTTAAGAACGTAGGTATATCTAACGTTTCTTCTTCTTG
Organism: Virgibacillus natechei; assembly: GCF_026013645.1. Lineage (NCBI taxonomy): Bacteria > Bacillati > Bacillota > Bacilli > Caryophanales > Bacillaceae > Virgibacillus > Virgibacillus natechei. The sequence goes on along the minus strand of NZ_CP110224.1, from coordinate 1,646,100 downwards.
CTTCGGATGTTGTTGCTGCGCTGTTTCTTTTGGTGAATCCTCAGGTTCTCTCGTTGCAGCCTGCTGTTTATGGTTTATGGTAGGACGTTGTTGTCTCTTATCTTCTTGTTGTGTAGATTCATCAAATCCTGTAGCTATAACTGTTACAATAATTTCGTCGTTTAAGTTATCGTTAATAACAGAACCAAAGATAACATTCACTTCATTATCAGCAGCTGAAGTAACTAAATCGGCTGCTTCCTGGACTTCATACAAGCTTAAATTCGTACCGCCTGTAATATTCATTAAAATACCATGCGCCCCGTCGATAGAAGTTTCAAGCAATGGGGATGAAATAGCTTTTTTAGCCGCTTCGGCTGCTCGTGTTTCACCAGTTGCAATACCGATTCCCATCAGTGCCGATCCTTTATCAAGCATAATCGTTTTCACGTCTGCAAAGTCCACATTTATCAAACCTGGTTTTGCAATTAAATCTGAAATACCTTGTACACCTTGTCTTAGTACATTATCTGCTTCTCGAAATGCTTCTAACATTGGTGTGTTTTTATCAACAATTTCTAGTAGGCGATCATTCGGTATAACAATTAATGTATCGACACTACTTTTCAATTCGTCAATTCCACTTATTGCCTGTGTTGATCGTCTTCTTCCTTCAAACGAAAATGGACGAGTGACAACCCCAACTGTTAGTGCACCAAGATCTTTAGCAATTTGAGCGATAACCGATGCTCCCCCAGTTCCGGTTCCTCCACCCATTCCAGCTGTAACAAATATCATATCTGTACCTTTTAATACTTCTTCAATCTGCTCTTTGCTTTCTTCAGCTGCTTTTTTTCCAACCTCCGGATTGGCACCTGCACCTAATCCACGTGTTAGCTTGCCACCTATTTGTAGTTTAACTTCTGCTTTTGATAAATTTAATGCTTGTGCATCAGTATTAACAGCAATAAATTCAACACCTTCAACGCCATGCTCAATCATACGGTTGACAGCATTATTTCCCCCACCACCAACACCGATGACTTTAATTGATGCTAGTTCTTCCATATTTGTATCAAACTCTAACATATTCCGTTCCTCCTAATATGCAAAATAACAAGAGTACCGGTAGCTAATTATAAGATAATTTAAAAAGACAAAACATTTGCTTCATAACTATCTTAAAATCTAGTAATAACCTCTAATCAAAGAAATATTTAAATAAATTAGCAATTCCGGATTCTTTTTTCTTTTTTTCTTTCGAATCATTAGATTTTGGCTGTTTTTTTATTTTCTTGGGTTTTTGCTCATTTGGATTAACGATAACAGAGGGGAATAATTCTTTTCCCTGTATTTTCGCATTACGATAGGCGAATTGCAATATCCCTACACCTGCTGTAAACTGTGGCTCTCTAACACCTATGTAATCCGGTATAGCAATACGTACATTCGAGTGAAATAGATCCTGTGCAAGTTCAGAAACGCCAGGCATTGTCATTATACCACCTGTTAAAACATATCCACCAGGTAATTGTTGGTAACCCATTTTTCGAATTTCCCTATCTGCAAATGCATAGATTTCTTCTAGTCTTGCTTCAATCATATCAGAAATTTGCAACTGATTATAGGATTGTTTTGTATCACTACCTATAATAGAAGCCTCAAATGTTTCATCTTCCCGTGCAGTATCATAAAATGCATGTCCATAATTTAATTTTATGTCCTCTGCTTCTTCCGTTGATGTTCTAAGACCAATGGATAAATCCTTTGTTATATTGTCTCCACCCAGATTAACAACACTGGTAGATGCTAAATGGTCATTTTCAAAGATAGATACAGTAGAACAACCACCACCAACATCTATAAGAGCTACCCCCATATTCTTTTCATCGGCTGATAAAGCAATAGTCCCCGATGCAAGAGGCTGTAGGCAAATATCAGATACTTGTAAATTTGCTCGTTCCACACATTTCAATGTATTATGCAAAACAGTTTTTGAACAAGTAATAATTGTTCCTTCCATTTCTAAACGGACACCAATCATACCTCTAGGATCATTTATTTCATCTAAACCATCAACAATAAATTGCTTCGGTATTACATCAACGATCTCTCGTTCTGGCGGAATGGAAACAACTTGAGCTCCATCAATTACTCTTGTAATATCTTCTTCTCCAATTTCGCGGTCTTCACTCTGAACAGCTACCACACCATGGCAAGGCTGCAATTGAATGTGATTTCCATTAATGCCTACGACCACGCGGTCAATCTCCATTCCTACCATGCGTTCGGCTTGTTCAACTGCATTCCTAATCGAATGTACGGTTTGATCAATATCTACAATAGCACCTTTTTTCATACCATTAGATTTGGCAGTACCTACTCCAATTATATTCAACGAATCATTTAACACTTCTCCAATTATTACTTTAATTTTTGATGTCCCTATATCAAGGCTCACTAGTACGTCACTGTTGTTCAAAGAAAGGCACCTCCTAATTCAGCAACATCTAATAAATCTTAGATGTTTAATCTACTATCCAAACTATGAATCTACTATAATTTAATATTTTATAGGAATATACGAAAAAAAGGAAATATATATAGGTAATTCTTCAAAAATTATAAAATTCCTTTATTTTTCTTTGTTTTATTACATATTTATTAGAAAAATTGGCTTATCGCCTAGTTTTACGGCCGAATCCTTAGCCCTACTTACCACGACACTTGTTTTCGGCGGGACGAGTAATTACAGTCCCAGGACAAGATAGGAGCCTTCGCACACAGAATAAGTGCTTTTCTATTTCAAGGACGTCACAGTCTTAGCTATTAAGCAGTTAGAAAATTTTAAGACTTTCTTACTCTTCCTAAAAAAGTTCGTAACCTAGTCAAAAAATATGACTTTCCTCTACGATTTAGTTGCAGAAGTTTATTCTTCTGTCGATGTTTCCATCTGATTATCCTCATCATTATCATTTTCAAATGATTCAAAATAAGCACCTACCCCGATATGGATAACGCCCTTATCTTCGGGATCCAGTTGAGAAATGATAGATGGATAGACTTGCATTCTATCAGCAAAATCCCTTATCGTTCCACTCACCATAAATCCATCATTCATATAAAGCCAAATATCATTTGGGTTATCATCAGTTGGATTCCAATGAATTTCCGAAATTAAATTCAAAATACTGTCTGATAGTTCCTGAAGTTCAATGGCCATTCTATGTAAATATTCCTCTTCTGTAAACTCTACTAATAGTGGTGCATCACCACTTATCGCATCTTGCTCCATTTCATGTAATATTTGTCCATTTCCAAGAATGGGATGAAAATTACTTTCTTCTTCAACGTATCCTACACGTTGGTGTTCATTTACTATTATGTCTACTGTCCAAGGGAATTTCCTGCTGATCTCAACAGATTTAATTATTGGATTATCACTCATAGCTTGTGTAATATCTGAGGTGTTAATCGTCCATATATTCGTGCTCATTGTTAACTCACTCTGTGCAATAATTTCTTCATCATCAAAAAATGAATTACCTGTCACATTTATTGTTTGGATATGACTTAAAGGTGATTGTAGATAGACAATGATTGATATTAAAATGAAGAAAATAGATAGATAAAATATTAAACGCCGATTCGCTTTTTTTTTGCGTGCTTGTTTCAATTTTGGAATACGATCCTCGATCGAAACAATTTTCTTTTTGCTCATCCCTATTTCTTCCCTTGTAAAAAATTGTTAGAGTAAATGTGACACATCAAGACTGGCAAAGGCTATATTCTATTATAATGCTGTAACGTGTCAGATAAAAACAGCAACAAAAATGCCGTTTTTATCATACTAAACAAATTATATCACAAATTGCACCTTAACATGTAGTCTACATGGCTAGTTTCGTAATATTTTTTACGAAAAAAACCTTTAAATATTTTCCAATTTAATAATAGTGGGTAATAAATGTTAAATTTTTGAATAATAACTAATATTTAACAGGATTCCTACCGAACATAATGTTAATGTTAAAGAAGAACCACCATAACTCAAAAATGGTAATGTTATTCCAGTTACTGGAATCAAGCCAATCACTACGCTTATATTCATCATCGTTTGAATCGTTAACATAGCTACAATCCCCAATGCTAAAAAGCGGCCAAACAAATCAGGTGCTTCCAAAGAAATTCTAATCCCACGCCATAGTAACAAAAGGAATAATCCAATTACAATCGTACCCCCGATAAAACCAAACTCTTCACCCAAAATAGCAAATATAAAATCTGTTTGAGGTTCGGGTAAATAAAAGTATTTCTGTAAACCTTGCCCGAAACCGACCCCCATTAAACCACCTGGACCTATTGCATATAGTGATTGAATAATCTGAAATCCATCACCTAAAGGATCTTCCCATGGATTAAGAAACGCTGTAATTCTACTAATTCGATAAGGTGCAGAAGCGATTAAAAACACAAATCCTGCTAGACCTAAAGCAGCTAGTCCAAGAAAATGGGTCATCCTTGCCCCAGCTGTAAAAATCATTAACATGCATGTAAGTACAAGTACGGCTCCTGTCCCCAAGTCAGGTTGGAGCATGATTAAGCCAAAAGCAGTAAATACTAAGATCATAGAAGGGAAAAAACCTTTTTTAAATGATGTGATATATTTTTGATTTGTAGCCAAATATGCTGACAAAAAAATGATTAAGCCTAATTTCATAAATTCAGAAGGTTGAATACTAAATGCACCAACACCTATCCAACTTTGCGCTCCGCCACGAACCATCCCGATACCTGGAATTAATACTAAAAAAAGCAAAATAAAACAGACTAACAATATTAAGTTAGCATATTTTTTCCACGTGTTATATGGAATAACCATAATGACTAACATAGCTACTAATCCAGCACCTGCGAAAAGCAATTGTCTTTTCACATAGAAGAATGCATCATCAAATTTATAATCAGACCATACATAGGAGGCACTATACACCATGACAACACCAATGATTAATAAAGAAAATATGACACCCAACAATATATAATCAGGCTTATTCTGGTCATTAAATATTCTGCGAAACAAAAGAACACCCCTATTCCTATAAAATGGACGAGGGGTGTTTTATCGTTTAATAAGGTTCATTTATGACTGTTAAAAACAAGCCCCCTACACTAATGTATGCACAGCTTGTATAAACATATTACCTCTTTCTTCAAAAGTCCTGTACTGATCCCAACTTGCACAAGCAGGTGATAGTAATATCACGTCATTTTCCTGAGAAATAGAATACGCTGTCTCTACTGCTTGTTGTACATCTTTAGCCATCACTGTCGTAGCAACCCCAGCATCTTCTGCAAGGCTTTTTAATTTCTCTGCTGTTTCTCCGAAAACTACCATTCCTTTGACATTCTTAAGATATGGAATTAAATCGGTAAAGTCATTTCCACGATCTAGGCCACCAGCCAATAATATAACGGGTTGTGCAAAAGATGTAAGTGCCTTTTGCGTTGCCAGCATATTAGTCGCTTTGGAATCATTATAAAATACTCTATTTTTAATCGTATCAACAAATTGCAGGCGATGCTTCACCCCTGCAAACGTTGTTAATACTTCCCTTATCCCTTCATTCGAAGCACCGCTAAGTTTAGCGGCAGCAATGGAAGCTACAATATTTTCTAAATTATGCTTACCTACTAGTACAATAGATTCACGATCTATTATTTTTTCATCCTTAAAGTATATACTAGTCTCATCAACCCATGCTCCATTTTCCTCTCGCTGCATTACTGAAAATGGAATTTTTTGAGACTTTGCTTTCTTCACGGCATCAACCAAAGTTGAATCATCCCTATTATAGACGAGGTAATCTTCATTCATCTGATTTTTAAAAATAGTATGTTTGGCATTCTTATAGTTTTCAAATGTTTTATGATAGTCCAAATGTGCTTCATATATATTCAATAAGACAGCAATGCCTGGTTTGAACTTCTCTATTCCTAACAATTGAAAGGAAGAAAGTTCCAGTACCAGCTTTTCACCTTTCGTTAAGGTTTGCGCAACATCCGTGGCTACATTACCGATATTACCAGCAACCTTAACGGGTTGATTGCTCTTAGCTAACATCGCTTCTATTAATGTTGTCGTTGTCGTCTTTCCATTAGAACCGGTTATTCCAATAATGGACTCATCTACTAACTGACCAGCGAGTTCAATTTCCGTAATAATCGGTATCCCTCTCTGTTGTGCTTCTTTCACAACTGGATTTTCATATGGAATACCTGGGTTTTTTACAATAACTTCAATATCATCTAAAACGTGAATTGGATGGGAACCGACAATTACTTCCGCTCCCATTCCTCTTAAAGCGATGACAGACTCCTCGTCTTCCTCTGCATTTATGTCGTTCACACGTACTTCTATTTCATTAGCCAATAATAATTTAGCTGCGGCTGTACCACTTTTCGCCAATCCCAATACAAGAACATGAGAATATTTAAAATCTGTTAATTTTTTCAACCTATCCCCACCTCAATATAAATACCAAGAGCCGCAAAAACAAGTCCTATTAACCAAAAGGTGGTTACTACCCGCCATTCGGACCATCCCATCAATTCGTAATGGTGATGTAATGGGCTCATTTTAAACACTCTTTTACCTGTTGTTTTAAACGAAATAACCTGGATAATAACGGAGAGTGTTTCCATTACAAACACACCGCCAATAATAATTAAAATAACTTCCATTTTTGTTAAAATAGCTATTCCTGCTATTGCACCACCTAATGCGAGTGAACCGGTATCTCCCATAAACACCTTAGCTGGATGTGCATTGAACACCAGAAATCCAAGCAATGCACCAACAGCAGCCAAAGCAAAAATCGTAACTTCTACTGATGCAAAACTAGACCATGCCAAGATACCGAAAGCTCCAAAAGCAATAACAGCAGTCCCTGCCAATAATCCATCTAAACCATCCGTTAAGTTAACTGCATTCGATGAACCAACTAGCATAAATATAATTAGTAGTGCATATACCCATCCAAGTTCCCATTGAATAGTGGTACCAGGTATTTGAATATATGTAGGAAAGTCCTGACTTTGTAAAATATAATAAAATACAAGTGCTATAACAACTTGTCCCAATAATTTTTGTTTCGAAGTTAATCCTAAGTTCCGTTTCATTGCTACTTTAATAAAATCATCCAGAAACCCTAAAATCCCAAATCCTACCAGAACCATTAATAATAGCCAAAGCTCGTAACCAATTCCATCTTGACTTACCTTACTAGCCATTATAATCGCTGTGATGACGATACCAAAAACAATCATTAGCCCCCCCATTGTTGGGGTACCAGTCTTCTTTAAATGTGACTCTGGGCCGTCTTCTCTAATGCTTTGTCCAAACTTTAAACGTCTTAGAAACGGGATAAATAGTGGAGACAAAAGGACGGTAATTAAAAATGCTATTGCAATTGTCATCAATAATATAGTTATATTCACTTTATTTCCTCCTCGTACAATAACCGTCCATACAATTTATGGATGTATAATTTCATTGATAAATGATTCAAATTGTAATCCCCTTGAAGCTTTGAATAAAAGTAATGACTCTCTTTTTAAATAAGGTTGAAGCGCATATATTAGTTCTTCTTTTGAATGGAAGTGACTACAATATAACGATGGGTTATTTTCTTTAACTGCTTCAGAAATATAAGCTGCTTCATCTCCGTATGTTAATATTGCCGTAATTGGAGCATCAATATGACTTGCTACAGAACGGTGCATCTCTTCAGAATGTTCTCCTAATTCTAACACATCCCCTAGAATGAGCACTTTTTCTACAAAGCCATCCATCTGTTTAACCACGTCAATTGCTGCTTTCATAGAGGTCGGTGACGCGTTATATGCATCATTAATAATCGATGCGTCATTCATGCCTCTAACCATTTCAAAACGCATGCCTGTTTGCTGTAAGGAAAGCAATGCATTCTTTCTCCGCTCCGAATTAACTCCTAAACGCTCTCCAAGTGCTATAGCAAGAGCTGCATTTAATGCATGATGTTTTCCAAGTAACGGAACCATATACGCATTTCCGTCTGCAAGTTGAAAATTTGTATGGTTAAGCCTAACATCGACGTTTTGAATAATTACATCATTATCCTCACGAAAGCCACATGTAATACAATTTTTCTGCTTATGGATGTCTTTTAATAATGGCTCATCCCCATCAATAAATACCAATCCATCTGTCTTCATACCATTCGTGATTTCCATTTTTGCTTCTTTTATTCCTTCTCTAGATCCTAAATGTTCAATATGGGATTCACCAATATTGGTTATCATAACATGATCTGGCGTGGCTATCTTGGATAATAAATCAATCTCTCCAAAATCACTCATCCCCATTTCCAATACTAGTACTTGCGTGTTTCTTGGCATTGATAAAATCGTTAACGGCAGGCCGATATGATTATTGAAATTACCATTTGTATAATGGGTTTCATAAACTTCTTTGAGCATAGAAGCTACGAGATCCTTTGTAGTTGTTTTTCCATTGGATCCCGTAATTCCAATTACAATTGGATTAATTTCATCTCTATAATTGGTAGCCAATTGTTGCAAAGAACCTATTGTATCGTCCACATAGAACACAAGGAAATCAGTTGGGAGGGATTCTGGTAGGCTTGTCTCCCGATTCCATAAAGCAGCTACAGCTCCATTGGCAATAGCCTGCTTCAGGTAATGATGTCCGTCAAAATTTTCACCAATTATCGGGACGAATAAAGCATTTTTCACTTGTACACGACTATCCGTAAAGACTTCTTCAATTGCAATTGGCTCATCTGTATTCCTATTGAAATCAGTAAAAATGGAGGATAACCATCTTGTAGTAAATAACATATCTATTTCTCCTTCGTTCGAATTGCCTCTTCCGCTATTCTCCGGTCATCAAAATCGTATTTCACGTGTCCAATCTGCTGATATGTTTCATGACCTTTACCAGCAATTAGCACAATATCATCCGCTTGTGCATGTTCTATTGCTTTATAAATCGCTTCTTTCCGATCCTCAATTACTTCATACTTCCTTCTATCATAATCTATCCCTGTTATCATATCATCTAAAATGGATTGTGGATCCTCAGAACGCGGGTTATCAGACGTAAATATCGCATGATCTGCATATTGTAATGCGACAGTTGCCATGAGTGGACGTTTTGTTCGATCACGATCTCCACCACATCCAATTACAACATATATATTTTTCTTTGCGAAATCTTTCATCGTTGCTAATACATTCTCTAGTGAATCTGGAGTATGTGCATAATCGACAATGACAGCATACGGTTGTTCTGTAGCAACAGGTTCAAATCGTCCATTTACCCCTTTAATACTCTCTAGCGCATATTTGATGATATCTAATGGAACATTGCTAGCAATAGCTGCTGCACTAGCGGCTAACATATTATATACATTAAACATGCCTATGAGTCTACTATTGATATCTATTGTACCTATAGGTGTCCACAGAAGAAAAGATGTTCCTTCAGCATGCAACTTTACATGTGTTGCCATTACATCTGCATCGTTTTTATAACCATATGTTAGAACGTGCTGTGCAGTACTTTGTTTAATAAGCTTACTTGAAGGGTCATCCTCATTAATAATAGCATATTTTTGGGTGCCTTCATGATAAGTATTCCCTAATTGAGCAAACAAAAGAATTTTTGCACGCAAATAATCATCTATACTATTATGATAATCTAAATGATCCTGGGAAAGGTTTGTGAAAATCGCAATATCGAAATCACAACCGTAAACCCTACCTATATCAAGTGCATGTGACGAAACTTCCATAATAGCTTGATCTACATGCTGATCAAGCATTTTTTTAAATGATTGTTGCAAAAGAAGGGCATCCGGCGTAGTATTCTCGATCGGATAAATTTCTTCCCCTATTTTCATTTGGATGGTACCAATTACACCTGTCTTTTTATGATGCTTATTGAAAATTGTATCTAATAAATAAGTTACAGTTGTTTTTCCATTTGTACCAGTAACGCCTATTAGAGGAATAGTACGAGTTGGGTTGTTATAAAACGTAACTGCAAGCATGGCTAGCGTTCTAGAACTATTGGGAACAAAAATAGTGGGAACTGAGGACGTCACTTTTTTTTCAGCGATAATGGCGATCGCACCGTTATCAACTGCCTGTTGCACATAGTCATGACCATCTACTGTAAAACCATCAATACATACAAAAAGGCTTCCCGGTTTCACGTTACGTGAATCAATTTCAATGTTATTAACTTCAATACCTTCAATAGATGAGGTAGCTTCATAGAACGTCAAACTTAAAAGAACTTCAGTTAATTTCATTAACAACATCCTATCTACAGATTTATCCAACATATCTATTCTGTTTTACTTCATTTTTTAAGAGGGCGGAACCACCCTCTTCTAAGATTAATTTCCTTCATTATTATAGCAAACTTTAGTTGGATACACGACCATTAATTTTCTTCATCGGATAAATAAATTCTCATTGTCGACCCCTCTTCAACGTGTGATCCTGGACTTGGCGCTTGATCGATAATATGATCACCTGATCCACTTGTCTCAATTGATAAATTTGTCATGAATTCAGCTAAATCACCTGTAGATAAACCAACTAGATCAGGAACTTCAACTCTCGGTTGTTCTGGCCATTGGTAGTCTTTATCTAGACCACTTGTACGTGGTTCGACGTCTAATGCACGCAAACTGTCTCCAATCACGGTTCCAACGATCGGGGCTGCCACTACTCCACCGAATTGTATTGTATCTTTTGGATTATCTACAGCAAGGTATACAACTATTTCTGGATCATCAGCAGGGGCAAATCCCATAAATGAAACAACATAATTATTTTCCATATAGGTTCCATCAGGACCTACTTTTTGTGCTGTTCCCGTTTTTCCACCAACTCTATATCCATCAACATATGCAGGTCTGCCTGTCCCTTGTGCAACAACACTTTCCAATGCATGACGGATTTCTTCAGATGTGGATTCTGAGAGGACTCTATCTTTTAGATTCGGTTCCATTCTTTCTACCGTTTCTTCCGTAATCGGATCCACCCATTCCTGAGCAATATGAGGTTCATACAAGTAGCCACCATTCACACTTGCAGCTACCGCCATAATTTGCTGAATAGGTGTAACAGAGACTCCTTGACCAAAAGATGTTGTACCTAATTCTAGTGGGCCAACGTTTTCTGGATTAAAAAGAATCCCATTGCCTTCTCCTTGCAAATCAATTCCTGTTTCTTCCCCAAATCCAAAATTATCAATGTACGTAAATAACCGTTCCGTTCCTAATTCTTGTCCAAGATTAACAAATCCTGGGTTACAGGAATTCTGTACGACTTCAAGGTACGTTTGTTCACCGTGTCCACCAGTTTTCCAGCAATGTAGATCCGTTCCCCCTACAGATATAGCTCCGTCATCATCAAAGGTGTCTTCTTCTAAATCTACAACACCTTCTTCCAGGGCTGCAGCTAACGTAATTATTTTAAAAGTTGATCCTGGTTCATACGTACTCCAAATCGGCAAATTCCGGTCGAAAATAGAAGCATCCACTTCTTGATAATTTTCTGGACTAAAATTTGGTCTGGTTGACATTCCCAGAACTCCTCCTGTTTTTGGGTTTACAGCAATTGCCAGAGCACCATCCGGATTATATTTAGATACAGCTAAGTCCAATTCACGCTCTATAATAGTTTGTACTTTTGAATCGACAGTCGTCTTTAAATTCAATCCATCAACTGGAGAGGTATAATTGTCTGCAAGCTCATCTAACCGATGTCCCTTTGCATCTGAATAGTAGGAAAGGCTACCTTGCTCGCCTTTTAAGTTATCATCATAATATAACTCTAACCCCATCAAACCCTGATTATCAATCCCAGTAAAACCTAATACATGTGATAAATTATCGCCATCTGGATAGTGGCGTTTTGAATCTTTAGCTAGATAAACGCCATCGATATTAAGTGTTCGAAGGGCTCCTTCTTGATCCTCGTCAATTTTTCTACCCTCTGGGTGTATGGATACGATATTTTGATTTTCTGTAAGGTACGCATAAGCTTCCTCAACTGACAAATCCAAAATGCCAGCTAAACTTTCAGCAGTACTTTCTGGATCTTCAATTTGTCGAGGTACAACCATAACAGAGGGCGCAGAAACATTTTCTGCTAATACCTCATCATTTCGGTCCAAAATGGTCCCTCGATCTGCTTCAAAGGTTATATCCCTACTCCAAGATTCATCTGCTTTTTCCATTAGTTCATCACCAAGAACAAATTGAACATACCCCAATCGAAACACCATTATACCCATAATTAGTAACCCAAAAAGAAAAACAATGACTATTCGTTTTTTTACTATAAAAGTAGATACACGTTTCATTTTCCATCCCCTTTTCATAGGTAGGCTTGTATCAACTATATGAAGTAAAAAAACTGAATAGAACACTGTTTAACATTAGATAAAAAACTTTTTTTCTATTATTCTGTATCAAGTGATTCATCTTCGGGAGCATCACTTTGTTCGGATTCTTCATGGTCCGTTATTTCTTCTTCGGTATTATTCTCACCTGGAAGTATTAATTCCACACCTAGATAGTCACCTTCATCTATAGGAGTATCCTCTTCCATACTTTGTGTATCAACATAGCCATGTCCAAACGCTTCGACCTCTAGTTGTAGTAAATTTGCCAGTTCCATTACATCCCGTAACGACCAGCCAGTTACATCTGGCATTGTGGGTTCGTCTGTAACTAATATAACGCGGTCATTAGGGAGTATTTCATCACCTTCTTCTACATTAGCAGCAACTATTTCACCTGAACCAATCGTTGCAACCCTTAAACCAAGATCAATCAATGTTTGTTCGGCGTTAGAGGAATCTTTACCCACAAGACCTGGTATTTCAACTTGCTCGACTGAAGAATCTACACCTTTATCAGGTTCTATATTTAAATAATGTAAGCTATTTTCCATGACATTATTAAATATAAACGCAACAGGATCTGATCCAACATCCGTGCTCGCGAGTTCTGGTTGCTTAACTGATACATACATCATCATTTCAGGGTCATCTATTGGAGCCATTCCTAAAAATGAAAAGGCAAGATTTTCACGACCAGTTTGGTAAGTTCCATCTGAACCTGGAATTTGTGCTGTACCTGTCTTTCCACCAACTGTATAATCATCTAAGCTATATTTCGCTCCTGTTGCATTTTCTGAATTAACCGCAGCATCAAGTAGTCTTCTAACCTCCTCTGAAGTATCCGCTGAAATTGGATCACCAACTACATGTGGCGATTTCTCTTCGATAACATCTCCTGTTGACGAGTCAACAATTGACTGAATCACATATGGTTGTAACATTTCACCATCATTTGCAATTGCTGTAGCAGCTTTCATTTGCTGGATAGGCGTCATTGTACTACCTTGTCCGAAAGAGGTTGTTATTTTCTCCAGTGGCCAGTTATATAAAACATCACCAGCTACTTCCCCTGGTAAATCAATTCCTGTTTCTTTATCCAGGTCAAACGCTTCTATATACTCTAAGTACGTTTCAGCCCCCATCTTTTCCCATAATAACTTAGCTGTGGCAACATTCGATGATCGAATAAATCCTTCATCGTATGAAATGGATCCCCAACCATCCCCGTTATTATGATCATGAATGGGGTCTAATTGTTCGTTCGCACGGTAACTTCCGGAGCTAAATTCTTCATCTCCATTATAGACTCCTTCTTCTATCGCAGCTGCCCATGTGAACATTTTAACAGTGGATCCAGGTTCGAATGGATTGGAGATGACATCATTATACCAGTTTTTCACATCAGAAGGATCATTAGGATTATAACTTGGTCTATTACTCATCGCTATAACTTCACCTGTATTTGGATCCATCACAACTGCAGTCATACTTTCTGGATTATAATCTTCCTCTACTTGGGATAATGTGTCTTCCAATAAGGTCTGGATCTTTTGGTCAATCGTTAAATATACATTATTTCCATCTTCAGGCTGTTGAATGACTTCATTTGGATCCACTAGTTTATTGTTAAACCTATCACGTTGGTAGGATATATAGCCATCCTGCCCGCTTAATATATCGTCCATTTCATTTTCTATACCAGCTTCACCAGATATTTCCCTTATTATTTCACCATCATCCGTTTCCGTTTCCGAATCTCTGGCAAATCCAATTATATGGGAGGCGAATACACCATTTGGGTAATAACGAACCGCTTCTTTTTCAAAGTTTATGCCTGATAGATCCAAATCTACTATGTCATCTCTTTCTTGTTGCGAAAGACCATTTCCTGCGCTACCAAATTCGACCTGGAATTGTTCGTTTTCCGCTCCATTTTGAAGTCGACTTAAAATATCACTTTCTTCCATCTCTAATATAGGTGCCAATTCCTGTGCAGCTTGTTGATGGTCATCAACGTGCACCGGTTCTTCTAAATCATTGGAATAGGACTCATCTACAACTGCATATATCCGAAATGTTGGCCGATCGTAAGCTAGTGTCATTCCATTATTATCAAAAATCCCACCACGTTCGGAATCTAACGTATGGGAAGTTGTCCGTTTTTGATCTGCCCATTCTTCTAATGAAACATCATTGATTTCCCCCGTTGCCTGTATATACATGAAACGACCTGTTAGTATCAAAAAGACTCCTGCAAAGAATACAATTAGAATTCCAGCCATGAGGTGAGTTTGTTTATTTTTTCTCATAACATGTTCCCCTTGATTAATTATTAAATGAGTTTGCTTGCATCACTTCTGCATCTTGTATTTTAAGGTCGTTATCTTTTGCAATACTTGTAATTCTCTCCGGTCTGCTTAATTCCTTCACCTCAAATAGAAGTGCTTCATTGGTAACTTGTTGATTTTGTACCGTTTGCTCCAGTGATTGCAATTCCCTGTTTAGTGATTCTGTGGATGAAGAATAGGAGACTGTTAAGATACCGGCAATGATTAAACAAGTTGCTATTATAGAATAAATAATTTTTTCACCTTTTGTTATCCAAGGCTGTTTACGTACTTTAACAGCAACTTCTGATTCCTTATGTGGTATATCTGTTGGTCTGCTTGGCTGCGTCCAGTGTCTAGCATGATTTGCACTCATTGTTTATTCCGCCCTTCTCCATAGGTGAATTGTTCTTTCCACACGTCAACTTTTTCAATAACACGAAGTTTTGCTGATCTTGACCTTCGATTTGACTCCAATTCATCTTCCGTTGCTATTACTGGTTTTCTCGTAATTAGATTAAAAGGAGGTTCGTGGTCTTTTGGGATTACTGGCAAGTTTCTTGGTGTTTCCTTCGCTGTACTCCATTTTTTAAAAGCTTGTTTACATAGTCTGTCTTCAAGTGAGTGAAAGGTAATGACTACAATTCGCCCATTTATGTCTATTATTTCTGCAGCTTGATGAAGTGCATCACTAAACGCTTCTAACTCGTCATTTACTGCAATACGCAGTGCCTGAAAAATACGTTTCGCTGGATGTCCACCTTTCCTGCGCGCAGGAGCAGGTATACCATCTTTAATTAATTCGACTAACTGATGCGTCGTGTTAATCTCATCCATTTTTCTATATTCTTCAATTTTTCTGGCTATTTGTTTCGAAAATTTTTCTTCTCCATATTTGAAAAAAATCGATACCATGTCATTGTATGACCAGCGATTGACAATCTCAAAAGCAGTAAGGTTCTGGGTTTGGTTCATGCGCATGTCCAACTGCGCATCATGTTGATAACTAAACCCTCTTTCGCCTCTGTCCAATTGTGGTGAAGATACACCAAGATCGAACAGTATTCCATCCACATGATGAATGTTATGCCGCTGTAGTTCCTTCACAAGACCTCGAAAATTAGAGTGAATATAAACGATGCGGTCCTTATATGCCTCTAACCTTATTTTAGCAGCTTCTAATGCCTCCAGATCCTGATCAAACGCTACAAGCAAACCACTTTCATCCAGTTGTGAGGCAATTTGTTCGGCATGACCACCACCGCCAACTGTACAATCTATATAGGTACCACTAGGCTTGATTGCCAATCCTTTAATCGTTTCATCTCTTAATACACTATAATGTTCGAACATCGATACACCCACTTTAAATATTATCCACGACGTATTTGGCAGTACTTCCAACTTGATTATTAAATATCAAAATCCATTAGATTTTCAGCGATTTCAGCAAAAGATTCCTCAGAATCATTAAAATAATCTTCCCAATTCTCACTCGCCCAAAATTCGATACGGTTGGAAACACCTATTACTACGCATTCTTTATCCAAAACAGCGTATTTCCTTAATGGTTGTGGAATGTTTATTCTTCCCTGATTATCGACTTCACATTCTATGGCTCCAGAAAAGAAAAACCTTGTAAATGCACGAGCATCCTTTTTAGTTAATGGGAGTTTTTTTAATTTCTCTTCTAATATTTTCCATTCATTCATTGGATAAGCGAACAGACATTTATCCAGTCCACGAGTAACAACAAACTTCTCACCAAGCTCCTCGCGAAACTTGGAAGGTACAATTATTCTACCTTTTGTATCAATGTTGTGTTGAAATTCACCCATGAACATATAGCCCGCCCACCTTCTGTTTTTTATATTACCACATTCCCCCACTCTTCACCACCAATTTATTAAAATTAATTAAATCACAGAATCATTACACGTAAAATGTTATTTTTAAACAATAAAAAAAGCTGTCTTATCAACAAAAGACAGCTTTTACATGTTTTTTATTATTTTGTGGTAGAAAGTGGTAAGCAGCATATATCACTTAACTTAAAACTTGGCTATTTTCTAAAAGGTTGGGACTACGTTTACTCGTCACAACGAAAAGAATTGTCGTTTTTGACACACTATCTATAAAAGAAGACGTAACTACTGTTTGCTATAAGTATTTGCTATAAACGCCGTTCGGGATCACTCCGGGCGGATGCTTTCCGCGGGCACGGCCTTGCCCTTGGCAAAAGGTATGTCGACGTTGTTCGCAAAGAACGATTTTAGTCGACCTTCCTTAGGATAGTCCTGCTCAGGTCTAGGCTCGTGCTGGGGCTGCGCGTAAATGCTCCCCCACCGAAAACCATTGTTCCCGCAGGAGTCACCACCCTTCACTCACCCGAACTGGTGAGTGAAGGGTGGTTCGATGTTTTGAATATTTATTACGAATGCAATTTAGCGGTAGTTACCGGAATACAAGCGGAGGAAACGCATGAAGACTCCTGCGGGAGGAAAGGCCTCGATGAGACTCCGCAGTGCGCCAGCACAAGGAGGCTCACCAGCCGCCCTAAGGTGCGCGAAATGAGTTTCCGTAGCGAATCCCTTCTCTTAATCAGCGTTTGCAAAAGAATTGTCACTTCGTCGTCTTTATATCAACTTCGAAGATTTAATACGTATGAAAAGCTAAACCTTAAATGTAAACGAGATAATGATCATTTTTTAATGAATAGGATTCGTTCGCTACGTCTCTTATAAATCCAATTCCGTATTCGTTAATCCAAGGCAATGGATTCCAAATTCGCTCTTGCAAACCACCATGTGGTCTTAATGCATTATGAATAAGATCAAACTCATATAATTCCTTTGCGTATTTTCCTTCAAGTGTTTTTACTATTCTATCCTCCAAGTATTCTATATCGCCATGCAGATATTGCAAATTTTTATCTGCTAACTCACCTAAATCCGAGCGTAATTCCTGGGCTATATCCCTTAAAGGTTTATGAGCTTTGTCAACTGACTGTTTAATTTCATCCACTATTTGTTGAACTGGTGGATCGTTTTTTGATACCAGCCAATTGTTTTTCAGGCCTTCAACACCTTGGTTGACTGCTTCAGCAGCACTAATATCAAAAGCTTTTAAAGCTTTTTCTACACTTCTATCAACATATGTAATCGATAACCTTGGTACGACAGGGGGCATTTTCATCTGGAGTGATCCGAAAGCAGGCTTTAACACAGCCCAATAGCTAATTTCTCCAGGTCCACCTATAAAAGCCAATGAAGGAAATAATAATTCCTGCATTAGGGGACGAGTTACCACATTATTACTTAGTAAATTTGGTTGCTCTTTTGCAATAGTAATTAATTCTTCTGTTGATAATAGGACTTCATTTTGCTTTCCAACCCAGTCCCCTTCTGCATTTCGCATAAGTAATATACGTTCATTATTTTTATGATAAAAGAGATGTGCTTCATTAGACTCCACCTCAAGCGGCAAAGAATAATCTTCTTGTTTCAATTGTGAATACGCAGCGTGGACACCTTCACTTATTTCGGGCTGTTGTTCAATCATTTGGACAAAATGCTTACTTTCAAGCTCGCGCACTTCCGGATGTGCAGAGTCTATTAACACGAGGCCTTCTTCGCTAAATACTTGATAAATTAGATGTGCGAAGAAATCAACATAGGTTGCCGATTTATCCAAACAGGTCTTAATCGTTTCATATAAACCCTTTGTATATTGTGTTTCTTTTAGTTGTTCAAATAGTTCGTTTAACCACTGAGAACTATGGGTTTTATCCATGTGAATGTCAGAAACGGAACTTTTATCAAAAACACGCTGAAGAATCTTGTGTTTAGTCATTTTTGAAGTTTCAGGTAAAAATATATGATTAATTTCACTGAAATCATGATCCTCCCCAGCAATCCAAAAAACGGGTATTACAGGTATCTTAAATTCAGCTTCCTGTTGTTTTGCAAGTTGAATAATAGAAATGATCTTATTAATGGTGTACATTGGCCCGGTCATTAACCCTGCTTGCTGCCCACCTATCACAACAACACTATTATTTTCTTTTAATCGCTCAATATTATGATAGGTCGATTCAGGAGCATCCCAATGTTGATTAATCCTATACAGGACATCCGTTAGTTGCTTACGGTCAAAATGACGTTCTGCCAAATCATTCAAGCGCTCTTTAAAATTATTAAAAGGCCGATAATCAAAAAAATGTCCTATATTATTTTCATTGTTTCGGTAATCAGCTATTAAATTACTTTGTTTATGTATATGTATAGGGTCGACCTGCATTAATCTCATGCTCCTTCTATTTCATAATGTTCATTATGTATTGTACATAAATATATATTGGATTTCATCTAATCTGTTTTAAGAAGTTGTTCGTAAAGTCAAGAAATGGTAGCACCTAAGTTCTTTGAAAGTGAATTAAGATAGCGAGTAGATATAATTTGTTGAAAATCACGACCTTCCTATCTTAATATAATTCCAACCAACATGAAACAAATAGATAAAAAAATCAAAAACTAAAGGGAAATTTGCCTGCCAACATATTTTTAGTCTTTTTGGCAAGATTACCTCCGATCGTATAACTATAATTCCAGTTGCATGCTTTCCTATCTGCCAAATAAAATCAAACATGCTTAGGCTTTAATTCCTTTTTTCTGTTCCAATGCTTTTATACTGTCATATACAAATAATGTATTTGGAACGGGTATGTCAGCAATACTTATTATATACCCTGATATGGCTTCTATTTCCGTCTTTTGATTTTCTTTTATATCTTTCAGCATCGAGGATATATTCCCCCCTGTCTTTCTAGCGATCTCCTCCACGCGGTTCCATTGAACAGAAACATCCAAATCCAGAACCAAGGCTGCTTCTTTACATAATGCTTTGGCCAATTTATTTAGATAACCATTCGTTACTAAATCACCATTCCGAATATTAAATAATGCTGTTAAGGGATTAATAACAGCATTGACGATTACCTTTTCTGCTAATAACTGTGACCAATTCTCTGTCATATCGAATGGAAAATTGGCTTGATTTAATTCACACGTCAGCTCTTTAAAATGAAATCCCCGATCATGAAACGATGCTAGTTTTATCCTGCCCTTTCCAGTATGCTGCACCGTATGATCGTTGACTCTAATTGCGCCGTGCTCTGTAACTCCTACCAAAACAGGCTGTGTTTTATTTCTAATCAGGTCAATATGACTCATTCCATTTTGCAAAAAAATTAAAGGTGTTTGTTCATTCCCTGTTGAAATAGTTGAAAGGATGGAAGGAATATGCGATTGTTTCACACAAATAATTAAGCAATCCTCTTTTTCCATTTCTTCCATTAGTAGCGCCTTCGTTGGTAGCAGGGCAACAGAACCCGATAAAAATAAACCATGTTCATTTAGTTTTTGCTTTTGTTCATTCCGCCGAACATAAAGACGTACATTATGTTCAATAGAAAGATAACTACTTATTAATAATCCAATTGCTCCTCCACCGATGATTCCGATATTCATTATATACGCTCCTCTTAGCTTCCTGTGATTATTGTACCAACTAGTTTTCCTTTTTGGCTTTCGCATTACAAAATACCACTAAAGATAATAAGTAGGTTCTTTTATTTCATTCTTCATTTATTTATATTATAATATAAGGTAGAGAAAACCAACATAATTCTGACTTTAAAGGGGATGGGTATGATGACAAATATAAAAGTAGAGAAACTGTTAATAAATTATAAGACGCTGGAAAAATTTAAACATTTTAAAGAATATGGTAATCAAGAATTATCCATGGTTGAAGATCTGGAGAATAATATTGTTGAAAATGACAGTGACTCTCCATTTTTTGGGATTTACTACGGGAATAATCTTATAGCAAGAATGAGTTTGTATAAGGTTAAGGCCAAATATGACGCCTATTTTGCTCCTCCACAAGATTATTTAACCTTATGGAAGTTAGAAGTTTTACCGGACTACCAAGGCAAGAACTACGGAAAAGCGTTAGTCGATTTTGCCAAAGACTATAATGTACCGATAAAAACAAATCCACGTATTAACTCTCATGGGTTTTGGGAAAAAATGGGCTTTCAAAAAGCACACTATGATATGGAAAGAGATTTAGGAGAAAATCCATTGATTTGGCTTCCAGAAGGCGTTAAAGAACAGGAATCATAAAGTAAAAACGTCATTCAGTGGGGGGAACATCGCACGCAGAAAAAGGACATGTAAATTTACATGTCCTTTTCTTAATAAACTACGAAGAGGCTAATGTATTTCACCGAAAGGCTTCCACTATACAAAAGGTTTTTTAAAAGTAATATAAATTATACAGTTCTATCGAATCATCCGTTCAATCAATACGAGTCTAACTTTATTCTTGTTTGTTAGCTTTTACCCATCCCCATAATTTAGCCATTTCATCCCAAGCATTATCATAATGCAACAATTGTTGTTTTAATCGTTCATTGTCTTCCTTCAATTGATTCATTATTTTTTCTTGTTCATGTTGAATAATTTTATTTTCATCGGGATAGCTTGATTTTATTCTTTCCAACAATCCTATAGCTGTTTCTATCGTATCTTTCTCTTGTGTATTAGATTCTGTAAAACTCCATATGTCTTTTCTCCCACTTTGCTTTCTTTCTTGTTTTGCTATTTGAATTGCATCCTGGTATTCTTTACGAATTGTTGCATTCCACCTGAAACCACAAGCAGCTGATGTACGTGATAATTGTTTAGCCACTTCTTTAAACGCTTCAAGTTGCGTTTTCCCATCTCGTATATGGCTCAATACTGTTTCAGCTAAAATAATATCTTCATCATTTGTCCAAGCATCCTGACGGGTCGCATTCATATCATCCCTCCTTATATCGTTGCTATCAATGTATGCAAAAAATAGGAGTGATAGAATGAATCTTTATTCTTTTCGTGCAAAAAATTGTTGAACAGCCTTTTTATGTTCCTCAGAATCCCATAAATTTGCACAATTACGAACTTCCTCATCCATTAATAAAGATAGTTTGAGATTCGATAACTTTTTCTTATATTGACTTTTTAATATTTTCATTTGGTCATAGGATTTCCGTATGTATGCTTGTAATAGTTCGTCACGATTATCCCATACTGCTTTGCTCACTACAGTATGTAACCAACCACATTCTTTTAAATAATTCGCGTCAAAAATACTACCTTCCATCAGCCACTGTAAAGCAAAGCTCGGGTTCACTTTCTCATACAACAGAGCCCCTCCTCCCCATCCAGGTAATATTCCTAGATTCGTTTGAACAAAGCCGAATTTGCTTGTCTCTTTTGCGATTCGGATATCACAGGCAGTTGCAATCTCACAACCACCGCCTATCGCATCTCCATTTAACAGGCAGATTGTCGGAACGGGAAATGACATAATTTCATAGAGAACCTCTTTCATCATATATAACTTAGAGAAGGCTTCATCTGGGCTCAGGTCCCCGTGCAAGTTATTTAAATCACCGCCTGCAGAAAAAAATTTCTCCCCTTCCCCAGTTATAATTAAAAACTTCACAGCGTCACGTTTGGCTTCTTCCAACCGACTTTTAAATGCTTCTGTCATTTTTTCAGATATTGCATTATGTTTATCAGGCCGATTTAAACAAATTTCGCCATAACCTTCTTCAAATATTCGGTATTGAACAGTTTCACTCAACTGAATCTCTCCCTTATTTTATACGTAACTAACACAATTAAAAAGATTATTCTTACATACAAAAAAACAGATCACATTTTAAAGTGATCTGTCCGCGAAGTACTTTCAGTCATTAACTACTGACTACTTCCTTACCATCGTATTGTCCACATGATTTACATACATGATGTGGTTTTGCTAATTCCCCACAATTTGAACATTCTACCATGCCAGGTACATGTAATTTTTTATGAGTACGGCGTTGATTTTTCACTTTTTTAGATGTTTTTCTTTTTGGTACTGCCATGACTTACACCTCCTTTATATAAGGAAAGATAATTACTAACAATTATTCTTTCTCGTTATCTTCGAACAAAGACGCCAGCTTTTTTAGACGTGGGTCTATCTTCTTCTCATCTTTTTCTTCTGAATCCTGTGAAACAAATTCCCATCCTTGCCCTTTTAATGAATCATTTTCCATTTCAGTGGCTTCTTCAGAAAATACTCGAGATGGAACTTCCAGTAAGATATTTTCCTTTATAAATGGAGTTAAATCAATCATTTCTCCATCAACCGGATGAATTTCGTTTTCCTCTTCCTTTTCACCATAATAAGGCGATGTGGAAAAAACCTCATCTGCTTTAATTTCAAAAGGATAGGGAACATCTACTAATGTACGTGCACAAGGCAATATCATTTCTCCAACTATAGTAAATGAAAAAATAACTTGCTCACCCTGATAAATACTTTGACCATAGACTTGTACAGAGTTAATTTCACGTATATCGTTATTCATTGTTTCCAGTTCAGAAACATCTACCTTATTATCAAATGTAAAAGGTTTATTAATAGTGCTTTTTCTAATTTGACCTAAAATAAATTTCATTACGATCACCTCAAGGCAACAAGAGTTATTCTAAAAGAAAAGTAGACTTTTGTCAACCTATTTTCTTTAGATGGTACTAGCCTTCCCCTTCCACTTAACAGTAATCATGTTTACGATTATCAATTATATAATGATGCATATTATATTTTTCTTTGATACAATGATTACCACCTTATCATTAGGAGATGAACACATGAAGGCATGCGGTTTAATTGTTGAATACAATCCATTTCATAATGGTCATCTGTATCATATTCAGAAAGCCAAAAAAAATTCAAACGCAGACTGCATGATTGCAGTTATGAGTGGCACTTTCTTACAAAGAGGGGAGCCAGCAATAATTGATAAATTTCACCGAACTCGAGCTGCTCTTCAATCAGGCATCGATATCGTTCTAGAATTGCCTTACCATTATGCTGTCCAAAGCAGTGATATGTTTGCTAAGGGGGCCGTTAAGACACTACATGAAATAGGTGTTTCTGATATAAACTTTGGTAGTGAGTCTGGTAATATATCCAATTTTATAACAAGTTATGAAATCTTTAAAGCAAAAGAGACTATTTATGAAAAAAACCTTAAATCATATTTAGATAAAGGGATATCTTTTCCAAAAGCAAGCAAATTCGCCTATGAGCATATTGGGTTAACATCTGGGGATATGGACTTATCAAAACCAAACAACATATTGGGATTCAGTTATGTAAAAACCATATTGGAAAATGACCTAGCGATTAAACCATCTACAATAAAGCGCACAAACAGCGACTATCATGATCAAACAATTGGAAACTCTATCGCTAGCGCTACAGGTATTCGAAATGAGTTATTTACAAATGCACAAATAACGCCTGAAATCGCTAAATCCATTCCTAAGGAAACCTACCTAGAACTGCAACAATATAAACATACCGCCACGACCTGGCATACATGGGAAAGCTATTTCCCTCTACTTCACTACCGTGTCCTGACAATGAGTTTGCAAGAACTCTCATTGATAGAGGGAGTTGACGAAGGACTGGAATACCGAATTAAACAAACGTCAAAAGAAGCAACTTCATTTACAGGATGGATCGATGCAATTAAAACAAAAAGATATACATGGACAAGATTGCAACGTATTTTTGTCCATATTTTAACTAATACGAGCAAAAATGATGTAAATCAAGTTTCCAATGAGGCTTCTATTCCATACATACGATTATTAGGATTTAATCAAACAGGGCAGGCTTATCTAAATCAAACCCGAAAAAAACGGAATGTGCCTCTTGTTACCAAAATAAGTCAAAAACCGAACCCTATGCTGGAAATGGAAGAGAAAGCCAGCAATGCTTATTACAGTATCTTGCCACCGAAACAGAAAAATCAGTTTAAAAAGCAAGAAATACAACCACCAATAAGAATATAATAACAGACCTTCAACAGGTGAAGGTCTGTTTTCCTTTAGCTATTTGATTCTATCTCCTGTAAATAAGACAATGCATCATTAAATGTATCTACTGGAACAACGTCCATATCCGCACCAATATTTTCAGCTGTTTCTATTGCCATTTGATAATTAGAATCTTCGGCATCCCCCTCATTTGGTGCAAAGAAAATGTCAACACCCTCTCGATCAGCTGCTACTATTTTTTTATCAACTCCACCGATACGCAAGACATTGCCATTGTAGTCAACCTCGCCAGTACCAGCAATTTGATAACCCCTGGTCAAATCTTCTTCAGTCAACTGATCATACATTTCCAGTGCAAACATTAGTCCAGCACTAGGCCCTCCGATTCTCCCACTGGAAAATACAACCTCAGGGTCGACCTCAACAGTACGGTCTGTTACTAAACTAATACCTATTCCAACCCTATCTTCTTCTTCACCAAACAATTCTAATGTAATGTCCTCTATAATAGTTTCCTCTCCTCGTACAATTTCCAGTGAAATCGTGTCTCGCGCCTCTTTGCTTTCAACGTAGTTAATTAAGTCATCAGCTTCCTGCATGTCATTCCCATCGATGCCAACGATACGATCTCCTGTCTGGAGTTTGCCATCTGCAGGCATATCTTCAACAATGGAAACGACATAGACACCATTATAATCAATTCTAATAGCTTCATTAGCTGCTTCATAAGCAACTACAGTAGAAGCTTCTTGAGAGCTCTCCATCATTTGAAGTTGGGCTTCCATGTATTCATCATCTGAAATGCCCTCAGGACGCACATGATCAAGTGGTAATATCTCACTATGCGGTAATATCATTGCCCATAGATATTGCATAGGGGTTGCCTGTCCTCCACTAATCGTCATTAAATGCATCTCTCCTGTACTTTCATAACCATCTACCACCTCTACGATAGGGTTTAGCGCTTCTGCTCCGCCAGGTCTTTGGATATAATAATCAAGCCGATATGCAGAGAGAAAATAGGCAACTAAAAGAACGGCAATTAATGATAGGATGTGTTTTTTTGTGAATCTCATGGTAAAGCTCCTTCCATTTCCAACAGCTAATTACATATTAAAAATGCAACTTTAAAAAGTCTATGGCATAAATAGCATGTGTATGTGCGTATATTTATAAAGACTTGTACTAAAAAAATCACGAAACAAGCTAAAATAATTCTACTACGATCGACTAAAGATGTACAGAGCAAGGCTCATTCAGTGGGAGGCTTTATATTGAAACAAATAGCAAAAACGCTACTCTTATCAATAATGACAAGTTTTTTTGCCTTCGCCTTATTAAAGTTTCCTGATCAGTCATTGGAAGCCAGCATTCGCGGATTAAATATTTGGTGGGAAGTTGTTTTCCCGTCGCTACTCCCTTTTTTTATCACAGCCGAATTGTTAATTAGCTTTGGTGTAGTTAAATTTATCGGCGTATTATTTGAGCCTATTATGCGGCCATTGTTTAATGTTCCTGGTATTGGAAGCTTTGGGTGGATAATGGGAATGTCAAGTGGTTATCCGACGGGGGCAAAGATTGCAGCAAGACTACGTGAGGAAGAACAGCTTTCCCAAATAGAAGCCGAACGTCTCGTTTCTTTTACAAATGCTTCTAGTCCATTATTTATCTTTGGAGCAGTTTCTATAGGTTTTTTCCATGATGTTAAATTAGGTGTTCTATTGGCAACCTGTCATTATATTGGCAACGCATTAGTTGGGATCTGTATGCGGTTTTACCGAATTAAAGAGGATAAACAACAAAAGAAATCTAAATCCGGAAAAAGCAGTGTATCCATTAGAAGAGCTTTTAAAGAAATGCACCAAACAAGGATACGTCATGATCGTCCTCTAGGCGAGGTATTAGGTGATGCCGTTTTAAACTCTATTAAAACGCTAGTGGTGGTTGGAGGTTTTATTGTTCTTTTCTCTGTTATCACTAAATTACTATTTATAATAAACATATCACCAATCATTGCTTCTGTATTTGAGCAGTTGTTAAATATTTTAAGCCTACCGGGAGAAATAGCACTGCCTTTCTTATCAGGCTTATTCGAGATAACGATTGGTGCACAAATGTTATCTCAAATAACGACAGATTCCTTCTTAGCAACAGCAATTCTTGTGAGTTTCATCTTAGGTTTCAATGGCTTTTCCGTACAAGCACAAGTAGCTAGTATCATAGGTAAAACAGATATACGTTTTGCACCGTATTTCTTTTCCCGTCTTTTACATGGAATTATTGCTAGTCTATTGACTGTAATCTTGTATAAACCATTGTATTTAGATAAGCAAGCTTTTGAAATGGACGATGTGGCTGTATCACAAGAAGTAAGCCAGAACTTCTGGGTTACTACATTGGACATGTTAAAACAAATGGGACCAATCATTACAATCGTTTTTTTAGGGTTAGCAGGATTGATTCTATATAAACGCATACTAAAAAAAGATGTTGCATAGTAGAATGTGCAACATCTTCATCTTTACTTTAATTAAATTTTTCCTTTAAGGCATTCTCCACAACATTCGGTACCAAATCAGAAACATTTGCATGATATTTAGCTATTTCTTTAACAATGCTTGAACTTAAGAATGAATACTGATTATTTGTCATCATAAAAAATGTTTCAATATTCGGATTAAGCTTTCGGTTCATTGAGGTAATTTGCATTTCATATTCAAAATCACTAACAGCCCGTAATCCACGAATGATAGCATCTGCATTATTTTCTTTAGCATAATCCATTAATAAACGATCAGATGAATCCGCGGTTACGTTAGGTAAATCCTTTGTTGCTTCTTCTATCAGTTTTATCCTTTCCTCAACCGTAAATAAAGAGTTCTTTGATTGATTATTAAAAACAGTCACAACTACATGTTCAAAAATCTTCGCGCCACGTTGAATAATATCCAAATGTCCGTTTGTAATTGGATCAAAGCTACCAGGACATATCGCTAATTTACCCACAGGTAAGTTCTCCCCTTCCTTCATTCTTTTTTGTAAATGGTAACGCCAATCGTTCCGCCATAATTTTCTTGTTTTACTAATGAAAAGTGGTCATGTTGCTTTGGAAGATTTTCAGAAGCATCATGCTCACAATAGATGAATCCATTTTGTTTTATTAACTGAAGTTGTACAACTTCAGTTAGTAATGATTCATAATTTACTTTTCTATACGGAGGATCAAGAAAAATCAGGTCAAATTGTAAACCTCTTTTGGCTGCAGCTTGAATTGCACGTAAGGCGTCCGTGCGAAAAACTTCTGAAGTTTCTTCTAATTTCATTGATTTTAAATTCTCATGAATAGTATGTATCGATTTTGGATATTTATCAACAAAAATCGCCTGCTCCATACCTCTGCTTAATGCCTCAATCCCCAATGAGCCACTTCCCGCAAACAAGTCCAACACTACTCCGCCTTTAAAATAAGGCCCTATAACCTGAAACAGCGCCTCTTTCACCTTATCTGTTGTCGGTCTTGTCGATTTTCCTGGTACAGCTTTTAATTGCCTACCTTTATGTACACCCGCAATAACACGCATAAAACCACCTCGAGTTAACTATTCGACATTAATCCTACCACAAAATAATTAAATGATGTTAATAAAATAGGAAAAAATGAAACATGTAAATGTATATAATTCTTGAATATGTACATAATAGCATAGTGAGACAGCTGATTGTTAGCTCGGTTGTTTCAAAACTCGGAGAAGACTTAAACTTCCCCATAAGTTCTTCCTCCGGTTTCTCCTCTCCCTTTGCCTTTTTGTTTTTTAAAAGGGACCTGCAGAATTTATTCTGCAGGTTTTTTCTTTGCATAGGAAAGTAACACTATCATAAGAACCCCTATAACGAATGCCAAGATTTCTAAATACTCACGCTATTTTTTGCATAAAAAAATTCTGTGGATAACTTAAAGGAAGTTCCACAAAATTTTTTATCGCGGTTTAACGGCCGGGCACTCCCACCCGCCTCAAAAATTGAGGAAAGACAAAAATTTCAGGCGGGTGATAACTGCCCATATAAGCATTAAAAAAACGCTTTTTCTGCGTGGGATCTTCCGGCGGGGATTCGCTTGTCCTGGGACTGCGATTACTCGCCCCACCGAAAACACTTGTGCGTCGAAATTCCCACTGAATGAAGCTTTACTTTATATACCCATCTTATAATCATATTCTTTAGCTTTATCTGGTATACTATTTTCAAAGTTTGTTTCGATAAATGGTTTAGCAGATCGATCAACCTTGGAAACAAAAGAAAGCTTCAATAGTTTATGCTCTATATCCTCTAACTCAGACTGATCAACATAAATTACAGCATATTTTAATTTCTTCGATGTATAAATAAGATGTCCATATCGTTTAATTTGCTTGATATTCTTCATATGTTGAAACCAAATTATTAAACCTTGTCGTTTCACTCTCATAGTATGTCCTCACTAACATTGCATTTATAATTAGTGTATCAAAATAAACCATTTGCTACAATAAATCATGATGCGCAGCCACAACTTCCGCCACTTCCACATCCACACCCACTATCACTTAATGCCGCTCCATCTTTAGGAGCTTTAATTTCTTCACTGGTACTTAATGCTACATACTCACTGATTTCATCTAGTAACTTCTGTAAATTACGTTCGGCAATTTTGAAGGAAGCAACTTTATCGTTCATGTCCATTTCACGCTTTGATGCACGGACCTGTTTCATTATTTGACTATAATCCGGATGATACCTTCCGAACCGTTGTACATCATCATAATTTTCCTTTATATCTTTAAACGTTTTTATTAAACGTTGGGCTTCGCTATCTTCTTTAAGCTCTTTTTGGGAATTGTTATATGCTGTCATGACGTCTGAATCTAAAACCATTTTACCTAACTGTTCTGACCGATCAAGTATATCAACATATTCCATTGTAGCTATCATTTTATAACACCTCCACTATTATCATAGCATTTAATCTGCACGATTAAAATGTATTTTACATTATTATTAATCTTTCATCTCGCTGGATAACTTCATAAGCATACCAAGCATCTCTACATTATTATTTACTTTTTCTAATCGTTGTGTAAATGTTTTTCCATAAAATTTTTTTGCTTCATGTTTAATTTCATAAACACGCTCTGGATCTCGTGACAGATACCGGTACCAAATTGGATTATAACGAACAAATTTTGCTAAATCAGGGTTTTTTGCTAAATAGTTATAACTAAATAAATCCATTTGTCTCCTCCTTAATCTCTAAATAAGTTAAAAAGGTCTCTTTGAACTGGCTTTGGATTTTTTTTATCTTGGAATTGACTTATCATTTCCTGAATCATTGTAATTGAATTGTTTAATTGGTGTGCTTGATTTTGCACCTTTTCTATATCCATATTTTCAGTAAGCTTCATTAATTTACCAAGTAACTCCTTATTACTTTCCTTAGAATCATCCTCTTTACTTTCTGATTTATCCTCTTTATATGGTTCCCAGTAACTATCATCTTCACCTAGTAGCGCCCATTTTTCATAGTACTCTTGCCAGGATCTTCCTTTCTTTCTAACTTCTTCTCGTAGAAGAGGGTGTTTATTGATGAACTGTTTAAATTCTAAAACCGTTGGATGTAATTTTTCTTCATTCATAAATTCCACCTCATCCATATAGTCATCTGTTACTATTCAATTTATGCTTTTTCTTTTATTACTGTGCCAAATCATTAGAAAATCGCCTTAAGGCCAAGCTTTGTTGTGTAAGCCTTAGTTGCAGCTTATACAGTAAGAGATTGTTAACATAATTAAACACACGCAACCATTGGTTGCGTGTGTTTAATTTTTAAGGTATCGTTAAGAAATTTTGTGTATAGTAAAACCGGTAAACGCCTACACCTAAATGGGTATAATCGTCTTCCAACAATGCTTCCCTGTGACCTTCACTATTTAGCCACCCTTCGACCGCTGCTGGTGCATCTGGATATTGTGCTGCTATATTTTCCCCAGCTGTTGTATAGAAGATATCTTCGACAGATAGCCTTTCCTTTAATCCATCTCCGCTTGGGCTGTAATGGGAAAAGTAATTATTTTCTTCCATATCTTTACTATGTGAAAAAGCTACTTCACTAACGTCATCTTCCCATTCTAACATTGACTTCTCATGCTGATACCTAAGAACATTTGTTATATCAAATATTTGATTTTCCATCCCTTCCTCAACTTCACCCCATTGCTCATCTGTTAAATCCGGTTCGTTTGGTAAATTACCCCGGTATTCTAATTCGTATGGACGATGTTTTAGTAATGTATCCGCAGTTAAAATGCGAATAGATGATAATTGATTCGTAAACGTATCAAAATAGGTTTGAATAAATACGTCATCCGCCCCCTTGACCAACGGACGCTTTTCTAAATCATCATTATTTAAACGAAATGTATAAGATGAAAAAGCTTCACTATACGTCACTTCATTTTCAAAAGGGAATTGTTCTTCCACATCCTCATATGCTTGACCAAGTTGAATAGGCTCCGTATCCAGATCATCACCAGTAGCATAGACTGTTACAATTTCATTATCCAGAATGCCGAACTGTATATACTGACTTGTGTGATCTGTATATACCCACCACGTGTACGCATAAGCACTTTGTTCTTTGCGTTCCGGTTCGTCTAATTCTTCGATTAACGCTTCTTGTGACTTTCCTATCCATTGAAACAAATCGCCTTCCAATGGTATATCCGGTTGTTTTTCAGGAACAGTTTTTGTACCTATCTCATTTTCCTTTTCTCTTACTACCTTACTTATATTGTCAATCGTCTCTCCTGGAGATAGATTACTTTGTTCTACTAAATAAAAAGCCCCCATAGCAAGTAGAGCTAACAAGAATATATTTCGAATAAGTCGCATAAATAGTCTCCTCTTGATATTTATTTTCTACTATATTTCAATATATGTTCAAATATAATAATCCATGCTCTATTTCTTCTATTATTCCATAATTTTTTTCGAAATAGATAGTATAAGTGTATGTTCACATCGTCTATAAACATATATAGGAAATAATTTTAAGCTTTTCAATTGCAAGTTCCTTCAATTCGTATTAAAATGGAAGGGCGAGGATAAATATGTGAGGTGGATAATATGAGATTAGAGAATACTGGTATAGATGATGTCATGATTGACGTAAAACCACTGGATCATCTAACAGGAATGCATGCTTTTATTCGTGCTGAAAATTGGGATTATGAAAGAGTAACTTATGATTATAGAATTGATTCAAATGAAAAGAACATTACATACTATATTCGAGTCCAAGGTTATGCCGTTGAAGGAGATGTAGACCGTGGAAATGCTGTAATAAAGCTTTTAACTCCATTATTAGGGAAACATTATTACCCACATGGAGTAGAGTATGGCGAAGAAGAAAATTTCCCAGCTAACCTTGTCGAACGTGCAAATAATTTAGTAACAAAATTAGCTGAAGAAATCAAACAGCATTAGAAAATGTAGCCATATAATAATTGACCTATACCTTTTAACTTCAGAACAAATAATATTAGGTAATGTTTAACCAGCTGCTCCTTAAGATTCAATGAGTAGTTGGTTTTTTTCAAATTAATCAATTTAAGTAATAACTGTGTCCATATGTAAAATATTAAATAACTGCAATATTTTTTAATAACGATGGTATATTTTGGAAACTTGTAATTGTTTGTAGCGAATTGCAAAGCTCGTATTTATGGAAATAGGTAAGTTTTATACTTTGTATGAAATTAAACTCATTTTCATTGTAGATGGCGGCTACCGAGAAGCGTAACCAGGTTGGTTTCCTATCTACCAAGAAAGGAGGTATTCTGTTAACTTGTTTCGTTCAATTTCAAAACGACAATGGACCCTAATTTTCTTATCTATCATACTTTTTTTAATTATAATCTTTATATTACCTATTGCTGTACCATTAATTCTTGCGTTAATTACAGCTCTTATACTTAACCCACTCATTAAGTTAATCCAGCAAAAAACAAAAATAAGCAGAAAGATATCCGTTATTATTGTATTTATGCTTTTTCTAATAGTAATTGGAGTTGCTGGTACATTTATCGTTACAAAAGCTTCAACACAAGTAGTAAATTTTGTAGAAAATGTTCCCACTTATTTTAATCAGATCAACGAAATATATGACAATTGGGAAACAAACCTACAACAATATTCAAGCGGCTTACACCCTGAGTTTACTGAACAAATAACGAGCACGATTGACGATAATTTAACTACATTGAATGAAGCAGCAAGAGAACATATAACATTGGATAATATAGCACAAATTTTTGCAAAGGTACCGCAATATTTAATTAGCCTTATTGTCTACCTAATTGCTCTATTTTTATTTATGCTAGAACTACCAATACTTAAATCTAAGACATATAGTTTCTTTACAAACGAAACAGCAGAGAAAGTTTCATTTATGAATGCAAGATTAAAAAGTGTTCTATTAGGCTTCTTTAAAGCACAATTACTTGTAAGTCTTATAATACTTACTGTTAGTTTTGCGGGGTTATACCTTATCGCTCCGGAGACAGCAATTATAATGTCATTGATAATATGGATTATCGATTTTATCCCTATTATTGGATCAATTGCCATTTTAGGGCCCTGGGCATTATTCATGCTGTTAAGTGGCAACACTGCAATGGGATTGCAATTAGCCATATTAGCTGTAGTATTGCTTGCTATTAGGAGAACAGTGGAACCAAAGGTAATGGGACAACATATTGGATTATCACCACTGGCAACACTAATTGCCATGTTTCTTGGACTACAACTGCTCGGATTTATAGGTTTTATTCTTGGGCCAGTGCTGGTCATTGCATTTAATTCCGCAAAAGAAGCTGGAATTATAAATTGGAAGATAAAAATTTAGATAAAAAGAGGTGAGAGAATTAACTCTCACCTCTTTTTATGTTCCAAATATAGCTCGAATCAGGCTTGTTGTCTCTCCACCATCAAAAAACACATACAATAACAGGTATACGATCAATCCAGTTATCGCACTGAAAAACCAAATAATACTTGTATATGGTCCTAATTTTCTATGTTTGCTAATGCTTCGTTTAAACGCTAATGTTAGTGAAACAATGCCGAACACAGCACCTATTGTAGCTAGTGTAATATGGAAAATTAAGAAGATGGTATAGTAAATTTCTAACTCTTGAGGTCCACCAAAACTCGTATTCCCTACAAATATTGTGCGAGACATATAAATAATAAAAAACAGAATCGCACTAATAGCTGCTGCTATCATAGCTTTTCTATGTGCTTTAATATTCCCCTTGCTAATAAACCTCCAGCCAAAAGCTACTAAAACAGCACTTAATAAAATAAAAATGGTACTTATTGTTGGTAAAAAAGGCATGTATACACGGGTCCTTTCTAATAATTAAATACTGGAGCCAACTACATGTGGTTCATGTTATCCATCATTCATTCTCAATTTACTTCTGCAGGAGCAGGGTCAATTTTGAGACTATTTTTATTAAACCATTTAAAGAACACACTACCAAGCAGAATTCCATACGTAATTTCTTGCATGGTTTTCATAATAATTCCACCTAATTGCTGGTCCTCCATCGTACTTAATGACGTAAACATTTCCGGTCCTGAAAGTGGAATTACTAGACCCTCTAGTACATCCCCAGGTACACATAGAGCCAAGGCTTGCATCCACGCACCCTCTTGGGTGTATGCTGCAAACAAAGGATAATCCGCAAATATAATTAGCGCACAAGCAGGTGTAATTAAAACACCATTAGCAAAGATATAACCAATCTTTACAGGAGGGCTCAATGTATCAAATTCTTTAAGTGGTGATAGGATTGGCCACCATACAATAAAAGCAGCAATTAAAATAATAATTGACGTTGATGAATGTGCAACGATTGACGATTTCGAAAAATCAAATACAGCCGGAATATGATATAAAGAGAAAAGCGCATTAAACAACAGTAGTGATACAAGTGGTTTCGTCAATACACGAAATATTGGTTTTATCACTGGCGCATAAACAACTTTCTCCCATAGCCATCCTGGTATCCCCTTTATAATTAAAATAGGAAATACGAGATAATAGATAGCCATCTGAATCATATGTGCTGTTAATGTAATATGCGAAAGCAAGTCAATTGGAGCACCTTTTACGGCATATAGTAAAAATAAACCCAAGTAAAAAAATATTTGTTGACTTTTACTAGGCCTTTCTTTCCCACCAAATTTATGACGGTACCGACCGGTTATTAGAAAATACAACAAAGCTAAAATCAAAACATATGCCAAGAAGTAAGGGCTCCACAATGCTCGGAATCCAAATATTTGTAGTTCTAACCACATACTTATCCATCCTTAAAAAACATTAATATATTACTTTCCTGTGCTTCGTAAGTGCAATTAAAGGTTTCGCCACAAAGCTTGGCGAAAAGGGTAATTGCCTAGCTTTCCTTCATCTATTATAACGTAAATTTTATTTCGTACATATGTATAATGTGACAATTTTATCAAAAATATTTTTAGAAAACTTGGTTGTCACCAAGCTTTTGGATGACAAGCTTAGTTGCACTTATGCAGTAAGAAAGTATTTTATACTTATTTATCTGCTGAAGAAAAAAGACCGGGATAAATTCCCGATCTAATCACATTTTACCACCATGAAATTACTCCCAAGGCTATAAAAACCAATATTGCTACCCATAGGCCACCGTAAATCATTAGAGCCGGCATTTCATGGTCTTTATCTTTCATATGCATGAAGAAATAGAATTGAAAAGCAACTTGAATTATGGCTAAAATTAGAAGTACAGGGATTATGAACATATTGTCCATTAATCCAGTTGCAACAAGTGAAAAGGAAATCACTGTAAAGCCAATCATCAATGCAAAAGAAATTAATTGCTTTTTCATTTCTTCTTTTCTTTTTCTCTTCTGGAATGAATTCACTTTATCAATATTCTCTGTCATAAATTACACCATCCCCATTAAGTATACAACAGTAAAGATAAACACCCATACAACATCAATAAAATGCCAATATAAACTAAATGTATAAAATTTAGGGGCATTATATAAATTCAAACCTCTTTTAGCGTTACGAACCATCAATGCAATAAGCCATGCCAAGCCAAATGCAACGTGGCCACCGTGGAACCCAACTAAGGTATAAAATGCAGATCCAAAAGCTGATGAACGCAGCGTGAATTCGTAATCAATAATATAATGCGCAAACTCATAGATCTCTAAAGTAAGAAAGGCTATACCTAGAAGTGCAGTTATTCCTAACCATAATTGCATCCTTTTAAAATCATTATTTTTCATATGATGCATGGCATACACACTAGTTAAGGAACTTGTAAGGAGCAATAGAGTCATTGCAAAAACGAGTCCCATGCCAAATATATCAGTAGAAGCTGGTCCATCTGCTGTTGAATTTCTCAAAGCTAAATAGGTTCCAAATAAACATGCAAAAAGAACAGTTTCACCGCCAAGGAAGAACCAGAGGCCCAAAAATTTATTTTTACCCTCATGGGTGGCTTTTTCTGGTTCTTCTGGCATTGTTTCAGGATTTAAGGAATGATCGTGACTCATTTTAGTCAGCCTCCCTTTCTAGTTCTTCTTTCGTAATATGATAACCATGATCATCTTTCAATGATCGATACAACATGGAACCGAGTGCAATACCCATACCAACATAAACGGCAATTAACCACGCACTGTGATCCACTTGATAAATAAATCCGATACTAGCAACAGAGAAGCCAAATGACATGATAAACGGTACGAATGTAGAGTTTGGCATATGGATCTCATCTACTGGCTCTGCTGGTGTCAGCTTACCTTTTCCTTCCATTTTTTCAATCCATAATGGATCCAGACCACGAACTAGTGGTAACTGTTTAAAATTATAGTAAACAGGCGGTGATGCCGTTGTCCATTCGAGACTACGACCATCCCAAGGATCAGCAGGTGCTTGATCTAATTTAGCAGTGTAAATGATGTTAATCAAGAACACTATTACACCAATAGTCATAAATACCGCACCAATCGAACTGATTAAGTTACCGGTATCCAAGCCTTGATCTCCAAAGAAGACCCAATAACGTCGTGGCATACCCATTAAGCCAAGGAAATGTTGGATAAAGAATGTCAGATGGAACCCAATAAAGAATGTCCAAAAGGAAATTTTACCCATGCCTTCATGTAAGATTCTACCGAACATTTTTGGCCACCAGTAGTGCAGTGCAGCAAAAATCCCAAATACTGTTCCACCTACAATTACGTAGTGGAAGTGCGCAACAACAAAGTATGTGTCATGGTATTGGTAATCTGCTACAGAAGCACCAAGCATAACACCTGTCATACCTCCGATAGTGAACGATGGTATAAAAGCCAATGCCCAAAGCATAGCGGAGTTAATTGTAATGCGTCCCCCCCACATTGTTGCCAACCAGTTAAAGATTTTAATACCTGTTGGCACTGCAATTGCCATTGTCGCAATCGCAAATATAGAGTTCGCCACTGGCCCGAGTCCAACTGTAAACATATGGTGAGCCCATACCATAAACCCTAGGAATGCAATCAAAATCGTTGCAAATACCATTGCGGTATAACCAAATAATCTTTTCTTTGAAAACGTAGCGAATATTTCACTAAATATACCAAAGGCCGGTAATATCAAAATATAAACCTCTGGATGACCAAATATCCAAAATAGATGCTGCCATATAACCGTATTTCCACCCAATGCTACATCAAAAAATGCCGAACCAAACATACGGTCAAACATTAACAAGAACAAAGCGACAGTTAATGCTGGAAAGGCAAATAGAATTAAAACACTTGAGATGAAAGTAGTCCATGAGAATAATGGCATACGCATATATGTCATACCAGGTGCACGCATCGTAACGATCGTAACCAAAAAGTTAATACCACCAATTAGTGTACCCGCACCTGAGAGTTGTAGTCCCATTACGTAAAAGTCAACACCATGACCTGGCGATTGAAGTGATAATGGAGCATACGATGTCCAACCAGCATCAGGAGCGCCACCTAAAAACCAACTGAGGTTTAACACAATTCCACCAAACATAAATAACCAAAAGCCTAGTGAATTTAGAAATGGAAATGCAACGTCACGCGCACCGATTTGTAACGGCATAATCGCATTCATTAAACCAAGTAATAATGGCATTGCTGCCAGAAAAATCATCGTAGTACCATGCATCGTAAACATTTCATTGTACAATCCTGCACTGATGAAATCATTCTCTGGTACTAACAATTGAATACGTATAATTACAGCTTCTAAGCCGCCGAGCAGGAAAAAGAATCCGCCACCTATTAAATACAAAATACCAATTTTTTTATGGTCTACAGTGGTCAAATAATCCCATAGCACAGCGCCAAAGCCTCTCTTTTGAGCTGTTATACTCAATACTTAAACCTCCCTTTTTTCATCTTCCAGTCCATAATTTTATATTATATGTTAATTCTCTACACTTTCTGGTGTTACTTCAGAAGCCTCTAATTGCATTAAATATTCTGCAATATCATTTGCATCTTCATCAGAAAGTTCAGGATAATTACCTGTCATTTCATTTCCTGGTTTAATGGACTCAGGATCTATAAGCCATTCAACTAAATTTTCTTTTGTTGGCTCCAGAATACCAGCAACGGTCGTACGATCACCATAACCAGTTAAATTTGGCCCGACTTGAGATGGGGAAGATCCAATAGCATGACAGCCCATACAGTTATTTTCTTCAAATGCAGCCTTACCATCTTGTGCTACAGCATCTTGTGGTTCTTCTTCAGGATCTACATTTTGCATGTCTTCAACCCACTGTTCAAATTCTTCAGGGCTTACAGCAATAACTTTAAAGTCCATTAATGAATGGGAAGGTCCACATAGTTCAGCACATTTGCCATAATAGACTCCTTCTTCCTCCGTTTCCAGAAACATGGTATTTACGTTTTCTGGGTTAGTATCCATTTTCCCTGCAAGTGCCGGTACCCAGAATGAATGAATAACATCAGAAGAAATTAAGTCTAAATGTACCCTTTCACCTGTTGGAATGTACATATCTTGACTTGTTTGTATCTCTTGACCCTCATAGTTAAAATGCCACCAGTATTGGTTAGCAGTAACTTCAATTTCTAAACCATCTTCTCTGTCAGATTCGTCTGCTAAATCAAATGTTGCTGTTACGGTTGGTACAGCAAGTATGATTACTAAGATGATTGGAATAATTGTCCAAACAGTTTCCAGTGTACTGTTACCTTCCACCTGTTTTGGTATGTAATCCTCTTGACCTTTCTTCACACGGAACCGTGATAATACAATTATATAGATAAGCATTACAATTATAAACACAAATAACATAATTATAGTTGAAAGGATAATTAAATCCATTGAAGACTCAGCACCATACCCCTTTGGAATTAATGCTGATAAATTTTCCTCACCACAACCAGCTAAAATTAGTGCCAACGAACTTAACAAGAATATAGCTTTAGATTTTCCCATCCAAACTTTCATCTGTTCATACCTCTCTTTCTCCTTGTTAATCTATTATAGCTTTTTACTAACCAAACATAGGTAATGTTACAACAACCATCATTAGAAAAAGTATTGTTAAGTAATTTATTGAATAAACAAAAATCGTATTTGCCCATTTCAGATCGTTCTTTGCAAAAAAACCTCTAATACCTATAATTAGCCAACCAACGTTAAGTAATGTAGCAATTACAAGAAACGTTGTCCCCAGAGGTGCTAAAAAGAACGGTAACGGTAGTAAGCATGCAATGTATACAATGATTTGTCTCTTTGTAAATCCAAATCCATGCACAGCAGGAAGCATCGGAATTCCTGCGGCCTTATACTCTTTCGTTTTTTTCATCGCTAACGCAAGAAAATGTGGTGTTTGCCAAATAAACATAATTAAAAACAACACCAAAGGAACTAAATGGAAATTAGGATCGACTGCAGCCCAGCCTATTAGTGGTGGTACAGCACCAGAAAAACTGCCAACAACAGTATTAAGTGTGTATCTTCTCTTCGACCATATTGTATATAATACGACATACACAAACCAGCCAAAAAAACCGATAAGAGCAGCTTCCACTGTCGTTAAGAGCAACAGTATTAAACCTAATGCAGTAGTTCCAATTCCTAACCATAGAACTGTAGGAAGAGAAAACCTCCCTGTTACCGTAGGACGATTCTTCGTTCTTGACATGGCAGGATCAATATCCACGTCATACCAATTGTTGAGCATACAGCCTCCTGCGATAACTAATGCGCTACCAGCCATTGTTAACAAAAATAAGCCCCAATGCGTCTGAAATGAAGCGTTAGTAAAGTGTAGCGCTAACCAAAAACCTGCAAACGCTGTGATTAAATTAGAGTTAACAATACCAATTTTCACCAATGATTTTAAATCAGAGAGTAATGTAGTTTTATGTTCTTTTGAGACAGCATCTTCGTTAATTAATTGTGAAGAAGGTGTCTCCACGTTGTTCATCTCATACCCCCCCTTCCATTTGTGCCAGTTAAGCATAATAATATCAGATATACATGGTTAGTTGAAAACATTACAACATTATGTATATTAAGCATAATTCCAATTGTATCATGGAATTCCTTTACAATCTAATTAATTACATAACATAGTCTCTTCATAAATGCTCTCAACAGATAAACATAGAGCATCTGAAAATGCTCCTACATTATTTCTAGCAAACAAAACATCATAATGCAAGGTTTTTCTTAGTTTTCACTATTAAAACAGTAATAAAACGTGATACTTTAACAATTCTGTGTCATTTGTCATTTTTTGAAGGTATTTTATTGCATTTTATGAAGGTATGATATTATTATTAATCTATTGTATATAAAATAACATCATAAACATCATAAAGTGAGGCTGTACTATGATTAAAATTTTAAAATGGTTATCAGTTGTTTCGACCATTGGGATGGCATTTATCTTAATGGGCGGAGCGCTTGTTACGAAAACAGATTCTCAAGATGGCTGTGGAGATAGTTGGCCGTTATGTGAAGGACAGTTTTTACCAACAGTCATTTCTCCTGAACTCGTAATTGAATTAAGTCACAGATTGGTAACAGGAATTGTCGGCTTTACTGTCTTAGCTTTAGCTATTCTCGCATGGAAATACATAGGTCATGTTCGGGAAGTGAAATTTCTAGCATTTATATCTGTATTCTTTTTGGTTTTACAGGCTTTAATCGGAGCCGCAGCAGTAATGTGGAGTCAATCAGATTTTGTTCTCGCTGCACATTTTGGTATTTCTCTAATTTCGTTTGCATCCGTATTTCTACTCATGCTTCTCGTATTTGAAATCGACAAGAAATTTGATACGAAATCTTTATTTATCCAAAAGAAGCATCGTCTCGAAATTTATGCCATTACGATATTTACAATGTTTGTCGTTTATACTGGCGCATTAGTACGACACACGGAAGCCAATTTAGTTTGTGGAGACTGGCCTTTCTGCTCTAATGCTGCACCACTAGCGTTTGCTGATTATAGCCTTGAACAATGGATACAAATGGGGCACCGTTTAGCTGCAGCTATTCTATTCATCTGGACAATCATCTTATTTGTAAAAATGATGAAAAATTATCGGCATCACAGGGTAATGTATTGGAGTTGGATTATTTCATTAGGGCTAATTTTTTCACAAGTATTTTTTGGAGCAATGATTATCTTTACCTTGTTAAATTTAGGCATTGCTTTATTACATGCATTCGTTATATCCTGTTTCTTTGCAATGCTCAGCTACTTTATTCTACTTGCAACAAGAAGTGCTAAAGATGAAAAAGAAAACCGAAATACCGAAAACGATACATCCTCTTTTAATAATTAACATAAAAACAGGTAGCAGATGGAATCTCAGCTACCTGTTTTTATTTGCTACTTTATTCAAACTCTACGAGCAAATCATCAACTTCTATAGGATCTCCGTTCTTTAAGTGAATATCTTTAATGACACCTGAGAAAGGAGCTTGTATGGTTGTTTCCATTTTCATGGCTTCTGTTATTAATAAATAGTCTCCTTTGGTTACCTTGTCTCCTTTGTTACGTATTACTTCTACAACCACACCAGGCATCGTAGCACCTATATGCTTATCATTGTCTTTCTCGGCTTTTGCTTTTGTTGCTACTTGTGATTCTATACTCATATCCTTAACGACTACTTCACGTGCTTGACCGTTCAGTTCAAAATAAACAACACGAGTTGCATCAGCCCTTGCCTCCGATATAGATACCAATTTCACAATTAATGTTTTCCCCTGTTCAATTTCAACTTTAATCTCCTCACCCAATTTCATTCCATAGAAAAAAGTCGGGGTATCTAGAACGGACATATCGCCATATGTCTCGTAAAATCTGTGGTGATCCATGAACACTTTTGGATACAATGCATGAGATATCAGATCAAAACTGGTGACTTGGCGATCAAGTGATTTGAATAAGGATTCTTTTGATTGCGTAAAGTCAATCGGATCAAGCAGTTCACCTGGTCTTACTTTAATTGCTTCTTTTCCTTTAAGAATGATTCGTTGCAA
This sequence comes from Virgibacillus natechei, assembly GCF_026013645.1. Taxonomy (NCBI): domain Bacteria; kingdom Bacillati; phylum Bacillota; class Bacilli; order Caryophanales; family Bacillaceae; genus Virgibacillus; species Virgibacillus natechei. The sequence continues at coordinate 1,603,701 of NZ_CP110224.1, read as the reverse complement.
CTCTTTTGGAAATCCTTGATACGGTTGTCCAATATAACCTTGAGCAAACTCTATGACAGAATCAGGAAAATCAATCGATTCCCCGCGTTCATAAACATCATTTTCTGTTAAATTATTTTGAACCATGAATAAAGTCATATCACCAATCACTTTGGAAGACGGCGTAACTTTAACAATGTCTCCGAACATATCATTAACTTGACGGAACATCAATTTCACTTCATTCCAACGATCTTCTAGGCCAACTGCTTTTGCTTGTTGTTTAAGATTACTATATTGACCACCAGGCATCTCATGTAAATATATTTCAGTATGCGGTGCTTTCATACCACTTTCAAAATCCTTATAATAATCTCTAATACCTTCCCAGTAATGGGATAGTTCTTCATAAGCATCCACATTTATTTTAGGCTGTCGCTCCACACCTTCAAGCGCATGAAATAGTGTTTGAGCACTAGGCTGAGATGTTAGACCTGCCATTGGACTAGCAGCCACATCGACTGCGTCTACACCTGCATCAATGGCACGTGCGTACATATGAATACCATTTCCACTTGTATCATGCGTGTGTAGATGAACCGGTAAGTCTATTGTTTCTTTTAACGTAGATATTAATTGATATGCTGCCTCAGGTTTTAAAAGCCCTGCCATATCTTTAATACCCAATATATGCGCACCAGATTGTTCGAGCTCTTTTGCCATGTTTATATAATAGGACAAATCGTATTTCGAACGACCAGTATCTAAAATATCACCTGTATAACACATGGAGGCTTCAGCAATTTTATTATTTTCTCGAACAGAATCAATGGTTAGCTTCATTCCTTCTATCCAATTTAAACTATCAAATATACGGAAGACATCTATTCCTGCGCTCGCACTCTTCTCCACAAATTCTTTAATTAAATTATCTGGATAATTTTTATACCCTACTGCATTACTTGAACGTAATAACATTTGCAGAAGCACATTCGGCATTTTCTCACGCAGTTTAATAAGCCTTTCCCATGGATCTTCTTTTAGGAAACGATACGCCACATCAAACGTCGCTCCTCCCCACATTTCAACAGAGAAAAGATTTGGTAATAAACGGGAAGTCGGTTCAGCTATTCTATCTAAGTCCTTCGTTCTCACTCTAGTGGCAAGTAGTGATTGATGTGCATCTCGAAAGGTTGTGTCTGTGAGCATCACTTCTTTTTGTTCCTTGAGCCATTTTGCTAAACCTTCAGGACCTCTTTCATTTAAAATTTGCTTCGAACCATCTGGTACTTCTGTTAAAATATCCGTTTCAGGTACCTTTAAAGTTGAAAAGTCAGGTTTTTCTTTTTTATCCATTCCTTCCATCCCATTTACCGTTGTATGACCTATGTATGCAAGCATTTTTGTTCCACGGTCTTTACGCTTTGGAAATACAAACAACTCTGGAGTTTCATCAATGAACGTTGTATTGTATTGTGCAGATAAAAATTTCTCATGCTGAATAACGTTTTCCAAAAATGGAATATTGGTTTTAATCCCTCGTATTCTGAATTCCTTCAAATTACGAACCATTTTTTGTGCTGCCTGATCAAATGTTAGTGCCCATGTCGACACCTTAACAAGCAAAGAGTCATAATGCGGCGAAATTTCTGCACCTTGAAATCCATCTCCAGCGTCTAAACGAACCCCAAATCCGCCGCCTGTTCGATAGGCCATTATTCTTCCGGTATCTGGCATGAAATTATTTATCGGATCTTCTGTTGTTACACGTGACTGAATGGCATAACCATTAACTGTAATTTCGTCCTGTTTTCCAATACCGATTGATTGATCATGGATATCTAGACCTTCAGCGACTTTAAGTTGTGTCTGTACAATATCCACTCCGGTAACCATCTCTGTTATTGTATGCTCCACCTGTACACGTGGGTTTACTTCAATAAAATAATAATCATCATCTGTTACTAAAAATTCAACGGTCCCCGCATTTAGGTAGTTAATATTTTTCATTAAATCAACAGCGGTATTACAAATTTCCAACCGAAGATCATCAGTTAATGATAGACTTGGTGCAACTTCTACCACTTTTTGATGCCTCCGTTGTACAGAGCAATCCCTTTCATAAAGGTGAACAATATTTCCATGTTCATCACCAATAATTTGTACTTCTATATGCTTCGGATTTTCAATTAACTTCTCAACGTAAATTTCATCATTTCCAAAAGCTGCTTTTGCTTCTGATTTTGCACGATCATAGGCTTCGGATAACCCCTGTTCAGTACGAATGATCCGCATTCCACGACCACCGCCGCCAAGGGAAGCCTTAATGATAATCGGATATCCATGTTCCCTACCAAAGGACTCTACCTCTGCTACAGAGGTAACTGGTCCGTCAGATCCTGGTATTACTGGCAATCCAGCATTAACCGCTTGTTCTCTAGCCTTCACTTTATCCCCAAACATGTTCAAGTGCTCACTAGTAGGACCAATAAAGGTGATACCTTCTTCTTCGCAGCGTTTAGCAAAATCAATATTTTCCGATAAAAATCCATAACCTGGATGAATAGCGTCGACATCTACACTTTTGGCAAGTTTAATAATACCTTCTATATCCAAATAAGCATCAATCGGTTTTTTTTCTTCACCAATCAAATAGGATTCATCTGCCTTATAGCGATGATAAGATCCTGAATCCTCTTGTGAATATATTGCTACGGTACGAATATTGAGCTCTGTACATGCCCGGAATACCCGAATAGCAATCTCCCCTCTATTAGCGACTAATACCTTATTTATTTTTCTAGCCATAATGTTCCTCCTCCAAAAGTAAATAACATCCCTTGTCAATTTCTCTTTAGGATGATGACCCACATAAAAGTAATTAATTGTGTAGGTCAATTATGAATCTATTATTCTTCTTTCGTTTAATATAGTTAATCAAGAAGAATTTTTTATAGTATAACATAGATTTCAATTATAAAATTAATTTTTCTCTCTATTCTTTACTATTTTAATCAATTTCAAATATGACATCAAAGAAAAACGTATTTAATGACTGTTTTAAACTACCAACTCCCTCAGATAGATTTAAAAACACAACACTTACAGAAAAAACTTAAAACAAAAAACCTTACCTTTTTCAAGGCAAAGTTTTACTGCGTTACATAACGCCAAAACGCATAAAATTATTACACAGATTTTTGCGTTGCTTCATGTAGTATATTAAGCTTCATCTCTAGGTTTTCGAGTAATGCTTTACCGTCCGCTTCACTAATTAAATCTAAACGCACAGCGAAGTCAACTTCTCTGGAGAACCCATACATTTGTGTATCAAGAACATCTTCATACACTGGACATTGTGGCATTGTCAAATTCTCAATTTGAACTTCTATTAGGCGCAAAATTTTGTCAGCATCAGCCTTAAGAAGGGCGTGGGCTTTCTCACGGTGATTTATAGTAGCCTCAAGCATCAAATTTATTCCCTCCACTAAAAAGACTTTCTTTAATCTTATATTACCGTTACCAATAAGAAAATGCAAACAAATTATGTTTAATTTACTCTCTTTAACGCTTTATAAATGAAATAATTTAATAGGTCTGATATTCTTAAGCAAGATATATTATAAAAGGTGAGTGAGAAAATGATCGTACCAATAACTGGAAATGTTACATATTCAATCACATTAGATCCAACAGTTTGGATTTTTGATGATAGAAAAATATTATTTGAGGAAGCATTTACAGAAAAAGTGAGTCAGAAGGAACCAGAAGATGAGTTGAAAAAAGCCGCCGAAAGATGGGGGAAGGAATATTATCATCACCAACACATTGATCCACCAGTTAATAAAAGCATTTCGCGATTTGAAGGAGAAAAAATATTAAAAAACTCCTATGTTATGCCTATTAAGAATTTCCTTGATAATGCAGAGATACATTCGGACTCCAAAGAGGCGACAATCGTAACGAAGGATGGAGATGTTACGATTTCAATTCATGATCTTCAAAACAGTTATTTCTTATTTTCATTGAATGGAAAGCCTCTAAAAGAAGATGGACCCGTACATTTGTACTATACAAATGGTTCCAACAAGGAAGATCCAATAAAAAATGTTAGTAAAGTTATTATTAATTAATCATAGGAAAAACACGGCTGCTGCCTCGTCTTTTCCAGAGGTTAAAAGTCAGGGGGCGGATTGGTATACTTCTATTTGCTTAAAACCTAAAAAGAAGGTGTTTTCTAGCTTGTTGCCAAGAAAACACCTCCTTTTTTCTACCTATTGTTTTCGCTCGCTTTTTCTTCTTTTACTTCATTATAATATTGGACTCCAAATTGTGACCCTTCGGAAACCATTTTAGCATTTTCTAATTGGTCAGGATCCTCAGGTACTGATTGATCTGGAATACCAGCAAACTCCAATGTAGAAACATTTTTTTCTTTATTATTTCTTATCCTATTTGTTACTGGTCTAACCTTTTCTTTTAATTTTTCTCGATTTTCTTTATCTTTTAAAAAGAAACCTGCTATAGTCGTTCCTATTGCGCCAGCTGATAATATATAACGCTTTTTCATCTAATCGCCCTTTCTTCCTTTATCGTTTATGTTACTATTCCCCAAAAAATTATTATAAAACATCCATCCTTTCTTCTTTAAAGGAAGTGAAGCTTATGTTATAGTTTTTATAAGCACTTATTAGTTTTGAGGTGAAAACATGCAGGTAAAATGTGCTATATGTGATCATGTAGAAGAATTAGAAGATTACTCCTTGGAGGCAAAAAAATTAAGAAACCGCAGAATTCATATGTATACATGCAGTCCTTGCTACGAACGGATTGAGTATAAAACAAACCAACGGCATGCAACAGGTAATTTTCAACTATATAGAAAAAAGAAACAGAAGAATGATTTGATATCATAAAAGCGCCATGACAAGTCATGGCGCTTTTTTAATTGCTGTTCGCTCTTTCTCTATACAATCTAAATCGATAAATCCCCATCACGAGAGCAACCACAATTAAGCTTTCTGTAATTGGGTATTGTAGGATACTGAATATCGAGATTATATATACACCTATAGCAAGCATGATGTATACAAATATGGATTTCAAAGGTGATATTTTTCTTGCAAATCCTAATTTATATGAGATTGCTGCAAATATATAATTAAGTACAAAAAAAATAAAGTAAAGGTTCTCTGGGCTGAAATCATATATAATATCAAAAATCAAACTAAAATTGCCTTCCATTTACTTGTCTCCCCCACTACTGCTTAAGATTCAAAACTCATTTACTATCATACTAAAACTTTTTGTTACATGCTAGCTATAGCTTTATAAAATGATTATTATGTTCTCCATAGAAATTCTTAGAAATTTTGTATGGAACATGAAGTGAATTTCAGATATACTAATCAAAGATTAGAAATAGAGGTGTTCTGATGAAAAATATTAATTTCCCCATGCTTTTACTAGCTTTGTTAGTAATATCCTTATTTGCAAGTGTAGGAGTTGCAATTGCATTTCGCAGTGTACTTTTTATTATACTTTTTATGCTATTGGGATTCCTCGTTATGGGATATGGTATTACATTGAAGCGAAAAAGGAAATGACTCATCAGAGTCACTTCCTTTTTTTGATCAAATAATTGTCTATAATATTTCTTTGAATAGCAGCATTACAAGTTAGGATAGAATTCTTTTTAAGCATATTTATTTGTTCTCCATCTATATTACTCGTTATGCCGCCTACTTCATTTACAATTACAATACCTGCCGCCACATCCCAAGCGGAGAGACTCATTGATAAATAACCATCCATAATACCTTCTGCTACATATGCAAGCTCAAGTGCAGCTGAACCATACGTTCTGGCCCCTCGAATTTTCTTCACAAATTTTTGCATCGAATGTTCATCTACCAAACGATTTTCACATAACCAAAAGTGATTAAGACCAAATATAACTTCTTCAAATTTAAGGTTCTGATTTAGAGGTGCTAATTTCGCATTATTTTTATATGCTCCTTCATTTTTTTTTGCGTGATATAACACATCTGCCATGACATCATAAATGAGCCCAATTTCACCAATTCCATCCTGATATATACCGATAGATATGGCAAAATGCTTTTTCTGATGCACAAAATTCATCGTTCCGTCTATTGGATCAATTATCCAAACAGTGCCATCTAATGTTGTTAAATCCTCCCCGTATCCTTCTTCACTTAATAGATGATGATCAGGGTAAACGGATTTAATATTCGTAGCGAAAAAAAACTCCGTATCTTTATCCAACGTTGTGACAAGATCATTCGCATTTGATTTTACATCAATTTCATAAGGTTCATTTATTTTAGTACGTATCGTTTCCCCAGCTTCTAATACCCATTTTTTTGCCTGTTTAAAAATTTCCTCGCGAATTTCAGTATTCATATCGTTTCCTCCATCATTCGTCTATATATTACCTATCGTATCAGATTGGCTGGGGATAGTCATGAAACACGAAGTATTTTTTAAAAAACATGGCATTCGGTAAAAAGATTCTTATAAAAGCATCCTTTCTTTTCTTAAGCAGATAGAAAATTTCATATCACTCTACCTGTTAATTCAAGATCTCCAATATGTATCTGATTCCTATACACTATTGAAGATCTTTATGATTCTTCTATTCATTTTCTATCCTCTTTAATTGTAATCTCAATTGTTCCAAGCGTTCTTTTGCTTTTATAATTTGAACTTTATCATTTGCTTTTAGGGCATCATGTAATGTTACAAGTTCGTAATCAATTTCCATGCGTATAACAGGTAGCTTTTCCGCTTCTTCCTTCCTCCTTATTACCTCCATTACATACTTCAAATTATTCACACCCTTTCAGGTCCTTTTAATATGTTTATGATTTATTTGCAATTTGGTTCAGCATTTTTTCTGAAAAATTAACGATTTATTTGTAACATTCCCCATACACCCTTGTTCTTAAACATTGATCTGTTTTTCCTTGACTTAAGCTACCCTATACTTAATAATAATTATTATCATTTATATTTATTAATGTTAGGAAAGGATGAGTACTGTGACATTTGAAGGTTTTACCAAAAATGATTTTGCTGCTTTTTCAATAGACGGTCTAGATGCACGAATGGAAGCAATTCAAACACGTATCCAGCCAAAGTTTAAGGAAATAGGAAGTTATTTAGTTGATTATTTATCTGCTGAGTTAGGTAACGAAGTTTATTTACATATCGCAAAACATGCCAGACGGACCGTTAATCCTCCAAATGATACATGGCTTGCTATTGCCGATAATAAAAGAGGTTACAAAAAACACCCACACTTTCAAGTTGGTCTATTTGATGACCACCTTTTTATATGGTTAGCTTTCATTTACGAATTAGATCATAAACGACAAATAGCAGAAGCCTTTGTGGACAGCTTCGAGGAAATTAAACAGCTTCCTAATAATTATGTCGTTTCAATGGATCATATGAAGAAAGATGCAATAAAGATTGAAAACTTAGATATCAAACATGTTGAGCGTTTTCGTGATGTAAAAAAAGCGGAGTTTCTTATCGGGCAGCAATTACCTGTTGATGATCTGCGTGTGGTCGACGGGGACAAATTTCTAGAAATGGCTAAAGATACCTATAAGAAATTATTACCTTTTTATCAAAAAGCAATGAAGGAAAAATAGAAAAGTCAAAACGAAAGGCAACCTCCCTTATTGGGGGTTGCCTTTCATTGTTACGTTAAATTCACTTGATTCCTTCGCTTTTTTTACAACATGGTAACTTGAATAGCCTGATGCTGTTTCAAACTCATTAAACAGTGTTTTTTCTTCGCTTTTAGAAGGTACAAATTCCTTAAATCTATTATAGGTGGACAATAGTTCTTCACGTTTCACATGCTGTTCATATGCTTGTTCAACTAAACTGAAAAAGTGAACTGCGTCAATGATTTCTTCCTTTGTCCAGGTTTCATCAAATGGATACTGATAATTCATCTAATCACCTCATATCTGGGACCAATTTTTCCTCACTATTTCTGCTTCCTCGATAATGGATTCCATTAATTGACTAACAGTTGGGATGTCCTTAATTCTTGCTGCTCCTTGACCAGCCCAACCAAACCCTTTTGATTCATCACCGTCATAAATGTAATGTTTATTTGCCTCACCACTTATGTAATCTTTCAATGAGTCATAGCCTTGCTCGCGTTTTTCTATATTCAAAATTTGTTCTGTCCATGGATTTTCAAGTGCTCTCGCTGGCATTCCAATGGAACGTTTAATAACCACTGTAGCATTTTCATCCGCATCAAGTATTGCTTGTTTATAGCTGACATGTGCGTCAACACATTCTTTCGTGGTAATAAATCTTGTACCCATTTCAATCCCTTCAGCACCGAGTGCGAATGCCGCCATCATGCCCCTTCCATCTACAATACCACCAGAAGCAATTACTGGAATGGAGACATGATCTACTACTTGAGGTGTTAAAACGAGTGTCCCAGTGTCACTACGCCCCAAATGTCCCCCACCTTCTTGTCCCACTACCATAACCGCATCGGCCCCTAATTCTTCGGCTTTCTCTGCTTGTCTCCGTGCAGCAACCAGAACAAGTTTCTTAATTTCATGTCCTTCCACCATATCTAGAACACCTTTAGGGTTTCCGCCTGTAACCGATATAACTGGAACTTTTTCTTCTATGGCTATCTCTACCATATGTTCAAAAGGCCGGCCATGTTGACCAATTGCAAAATTAACCCCAAATGGTTTCCTAGTCATCGTCTTAAGTCGCCGTATTTCGCCTCGTAATTCCTCAGCGCTTGAAAGGCTCATTGCAGTAATTTGTCCAAGGCCACCTGCATTTGATACAGCAGCAGCTAAATCTGCATAAGCTAGGTAAGCGAGACCACCCTGGATGATCGGATAATCTATGTCTAACAACGTTGTCACCTTTGTCCTCATCATTACTTTATTCCTCCCCTATTTCCATCCATTTATTAACTATTTTAATCCTATCATATTGAATTGCTTTATGGGTTAAACATTAAAAAAAGAAAGAAAATAACTGACCCCCACAGTTACTTTCTTTCTTTTCGATCTAGTTTTTATTGCAACTAGGACATGTTCCATACAACGTAGTTACTTTTTCTTCCGCATAAGTCTCTATAACCTTTTGACAATCCTGGCAAATAATCGTTCCCATTCATCTCAACCCCTTTTGAAAGAATTCACTTCAATGTGTTATCTTTGTTATATTATAGTATAACACATTGAATGTTGCAACTACTTTTAGTTATACTTTTTAAATTTATGTTATATCTTGGGCAGATGCTTATGAAACTCGCACTTACGACGCACAAATGGTTTCGGTGGGGCGAGCATTCACGCGCAGCCCCAGGACGTGACGGTCTTAGCCAGTGAGCAGTAGGAAAGTTTAGGGTTTTTTAACTGCCAAAAAAGGCTAATCATCACTAGTGATGATTAGCCTTTTGGGGATTCATTTACTCTGGCTTTTGAATCAAATCTGGATCTATAATCTCATAACCTTCATCACGTAATCCATCGACAATATCCTCTAGAGCTTCTGCTGTCCATTCTCGATCATGCATTAATAAATTAGAGCCATTACTTAAGAGCTCTGTCTGGACCATTATCTCTGCAAGTGCGTTGCTATCCATGTAATCCTGCTCCCAATCATAACCGTATGACCAGTTCATCACAGTCATTCCCTCATCTTCCGCAATCTGAGTTGAGTATTCCGTATTTGCGCCATGCGGGGCGCGGAAGAATTCTGGACGTTTTCCTATAATCTCTTCTACACGATCACTTAAATCGACAATCTCCTCTTTTTGTACCTCTTCCGTTTCTTCGGGTAATGTAACATGGCTATAGGTATGGTTTCCAATCGCAAACCCCATGTCATCAATTTCTCTAAGCATCTCTTCCTTTTCGGGTGTATCCAAAAAATGACCGTTTACAAAAAAGATCGCATTTGCTTCCAGCTGGTCTAGCGTTTTAGCCATTTCCAGCCCATATTCATCTGGTGCGTCATCTATCGTCAGCAGCACTACTTCTTCATTTGATGCATCGTCAATTGGTACGACCGACCAGTTCTCTGAAACTTCATATTCAGGCTCCTCTGTTTCAGCTGCAGCCTCTTCACTTTCGACAACTTCCTCTGTTTCTTCCACATCCTCTTCCGTGTTATTTTCCTGATTGTCGTTCTCTACCTGCTCTTCGCTATTTTTCTGTTCGTTCGGGCTGGCTGAATCTGCTTCACCACCAGCAGGTTCATCGTTTCCGCTGCATGCTGACAAAACAAATAATAGTGCAATGGTAATATAAAATAGGCTTCTTTTCATTGTATGTATTTCCCCTTCTTGTAAGTATATTACTTCTTCATTATAATAGATAAGTATAGAAAATCCTACCCAGAATCCACCAACTTAAGGGTTTAGTTCTATTTTTATAGGGTATCTCAAACATAATGGTTATAATTTCTCATATGGTACAAACTAAACATAACTTGTACCCGAAAATTGTTGTAACATCAAAAATAACCACACCGGTGAAGGCAGAATGTTTTACCAGAAACCATGGTTAATGGCATAAGAAAAAAGTGTTAAATTTGCATTACGAAAGGAGGTGCAAATACGCGGCTGCTCCAAAACAACCATTCGAGGAGATGCCTTTATAAATGTAGCAAACACATTTCGCTATTGTTATGTCGAGAAAATTGACATGTTGTCTACTTATGTTATACTACAATAGTTTTGATTACAAAACTCGGCATTCGCTAAAGGAATTCTAAGAAAACGTTCTTTGCTTTCTTAAATCTTATGCTTTGTAGTGCGAGCCTTTAATGGCGAGTGCTATAGGTAAACTTACAACGCACAAATAGTTTCGGTGGGACAAGCATTTACGCACAGTCCCAAGATGTGCTAGTGAGTACTGGCATTGTCATAAATCTTTTCCTGGGTCGAGTATTTATGCGCCGTCCTAGGACGTGACAGTTTTAGACAGTGAGAAGTAGGAAAGTTTTATACTTCCTACTCTGCCAAAAAAATTGTAGGGAGGTCTTATTATTAAATCCAAAAAAGTTACATCCGTTTTTTGGGTATCTATTGCGTTAATATCCGTATTTATTATTTGGGGGGCTTTCTTCCCATCAAATGTTGACTATGTATTAGGGTTAATTGACGGTTTTATTTCGGAGACATTTGGCTGGTTTTATTTGTTAGTTACTACAGGATTTGTTTTGCTTGCACTGTTTTTGATTTTCGGGCCATATGGAAAAATCAAGCTTGGAAAGCCTGATGATAAACCGGAGTATAGTTATTTTACCTGGTTTGCGTTTCTGTTCACCGCTGGCATGGGAGTCGGCCTCGTATTTTACGGAGTCACGGAACCTTTAACACATTATTATTCACCTCCTTCTGCTGAACCTGGCAGCGTGTCTGCTGCAGAAGAGTCCATGCAGTATACGTTATTTCATTGGGGATTCCATCCATGGGCTACATATGCGGTGCTCGCATTGACACTGGCTTATTTTAAATTTCGTCACCGGGCTCCTGCTTTGATCAGTTCCGCTTTTGCACCACTGATCGGCGAACGATCTAAGGGTCGTTTGGGTGTTGCTATTGATACACTGGCCGTTTTTGCTACTGTATTTGGTATTGCAACATCTCTTGGACTTGGTGCAACACAGATTACAGCTGGTTTAAGCTATACCTTTGACGGAATTCCAAATACATTGATTACCAATCTAATCGTCATTTTAGTTGTCACTGTATTATTTATGCTATCTGCTTCTACAGGTATTAACCGGGGGATCCGCTACCTGAGCTGGTTAAATATTATTCTTGCTATTGGATTGATGGCCTTTGTATTCATTCTCGGTTCTTCTGTACAGATGGTCGAGTCATTTACAACGACACTTGGTAACTATATTCAAAACCTTCCAAGTATGACATTAGGCATGAATGCATTTACTGGTGAGAGAGAGTTCCTTAATGCATGGACACTCTTTTACTGGGCCTGGTGGATCGGCTGGTCTCCATTTGTCGGAACCTTTATTGCCCGGGTATCCAGAGGAAGGACGATTCGTGAATTTGTCATCGGGGTAACTGCTATACCGGTAATATTCAGTGCCTTCTGGTTCTCCGTTTTCGGTATTGCCGGATTGGAAATGGATGCAGCTCAAGGCGGCATGATCCACCAATTAATGAACGAAGCGGGCAATGAAGTAGCGTTATTTGCATTTCTTGAGTCACAGCCTATGGCAGCCGTTGTTATGGGTGTCGCAGTGCTCTTGATTGCATCCTTCTTCGTCACTTCTGCCGATTCCGGTACATTTGTACTTGGCATGCTGACAACAGGAGGTAAGTTAAATCCAGGCACGGGCGTTAAACTTATCTGGGGGGTCATCCTTGCAGGAACTGCTGCGGTTCTATTGTGGTCCGGCGGGCTGCAGGCACTTGAAATGGCCATGCTGATTGCAGCATTCCCGTTCGCGATATTAATGATCTTTATGTGCATTTCGCTCATCAAAGCACTGAATAGCGAACATGGCATCTTGGAAATGGAACACAAGCAGCGTGAACATGATCCGAACTTCCAGGAAAATCAGAAAAAAGAACTTAGAAGAATGCGCGAAGGATTTAAGAAAACACTTCCTGATGCTGACAAGGAAGAAATAGAAGAAAATGAAAGAGAATCATAATACAAAAAGCTGTCCAGAAAGGGTATCCCTACTCTGGACAGCTTTTTGTTAGATGAGCTGAAAAAATTCCATAACAAAGCTTCATTTTTGCAGAAGATACAGGACATCCTAGAATGATGAATATAGTTGCTAGCCGTTTAAGCTTGTCATGAAATAACAGGTCGTTATCAATTTGCTTCAGCGTATCATTGTCCATCCTCTGAATCCTCTGGCGCTTTTTGAAATAAAGCCTCCGGAATCATTTCAAATCCTTCAATCACCGTATTTTCTTCCACCTCCATCATTAAGAAACGTTTCCCATTGAAATGGACTTGACGGACATGTCTTAAGTCTTGTGGACTTATGGAGATATTCGCTATTTTCGTCTCTATTTTAATAGACTTCGAATTATATTTCGGTACAATGTTGGTTGCTTTAAACTCATACTTTTCATCATCAATCACCGTTTTAAAAGCGGACTCAACCTTTTCCGTATTGACATCTTCTATTCCACTGCTTGTTAAAACGTTTTCTACATCTTTGTAGTCTAATTTCGGTATATCCTCCTCTTCATTCTCTTCACCGACCCGATTAATCTCCTCGTATACATTCGAAAGTGTGGATGTATTGATATTTTGATCACCAGCTACATTTTTTACAATTTCCTCAAAAACCAATTTATCCTGTGCAGCCGTCATGATTTCTTCCGCATTTAAAACTTCTTCGACAAAATGATAATTTAGTTCATTTTTCTTTCCTGTCGAATAAAGAACATGATTCGCGTCCTGAGCATTATCCGTGATAGAAGGAAATAGAAACCCTGATATGGGTGCTTTTAAATTGATAATTGGATCTACAACAATATTATATTTAAACTCCTTTTCAACATAATCAAATAGTAATTCTTTTTTCGGATCCTGCGTTTTATTCATACTGCATAAAATAAAGGGATGGGAATAAACAGTATCACGCTCACTTTCTTCCGCCTCGTCACTCCTATTTTTCATCGGTCTCATATATTCTCCCCGAATAAAGGTTACAACAATATCCATTTCGTATTGTTTATCCTTAATCATTTTTTCTACGAGCTGAAGCATATCTCCCTTCCATTCTTCTGTATCATTACTTAAAAGGCCTTGATGGAGAATAAGCTGACTGCTGTTATCTACATCACGCTGAAACTTTAATTCAAATAATTTTTCATCCAGTTGACCGGATAGCACCTTCTTAAAATTATCCATAAACAACTCTTGCTGTTCAGTCTCCAGCATTTCAAATGGCGAACTCTGGTGATGGTAAATATCACTCGATTCCTTCATGATGTACACATTAAAAATTTCATGTATTTTCAATAAATCATTATCCACTTTAAATTGTTTACGGATATTTGCTATGTCATTTTTGTCCAAAGTTGTTTCACTCCTAAGTTAGGTTATCTGTGTGTATTTGCGAATACTCACATTCTATTATTTTAACATAGATACCAGTTGCATCAATCTACTCCCCCCCTTAAAACTTCTCGCAATCTTTTTATCTCCTTATAAACTCCATTCCAATTAAAAAAACGACCTTTATAATCACACCTAACCCATTTTTTTAAAAAATACCATGTATTCCTTCCCCTTTTCATGTATATTTAGAGTAGTATAAAAAAACACCGAACCGGAACAGGAACAGCTTGATTATATGGAAATGGGGGGAAATAATGAGAAAAATTATTTTATCGACGGAGAGTGGAGCAGATTTACCAGAGGTATTAGCTTTAGAACATAATGTGCAAGTTGTCCCAATGCACATCATCATGGATGGTGAGGATTATTTGGATGGTTCCCTGCCCGTACAGGAAATTTATGACTATTATGATCGGACAAAAAATATACCCTCTACAACGTCTACAAATTCTCATGAATATCATAATTTTTTCACAAAGATAAATGCAGACTTTCCTGATTGCATCATTGTTCATATTGGCTATACGTCTAAGGCCTCTTCCTCCTTTCAAAATGCAGTGATTGCATTTGAAGAATTTGACAACATTTTTCTCATTGACGCTTTGAATGTTACAGGTGGATTAACCGCTATTGTAATGTATGCTGTTACCCTGCTAAAACAGGAGCCCTCGATAGAACCTGAACAATTAGTAGATAAAATTAAAGCTATTATTCCTAAATCAAAGCTCGCTTTCGTACCTGGCAGCCTGGAATTTTTAAGAGCTGGTGGACGTGTAAGTAATGTGGCTTATCTCGGTGGGGCCTTGTTAAAATTAAAACCGCGAATTGAATTAATTGACGGAAATCTTGTTTCTAATAAAAAATACCGTGGAAAAATGAGGAAAGTTTCAGAAAAACTTATGCGAGACTATTTAAATCAATACGACATTGATCGGGAGCAACTCTATTTAATCTACTCTATCGGTCTAGATGAAGGAATTAGGAAGCGAATGGGTGAAATCGCAATCGAACATGGTTTCATAAATATAAAGTGGATGCTAGCAGGTGCTATGATTTCTACTCATTCTGGACCTGGTGGTTTCGGGATTGCAGGGTTAGAAGTTTAAGCTAAAAAGCGTACCAAAAAAGACGTTGAGGAATTACACAAGTCCAAAAGAGTGTATAAAAGTCTTACCACTCGGGTAGGTAGAAGGTAATCCGACGGTAACTCCACTTTGCTCTTGAGTGACCAAAGACTCTCTTTCGAAACATACACCGACAAGGAAACACTTCTATAATTTGCACACTTAAAAACTTAAAAAACTCCCTGATGGTAGACACCACCAGAGAGTTTTTTTATACAATCTATTACATACTGTGAATTGGAGTTCCTAAAGCTACTTCTGCTGCTTCCATTGTAATTTCTCCTAAGGTAGGATGGGCATGAACTGTTAAAGCAATATCTTCAGCAGTCATTCCAGCCTCAATTGCAAGCCCAATTTCTGCTATCATATCACTTGCATTTGGTCCAGCTATTTGAGCACCAATAACTAGTCCATCCTCTTTACGTGTGATTAGCTTCATGAAACCGTCGCTATCATTTAGTGATAATGCACGTCCATTGGCTGCGAATGGGAATTTAGACGCTTTCGCATCATATCCAGCTTCTTTAGCTTCTTTTTCAGTGTAACCAACTGATGCTAATTCAGGATCTGTGAAGGCAACTGAAGGCATGCCGATGTAATCAATTTCGGATTTTTCACCACTGATTACTTCTGCTGCAATTTTTCCTTCATATGATGCTTTATGCGCCAGTGGCAGTCCTTCTACAATATCGCCAATAGCATAAATATTATCAATGTTTGTGCGAGATTGCTTATCAATTTTAATTAAACCTTTATCGTCCGTCTCAATACCTACTTGCTCTAAGCCAATTTCTTCTGTATTTGGTTTTCTGCCGACTGTAACAAGAACGTAATCAGCATCTACCGTTTCTTCTTTACCGTCTACCTCATAGCTAACAGTTACGCCATCTTTTGTTTCTTCAACGCCTTTAGCCATTGCGTTTGTAATGACTTTCGCGCCTTTTTTCTTCAAGCGCTTTTGAACAACTTGTTTCATTTGTTTTTCAAAACCGCCAAGTATTTCATTCGTACCTTCTAAAATCGTAACTTCTGTACCAAAGTTTGCATAAGCAGAACCTAGTTCAGTTCCAACATATCCACCACCGATTACAACCATTTTCTTTGGAATTTCTTTTAGATTGAGTGCACCAGTAGAATCCAGTACACGATCAGAGAATTTGAAACTTGGAATTTCAATTGGTGATGAGCCTGTTGCGATAATACAATTATTAAATTTGTATGTTTGAGAGTCTTTCTCATCCATAACTTTTGCAGTGTTTTTATCAACAAAGTATACTTCACCATTTAAAATGTCTACTTTATTCCCTTTTAAAAGACTTTCAACACCAGAAGTAAGTTTATTAACTACTTTTCCTTTCCATTCTTGAACTTTAGAAAAGTCTACAGAAACATTCTCTGTTGAAATACCTAATTCTTCGTTACCGTGAGCCTGTTCTGCTAAATGGCCTGCCTGTATTAATGCTTTAGATGGAATGCACCCAACATTTAAACAAACTCCCCCAAGTGCACCTTTATCAACAATTGTAACCTTCTGACCTAATTGTGCTGCACGAATTGCTGCTACATAACCGCCTGGGCCTGCACCAACTACCAACGTGTCTAACTCAATTGGAAAGTCTCCTACTACCATAACTCTACGCCTCCATCATAATTAATTGTGGATCACTCAGTAACCGCTTGATTTGATTGAGAGCTAATTGTGCAGTAGCCCCATCAACAATACGGTGGTCAAAGCTAAATGATAATGTAAGTACTGGTGCAACTACTATTTCTCCGTCCCTAACAATTGGTTTTTCAGCAATACGCCCGATTCCCAGAATAACTGCTTCTGGATAATTAAGGACAGGTGTGAACCATTGTCCACCAGCTGAACCAATGTTCGAGATTGTATTTGAAGCACCCTTCATTTCATCTGGTTTCAGTTTACCATCTCTTGCCTTTTCTCCCAACTCATTGATCTCTTGAGAAATGGCAAAAATAGATTTGCGGTCAGCACCTTTTACTACTGGTACCATTAAACCTCTATCTGTATCTGCAGCAATACCAATATTATAATAATGCTTGTAAATGATTTCGTCTGTTTCGTCATCAATGGCAGCATTTATTATTGGATATTTCTTCGAAGCAGAAATTAACGCTTTTGCAACATAAGGCATGTACGTTAATTTAATTTCTTGTTCTGCTGCGACTTCTTTAAATTTCTTGCGATGTGCCACTAGCTCTGATACATCTACTTCATCGTGTAAAGTGACATGTGGAGCTTTCGTTTTTGAATTAACCATTGATCTGGCAATTGATTTACGAATACTAGTCATTTTTTCACGGGTTTCTGGGTATTCAGCTTGCGGTGTGGCAGATACTTGTTTACCTGTTTCTTGTGTGGCTTCTTCAGCAGTTTCCGTTGCTTCTGCTTTTTGATCACCACTTAAGAAGCTATCAATATCGTCTTTTAAGATACGACCATTTTTCCCTGATCCTGTTACAGTTTGAATTTTCACATCGTTGTCACGTGCGTATTTTCTAACAGATGGCATGGCTATAACACGTGTGTCATCCGATTCAGATTTATCACTTTCAGTTTCATCAGTTTGTTTGGTTTCTTCTTTACTATCTTCCGTTTGTCCATTGGAAGTTGACTCAGTTTCTGGTTCTTCTTCTGTTTCATCTGACTCATAGCCTTCTGCATCAAACGAAATTAACGTATCACCAACAACTGCTACAGAGCCTTCATCCACGGAAATCTTTTTAACCGTTCCATCTACCGGGGAAGGAATCTCAACGACAGATTTATCATTTTGAACTTCACATAATACATCATCTTCTTTTATTTCATCGCCTTCTTTAACGAACCATTTTACGATTTCGCCTTCGTGAATACCTTCACCAATATCAGGCAGTTTAAATTCAAATGCCATAATTTACAACCTCCTATCTCAAATTTAGTAATTCATTACTGCGTTTACTTTTTCTATAATGCTCTTTTCGTTCGGTAACCATACTTCTTCAGCATCTGCAAATGAAAAGACTGTGTCTGGTGCTGTAACACGTAATACTGGCGCCTCTAAATGCAGGATAGCCCGCTCCTGAATTTCAGCTACAACGTTTGCAGCAACACCTGCTTGACGTTGTGCTTCTTGTGCTACAACTACATGATTCGTTTTCTTCACTGATTCAATAATTGTATCAACATCAATCGGCGAAACCGTTCGAAGGTCAATAACCTCAGCTTCAATGTCATTTTTTGCAAGCTCATCTGCTGCTCTTAATGAAGCATGAACCATTGCTCCATAAGATACAATCGTTACATCTTTTCCTTCTCGTTTCACATCAGCTTTTCCAAGCTCAATCGTATACTCTTCTTCTGAAACTTCCCCACGGAATGAACGGTAAAGCTTCATATGCTCAAGAAAGAGAACAGGGTCGTTATCTCGGATAGCTGAAAGCAACAGTCCTTTTGCATCATGTGGCGTTGAAGGGATAACAACTTTAATTCCTGGTTGCTGTGCAATTAACCCCTCAAGTGAATCCGCGTGAAGTTCAGGTGTATGAACCCCTCCTCCAAATGGTGCGCGAATTGTAGCTGGAGAATTGTGTCTACCACCAGAACGATAACGCATACGAGCCATTTGACCACTGATAGAATCCATTGTTTCAAAAACGAAGCCGAAGAATTGGATTTCCATTACTGGACGAAAACCTTGTAATCCAAGACCTACAGTAAGACCACCAATACCAGATTCTCCTAGTGGCGTGTCAAACACACGATCTTCACCGAATTCATCTTGTAATCCCTCAGTTGCACGGAATACGCCGCCATTTTGGCCGACGTCTTCACCAAATACAAGCACGTTTTCGTCATTTTTTAATTCTGTATGCAATGCATTTGTGATTGCTTGAATCATTGTCATTTGTGCCATGATCTACTTCGACTCCTTTTCTTTATATTCTTCCATTTGCTCTTGAAGATTTGCTGGAAGTTCTTCATGCATATTCGATATAAAGTCAGTTACTTTTTGTTTTGGATAATTATCAGCTTCTTTAATTGCTTTTTTAATATCCTCTTTTGCATCTTCTACTACTTTATTTTCTTCTTCTTCCGTCCATAAATTCTTTTCTTCCAAGAATTTACGGAAACGTACGATTGGATCTTTCTTCTCCCACTCGTTATCTAGATCATCCGAACGATAGCGTGTTGGGTCATCACCAGACATTGTGTGTGGCCCGTAGCGGTACGTTAATGTTTCAATTAAACTAGGTCCTCCGCCATCGATTGCACGATCGCGAGCATCCTTTGTCGCTGCATATACAGCTAGGACATCCATACCATCTACTTGTATACCTTCAATACCAGCAGCCACTGCTTTTTGTGCAAGTGTCTTCGCAGCCGTTTGCTTTTCTACAGGGACAGATATTGCAAAATAGTTATTTTGAATAAAGAATATTGCTGGCGCACCATATGCACCTGCAAAATTTATACCTTCATAAAAGTCACCTTGAGACGTTCCGCCATCTCCTGTATACGTTACAGCGACAGTCTTTTTCCCTCGTTTTTTCATTCCTAGAGCAACACCTGCAGTTTGAACATAATTTGCTCCAATAATAATTTGTGGGCTTACTGCATGTAAGTCCTCTGGCATTTGGTTCCCGTGGAAATGTCCTTTAGAGAAAAGAAATGCTTGATAAAGAGGAAGGCCTTGCCATATAAGTTGTGGGACATCACGATATCCAGGTAGAAGAAAATCTTCTTGCTCTAAAGCAAATTGGCTCCCTAATTGTGAAGCCTCCTGGCCAGCTGTTGGCGCATAAAATCCTAAGCGCCCTTGTCGGTTAAGAGCGATTGAACGCTGATCCAATATACGTGTATAAACCATTCTTCGCATAAGCTCTTTTAATTCTTCATCTGATAGATCAGGCATATCATCTTTATTGACAATTTTTCCATCTTCATTCAGAATTTGGAACATTTCGAACTGACTTTCAACACTTTCAAGTACATGTTTCAAAATAGTTCACCTCTTCCTTTCTTTGTATCCATTTTAGTATTTTCTTTCCTAGCCTACCCAATTCAAGAAAAAATCTGTACTTTTTTGCTCTTATTTATGTACCCTCTTTTGTTGTTCATTAATCAAATAATATTGTGACAGTATCATCTGTTACATAATTAAGGCAAATTTAGTTAGTACAATTTTTATTCTAGTTAAATCTTATCCCAAAAACTATAATTGGTCAAACACTTTGTATTGGTTTTATTTATTTTATGTAGATGAAACGTTTTAATTTAAAATATCTCCTTACTTCGTAAAGTAAATCTCATTCAGTGGGGGATTCGACGCACAAGACGCAACGTATTTAGTCTACCTCCCACTAAATGTTAGTTCGGCCCACACGACGTGGGT
The DNA here is from genome assembly GCF_026013645.1 of Virgibacillus natechei. NCBI lineage: Bacteria > Bacillati > Bacillota > Bacilli > Caryophanales > Bacillaceae > Virgibacillus > Virgibacillus natechei. The sequence goes on along the minus strand of NZ_CP110224.1, from coordinate 1,583,055 downwards.
TGCATCGACGTTGTCATTGGATGTGGCGTCCCTAGTCTATGTTCCTTAACGCTTATACGAGCAGTAAAAATGCAATAATTCTGTTACAATCCCTTTATAAAACTGTATTATTATTGTAAGGCACAATTAAAAAAAATGGCATTCTCCATACTTTTTGGAGAATGCCCTAGCCCGCTGATGCAGCTACCTTTTTCTATCTTCTTTTCTATCCACCAAAAAAGGAACGAAGTAATTCATGATTTATTTCGTTCCTTTTTTCTCTTTCTTTAATTGTAAGACTTACGCATCATCTTCCTCATCTGCATCCGAAGTTTCGCTGGCTGGATTTTCCTCGTATTCCACATTTATATCCGATAGCTCATAAAATTCCTGCTTCAAAGCATTGTACTCTATTGTACCTTCATTAAATTGGTCATTAGCTTCAAGTACGTCCTGATAACTGTCGTTGATTGCAGTAATTTGTTCTGTTAAATCTTCTTGTTCAATATCTTCTTGTTGTAGCATGGTATAGAGCTCTCTTTCCAATTCCAAAGATATCATGTACGCTTCATACAAGTTATCATAGGCACTATAGCGGTCACTCATCACTGTATACATATCCTCTATTTTCTCTCTTACCGCTTCTTCTTCAATATCATCTATTAAGTCTGATATATTATTAAATTCTTCTTGTGACGCATCAATACTTTCTTTCTCCAGTTCCATAACCTCTGAACGTTGATCAATGATTCCAATTGCTTCTTGAGAAATCTCTTGAATTTGATCAAATTCTTCCATATTTAATTCAATGACTTCACTGTATAACTCCTGTTCTTGTCTTTCTAATTCTGTAATTTCATTTTGCTGTTGTTCAAAGCCTTCTTCTAGCACCACGGCTTCTTCTAAATGATTATGTAATTGCTCTTCCGTTGATTCTCCACTACATGCGGATAAGATTGCGCCAAAAGTGAATGTAAGAAAAATAAGTGATTTCCTTAAATATTTATGCATGTTTACCTCCCATTACCTAGCTGTATATTTTTATTTTTGTTTTAATAGTATAACACAAAACAAATGAAAAATTGATAACGATTATTAATTAGATTGTCCTATAGTAATTTTATGATTTATACAGGGTAGTTATGATAAGATATTAATTGATGAAAATAAGGAGTGACGATGGCATGATAACAATGAAGGATATTGTTCGCGAAGGACACAAATCGTTAGTAACAAAAGCTGATGAAGTGGAGCTCCCTTTAAGTGAACAAAATAAGCAACTGTTAAATGATATGATTACGTTTCTAAAAAATAGTCAGGATCCAGATACAGCTGATAAATATAACCTAAGAGCTGGTGTTGGTCTGGCTGCACCACAACTCGGAATTAACAAAAGATTGATTGCTATACACTTTGAAGATACGGATGATAAACAATACAGCTATGGATTAGTGAACCCAAAAATAATCAGTCATTCTGCCGAGAGATCATATTTATCAGACGGGGAAGGTTGTCTCTCTGTTGATCGAGCTGTCGAAGGATTTGTGCCACGATATGCTCGTATTACAATTCGAGCCACTGACATGAATGGCGAACCCCTAAAATTACGATTAAAAGGTTATCCGGCAATTATCTTCCAGCATGAAATTGATCATATAAATGGAATTATGTTTTACGACCATATTAATAAAGATAACCCGTTCACAGTCCCAGATAACGCAAAACCGATAGAGTAAACCATCAAGCAGTGCGGGTTTCGCTGGATGTCCCCTATAGTCGCCACCGTCAACCATAAAAGCAGCAGCTACTTCTATAGTAGCTGCTGCTTTTATTTCCGTGATGGCTATTATATTAATTTCAGCTGTTCTAATGCCTTAGCAATGCCGTCATTTGCAACATCATCTGTTATATAATCCGCTACTTCCTTCAACTCTCGCACGCCGTTCCCCATGACGACTCCTGTACCTGTTTCGCGTATCATTTCTATATCATTCAATCCATCACCAAAACCATAGGAATCTCCTATATCTAACCCACTCGCTTCAATGATTTTCTCCATACCAATAGCCTTTGAACCTCCACCAGGCAAAACATCACAGGAATAGTGGTGCCACCTGATAAAATCAAATGCGTCAGCGCTTTTAACAAACTGATTTTCTTGCCCTTCTTCACAAAATAATAAGGCTTGATATATATGATTGTTATGAAAGAAATAAGGATCTACATCAGGGTAATGAAATTGCAAACTCTCAAAGCTCTCTCGAATGTATGGATGTTTATCAACAGAAGCTCGCATTTCTTTTTCATTCATAAAAACCATCGGATAATTATGGTCCATTGATTTGTTATACAGATTTACGAGCGCATCATGACTAAGTGCATTGTTGTAAATTGTTCTACCTTCAAAGACAACATATTGACCGTTAAAGCTAACAAATGATTCAATACCTAATTTTTCTCGAATAGCTTCAAACATAAAAGGAGCTCGGCCGGTTGCAATTGCTACATATATATTATTCTGCTTCAATTTTTGTATAGCTTCTATCGTTGATGATGGAATTCGCTTCCCATGATCCAAAAGGGTACCATCAATATCAAAAAACACTATTTTTTTATTCATTTTTCGTCTCCTAACATCATTTCTGTATAAGAATCTTATCTCTGTAAAAAATAGGTATAACGTTTAATTTAGTAGCAATAAATAATATTTTTTCGTATAAATAAAGTATTATTATTTCAATTTCTCTAAAGTCGTACTATACTGTAGATAAGAGGGATTGGATCGGTAGAACGTTTTTTGCTTTTCTTAAATCTTTGAAAGGAGATGTGTGCCCACATGCTAAAACGCCTAAGAGAAAAGCTTAAGAAACGCTGGAAGGACTTTTTAGGCCAAGGACGTGTACCTACAACTTATGAAAAGGATCGCCATTAAAAGAAACCAATCACAATAACAAAGGTACCATAAATTCATTAGCTATGCTACGGAAGCAAGCACACATGGAAGGTTTTAAACTTGTGGAATTAAAAAATAACATCCAATTAAACAGTTGAAATGGAGTCCTTTATTAATTAAAGATACTCATTTGAACTTATAAGTAATTAACGAAGGAGAGATGAAATGATTTATAAAGTATTCTATCAAGAATCACTAAATGAAGTACCAGTACGTGAGCGTACAAAAAGTTTATATGTAGAAGCCGACTCTGAGGGAGAGGTACGTAAAAAATTAAGCGACCGAGCGTATAATATCGAGTATATCCATGTATTAAATGAGGAACATTTAAATTACGAAAAACAATCCGAAGATTTTAAAACGGAGAATCTGTAAACAGATGAAATTCGTAAAAAATGACCAAACAGCTGTATTTGCACTAGGTGGACTAGGTGAAATAGGTAAAAACACGTATGCCGTACAATTTCAGGATGAAATAATTCTAATTGATGCCGGTATGAAATTCCCTGAAGATGAATTACTTGGAATTGATTATGTAATACCAGATTACACCTATCTAGTTCAAAACCAAGATAAAATAAAAGGATTATTCGTAACACATGGACATGAAGACCACATTGGGGGTATCCCTTATCTCCTACGTGAAATAAATATACCAATTTATGCTGGAAAACTCGCGCTAGGCTTAATTAGAAACAAATTGGATGAACATGGTTTATTAAGAAATGCTAAATTATATCCATTTCAGGAAGATGATGTTATTAAATTCCGTAAAACTTCCGTTAGCTTTTTCCGTACAACGCATAGTATACCCGATTCCTATGGTATTGTTGTTAAAACACCTCCTGGTAATATCGTTCATACAGGTGATTTTAAATTTGATTTCACCCCTGTTGGCGAACCGGCCGACATAACAAAAATGGCTGAGATAGGTAAAGAAGGCGTACTTTGCTTACTCTCGGATAGTACAAACAGCGAAATTCCTGGATTTACAATGTCGGAGAAGAAAGTTGGAGGAAATATAAATGATATTTTTAGTCGGGTCGATGGCAGACTAATATTTGCCACATTTGCCTCCAATATTTACCGATTACAACAAGTTGTAGAAGCTGCTGTAAAGCACGACCGAAAAGTCGCTGTATTTGGACGCAGTATGGAATCTGCTATAAGACTTGGACAGGAACTTGGTTACATTCAAGCTCCAAAAAATACGTTTATTGAGCCAAATCAAATCAACCGTCTTCCTGCTTCAGAGGTAACTATTCTTTGTACGGGATCTCAAGGTGAACCGATGGCAGCTCTTTCTCGTATTGCAAACGGAACACATAGACAGATACAAATGATACCTGGTGACACTGTTGTATTTTCTTCATCACCAATCCCTGGAAACACAGTTAGTGTCAGCAGGACCATTAACAAATTGTATCGTGGAGGTGCTGATGTTGTCCATGGTCCTTTAACTAATGTTCACACATCAGGTCATGGAAGTCAGGAAGAGCAGAAATTGATGCTTACGCTCATGAAACCGAAGTACTTTATGCCAATTCACGGCGAATATAGAATGTTAAAAGAACATATAAAACTGGCAGAGGATTGTCAAGTAGATCCAGCAAATTCCTTCGTCATGGATAATGGTGATGTTCTAGCATTAGGCAAGGATGAAGCTATTATAGCTGGTAAAATTCCTTCAGGATCGATATATGTTGATGGTAGCGGTATTGGCGATATAGGAAATATCGTGCTCCGCGACCGCCGCATTTTATCTGAAGAAGGGTTGCTAATTATCGTAGTCAGTATCAACATGAAAGAATTTAAAATCACTTCAGGACCTGACATTATCTCACGTGGATTTGTTTATATGAGAGAATCAGAAGACTTGATAAATGAAGCGCAAAAACTTGTTTCCACTCACTTGGAAAAAGTAATGGAAAGAAAAACAACACAGTGGTCTGAAATTAAAAACGAAATTACCGATACAGTAGCACCATTCCTTTATGATAAAACAAAACGCAGGCCAATGGTTCTTCCGATTATAATGGAAGTATGATAATCAAGTAATGCGTCAAAGGCCGAATTCGTATATCATATTTACAAAACCGATCCCATGACGAAAAATTCCTCTGGGAAGTAAAAAAGACCTTGCAGATACGAATGTACCTGCAAGGTCTTTTTAATCTATTACAAGGTTTTTTTCAAACCTGGAGATATCTTTATCTGAGCCAATTACAATTAAAATATCTTCCAGTTTTAGTATTTCCTCAGCACTTGGTGAAACATTAATCTCTTTTCCTTGTTTGATAGCTACTACGTTGCAACCATAATGTGCTCGAATATCTAAATCATCTAACGTTTTTCCACTCATTTTCCTCCCAACCTTCACTTCCACAATACTATGATCATCTGATAATTCGATGTAATCCATAATGTTATTGGAAATGACATGATGCGCAATTCGTTTACCCATCTCTCTCTCTGGGTGTACAACCTCATCAATCCCAATCTTATTTAATATCTTCTCATGATAATCATTTTGAGCTTTTACAGTTATTCTTTTAATACCTAAATCCGTTAATATTACAGTAGTTAAAATACTTGCTTGAATATTTTCACCAATAGCTACAATCACATGATCAATATTTTTAATACCAATCTCTTTTAATGCTGATTCATCGGTTGAATCAGCGATCACTGCATGCGAAGCAATATTTTTAAATTCATTTACTCTTTCCTCATCATTATCAATTGCTAACACACTCATGCCTTCCATCCCTAATTCCTCACATATACTACCACCGAATCGACCAAGTCCAATTACTGCAAATTCTTGTTTCTGTTTCATAGCTAGCCTCCATAAATCAGCATACTGCATATGTTATTATAATGAGAAAGTAAAAAAAGAGCAAGCTCGGAAATTTCCTCTGAAATCCATTTTAAAGTGGTGTTAATAGGCTGTTAATCAATGATATATTAAGTTTAATCCCATTACATGGAATCAAGCATTTGAAATTGTGATTTTATCAAGCCAAAATACTCTCCACGTTGAGCCATTAACTCAGCATGATTACCATTTTCCAGTACTTTCCCGTTCTCTAATACATAGATATTATCGGATTCTCTAATTGTAGATAATCGATGCGCAATGATAATCGCAGTTCTACCCTTTAATAGTTTTGCTAAAGCTTCTTGAATTTTCACTTCCGTTTCTGTATCTATACTTGCTGTTGCTTCATCCAAAATCAGTATACTTGGATTTGCCAATAATGCTCTTGCAAATGATAGTAATTGACGTTCCCCGGCTGATAAGACATTCCCTCGTTCTTCTACTTCGGTTTCGTATCCATTTGCGAGCCTTACGATAAAGTCATCAGCCCCAACAACTACTGCTGCATCTATCACTTCCTGATCTGTAGCATTCGGACGACCAAAACGAATGTTTTCCATAATCGTACCAGAGAAGATGAACGTATCCTGTAAGACAACACTAATCTTTTGTCGTAAACTATCTACTTTAACATCTTTTAGATCATATCCATCAATTTTAACGGAACCTTTTGTTGGATCATAAAAGCGACTGATTAAATTTGCTATTGTTGATTTACCACTACCTGTATGACCAACTAGCGCGATGGTTTGACCTTGTTTAATATCCAATGAAATTTCATGTAATGCAATTCGTTCCAGTTCATAAGAAAACTCTACATGATCGAATTCAATATGACCATCTATTTCTTTAAGTTCATGTGCATTTTCTTTCTCTTCTACATTTGGCTGTTCGTCCAGAAATTCAAATATGCGTTCTGAAGAAGCCATCGCCATCAATAACTGATTATACATTTGTCCGAGTCTGGAAATAGGTTCCCAGAACATCCCTAAGAAGAAAGCAAAAGTTACAAATGTCCCTATTTCAATTCCGCTAGCACCATTGGTACTCATGCCTAATAAGATTAAGTACGCACCATAAGAGATTAGTATGATAGTCCCAACTGCATTACTCATTTCTACAAATGGGCGGAACATTGCACTCTTTTTCGATGCCGTATGCCACTTTTCAAAGGTCTCTTTATTTATCCCATTAAAGTACTGGGCATTCTCTTTTTCCTGGGAAAAGGATTGTGTAATCCGCATTCCTTGAATTCCTTCATTTAAGTGAGAATTTAGACGAGATTGCTGTATTCGAACGTCCTGCCATGAACGACGAATATTTCTTCGAAGTTTTGTTGATATATAAAACATGATCGGCAGAACAACCATAATTGCTAACGCAAGCTCAGGGCTCAATACGAATAAAATAACGATGATACCGATAAGCGTCACAACATCCATTAACAAGTTAATAATTCCATTTGTAAATAGCTCTTGCAGCGAGTTAATATCATTCATAATTCGTACTAAAATAGAACCTGCTGAACGCGAATCAAAAAACCGATGAGATAATCGTTGGACGTGCGAAAATAAATGCTGACGTAAATCATAAATCACATTCTGCCCTAGAATATTTACCCATTTAATACGATATATATTTCCTACATAGCTTAGTAGATATAAAACCCCTATTAAAGCCACAAGGTAGGTAAGCATTGTGGTATCTTGATTATTAATGGCAACATCTATAGCTACCTTACCAATTATAATCGGTACAGCCAATCGAATAGCAGTTGACAGTAACATGGCAATAATTGCACCTAGTAAATACGTTCTTGAATATGGTTTTAAGTATACAAGCAGTCGTAACATCTGCTTCCAATTAAACTGCTTTTCGACAGCTTGATCAACTGTATAATGAAATCGCTTTAGATGCGGGCTAGTTTCTTGTTTAACATTTGTATTTGCCACTCTTTTACCCCCCTTATTAATTAGTCATCGTACTCATGATTTCTTCACGATCTTGATATTGAATATTATAGATACGCTGATAAGGACCGGTATTTTTTAATAATTGATCATGTGTACCACGCTCAACTACTTTTCCTTCTTCCAGCACCAGTATTTCATCAGCATGTTTTATCGATGAAATACGATGTGCAATGATAAAAGTCGTTCGACTCCTCATTACCTCTTTTAGTGCCTTTTGTATCTTAAATTCCGTTTCCATATCAACAGCAGATGTGGCATCATCAAGTACTAGAATACTCGGGTTAATACAAATAGCACGGGCTATTGCAATACGCTGCTTTTGTCCACCAGATAATCCCATACCACGTTCACCCAAAAGTGTGTCATACCCTTTTGGCATCTCCATAATAAAATCATGCGCCTGGGCTCTTTTGGCGGCATCGATAATTTGTTCATCTGACATTTCTGGATTACCATACGCTATATTTTCACGAATCGTAGTAGAAAATAAAAACGGTTCCTGTAAAACAAAACCAATGCCCATGCGTAAAGCTTTTAATTTATAATCAGAAACAGGCCTTCCATCAACCAATACTTCTCCTTCTTCAGGCTCATAAAAACGAGTAATTAACTGAGTAATGCTTGTTTTACCCGAACCAGTTGCACCAATCAACCCAATAACCTTCCCAGGTGGAGCGTCGAAATTAATATCTTTTAATGCGGAGTCATCGTTTTGCGTATAAGTTAAAGACACATTGTTAAACGTTACATGCCCTTGAATGAGAGCGTCTATAGCATCTTGTTTTTCAATAATATCTTCCTTTGCATCCAGAATCTCAAGTAACCTTTCACCAGAAGCTTTTGCTTGAGAAAATTGGTTAACAACAAATCCTAAATTCATCAGTGGGCCTAATATATACCAAACCAGACTGAAAAAAGCGACTAATTCACCTAGTCCAAGACTATTATTAATTACTAAAAATCCACCGAATGCAAGTAAAACAACAGCACAGAAGTTTCCTATAAATTCCATTAGCGGAAAATACCTGGACCAGATATTAGATGTATTTATATAATTCTGACGGTAATTATCGTTGCTTGCAGAAAATCTACCAATTTCAAAGTCTTCTCTCGACAACGATTTAACCGTATTCATTCCACTCACATTTTCCTGTACACGGGTATTTAAACGCCCAAACGACTTTCTAATCTTTCTGAATGCTGGATGTACACGTTGATCAAACTTATAGACAACTACAATTAAAAACGGCATCGCTGCCATTGTTACTAGTGCGAGTGGGATAGAGAAATAAAACATCACACCTAGACTAAAAAGGATCAGCAATGTTATACGAATAAGCTCCGAAAATCCAGCTGAAAGAAAAAAACGAAATCCTTCTACATCTGCAGTCAAACGTGACATTATGTCCCCCGTTTTTGCATTATCATAATACCTAAATGATAATACCTGAAGCTTCTCATACAATGCATCTCGCACTTTATAAACAGCGGTTATTCCAAATAGATCACCTAAAAATTGATGAAAGTATGTTGCTATTCCTTTAATAAGCATCAATATAAAAAATGCGATTGCAATATAGGGTATTAATGAATACCTATCCTGTAATACCACTTCATCTATCGTTATTTGAAGTACGATTGGATATACAACTGTAATGGAGGTCACAAAAACCAAAAAAAACAGCGATAAAAAGAAGTACTTCCTATATGGCCAATAAAATTGCTTCAATTTTATAAATGTTTCCAAATTTTTACCTCCTCGAATTTAAACTTTTCAGTCACAGTAATTACTAATATAACGGTTTCCGAAATGAATTTCCACTATTTTCATTAAATTCTTTTAATTTTTTCTGACCTACATTATTAAAAGAAAAATCAGAAAAAAGACATGCGTCTAGCTTTTCAGTGGGACGAGCATTTACGCGCAGTCCCAGAATGTGACGGTTTTAAGCAAGGGTAAGCTTATACTCCCCTATTTGCTAAAATAACCCATTTGTTTAGTGGGGCGTTAAGTCTCGACTATAAAAAGACGACTTAAAATTCAAAAAGTGAATTTAAGCCGTCTTTTTTAATATAGAAATCTAACCTTGTTGACTGAAAAACTATAAGTTCTTCTACGGTCTTTTTATTCACAAGCGTCTTTATGAAGCTCTTTACGTTTAGCTTACACTACGCCGCAAACTATAGATCTTTTGTTTAGAAAACTTGGCATTCGTTAAAGGGATTCTTAGAAAGCGTTCTTTGCTTTGTTAGGCAGTTAACAGAAAGCAGTATTACCATTTATTTGTTTTTTAAATTTACAATACGATCTATTCTTTTCTTTAGTAAATTCAGCCCTCCACCGCCACCTTGAGAGTGCCTTAATTTCCCTTCTGAATCAAAAATATAATACGCAGGAACAAATTTAATACGAAAAGCATCGGTTAGTTTCTGTTCACTATCTATGTGAATTGGATGTGAAATAGAATGTTGTTTTGCAATACTCCGCACCTGATCAATATCTAAATCTTCTTCAGAACGTGGCATATGAACTGCAATTACATTAAGATGCTCTTTGTATTCATCTCTTAGGCTATTTATTTTAGGCAAATCCCTTTTACACTTATTACAACTTACAGACCAGAAATGAATAAATGTAGCTTTGTTACCAATTACATCAGCTTTCCTTAATGGTTTGCTGTTTAACCATTTAACTGCGCCGTCTAGATCAGGCAATTGATCTCTTAATCTGACCATTTTATCCCTCCTGAATAATTAAAGAGGCTAATTCAGCATGAATCAGCCTCTTGTATGTTATTCAGTTTTAACATATTGGTTTATATATTTATCCTAATTTTTCTTTTACCATTTCGCAAACCTCATCTGCATTATTACCCTGTGCATTGATAACAGGTCCAGCTATACTTGTCGTAGAATTTCCTGCCATATCTTTATCCTGACCTGATATGATACAGCAATCACAATAAGCAGTATCATCAGACGTTCGTAAATCGACTACCTCGTGCCCCATCTCCATTAAAGCATCTTTCACATCCGTTAATGATTCCTCTACTCCAATACGAGCCATCCTTATTGCCTCCTCTAAATTTGTTAACCCTTTATAGTTTTTGCATGAGGCTTTAAAGATATGCGGTTATTTATTTTGAAAATATAGGGGGTTCTCGCTCAACTTCTTAACACACAAATAACAAATAAAAAACATCCCTCCCCTGCGTTCTCGGGAAAGGATGATTAACTATGTTTATGTTATGACTTCGTTGTGTAAATATCTCGCTTTAATTGTTTTAAGATAGCTCTCCTGGTTAGAATTCCATCAAAATACCCTTCCTTATCAGCAACACATACAAAGGGATGGTTAATGGTAGCATCTAATCCTTTCATAAACGTTTCTTCTTTTAAAATAGAAGGTATATCATCATTCATTACTTCCTCAACTCGCATATCGGAAAGTTTATCAACTTCAATATGCTCTAACCCTAATATTTCATTTAAAATAATTGTTTTTCCAATTGTGCCAACTAATTTATAAGAAGTATCCAGAACTGGCACAGCCGAATACCCAGATTTTATTAATACTAATAATGCATGTTCTAGAGGATTATTTACTTGCACATGCGCAACTTTTTCAGATGAAATCATCAAGTCACCAACTGCTATAGCTGTAAGTTGTTTATCTTGTGTTATACTCATAACAACACGCCCCCTTAAACGCCTTTTGATTAAATTTTATTCCAATTCTTTTTGAATTTACAACTAATCAAAGTCATTTCAATAATGCCTATATCTTTATTTTATCATATATGACAGAAAGAAACATCTTCTAAGGAAGAAATAAGTTGAATGAATGGATTAGACCTTGCATCTTGTTAAAAGCAAAACGTTAATATAGTATTCCTTTGATGAAGTATTAGTATGTGCCGTACAATATACTAAAAAACACATATGCTTATCAGCTTTTTCAATACCATAATAATATATGTTGAAGTGCACATACAAGTGTATATGGATAGCATGTGTTTTTCAATTATATTAATTTTTAAAAATCACAGGTTATTATGACAATGTTTTCCCACTAAAATTTTACTATTATACATGCTATAATCGTACTAAATGATTTACTAAAATATATGATACAGTCTATTTAATATAGCACTACCGTTACGCCGCATCGCCCTATCTTATAGTAGGGTTCAAAACCCCATGTTTGGCTAGCCACCGCTATGATTGAAAATGGTTTATTAGAAAGGTTTGACAGTAATGAACAGACGGTCCTTTTTGAAAAAAACAATCGGAAGTTTTTTGGCACTAATTGGTTTAAGCGGCGGTACCTATTACTACGCACGAGAGATTGAACCGGGATTGCTAGATATAAATAGAAACAATATTATTTCCGATAAAATTTCACCAGCATTTAATAACTTTAAAATTGTTCAATTCTCAGACACGCATATCGGTTTCCATTATACACTTGAACAATTTAATAAATTGGTGACTCAAATTAATGCACTTAACCCTGATTTAATTGTATTTACAGGTGACCTTGTGGATAAGCCACATAATTATCATTGGAGCAATAACCTGACCATAGCCTTAAGAAAATTAGAAGCGCCTCATGGAAAGTATTGGATTTATGGTAATCATGACCATGGTGGCTATGGCACAGAAATTATTCAAGATGTTATGGAAGCAGCAGATTTCAAGCTGTTGAAAAATAGTCATTCCATAATTGATAAAGATAACGAACAAATCGTGTTGGCTGGAATTGATGATGTCATGCTTGGCCAACCAGATCTAAATACTGCTTTACATCTTGCTGATCAAGATCTATTTACCATATTGTTGGCACATGAACCTGATTTTGCAGATACAGCAGCAAATTTCCCTATCGATATCCAATTATCAGGACACAGCCATGGTGGACAAGTACGTTTTCCTCTTATCGGGCATTTGTACACTCCAGCATATGCTGAAAAATATGTAGAAGGCAAATACACATTCAGTAATCAAAGGTTATCCTTATATGTTAATCGCGGCATCGGAACAACACGCCTTCCCTACCGGTTCTTATGTAAGCCAGAAATTCATGTATTTACACTAAAGCGTACATAATGTAGTCTTAAAAATCTTGACAAATGACTAATTGTCATAGATATGTCAATCAAACAGGCTAATTACCATGGTAAATATGTTATCATACTTTTACATTAATTAAATAATTCATCTCGAAAGGGTGGAAGGAAATGAAGCTTTTACAAGTTTTAGTATTTGGCCTTGTACTTTTCCTCGTTGCTTGTGGGGAAGATATTGAAACAAATATGTCTGAAGATGTTTCAGACTTTGAGTATACAACACAAGATAATGAAACGTTAAGTAACGAAGAACTAGAAGGAGAATGGTGGATTGCAGATTTTGTTTTCACAAATTGCACAACTGTTTGTCTTCCAATGACAACAAATATGTCCAGCTTACAATCCACAATGGAAGAAGAGGATCTTGATGCACAATTGGTTTCCTTTAGTGTAGATCCAGATTATGACAGTCCAGAAGTATTAAAAGAATATGCGCAGGAATATGATGCTGATTTAAGTAACTGGAGTTTCTTAACCGGTTACGACTTTGAAACAATTAAGGAGTTTTCTATTACATCATTTCGTTCATTAGTTGTCGAAGCACAACCTGATTCAGACCAAGTGACTCACGGAACAAGCTTTTTTCTAGTTAATCCAGAAGGAAAAGTTATTAAGAGTTATGACGGTGTGAATTCAAATGAAATGGATCTAATCATTGAGGACTTGAAAGCAGTTTCATAAAGTTAAACTTCATCATTATGCGTTTCCTACAATAATTAATACGATATACCAAAAGGAGTTTCCTTATGCAAAAAAAGAAATTATTTGTTGTTTTACTTATTTTGATCGCTAGTGTTTTGATTGCGGGCTTTGTTATCCCCAAAGAGACGCATCCACCTTCCGACACAAGGATTGTCCTTGAACATAATCAAAGTACTTATATTGCTCCAACTTGTTTCGAAGAAGCTGATCCATCAAATTTCCTCGAAGAGAATACGTTGGAACACGCAGAAGAAATTAACTATGAACCACATGATACTTGTACAGTGGAGACACTCCAGAGCGAAGAAGATCGTCTATTGATAAGTGTCCTCAAAGACATTGGACTCCTAGATACAAAATGGGATGATTGATAGTATCGATAGGAATATTGTACCAACATCATGTAAAACCAGACCTATTGAGAGAAGAGCAGAAAACATTTTGTTTACTGCTCTTCTTTCTTTAAGGCATTAACCTATGTATAAGCCAAAAGAAGATAAATGAGGCACTGGGAAAATTAAAAAATACTCCCCACAAAATCGATAATTTTGAAGGAAGCTTCTGGTGATCATGTTAAAATTTCATTGCACTTGTACAAGCTTTACGATAGGATAAAGACAAGCTATAATAATATTGAAAGGAGGAACAAAGATGAATCATGTCTCATTGAGTGATCTAGGTAAAGCATTGTTTACAATTAATCGTCATGCAAAAACTGCACCAGAGCCTCAACACCTATATTTTATAAAAAAAGAAGCAATCAGCCGATTATTAAAAGAAAAGCGAGCCACAAAAGTAGGGCTTCATTTTTCGGATCATCCAAAGTTTAGTAATCAGCACTCTACCCTACTTGTAAAAGTAGATAGCTATTTTTTTCATATACCTCCAGCAAAAGAAGACTTCAAAGAGCTAGAACATTTAGGTACACTTGATAAAAATTATCGGAATCCACAAACGAAAATGTCACTATCACAAGCAAAAAAAGTAGTCTATCGTTATATCGACTGGAAACCAAAAGAGAAAAAACCAGCTCCGAATAAAAGGAAACAATATTCTTCTTCCTATTTCACCCCTTCCTCACTAGGGAAAATGGAATGGCCACCTAAGAAAACGCATCGAAATTATTAGAAAACTGGCTATCTCCAAGGCTTTAGGGTGAAATCCCTAGCTGCACTTGAGCAGTAAGAAAAGATGGATATATTTTCTTACTGCTTAATAGCATGTTTTAATCCTCCTATAATAAGGTATTATACGAATAAAAGGAGGGCTTTAAATGATAGAGCTTAATGCTTTCATGGCTGAACTAAGAGGTTATGCAGAACAAACACATCAACTAAAAGATCACTTTGAAAAATTATCTGCATCAGAAAAAAAGATGGTTATGGATGCAGCACCTGATAGTTTAAACTCACCTGAAGAAATATTTCATCCAGTATTTCGTTGGTTGGAGAATCTGCAGGAGAACTAGAAGAATAATACTATTTAAAAAAGCGTATCTTTTTATGTATACGCTTTTTTAATTTACATTTTTAATAAACCGTTTGTAGCTATAAAACAAGATGAGCACAATCCCAAAAGCGGCTAACGTTTGTAATGTGATTTTCAACAAATCAATCATCAAATATTGTAAGTCACCTACAAATAACACCACGATAAAAAAACAAACCATTATAAGCAAACTGCTAATTATGTAAGTTATTAATTTAGTAGACTGTATCGTTACGATCCAATTAATAAAGGGATAAACGACAAAATAGCTAATAATAATTCCAATCGACAATAGCAATAAGAATATATGCTCCTCAGTTATTCCTAAGGGCTTAAGTTGTGATACATTCAGCCAACTATTTATAAACATATCGTTCCCCCTTACCAGTCATGTGTATCTAGTTAGAGTTTGGGCGTTTATTTCTTTAAATATACATATTTATCACAATATTTTCATTTATTTGCTATAATTGCTACTATATAATTAAATAAGGTGGTATGACACATTGAATAGAGCTTTTTTATACATAATCATCGGTGCGGCTCTTTGGGGAACTATTGGCTGGTATGTAAACAACCTATATACATTTGGCTTTACACCTATGGAAGTTGTTACATTAAGAGCTTGGTCTTCTGCTATCCTATTAGTTGTTTATTTAATAATTGTCTCACCTAAAAAACTTAAGTTACATACACCTAAAGATATAAAATATTTTTTAGGTACAGGGATTTTAAGCATTATCTTTTTTAATTATTGTTTGTTTACAGCAATTGAATTATCCACTATTCCAGTTGCTACGGCATTACTGTATACCGCACCAGCATTTGTGACAATTATGTCATTTTTCCTTTTTAAAGAGCCCCTTACCAGAATGAAGATGCTCGCCCTGGTAATTACGCTATTTGGAACATGTTTAGTTGTCGGTCTTATTCCCCTAAATCTGCAGGCATTACAAATCAGCAGTATTTTATTTGGGCTTGGATCCGGTATTGGTTATGCGCTATACAGCATTTTTAGTAAGTTCGCATTAAAAAAATATACCAGTTTAAGTATAACAACGTACACATTTATTATTGCTGCTGGTACACTAATACCATTCTTTCCTTACGAGGAAAAGGCACATTTGCTCGCGGATCCGACTGTGTTATTCTACGCATTCGGACTGGGCTTTTTACCAACAGCATTTGCTTATATTATTTACACCTATGGCCTACAGCAAACAGAAGCTTCAAAAGCCTCTATTTTAACTACTATTGAGCCTGTGGTTGCAACATTTATTGGTGTATTCATTTTTCACGAAGCATTTACTATGATTCAAATGGTCGGGATGGCCTTTATTATTGGTGCTGTTATACTCATTCAACTCAGTGGTAAACAGAAACGAACTGCTTTTACAAAAAAATCAGGAGCGACTTAAGGCCGCTCCTGATTTTCTTCCCTTATAACTGCTTGTTTTTTCTCCAAACGTATTTCTATTTCAGAAATACTCTCTTTATCATCCAACAGTTCTCTTTTATTTTGCATAACCAGTTGTTCGAAATTTAACGATCTTGGCCTCATTTGATACACTCCTTTTCTTCTCTATAATAAGTATATCCTATTTTTCATGCTTTGAATCATAATTTTGTGAACAATTTATTAAAGTTTTAGTATTTAGATTATTTATAGGATAATTATGCGGCGTTAAATGCTGTCACGTGTATTAAATGGTGGGGCGAGCATTCACGCGCAGCCTCAGGACGTGAAGGTTTTAGCCAGTTCGCAAATAGGAAATTTTCCTATTTGCAAACAAACCAAAAAGCGCTTTTACTTCCTCCAATTCCCAATCCTGAAAATACTTTATTTTATTTACGTTTGGCTTTACTACGTGTAGCAACAGTAACATTAGAACAACCAGTGATAGTTTCTCTACCATGATGAGGTTATTTGAGATTCTTATACACATCATAAGACATGGAAGACATTACAGAAGGGCTAAAATGTTTGGAAGCATTTTTAAGGAAGGAAACGTTTAAACTAATGGTATAATCAAATGAAGATGCTTTAAAATGCAATGGTCAAAATTTATTTTCTAATTTGTTTCATTACATTTCATTGTTTCATTATCTTTCATCGTTTCATAAATGTTTAGTAATCTATCTAATTCCTGGCTGATTTCTATGGACTCTATGTCTGTGAAACCTTTCTCCAGTGCAACTGAAGTCATTTGTTGACGTAGAAATTCTATTTGTTTTAGAAGTTTATCAGAAGGATACATTATAGTATGTTTTTGCCTCCTTTCTTGATTTACCTTACTCTAGCACAATTAAATAGATAATGTAAATGTTTAGACCTAATTACCTATATATCATATATAATTAAAACTCGAATCCTTCTCCTCAGTATGCTATTATTAATAATGAAATGTTTATAGAGGGAGATGACTCTTTGGCCGAAACAAAAAAGAAAAATGAATGGCTGGAATGGAGTAAGGCAATTATTATTGCGATCTTAATTGCTTTCATTCTAAGAACTTTCATTTTTGCAACCTCAATCGTTGAAGGAGGAAGTATGGAGCCAACGCTCGAAAGTGGTGAGAGAGTAATTGTTAATAAAGCCACTTATTTACTTGGTGAACCCGAACGTGGAGATGTTGTAATTATTCAAACACCGTCTAAGAATTATGTAAAACGAGTGATCGGATTACCTGGTGAAACGATTGAAATAAATGGAAGTACCTTACTAATTGATGGAGAATTATATGAACAAACCTTCTTAAATGAAGAAAACTTACGACGGTCAGGTAATTCCAATCCTATTCAAATTCCAGATGATCGTTATTATGTAATGGGAGACAACCGTGCGATAAGTAAAGACAGCAGAAATGGTCTAGGTTTTATTGATGAGGATGAAATTGTTGGAAAGTCAGAATTTGTATTTTATCCATTTGATTCATGGGGAAGAACGAGATAAGGGTCAGACATAGGTCCGACCCTTTTTTAGCAGTTAAAAAAGTATAAAAACTTTCTTACTGCATAAGTGCAACTAAGGTTGTCACCTAAAGGCTTGCTGACAACCAAGTTTTCTAAGCATTCTCTATTCTCTGTCAAAAATGCAATATCCTATATTCAACACGATGATCCCGAAACATACGACTCCGAAAGCTACTTCCCACATGGTGCCTGCACCTCCTTGATATTACCTATGTATTATTTATTCTCACCTAAAAAATTGTATCTATCTCCCCTCTATCATATCAAGATACCTCCCCTAAATAAAGCATAATATGTTAAAATGAACATCAAAGATTAAAGTGGGTGATCACATGCTACACTGTCCATACTGTGGAACAAAAGCAAACGAGGATGAACACTATTGTATTAAATGTGGTAGAGCCTTGCCCAATGATATAACGGATCGTTTGCATGGTAAAAAACAATTTAATAAATTTTGGTATATCCCTATATCACTATTTACATTCCTATTACTCTCTTCTGGTATTTATTATTTTATTTTGCAAAATCAAACAGCAGAAGCGAAAACTCTGTATGAACAAGGTGAGCAACGTATCCTCGATGAAGATTATGAAGCAGCTAGAGAATTATTTGCAGATGCAGTAAGTAACAAGGAAAACTTTGCTCATGCAGCTACCTCCTTACAGTTTATGAATAAAGCATTAGATGTACAAAAAATAATGGAAGATGCCAATACATTTGTAGAAGAACAGGATTTTCAGCAGGCTTTATCACTAATAAACGAAGCTGAAAGTGACTTAAAAAACTTCAATGGGGACGCTGTTAAGCAGTTAATTGATACGATTATAACCAAACGCGATACCATTAAAGTTGAACAATTAAAGAATGAACTAGAGAAAGAAACTGCTATTGATGATTTAAAGTTACTGTTATGGGAAGCAGCTTCAATAGATAATGAAGAAGCCGAAAGTATGGAATTAGATATACGAAACCAGATCATCGACTATTCATTTTCCAAAGCAAGCAACCAGTTAAATAATAGGCACTTTAATGATGCTCAAATACTTGTCGAAGACGGGTTAAAATATGCACCTGATTCGGAGCGACTTCAAAGTCTGCAATCAACAATTGAAAAAGAAAAGGAAGCCTTTGAAACCGCTCAAGAACAAAGAATGGAACAAGCAATTGATACAGCAGAAAAAGAGCAACAACTCAATGAAACAGATGCAATTGAACTTATATCTGCAACCGTTGAAAGCAATGACAAGAAGAATATAGTTATAAAAGGTGAAGTTGAAAGTGTTGCAACCATTCCAATCCATTCCGTGTTAATTGAATACGTCCTACTGACTGATAACGGAACTGAAATTTTATCCGATGAGGTGTATATTTATCCTGATACCCTTTATCCAGAAGAAAAAGGACAATTTGAATATACTCATTTTGATAGTAATGACTATGATCAAGACGTAGATGTAGAAGTTCGTAAAATAACCTGGTACACGAATTAAATACATCATGATTTTCAGCAAAAGAGGTGTGTGCATGTATAAAAAGCGATATCCCCCACTTATTGTTAGCTTCTTACTACTTATTATTGGGATTATAGGATTTATTTTTATATACAATTATTGGAATGTACAACAAATCTCTGTAACAGATCCTTTAATAGAAAAAGTGAATGTTGATACAGAGCAACTTGATTTAAAATCAATCATTTATGAAGCAGAGAAAAATGTTATCCAGATCGAAGGGAAAAATGATCACACTACCATTACTGGATCAGGTTTTCTCTATAATGAAAAAGGGGATATCATTACAAATGCACATGTAATAAATGATGCAGAAATGATTTATGTCAGAACGGCAAATGCCAGGATTTACCCTGCTGCGGTAGTTGGAATTGGAGAGGAAAATGACATTGCAGTGATACGCGTTCCTCAGCTTGCAGGACAGGATTTCTCTCCTGTTGAAGATGATTCTTTTGCCGAAATAGGCGACGAAGTTATTGCACTTGGTAGCCCTCATGGATTTCAAAACACCGTAACACTTGGAATAATATCCGGAACAGAACGTAATTTTACTGTTGATGGCTATGATTACTCCAATGTATACCAAATCTCTGCACCGATTACACATGGTAATAGTGGTGGGCCGTTAATTAATAGGAATACAGGGAAAATCATTGGAATTAATTCAGTAGGAACAAACGATGGAACAATTGGTTTTAGTATTCCAACCAATGATGTTATGGATCAAATTGAACAATGGTCCTATGAAGCGCATAATGATCAATTGGATTTTGCTAATATAGAGGACATTACCGATACAGAGAATCCTGAGAATTATATAGATGACGCTGAATATTTAATCGATTACTATTTAGAAAGCATATCGAATAGGGATTATGTGAGTGCCTATGCGTTATTGGGCAGTATCATACAAGCTGAGTATTCTTATCCAGACTTTCGTGAGGCGTATATTCATACTGTCGACCTTCATTATGAAGAGTTTTCAAGTAATGTAACAGATGACAACTATATAAAAATAACTACTGATATCACAACTGAAAGTAATAACGGAGAAGAATCAAATAATGAAACATCTACCTTTGAATTTACAATCGGATATGAAAATGACCAATTGAAAATATTAACTATTACGACAAACGAAAAGGATTCATGAAACTCCATACACCCACCATTCTTAAATGAATGGTGGTAATTTTTAGCTCTTTTCCCCCACTTACATATTATAAGTAGGCCATACGTCCATACACTTTCACTTATATATCATATAATAAACCAGTAACACATGGAGGTGGAACAATATGCATTGTGGCTATGGAGCTGGCTATGGTGGTCAGCAATACGGAGCAGCTGGAGGATCTTTTGCACTGATTGTGGTGCTGTTTATTCTATTAATCATTGTAGGGGCAGCTTTTTATTGCTAGGAAAGACTTGTGCTATTTAAAGTAGCACAAGTCTTTTGTTTTTCATGTTAACCAATGATCATTTTTTCTTTCGGATAATGGTAATTTACCTTCTTCTTATTATTTTTAAATGAAAATAACAAGGAGATTAGTCCAACCCTACCAATAAACATTAACAACATAAGGATTGTCTTACTAAATGTAGTTAATTCACTTGTTATACCAAGAGAAAGGCCTACTGTTCCAAACGCTGATGTGACTTCAAATAAAATTTGATTTAAAGAAAATGGCTCAATAGTCGAGATGATTAATATAGAGATAAAAACAAATACAAAAGCCATTAATGTCACGGCAACAGCTTTCAGTAAGTCTTCTTCATACACCTCTCGGTTAAAAATACGAATGCTTTTCCCGCCTTTTGCAAAGATGATAACAAAAATGACTACTAAAGCAAAAGTTGTGGTTCGAATACCACCACCAGCACTACTTGGGGAGGCCCCGATAAACATTAGTAAGGACATAAACAGATGACTTTCATCCGTCAGTTGACTAACATCCATTGTGGACAAGCCACCACTTCTTGTTGTAACAGATTGAAATAATGAATAAAACAATGCTTCATGCCACGACTTATCGGCGAAGAAATTTCCCGCGTCCAGTATGTAGATAAATAAAGCTCCTACCACAACTAAAATTAAGAAAGTAGATGTTGTTACCTTCGTAAACAAACTGAAACGCATCTTCCCACGACTTTCTGATTTTGCAAAGATATACTCCTTTACTTCGATCAAAACCGGGAAACCAATTGCACCGAAAATGATTAATAACATCATTATAAATTGAACAAAATAATCATCCTGAAAAGGAATCAACGATTGTCCTGTAATATCGAACCCGCCATTGGTCACAGCACTTATGGTTCCGAATAAACCTTGTAAATATGCTTCACCTGTAGTTGGAAAGTACTGCAGATAGTATGTTCCCAATACAATGAAAGCAATAAATTCTACAGTTAATAACACATAAACAATTTGCTTTATCAATCGAACCATGCCTGCAAAGGAAGTTTGATTTTGATCTGCCATAATTAACCTGCGTTCTTTTAACCCTATCTTCTTTCCCATCAGAAGCCAAATAAAAGTTCCAATCGCCATAATTCCTACTGCTCCAAGTTGCATAATAAATGCTAACACTAGAATTCCTGTCGTACTAAGTGTGTCGGCAACTGTTATGGTACTTAATCCCGTTACACTTAATGCACTTACCGCTGTGAATAAAACGTCAATAAACTCAATCTCTACCCCATCCTGGTAAACAATCGGCATCGACATTATAATGGTGGAAAAAAGGACAGCTATAAAATAAAAAATCAATAAAATTTGAAGAGGTGAAAGTTTATTTATCCAACTTGCGAAGGGATATCGATACTTCATACATATTTCTCCTAACGAATCTAAACAGTATATGCCAGCTCCTTGAATATATAAATTCATTATAGCAGTGACTTATAATAAATGCTTGTATTTTTTGTAGTTCTATACGAAATCAGTCATAATGAAAAAAATTCATCCAACACAAACGAAGGTTAGCCTAATTAGGCTAACCTTCAGGATTTTACTTCTTTAAATTTCTTTACTAGTTCTTCACCCTGATAACCTTCTTTAATTAAAGCAGATAAAACATCTTCCGTTTTATCTTCCTGTCGATTAACAATTGGTCCAATAAATAATACATTCAAATGATCCCCAATTGGGTTGACTCTGATTATAGAAGTAATAAATGTAGCAGGATCATTACTCTCTTTTGTAATCTTCACTTTAACCGTTATTTCATCCTCTTCTTTCAGCGTATTAAAATAATCCAGATAAGACTGGTCAACGTAAGCCTCAATAAGCCATTGATTATCATCATCTTCTCGATTTATCGTTAATCCATCTTTCAATTCTATTTTACTTTGAACCCTTTCCGTATCATTTGGTTCCATTACTTCTAAGGATTTAAGCTTAAATGTTTTCATATATTCCTCTCCATTCCTAGCATATTCCTATTTTTTAAATTGTATCAAAAACGAGGCAGAATTGATATTTTTATTCACTTGAACAATTTCTCCTACATTTAGGGAGAACACACAAAGCAAGGATACGAACAACTTAATCACTACTAAATGATCGTAGAATTCAAGGTGAAATGTGTGTAAACCACTCATTTGACAGTAATGACTCGATTGTCATTTAATCTGAAATCTGGTATTTCAGTTAAATTTTATTATTTTGTATACCCTTCCTTCGAAATGAAGCAGTTTATTTTTTATAAATTCGCTGTTAAATAATAAAAAATATTGTATAATTATATGTATATCCTAGAAATAAAGCATAAGGATTTTCAAAAAAGGCACTTATAGGAGCGTATGCGATGAGAATCATTTTTTTAAGTATATTTTTTCTTATTTTGCTTTCAGCATGTAATATCAACAATGAACCAACTATTATAAAAAGTGACAATCCTGACAGTTCTAACAGTCAGCCTGAGTTAGTTGAAGATGAAGATGAAGTTCAAGATAATGAGGAGGAAGTTGAAGAATTTATTGATTTTCCTTTAGATGATGAACAAATTACGGTGAATTTAAAAATGGTTCCGATACTAAGTGAATACTTAAACGCCATAGAAGACCGCAAGAGTGTGATTGAAGAAATGAAACTTAATCGTCCTCATGAAAAAGCAGAAGATATTTATCTACTTGAATTCTCTTGTCAAAATCATTCCTGTTCTTATTTACTGTTCAACCAAGCTAAAGATCAAGAAGCTTATTTGTTGGCAGATCTGGCAAAGTTAAGTAATGTGATTATGTCACCTGATAATGAAAAGTTATTATTTAAATTTAATCGCGAAAAATCACTCCCCCTCCCTTTAACGAATCTCGTCATGATTGATTTTGAAAATTGGGAACGCCTATCGTTGGGGAATAATACGAGTGATGCTAATATATTAAATTATAATTGGCCATTACTCAAAATTAATTGGCTGGATAATAAAAGAATAGCCGTAGAAAAACCTGCTGTAATCGAACCTACCAGTGACCGGTTAGAAGAATGGAATCAGGAGGAAACAGAAGAGCGAAAAACGATTAATATGCATATCATTAATAATTAAGGGAGCATCATTGATGAACAAAACTATAGAAACACTGCTGAATCATCGTTCAATCCGAAAATTTAAAGACACAAAATTAACTACGGAACAAATACATACCATCGTTAAGGCTGCACAACAAGCATCAACATCGAGCCACGTAATGGCATATACCATTATCGGTATTACGGATGAAAACCTTAAAGCGGAACTAAAAGCGGTATCAGGACAGCCCTATGTGAAAGACAATGGGCATTTATTTGTATTCTGTGGGGATTTAAACCGTATCTATAAACAAGCAGCTCCTGCTGAGCAAGCACAAATGCAAGAAAGTATAGAAAGTACAGAACAATTTATCGTAACGACCATTGACGTAGCATTAGCTGCTCAAAACGCAACCATTGCAGCAGAGTCTATGGGCTTAGGGACTTGTTTTTTAGGCAGCTTACGAAATGATATAAATCATGTAAATAACCTATTGGATCTGCCTGAACATGTCATCCCATTATTCGGACTAGCGGTTGGGTATCCTGATCAACAACCAGAAATCAAACCGCGTCTACCGATTGAAGCTATCTACCATGAAAACAAATATGCAAATGATGAAGATCAATCTGAAATAATTACCGATTTTGATAATCAGTTGGCATCCTATTATGAAAACCGTTCAAAAAATGCACGGTCAGATACATGGAGCGAGCAAATGATTCGTAAATATAAAAATCCAATACGAATGGATGTTACACCATTTATCAAAGATAAAAAATTAAATAGGCGATAATTAAAAAAACAGCACATCCACGTGCTGTTTTTTTATGTTCAAATTTAAAATGGAGATAATAGGAAGAACACATAAAGTATATTTACAGCTCAAAGTTCAAATTATAACTATTGACGTTTGTATAAAGGAGGGAATCCAATATGACTGTAGCAAGCCAACTCAAACAAACAGTTGCAGGGCTAAAAAGTGCCCAAGCAAGTTTTGAACAATTTGCACTGCAAACTGAAAATAAACAGGCTAAGCAAATGTATGAAAATGCCGCACAACAAACCACGGCTATTTTGCAATCCGTTGAACCTAGAACGCAACAAATTGAACAAGAAGAACCACAATACAAAGGATTTTAATACTATATTGTTGTTTTTTCAGGATAATACCCTTGTATAACAACGTCACATTCAAAGTTAGGTTGACCCGAGGTTGGTATCTTACTTCCAACCTCGCTTTTAACTCACGAACAAAGAAATGGGTGAGATTTTATGAAGGCTGTAAAAGCTATATTACTCTTCAGTTTTGGATTATTACTAATCGGCTGCGGAACAGATACAACGCAAGAATCGATAGACAATAATAATTATAATAACCATATTGAATTCAATCAAATAACTGCAAATAAGAAATCAATCACTCAAGATTCTGCAAACCAAGCAAAAGAATACTTAAGTGTACATGATGAAGTCAATACGATACATGCTGTTAACACCTCTAAAAAGTTGCTAATCGCCATAGAGGTTCCACACCACGAACGATTTGGATTAGCACAAATCCAAAAAGATCGGACGAAGGACATGGAAGATAAGTTCCCAAATATGGAAGTTGAGATTTCTACAGACAAAAAAATAGTTCTTGAGCTTGAACGAATTGAAGAAGCACTTGAAGCAGATTCTATATCAAAAGAAGAACTTGAAAAAGAATTGGATAAAGTTATTAATTTATCTAAAGAACAGACTTAAAGAAAGAAGTGAAATTACATGGCAGACAAAAAAAAGAAAAACTTACCTCCAGAAGCTCAAACCTATCAAGCATTTCAGGATCAGCGTGAAGTTAAAAGACCCTTGTTAAAAAATTGTATTAAAGCGTTTTTTGTTGGGGGACTGATATGTGTTATAGGTCAAGTCATTACGACTTTCTACATTTATTTCTTTAATTTCACTGAACAAACAGCTGGCAGTCCTACAGTTTCTACACTTATTTTCATCACGATGTTATTAACCGGGTTTGGAATATATGATCGAATTGGTCAGTTTTCTGGTGCTGGCTCCGCAGTTCCTGTAACAGGATTCGGTAATGCCGTTATTTCTTCAGCCATTGAATATCGAACAGAAGGGTTTATTTTAGGGGTTGGGAGTAATATGTTAAAGCTAGCAGGGCCGGTTATTGTATATGGGGTTTTCTCTGCTTTTGTCATCGCTCTCCTTAAAACGATTCTTACAAATTGGGGTGGATTATAATGTTAGTCGGACATCGGACGTGGATCTTTGAAAATAAACCTGTCATCATATCCACAGGTACAGTGGGTGGGCCATTTGAAGCAAATGGAAACATTTCCAACGACTTTGATATTTTACACGAAGATATGTGGCTTGAACAGGATTCTTTTGAAAAAGCACAACAAGTAATGATGGAAGAAGCCTGTCAAGTCGCCGTTAAAAAAAGCACAATCGAAAAGGAGCAAGTTCAATTCTTTTTAAGTGGGGATTTAATAAATCAAATTACCCCAACAAGTTTTGCTGCAAAAACAATGTCCCTCCCCTATTTTGGCTTATTCAGTGCCTGTGCTACATCGATGGAAAGTTTGGCATTAGCTGCTTTCTTTATCAATGGAAATGGTGCTGATTATATATTAAGTGGAACATCCAGCCATAATGCCGCTACTGAAAAGCAATTTCGTTATCCCACTGAATACGGAGGTCAAAAACCACCAACTTCACAATGGACAGTAACGGGTGCAGGTTGTGCCTTAGTTGCTAAAGAAGGTACAGGACCAGTTGTTACATCATCGACAATCGGAAAAGTTATTGACATGGGGTTAACGGATCCATTTAATATGGGAGGTGCTATGGCCGCTGCAGCTGTAGACACAATCGAAGCACATTTCAAAGAGCGTAATGTAGACCCCTCATTTTATGATTTAATTATAACTGGTGATCTTGGCCATATAGGCAGAGAAGTCTCGCTCGACCTCCTGAATGAACGCGGCTTGAATATTCCAGAAGAACAATATGTAGATTGTGGTCTAACGATTTATCGAGAAGGTCAACCTGTGCTGGCTGGAGCCAGTGGAACTGCATGTTCTGCCATTGTAACATATGGCCATTTTTTAAATTTAATGAAAAAAGGGGAACTCAAACGTATACTCGTTGTAGCTACTGGTTCCCTTCATTCACCAATGACTGTACAACAAAAAGACCCAATCCCTTGTATCGCTCATGCGGTTTCTATAGAGTCAGGAAGTGATATATCATGATCTTTTTCTGGGCGTTCGTTATAGGTGGACTTATTTGTGTCATTGGCCAAATTATGTTTGATGTATTCAAATTAAGTCCTGCTCATACATTAAGTATTTTAGTTATATCTGGTGCCGTATTATCTGGCCTTGGTTTATATGACCCACTTATTGATTTTGCTGGGGCTGGTGTCACGGTTCCAATTACAAGTTTTGGTAATCAATTGGTTAACGGGGCACTACAAGAAGCCGAGAAACACGGACTTATAGGTGTTGTTACTGGAATGTTTGAAGTAACCAGTGCAGGTATTTCGGCAGCTATAATCTTTGGGGTAATCGGTGCATTGTTCTTTAAACCTAAAGGATAGGAGTTGAATTCAAATGACGGTAGGATCACAAGTAAAAAGCTGTTACGCTTCTATTAAAAACGTGGAAGCAACCTTAAACTTATTAACGAATAAAGCGCAGGACTATCAGGCAAAAGACAGCTTTGATAAAGCTCAACAAATTATCACAGAGGTAAAAGACGATATGGAAAAACAAGTGATACAACTAACAAAAGAAGAACCACAGTATAAGTAGTTATTTTAAGAAAGGATATGTATGATATGCCAGAATGGATACTGATTTCTTTAAGGGCTCTAGGCTTTCTTATTGTACTTTTTTTTATAACAAAATGGCTTGGGAAAAAGCAAATTTCTCAATTAAATGTTTTTGAATATATCTCTGGTATTGTGCTGGGGGGTATTGCTGCCATCTATACCCTCGATACAACCAGCAATTTTTTCTATGGTGTATTAGCCATGTTTATTTGGTTTATTGTTCCTTTCTCCGTGGAATTTCTTTCATTAAAAAGTAAAAGCCTTCGTGATTACACCCAGGGAAAAGCTACCGTATTTATTCAAGACGGGAAAATAATGGAAGATAATTTAAAAAAAGAAGGGTATTCAACCGATGATCTACTTGAAAAACTTCGGGATAATAATGTGTTCCTAGCTTCGGACGTTGAATTTGCAGTTCTGGAACCATCCGGATCATTCAGTGTATTACCAAAGACCGAAAACCGACCTTTAACAGCAAAAGATTTAGGTATAACACTCGCACCCCAAAAGGAACCTCAAACTGTTATTATGGATGGAAGAGTCTTGCTTGAAGCCTTAGCGAATCTAAATTTAAGTAAAAACTGGTTAGAGACAGAGTTAGAAAAACTTAATGTCAGTCTTGAAAATGTATTTTTGGCACAAGCAGATACGAATGCCCAATTAACCGTTGACTTATATGACGATAAAATTGCAGTACCAAGCCCAGTAGAATTACCTCTCCTTCTTGCTACAATGAAAAAATCCCAAGCAGATTTAGAGCTATTTGCATTGGCCACAGAAAACGAGGATGCAAAGCAAATGTATGAAAAAAATAGCAAGAAACTGCAAACTGCGATTGATCTGGTTAGTCCTCTGGTTAATTGATTCCTTCTGCGCACTATTTGCTAAAAAGCGAAAAAAGCTAGTAAGGAACTTACTAGCTTTTTTCTTACATACGTAAAGCCACTTTTCCAAACTGCTTTCCTTCTTTTAAATAATCAAATGCATCTTGAGCTTCCTCTAATGTAAACGTTCGATCTACTACAGGATGCGTTTTAAAGTTCTTGATATGGTCCAACATAGCACGTAATTCTTGTCTACTCCCCATTGTTGATCCAAACAGCTGATACTGTCCATAGAAAAACTTTCGTAAATTAAGATCTACATGATCGTCTGTCGTTGCACCAAATATAACAATCCGCCCACCCTTCTTAAGCACATCCAAGGATCGATTAAATGTAGCTTCACCGACACTGTCAATTACTAAGTCTACTGTTTCATCTTCCAATTCTTTTGTCCAATCACTTTCTGTATCTAAGACAAGGTCTGCCCCTAATTTCTTTGCTTGTTCCTGTTTCGCTTCGCTTCTAGAGGTAACGATTACCTTCGCTCCAACATTTTTGGCAAACAAAATTAAATAGGTTGCAACACCACTACCTGCACCAGGTATAAATACAGTATCCCCTTCTTTTACCTGCCCCTTTGTAAAAAGCGCCCGATATCCGGTTAGAGCTCCGAGTGTCAAGACACCAGCCTCCTCCCAAGATAAATGCTTCGGCTTCTTCTCGACCTGTTCTGCAGACAAAACAACCTTTTCAGCGAATGTCCCGTGATCTGGCATACCTAAAATATCAAATCCAGTCGGTGGGGCATCACTATTCTCATGCCAGCGAAGAGCAGGATTAATGATCACTTCGTTCCCAACCTGAACATCAGTCACTCCTTCACCAACCGATTCAATTACCCCAGCACCATCAGAACCAAGTACTAAAGCATCTGCATCCTCACTCCTGCGATTTGGAATTGCCAAATCACGACGGTTTAATCCTGCCGTACGTACGGCTACAACTACTTCACCATTTCCTGCAACTGGATCCTGTATTTCGGCTGCTTTCACTTTTCCCTTGTCATGTACAAATGCTTTCATCTTTGTCATCCTTTCTCATAGTACGTACTGAAATCCTTTAACTGCTGTTTGTTTGTTATATCATGCGAGAACAATGGCACATAGATAAGTTCCTGTTTTTGAAATGTATCTTTTATCATAGATACATACTGTTTCTCATGCTCTCTTCGCCTCACTAAAAAATCCCCATCAGCATTATCTGGTAAAACTTTATTTACGATTAATGTTTTCACATGCAGGTGGTAATTATCAAGTAATTCGATTGCTTTTTTCGTTTCCAGGATTGGGAGGCGCTCCGGATTCACGACAAAAATAAAGCCCGTCTCTTTCCCATCCAATAAAATTTCTCTCGCTTTTGAGAATCGTTCTTGGCGTGTTCGTAACACGTCATAAATCGGATCCTCTACCGGTTCCCCATCATTAAGAAGCGAGGCGTAATTTTCATTGGTTTTCTGCCTTTTCTTGAGTAACCCTTCAATCCAGACTCCCATCAATTCCGGCAAAGATAACAATCGTATCGTATGACCCGTAGGCGCAGTATCAAATATTATTTTATCAAAATTATCCCTTTCCTCTAAAATAATCGTAATTAGCTTGTCAAATAATGCTGCTTCATCAGCTCCAGGTGAGGCTTTTGCCGTATCTAATTGTCGATGAACTTCTTCCATCATACTTGTTTGAACAGTGCCCTTAATATTTTCTTTTACTCCTTTTATATATTTATCTGTTTCTATATCTGGATCAATTTCCAGTGCCGACAAATTTATAGAAACTTCTGTCGTTTTACCACCGATTGTTTGACTGAAAATATGTCCCAAATTATGCGCAGGATCTGTTGAAACAAGCAAAGTTTTATGACCAGCTTGTGCAGATTTCATCGCAATAGCAGAAGCAGAAGTGGATTTACCTACTCCTCCCTTCCCGCCTACAAAAATAATATTTTTTTTCAATACTTCCATCGTTCCAAACGCCTCCTTCTATTCTTATCCATTAACTCTAGCAGCAGCGAATACCGCTTAAAGGCGTTTTTTCCATTCCCATGCGCAAATGCCAATCGTGAAATTGTTCAATCATATATGGATACAATTCCAGTGTGTAGTAATAGACAGGATTCGGTATTCCGATCATCTCTGAATATAACAATAAGAGAAATAAATCATCCTCATCCCTTAATTCCCTGGCAATTTCCTGGCGGTGTGGCATGCTTAGGACTTCATCATAGAATTGGATTAACTTTTTCACACTTTCAAGCATTATCAACACCTCATTTTATGTAAGAAAGAGACCATTCGTTTATGATCTCTTTCCTTAGCAGAAAGCAACGTACGCTTTCCTAAGAAACCCTTTAAAAATCAAGTTTTCTACCTATTTTATTTATTCATTATCTATTGGCGTATCCTGTTTTCCAGTTAACGCAGAGAAAGCTGTTAACACAATCCACACCGCGAAAACCATGATGATGGATCCAAGCACAAATAATAACATATCAGACTCATTTCCAAACCATGACCAACTAAATATTACCTGCTGGAACATGGCCCATAATGTCATAAACATTAGGAAAATCATAGGTATCAATGTAATCGCGTAATTACGCCCCTGACGCTTCAACCAAATGGAAATTAGTAATAAACTTATCCCGGCAAGCAATTGATTAGACGTTCCAAATAATGGCCAAATTAGATATCCACCAGAACCGAAACCTTGTGGTCCTTGAGGAAGCAGTACTAATGCTGCACTTGAGCCAATAGCAATGGACGTTGCAACATGCTTTTTATTTAGTACTGGTGCATTATATTCTATACCTATTTCACCAATAATGTAACGTAGTAACCTCACCGCCGTATCTAAAGAAGTTGCGGCAAAACTTACAACAATAATTGATACGATCGTAGTTGCAACATGGGTCGGAATAGCAAGTCCAGAGGCAAGGTTAGAGGCCCCTTCGACAAATACTCCCATACCAGCTGCATTCGCATCTGTAAAACTTGAATATACTGCAGTGAAAGCATCCGTATTCGCAAAAAATGTTCCTACAGCAATAATTGAAATTAAAGCTAAAATACCTTCACCAACCGCACCGAAGTAACCAACAAAACGCGCATCTGTATCTTTATCCAGCTGTTTAGATGAAGTACCAGATGAAACCAACCCGTGAAAACCTGAAATAGCCCCGCACGCTATTGTAATAAATAAAAGCGGAAACCAAGAAGTGTCCGGATTTGGATTTGTAGCTGGTGCAGTCATTTCTGGTCTTAGAAAGAGTAGTCCTAAGTACAAAATTGCAAGCCCTACTACTAATTGATGGGAATTAATAAAATCCCTTGGCTGCAATAGCTTCCAAACTGGTAATGTTGATGCAATATATACATATATCATCAATATTACAATCCAGATTAAAAATGCCGTGGAAACAGCACCTAAACCAAATAATCCATTTGCTCCTTCACCACCCATATATGCCACTAAATCAATTTGTAAAAAGCCGACATTACTTGAAATAACAGCAACTACATACATAGCACCTAAAGCAAGTATGGATGGTAGTAGCATTTTCCTCTTCCGTTTATATACAGCATACCCAATCCAAATCGCAAGTGGAATTTGGATAAACACCGGTAGAACACTGGCTGGATACGTAATAAATAAATCAGCAACAACCCATGCGAATACTGCAACCACCATTAATAAAAGAACTAAAATAATAAATAAAAATAAGATCTTCGCCCGCTGCCCAATCAACCGATTGGCTAGTGTACCGATCGATTGTCCTTTATTCCGAACGGAAACAACTAGTGTACCAAAATCATGCACCCCTGCCGCAAAAACAGTACCAAGGATAACCCATAAAAATGCAGGAAGCCATCCCCAGTATAAAGCGATCGCTGGGCCCATTATCGGTGCTGCCCCTGCAACAGATGAAAAATGATGTCCCCACAGCACAAATTTATTTGTTGGAACAAAATCAACACCATCTTTGTACTTATGTGCTGGCGTCACATAATCAGGATCTAAGCGAAAAATCCTTTCAGCTATAAATTTTGAATAATACCGATACCCAAACGCAAATACAAGGATACCCATTATCGCAACTAAAATTGCTGACATTTTCCTTCTACCTCCCTTTTAAATTGAATATTAAGATTATTTTATTGGAACCTCCTTTCACCTTAAGTTTAGACTTATCCTAATTAACGCTATGTAGAAATGCTTTAATATAGTACAAGATTGTTTCCATTTTATTTAATAATGATACAATTGTAAACTATTTTGCATTTTTCGAGTATATTCGAGTCCATACAACAAACCTTAGACATCCTTTAACGAATACCATGTACTTATGCAGTAGGATACTTTCCTATCGCCAAACAAAAAGAAAGCTGCTTCTAATTTAATCCTTAGAAACAGCTTTTCCGTATAATTAATACAATTTCCCCTGACGGAAAAGAACCGTTGATAACTTCATTACAGCGTGTATATAACAATTCTGACGAAGTGTAAATACATCTTGAAAATACTGTGGAAGAACAGCATCAAATGTTTCCTTCATTTTATCATTCAGACGTTCAAATACTTGCTCCTCCGTAAGAAATTGTGTATCTCTTCCTTGCAGCCATTCAAAATAGGAGACGATTACACCACCAGCATTGGCTAAGATGTCTGGTATAACTATAACACCCTGCTCACTTAAATATTGATCTGCATCTGTTGTAAGCGGAGCATTTGCACCTTCTACAATAATAGATGCTTTTACATCCTTCATATTTTCATTATGAACTTGATGTCCTAATGCTGCTAAGAATAATACATCAACATCCATACTCAACACCTCGTCACGGTCCATTATGGTCGCTTTTACATTAGCCTCCGAAAGCTCATCATCATTTACGGGTAGATCACTATTTTCTTTGGTATATTTAATTAATTCAGGTATGTCAATACCATCCGAATTATAGAGGGTTACGTTTTTATCACTGACGGATACAACTTTGTTATCTAATTGAGAGGATTTATAAGCTTCTAACGCAGCAACAGACCCAACATTACCAAATCCCTGAACAGCTATTGTTAGTGTTTTATCTTGTTGATCCAATGCTTTTTTCGCAAAAATATTATCACGTTCTTTTAACCACTGATACTGTTCTTTCATAAAGTCATGTATAAGATAATGGAAAGTAAAATAGACACCCTTACCTGTTGCTTCTTTTCTTCCTAGTGATCCACCATTTAATACACTTTTTCCTGTGAAACTACTACGATATTTCCTGCCAGGATGAATACTTTTATATTCTCCCATCATCCAGTCCATTTCACGTTCGCTAGTTCCAACGTCTGGAGCGGGAATATCCTTTTCAGGACCAAGAATATCACTAAAGTATTGCACGTATTTTTTTGCTATTAAATAAAGTTCCTTGGCTTCATATTCTGCAGGATCAATCATAACGCCTCCTTTTCCTCCACCAAAAGGAACATCATGCAAAGCACTCTTAAGTGTCATTAGGGATGCTAATTGCATAACCTCATCTTCATTTGCTGATGGATGAAAACGAATTCCGCCTTTATAAGGACCCATTATATTATTATGCTGTACTCGAAATGAAAGGATCCGTACAACTTTTCCATTGAGTAAGGGCGTCCTTAAATACGATTTATGAACATGATTCGGAGTCGAAAGTATAGAAACTAAAGAAGTAAAGGCTTTTTTTCTTGTTTGACCCTCTAATTCTGGTAAAAATGTTTCATCATCTAATAAGGCATCTAATGATTCTTCGACAATTGATCCGGCTCCAGTTCCTTTTTTATCTGCCATGTTATTCCTCCTGAATAGTGTTATTTTCATGTTGTCCAATGTATTACATATTTATCCAGAGTCTATCAAAAGAAAAGTCCATGTCCAATGCAAACGATTTATTCAGCTTTTAGTAGAAAGCTAACAGCGAACAAACCCACATTGTTGAGGTTCCTCAACGATGTGGGGCATAACAACAATATATACAAAGCCAACACTTCGTTTATAAAAGAAATACAGCAAATAGCGTAGCTAACAATAACCCAGCCATTACAGGGATAAAGTTTTTACGAACCAGGTCCATCACAGAAACCCCACAAAAACCTGCAATTGCAATCAAGGATGACCATGCGACAAGTGTTCCTCCTCCCGTCCAAATAGACCCCAGTTGCCCAATCGCTGCCAGTGTTGCAGTATCAACAGAGCCAGTTTGTAGAGAGGCTGCTAATGCGCCTGTAAGGGGTAATCCTGAAAAGCCTGAACCATCAAGACCGGTAATTATCCCGATGATTAATATACTAAAAGCTGCTAATATGGCACTTTCAGGCAAGTATGTTTGAATAGATTCCACAAGATCAAACAATAATGCGGGCGGATTTTCGTCCAAACTTAAAATGTCTGCGGAGAAATCCGCACTGCCTAAGAAGAAAAAACCCGCGATAGGAATAACAGGTCCCATTGCTTTAAAAGCAAATACAAAACCTTCAGTAATATGGTTAGATATATAATCAAGGGCATGTTGACGTCCAAATGCTACCGTTGATAACAATAATAATATAACCGCAACTCCTCCAACAAATGCTGCACCGTCCCCCCCTTCAAGTCCACCCATTCTTCCTGAGAAAAGCTTTTCATAAACCATGTAAATAACAACACCCAATAACGTTAATGGGACCAATACAGCAAATAACTTGCTCCACATCGTCAAATTTGTAGTTTTTGCTTTATTTGTTGCTTCTGTAGTAGCTTGCACATTCTGCATTTCAATTTCATTTACTTCGTCATCTTTAGGGCGAATTGACTTCCGGTATAGGAAATAAGCTATAAGAATAGCACTTCCACCAGCTATTAAAGACAAAACGAATGATCTATCAGCAACCAAAGTAGTGTCAATACCTGCAGCCGTAGCTGACAGACTTGGTGCTACCTGAACAATATAGTCTGAAGAAAGAGCCATTCCCTGACCAGCAATTGCGATAGCAACTGCTGCTGTCATTACTGGTAAACCTGCTCTTACTGCAGCGGGAACAAGTAGAGCACAAATTAAAGGTACAGCTGGAGTCGGCCAGAAAAAAAGTGAAATAACATAGGTCACGCCAACAAGAACAAAATAAGAAACATGACCGTTAATCATCAATTTCTGGATAGGCTGAATCATTTTACGATCAGCACCCAGATCACGCAAGGAATGAAGAAGTGCCAACATAAAAGTTATGATTAGAAATATATTAAAAAGCTCTTGAGCAGCTACAAGGTTTGCATTAAAAATGGCTGTAAATCCTTCAATTAGACTCCCGTTATATACCCAAGCTATCAAAAATGTGCCTAGTAACGAAGGCAGTACTATACCCCATCTGAAAATCATGGTAGCTATTATAACAAGTGTAAATAAGCCATATAACAAATGTGCAAAACTAAGATCCATCATTATTACCTCCCCCTCATAGCGAATTGTACTGTAGCCTATGCATGATGAAATAAGGTCGCTACAAATAGAGAGGGATTTCAACATGTGGAGCCCGCATTATCATAAAAAAATAACCTCTAGAAAGAAGAGGTTATCTTAATGTGAGCAGATAATAATTTTATTTTATGCGCTGTTCAGTAACGTTTTTGGCTGCTTATGGAACAAGAAGAACACGATTAATGAACATATTATAAATGAAGGAACCATATAAGAACTATTATAGACTAACGAGTAGATCCAGACTGGTTGCCCTTCAATTGCCGATTCAAAAAACACAATACCCGCAAAATAATGTGCAATAAAGCGTAGACTGGTCCCTAGAAGCACTCCTAAAGCAATGTAAGAAAGGTATGTTTTTATTGTTCCTTCTTTTACGCCCTTCTGTATTTGTTTTGCAAATACCCCTGCAAAACCTAACACCGTAAAGGCAAGCCCATATTCAATCAAGCCTTGAATTGGATGTAAAATATAGGCGTTTCCGACAGCAACCTGCAATACTCCCCACAAGAAACCGGAAAGCAATCCGCCTTTAATGCCCCAACGGAACGCGATAATGAATATTGGTATCATCGCAAATGAAATCGAACCACCCATAGCCCAGATTTTAAACGAGAGAAATGGAATAATGTCCAATAATAGGGCTAATGCTGTAAAAATGGCTACCTCGATTAAAAATAATATTTTTCTAGAACTCATATAAACTTCTCCCCCCTTATTAAAGTAGTACAAAAAAAGCAATGCCAAGGGGGGGTAATTCCTGATGGGGAATCCGCTCACATTACTTTTTTATTCCATCAAAAAACCGCCATCCCTACGCTAGTACTAACTAACAGGTTCAAAGGGTCAGAACAACCGTTCACTCTCAGCCAAATGGCTCCCCCTGTAGGCTTTTATTTACTTTTTTATTACATGTATTGTATCTTACTTATCAAATTATTACAATAATAATGAACAATTATCCTTAATGCAGCGTTCTATAGTTCCATAAAGGCTTCTACATCCTTTACACAGAGCTGGATAGCACTCTCCCAGAATGCTGTACTTGTTAAGTCTACATTCAAATGTTTTTCTGCCAGACCTTCTACGTTCATGCTGCCTGTATCACGCAATAATGCAATATAATCATCCTCAAAGTCGCCACCTTTTTCCTTTGCATGGGCATAGATACCAAGGCTGAATAAGTATCCAAATGTATATGGAAAATTATAAAATGGTACGCCTGTTATATGAAAATGCAACTTGGACGACCAAAAATTTGGATCATACTCCTCAAGTGAATCATTATACGCTTCCTTCTGAGCCTCTACCATCAATTCATTTAACCGTTTAACAGAAACCAACCCCTGCTTTCTTTCTTCATAAAAACGATTTTCAAAAATAAACCGGGAATGGATATTCATAAAAAATGCAACACTTCGTTTAATTTTATCTTCCAGCAGTGCTCGTTTCTCCTCTTTATTTTGCGCATTTTTCACAGAGGCGTCAGCAACGATCATTTCTGCAAATGTTGAGGCTGTTTCAGCAACATTCATCGCATATCCCTGATTCAATCCATTCACGTCATTCATCACATGCTGATGGTAAGCATGACCAAGTTCATGTGCCAGTGTAGCTATATTGGATGATGTACCTGAGTAGGTCATAAATATCCGGGTTTGCTCACTGTCTGGAAAGCTTGTACAAAACCCGCCTGGTCGTTTTCCTGCCCGATCCTCTGCTTCAATCCAGCGATTATCAAAGGCCATTTTTGCGAAGTCAGCCATTTTCGGACTAAATTCACGAAAATGATCAATAATGAATTCGGCACCTTCTGTATAACTTGATGTTTTCACTGAATCTGTTAAGGGTGCTCCAATATCATAGATACTTAATTTTTCCACCCCTAATAAATCTGCTTTCTTTTGCAAATAGTTAACGAAATGCGTTTTATTATGTATAATTGCCGTCCACATTGCATCTAGCGTTTCTTTCTTCATTCTGTTGATCGCTAACGGTTCTTTTAATACAGATTCCCAGTTGCGATGTTTATAGGTTTGTAAGCGAAAACCAGCCAAATGATTTAACGTCTGACCAAATAAGTCTGCCTTCCCTGTCCAAGCTTTATCCAATTGCTCGAATACATGCTTACGTACAGACCGGTCAGGGTTGCTTAATTTATTGGAGGCTTGCCCGACTGAATAAGAATGAACTTCCCCGTCCTCTTCAATCTCAACACTCATATTTCCTACAATTGTATTGTACATCTGACCCCATGCATGATAGCCATCAACAGCCAAATCATTGATTAACACTTCTTGATCTACTGGTAACTGCTTCTTAGCTTTATCCCTAATTTCATTTAGAACAAAATCCAATTGTGTCAATTCTGGTTGTTT
Source organism: Virgibacillus natechei (assembly GCF_026013645.1). Classification (NCBI taxonomy): domain Bacteria; kingdom Bacillati; phylum Bacillota; class Bacilli; order Caryophanales; family Bacillaceae; genus Virgibacillus; species Virgibacillus natechei. The sequence continues at coordinate 1,544,369 of NZ_CP110224.1, read as the reverse complement.
TAAAATCCTTTTCCATGTGGCATCGTCTATAGAGGCTAACTTTTGTTGAAAATTTGTACGTATTGCTCCCATTTCAGCCTGTAATTCACTGCGCTTTCCTACTAATAAACTCGCTTTTTCGTCCTTTACATTTTCCGCGCTTAAACAACTGACAAAAGCAGAAGCTTCACGCAACTTTTTCATCGTGCTTTCAAGCTGCTTCACAAGCTTAACTAAACTTTCGCTAGTCCCCCCTATCTCTGATGGTGTGAAAGTCTTCACCTTTTCTTCAAGCTCTTTCATTTCAATTTGTACGTTCTTTACATATGTATGAAACTCCTCTGATTCGCTTCCACCCTGAAAAATCACGTCCAAATCCCATGTTGGACTATATGTTTGTTGTTGCATCGAATCGCTCCCTTATTTTTAATCAAATTACTCTGTATTCCTATTATAACGAAAAATAAGAATATTTACATCATAAAAACATTTTTTCTCGAGCATAACTGGTTTTCATTCTAATAATTCCTGCATAAGGTCTGGGCGGTCTGTCATAATACCATCTACACCTAACTTAATTAATTCTTCCATCGTTTCCTGGTCGTTAATCGTCCAATAATGAACGTCTATTTCTCTTCGCTGGGCACCTTCGATTAATTTACGATCTTTCAAATTAATAATTCCTTCTTCATGTTGGCATTTGAAGCACATCTACTTTTTGACGATATAACCCATTTAAGAATAACTTATGAAGCACAACGAACTTGGTTATTTCTTGGCGTCCTCCACTGACTAGCGCCTCTCCGTTAGAAACTTCTATAACGTGATCAATAATCGTTTGATCAAATGCTGCAATGATAACTCGTTCTTCTAGGCCATATTGTTGAATGGTTGCCCACAATTTCTCACTAATATGTTGATACCATTCCGCTTTATTCGTATCTTTAATTTCAATTGTCCATAACATCTCAAGGTCAGGTACTGCTTGAAAAATCTCATCCACTGTTGGAATCGTAACTCCAAGATCTCTATAACTATATTCACCGTCTAAATCTTGAAACGAGTTGGCTGCATCCAACGCTTGCACTTCCTCTAATGTCATATCATTGACCCTTCCTTCACCATCAGTTGTACGATCAACTGTAGGATCGTGAATGGATACTAAATGACCATCTTTTGTCATATGTATGTCGTATTCAATGACATCCACCTCTAGCTCATAAGCATTTGTAAAAGCCTCTATTGTATTTGATGGTGCTAAGTGATTTCCACCCCATGCGCAATTACTAGTGGGCTATCCCTATCAAATTCATCAAGTCCAGTCGTTATCTCAACTGGATAAAAATATATGCTAGTCCAAATAAGTAATATAAATCCTACAATCCACCCAGCCAAATACAACCTGGATTTCCCTTCCGACTTTATCACTGGTATTCCCTCCCTTTTTAATAGGACTTACTCCCCCTTTACAATCACCAGCACTTGTGCAGATAAGAAAGTTTATACTTTTGTATGAAAAAAATTCATTCTGGCGTCGGATTCTATAGATTTTGTGTCAAAAAAATCTATTAGAAAACAGCCTTCACGGGAAATGGTGGCTCCGTGAAGCGAACCCATATTTGTTTCCGATCTGCATGTCAAGCACGTAGCAAATTTATTATAAATCCACTTCATATGTAGTTTAGTTTAGTCCAGGAAGGGTATCGTTACAAATGAATAACTTTTTCAATGTTACACCTTGACATTATTAGTTTGTAACTATATACTAGGTGGTGACATAAAGTAACCAACGTGTTACATATTATTTTGGAGGGATTTATAATGGGGAAAACAGTATGGAATTTAGACACAGCTCATAGTGAGATCGGATTTTCAGTAAAACACATGATGATTTCAAAAGCGAAAGGGACATTTGATAACTTTAGCGCTACAATTGAAGCAGATGTTGATGACTTAACAAACTCAAAACTTGAAATCAAAATTGATACAGGCAGCATTAACACTCGTCAGGAAGGTCGCGATGAGCACTTACGTTCAGCAGACTTCTTTGATGTTGAAAATCATCCTAATATCACGTTTGTTGCTACAGATATTAAGAAAAAGTCAGGCAATAATTATGATGTTACAGGAGATCTTACGGTGCTTGGTACGACAAAACCAGTTACATTTGATATCGCATTTGAAGGTCAAAGCAAAGATCCAATGAGTGGTAATACAGTTGCTGGATTTAGCGGCGAAACTACAATCAGCCGTAAAGAGTTCGGCCTAACTTGGAATGCTGCAGTTGAAACTGGTGGCGTACTAGTTGGAGATGATGTTAAAGTTCACGTTGAGATCGAAGCACACAAAGAAGCGTAAAAAGTGAAGCTTCATTCACAGTCATACCCATTGAAATATTCGAACTGTATTGTCCATCTGAACATACAGTTCGTTTTTTAATACTCTTAAATGATGACACTTTTACTAACTGTAAATAAATTGTTTTATTTGTCTAAGTCTGAGGTAAACTATAAGTAGGACTTTAATGAAAGGGAGGATATTTATGGCCTTAAATGTTACACAAAAACTTATAAAAGATCACCTTGTATCTGGAAAAATAGAACCTGGTGAGGAAATCAGCTTAAAAATTGACCAGACGTTAACACAAGATGCAACTGGGACAATGGTTATGTTGGAACTGGAAGCTATGGGATTGGATTATGCAAAAACAGAAGCTTCAGCTCAATATGTTGATCATAATTTAATACAAGTCGACAGTAAAAACCCAGATGATCACTTATTTCTGGAAAGCTCTGCCAAACGATTCGGACTCCATTATAGTAGACCCGGAAATGGAGTTAGTCATCCTGTTCACATGCAGCGGTTAGCCAAACCTGGTAAAACACTTCTAGGTTCTGATAGTCATACACCTGCAAATGGATCCATGGGCATGTTTGCAATGGGCGCTGGTGGTATTGATGTTGCGATGGCAATAGCAGGCGAACCTATTTATATCACAATGCCGCAAGTGTTTGGTGTTAAATTAACCGGTGAACTGCCAGACTGGGTAAGTGCTAAAGATGTAATCCTGGAATTGCTGCGCCGTTATGATGTGAAAGGCGGTGTAGGAAAAGTAATTGAATATTATGGCCCAGGACTTGATAATCTATCGGCCATGGATCGGCATGTTATCGCTAATATGGGGGCTGAACTTGGCGCAACTACAACTGTCTTCCCGTCTGATAAAGAAATTAAGAATTTTTTAACACAGCAAAATCGTGCAGACGACTGGGTGGAACTTGTCGCTGACAAAGATGCAACCTACGATCTCCATGATGAAATTAACCTTTCTGAGCTAGAACCACTAGTTGCTAAACCATCCAGCCCAGGAAATGTCGTTCCCATCAGTGAGGTGGAAGGAACTCCAATCTATCAATCCTATATAGGTTCATCCGCCAACCCTGGTTACAAGGATTTCGCAATAGCAGCTGAGATTGTAAAAGACAAAACAATTGCACCAGGACTCTCATTTGATGTTAATCCGACATCCCGTCAAATGTTAACAAACTTGGTAAAAGAAATGCATATTGCAAGTCTCCTACAGGCCGGAGGAAGATTGCATCAGGCAGGTTGTAACGGATGTATTGGAATGGGGCAGGCACCTGCAACAGGAAGAAACAGCCTCAGAACAACTCCTAGAAACTTTCCTGGAAGGTCAGGAACAAAAGAGGACAGCGTCTTTCTAAGTGGCACTGAAGTGGCTGCCGCTTCTGCCCTAACAGGTAAAATCACGGATCCAAGAAAGCTCGATATCCCATATCCGAAAATAAAGGATGTAAAGAATACCAATGCAGATGATGATCTACTAGATGCACCGCTACCTTATGAAGAGGCCAAACAAGTAGAATTAATAAAAGGATCAAATATAGTATCCATTCCAGAAATGGGTGAATTACCTGATACATTAGAAATTCCTGTATTATTAAAAGTAGGTGATAACGTCTCCACAGATGAAATACTTGCAGGTGGAGCGCGTGTACTTCCATTTAGAAGTAACCTCCCAGAAATCAGCAAATTCACCTTTGAAGCTGTTGATTCAACATATGTTGAACGTGGTTTAAACACCAAGGAAAAAGGCGGTCATGCTATAGTAGGCGGGTTCAACTACGGTCAAGGATCCAGTCGTGAACATGCTGCCCTAGCACCTAAATACCTAGGGTTACATGCTGTTTTAGTAAAAGACTTTGCTCGGATTCATTGGCAAAATCTCATCAACTTTGGTATATTACCTCTTACATTTGCAAATGAAGAGGATTACGATAAGTTGAAAGAAGGCGAAGTCCTTGCATTCAATGATCTCCGAAACCAATTACAGCAAGGCGATTCTCTAACCGCCAAACTACAGGATAAGCAAGAAGAAATTAAAGTTGAGCACAACCTCACTCCTCGTCAAAAAGATATTGTTTTACACGGTGGACTAATTAACTGGACGAAGGCTAGACAACAGCAGAAAAACTAATAAAGATGCCTCTCACGGAGGCATCTTTATTTATGTTCACACTACTTTTAATAAACGAATGTAAATGATAAAATAAACATAGAATGGAGGCGGTAAAGTGATCGTTTACTATGATAGCTTTTGCAAAATATGTACCTCTTCATCGACAATTTGGAAGAAATTAGACTGGAGAAACAAGCTCAGCTTTCATTCCTTTCGAAAGCTTCATCATTACCCAAAGGATATGGAAAAACAACTATATGTACAGCAGGCAGATCATTGGTATAAAGGGTATAACGCTTTAATTGAAATTGCCAAATTACTGCCCTTAATATGGGTATTCCTCCCGTTTATATATCTTTTTAAATGGGTTGGCCTTGGTGATTTTATTTACAGAAAAATCGCTAACAATAGAAAATTGGTCCCCGTAAACCAATGCAAAAATGGGGACACATGTATGATCAGTACTAAACAGAAATAAGAATTATTCATCTGAAGCATATTCGACCCGATCAGAAGAATAAATGGTGACAATCATTTTTCCATCATCGGCTTTTGCACGAACTAAAATAGGTTGGTTATACATGTTCTCAAATACAAAATCCGGCCCCCACCAGCTTACAGTCGCATCGCGGCCTGGTGGTACATAAGGAACGCTCCTGCTATGTGCATACCTCTCCACAATTTGAATCCCCTTTAAATCCACCGCATTATAAAGGGTCGAAGAAACCTGACAGATTCCCCCACCAATATCCTCTGCCAATTCACCCTTTACAATGACAGGTGCACGCATATACCCTCGTTCCTCTGTTCGCTCACCAACCACCTCGTTAAAAGAAAACCTCTCCCCTGGGAACACAACATAATCGTTAATTGCTTCCGATGCAAGTCCAATATTATGGGTGCGTTCCACATTACTTTGTTTGAAAGTAGTAACAAAACTGCCCATTTCCTGTACACTGATTTCGGCCAACAATTCACTATCTACCCTAGGTTGAATAGGCTGCTTAGGCACTTCAATCTCCATATCATCCCCTGCATAAAATGATGTACGAAATAATGTATTAAATTTATTCTCATCCAGTTCTATGCCTGATTTTTCCTGAATTATCTCCCCCATTTCATCAAACTCTGCATTTATTGGATCTTTATATACTTTTTCATTCAGATCTTCTATAAGATAATGAAGTTTATCTTCATTTATAAAAGGCGTACCGATAAAAGGGTATGCATATTGTTTTATCTCCTCTTCATTCAACGTTAACGTGTGGTCTTCAGCCATCTTGTCATTTGCCATCGTATCATTTAATGGAATAAGTAACATGAGAAGGATTAAAATAATAAACTTCATGTATGACACCTCCTCGTCTTAGTATTAGAAGAAGACAAAAAAATAACCAGGATTTATCCTGGCTCTTCATACATGTAATATTGCTGTCTACTCTAAGGACTTGGCTTGGCGCTTTTATAGGTGTTTTTTTTGATTTAAAATATATAGAATGCAAATGCAATTAGTGTTACAAGTGTCGTAATTGTATAAATCCAAATTTGAATAGGCACGTTTGACTTTAAGGATGTTTGTTCATAATCAAGTGAGCGCTTCAATTCTTCTTCTCGCGTTTCTTCTACTTCCTCATAATGTTTCATTTTATTCTCTTCTTGTTTAAATGCATAGAAAGTCCCGCCTACTGCAAGAATAAATAAAATAACAAATAATATGATTAATCCAGTACTCATTTGACTCCCCTCCCACTTTCTATAATACCTTAAATCGTACGCTTTGTCTGTGACTTATCGCACTTTTATCTCTTTTAGAAAACGACCATTTAGCATAATTGCTAAATGGTCGTTCTTTCCTTATCTATAATCCCTTGTATCCTCTAAGTAATCACTCGCTAGTCTGTAACCTACTAACGCAGCGAGGACAAGTACAATTCCACACAGTCCTTTTCTCATTGAAAAACTACCCCCTCAAGTTATAGCTAACTAAATTGAATTATTATAAGTTTGTGAGCCAATTAGAATGGACGAACTTTTCCTTTTTTGAGAACTAATTTCATACCACCAACAAGGAATAAGGTACGATTATCAACTACTTTTTTCATTGCAGCTGCTAGCTTTCCTCGAAGTTTTTTATCATCGAAAACACTTCCGATTCCGTCCGTTATACCTAGCGATGCTACCGTACCTTTACTTTTGAATACGAACTCTTCTAATGGGCGGTTTGTAAGCAGTGCTTTCAAGTTATTCGCTGTAACATCTGCTTCTTGAGTTGCCAGTTGAGCAGTTGGAGGATATGGACGATCTTCCTCTTTGTTCCAAACCCATGAACAATCTCCTAACACGAAGAAGTTCTCTTCACCAGACAAACGAAGGTTTGCGTCAACATTCACTTTTCCTTTTGTTAATTCAAATCCAGATTTCTCGAGAACAGAGCTTCCTTTTACACCACCAGTCCAAACAACCGTTCCTGCTTTTATTAATTCCTGATCATCACCTACAATGAATCCTTCTGGTGTACATTCAGAAATAGGAGCACCAATTCTGAATTCTACCCCGCGATCTTCAAGTGATTGTTTTGCATAATCCACAAGATCTTTATCAAACATAGGCAAAATAGAAGGTGCTGCTTCAACATTAATAATGCGAACTTTACCACGATCTATATCATATTTCTTACATAGTTCTGGTACTTTTTCTACAAGTTCCCCTACAAATTCGACACCAGTAAATCCGGCGCCACCTACCAAAATATTCAAGCTGTCATCCGTAGCATTTTTATCATTATTGTATTTCGCAAATTGATACTCAATATGTTCGCTAATAAAGCGACTGGAATCAATATCCTCAATAGCAAATGCATGCTCAGCCATTCCTTTAATTCCAAAATCATTTGATTCGAAACCAAGTGCGAACACAAGGTAGTCATACGTGATTTCGCTATTTTCTAGCACAACTCTCTGTTCATCTTTTTTCACTTCAATAACAGAGTCATAAATAAGACGAACTCTGCTTGGGTTTACTACATCACTAATCATAACTCGAGCCTGGTTTGGATTAATTGTACCTGCAGCTACTTCATGTAGCCATGTGGATTCATAATGATAATTATGTTTATTTACTAATACAATTTCTGCTTCTTCAGGAAGTAATTTTTGAGTTAAGCGTTTTGTTGTAGTTAACCCCGCATAACCTGCTCCAAGTACAACTATTTTTGGTTTGTTTGAAACCATAAAGCCTCCACCTTTCTTGCTTTTATTATTTTATGTACTGATTTAAACGCTACTAAGTGTTTACAAAAAATAATTACGAAATCAATCCGCTAAAACCAGTAAATATTTATCTATATCCATTCTATAATACCAAAGTTCCTCTTATTAGGCTAATAATTCAGTGATAGAATAAGTTATTTAAATTAAGGATTGTAGGAGTATGCATAACAGCAACTCATTCATTTCATGCCCTTTTTATACTGGTCTTACAGTTATCTCATTCACATTTACATAATCAGGCTGTGTTACGGCGTATACGACTGCATTGGCAATGTCATCTGTGAGGAGCGGTTTTCTACCTTTGGAAGTTCTGCTGGATGCCAGATCCGTATCCACCATACCAGGAGAGATGTTCGTCACACGCACTCCTGTATGTGCCAATTCTTTTTCTAGTCCCATTGATATAGCCCTTGCTGCAAATTTGGTTGCACTGTATACCGTACTGACTTTTGTGACCTCATGACCGGAAACAGAAGATATATTTACGATATGACCAGTTGAACGTTCTACCATATTAGGTAATACGGTATTAATTCCATATAATACACCTTTAATATTAACGTCAATCATATCTTCCCAATCGTCTACCTTACTATCCTGTACAACAGAACTTAGCATCAAGCCGGCGTTATTCACGTATATATCAATGTTTCCAAAAGTCTCTGTTGCTTGTTTCACTAATTTTTCCACATCAGACCGATTGGAAACATCCGTGACAATACCTAATGCTTGTCCGTTACCTGTATTATTTATATGCTCCACAATGGTATCGAGCTTTTGCTTTCTTCTGGCTGCAAGAACAACATTTGCTCCTTGTATCGAGAGTTTCTCAGCGATTTTAGCCCCAATTCCACTGCTTGCTCCTGTGATAATTGCTGTTTTTCCATTTAAATCTGTCATTTATATTCCTCCTTCGTTATTCTGCGTTTCTTTGTATATCTTTATCTTTATCTTCTTCTTTTTTGTCGTCTTTGTCATCCGTATCGTCTGTCTTTTCATCTGACTCTGGTTCATCTTCATCTTCGTCTTCTTCCTTGTTGTTTTCATTTTCGTTTTCCGCGTTTTCTTCCTTGTCAGATGAAGATCCATTACTGCTAGTTGTTCTTTCATCATCACCAGTTTCATCACTTTCTCTGGCATTCGAACCCTCTGAATTATTAGTGCCTGTAGAACCTTGCTCTTCTGTAATGGTATTATTTGTTGATCCACTTGACTCCGAATTATTATTCGTTTCATTCGATGTGTTATTCCAATTCAAATGACTTTCATTATTTACATCTGAGACCTCATCTTCAGTTTCCTCAACTTCTTCTATGTAAGAATCCTCTAGTTCAACTTCTTCTTCAACCTCTTCTTCCGCTACATCTCCAGTTTCCTCTTCTTCTTCATTCACCTCTTTCAAAACAATTGATTCTTTCTCCTGAAGTGTAAGTACCCCTACTTCATGTTTCTTCAGTAGCTCATTCTGCTCTGAAATCTCTTCATCTGGCTGATCTTTTGGTCCAGCCTTACCAAATTCCTCCTTAACTGTTTCTGCCTGGTATACCCCTGCACTAACAACAATAATAAACGCAGTAAGCGTGAGGACATTAATAATCATTAGCTTCTTATTCTTCATTTTACCGCTCCTTAAAACTATAACTCAACTTCTTTTTCTTTCAAAATTTATGATCCCCTCTATTGTAAGCCTATTTTACTAGATTTTTCAATTATATTTGTAATTCTTCTCACGATTTATCTAAAAAAAATAAAACATCACAGTAAACCGCTTACACAAAATATGTTATACTATTTATAATTAAGAATATATTATCGATAGTGAAAAATAAAGGTGGGATATGAATGGTCAATACGGAGGTTCGTGTTGTAAACAAACAAGGAGAAGATGTTACACCTAATGGGGCAGAGTTAGGTGAAATAATTGTAAAAGGCAATGGCATTACCGAAGCAAATCAAACCCTTGTAGACGGTTGGTTATACACTGGCGATATAGGTGCCATTGACGGCCAGGGAAATATACATGTCGTTAAACACAAAAATGCCCAAATTACGGACAATGAAGAGAACATTTCTTCGCTTGAGGTTGAAGGGGTGCTTTACAAACATCCTGAAGTAGAAGAAGTCGCAGTCATTGTAACACCTCATATAGAATGGGGAGAGACGTCCCATGCATTTGTTGTCCCTCTAGAGGGGTCTACCGTAACAGAAGATGATTTAATTGCATTTTCAAAAGAAAAACTAGTGCATTACAAATGCCCAAAGGCAATTACTTTTATGGATGAACTCCCTAAAACTGCCAGTGGCAAAATTTTAAGAGTGAAGCTTCAAGAAATGTAAAAGAAATGAAATAAGCTTGTATCCACGCACAGTATTAATCGGATACAAGCTTATTATTTTATACATTTAGAAGCTATGGTCGAGGTTCATTTCATCTTCTTATAAACGGAGGGTGGTGGTTATATAATGCGCATCTACTATTTGGTTGTCGCAATCAATGTGGAGAACTAGCTTTTTTATCCTTTTCTTAAATAACGTCTGCCTCTCTCCAACCATTCTTGTTTTACCTGCTCTTTTTTTGATTCTTGTTGGTCAAATTTCTCAAAATAGGTTTCTGCATACTCTTGTACCTCATCCCAAGTCTGAAAGAACAGAACTTCAACTTCCTTCTCGCCACTGTTTGTAGTAACTTGGTCATTTATACAAATTCCATAAATCCTATCTACCTTGTCTAATAGACTTAATAGAGATTCCTGTTTGTCTTTGTTAGAAAAAATTTTTTTAACTTCTCCTAAATAATTAGAGTCATGTTCATTAAAAGCAACATTGTCAAGGCGCTTACTACTGTGATAAACCTTTTTATTGTGGGCATATATCCACAATAATGTCCCATGGGCTAAATCTTTTTGAATATTGACTTGCACTTTATTCATTTTACCATTCCTTTAGAGTTTATTAGCATTCCAACTACAATTCATGAATATCCGTTTGTCGAATTATGCTTCCCTCTTATACAAGCATACACTAGTTTCGGTTTTAATAGTTATAAAATGAAAAAGTAGTTACAATAATTCGATCCTAACTACTTTTTAAACTCCATTTTCCAGCTATAATACACATTATCAGGATTTTTTTCATACTGTAAATAAGCGTTAAATTTCTTCCCCTGCTTACTCGTTAGACCTTTTACATATGCTTTTTTATTTTTCAAGAGTGACTTTACCATTGTTTTCGTTGGTTTTTTCTTCATTGATGCCAGGTATTTATCATTTTTCCAAATTACAAATTTGCAACCACTCTTCCATTTGCTGCAACCAAAGCCTTTATAACCTTCAACTACTTTTCCTTCCTCACATTGTGGGCATTTCCCTAGTATTTCATTCGTTTTCCCTGTAGAAGTAGAAGAAATTTCATTGATGATAACATCTTGTCCACTTTTAATTGATTCTACCGATTCGGTTGTGAAATTAAATACAAGACTGAGAAACTCCTTCTTACTAACCTTGCCTTTTTGAATATCTGACAAGGCCTTCTCCAGACGTCCTGTAAATTCCAAATCGAACAGGTCTTGAACAGGGAAGGAGCGAACAAGCTTCCTTCCTAAATCGGTACACACTAGATTCTTGGCTTGTGCTGTAATGTAACCCACATCTTTCAACTTTTTAATCATTTCTGCTCTAGTTGCTGGAGTTCCTATGCTGAACCCTGTTAAAATACTTCCCATTAATTCTTCTGATTCTTCCGCTTCCAAGTTCTTGCCACATGTCTCCATCACACGTAATAATGTTCGCTCCGTATGGTGCTTCGGAGGTTTTGTAACATGGGAAGAAACCTCCGATTCTATAAGGCTGACAACCTCTTTCATTTCTACAAGTGGTAGAATCGTCTCTTTAGACCCAATATTTTCTACTTTTTTCCACCCTTCGACTAGCTGTACCCTTCCCTTCGAAGCGAAAACTCCTTTTACAGTATCAATTTTCGTCGTGAGCTTTGTTTCTTCGTATTCAGCTACAGGCATGAATTGCATGATAAACCGGTTCTTAATCGCTGTATAAATAATTTGTTCATCACTTGAAAGACGCTTCGGTTTTAAATAAGTTGGAATGATGGCGCTATGACTCTCCACTTTGGCGTTATTAAACACCCTTTTCGTTTTTCTAAACTTTACCTCTTCCTTATATGGGAGATCCTCTGCATGTGTTTTTACTACCTTTGCCGTTTTTTCTGTCAAACTCTCATCAAGTGCAATACTTGATGTCCGTGGATATGTGATGAATTTTTTCTCATAAAGAGATTGAGCAACTTTCAATACTTTATCAGAAGTCCATCCTTTATATTTATTCGTTATATACCCTTGTAAATTGGATAGGTTAAACAGGAAAGGTGCAAACTCTTTCTTTTGCTCAACCTGTTTATCCGTTATGGTTCCCTGTTTGTTTTGGATAGCATGATAAATTGCTTCTACTGTTGCTTTCTTCTTAAACTTTTCTTGTTTCTCTTCCACATAGGTTCCTTGATATTCTTTTTCATCTTTAGTTTGAAAAGTTGCGGTTAGTTTAAAATAATCTTCTGGAACAAACCTCTCAATTTCATTATCACGGTCATAAATGATTTTCAATGTTGGGAGTAACACTCTGCCGATATTAAGTGCTTTTCCCTTTCCTTTTTGATATTTTAATGTTGCAACAGATGTTAAATTAATCCCAATCACCCAGTCTGCCCATTGCCTGCTAATACCAGCATCTCTTAGCGGTTTCATCGTTTCATTGGAGGTTATCTTTTCAAGTCCCTGAAGAACTTCTGTCTGTGTCCATTCATTTAGCAATAATCGATACACTTCTTTGTTTGGCTTTTTTCCGCCACGGTAAATGATACTATCCCCAATTAGTTGACCTTCTCGATCATAGTCACACGCGGAAATAATCATATCAACGTCATTTCGTTTCATTAAATGCTGAATGACTTTTATTTGTTTCGATGCACCTGAATCTGATTTTTGTCTATTTCTTGGATCGCTTTTCACCTTATATTTAAAATCAGAAGGAATGAAAGGAAAGTTATCCATTTTCCAACTTGCCATTTTACTGTCATAATCTTTCGCATCATAAAGCTGGACTAAATGGCCAAACGCCCACGTAATAATATAATTATTTCCTTCAAAATAACCATCTTGTTTATTTTTTATTTTCAATGCATCTGCAATGTTCTTTGCTACAGAAGGCTTTTCGGCTAGAATTAATTTCATAGATTTCACCCATTTTTTTATGTTTTCTCTAGTATAGCATGTTTTAGGAATTTCGAGAACGAATGTTCCTCAAGAAGCATCTAAGACTTATACCATTTTTAACGTTAGGGAATACGGACACATTTAGTAAATTTATACGTTAAACGAATTCTCACCTTACATTTTCATGGTATATGGTGGCTCGATCTAGGCGGGCCATGTTGGTTTCCTATCTGCTAAAAAAGTCGATTCCTTTATGTTCAGGAACCGACTTTTTAATTTGATATCTTCCAGCAAAACACTGTCAGATGGAGGGGTATCACACTTCAAATTCCTTAAGTTTTGCATTCGGACTTAACACTTCTTCTGGATTAAACACGGCTACTGGTAAACCTGGCTTTCTGTAATTTCTCTTTTATACTGTCATCCCCAGCCTCGTTCATACTGGACCGGTGCTTCAATAGCATAGCCTAACTCATCAGCGGAAGCCTTTGCCCAATATGGATTTCGCAGTAGTGCACGGCCAATCAAAACCATATCTGCCCGTTCATTCTGTAAAATTTCCTCCGCTTGGCTGCCGGTAGTAATCTTACCAACAGCACCTGTTGCAATCGCTGTTTCGCTTTTAATCGTTTCGCATCGTGGTACTTGATAGCCGGGATACGAATTAACTTTTGCCGGAACAACACCGCCCGAACTACAGTCAATCAAATCAATACCTTGTTTTTTCATTTCATCTGCGAAATCACTAGCGTTGCATAAACTTTTTGTACAAAAGTCAAGCAATTTATTTAGTTGAAATTTAGGAATAATGGTAATTTTCACTTTAAAAATGTATAAAAAACCTTATAATTAGGGTATGGTAGTCCTGTCCAAATCCCTAATTATAAGGAGCAACCATGGACAATAATACCATAAAAACTGTATTCAAGGAATACATTCATCCATTAGATTCAAAAGTAATTCAAAAAATGATTGACCACGTTGGGCTTGATAAGTATGTCAAAAAGTTCGATGTACTGGCATATACGAAAACTTTTATCTATGCACAACTAAAAGAACTAGATAATCTTCAGCGAGTAAGTGACACGATTAAACGTCAGAAAACAGTTCAAAGATTAGTGGGCATAGAAAGTATTAGTAAATCACAACTTTCTCGAAAAAATAGGGAGATCCCACACGAAATGTTTGAGGTAATCCTCCATCATTTAATTCAAAAACTGCACCATACACTTGGACCGAGAATGGTAAGCAAAGAACTTGGAAAGCTTCATCTGATTGATTCATCAACCATTTCAATGTGTCTGAGTCAATATGAGTGGGCAGATTTTCGAGATACAAAAGCTGGGGTGAAGATGCATACCTCCATTTCCTTTTGCGATGATCTTTCTTACCCAAATAAAGTTATTCTTACACCGGCAAGACCTGCAGATGAAACACAGCTGGATGCATTGATTGTGCCGGATAAAAACGTGCTTCATGTATGGGATCGAGGCTATTTCAACTTTGATAAATTTGACGATTACTCGAAAAATAATATTCGTTTTGCTACACGCATTAAAAAGAATACGGTGGTACATGTAATCGAAGAATTACCCGTTGACAGTTCTTCTCCAATCACCCGTCATGCCATCGTGAAAATGGGAAACATGAAAAAACCAGTTCAATTAGTAGAAACACGAGACAGTGAAGGAAATCAAATTAGAATTGTGTGTAATGATGCGAAACTGAGTGCACAGGAAATCAGTGATATTTATCGTAATCGCTGGCAAATAATCCAAACGTTTGGATTATTTGCCGTCGCACGAAATAACCCCCATGATTCACATGGGGGTTTATTATTTGATTTTTTCAGCTTGTCTAACGATGCTAATCCATTCACGAATGCAGTTTTAATATAAATTCTTTCATATCCACAAGGCGAGGATATTTCGGTTTTATGTCGGCACCTGCGATTACCAGTGGTACAAGAGATTCTTGCCTATGCAGGGAACCATGTGCCGCACCAGCAAGATGGAATGGGGTAGATTGGGCTTTAAAATCACAGCCTGGTTTCGCATTAACCACAAGGAAACGACCTGGCTGGGAGTGAAGTGCCCCGTAAACCCGGGCAAGGGCATCTGGATAATCCCCGTAGGTGAGCCTGCTATCATCTCCTACTTGCAAATCCAGAAGTTCCAGATTCCCTTCGACGCTCCAAGATTGCTGATATACATCCGTATATTGTCCGCTTGGATGATAATCTAATGACCCCGCTCCCCTTCCAGATACGACATGGATGGATTCTTCATTCTTCCAGGCAATAATATCAATACGGCTGTCATTCTTTAGTAAATCGGCAATAACGGACAGGGGCTTATTTTTATCCAGAAGGTAAATATAAGCCATACGCTGATTTACACAAAGCACAAGCTGGTCTTTTTTGTGAACGGGGCGCTGAATCCGTGTGATACGGTATTTTTTTAGTATTTTGCGTAAATCAATAACGAAATCACGATACTTGGAACCCGTCGGAGCATGACCGTTATCTCCCATTACCATCCATACATTTTGGTTAAGCGCTTCTTCCCAGCTTGGATACAAATTCAATGTTTTTTGAATTTCCCTGTCAATTCGGCTGATGCCCTTTAAATCCATTGGCCCTTTAAAGTGAATACGAAAGTCCAAATCCTGAAAGATACAAAAAGTAAAGCCCGGAAGTTTATTCCTGCGAATTAAATGACGGAGGTCGCGAGCTGTATATTTATAATTCCCTGCAGCAATTTGCGTTGGAAAACCCCTCGGGCGCAGTTTGGAAAACACTCCTAAAGAAAAAACGGATGTTGCTTCCGTTGTCCGCTGACCATCTTTGAATCTGGTCAACGGACGAAGTAATCGAGGAACGTGCATCCGCTGCTTCGTATTTCCGCGATAAACAAAAGAATTAATCGAAGCAGATGGGATGCCCATCTCAGCTAATTCTTCGTAGATTGTCGAAACATCACCGCCCAAATGCTCATTATTCAACCGGTAAAGCATGTTATGAACGGTTCGCTTGAGCCCTAACCTGTTTGTTTCCCGGAATCCCGTCCCATAGTTAATGATCTCACGCTTAGAATCATCAAACCAGTTTAATCCTGGAATGTGGTGCTTATCCGCATAAGTCCCTGTCAGGAGAGTGCTATCAATCGTTACTGACATGGTTGGAAATGAACTAACCATGTTGGAAATATAACTGCCATTTTCCATCAAAAATTGCAAGGCAGGCGCTCGCCCGGTTTGTACAGCTACTTCCAACGGATAAGGCATTAGTGAATCAATGTTTAGTAAAATTACTGGCTTTTGTTCTGGATTTTGTTGTTGTTGTAGATTTTGCTTCATACATTTCATCCTTCATATATAATTAATCTTATGTTGTCTAACCAAACTTCATGATTGGACATTCAAATTGGAAAACAGTTTCAGTATAGTTTAAGCTGACTTATGAAAACTAATACTGTTTCTAAAATTTTTGGGAGCAAAATTTTACAATACAATAATTTAAAAGGATGATTGATGATGAATAACCGCCGTGGTATGATGACTTCGTTACTTGCTGTAGGTGCAGCAGGTGCTGCCATTTATGGGATTACAAGAGGAGTCCGAAACGGAACATTTCAGCGCCTGCCGCAAACACTTTCCAATGCCATGAATAATCAAGCAGTGCAACAAATAGCGAAACCACTACAGAATATGGCAACCAACCAAAACATTCAACCATTGGCAAATAACTTACAAAGTGGAACAAATAACGCACAACAACAAGTAGGAAACAACAATTAATATGAAGTAATTATAAGGATGATTTACTATATGAATCATCCTTTCTTTTTATAACGTCAGAAAAGAGGAAATTTATGGACGACCTTATAAAGGACACGGCTAAGTTGGGGGAAACTTTAATTTTTCTCATTGGCGTTACATAAAAATACAGGACAGAGCAACCGTGGACTTATATTTTCCATATTATTTGTTCATACTGTTGGCTGTTAAACTATCTAAGGGTGGGGACTATTATGATTTTATATATAGGTAAAGCGATTCTTTTATATATCATAACCATTATTATGATCCGGCTTATGGGAAAATCAGCCTTTGATCAATTAACAGCTCATGATTTAGCAGGCATTTTCTTTGTGGTTACACTGGCGGTCAGTCCGCTGGCAGCAAAAGATCTTACCTACTCGATTACTGGAATCATTGTTATCGGTCTAATTCATATCCTCTTCTCTAAACTTATTAATACATTAGAAGGAAGCTCCCTTCAGCCTGCACGCTCACTTCCACTTTTGGCTGGTTATTGTTTACGTTTCCTTTTAATGCAGTTGAAGCATTATTTAACTCTAGCGTAATTTTTTCATCCTCTTCTCTTGGACAGGAGACATCCATAACGGGGTTGATAATTTCATCCGTAATGAAGTTATAGACCCGGCCTTCACTCTCATTCAGTCAACCAACTAATTGCTCGTTTTTAAATGCAGCTACACCTGAATATTCCAGCAAGGTGGGGGCAGCTATTTCTGAAACATTGCTCTTGGTTCTACCAGATTCAGGATCCCCAAGAATTTGGATACCGGTCATCACTGGGTGATTTCCTTTACTTACAAGGTCATTGATAAGCAAATCCAACGTAACTGGAACTGTTGATCCAAAACTGACATGAGACTCCTCGAGCGAATTAAGCATTTTTTGACCCGGTATTTTTTCCATGGGTACAACTATATTTAGAATACTTTTAGCAGTTGTTTCTTTTGCAATAATCATGGAAAAATCGGTTCGGATTTCATGATCTCTTGACAAAAAATCCAACACTTTGCCGATTCCTTCATTTCGGACAAGCTCTTCACCAATTATTACAGTGCGAATGTGGGAATTATAAAGTTTTTTCGGAACCTTTGTGGTTAGTTTTCGTAACCCTTCAAATAATGTGTCACTAACTACACTATATGTGGTAACCTCTGAGCGTAATGGATCTGTATTCGTTTGTGCAGAAATTTCACCGGGATTGATAATTTGGACAGACAGCTGATATTGATCCTCCTGTTTATCGATTCCTAAAGCCGTTATGATCGAAATTTCATTTAGTTCCTGGCTGTCCCAACATCCGACTAAAACTGGTATTAATAGGACGATATAACCAGCAATGATAATCTTGCTTTTTAAATTTGACATTGTCACCGCCCCCCTATTTCTTCTGCTGTTTGCTTCTGGATTTTGGCTTGGGCGGCTTACCTTTGCGTACGATGTTTTTTTGATTGATCAAACTGGGACGGGAAATCATCCCCCGCCATGGTACACGAATAAGCGCGTCTTTCTGATCGGCCGCAATGAACGGGCCAAATGGAGCCATATAAGGGGTACCGAAAGAGCGGAGACTTGATAAATGAAGTACAAGTGCAATTAAACCGATGGTGATTCCAAACAAACCGTAAACGGCTGCAAGAAACATCATCACAAACCTTAGTAAACGAACAGCAATCCCCATATTATAGGCCGGGAAAACAAAACTGGCTATCGCTGTAATGGAAACCACAATTACGATTGCGGCGGAAACAAGACCGGCCTTAACAGCAGCAACCCCAATTACAAATGTCCCGACAATCGATACAGCCTGTCCTGTAGCTTTCGGCATTCTTACTCCCGCTTCCCGCAGCACTTCGAATGTTAATTCCATCACTAAGGCTTCGACAAAAACAGGAAACGGAACGCCTTCACGCTGCGCTGCAAGGCTTATCAAAAGTGCAGGAGGAATCATTTCTTTGTGTAAAGTAGTCACCGCGATAAAAATCGCGGGAGCAAGCAATGCGGCGAAAAAAGCGAATAATCGTATAAAACGGAGAAAAGTCCCGATAGTTGCATGCTGGAAATAATCCTCATTCACCTGAAAATACTGTACGAATGTTGCTGGTGCTACCAGAACAAAAGGAGTACCGTCAATCAGGTTCATCACACGCCCTTCTAATAGGTTAGAAGCTGCAACATCCGGACGCTCTGTGTTAAATATCGTCGGGAAAAAGGTAAATGTTTTATCCTGAATAAGTTCCTCGATATATCCACTTTCCAATATACCATCCATATCGATCCGATCAAGCCGCCTGCGCACTTCTTCAACAATCTTACCGTCAGCAATACCCTCATATACATGATTGCGACATCCGTTTTTGTAGCTGTACCAACTTGCTTTGTTTCAAGCCAAAGATCGGGATTTTTAATCTTCCGTCTGATTAAAGAAGTATTAGTGCGGATTGCTTCTGTAAACGCTTCCTGGGGTCCGCGGACAGCTTGCTCGGCTGTTGGCTCAGTAACTGCTCGTTTTTTCTCCTCCCTCTGTACTGACGGAAAGCCCTGTTGTATGGCCGTCTATCAAAATGACTGTGCTCCCTTTTAAAACAGAAGAGGAAAGATCATTCATATAATGAATATATTCTATGTTTCCGGCTGATAAGGATTCGTATTTCAAGACTTCTACAATGTTTTGGCGAATGGAATCTTGAGATACTGATCCGTTTGAACTGGTGAATACACTTAATGCATTTAGAAGGTCACGAAGCGCTTCGCTATCTACAAGTCCATCTGTATAAAGAATACCAGCTTTTTGCTGATGATCCTTATGAATATATAATTCTCTGATCATAATATCACTGCTGTTCCCTAATCCGCTTTTCACTTCGTCGATGTTTTCCTGTAAATTGCCATGAAGGCTTTTTTCATTCGGTTTGGACTCATTCACTCGTCTACGTTTAAAGCGCATGTTGCTCTCCTTGTGGATTTTTTTGTTGTTGATAGTATGAGCGGTAACAGGATAGTTTATGACGATATTCATATCCTTTTTTGAGATGTGGATGCCCATATAGATGCAGGCACTGAAAAAAGCCGCATTTTATGTAAAAGTCTTTGATAACTCTTTATCCCATTGGTTCCTTTTGACAATAAATAGAATATGATGGAAATATCGCCTAATATTAAAATAACAAGGTCATTTAAACACCAGTTGTTTAACAAATTTTACATGAAATCGTTCATACTTATTTGACTAAAAAGTGTCCGTTCTTATCTAGCAGAAATGCTCTGTTATACTTTAGCAGTTACAAATAGTAGGTGAGGCCTCGGAATGTTGCAAAGATGGGGTCAAAAATTGCTTTGTTGCTCTAAGGAATGACGCAACTTTGATTTTTTGCGCAGATTTTTAGCAATGATTATATTCCTAAGTATAAGAATTAACACAAAAACAAATAGAACCCTCATATTTTAATGGCGGTTCTATTTTTGTTTTCGTTTAATAATTTTTACCATTTTTCGTGAGCGTGAGATTATTATTGTTACAAATCTGCATAGAAGAACAAAGTTGGGATATTCTTTAATATGCTTAATTATTTTTTAGTCCAATCATCGGCTTTTACATATCTTTGTCGGGGAGAAAAAAAGAGAGCATCACCAAAGTCGCACCTAGTGCCTTTACCCATGCACCAATTTCAACAAGGCGATTTTCAATATTTCTTAGCTCCTTACTACCTCCAATGGATATGATTGCGGCTCCTGCAGTAATCAAAGTTACACCATATGACAGAAGAATTTCTGATTTCGAGCCCTTAGGATTGAATACTTCAGTGAGAGCTAGGCTTCCACCTAGTGTTTGAATTAAATTCCCTTTAACAGTCAACTTAGTTTTATCCTCATCTGAATCTGGTACAACATTCCCATATGTGACAGCAAGATTACCAGTAGTTAGGGTTTTAAGACCCAGTTTTTCGGCATCTAATTCATCTAGAGTATCTGCTATGGTTGCATTACCAACCGCAGCAAGAACATTGGCGTAAGCGAGTAATCGGGAACGGGTTTCTTCTCCCAAGTGAATGTTCTCTGTAGCAGAAATGGCTTCCAGAATTACACCAGCTGCTAATACCGAGGAGCCAAGTCTTTCTTTATCTTGCCTCATGTTTATAACTCCTCCCCCTTTTTCACTTGTTTTACTTATCCTATGTCTTTATGTGATCACATGTAACGTCTAGAGTCCCGATGGCTATAGCTAATTTTTAAGCTATAGTGATTTGAGAAAGACTGATTTTATCGGGCAGACCTTAGAAAAACGGAATAGATAGCTTCTCGACCTTTAGAAGTTAAAACTGCCTGACCTTTACCGAAATTGTGTGACCACATGTCATTTGAGCCAGGAACATTTCACACCAGTTAAAGCGCCTGATTCTTGAATAATCAAATAGCCTTTTTGAATTTAACAAAATATGGTATCAAAAAAGAAACCAATATTAAAATGGTGACCCCTATTCCAACCGTTACAAAGAAATTATCAAAAGGCGAGAGATAATTCATAAATATTAATGCTGATATAACAGTTAGGGATACAAATGCAAACCTTCCAGGAACAGATATTTTATGTTCTGTACTACATTTATCACATTTAATTGACTTATTATATAACTATAAATGATATTGTCAGGAGCTTGCCAAGGAGCAACAACTGTAGACAGCCTATTGGGGTGGGTGTCATTCCGGCAGATTGTTATTTAGAGCCTGCTATGTATGCAAATCGAAAAATTATCGATCGTTTTGGTAATGGAAAACAAATAGAAGTTGCAGCATCAACATCACGCGGGAAAAATCCTTTTCCAAAAGAGTGGCGTATGCATGCGTTTCTAGTTGATGCATTACCGATATTAAATGAATATTTACCTGTGAAAACCAAAGAGGCAAATCTTCCTGCGCATCGGCACATGATAAATGCCATCCGTAATAGTGAAGATCCAGTTACATTGGCATTTGTCGGACCGCTGACAGACCTCGCACGTGCACTGGAAGAAGCCCCTGATATTGAAACCAAAATTGAGAAGCTGGCATGGATGGGTGGTACATTTTTGGAAAATGGAAATGTAGAAGAACCAGAACTTGATGGAACAGCTGAATGGAATGCTTTTTGGGACCCGGAGGCAGCTAAGACAGTATGGGATAGTACCATTCCAATTGATTTAGTTGCATTGGAAAGTACAAATATGGTGCCTTTGACCCTAGATGTAAGAAATAAATGGGCCTCCGAAAGAAAGGATCTAGGGGTTGACTTTTTAGGACAATGCTACGCAATGGTACCACCTCTAGTTCACTTCCAAACGAACTCCACCTATTTTCTATGGGATGTGCTAACAACGGCTACAGTCGGCAGGGATGATTTCGTTAAAATGAGAGAAGTGAAAAGCATCGTATATAAAGATGGTGCCAGCCAAGGAAAGACAGAGCTTTCAGAAACGGGACGAACAGTTAACCTGGTTTATGATGTGGATAGAGATAAATTCTTCGATTATATTACAGATCTTGCGAGGCAAACGAATTGAAGAGGGGCATTTCATGAAACGAATAATTATTGATACAGATACGGCTGCGGATGACACAATTGCACTGTTAACGGCCCTTCATCATTTCAAAGTAGAAGGGATCACCATAACCGGAGGAAATGTTGATTTTAATCAACAAATTGAAAATGCATTGTACACCATACAGGTATTTCAGCCAGAATATTATGTGCCGGTATACACCACTCACCCCATCATTGAGTGGGTCATAGGTTTCCCTATGTTCAAACTTTAGACCTGTATGTTCGGTTGTTCATCAGTTCCTTTATGATCAGAACTATTCTCACCATATCGAGACATAGCCCGTCTCATTGGAAGAGTCTGTCACAACTAGCAGGATATCAATGATTGGCAGAACCTTCATCTTGAATATGCTAATACATCAAACATACATATTTTCTTCATGGTTTTATATTACCAATAAGTTATATAAATGTGCTTTTGGGGAACCTTATACACCTTAACTATCCCCACCTCGCACTATGAAGCTTCACCTGAAGAGGTAATTAAATTCCTTACTTATAAATCTTCTTTTATAAAAAAGAGAACATCTCCATGGACTACTTTGTCACCAACTTTTACAGTTAATGTCTCAACTATTCCGCTTGTTCCAGCCAGAATTTGCTTCACATTTCCTCGTTCTGCTCGAATCATTACTAACAATTGCTGTTCGCGAACTTTTTCTCCTGATTCGACCTTGATACTTTCCAAACTTCCTTTAACTGGGCTTGTAATAATTTGTCCATAACCCCAGCGTCTTGGGAATACTTCATACTTCATCTTAAATTCATCTCCTTTATTTATAGATTAAATTCCCATAAGTAATAATATTTTGTTATTTACCTGTTTAATTATAAATCTCTTATTTAATCCTGTTTCGAACAGTTTATAACTTTTTATCTTGTACCATGTAGGGTTGTTCCTACATTCAGATTCTAAGTTGTGAACTTTTAAATAAACTTTTTAACACTTTGGTTAATTGTTCATTCAATATAACTGTTCTCCTCGAAGAGCTCTTGCAAGTATATCTTTGTCGATAATTATCTTTCAATTCCATATTTAGTGTATATTCGTAATTCTAATCTCCCGTTTCAATCGAAGCAATATATAATTTAGATTAAATTAATCTACATTTGATATGAGTGGTGGATGATAGAATGGAATTACGCCAATTTACATGTTGCCCAATCAGCCGTAAGCAGGCAAATTGCCAACCTGAACGAACTTGTTCTTCCCGGAGAATTCGATATCCATCGTCCTTATCAAATATTGCTACTTGCATTTTACGAACAATATTCATGAATACACCCCTTTGATGAAATTGTTTTTGATATACCAAACTTAACTTTCATAGATTGGAAACCCGTCTAAATAACATGCAGTACCGTAAAATAGGAAAATGGAAAACAGGGGCGAATGCCAATAACCTGTAAAATATTTAAGTGCAGGGATGAACGGTCCTGTAATCGTCTTTCTATTTGATCAAGCTTCTCCTGGCTTCTGTGTAAAAAAAGGAGTCGAAGAAGGTATTATTTCCTTCACTGGAAAATACGTTTGTTTCTTATCAATGGAGAATACAATATATCAACCAGCAGCAAAAGCAGCACTTGATGTGAGTTCAATTAGACCAACCCCTTCTACCCGAAGCAATCACGATTTCTTTTTACCAAAATATAGCAATCCAACTAATGCACCAATGATACACATAGCTACTGCTAAAATTAAAAATGGTATCGCACCAAGCTGAAAAATCAACGGTACAGATAATGCTGTTACCAATCCGCCACCGAGAAATGGTTCAAATAGTAACTGTTTATAACCAAAACCTTCGAATGCAGGTGATTCATTTTTAGGATCTGCTATTCGCATCAGCAATAGTCCCGTTGCTGTTATCCCCATTGATTGTCCGAAATCCCCGATACCACGTTCAAACCAGTATGACGGTATCATTCGTGGCGCCAAAACAAGAAAACCAAATACGTTCCAGGCAATCCCTGTTCCTGCCAATAGTAAAAACGGAACAATATATTGACCGATAACATCAAGTGAAACAGTGGAAATTGCTGTCAAGATTAGTATATCAAGTGAAAATCCTTGAATACGGTTCATCATTTGCCGATCTATAATCTCCGTATTATCTATTTTAGTAAAGAAAAGCTGAATAAGGATACCACCAATCATTGCTAGTGGGAACAAGGGGATGTATGTCATAAATTCAGAATCTGTAAAAGCACCCCATGTTGCACCTTCCAGCCAAATCAAAAATTGCAGGAGTAAATAACCTACTAAAACAGCCAGCCCAACAATCGCAAAGTGTAAGGAAAGTGGTTCAATAGACTCCGGGCGAACCGTCATTGTAGCTGCCGGATCTCTCTTTTCAAACTCCATTATCCCCTGCTTTCTTAAGCTGGAAAATCCTTTAACATCCTTAATCACATTCGTCTTTTCCTTACGTATTGCCCAGTTAATCAAGATAATCCCCATAACCACACCAGAAAGAATACCAACAGTGGCCAAACCAATAGCAAGATCATAACCTTCAGAAAATCCAAGTTCTTCAAATGTTCCTTGCAATCCTGCAGCCGTTCCGTGTCCCCCTTCAAACCCAATTTCAATTAAAGCTCCTGCCATTGGCGGTAAACCAAAAAACGGTGATAGAACAAGAATGGCAAGTAAAATACCGATCACATATTGTCCCCAGCCAATCGTCCAGCCAAATGAAAACTGCGGACCACCAATATTCCATATTTTAGATAAACTTGGAATCGTTGCACCAAGAAATAAGGTTGCAAAGACAATATTAATCATTAGTCCTGGCAAAACTTCCCAAACTTCCATCACTTCAGGTGTCATAAATCCGGTAGTCCAAAATGAATCTTCACCTACAAAATTCCCCATTATCTTCCCAAGAACCTGTGGCCCCAATAGCAACGCTAAAAATCCCCCAATGACGGAGGATGGAAGAAATAGATTTTGTAGCCAATTCACTCGTACACGAATCCATTTTCCGATAAGAAGAAATACCCCTAAATATAATAATGTAAATCCTATCTGGTCAGGTGTCATATAAAATCCCCTATTCATGTATGTATTTATAGCAATTTTTATCTTTATTCCCTAATTTATTATATTTAAACTGGATAGGCTTTTTTAATCAGAGGTATCCACATTGCACAGAATTATCAGCGTTTACTTATAACAAAAAAACTGTCTAATAGTGTAGCTACTAGTTAGACAGTTTTTTTACTCCTATATACTATTTATATATGAATCAGGCGTTTAACTCAATCTTACCTCCCATTACCAACAACCTTCAACAAATCATCCTACATGAGCTTCCCCCTCATCTTCATCCAACAGATTTATATAACCTAATCATGTGCTCACACCGTGTAGTTTGGTTCTTGATTTATGAATTCATTGAGTTGGTGTGTTCATTGTGGTCCACCATTATTTGATCAGATTCAATAACCCCATCCTTCATTTAGATCAACCGAGTACTGTATGCCGCTGCGTCCACGGAATGTGTAACTTGAATGATTGTTATTCCCTTTTCTCCATTAATTTTCTTAAATAATTCCATAATCTGTGTTCCTGATCTACTATCTAAATTTCCGATAGGTTCATCTGCAAGGATAAGTTTAGGACTTATAATCAAAGCTCTTGCTATCGCCACTCTTTGCTGCTGGCCACCCGATAATTCCCTAGGTGCGAAGTTCTGTCTCTCTGTTAAACCGACAATCTTCAGAATTTCTGCCAGTTCATCTTTATAATCACTGGTCTTTTTCCCATCCATGGTTAATGGAAGCATTATATTTTCAGCAACAGTAAGGTTTTGAACCAAATTATAAAACTGAAAAACAAATCCAATATGCCCGCTTGGATTTGATTAAAACCAATAAATGGGGTTTTGAACACGTACTTATATAAATAACACCTAATATCTACGCTTACGTCCATATATAATTCTTTCTTTTCTAAATATACTGCAAAAATAAGCAAAAGAATAAATTACCATTGCTATTTTCCCTTCCTTTGCATATAATAAGAACAAACGTTCCTTAAAGGTGGCGAATACAATGGACTATTCTTCATATCCTCGAAATGATGTGCTTTGCATTGATATGCGTTCATTCTATGCAAGTGTGGAAGCTATTAAATTAGGACTTGATCCAATGAAGACGTTGCTGGCAGTTGTCGGTGATCCAAATCGATCCGGGAGTATTGTCCTGGCCGCGTCTCCAGAGTTAAAAAGAAAACATGGAATTAGTAATGTGAGCCGTTTTTTTGAACTACCGAATGACCCAAATATTCATATTGTTCCCGCCCACATGGCTGACTATCTTCACGTATCAGTGGAAATTACGAAGCTGATTAATCAATATGTACCAAAAGAAGCCATTCATCCATATTCGGTGGATGAGGTTTGGGTAACGGTCAATGGACTCCAAAAACTTTTTGGAGATCGATGGCAAGTAGCAAAAAAAATAAAACAGGATATTCTTGATAGCTTCGGTATTACGTCTTCAATCGGGATTGGCGATAATAAATTCCTTGCCAAAGTAGTCATGGATTTACATGCAAAAAAAGCTGGCATTGCTGAATGTACCTATGAAGATGTGGAAGAAAAGCTTTGGCCCTTCCCTGTCGAAGAAATTTGGGGGATAGGCAGCAGGATGAAACATAATTTGAATAGAATGGGGATTATAACCCTTGGTCAGCTCGCTAGGTTTGACCTGGAACATTTGAAAAAACGATTTGGAATTATGGGTGAACAATTGTATTGGCATGCATGGGGTATAGATTTAAGTCCGGTTTTTGGTGATTTTACAAAAACGGAGCAAAAAGGGTTCGGACATGGTATTGCCTTATTAAGAGACTACTCCGGTGAAGAAGTCGCTGTTTGTGCCCTTGACCTTTGTGAAGAAGTCTGTCGCAGAGCCCGAACTGCTAACCAAATAGGTAAAACCATCCACTTAGGTATCTCCTATTCTAAAGAAACAGGCGGCGGATTTTCTCGCTCAAAATCGATCGATATCCCTACCAATGTAACGATGGATATCTACGGTGTATGTATGCAACTGTTCAACCAGTTTTACGATGGTAAAAGTAAAATAAGACATGTGTATGTAACGCTAGGCAATCTATCTATAAAGGGAGAAACGCAATTGGATTTATTTGAAGATCGTTCGAAGAAAAACGATATAGGCTATGTGATGGATGCCATTCGGGATAAATATGGATCAACTGCTATATTGCGTGCTTCCAGCTATACTGATGCCGGGGTCACACTGGACAGAAGTAAGAAAATTGGCGGACATTATGCTTGAAGGTTTTTTAGAAAACTTGGCTTACGCGAAGCCTTTTTCTTATCTGCGAACAAATGAGCCCAACCGAGTCGGTATTTCTATTCCCAACGGTTCAAATTGGGAGTCATCGATATTTCTGGAAAATTAAACATTAATATAAACCCCCTAACGATAGAGATAACACCTATAATATATGTCCTGACGCATACTATACAACCATTCTAACAGAATCTTCAATTTCGAGTGTATTAATCGGAAAAAAATGATTGCTCAATCTTTACACGGACTTCTACCATTAAATATAAGTTAGTTAAGCTCTATGTCGGCGTTCCTGACATAGAGCTTTTCTCTTCTTGAAATCCTCGACAAAAATCGGGAAGTGACAGGCACCTTTTTTTCTAAAGCCTTATTTGTTTTTTCTTAATAATTAGTTATTTTGACGGATTGTTCACTTTCTATTAAACTGCTATGCTTTTATTAATAGGATAATCCTTTCATTTGAATGAAATTAAATGCAGACTCTTTAAAGGCCAATGTAATGTGAAAGGATATCGCTATTTTGTTTAGGATCCACTGTAGGTAGGAGTAATAGATTTACAATTAAAATCACAAGGAGGCAAAAAAATGAGTAACCGAAAAAGAGTATGGTTTGAAGAGGCTGGCCGCAAACTAGATCCAGGATTAGTAAAGCATCTACGTGGCAAAAGAAAAGAAGATCCCTATGAAACAACTACGAACAGCATCCCAATACCAGTCATTGTTTACTTTGCCAAGGACACAGATAAGGATACAAAAGACGACTTATTGACCACCTGCCAAAAAGACAATATTAGCAAATTAGATAAAGACTTGAGATTTCATGAAACTATTTGCGGACAATTAACTCCTCAGATGATTAAACAAATTAAAGACCACGGGGCAGTTGATCGTATTTATTATGATCGTGAAGTTACAAGCTTTCTTGATATTGCAAGCAGACAAATTGGTTCGGTTGATATACAAGAGCAGCATGACTTAACCGGAAATGGGGTAACAATTGCTGTCATTGATACCGGAATTCACCCCCATGCTGACTTAACAAATCCAACGAACAGAATTACCGCTTTCAAAGATTTTATTAACGATCAGGAAGATCCCTATGATGATAACGGACATGGGACGCATTGTGCCGGTGACGCAGCAGGGAACGCGTATCAATCAGAAGGTTTATATATCGGTCCTGCCCCTGAAGCTTCTGTAATTGGTGTGAAGGCATTGGATCAAGATGGTGGCGGAAGATTATCAACCATCATAGAAGGAATTGTATGGTGCATCGAGCACAAAGAAGAATACAACATTCGAATTATTTCTCTATCTCTCGGAGCTCAAGCACACGAGTCTTATAGAGATGATCCGCTAGCAATGGCCACACAGGATGCATGGCATGAGGGCATCGTTGTTTGCGCTGCCGCCGGAAACAGTGGACCAGAACCAGAGACCATCAGCACACCAGCCATCAATCCGTTTATTATTACTGTCGGATCTACAGACGATCAAGATACTGCATCAAGAACGGATGACCACATCGCAGATTATTCAAGCCGCGGACCGACTATTGACTCCCTAATCAAACCAGATATTTATTCGCCAGGAACTGATATTATCTCGCTATTGGCACCAGGGTCTGCTCTCGAACAACAAGTACCAGAACAGATCGTCGAAGAGACTTATTTACAATTATCTGGTACGTCGATGGCAACCCCTATATGCGCGGGCGTAATTGCACAAATGCTAGAAGCTAATCCAAATCTCAGTCCCAATGATGTAAAAAGCATTCTTCAGACAACTGCCCAACCAAAGCTTGACGATCTATGGGGCTATATAGAAGCACGAACTGCGGTAGAAATGGCTATAAATTATTCTACAAATCAACAACGTGTAGCTGATTAAAAAGCAGGGTACGAAATTTCGTAAAATAGATTTATTCTATAAGTTGCATAAGTAATTTCAAAAACCCCAGGATCCCTTCTGCACTGGGGTTTTTGTACGTTTCATTTTTATTTATGGCTACCCACATAAATAATCTATCAAGGCATTTAACCCAAATAACGATGATACAGTGTTCTAGCTTCAGCTATATCTTTTGTTCCATGAACGAGAGTACGACCATCTTGAAACATGACTAGACGCTGCTTATCAATTGTAAAGGAAAGGAGAAAATCGCTCACATTATTAATGTATAGACTTCCTTTTTCACATCATTTATACTTGAAGTCAGAAATTTCTATAATAAAAGGAGAGGATATCATGGATACAGAAGTGAAGGCTTTAATAAATGAATTAGAAAAGTTTTTACGGGATGAACAGCTTACTATGAACGAGACTGTTCTAGAGGAACATAGCACGGACGAATCCTATCACACGCCCAGTTCACCGAATGTTGTAGTATTTCCAGAAAACGCTGCTGAGGTGAGCGAAGTCGTAAAGCTCGCAGATAAACACCAGATCCCAGTTGTGCCTTATGGCCTAGGAACAAGTTTAGAAGGACATGTCATTCCCTACGATCATGGCATAACGATTGATTTTTCCGTAATGAACAACATACTGGAGATAAGGGAAAAAGATTTTCTTGTCAGAGTACAACCCGGTGTAACGCGTTCCCAGTTGAATAAAGAGCTGAAAAAATATGGATTATTTTTCCCAGTGGATCCAGGGGCAGATGCAACGCTTGGTGGAATGGCTGCGACGAATGCCAGTGGAACGATGTCTGTCCGATATGGTATCATGCGTGACCAGGTTCGCAATTTGGAAATAGTACTTGCAGATGGGAAAACGATACATACAGGAAATTTAGCGGAAAAGTCATCATCAGGTTATCATTTGAGTGGCATTTTTGTAGGGTCTGAAGGTACGCTAGGCTGTTTTACCGAGTTGACCCTAAAGGTATACGGCATACCAGAGCACCAGATGGCAGCAAGAGCATCTTTTAACACGGTGGATGATGCAGTTGAAGCTGTCACAGCAATATTACAGGCTGGCGTGCCCATAGCCAGAATGGAGCTTTTAGATGAGCCATCCATGGTACAAGCGAATCTATATAGTGAAACGGACTACAAAGAAGTACCTACATTATTTATGGAGTTTCACGGAAATGAGGCTGGACTTGCGCAGGATGTTTCGTTTGCCGAAGATATTCTCAAGGATTTTGACTGTCTAGAAGTAGCATTTGAGACGGAAACTGCAGCACGGAATAAGCTCTGGGAAGCAAGGCATCATGTGCTCTACGCTTATACCCATGGCTATCCGGGAAGGAAATTAATGATAACAGATGTTTGTCTCCCCATTTCTGAATTAGCAGGAGCCATTCAAAATGCGCAAGAAGCCATAAGAACCTTTAACCTGCAAGGCGGGATAGTCGGTCATGTGGGGGATGGAAACTACCATATATTCTTAATGATCGATCTCGACAACGTGGAAGAAGTACAGAAGGCAGAACAACTAAATGAACAAATCGTCGAATACGCGCTTGACCGAGGAGGTACATGCACCGGCGAACATGGCGTCGGAATAGGAAAACAAAAATACCAGGAAAAAGAGCATGGAGAGGCACTTCATGTTATGGAAAAAATTAAGCAAGCACTTGATCCACGTGGTCTACTTAATCCGAATAAGATTGTGAAAGGCAGAGTTTCCGCGGGAAGAGAATAACAGCCGAACACGCCAGAGAGCGAGGGCTTATCGTTTTCTGGTGGCTCTCTCCCGATTCGGTGCGGGGCTCTCCCGTTTTTCGGTGGCTTCTACCGAGTGGTAAAGACTTCACCGTTCTCGATAATAAAAAGCACCTCCTTCTGTAGAATACGACAGAGAAGGTGCTCTTACATGCAGTATTAAAAAACTATTATTATGAAAGAACTGCCCCGCTAACTTTTTCAAGCTCTTCTCCCAAATGCTTCGCTACTTCCAACATACCGAATTTCCCGCTCTTCGCTTCGGCATCGCTATTATAATTGGTATTCGTGTTAATATCATACGTATAAATTTCTCCATTTTTATCCTGAATAAACTCAATTCCAGCAATTTTAATATCATTTGCTGCAAGTACTTGCTCATATTTTTCCAGTACAGGATGATCGAAACCTTCCCTTACTTGAAATTTGGCTGTTTCTGATTCCTCTTCTCCTGCAGGAAATTGATCTTCAATTGAGCATGCATCTGCCGGGCATAATTCAAACCCTTCTGACGTATCAACGCGAACTGCATAAAGGAATTTACCTCCAACAAATTCACAACGTGTAATGAAAGACTCAGGTGATTCTATATATTCCTGAATTAACGTAACGCCATCAACTGGCTCCTCAAATTCATCCCCTTCCACATATTGTTTTAATGCTTCGACTGAATGAAAAAGTTTAACACCAAGACCTTTTCCTGCACGGTTATGCTTCGTAATAAATTTCGTTCCTTCAAATGACTCTGCCGCTTTTAGCAATTCATCTTTTCCAACTGCGGCAACTGTTCTAGGTGTTTTTATGCCAAACTTTTCAAGTTCCAAATACTGCAGTACCTTACTTAACTCTAGCTGAAGTGCGCGGTTTCCATTAATCACTGTCCTGCCATTTTGTTCCAGCCATGATAGAACAGCACTTGTTAATTCTGGCGCAAAACGGTTTCCACGCGTGTGAGATGAGGCGCTCATCCGGTTATAAAAAACACCATTCGGTGGCAAAGAAGTCAGATCAACTTTGCCATTATCCAATAACCAATCTTCATATGGAAGACCTAACTCTTCTAATCTATCGGTTAAATGATCTGTCCACTCGTTATTTTCATGTAGTACATATATTTTACTCACAAAATCTGCCCCCTATTATATGTTTGTTAACGTCGCTCGTAATTCCTCAACTTTTGGCATAACCTGTTTTGAAAAACGTTCCAATTCTTCCAGCTGTGGAGAACATTGTAATAATAGTAAATCAACACCAACCTTTTCAAACTCCAAAACCTGTTTTGCAATTTGCTCTGGTGTCCCCACAAGATTTGGACGCAAGCCCCGGTTCGATACAGAATAATCTTGCAGCTGAATCTGTTGCTCCAGCTCTGACTTTGAGGTAAAATCTTCAAACCCAGCATAACCACTCATATCTTTCACAGTCGTAATACGGTTTAATTCAGCATGTGCCTCTTCCTCTGTATCACGGCAAATCACGTAGGCTGCCATGCCAATAGATTGTAAAGGTTCAGGTCCAGCTGCCTCTCTTCTTCCTTTCATATCAACAATTTTCGCCTCAGCTTCTTCTACGGTGTGCCCATGCAAGATATAGGCATCGCAAAGGGAAGAAATAACCTGTTTCCCCTTTTCACTTTCACCACCAGCATATAAAACAGGATTCGGACGTTGAACAGGTTTTGGTGAAAGCTGCGTGTTTTCTATTTTGTAAAACTTGCCATCATATGAAAATGTCTCTTCTGTCCATAAGCCCTTTAATATCTCAAGAAATTCGGTTGTCCGCTCATATCGCTCATCATGTTCTGTAAAATTACCGCCGTATTGTTTCGCTTCCTCAGCCCACCAGCCTGAAACAACATTTAAAGTAAATCTCCCTTTACTAATATGATCAATATTGGCTGCCATCTTTGCTGTCACAGCGGGATTATGAAACACTGGACGCACGGCTGCCATAATTTCAATTTTTTCCGTTACTGCTGCTAAAGCTGCTGCAGTTGACCAAGCTTCGATAGAATCCTGATCTGTTCCTTTTATATCATTTAAGTACAATTCAGCAATTAATGTGGTGTCATATCCCCATTTTTCAGCGGATTGTATTACTTCCTTTGCATAATCGTATGTTGGTGGCATGCTTTCATTTTCAACATTTCGTAGCCATCCACCAAAAATAGGTAACCAAAATCCATACTTCATGAACTCCACTCTCCTTCTATTAGAAAACTTGGCATCCGCCAAGCCTTATGCAGTTAAGAAAGTAGTTATGCTTTCTCTTAACTGCTTAAATAAACAAAAAACTCTTTCCTGGATAAGAAAAGAGTTTAAAATCTATTACAAGATTACGTCTTCTCTTATCTTTCAAGCGTATGCTTGATGGAATTAGCACAGTATTCAAATTAGCGAACCTGTTGCCGAGGTTTCAAAGGGCCATTTCCCTCCACCTCTCTAGATAAGGAATAAAATATGTAATTGTTAGATATTATAATAAAGCAATTTTTGAATAATGTCAATTGATAATAAATATTCTCTCTCTCTTTTGTTTAGCAGATAGGTGTATATGCTTTCCTACTGCCTAACAAAGCAAAGAACCCTTTAAGAATCCGTTTAACGAATACCGCATTTTCTATAATTCTTATCCAGAATCAACAATATGCTAACTTTCTTTTTTAACTGTATCCAACGGAAGTGTAGGGTCATCTGCCCATTCCGTCATGGAACCATCATACATAGCGACGTTATCTTGTCCGAGTTTGTTTAAGATCAATGCATTCCACGTTGCAGCAATACCACTGCCGCAATAAGTGATTACTTTTTTATCTGGATCAAGTGCTCCAGATTCCTCAAATGTTTTTCGTAATTTTTCATCATCATAAAGTTCCTTCGATTCCGTACTAGAAAGATCACCAAAAAATACATTTACACTACCAGGGATGTGCCCTTTTCTTGCATACGTATCAGACTCCCCCTTGAAATCAGCTTCTGAAAGACTGTTAACCAGAATGACATTTTCATCATTTAATGCCTTTTTCACATCTTCTTTTGTAGCTAATAATTCAGGACGACGTTCTCCTGTAAATGTGGCTTTAGGATAAGAACCTGGCTCTGTTGTAACCGGACGATCTTCCTCACGCCATTTCGGAAATCCTCCATCAAGTACTGCAACATTGTCAAAACCTTCATAACGTAATTGCCAAGCAAGACGTGATGCCCAATCGGATGCAATCACTGGGGCGCCTACTATTGCTTCCCCTTGATCGTAAACGACGACATAGGATTCATCACCAACACCAAGTTCACTAATTTTCTTGACAAATCTTTCCCTTGAAGGGATCGTAAAAGCATATTTGGAGTCAGGATCCGAAAGATCTCCAAGCAAATCAGCGAAAACTGCTCCAGGAATATGACCTTTATCATATGCTTCCTCTCCCGACCATACATCATAATAGCCAGAAGTTGGTTTTAGAAACGTAGTTGCATCTAACAATCTCAAGTTTGGATCATCCAATCTTTCTGCTAACCAATCTGTGTCTATAAGTAAAGGTATATTACTCAACTTAGTTCCTCCTATACAT
Organism: Virgibacillus natechei; assembly: GCF_026013645.1. NCBI lineage: Bacteria > Bacillati > Bacillota > Bacilli > Caryophanales > Bacillaceae > Virgibacillus > Virgibacillus natechei. The sequence continues at coordinate 1,509,459 of NZ_CP110224.1, read as the reverse complement.
TATAATTCTCATTTGTTTACTGAGGTTTATAATTTATTATAGCTCACTGTAGTAGTATGATCAAACTGTTTGATTTGTAAAATTTCTTTTAGCGAAGAGTTTTCTTTAATCACCTGAAGAATCCATTTCTTTAACCTGCGAGCTTTCCTTAACTACATTCTCAGGCTCTTTATTATCCATATCACCACTCGTTGTTCTGTTAAACGCTTCAAGCGTCTGTCCGTTCCTTCCGATTTCAGGTAATCTCTTAGGTCCAAAAATGAAGAATACCACAGCTAAAATCACAATTAATCCTGCTATTCCGATAGTCAACATCCCCATATTTTCACCCCCCTATAAGAAATAGATTAAATTAGAATGCAATTTATGCATAAAAAAATGAGAAGGAACCAGTCCAAGACTGAGTCCTCCTCATTATTTCTATTCCGTCAATAACGGGTAATACCCTTCTTTCGTATGTGTTTCTCTCCCTACAAGTGGTGGATTAAATACACAAACCATGCGCATCTCTGTTCTAGCACGAAGTCTATGCTTATCGTACTGATCCAGAATATACATCGTTCCAGCTTGAATTTGATGCACTTCTCCAGTTGCTATATTTTCGATTTCACCATCACCTTCGATGCAATAAACAGCTTCGATATGATTTTTATACCAAAAGAAGTTATCTGTTCCAGCTTTAATAAGCGTGTCATTCATACTAAAGCCGACTCCATCCTTTTTCAATAAAAAGCGGCGACTCGTCCAGTTATCGCTAGATGTTTCATCTTCCGTCCCTTTGATATTTTCCAGTGATTTTATGATCATTTCTATTCCCCTTTGCCGTATGAATTGTATTTAATATTGTAATGAGTCCTATTATTTAGCCAGAACTTGTTTGATACTATCTTCCAGAATCTGTAAGCCTTTTTTAAGGCCATCATTATCAATAATCAGTGGTGGAAGGAACTTCACAACTTCATCATTTGGTCCTGATGTTTCTACAATTAGGCCGCGATTAAATGCTTCAGCACAAATTTCATCGGCAATACCTTCTCCTTCAATTGCAATGCCCTGCATTAAACCTCTTCCACGAGCTTCACCTTTTAATGCTGGATAGTTTTTAACCCATCCTTTTATCGCATCACTCAATATGCTAGCTTTTTCTTGAATGGCTTTACTTAAATCATCTGTTTCCCAATTGGTTAATGCTTCTGTTGCTGCAATAAACGCCAGATTATTACCACGGAATGTACCGTTATGCTCACCCGGTTCCCATTGATCATACTCCGGTTTGATTAGCGTAATTGCCATCGGGAGTCCAGCTCCTCCAATTGATTTTGAAAGACAAACGATATCTGGATTAATCCCCGCAGGCTCAAAACTGAAGAAAGTTCCAGTTCGTCCGCAACCTGCTTGAACATCATCAATAATTAATAAAATGTCCCAGCGCTTGCAAATACTTTCAATCTGTTTCACCCAGTCCAATCGAGCAGCATTCATACCACCCTCACCTTGCACCGTTTCCAGAATAATAGCAGCTGGTAAAGCAACACCACTTCCACTATCTTCTAGAAATTTTTCTAAATAAGCAATCGAGCTCTGATCTTCCACATAATCATCAAAAGGCATGGATACGGTATGGTGTAGAGGAACACCTGCTCCATGTCGTTTAAATGAGTTAGCCGTTACAGAAAGTGAACCAATTGTCATGCCATGAAATGCATTCGTAAAGCTAATGACCGAATCACGTCCCGTTACTTTTCTGGCTATTTTCAAAGCACTTTCAACTGTATTGGTTCCAGTTGGACCAGGAAACATGATCTTATAATCCAAATCACGAGGCTTAAGAATAACTTCTTTGAAACGTTCAAGAAATTCTTTTCTTGGATTTGTTCCCATATCAAGACTGTGTAAAATGCCATCATTTTTAATATATTCAATCAGTTTTTCTTGCATGGCCTCATCATTATGTCCGTAATTTAGTGCACCAGCCCCTGCAAAAAAATCGATGTATTCTTTTCCATCCGTATCCCACATTTTATAGCCTTTAGCTTTTTCAAAAATAGTTGGCCAACCTCGGCTATAACTTCTTACTGCTGATTCTATCTCTTCAAACGTTTTCATTTTCTTATCGCTTAATACTGCCGTTGTCATGAAATCATCCTTTTATCAATATTTTTTCTTCTTGAATAGGTCCGATCTTAAACAATAGTTCATCTTCATGCCCTTCTCCGGGAAAATCATTGGATGAAAAATAATCGCCAACCTCACAATTGGTGTCAAGCTTTTTTGCAAGACCTTGAAACAGGTTTTGTGAGGGCGTATTTGATGGAGATACGGTTGCTTCAACATACTCTATACAATGTTCACGATTCAGCAGTTGAAAAAGCATCTTCGTCCCCAACCCATTGCCTCGTTCAGATTCATTAACAGCTACTTGCCAGATGAATAGTGTATTCGGTGTATCCGGATGAATAAACCCAGAAATGAAACCGACTATCTCCCCTTCTCTTTCCGTGACAATCGATGTTTCCGAGAACACCTCACACCACATGAGATAACTATAAGAAGAGTTTAGGTCAAGAACGCCTGTATGTTTAATCAATTCCCATACAGCTGCTCCATCATTTTTATTCGGCTTACGAAAATGAAAATCGGTTTTTATGTCCTGTTCTTTTGTCAATTCACCAATTCCGCCTTTACTGATGCTCTCACCTCCGAAATTATTTGAAAAACACGTACCATTTAAGGGTAAATCCAAGAATGCATTTCGTCAAAAGGGATTAAATCTTATACAGCGTGTTTAAACTTGATTCCATTTGATTCATTAACAATAGGTGCCATATTCTATAAATAACTAGCAAATGGTAAGGAATAGACAGAATTTATAGGAATTTGGTATAAAAATTAAAAATAAATACATTCTTGGGGGCGTTTAAATCACAGATCTGCATAAAAAGTAAATAAATTTAGCTTAATTACTGTATTCTAGTGCTTTCTTTTTTAGCCTACACAAGAAAAAGCCTGCATGATTGCCGATTCCTGTAATCATATATGGATGGATTCAACGAACGATTGTGATTTTTATTTGCTATATTTTAAATGTCTTATCATAAACCTAAAATTCACGCAATTACGTTCAAAAAAAACAATCTATTAAAAACAGCTCTTTGATGCTTTATCTATTTTTCCTAAGCAGTTATTTACTTCTATTTTCCTAATATTTCTACTTTGCTGTTTACGCATTAATCTAGTAAAGTTGATCTTGTACACAGGAAAGTTTCCCTATGTGCTAGTATTTACGCAACAATGAACGCGACATCAAAGAGGTAAAAATTTTGATAGGAGTGTTTATATAATGGAAGATCTTTATCCATCAAGACAAAATAATAAACCAGAGATTTTAAAACGGAAGGATCCTGTGATTCACACAGATCGATCAAAAGATAATCAAGCACCTATTTCCAAAGAACAGCTTGATTCGTATGAACGAAACGGATTCTTGCAGATTGAGAATTTCTTCTCTTCGCAAGAGGTAACTGATATGCAAAACGGTATTTTCGAACTACAGGACTCCAGCAGGGACGTAACTTCTGAAAAAGTGATTCGTGAGCCACAAAGCGAGGAAATCAGATCTATTTTTCACGTGCACAACGACGATAACTATTTTCAAAAGGTAGCAAATGATCAACGCTTGCTTGATATCGTAAACCATCTTCTTGGAAGTGACGTCTATATACATCAATCTCGAATTAACTATAAACCGGAATTCTCAGGTAAAGAATTCGATTGGCATTCGGATTTTGAAACATGGCATGTGGAAGATGGTATGCCACGGATGAGGGGTGTCAGTCTATCGATCGCCTTGTCCGACAACTATACATTCAACGGGCCCTTAATGCTTATACCTGGGTCCCATAACTACTATGTCAGCTGCGCGGGCGAAACACCTGACGATAACTATAAAGGTTCATTACAAAAACAAAAGCTTGGCGTTCCGGATCATGACAGCCTGCGCTGGCTCGCTGATCAAGGTGGCGGTATATCTGTACCCACCGGAAAAGCTGGTTCCATTACCTTATTTGAAAGCAATACCATGCATGGATCGAGCGGCAATATTACACCATATAGCCGCAACAACTTATTCATGGTATACAATAGCGTTGAAAACGCACTGGTAAGACCGTACTCAGGAGGGAAAGAACGTCCTGAGTTCATTGCTGTACGAGAAGGTGCTGCAACCCTAAGCGGTATTAGATAAGGAAAATCAACGGGAAACTTTCCTGACATAGAATTTACTGGCACATAAATTTGGCTGCCTCAAGAGGAGTGTTTACTCCTTTTGAGGCAGCCTTTTTCTATTCAGTATTACGAAACCGGAGACTTCACAAAACGTTCATAACTCAATGGTTCAGCAGGGATAATCGTTTCTTTCCCTTGTATTAATTCTTCAATTAATTTTCCCGTGACGGTTGCGAGACTGATCCCGTCCCCTTCATGACCTGCCGCAATATAGAATCCAGGTACCTGCTCAACCGTTGAAACAATTGGCAAGTGGTCTTTTGTCCATGGTCGAAAACCAGTATATGCACGAATCATATTAAAATCATCCATTTTCGGGAAAAAGCGCATTGCCCGTTTTGCCATTGTTTTCACGACATTGATGTCAACCCTGCCATCAAAACCTATAAACTCCCGACTGCTTCCAAGCAGGAAATTCTGGCTTTCGGTTGGCTCCAGCACAAGCGCTACACCATGTTCCTGCGTTTGTGGATCCGCAATGCGCTCGCGTTCAAATTTATTCATCAAGTAACCGAACTCCATGACATTCCGCATCATAACTGGCTCTTGTCTCGATCCGACCATAATATGCCCCTTTCTAGGTACAATCGGAATCTCCACATCCAGCATCTCGCCAATGAAAGGTGCCCAAACACCAGCTGCGTTCACCACTTTTTCGGCTGTAAATGTTCCATTTGTTGTTTCAATGGTGAAGTCCTCTTTTTTGGAAATAGAGGTCACTTCAGTTTGTGTACGAACTTTAAGTCCATAATCCTTTGCCCGATCAATGAGCGAATAGCAAAATAAATACGGATTGATGAGCGAATCCGTTTCACTTTCAAGGCCACCCGGGATATCATCAGCAAAGTAAGGAGATTCCTGGCGGATATCTGAGCGATCAAGCATATTAAATTTTAAACCGGCTTCATTTTGAATTTTCACCCAATCTTCTGCAGCTTGCAATTCAGCATCATTATCACAGACAAGTATACTTCCTAGGGCGCGATATTCAAATGGCATTTTCAGATCTTTTCCCAGATCGACGGTTAGTTCTTGGCTGACCATGGACATCTTGCTGTCAAAGCCTGGATCCTTGTCAACGATGGTAACATTTCCGTCACAGCGAGAAGATGTACCACTTGCAATATCCCCCTTTTCAATCAGCGTGCAATCGATTCCAGCTTTGGAAATGTAATAGGCAATCGCACACCCCATAATGCCGCCACCGATAATAGCAACTTCTGTATGTTCCTTCGTCATATTTGTCTCCTCCATTACTTATAAAATAAAACGTAAACTGCGATAAAATATAGCTTGCATTCTATTTATTCTGTCCTGTTCTGTGTCACTTTTTATTTTGTTAATAATTATCCTGCTAAAATGTTAAATCGATCCTATCATATATGTTAAGATAGCAGTAAATGGTATGTCAATGTTTTTCAAAACAATAATGAAAACAGTTTCATAGTTTATGTGTGAATGTATAAGGAGGATGACCAGATGGATAAGATGATTATCTGTAGGTGTGAAGAAGTAGCTTTAAAAGATGTCAAAGAAACGTTTAGTAAATACGGATGCTCAGCTCGTGAAGTCAAACTGCGCACACGAGCCGGTATGGGTTATTGCGGTGGACGTACATGCAGGCCAGCGGTTGATGCTGTATTGGAAGAGGTAACAGGAGAAAAACCGAGCAACGAAATTCCGTTGAAGGTCCAGCCTCCTGTCAGACCAGTACCATTATCCGTGTTGGGAGGTAAATAAAACCATGAGTAATAAGCGCATTACGAAACATCCTGTCCTGGGAAACCTGGATAATCAGACAGCCGTTACATTTACATTTGATGGAAAAACCTATGAAGGTTACGAGGGTGACACGATCGCTTCTGCATTGTTGGCAAACGGCATCCGACAATTGCGTGTACATGAAGAAAGTGGAAAACCGCGTGGCATTTATTGCAATATTGGTCATTGCTTTGAATGTCGGGTAACCATTGACGAGAAAGCTGGAGTCCGTGCATGTATGACGGAAGTGAAAGAAGGCATGGTAGTAAAAAGTGGAACAACACAGCCTTTGCCACTGAAGCCTACGGAGAAAAACACCGAACAATTACCACGTACATACACCGAATTTCAAAAGCAAAACGAAGGTAGCAAGGAGGAGGATCCGCATGTATGATGTTATTATCATTGGTGCCGGCCCCGCTGGTTTGTCGGCTGCGATTGCTTCCCGTGAGTGGGAAGCGCATGTGCTTGTTCTTGATGAATTTCCGAAACCAGGCGGGCGACTCTTGGGCCAACTTCACCAGGAACCGAATGGAGAGTGGTGGAATGGCATCAAAGAAACCGGGATTCTAATGGATAAGGCCGAAGAGCTGAATATCGATGTTAGATGCGGGATTTCTGCGCATCATACTGAAAAAACAGCTGACGGGTTTACCGTACATACGAACGAAGGAACGTTTGATGCTGAAAACCTGCTGATAGCCACAGGAGCAGCGGAATCGGCTGCACCAATCCCTGGCTGGACGCTTCCCGGTGTTATGTCAATAGGAGCGGCGCAAGTGATGACGAATGTTCACCGCGTACGAGTAGGAGATAAAGGGATCGTTGTTGGTGTCAACGTATTGTCGGCTGCCATCGCAAGAGAACTGCAATTGGCAGACGTCGAACTTCATAGCATGGCGCTCCCTGCAGTCAACCCTGTTACAAAAGACCACGGTGATCCTGGAAAAGTAATGGATGGGCTGGTTCGGATTGCTCACTTAGCTCCGTCTGCTTTCCTCCGCTTCGGCAGCAAATTTGCCAAAGCCGCATGGGTGCGAAAACTAGCTGTTAAATTTTATCCAAAAGGCGGCGTTAAGATGTGGGGAATGCCTATTCACATCCGTAAATCCGTCGTTGAAATAAATGGCAATGAAGAGGTGGAGTCGGTTACGATTTGCGATATTACACCCGATGGTACGCCAATAAAAGGAAGCGAAAAAACGGTGGACGTCGATTTTGTGTGTATTGCCGGTGGACTATATCCACTAGCAGAACTAGCTGCTGTGACTGGATGTCCGTTCCAATACATCGAAGAACTGGGTGGCCAAGTCCCTGTCCATAATGAACAGATGGAAACACCAATAGAAGGTTTGTATGTCGCCGGAAACATAACGGGTATTGAAAGTGCCAAGGTTGCCAGAGCACAAGGTACGGTCGCAGGCCTTTCCATTGCCAAGCAAAAAGTGAAGGATCTGGCAGACATAGAATACAGGGTGGATGAAGCAAAACAAAAGGTAAAAGCAATTCGCAAAGAAGCTTCTATTCAGTTTCATCCCGGGATTGACGAAGGACGTTCAAAAATAGAAAAAGCATTTCAAGATTATAGCAACGTAACATGAGATTCACGGCGTCAATTTCTTTTAAAAGAGGTGCTTAGGGTAAGTGAACGTCTACTGGAATTAAATAAAAAGACAAGCGCCTTATTGCTTTCTACGGCAATAGGGCGCTTATTATATGTATTTTCTATCCGTTTCAACATACATTAGTCTGAGCAAGTTTGACATAGAGCGAATGGCGTGTTGATGTAATACTTACGTGGAGGTGGCATCTGAATGATGATCAGCAATCGCGAGATAAGTGGAAACAACGTATTGAAAAATTAAAAAAAGTTGGGAAAAGCATGCAATCTGCAGGAAATTTTATGACAAAGGTTGGTTTCTAACTCTATTTGTTACAGTTCAAATTATATACTGAAAACACTGACGAAACATCATCGTTCGTCAGTGTTTATATTATGGCCATACTATTCTCTATTCCAAAATCGTTGCTGAGCGATTGCAGAGACAAAGTCCTCTCCGAAGTTTGGATTATTTGTGGAAAAAACGACGCCTGCGAAGTTATTTTTTTCAGATCCTTGAATATAAGACTGCCCAGTTGAGGAAATGCCTATTGGTTTAAAATGTTTATATGCTTCATTTACGAACTCCATAATGCCCTGGTCAAATTTCGCTTGATTTTTAGCACTTCCACCGACGACGTAGATCGAGTCATATAGGACAGGATATTTGGTTAGAAATGTCTCATTCACTTCAATTTTGGTTCCATCGTCTCCTGTAACTGTACCAAGCTTTTCACTAATAATATCCATAAATACTCCATTTTGCTGCAAAATATGCAATACATTTCTAACTTCTTGCCCATTAAATCCATTGCCTATCAACACACCAACTTTTTGAGTATAAGCATAATAGGGTGTATTTAATTGACTAATGGCTGGTGAACTTTTTGTTACTGGAACATGAGACCCTTTTGGAAGATCTACATCAAGTTCTTCGGCCATAATATATGCCATCTCTTTATCAACATTTACCCACATATCGACATTTTGCTGCCTAACCGATTTACTTTTCACGTACTGCAGATGAAAGATAAAAGTTTCCACAAGGTCTTGCTTTTCTACATCTGATAAGCTGTTCCAAAAAAGTCTGGATTGTGAGAAAAAATCAAAAAACGATTTGCTTGGTCGTTCCCTCGTTACGTGGCCTTCCACTTCTCCGGGATAATGGACGTATCCACCCTCCTCAGGAGAGGCCTCTGCTGGTGTATTTCCAGCTAATGAATTCTCATGATAATTTACGTAATCAACATCAATCCGGTGTCTCTGATAGCTGTCTCGCAGGTTGTAGTTCCTTTCTACGATTGGTCTGTTAACTGGGATATCCTCAATATTTGCTGAACTTTGTCGATACAGTTCTGTATCTCTATAAGCAATCGCTCTACCCTGGAGGACAGGATCATTCGTGAACTCGATTCCTGGAACAACATTGGCTGGATCAAATACCGACTGCTCTTCCTCTGCAAAAAAATTATCTACAAGCCGATTTAATGTCAACTTACCGATAATTTCAACAGGAACTTCTTCTTCTGGCCAAAGCTTTGTATCATCTAAAACATCAAAATCAAATTTAAATTCGTCTTCTTCAGCAATTAACTGTACACCTAATTCATATTCAGGGTATGCTCCTTTTTCTATTGCTTCTATGATATCCCGGCGATGGAAGTCTGGATCTACCCCTCCGATTACATTCGCTTCATCAAGTAACAAGGAGTGAACGCCAAGCTTAGGCTCCCATTTAAATCGAACAAAAGTCGATTTTCCTTGTTCATTAATAAACCGAAATGTATTGATCGGCCAGCCCGCCATCATGCGCCAGCTTCTCGGACGGCCTCGCATAGACATGAGCCACATCACCATATGAGCTGATTCCTGATTATTCGCTACATAATCCCAAAAAGCATCTTGTGCCACAGTCGCTTGTGGGATTTCTGTTTTCGGGTTCGGTTTAGCTGCATGTGTCACATCCATAAATTTCATCGCATCTGCTAGAATGAAGACAGGGAATTGGAGTGATAGGGAATCGTAATTTCCTTCTTGTGTATAAAACTTGACCGCAAAGCCACGAATATCTACTGCTGTATCCTTCGACCCTTTACTTCCGATAAAATTAGAGAATCGAGTAAATACAGGGGTCTTGCGTCCAGCCTCTCCCAGAAAGTGAGTTCTAGTGACATGTTTCATTGACTTATAAGCTTCAAAGTCCCCATATACTCCGAATCCCCTAGCATGAACTACTTTTTCTGGTATTCGTTCCCGGTTAAAATGTGTCTGTTTTTTATAAAAATGAAAGTCTTGTAATAAATGGGGACCACGCCTTCCTGCTCTTAAGCTCCAGCGATCATTTGAAACTCTTACTCCATTCTCATCTGTCATCTTCTTTCCTGGTCCTGTATTTTTTCTTCTATACTGTTCTAGCTGCTCATCTTTTTCATCCTCACCACCTTTTTTATTTCTATTGTTTTCTGATGATGACTTATCATCCATGTTATCACCCTCTTGTTAAATTTTACCCCAATTATATACATATGGTTTTTTTCTAGGCTTAGAACAGTTTCATTCATTTGATTCGTGAGGATAGGAAATGTTCCTTGAAAACCCTATTAAACGGGAAAGAATAAATATTCAGGCATTCACCCAATACTTACGAAAAGAGCCAAACAAAAAAGGCTGCTAAAGACTTTTGCGTCTAGAGCAACCTTTTGATATGAAATGGGAGTTACGATAACAAACTTATTTCTGAGGTGCTGAAGGTGTTGAAATACTCGACAATGCCTCTTCTGCCTCATTATCATATTGATTATCTACAGCAATATCACCTAAGGCAACCATCCCTACGATCTGTCCATTTTCCACAACTGGTAAACGACGAATTTGTTGTTGAGACATCATTTCTGCCGCTTCATGTACATCCATATCCGGTGTAGCTTGAACAACTTGTTGAGCAGTCATCGCTTGAGATACAGGTGTTTGTGCAGCTTCCCCCTGTGCTGTTGAGCGGAGTGTAATATCACGGTCTGTTATAATACCAGTCATTTGACCACTATTATTAACAACCGGAACAACCCCAATATTATGCTCACTCATCACGGATGCAGCCTCCTGTAGGGACTGTGTTTCCTTAATAGTAAATACGTTTGAAGTCATGATGTTTCCTAAGTTTTGTTGCATAAAAAAACCTCCCTTTCAATTCATAGTCTGGTTTATTTTGCAAAAAATATTAGTGGGACATTTTTCAAGTATTAGACGAGTTTATTCCATTTTCCTTTATAATCTCGAAATTCGATAAATTTAGAAAAGATTGACCAATTACGTTTATTTTATTATGAAGATTATATATACTGTTAATAGAAACAGAAAAATAATAGAAGGAGAATGTTAATGGATTTAAACGGTATTTTACAAGTGGTATCAAATAGTAAGCTCGTTTATCCGGACAAAGAAAAGGAACAAGCTACATCCATTGGAAGCAATGAAGCGTTTGAAGAACTTCTTGAGCAATCACGAAAAGATCCTGCCTCCTTTTGGGACAGCGTCGCACGTGAACTTATTTGGTATGAACCATGGCAGGAAACAATAAGTGGCAATCTTCCTGATTTCCGTTTCTTTGAAGGTGGAATTAGTAACCCTTGTGTCAATTTACTTGATAAGCATGTTGATAACGGTGCAGGAAACCGAACTGCTCTTATTTGGGAAGGTGAAAACGGCGATACAAAATTTTATACGTATAACATGCTACTTGCAGAAGTAAATCGATTTGCGAACGTCCTACGATCTTTTGGGGTCAAAAAAGGGGATTGTGTTGCTATTTACCTGCCCAATCTCTCAGAGGCATTCATTGCTGTACTAGCATGTTTTCGCATTGGGGCCGTTTATAACACCATTTTCTCTGGCTATTCGGAAAAATCATTAAAAGATCGCCTTACCAATTTTGAACCCAAAGTTATTGTAACCGCCGATGCAACTCAGCGCCGTGGCAAAATAATTCCTTTAAAAGAAAAAGTCGATCACGTTATGGAGACTATCTCTCCCGTTGAAGCGGTTATTGTGGTCAATCGTTTAGATGCAGACATTCAAATGAGTAACGGTCGTGATTATTGGTGGGACGAGCTCACCCAAAAAGCAAGTATTTACTCCAAACCTGAAAGAATAGAAGCAAATGATCCTGGTATTGTATTTTATACAAGTGGAACTACTGGAAAACCAAAAGGCGTTGTCCATTCCGGGATGGCATTTGTAATTCAAAATTACATTTATGCCAAATACCATATGGATCATCGCCCTGACGATGTGTTCTGGTGTACTGCTGACGTCGGATGGTTAACCATGCATATTTGGGGAATTGTCGGATCCCTAGCAAACGGTGTGACAACCGTTGTTTATGAAGGGGCACCCGATTATCCCACGAAAGATCGCTTTTACGAAATCATTGAAAAATACCGAGTGAATAAATTATTCACAGCTCCTACTGCACTCAGAATGTTAAAGAGCATGGGCGAAAAAGCGATGCAGCCATATGATCTATCCTGTCTTGAGGTGATTTCTCTCGTTGGGGAACCATTTGACATAGAATCATGGAAGTGGACATATGAAGTACTAGGCAAGAAAAATATTTATGTCAATAACACATGGGGGCAAACAGAAACTGCTGGGTCTCCTATTTCTGGGGCAGCGTGGCTAACCCCCATGAAACCAGGAGCAGCAGGAGTTCCTTTTCTAGGTGCAGAATTCGATATTGTTGATGCTGAGGGAAATTCCGTTGAACCTGGTACATTAGGAAATTTAATTATTAAGGAGCCATTTCCAATGCTGTGCCGCACACTCTGGAAAGAACCTGAACGCTACTATGGCACCTATTTCAGCCAAGTTGATGGCAGTTACTTCGCTAGTGATTTGGCTTTGCTAGATGAAGATGGTTACTTATGGGTCGTTGGTCGTTCTGATGATGCGCTCAATGTTGCAGGACATCGATTGAGTACGATGGAGATGGAGAGTGCTGTTTTAGAATGCGAGGGGGTTTCAGAAGCCGCTGTTATCGGAATCCCTGATGAAATAAAAGGTGAAGTTCCAGTCGTATTTGCTCGTTTAGTAGATGATGTTGATAACACGGATAAAATAAAGGACAAGATAAACCAACGTATCGAACAGCAAATCGGTAAAATTTCGCTTCCGAAAGCTATTGTTTTTGCTGAATCATTGCCGAAGACAGTCAGTGGGAAAATCATGCGTCGATTGTTAAAGGAAATCGTTGAAAAAGGAACCGTTACCAGTGACATCACCGGACTTGAAGATCCAGATTCTGTGGAACATGTAAAAGAAATCATGGATTCCAAAACACCAATAAAGTAATGTATGAGGTATCTATCGTCACTTGTTGGATGCACGCAAATTCAGCAAGTGACTTTCTTCTTTCTTCTTTTTACCTCCTTTAATGAACTGACCCACCACTGAAGGGAGCTTCACTTTATGCTCGTCTTATTACATAAGCTTTATTACATTAAAAATGTACAGACATAAATCTATTCAAACGTTATATACTTAATTTTGTACCTTATACGGTAGCATCATGTATTATGAAGGAAAAATCTAGAAAGGTGGACGGTACTATGGTAAACAATCAGAACATACTCATCATGGGTGGAGATGCCAGGTATCTGGAGGTCATTAAACGATTGTCTAAGGACGGAGCAAACGTATTTTTAATTGGATTTGATCAGTTAAGCTTTGATGATACGAACATTAAACAATCAACGCTCGAAACAATGGACTTTAGTATGCTAGACGCGATAACCTTACCTGTTGCTGGCACAAATACAGCTGGAGAAATAGAAGCTACTTATTCTGATCAAACCATTTATCTAACCAAGAATATAATAGCTGAGTCTCCAGCAGATTGCACAATTTATACAGGAACATCCAATCCTTTTTTAGATAACCTAGCGAAATCAACCAATAGGAAATTAGTGCGTTTATTTGCGCGCGACGACATGGCTATATTAAATTCCATTCCCACTGCTGAAGGTGCGTTACGATTGGCAATGGAAGAAAAGGATATTACGATTCACGGATCTCACGTAATGGTACTTGGATTTGGAAGAGTCGGGATTACAGTTGCACGACTGTTCTCCTCTGTAGGAGCTAACGTACGTGTAGCTGTACGAAAGTCTTCTGATATCTCCCGCATTATCGAGATGGGGTTAGAGCCTGTACGACTTGAAAACTTAGATCAAAGCATTAATGATATTGATATTTGTATGAATACGATCCCATATCCAGTTATCGATTCAACTATTATTTCGTCCATGAAATCGTCCGCCCTCATTATTGATCTTGCTTCAAAACCAGGCGGAACTGACTTTACATTTGCTGATAATCAAGGTATTCAATCTTTACATGCGCTCGGATTACCTGGTAAGTCTGCTCCTAAGTCTGCTGGGAGAATCATTGCTGGCGTACTCGCAGAATTGTTAGATAACTAACCCCACATATTTTGAGGTTAGTTATTATCTGAATTTATTTTCTATTCAAGATGATTAAACAAACTCTATCTCCAACGTAATGCAATAAGTAACCGACAACACGCTGGATCATCCTCAGAAACGCTTGAACGGAATTCCAACTTTAGATTATCCGGATTATACGTGATATCCACTTCGGACGAAATATCTAAAGAATAAATTAAGCGTTCTACCTCTTCTTGATCTGATGCTTGAGCCGCTTCCATAATCTTTAGATCAAATTCCTTTGACTCAGCCAATTTATCAAGAATCACATTAGCATCATTCATTAATTTCTTTGTTTCATTAGCAGATTGAAGAAAGAGTTCGGGATCAGCAGGTGGATACTGACGAATAGGCCAGTAGGTATTATAATAACAAGCTGGGCAATATGCAGGGTGATGCACATAATACATTAACAAATCTCCCTTCTATAAACAAAGTAAGCTTTAAATTTATCGACGCGCGATCATAGCGATGAATCACTAATTTAATTATATGCAATACAGTTTTTCAGGGAACGAAAATTCCTTTTCGATTTTACTTATTCATAAAATTCCATTATTATAGGTTTTACTACTAGATAAGGAGTGGTTCCGTGGAAACAAACATAGATGAAATAGCAAGTAAACTGCTAAAAGCACATCAGACAAAGGTTCCAATTGATTTTATCCGAAATGATTATACGCTCGATGAACAGACCGCATACAACGTACAGGAACAACTCGTTCAGAAGAAATGTAAGCTTTATCATGAAGAGATCAGTGGCTATAAGATCAGTATGACAAGTCGGGAAACGCAGAGCCTTGCGAATACCAATGAGCCAGCATATGGCACGTTGACAACAAACAGTCTTGTCAAGAACAAAGCTACTCTTTCTTTATCTAATCTTTTTGATCCACTCGTCGAACCAGAATTAATGTTTGTACTATCTGAGGATTTAACCATCGGAGCAACAGAAGATGAGATTCTTTCCAAATGTAAAATTGCTGCTGGGTTGGAAATTCCCGATTCCCGCTACAAGGATTGGTTTCCTCATTTTTCATTAGCTGACCTTTTATGTGATAACGGTGTCGTGGGACATGTCGTAATTTCAGAACTTGTTCGCCCACCATCCATCAATGAATTAGAAACAATTAAAATGGATCTTTATCATAATGGCAAGAATATCGGTGAAGGAGTCTCAAACAATGTGCTAGGAAACCCAGCATCAGCCGTAGCATGGCTTACGAAGAAGCTTGCAGAACGTAATATAAGCTTAAAAAAAGGAATGATCATCTCCTCAGGTACATTTATCTCTCCACTAAGGGTCGAAGAAGGTACCTATGAGGCTACATATCATACAATCGGTAACGTTACCATTACATTCACAGAGTAATTACCCTCTTGCCAGTTTATACGCAGAGGTTCAATTAAATAATTGCTTTAACGAAAAAATAGTAAAGGAAAAGATTAAATACCTTTTCCTTTACTTCCGCGCAAAATTTAAGGAGGTAAATTACAACGGAACTGTCGCTACTTCCTATTACCAAGAGCCAAATGCTGTACCTACGATAATTAATAGAATGAACAACACCACGATCAAAGCGAAATCGCCACCCTGTGCTTTATGATGAACATATGACATATAGACTCTCCTTTCATCCCTATTTGCGAAAGTCACTTCGCACTATTATTTTATGCAGGTTACTATGTATTGGTATAGACTGGTTAATGACTTGTTTGCATTTTTTTCATATAATTCTTTCCTAATGTAACGGAATATATCAAGATGAATACGATGAAAAACAGAAGTCAAACCGCGTTTAGGAGGAATTGATCTTATGAAAATGTCAGGAGATCTAGCTGCACAAAAATATATTGAATCCCATTTCCCTGATTGTGATGTTGCTCTTTTGGCAGGGAGTAGCGCAAGAGGCGAATTAACGGAACACTCCGATTTAGATATGGTTATTGTTGATGAAACACAATCATCCCCCTTTCGTCAATGTGTGTTTTGTTTTGATTGGGATATCGAACTCTTTGTATTTACTAACATTTCCTTATCCTTAGCCTTTGAAACAAGTCGCCTAGAAGGCATTCCAACTATTCCACGTATGTGTGTTGATGGTCATATTATAAAAGACAACGGTTCAGCGAAAGACATCCAACTTGTAGCTAAAGACTATATGGAAAAAGGGCCTGTTAAATGGACAGAAGAACAGCAGAATTACCAGCGATTTATCATCACAGACTTGCTTCAGGATTTAAATAGCTCCATTCATAAAGAAGAAAAATTATTTGTTGCACATAAACTTTTTGATTTCGCTTCTGAATATGTATTAAGAGTAAATGAACATTGGATTGGACAAGGAAAATGGATGTATCGTTCTCTAAGTGAATTTGATAAATCATTTTCTGACGAGTTTATAGACGCGTATCAGCTATTTATGAGAACTGGAGACGATGTACCTTTTACTGCATTCATTGACAGCATGCTAGAACCTTATGGTGGTCGACTCTTTGATGGGTACAAAGAGTCTTTATTTTAAAGTAAAATTAACGATTGTAGGTCAATTTTTATGATAAATTCCTCCCTTTTACACAGGATAAAAAGGATGGGAGGAATTTCATATGGATAAAAAGAAAAGAACGCAACCTGCAGAAAGTGTCGTTGCTCCTGGTATGGATCCAGAGGATTCGTATGGTGAACGAGCAACCAAATCCGATATTAGAAAAAAAGAGTCAACGAGAGTCACAAGGCTTTTGAATGATGAATACGATCCCAACGACAAATAATACGAAATTAAGTGAAGAGCATATTTCTATGTTCTTCACTTATTTTTTAATGTAAAATTCGTTCAGACGACCATGGCACTAACTATTATGACAGATTCCAGCTGAACCATCGGCCATGGCTATCTGTTTCTCCTACAGTACTAGTGTGTTCATATCCATCTATATAATAATCCAGATGAAGGTCACCGTCTTGTATATTATTGTACAGATGAAAAATGTCTCTCTCCTTGCCACTATTCTTAATGTGCTGGAGAAGTTGTACTTTGTCTTGTTTCGATAATTGGTTCGCAACATGTGTGTGAAAGACGCATATCACTGCATCTTCAGGGATTCCTTTGAGGATATCAGGCAGTAAAGCTACCCCATCCCCTTCGACAAAATTTATATGGTTTATTTTGACATAATCTGCCGCGCTTGCAAGCAAATCCCGTCTTTCTGTATGTTCAGGCCAAATTAACGCTTTTAACCATAAATAATCTTCAGCACTGTTAAGATCACTGACATGTAAATCAATACCAATTCTGCAGGCTACCGGTGGGCTGTTATTAGGTAAATATGGTAGGCGCTCACCTTTCACTTGCCCGTTTATATGTACAGTAGAATAATTATTTCCGTAAACTACATCTGTTTCATAGGAATAGCTATACTTATCCCACAGCAGTTGCAAACCAGCACTCGTTCCTATCTCTATTAACGCTAAAGGTTTCTTCACCTTCTCATACACAAAGCTAAAACTTGGATAGAGATAACTGCACCGCCTCACCTCATTTGTTTGAACCAGCCTACTTTTCATTACTGAAATAATTTCATCTTTATTCAACTGGCAAAAATCCTTGAAATAAGGAAAACATTGCTCTGTCTTTTTCGGAGATTCTACAATACTTTCATAAAAGTCTTTTAAACCATGCTCTGTTCCTTTGAGTAAAAGATAATGAACAGCACCAAAAAATAAATTAGGAATAGGTTGCCCTTGTTGCACTTTGGTGCATATAGCTAATAATTTCTCATCCATAGCTATATGTTCAGACAAATACTCATATAAGTCACTTGATCCCCTACATTCTCGATGAGCAAAAACTTTAAATCGTTCGGAAATTGTTGCAATGTCCACTATGAAATCCCCCTTCCTTGTTAAACCATCCACTTCGTCATTTAAATAAACCTTTTCACCATCTCAATTTTAAGTTTAACATAAATATCACTTATTATCAGAACATTCAGGATCATAGAGTTTTAACACATTCATTAGCAGGAGTTCTCACCATGATAAAGTGCTATAAACAACAAATATAACCAATAAAAAAGGATACGAATCGACAACGATTTGTACCCTCTCTTTCCTATGCGATTTGCTGCTTTCTTCTCGATAAACTGAATCTTGAGTGATTTACTTATAATGGACTATCGATAAATAATGTTAATACTTTTGCTCCATCATTGTCTACTGGGATAAATAAATGAGCTTTCGATCCTTGGAAATAAGCACTATCACCTTTTTCCATATAATGATGATTGCCATCATAATATAAGTGAATAGAACCTTCGATAATAAATATAAACTCATCCTGGGAATGGGTATACGTTTCTTGACGGTCATTCGTAGCCTTTGGGGTAACATGAACAATAGTTGGTTCAACCCCATTAAATTGGGATCTATTTGCAAGTAGTTCATAGGAGTAACCCATATTCTCGTCTCCAACTTTAGATTGCCTGTGCGCCTTCGGGAGTAGCACGAGCTCTTGCTCTAATTTATCATCTAACACCCATGAGAGAGGAACCTGCAAAGCTTCACTTATTTTTGAAAGAGTGGCAATTGCTGAAGCGGTTTGCCCATTTTCAATTTTGGATAATAGGCTTTTGGAGATCTCGCATTCATCGGCAATTTGCTGTTGTGTTTTTTTACTTCTTAATCGCATTTGTTTTATTTTTTTTCCTATGTTATCAAGATTTATTGGGACTCTCTCCTTTACCGTAAAAGTCGGATATGTCTTTTATCATAGAATAGTCCCACTTGACAGTCAAGGAGAGTACCTTTAAAACCATACGCTAAAAATGGGCTTGAACGGCATGTCGGGAGTATTCGTTCGATTGGTGGCGCAGTTGCTTGCTCTGGTGTACAGCCGCTCAACCTAAGATCCCACTCACTCGCCTTGGACGCGTCATAGCCTTATGCTGTACTTACATAATGGGCGAGAGCCTTACTCGGCAGATCCTTTCCCAGTTTACTTTGGATAAACAAGGCAGCCTCTTGTATTTTAAGTTCCCGAATGCCGGTTTTCACGTCTAAACCATGAAGAAGGTATAATACATCATTCGTTGCTACATTGCCTGCTGCTCCCGGTGCATAAGGACAACCACCCAAACCTCCAACGGAACTATCAAATCGCGTTATACCATATTGCAAGCATCTCAGGATATTAGCAATAGCCATTCCCCTTGTGTCATGAAAATGCATAATGATTTTTTCTTTCGGATAGCGGGATAAGACCGCTTCAAGCAACTGATCCACTTGTGAAGGTACGGCGGAACCGATTGTATCACCAAGCGATATATCGTCAACGCCATACGCAAACAATTGATCACAAACACGGATGACTTGTGCTGGTGTAACCTTCCCTTCAAACGGACAATCAAATACGGTTGAAACATATCCCGTTACACGTTTTCTCTCTTGTTTCGCCTCTTGAATAACTTCCTGGAGCACAGGAAACGTTTCTGCTATTGATTTATTAATGTTTTTCTTATTATGCGTCTCACTAGCAGACATGAACACCGAAGCGCCATCTATACCAGCTTCCAAAGCATGTTCAAGCCCTTTCATATTTGGTACAAGTGCTGAATAGAAAACATTCGGATTCCTTTTGATCTGCTTTCCAACTTCCCGTGCATCGGACAGATTAGGTATCCATTTTGGATGCACAAACGACGAGTATTCAATCTCCTTTACACCTGAATCTGAAAGTATATTAATCCAAGCAACCTTATCATCAGTAGAAATCCAACCTTTTTCATTCTGCAAGCCATCACGAGGTGACACTTCTTTTATCTCAACAAAATCTGGCCAATTTCTCATACTTACTCCTCCTCTGTTACTTGTGAATCCATTCATCAACATGAATCTGTAACTTCTTCCATAGACAATGAGAATGCGCTTACAATAAAAATCAAATAATAACATTGCATCTACACTTCTATAAACCTATTCTTATTCAACTCAATATATCTGTATTCAACTTTGTTGAATACAGTGTACCGGTTTTATTGGTTCGATGTCAAATCTCCACGCTTAGAAGATAAAAAAGAACCTGCCCACTGATTATGTGGTACAGGTCCTTTTCCTTTCGTGTTCGTGTTTTTTAGAAAATATTAGGTTACCAGCACGCCTTTCGTATTTTTTCCAGGGTGATGTGCCGGCAATTGATCTCCTTGACTAAATAAACTATCTCTTAGTGTTGTTCCTTCATATTCTTTTTGAACCAATCCTCTATCCTGAAGAATTGGTACTACATATTCAACAAAGTCCTTAAAGGTTCCTGGAGTCACTGCATATGCAATATTAAAACCATCAACTCCAGCTTCATTAACCCACGATTCCATCGTATCAGCTACTTGTTCTGGTGACCCAACGGTATAAGGACCCATTCCGCCAATCCCTACAAAATCTTTAATGTCTTCTGCGGTTGATGGTTTATCAGGATCTATTTTCGTGAGATTTTCTACTGCAGACTGAATCGCATCACTCTCTACATAGCGTAAATTTTCTTCCTTGTCGTATTCGGATAGATCAATACCGGTCCATCCACCAAATAGGGCAAATGCCCCTTCCTGGCTGATGTGATTTTTATAATCATTAAATTTACGGTTCGCTTCTTCTTCCGTTTGTCCGACTATTGGTGTGAACATCGTAAGGATTTTCACTTCTTCTGGTGATCTTCCAGCTTTCTCGATATCAGCATGCAATTTATCAACCGTATCTTTCGTTGCGGAAATCGTTGGTGCACCGATGAACACACATTCCGCATTTTTAGCTGCAAATGCACGACCTTTCGCAGATGCCCCTGCTTGATAAATAACAGGTGTGCGCTGTGGAGAGGGCTCGCTTAAGTGTGCACCTGGAACTTTAAAGTATTTTCCATCGTGGTTGATATCATGAACCTTGTCAGGATCTGAATAAATACCCTTTTCTTTATCCACCTTAACAGCATCGTGTTCCCAGCTTTCTTCCCAAAGCTTATAGACAACCTCTAAATATTCTGCAGCTATATCATATCGCTCATCATGTTTAACTTGATCCGCAAATCCCATATTGATTGCTGCACTTTTTAAATAAGAAGTAACAATGTTCCACCCGGTACGCCCCTTTGTTAAATGATCCAATGTCGTTATACGACGAGCAAATGTATAGGGGTGCTCATGCGTGACAGAAGCTGTCACACCAAAGCCAAGGTGCTTCGTTACTGCTGCCATTAATGGAACAACGAGTGACGGATCATTGACCGGAGCCTGTGCCCCTTGACTAACAGCTGCATCCCTTGATCCGTTATACACATCATACGTTCCCAACACATCCGCAAGAAAAATCGCATCAAACCGACCTTTTTCTAAAATTTTAGCCAGTTCTATCCAGTAATCACTATCCTTATAACGATAAGACTCATCATCTGGGTGGGTCCATAACCCAGGTGACTGATGTCCAGGCGTATTCATATCAAATGCATTCAGGTAAATTCTCTTTTTTACCATCTATATGCCTCCTTTAATTTTTCGATTGTTACTTCGAAATCGAAACAAGACTAGCTTGATTATTTACTAATTCGATAAGATAAAAAAGTTGCTTTTTCGTTCGCTGTAAGATTTCCTCATCAACAATAGGATGTTCCTTATATTTATCAATTTGACTATCAAGTAAATAGAGCCCTTTCAAGTTCTGCCCCTTTAATGTCGCTAATACTGGTTTCAATGTATACTCAATTGCCAGTAAATGAGAGGGACTTCCACCTGTCATTAGTGGCAACACTGGTGTGTGCTTGAGCACATCTTCCGGCAGAATATCCAGTAATGCTTTAAGGACGCCTGAATAAGCTCCCTTGTATACTGGCGTTCCCACGATGACTCCTCTAGCATTTTGGATTGACGTGGCTATATCTTGAATAACAGGGCTGTCAAACTTTCCTAAAAATAAATCTTCTTGTGGCACATCCTTGATCGAAATATGTGTCACTGAAAAATTCTCCTGTTTAAGTAAGGTTCCTAAATATTTAAGCACATGATCGGAACGGGAAAATTCTGAAGGACTTCCCGATAATACAACAATTTCACCCATGGTGATCATCCTTTCTTGTTTTATTTTCTATAAGATTATCCTGTCTTTAATGAGCTGAAAACTTAAAAAACCCCCTTTTCTTTTTTTGAGAAAAGAGGGCTTTTGATTGTTAATTTATCCGCTCTTATCTCCCAAGGATTTCTCCTGGTGGAATTAGCACCTTCCTGACAATGTCAGAGGTTGCTGAAGCGTCATAGGGCCATCTCCCTCAGCTTCTCTTGATAAGATTATTAAGTTATAATATACACTCTATATTAATTATTCCGATAAGTCAAGTAGGTTTTATGTTTTTACGAAAGGATATTTTGAGACGTTTAGATTTACTTTTACTTATAATGCGTGTTCAAAAAGGAGGATAAAAAGGACCGAGAAGTTCAAGGCGGCGTAGCTTTGAGTAGTGGAACGTATGCAATTAATACGTGAACAACGGAAAAGCAAGCCAACGAAGAAATTCGATGTGTCATTTTTACCGGACTTTTTGAACATCCTCTTATAAATTAATTGGCCAATCCTCTTTACTTTCTGCCATATCCCAGAACATATATTCAAATAAACTTGTTTTGACCACAATATCTTCTAACATAGCTAATTCACGTTCCGGTTTACCTTTCGTTATTTCATTTATCAGATGCTTACAATCCTCGGCTATTTTTGTGAATTCATCAGAAGAATACATTTTCACCCAACGACCAAAAAATTCATGATCTAATGCTCCTGGCCATTTTGCAAGTTCCTTTCCTATAAAGTTATAACTCCATGCACACGCAAGTACGGATGCCACAACATTTTCAACTCCACCACGCTGAGATACATTCAACATATAACTGGTATACGCCGTTGTAGTAGATCCCAGCCTAGTTGCTTCAAGCTCATCATTTGAAATACCAAATTTACTAGCATATTCACGATGCAATTCCATTTCCATATCCAGCGTACCATACAGAAGCTTCGCAAATGCTGTCATTGTTTTTAAATCGTCCGCTTTGGCACTTCCTAAGGCAAATAAACGGGAGTACTCGATCAAGTAGACATAGTCCTGTTTCAACCAATGCTTAAATTTATCGTGATCTAACCATCCTTCACCAATACCTTTAACAAAAGGATGTTCCAAGTAAGAATTCCAAATTGGTTCTACTCTTTTCCACAATTGATCCGTAAATAAGTTGCTCATCATATATTCCCCTTTCTATTGAGAACGTGTTTATAATTAGACTGCTTTAAAGAATCGATTTAGAATGGTCTCACCTCTTTTGAGTAAGAGAGCAAATATAACAAAAAACCCATCACTAGTATAATAGGAATGGGTTTAGCAACAGTAATATTCACCAAAAAATTGCCAGTTCCACTTCCCTACGCTAGTGTTATCTAGATCAGGTTCAAAGGGTCGAATTAATCTCTCAGCATTTAGATGCTCCCCTAGTCGAATTACTTATATATTCAGTTTCTAAATACTAGTATAGGCACACTTAATAAAAGAAAGCAAGCATATACATACAAAGATTCATAGATCACAGAGGAACTGGAATATATCCAAGTAGACATGGAAGTTGAAAATACAAGGGAAGAGGATACTATATTTTATGCATCACAAGCTACTTTGACTACGAATACCGGTGAGCAATTAGAACCTGATATGTTCTTTAGCGAGCATATTGATGGTGAATTCATCGGTCCGGTCACGAAATCTGGATCGTCCTTTTATATTCTAGAAAATTCCAAAGCAGAAGATATTGAATCGATTCGTTTGATTTTCAGTGGTGCATCCAATGAGGACTGGGAAGATATAGGAGAAGAGATTGATATTGAAATAGAACTTGAAAAGTAGGGCTATTTTCTATCCTATCTGAAAAGCAAAAAAGAAGTACTCCAATTTAATGGAGCACTTCTTCTTTATGAAATAATTATTCTGATTCATTTATTTTGGTTTCAAGCTCTGTCATAATTTCTGCAGCTTCATTCCAATTTCCTTCAGATAGTGCATTTTGATAATCATTAAACAGACCTGAAAACTCTTCTAATTCCTCTTCTAATTCTATAGATGGCCCTGTCGGCTCTTCTGATTCTTCGATTTCCTCATCTATTTGATCCTCATCAACCTCGGTTTCAGGATCAATGAGTGTCAGCATTTGTTCTAAAGACTGATCAAATGTTTCTTCCATGACAATGTGATCCTCATAAGCAAGGACAACCTGTTTCACTTCAGGCAGTGAGGTTTCATTGGAAGACTCAATATAGATTGGCTCTACATACATGACCGTGTCCTCAATCGGAAGAGCAAGCAAGTTTCCACGTATAACTTCTGAACCACCTTGTGCCCAGAGGTTCAACTCTTGAGAAATCCTACTATCTTGATTAATACGATTTTCAATTTGCTGTGGACCATATACGTTTTTCTGTTTAGGGAAATTATATACAAACTTTTCACCATAATGTTCCCCGTCATTACGCACGCCCATCCAGGCAATCATATTCTGACGGTTTCGAGGTGTGAATGGCATCATCAGAATAAATTCTTCCTCCTCATACTCAGGCAGTTCCATCGTAACATAATACGGCTCCATCTCAATATCTTCATCAAAGTATAGCTCTGTCGGGAACTCCCAGACATCTTCTCGATTATAGAATACTTCTAGATCAGACATATGATAAGTCCCGTACATCGAGGCCTGAATGGTAAAGAGTCTCTCAGGATAACGGAAGTGGGCCTGTACATCCTGTGGAATTTCCTCTGTAAAAAGTTCCGGGAACATATTGTGATATGTTTGTAATAGTGGGTCATCCGGATTCGCTATATAGAAATCGACCTCACCGGTATATGCATCAATCGTTACTTTAACTGAATTTCTAATGTAATTATTATTGCCGTCATAACCCTCCGAATACGGATAGCTTTCTGCCGTTAAATAAGCATCGAGCATCCAGGCAAGACTTCCGTCATCTCTGACAAAGATATACGGGTCTTGATCATATTCGAAAAACGGTGCAATTCGATTGACACGATCCATAATATTCCTTGTTGCAAGAAACTGGCTATCTCCAGTCACCTGATCGGAAACTAACATACGGAAAGAACCCTCATTCAATGAAAACAGCAGTCTATTCATTCCATTTAGCTGGATTCCCGCTTCTTCTTCGTAGCGACTGGTCATGTTTTCGTCACCTGAAGGATAATCGAATTCATCGACTTCACTATTAACAATTACATTTCCATAATCCTCTTCCCCAAAGTAAATCTGTGGACGAGTTATATCCAGGTCCCCTTCTGGTGG
Source organism: Virgibacillus natechei (assembly GCF_026013645.1). Classification (NCBI taxonomy): domain Bacteria; kingdom Bacillati; phylum Bacillota; class Bacilli; order Caryophanales; family Bacillaceae; genus Virgibacillus; species Virgibacillus natechei. Next base: position 1,483,950 of record NZ_CP110224.1, on the reverse strand, counting down.
AACGTTTTGCAGCATATATTCCGGTTGACCTTGTGACGTTATCTCATTAACATGGCTCATTGTAACCCCGTATCCATGCGTGTATCTCAACGTTTGATTCAACCATGTCTGTGCTTGTTCAGGTAAATCTTCCGTACTTAATTCTCTTGCACCGATAAAGACTTGTTCATATTCACCATCAATTTCATACCGATCAATATCAACATCATTAAACTGATAATACGTACGGAATGTCTGCAATTGATTATATACATCAAGCAGCGGCCTAGAATCATTAACCCGCACATTATCCATCGTCAATTCATTGCGTTCTATCATTTCCTCATCCAACGAATCATTCCCTGGATTTTCTCTTTCTTCTATATTATCTAGATCATAAGCAGCCTGCGTAAAGTTAAGGTTATGCTCCAAATATTGTTCTTCCTGGGAAAATTCATTTGGTGAGACGACAAAATTCTGAACACCAGCAGATACGAGTTGCCCCGCAATTACTAATACGACATACGCCACAATTGGAATTAGCATCGAATTAAGCTTCCCTCTTACTAAAGCAACAATCACCCAAACAGTACCGATAATTGCAACTCCTGCCAATATATAAGAACTTGGTATGTTAATTAAATTATCCGTGTAACTTAATCCGTGCACGACACTCTGCTGAAAAACGTTTACCTGATTCGTCAACAATGTTCCATATGGCTCAAGTAAGTGATTAAAAGCCAAAAGTACCCCAATGATACCTAGCGTTATTCCCATATGCAGTTGAGCTGAACGACTCATTCTGTACATATTAAAAACGGAATACGCTCCAACTTCCACAATGAGGAAAAAGATTCCCAAACCTAGTAATAGATATACAATAAACTCTAAGAATGGAAGTACAAACATATAGAATGATATATCCATATTAAAATACGGATCTGTTTGTCCAAATGAAGCATAGTTTAAAAGTTTCAAGGCAGGTTCCCAGCCAACTCCTTGCACAATTAAACTTCCAAGTGCTCCGGCAATAATCGCAACTCCCAAAAGCAAAGCATTCATTATTTTCCGTTTCAGAATAATAGGTGGCAGTTGATGCGAATCAAAATGTTTCGTATAGGACCTTCTTATCCAAAATAGCGTGAAATAAGTAACTACCGAAAATAAGATAAAACCAACTACTCCAAGCATTACTTTACTGCCTAAAATGGTAGTATACACGTTACCGAAATCAAGCGAATCCATCCATATATAATCGACAATCCATTGAAACCCAATAACTCCGACTACGAGAAGAAAGATCAGTATCCCAACAATAATGCCGAAACGACTACCGAGCTTTTTAAATTTTTCTATTTGTTGCTGACTCATGTTTCCTTTATCATCCAAAAGTTAACCCCCTATAATTCTATTCATTATCACTATCCATGATAACAGATTAATGGAATACTTTCCTTATACTTTACACATTTTAGAGTATGATATTTTACCAGTTAAAAGTTTACCGACGTTCCCAATATGCCAAATATATCCTAATACCAGACCTAGAAATACCAACAATCGTGTATAGGTGCTATAAATGTAAAGCAACCTATTGCGATCTATGTATATATATAGTTTAACCCTAGGTTTTGCCCGAGAGCACACCTAGGGTTATTCTTTGCTAACATTCAATCCTCTCATTTTCTCATTTATTCTTTTTCCTTTTCCATAACAACAACACGAACAAGATAGCAGCAACTCCACCAGCTATAACCGGCTTTTTCTTCAGCTTGTTATCTTTCGTATAAAGTGTGTCCTTCATAACCAAATTAATGTTTTGCGGACGCTCTGCCATTCGGCGCATAAAATACCCAAACCAGTCTATGCCAAATGGTATATACGTACAGAAATTGTAGCCTTCCTCTGCCAAACTATATTGCATATCATTTCTAAAGCCATAGAGCATCTGAAATTCGAACATCTCTTGATCAATATTGTTGGCACGGATAAAATCTATTAATTCCTCAATTAAATGGTGATCATGCGTTGCAATCGAGGTGAAAGTTCGCCCAAGTAGCCTTGTTTTAGCCAACTGGATGAAATTACGGTCGATCTTCTTTTTATCTTGATAAGCAACTTTTTCGCTTTCTTTATAAGCCCCCTTCACCAATCTAAGTCGTACATCCTGTAATTGATCCAAATCTGATTCTGTGCGATGAAGATAGGACTGTATCACCGTGCCAATATTATCATATTCTTTTCTTAAAATATGAAGGACATCGAAGGTTTGTTCATAACGCGCATAGTCCTCCATATCAATATTAATAAATATATTGTATGCATTCGCAACCTGCAAAATTTCTTGCATATTGTTCACGCAAAAATTCTCGTCAATATCTAATCCTAATTGGGTTAACTTTATCGACACATGACAATTTAAATTTTCTGATTTTATTTTTTCTAAGAGATTGATGCATCCCTCTTTCGCTTCAGTAGCCTCTTCTCGTTCGGATACAAATTCTCCCAAGCGATCGAGTGTGCAAGTGATACCATGGCTGTTCAGCTCTTTAACAATATTTGTAACGCTTTCAATATTAGTACCAGCAACAAACTTGTCTGCGCCCAGTCGGAATCCCCATTTTTTTGCAGTTTTATTTAAATATTCATTATTGGACAAACCTATGAAAAAATCTCTTGTTAGATTGGACATCTCAGCATCTCCTTTTAGATGTTTAAAGGAAATTTCTCCTTCATGGATACCTAAACATCTTTTCCATGAACATGAAGTCTAGATAAAGAGTTGCGGCAACAGGAATTCTGATGCCACAACGAGTTCTATATCATTTTATTAAAATTTTTCTGTTACTGTTTTAGCTTCTAGGAAATGTTGCAAGTAATCCGGCCCGCCTGCTTTTGAGTCCGTACCAGACATTTTGAATCCACCAAACGGCTGATAACCAACAATTGCTGCCGTGCATCCACGATTGAAATAAAGATTACCAACATGAAATTCATAACGAGCACGATTTAAATGTGAACGGTTATTCGAAATAACAGCACCAGTTAATCCATATTCTGTATTATTCGCAATATCAAGTAACTCATCAAAGTTTTCTGCTTTGGTAAATCCAACTACTGGGCCAAAAATCTCTTCCTGCATGATTCTTGCTTTTGGATCTAAGTCTTTAAAGATTGTCGGATGCACAAAATATCCTTCCGAATCATCCGTTTCTCCTCCGTAGGCAAGCACTCCCTCATCCTTACCTACTTCAATATAATCTCGGATTTTTTCTAATTGTTTTTGATTAACAACAGGCCCCATGTACACATTATCTTCACTTGTATTGCCCACTGTTAATGCTTTCGTTAGTTCAATAGATTTCTCCAACACTTCATCATAAACATCTTTATGAATAATGGCTCTTGAACAAGCAGAACATTTCTGACCAGAGAAACCAAAAGCAGAATTCACGATTGAATCCGCAGCTAAATCAAGATCTGCATCATTATCAACAATGATCGTATCTTTACCACCCATTTCAGCGACTACACGTTTCAGGAAATTCTGGCCTTCCTGTACTTTCGCAGCGCGTTCCATAATTCGGACACCTGTTGCACGCGAACCAGTAAAGTTCACAAAATGAGTTTGCGGATGATCAACAAGGTAATCACCGATTTCTTTAGGGTCACCTGGCACAAAACTTAGAACACCTTTTGGCAGACCAGCTTCTTCTAGTGCCTCCACTAGTTTATAAGCAATTACTGGCGTATTTTCAGACGGTTTTAGTAATACTGGATTACCTGCAACTATTGGTGCAACTGTAGTTCCACATACAATAGCAAACGCAAAGTTCCATGGTGGAATCGTTACACCTGGTCCCATTGGTTGATAGAAATACGTATTATTTTCACCTACACGATCATTAATTTCTTTTCCTTTGCCTAGTTCAACCATTTCACGAGCGTAATATTCCATGAAATCGATACCTTCAGCTGTATCTCCATCAGCCTGATCCCAAGGTTTGCCTGCATCATACACTAACCATGCAGAAAACTCATGCTTCCTGCGACGAACAATGGCTGCCGCTCTATATAGGACTTCAGCGCGTTCTTCAGGTGTCCATGTTCTCCATGTTTTAAGTGCCTCATTTGCCGCTTTCATAGCCTGATCCACATGTTGCGTTGTTGCTTTAGAAACGCTTCCAACTACTTGATTTTTATTTGAAGGGTTAACAGATACCAACTTATCATCCGTGTAAATTTTTTCACCATTAATAACCAATGGATAGTCTTTGCCTAACTCACTTTTCACTTTCTTGAGTGCCGCCTCAAATTCTTTTTGATTCGTTTCATCCTTAAAATCAGTAAATGGTTCATGTATAAATGGTAAAACCAATATAAAAACCTCCTTGAATTTGTTTATCACGTTACACATAAAAGAGATTACTAGAAACTGCCTATTCCAAGCCTTTAATGGCGAGTATAAAAGCCTGCACGTATGCTGACTAAAAAATTATTAAACGCTTTCAAAATAATCTCTTCTATATTTATTATGCAAATTCCATGCCAATTCATCTTCTTCTGACTTTATATCATTCGATTGTTAACAGCGCAACGATTCAAGGTTCCTTTAATCATTTCATCTATAAGATACATTCTGGATTATGTGTTAACTATATTTACAACACTGTAAATATGGCTTACAATTATGTTTACACTTTGAAATTTTGATGGGGGGATCTTAATGAAGAATGCAAGCAATTATCTAGATGCTGTTCTATCAATGGAGGATGATGCAATAACCATTATTAATCAACATAAAGAAGTAATATTTTGGAATGAAGCTGCTGTTCAAACCTATAACATTAAGGAGTCTGACATTATACAGGAGCAGATAACAAATTTTTTCCATGACGATGATTTAATGGTTTTAAAAGTGCTTGACACGAAGAAACCTGTTCAAGGTACCTATCATCGCCCACGCAAAGATAAACATGTAGTCGTCAATGCTTCCCCTATATTCACAACTAATAACGAATTAATCGGATCCATATCCGTAGAACGGGATATTACACAAATTGTAAAATTAAACGACAACTTGTTAACTACATCTACGGAATTAAATGAATTAAGACAAAAAGTTTATACGGACACAGAAGAAAACCCTTTTTCAAGACTAAAAGGAAACAGCCTTCCGTTACAGCAAACGATTCAACTAGCACGTAAAGCTGCTAAAACAGACGCCACAACACTGGTTCTTGGTGAGAGTGGAACAGGAAAAGAAATAGTAGCAAGGGCGATTCACGAGGCAAGCCCACGCAAAGAAGGTCCTTTCATCCCTGTTAACTGTGGAGCCATACCAGAAGCCTTATTTGAAAGTGAATTGTTTGGCTATGAAGGTGGTGCATTTACAGGTGCAGAGAGAAAAGGAAAAACAGGGAAAATTGAGATGGCAAATGGCGGCACCCTATTCCTCGATGAAGTCGCGGAACTGCCACTGGATATGCAGGTAAAGCTTCTTCGCGTGCTACAGGAATCCATTATTTATAAAGTCGGTAGCTCTTCTGGAAAACCGATAAATGTCCGCTTTATAGCAGCAACGAATCAGAATCTGGAGCAGCAAATGGTTGAGAAACAATTCCGTTCCGATTTATTTTATCGGCTAAACGTTATTCAACTAACTATGCCTCCATTAAGACAGCGACTCAACGACGTTCCAGAATTGGCAAAATTATTTCTTAAACAATTCTCCGTCCAATATGAAGTGCCTATGCCAACACTTGAGAAAGACGCGGTTGAAGCCCTTTTCCAATATCAGTGGCCAGGTAATGTCCGAGAACTACGAAATCTGATCGAACGCGTAATTATCCTATCGGAAGAATCCGTGATCAAAAAGCAGGATCTATTAAGTTTTTTCCATAGTAGTTCTGCTCCTAGTAATCTAGCAGAGACAGCCAACAATCATTCTTTAGTCCAGGAAAAGGAAGCGATGGAGAAAAAGCGAATTGAAGAGGCGCTGGAGCAACATAATGGAAACAAAACAGCAGCCGCTAATCAGTTAGGCATTTCCAGGGTTACGCTATATAGTAAATTGAGGAAATACAGGATTTGATAGGATTGTAAGGCAACATTATAAATCTAATAGTGTATTGTTCTATAAGTAACGGGTGTCTAATAATTGCTTCGTTACAGTAGAGACACCCGTTTTTCTAATATTTTCTTAATAAATAATGCAACGGTATGATCGACACTAGTACGATTAACAAAGCTCCAGGTGCTGCTTGATGATAAATTGCCTCTGAAGCCTCATAATACACCCGGACAGCAAGCGTATCAAAACCAGGCGGCCTTAGCATCAACGTAGCAGGTAATTCTTTAATAGAGCTTACAAACACGAGTGCTCCACCAGCTAATATTCCTGGTAGGATTGTTGGAATAATTACCTTAATCATTACTTTCCAAGCAGGATAGCCCAAACTTCTTGCTGCTTCATCTATCCTTGGAGACACCAGGCTCAATGAAGCCTCTCCCGATTGCATGGCTTGTGGTAAGAACCTGACCACAAAAGCGATCGCAATCATGTAAAATGTATTGTAAAGTGCTGGAATATGATTATTAAAGATGAATACCATTCCTAAAGCAACAATGACACCCGGCAGCGCATATCCTGCGTAACTTAATTTATCAATTGCTTGCGATATCAAGGAAGGATGGCGTGACTTCAAGTAAATGATTGGAGTAGCTAAAATCATACATAAGATCGCCGCTAATCCAGACACCTTAATACTGTTCCAGGCAAATTCAAAGAAACGCTCATCAATCACTCCCATAGTGGCACCTACGACTGTCCAATAAACGAGTACAGCAATCGGAAGAACGACTGCCACACTAAAAATGGAAACGACAAAAACCACTGCCAATGGCTTCCATTTACCTAATCGTAACGTTTCTGGCTCTTTAAATGTGTTTGATGTTTGATAAAATTTATTTTTCTTTCGTGTATACGCTTCTATCCATAAAATAAATATCGTTAATAATATAAGCACTAAACTAAGAACCGATGCTGATTCAATATCAAAACCTGCCTGTTGAAAGTAGATGGCAGAAGTAAAGGTCACATAACGCAACATGGCAACCGCGCCAAAGTCTGACAATACGTAAAGCGAAATAAGGATAGCGCCAGCTCCAATGGCCGGCCTTAATAAAGGTAGATTTACCTTGAAGAAAACTTGAGATGTCGTCATGCCTTGAGATCTAGCTACTTCCTCAAAGTTCCGATTCATTTTTCGTAATGAAGCACTAGCAATTAAAAATACATAGGGATAAGTAAACATCGTTAAGACCAAAAAAGCCCCCCAAAAAGAGTAAATATTTAGAGGATAATCTCCTAGAATACTAGTCAGCCACGTTGCTTCCCCCCATATATCGGCTACCCAACCACTCGGTCCAAATACAATAATGTAGGTAACGGCACCAACGTACGGAGGAATAACAAGCGGTAAAGCCATCATCCATTGCCAAAATTTCTTCCCTGGCAAATCGGTTCGCACGACAACCCAAGCCAACGAAACACCAATACTAATGGCAAAGAAAGTTACAGCAGCGGTAAGTGACAGTGTATTCCAAAGAAGTTCAGGAATTCGGTCCCCTAATAAACGGGTCCAACTATCCGCACCTGCAGCAATAGATCTCCATACCACATAAATTACGGGTACAGACATAATTAAAGCTACAAGTAAGCCAATAAATAACAATATAGTGCCAGGCGGATTACCGTTCCATATATCTATCCATTTCCGATTGACAAAACGAAGAATGGCTGGAGATTTTTCACCTCCAACCTTGGCATTCTGTTGATCATGTTGTTTATTTCGACTGTCCCTGTTACGTCTCATATGCCCTCTCCTATAGAAAAACGCAGCTAGCTTTTTAGCATAGGCTATGTCAGCCTGTTAGCCTGCACAATCAAAAAACACGTTATCTTAATTCTAAATCTAACCCTGATTCTTCAATAATTGTTCGTGTATCCTCAAAATAATTCCCAAGCTCTTCCAATGGCATATCTTGCACATTTAATTCACTAAATGAAACAGCTTCCTCAAATGGTGGTTCTAGATCCGGGTTAATTGGAACTTCCAGCGATTCACCCACAAATGCTAGTTGGTTTTCTTCTTCCAATATCCAGTCTATAAATGCATGAGCATTCTCTTCATTAGGACCACCTGATACCATTCCTAAACCTGCAGCGTTTGCAATAGCTCCCATTTCACCTTCAGCTTGATCCGGGTAAATAAATCCCACATTATTATTAGTTGGTTCTTCAAGCTGCTGGTGGTAATAATAGTTATTCACTAGTCCAAAAGCATGCTCACCAGCCCCTACAGCTCTTCGAATGTCCCCATGACCATCCAGGATCCCTGCTGCATTTTCTTGGATAGACATTATCCAATCAGAAGTTCGTTCGTCACCCCATTCATAGCGCAGCGCAGATACGTTTCCGATCATACCGCCGTTCCCACCACGAGTAATCGCATAACCATTATCTACTTCAGACCACTCTGGATCCAAGAGATCATCCATTTTTGTTGGCATTTCGTCTTCAGCTATCATGTCTTTATTATAAATAAAGCCACGGGCTCTTGCAGATATAGCAAACCATTCATTATTTTCCGCTCGATATTCTTCATCAATACTTTCTACATTTTCTGGTTCATAACCTTCCAGCAAATCTTGTTGATTCAAGTATTCCAAAGCCCCTATATCATTGGAAATAAATATATCTGCTTGAACATTACCCGCCTCCTCTTGTATTTGGAGAGGCTCTGCACCGTGAAGCGCTCTTACTTCCACACCAGTATCTTCCGTAAATTTATCTAATAAATCTTGTACAAACGTTTCATTACGTGATGAGTAAACGATAAGTTCACCATCTAGTTCCTCCACTTCGCCTTGATTATTACCCGTATCATTATCAGCTTCACCGTTATTTCCACCACATGCTGCTAAAGCTCCAAAAGATAGAGCTAACAGCGTAAACATAAGAATTTTTTTCATTTTAAGTTCTCCCGTCTTTTATGTAAAGATAATTATTAACTATAAGAAATCTATTGACTTAGATAATCTTATTTGTAATAATTATAAATAAGGAATCATTGTTTATACATACTTTTAATCTAATAAAAAGGCAACTACCTCCACCAATCGAAGTAGTCGCTAAACCACCTACTCTACTAATGCAACCAATTCAGGTGTTATATCAAATGAGACCATTGTACCTACTTCAACATCTTTTTCAACGGGAGCGTTAATAAGCATAGGCTCTCCCGTTAACCCTTGTTTACCAGGGAGTCGAACATAAAGTTCCTGAAACTCTCCACCATAGGTAACACGTTCAACCTGACCGCAGTGCGCTCCCTCTTCTGAGAGCCGACAACCTTCAGGGCGAACCGAAACCTTAACCGTATCCAAATGTTCCTGCCATTCCGTCGGTAAAGATACTTTGCCAATATGTGTATGGATATTCTTTAAATCTGTATCCATTGTGCCCGTTAATAAATTTGTCTTTCCAACAAACTGAGCTACGAAACAGTTCTTCGGACAGCGATACATTTCTTTCGGCGTAGCTATTTGTTGAATAAGTCCGTCGTTCATAACAACTACTCTATTTGATACAGCGAAAGCATCCTTTTGGTCGTGCGTGACTATAATTGCCGTTGTATTTGTTTTCCTTAATATGTTTGTCACGTCAAAACGCATCTTTTCCCTTAGGCTAGCATCGAGGTTACTAAATGGCTCATCCATTAAAACAACGTTCGGTCGAGGGGCCAAGGCTCTAGCTAGAGCGATTCGTTGCTGCTGTCCACCAGAAAGTTCAGTTGGGTAACGATGCGCATACTCCTCTAAACCAACCAGTTCCAGTACTTCAGCGGCACGTTGTTTCTTTGCCTTTATACTCCATTTGTTTAAACCGAACATTACATTTTTCAGAATCGACATATGAGGAAATAGAGCATAGTCCTGAAATACCATTCCAATACCACGCTTTTCCGGAGGGAGGGTACGACTATCACTATAAACTTCTTTCCCATCAATGTGTAGCGATCCTTCAGATGGATTCTCAAATCCTGCGATCATACGTAACGTTGTCGTTTTACCACAACCACTTGGTCCGAGCAACGTGATAATCTCGCCTTTTTCGATATTTAATTGAAGTGAGTTAACCGCAGGCTTCTCTCCGCCTTTAAAATGTTTCGTTATATTCTCAAGTTGAATAAAACTCATCATTCCTACCTCCCAGACCGATTGATTATTCTCATCTATCAGTATATATTGAATTTCTTATTTAGAATTATTAAAAATTAGTTGAGAATGATTATCACTAAAGATAAAGTATAGCACACTTATTTTGAAAGCGTCAACGTTGTTCACCACCCTGTCACTGTGAATTGTAAACCTTTTCCTTCTAGAAGGAGATTAAAATAGTATATTACATTTTAAGTATCTTTTAAAAATGTTTATAATGAATAAGACATGGTGTAAAAATAAATATTTGTCGGGGAGTGAGTTACATATGGATACAACTATTACGATTCGGCTTTTACAATACGATGACTACCCTCAAGTAGAAGCTTTGGACACTGGGATTGAAGACGATTATGTAAAGAACATATTTGAACGACTTGTGGTAGAACCTAATTGCTTATTTGGCGTATTCCAGGAAGGCCAGCTCGTCAGTATGGGTGGATACACTGTTTACGCAAAAAATTATGCAATGTTAGGGAGACTTAGAAGTGATCGCCGATATAAGGGGAACGGTTTTTCAACATCCTTGATGTCTCATATGATACACACAGCTTTTCAGCAAAATGATATTCAATGGGTAGGGGCAAACACAGAAGAACATAATAGATCGGCACAACGTGTGATGGAGAAAAACAGGTTAACCAATTACGTAACATTACATAATGCTACAACAAAGGATACCTCCTCCCTCGAGTCTGGTGCAAAGCCTTGGAATTCTATTACCGATCTACAAAAGAAAAAGGACTGGGTTGAACAAACGTATGTAAAAACAGCAGCGATCTTCCCGTATGAATGTTATTATCCTTTTCCAGGTGCAACGAATTTATTTCAAGAAGAGGATCTAAAGAAATGGTCGTTCTATGAAAATGATGATAAAACGCGCTTTGTTATCACAAAGAATGACCAAAAGAAAAACCATTACTTGCATGCAGTCTATCCATGGAATGATTTCGCTTCACAAAAAGGATTATGGGAAACAATTTCAAATGATTATCACAAATTAAAGAAAGAAACTGGAGATGATACCTACATCTGGATGGATCTAACTAAGGAGGAAGCACATTCTCTCCCCCATCATCATCCATTCGAGTTGCCGTCACCATGGATGTTATTTGGGGTTGATAGAGCGCGCTGGGAACAATTATAGATTTATTCTTAAGTCGTTTTTAAGAGTCTTGTCATCACAGATGCAAGGCTTTTTTGGCATGTTATGCTTTTCTTTATTAAACAAACACTGAAAGAGTTCAAACCAAAATCAAGGTGAAAAATCCACCTTAAGTTTCGGAGAAGTAAATAGCTATGGAACTCACTTCTTGGGCGAGTCTAATTCTCGATATGCTGCTTGATACTTTCCACCATCAGCTACTTCTGCGTGATATAGTGCTTTCAGGGCATATTCCTTCTCAAGGTCATGCTCAGCCATCATTTCCTTTAGTTTCTTTTGCAATTCATTATTATCTTTGACCAACTTATTCATTTGGGATTTTAAATATTTCATTTCGTATATGAACTCCTTTTCAACTCTTTTTTCAATTATAAATTAAATAAGGGACGAATATGACGCGCATAATCGTCCTTTTCCCCTACTTAATCGCTTGACTAACTTTTAGTTTCTTCCCTTTGATTGTGGTATCCTCCATTGCCTGTAAAACGACGGATCCCTTGCCATTTAATATGTCCACATAGGAGAACGTGTCGTGGATATCAATAATCCCGATGTCATCTGCTGTTACACCTGGAATATTCGCTATCGTTCCCACAAAATCGACCGCTCGAATCTTCTTCTTTTTTCCTCCACCAAAGTGGAGTTTCGTAATATTTTTATTGATTCGTTCCGTTTTATTATTCTTAACAACGCGACGTCCCTTGATTTTCTCTTCAAACGCTGCTTTTTCACGAGCAACTTCCTGACGACCAGGAGCTTCCACTAATGGAATGTCAAAGCCGATGTATCTTTCAATTGCTTTTACATATTTTGCTTCAGAGGTTGTCGCAAAGGTAATGGCTTTCCCCTCATTACCGACACGCCCAGTTCTTCCCGTTCGGTGAACATAACTCTCTTTTTCTACAGGAACATCATAGTTGATGATAAGCGTCACGTTATCAATATCAATTCCTCTAGCAGCAACATCTGTTGCGATGAGATAACGGAAATTCCCTGTTTTGAAACCATCCATCACCGAAAATCTATCCTCTTGCTCTAATCCACCATGCAATTTTTCGCAAGGGTAACCAGAATCCTCTAATTCGCTATATAATATATCCACGTGATTCTTGGTTCTGCAAAAAATAATGCAGCTATCTGGGTTTTCAACAACCGTTACGTCTTTTAGAAGTGAAATTTTCGCTTCTTCCTTTGCTTCGACTAAACGATGTTTAATTGTATTTGTTGTTATCCCAGTAGCAGCAATTTCAATAGGAGAGGGATTTTTCATGTATTTGTGGCAGAGATTTTCAACATCTTTAGGTAAAGTAGCTGAGAATACCATCGTAATTCTGTTTGACGGAAGTTCATTTATTATCGTTTCTACTTCCTTAATAAACCCCATATTAAGCATTTCATCTGCTTCATCTATAACAAGATACTTTACCTCATCCAAATTCAATGTTTCTCTATCAATATGATCCTGCACACGTCCAGGAGTACCAACGACTACATGTGTTTTTTGTTTCAATTCCTCCTTTTGTTTTGCAAAAGGGTCTTTGCCATACACCGCTGTAGCTTTGATCCGTTTAAACCGACCAATGTTCGTGAAATCTTCTCGCACTTGAACAGCGAGCTCTCTAGTTGGAGTAAGTACCAAAGTTTGCGGCTTTTTTTCTTCCCATTCCATCATTTCACTAATAGGTATCGCAAAGGATGCAGTCTTCCCAGTTCCTGTTTGAGATTTCACGACAAGGTCTTCACGCTCCATCGCCCGTGGTATTACTTCGCGTTGCACCTCTGTAGGTGTTTTATATTTCAACACGTCAAGTGCTCTTTTTATTTCATCACTTATTTTATACTCCTCAAAACTTGCTTCACTCATTAAGGACCCTCACTTCTTCAAATTATACGACTTATATATAGGATCCTCTTACAAGAATAACATATACAAAAGCTGACTATGTTCATTATACTGGAAATTATAGACAAGTCGATAGTGAATTTGACACCTAAACCGCATTTATAGCATAAAAATCACCATGCACGTTCTTCGCATGGTGATGAGTTTTTCATTCGTTAACAGAATGAATCTTTTGATTTTGGCACCGATAATCCAAAGAGCGGCCTTAGGTATAGTGCTAAAAAGGTTCCAGCTAATGCCAGGATTCCCCAAAGATATCCATGTAAACTAAAGGATGCAATACCACCGAAGTATGCGCCGATATTACAACCAAATGCAAGGCGGGCACCATACCCCATGAGCACCCCTCCAATAACAGCAGCTGCTACATTTTTTAGGTTGATATTCGTAAACTTAAAAAGTCCGCCTGCTGCTGATGCCAGAAATGCACCAAGGATAACTCCCAAGTTCAATACGGTTGTTGAGTCAGTGAAGATGGATGCTTCTAATACTGCTGCATTTTCACCTTGCCAATATCCCCAGCTCGCTACATCGATTCCGATGAACTGTGCTACTTTTGATCCCCACAACGCAAAGGCTGATGTAACACCCCAAGGCTCACCGCGCACCATTAACGTTAAAGCATTAAGAACAGCTAATACAATTGCTGCTGCGAACAGTGGCCAAGATCCGCGAAAAATCCTCTTCCAACCTGTTGCTGAAGGTACAGCAGCCATTTTGGGTGGCTTTTTCTTTTTCTCTACTACTAAAGTAATCCAGGTAATTAAACCGAACAATGCAATGGATAGTACCCAAGCACCACCATAACCAAATCCAGTAGTGGTTGCTAGAGAAACAGGTTCAAATGCTGGTAAATCTTCCGTCCAGAATGGTAGATGCCTAGCCCCTATTACGGAACCAACAATAAAGAATAATAGCGTTATAAACATGACAGTTCGTCCTGATCCGACCGCAAAAAGCGTACCAGAAGCACAGCCACCTCCAAGTTGCATTCCTATTCCAAACATAAAGGCCCCCACTACCAGACTCACACCAATTGGTGATACATAACCGGCAACCTCTCCTCCAAAGAATGAAAAACCAAATGCTAGGATTGGAGCAAATAACGTAACTGCAACTGCTAACATTAACATGTGCGAACGTACCGCTTGCCCATTTCCGACAGACGCAAGCCTACGAAATGCCGATGTAAACCCAAAACGTGCATGGAATAATGTGTATCCAAGTAACAAGCCGATTACAAGTAGCAAAGGCTGAACCATATCTTGCGTAAACATTAGATAAATCATCAATATCGCCCCAACAATTAATCCACCAATTATTAGTGGCATTTGCGGGTTATTTAAATCTGGTCTTTTTTCCACCGGATCTTCTACTTCATTTATAGGTTGAACTATAGTTGTTGATGTCCCCATTTCAAAATCACCCTTTTCTGATAAAAATTATCGGAATTACTTTATTCATAATAACGATTAGTTAATATAGTGTCAATGCCCATTTTTTGAATTGCTGCTTTCTAAAAGATTATTAATGCTTACGAGCAGTTATCCACACCTAAAATTTTTATCCTAATTCCATTTTATGGTGGGGTTTACTTTCCCGTTAAACTGCAGTAAAATCGGTAAACTTAAAAATTTATACCATTGATAATCTACTTCTAATTTGCTATAATAAAGTGGTTTATCACTATTGAGGGGGAACTTCTTTGGCAATTGAAGTAGGAAGCAAGGTACAAGGTAAAGTAACAGGCATCACTAATTTTGGAGCGTTTGTGGAAATGCCAGGCGGCACAACAGGACTTGTGCACATCAGTGAGGTAGCTGATAGCTATGTAAAAGATGTAAATGATCATCTTACAAAGGGTGACCAAGTTGAAGTAAAAATCATAAGTGAAAAAGAGGGAAAAATAGCTTTATCGATCAAAAAAGCAATAGATAAACCGCCAGAGGCAAAACGCCAAGAGCGGCAAGGGAGAGACAATAGGAACTCCAAAGATAATCGTTCAAGAAATAATTTTAAGAAAGAATCTTTTGAAGATAAAATGGCTAACTTTTTAAAGACTAGTGAAGAAAATTTATCTACATTAAAACGCAGCACCGAAACCAAACGTGGCGGTAGAGGTGGAAGACGCGGATAAACTAACTCCGCACCCTATAAAGAAGGCAAGCCTGAATAAGAGGCTTGCCTTCTTTATCTTTACTATATACTATTTAATAAAATGGATCATGAAGGGATTAATCTATATACACATCGAGCACATTATCCAATTTGATTTCTGTGTGATCATCCAGTTGTAAACTAACGTTATCAACTTTATGTAGTTTACCTTTTTTAGTAAGATAATCACGTCCCGCATTATGTTTAACCTCAATCGTTAAGTCATTATGAATGGCTCGTTGTAGTTGCGAGTTGATTTCCATTAATTTTTGTTCATCGAGAATCGGATTTTCTTGATGTTTCCCCTCTTCCCACATATCATTTAATAATGCAATATGCTCAGGCAACATTAAAGACGTCCATTTCATCGTACCGCGATCATTCATTATTACGCCCCCACTCGTTTTTTGATCGGTCCAGCTGAAAGAATATTATCTAACTTAAACACTCTTACCTCCTTACGATAATAACAATAAGCAAGGATTAATCCATCGTTCACCTGTAGCACTCGAATATAGCGCTGGGTAACCTGACCCCTACTATCGATATAGAAGATCACCATTTTTTCTTTGCTTTCAACAGAACGAGTTAGCAAACCTTTCATTTTCTAGACCTCCTTATGATCGAAACATTTGTTCTAATTTAATTATATACGAACTTCAGTTCCTTTTCAAGTGAAAAAAATATGCCTATTTATTTACGATTGGTCATCCTCTTTTTCCCCTTCCTCTAAATCGATATCAACATCTTCTAAATCTAGCCATGAAAGCATTTCCCGTACAACATTATTCAATTTTTTATCAACCATATCATCGCCGTATTTTTTCTTTGCACGTTCAATAGTTTCCATAACCCCATTATCAAACTTTATCATCGGATCATCGCCTTCAAGTTCATTGAACAATTCTATCATCGTCTCATTTCCTTCTTGAATGCGGTCGATTGCCTCACTGTATTTATTATAATCATTTTCATTCGCCTTCATTTTATTCACCCACTATTAGGATGTCCAAAAAGTTGGAAAATAAAAGGTTCATTGCAAAGGACTGGAAGCTAAATTTTAAAACTCAATACTAACTGATTTTGCATAATGAGCCTCAGGATATTTGGTATATATTGAAAACAAGAACTGTGCTTGTGGCTGTCTCATATAAGTGATGGGAGGGGAATGGTTATTGGATTAGGTAGGGTAGATTCAATTAAATAGGAAGTGATTTCTTTTATTTGTTTTGTTTTACAAGTATCATCCCTAAAACCTTTTATACCACCATCGATAGATAAGGATCACAAGGAGCACGTATCCTAAATAAATAGAGATACCTAAAAAAAAGAATTGAAACGAAGTAAATAATTGGTTTCCTAAGTAGGCATACACAATCATACCAGGAATTTGGCCGAGAGCTGTTGCAGCCATATAAGTACTGAATAACATAGTACTTAACCCAGAATAAATATTTATTACAGGCGGAGGTACAATTGGAATCATCCGACTAAATAAGACCGCTATGAACGCATTTTGACTAATAATATAATCAAATTTCTTAACCTTTTTATACCTTGAAATAAATCGTTGGAATTGACGGACAAAAAAGTAACGGGCAAGCAAGAAGAAAATAGCGGAGGCCCCAATTGATCCTGTCCAATTAATAATTGCACCAATCCAAACTCCATATTTCGCCCCCATTATTCCAGCAAAGACACTAAAAGGAATAACAGGGATAACGCCAAAAAAAATGGCTAAAAAAAACATAAATGGAAGTTGCGATAAATCACTTTCATCTAGCCAAGTCAACAAAGGTTCACGATACAAAAAAGCAATGAATAAAATGGTTCCATAAACAATGACAGCAATAATTCCTTTTTTCATAATGATGTCTCCCTATAAGTAACTTAAGGCTTTCATCATTAGTATTTCCGACTTATCCAGAAACATTGCGACACGACTTAATAAATTTTGGGTTGGTTTTTAATGAATAAACAGTCATATTCTTCCATGAATGATCTTAGCTTCAATTGCAAAAAAACTTCCATTTTAATAAACCTATTTACAATTAATCTATTCAACAAAGGAGGGACAGTTTCCTGCTAAAAAACAGGACCTGCATATTAAAATGCTGAGAATGCAGCAATAATAAAGTAAACGTAACAAAAAAAAGAGCCTTGTAGAATTTCATCCACAAGACTCCTCTTATTTAATACCATTCATTCGACAAATAACGGGAAGTGACAGGCACCTCCTTACAAGCACCTCCTTACAAGTGATTCGTGACGTCTGCCTCTTCACGAAGGTTCTCAACAAGTACTTGAGATGCTTCCCCTTCTTTTTGGTTCCTTAATTCTTGTTCAAGTTCTGGTTTGAGTTCATCAAAAGATGGGACTTCTACTTCTTCACCTTCTGCTCCACCCATTTCCTCTTGTTGGGCTGCAAACTGTTCATAAAATTCTTCTACCTCTTCTTCCGTTGGTTCCGTGTCACCAGCCTCGCTAGTAATAAGCTTATCTAATTTTACTTGCAATTCTACCTGATCCATCACTTCTTCTTCACCCATACCTTGTTGTTCCATAGCAGACATGAATTCTTCTCTGGATTCAAGCTGATTCATTTCTATTAATTCATCTAGTGTCTCATCCATCTCTTCTTCTGACGCGTCAAAACCTGCGTTGTCAGCTTCTTGCACAAGAAGTTCTGTTCCAATCATGCTTTCAGCAACCTGTTCTTTTAATTGATCCTGGTCAATCTCTTGACCTGACATTTGTGCTTGCATCATTGCTTGCTGAAACTGCCCTTGGTAAGTAGCTTCAAATTCATCTCTTGGTATTTCTTCTCCATTTACCTCTGCAACAACATCAGGAACACCTTCTAAATCAGGCTCAGGCATTTCTGGCTGTTCAGCAGGCTCTTCCATTTCAGGTTCTTCTGTTTCATTATTATCTTCAGCTGTCTCGTCTTCATCACCGCATGCTACCATTACAAATACCAGTACGGCAAATGATAAACTTAATAACCATTTTTTACTCAAAATTATTCTCCTTTCCTCATACACAATTGAATTGGTGGCTAGTTTAACATAACTTTACTGTTTGTACACCCAAAAACTAAATTCAAAAGATCTCAGTACTCAAAAAAACTGCAGTAATTTTATTTTTATCACAACATTTTCTTACAGTCAAGAACATCCGCTCGACAAATATCGGGAAGTGGGCACCTTACTTACTTCTCTTTTTTATTCCTCACATTATTTATCCATGCCTTATCCTCATCCATCATTTTCTTTGCAGCGTAGATGGTAAGGAACTGGATAACAATGATCGGTATTCCCATGATCCCGGAAAGAACTTCCAGTGGAGCCAGACCACCTATTCTCAGCAAGGCCAGAGCAAGTACAGTTATGATGGCTGCAACAATTAACCGCAGATGCTTGGAAGGTTCTGCTACACTCATATTCTTGGTACCTGTATAAGATGCAATTGTATACGTTGTCGAGTCCAATGTCGTAACCATGAAAATCATCGCAATGATAACAAAGACTACAAGTGCAATAGTAGAAAAAGGCAACGAACTCAATATTTCTGGTATGACTGCCATAGCATCTTCCTGTACAACCTCCAATACAGAAACTTCTCCAGTTAGATACCTGTGTACACCAAGACCTCCAAGTATCCCTGTTGCTACCCAAGAAATAAGCGTGGGAGCTAATAAATATGTTAATATCATTTCTCTTATGGTCCTGCCCCGGGATATTTTTGCAGCAAATATACTGTGCAGCATAGCCCATGTAGCGCTATAGGCAAACCAAAATATAGTATTGCTTTCCATATGTGTGGTTCCACCCATATCTAAAGCGTTCGTGTAAAGGGATATATCGACATAATTCGATAACAGGAAGCCGACAGTGTCTGTAAAGTAATTAAGGATGAATATACCAGGCCCCACTATCATGATGAATATAGCAAACCCGCCAGCAAGGTACATATTAAAGGTACTTAATCGTTTGATACCTCTTTCTATTCCTAAATAAGCACTGATGGAGAATAGAAATACCCATACAATGGTCACGATCAATGTTAAGCCAAATGTAATCTCGATGTTGAATATTTCAGCTAAATTATAGGTCACAATAGGGGTTCCCAACCCTAAGGTAACAGCAGCACCTGAGAGTATGCTAACTAGAAAGATAATATCCAGTATCGTGCCGCCTAGACCATCCGTAAACTTATCTCCAAAAATAACACGACATGCCTCGGATATTCGCATAAATGGTTTCTTCCGAACATGCAAAATATAACCCATTGCGGGTGCTGCCATAACAAAGATGGCAAACACCTGGAAGCTCCACATGAACATGCTATATGCATTTCCCCATAATAATGCATCAGCCGAACCAGCTTCCGCGCCAAACGGCGGATCAACTGCGATATTGGCCCATTCAGTCATCCCTGTCCGCATAATGGTGGATCCTAGCCCCATTGCAATTAATATCGAGGAATATTCAAATAATGTGAACCTCGGCTTCTCTGTCGGATCACCTAAAACAACATCCCCGTACTTGGAGAATGACAGATACAACCCTGCGGCAACCAGTATAATGGCATACCATATGTAACCCCATGAAAATAGATCCACAATCTGAGCAAAAATGCTATTCAACAAATGAAAGGACTCATCTTCATACATGGAGAAAGGAATACTGATTGCGATAATAATAAGTAAAGATGGGACAAAAATTTTGTAATCTATTAATCCCCTTTTACTCGCCCCTTTACTTTTCTTACTCATTAAAGACCCCTCCAATTATATTTGAAAAAGTAAGTATTCCACTGTTTTTAAGAAGATCACTCCCTTTTTACAATATACTTGCTTATTACCACATGAATAAACCTGTAAAACTTAATCAAAGCGAAAATACACAAATAAAAATAGAAAGTAGCAGATACTCACATCCACAAAACTTCTTCTAAGCAAGCAAAATCGCTCGACAAATATCGGGAAGTGACAGGCACCCCCCAGGAAGTGGTACAATAGCTTGGAGCGTTAAATAACAGTTTATATGGAGGTAACATGCTTACATTTGAAGAGAAGTTAACTATTATTGAATCCTTTCCTGAATTACAACGAAACGATATATCCCTTGGCCGTATCAATTTCCATTTCGAAGAGAGTGTATTCGACAAGAAAATTGTGGTCTATCGACTGCACCCAAACGGAAACGGATTTGTATATGCTGAACAGATAAATGATAACTACACAATTGATTCTAAAGGGATGGTCAACATCCGAAATTTTACAGAACGAGAGCTTCGTAAAGTGATAAAAGAATCTATCACGTCTCTACGTGAATCAAACCCTTTTGAAGAAACATGGGTGAATGCTGAAAATGAAACCCTTAAAATAGTTCATGATCTAGATTTTAATGCATGGAATATTTATGCAGGAGATATGTTGGACGGAAGTTATGCAACTTATAACGCTGCGACTGATTATCTTCATCAAGAAGGCTTTCAGCGTTTACAAGAAGACATAGAATAAATACCGCGGAAAGTGCCTGTCACTTCCCGTTATTTGTCGAACGGATATTCTTGACTTTTGACCACTTGGCTTATCGACAAGTGGTCAAAGCCAAAACCCACATACAACATCCAGGATAAGTAAAACTAAGCCAACATGCATCACACGAAGAAATAGTTGTTTTTTTCGAGGGGTAACGTATTAGCCAATGAGCAATAAGAAAATTTATACTACTAAAAGAAGGCTTGCGGCGAATTTGCCACAAGCCTTCTTTTAAAAATCATATTCTGCTTCTTTGGCTTCACGAATTTGCTTATATGTTTCTGTTAATAAAATGGTATCCTCAACCAATCGATCGATTCGGAATAACACATCATCATTTGTGATTTCTTTTCGATGGAAATCCTTTTCCTCAATAAATAAATATGTCTGAACAATTTGCGCTTTCATATAACCCAAGATAGGTTTTAATTGTTGTTCCACAATTAAATAATGCTTCGGTGAGCCTGCTGTTACAAGCATGCTGACAACTTTATCGCGAAATGCGTTCTCTGGAAGTAAATCAAATATGTTCTTCAATGTGGCCGGTATGGACGCCTGAAAAATCGGTGTCCCCATAATAATGGCATCTGCTTCCATTAGGCTTTGCAAGACATATTTTGTATCGCCTTCATATTCTAGATAATTGCGACCATCACTGAATTGAATATCAAAATCTGCTAAATCAATTAATGTCGTTTGCGTCGCTGGATAGTTTTCAGTAACTGATTTAATGGTGTAGTCCAGCGCCGTTCTTGTTTTCGTACCGACTTTCGAACCCGATAATCCGACAACCTTCATTTATTTATTCAACTCCTAATTATTTTGCCGTATATTTTTTAATTGCTGGTAGAATTTCATTACCAATCAGCTCAATATTTTTCATTAATTTATCAAAAGGCATCCCACCGAAATCCATTTGTGCGATATACCGTTGATGACCGAATTGTTCGTGCTGGTAAAGAATTTTTTCAATTATTTCCTGTGGACTACCAATGTTCATAACACTACGCGGATCTGCCCCCTGTGCAAAGTTCTGTTTTGGAAAGCCTTGTCCATTCGTTCGCTTCATCCCCTCATTAATATGGGGATACATTTCTCTAAGAGCCTGTTGAGAACTCTCAGCCGCATAAAAAAAGCCTGCCGTTGCAACTGGTAATTCAGATGGGTCAAATCCGCTTTGTTGGGCCGCTTCGCGATAAGCATCAACCGTTCGCTTAAAGACACTGACCGGACCACCTAAATGAGCCATATACATCGGAACGCCAGCATAGCCCGCCTTGATCGCACTAGCAGGTGTTCCACCGACTGCACGCCAAATCGGGAGCGAACCATTTAGTGGGCGCGGAAGAACTTTTGCATCATTTAGAGCTGGGCGGAATTGTCCACTCCAGTTGACCACTTCCTCTTCATTAATTTTACGTAATAAATCAAATTTTTCTTCATATAATTCCTCGTAATCACGAAGATCATAGCCCAATAAATCATAGAGACCTACTCGTGATGCACGACCAGCAACAATTTCAGCACGCCCTCCTGAAATTAAATCAATTGTCGCAAAATCTTCGTACACACGCACTGGATCCGAAGTACTGATAATCGTAGAAGAGCTTGAGATTTTAATCTTTTCGGTTGCCTGGGCTATTGCCGATAAAACAACCGAATGTGCTTGCGTTACGAAATATTCTTGGTGACTTTCTCCTACACTAAAAAAATCGATACCTGCCTGCTCAGCATGCTGTGCTAATTCTATTAACTCACGAATACGTTGCTGCGGGGAAATCCGCTCTGCTGTACCAGGATCTGGTAAATGATCACCTAATGTATAAAGCCCGAACTCCATTCCTTTGCTTGGATCTAAACGATATTTTTCCATTTACTGACCAACCTTTCATTATATACTTTATTCTATTTTTCATTTACTTTCTTGGCAGATAGAGGTATAAAACTTTATTTAAAAAACCCCTATAACGAATGCCATGTTTCCTAATATCCAACTTAATGCTATTATAGAATATATTAATTTAATTAGGAAGTACGCACTTTTAAGTGGCATAGTATACAAAAAGATACCATGGAGGAGATAAAATGGACAAGCAGCCGGACTTATGTCGTGTGGAAGATGCATTAGGCATTTTAGTAGGGAAATGGAAACCCATTATCTTACTATACCTATTGCAGGAAGGTACGAAAAGATTCAGCGAGCTTAAACGCAGCATGCCTGGAATCACGCAGAAGATGTTGACAAAGCAGTTACGAGAACTTGAGGATGAAGACATTATAGAGCGCGTTGTATACCCACAGGTTCCGCCAAAAGTTGAGTATTCCATTTCTGAATATGGCCGGAGCTTGGAACCAATTTTAGAAGCCATGCATGAATGGGGAACGAAACACACGTTACACAAGATGAATAAATTAAATAAAAAGAGCATGTAAACTAGTTGGTGCTTCCAAATCACAAAACTAGCCCTTAATCAAAAATACTTGGTCGACAAATACCGGGAAGTGACAGGCACCTCACTCCCCGGATATAAGTTATTTATTTTCCGTCTACGACTTCTTTTAAGATTTCGTAAGATCGTTTTTGTTTGTCCTTGTCATACATATATGATATGGCCATGATTTCATCCACATCATATTTTTCCTGGAAACGGGTCAATTGTTCACGTACCGAATCTTTACTTCCTGTCAGAATCATGCTTGACATTGATGAAGCCGCTTCTTTCTCACGCGAATCCCAAAGTTGATCCATGTTTTCAACAGGAGGACTTAACGGCGATTGGGAGCCACGTATTATATTCAAGAAAAATTGATGCATGGTTGTCGATTCAAATTTTGCTTCTTCATCACTATCAGCTGCAATCACATTCAAACAGACCGTCATATAAGGCGCGTCTAAGTACTCTGATGGGTTAAATTGACTCCGATAAATGGAAATAGCTTCTTCCATATGTTTTGGGGCAAAGTGAGAAGCGAATACATACGGCAATCCTAATTTAGCAGCCAATACAGCTGAATCTGTCGAAGAACCAAGGACATAAATCGGAACATTCGTATCAACACCTGGATGGGCTTTTACAAAACCTTGAACTTCATCTGGTCCAAAATGCTTAAGTAAAGTTTTTACATCCTCAGGAAATGTATAAACCGAATCATTTTGAGATCGCCTTAGAGCATCGGCAGTTAGCATGTCTGTACCAGGTGCCCTGCCAAGTCCCAAGTCTAATCGATCCGGATAAATCGTTGCCATCGTTCCAAATTGTTCGGCTACAACCAACGGGGAATGATTAGGCAGCATAATTCCCCCAGATCCAACGCGTATGGATTCAGTGTGCTCCAGGGTATGTTTAATCAATATGGAAGTAGCTGAACTCACTAATGTCGGCGTATTATGATGTTCCGCAATCCAATATCGTGTATACCCCATCTTTTCTGTAGCTTGAGCCAAATCGATCATTGAATCAATGGCTTCTTTTGGACCCTCTCCTTGGCGAATAGGCGCTAAATTTAAAACCGATAACGGTATTTGTATCCTTGACATTTACATTTCTCCCTCATATTTATCGTTACAATGCTCGATATTTAGCTTGATTTTATTTACTCGTACATCTCATCTATATATTATTCCTTAAAGGAGTGCTTCACAAATCATATGTTTATCAAAGGAACACCATGTTGCTTTTATCCCTGAAAATATAATCCCCCTCCTTATAGGTCACTAAACTTTAAAATTCCATTTGAATAGTGAGCAAGGACCAAACGAAAAAGAAGCTCCCTTTCCTAAATCGGAAAAAGAAGCTTCATTTACTATTCTTCACATTTATCCCAGTTTAACAGGTAGTAACCACCCCGTCGAAAACATTTGTGCGTTGAAACCCCCACTGAATGACGTTTTATTTTATAAAACATCGCTGTTATTTTGCTGTGCTTCTTGCAGTTGTTGACGTGTATCGTGCAACTGTTCATAAGCTTGCTGAAATTGTGGGTTCTCCGTTGCTTCAGACCCTGATTCCTCCTGTGCGTTTTGTAATCCCTGTTCTACTTGTAGCAACTGTTGCTGTGCTTGTTGCAACAATTGGGCATCTGAGCCTTGTGCCTGTCGAGCTGTCTCTTGAGCCTCGTGAAGTTGTTGACTAGCTTGTTGTAGTTGTTGATGTAAGTTCTGTCCCATAAAATACCTCCATTTTGATCGTTGTGCAAACCTACATTTATTATTCCTGCTATTTTTCGTATTATGTATCATCGAGGAGGCTTTTAGTCAAGAATATTCATTCGACAAATAGCGGGAAGTGACAGGCACTACATCTTATCGGATAAAAAATCACTATTCTATTATTTTATTCGAAAAATTGATATATTTAAATGAATAATTAAGAATAAAGAGGCGATATACATGGAAAGTATTATCACGATGCAAGATGTTTTCTGGAGAAGAGATGGAAAGAAGATTTTGGAAGATATTAACTGGGAGGTTACAAAAGGTCAGCACTGGGCGCTACTTGGTCTTAACGGATCCGGAAAAACAACTGTGCTGAACATGTTGAATGGTTATATTTGGCCGACAACTGGAAAAATCAATGTATTAGGTCAGCCGTTTGGCAAGACAGATATCCGCCAACTGCGAAAATCAATCGGCTGGGTTAGTTCTTCTTTAGAGGAGAGAATTCGTTCTATGCAACGGACACAAGATATGATTGTAAGCGGAAAATACGCTTCGATTGGATTATATGAAGATCCGACAGAAGCGGATTATGAACAAGCTATTCAATTAATGGATGAATTAGCCTGCAGTCATCTGCTTGATCGTACATACGAAACCTGTTCTCAAGGAGAAAAACAAAAGATTTTAATTGCAAGAGCTTTGATGGCTGAACCGGAATTACTTATCCTGGATGAGCCGACAAATGGGCTTGATTTCATTACTCGTGAAGATTTGCTAAACACGATACAGCAACTGGCTACGCAAAAAAATGGACCAACTATTTTATTTGTGACGCATCATATTGAAGAAATTCTCCCGGTATTCAGTCATACCCTGTTACTCCGGCAAGGGACAATATTTGCTGAGGGAAAGAGGGAAGAAGTATTAAATAGCGCGCGTTTAACGGATTTCTTTGAAAAAAATGTTAACGTTGACTGGCATTATGATCGAGCATGGATGACGCTTCAAGTGAGCCATCAGTAAGACTAAATGAAAGAAAAAGCTTGCGGGAAAATAATTTCTCTGCAAGCCACATTTAAAATAGTGGGTTTTTATTATTTTTCGTCCATTCAGCAACCTTGTCATCATTTGCTTCTACCCATGCCGCCGCAGCATCTTCCGGAGATGTACCTTCAGAAATATACTATCTCACATTACTTGCTCCATATCTTCAGGTGTCCAATAAAATGAATCCAAAACCTGGTATACTTGTAAATAGCGGGAAATGACAGGCACCCCCGCACAGGCGTCGTACTCTCTATATGGACATTCCAAACATTTTTTCTTTTAATAAACGGCCTGTTGGAGTGTCTGCAAGCCCACCTTCCCCAGTTTCGCGCAAGCTGGATGGCATTTGTTTACCAATGCGGTACATTGCCCCGATTACTTCATCACAAGGAATTCTGCTTGTTACACCAGCCAGTGCCAAATCAGCGGATACGATTGCAAGTGATGAACCTGCTGCATTACGCTTAACGCAAGGAACTTCAACCAGTCCCGCTACTGGATCGCATACTAAACCCAGCATGTTTTTCAGTGTAATGGCAAACGCATCAGCAGACTGCTGCGGGCTGCCCCCTGCCATTTCGACGATTGCAGCAGAGGCCATCGCACCAGCTGATCCTACCTCCGCCTGACAACCTCCCGCTGCCCCGGAGATAAACGAATTATTAGCAACAACAAACCCAAATGCCCCTGATGTGAATAAATAACGAATCATTTGTTCACGTGTAGGATTTAACTGATCTTTCACTGCAAAAAGCGTTCCTGGTACACAACCAGCGCTTCCGGCAGTGGGAGTAGCACAAATTGTGCCCATTGCTGCATTTACTTCATTTGTCCCCATTGCTTTGCTGACAGCGTCCATCATTAAATTTCCGGATAATGGTGTCTTTTCCTTCATGTACTTTTGAATGAGTACGGCATCGCCGCCTGTTAATCCTGTTACGGACTGCACGCCTTTTAATGCATCCCCTATAGCATTTTCCATGACTTCCAGGTTTTTTTCCATTTCTGTGAATACTTCGGCACGTGATTTGTTTTTAACATCGATTTCCTGGCGAATCATAACTTCAGATAGCAAAATATTTTCCTTCTCAGCAGTCTCCACTAACTCAGCAACTGTTCTAAACATCTCGTAAACCCCCTCCTTTCAAAGATCAATTAGCAATTTTTGAAATCTGGATAATATGATCAGCGCACTCTAATTCTTTTAGAACAGGATCTTCAACATTCTGATCTACCTCGATAACCATCAATGCCTCTTCCCCTACATCTTTACGGTTAACTTCCATATGTCCTATATTTATTTCATGTTTTGCCAATATCTTCGTAACAGAAGCAATGGCCCCAAACCGGTCATTATGCATAATTAAAATCGCTGGATAATTTCCCGACAACCGTAGTTCAAATCCATTCAGCTCCGTGATTTCCACTTTTCCGCCACCAATCGAAATACCGGAAAGTTCCAGCCTTTCTGTATCATTACCAATAATGAGCCGTGCTGTATTTGGGTGGTCTGCTTTTGCACTGTCTTCTACGAATTCGATTTTCACACCTTTTTCTGAAGCGATTTCAAGGGCTTTACTCATTCGCGTGTCATCCGTTTCGAATCCTAATAAACCGCCCGCTAAAGCAAAGTCTGTGCCGTGCCCTTTATAGGTTTTGGCAAACGATTCATAGAGATGTATTTTTGCCCATTTAGGCTCTTTGCCAAATAAATTCCGAGCTGCTTTACCGATACGGGCTGCTCCCGCCGTATGTGAACTTGATGGACCGATCATAACTGGACCTATAATATCAAAAACTGAACTATACCTCATTTAGCGTCACCACCTTATTTTCCGTATATTATACATAGTATATATAATTATTGGATCAATTCATTCTTTTACTAACTTCTTGACAGCTTTAGTGGTACGTGAGTCATAATATATGTTGATTTACTAACGCTTATTAATCTATTGAACACCATAGACAGAGGAACTCTCTATTCGGCATTATATTTAGTTGGCCTGTTGAAACCTCAGTTTAAAAGATTATGAGCGTTCCGCGCGTTTGATCCTTGAAATCGAAAACCCCTACTCGACCAGCGTAATTGATTCTTTCCTCTAATTTTTTGTTACACTCGATTCCTGCAAACTTGGTCGGTTTATCCTAAAGATTGAAATATCATGATCGGTTTCGCCCGACACGGCTAATTGTGATAAAATTTCCCCTACAACACTCGCAAACTTGAATCCATGTCCTGAAAACCCGGCAGCAATCGATATATGGGAGTGTTCCGGATGTTTATCAATAATAAAGTGACCATCTGGGGTTCTTGTATACATGCAGATTACTCCATTCTTTAACGCTCCGGATGCTTTAGGCATGAACTTATCCAGGAACTCGCGTATATGGCCTTCGTCGTTTGCATTGGATCCGAATTCACGGTTCATTGTATCCGGGTTAATGGCATCAACATATTCATGCCTTCCTACCTTTACTCCACACCCACCAAAGCTTGGAAAGCCGTAATATATTGCTCTGTTTTCACCATTTGGAATTTCAACCATGAAAGTGGGAAAGGCGTTTGCATTAAATAATGATTCATCAGCTTCAAACCAAGCCACAGGTTGACGAGTCGGAATAAGTGGCAGATCAAGACCAACTTTAGATGTTATTTTTCCACTCCAAGATCCGGCACTAATCACTAACTTATCGGCGGTAAATGCACCTTTTTCTGTAATCACTTTCACAGAATCATCATACGCTTCAATATCTCTAACCGGGTCGTTTATTGAAAATTCGGCTCCATGGTGTTCCGCTAAATCTCGATAAGCCTGGATACAATTTTCGCTAAATAAGAATCCTGACTTTGGCTCATAAAAGGAATCATAATCATCGGGAATTTGCAACCCTGGATAATGTTCCTTCAGCTCTGCCCCAGTATAGTGTTCAACTTCCAGATTATATTCTTTTCCACTGGCAATCCCTTCATCAATAAAGGGAGCATCTCCTTTTTTACCAAACCCCATGGCGCCAGTTTGCATGAATATTTTGTGATGTGTCTTTTTTTCTAGCTCATCCCATAACACTTGAGAGCGAAGAGCAAGCGGAACATATTCTCTTCCTTCCCCGTAAGCATGACGAATAATTCGGGTATCACCATAGTGACTGCCCTTATCATGCGGCGGATCAAAAGAATCAACAAGTAATACTTTAACTCCTTGTTTTGCTAAATAATACCCAGCAGCCATTCCCATTGAACCAGCACCAACTACTATCACGTCATAATGTTTTGTCATTCAAATTCCTCCTTGTATATTATGTTTAGATCTGTTTTTTTAGGTCTTTAAAAGCTAGATTTGCACCTAAAATAAAATATTTGCTCACCTTCATAATACATCCGTTATGATAAGCATAAAATAGTTTCTTCTTTAACTTATTTTATCCCCCTTCAATTAACCTTTTTGTTCTGAACGTTTTAGTTTAAAAGGCGCGTAGATAAGAATGATCATTAGTAATAAACCCAAATAACCTACAAGCGTATAAAACTTAGATACTAAAGTAGTAAATCCAACAAAACTTAAAGCAAATCCAATTGCTAAAGCCATGATGGTTGCAATATTCGACTTATTTGTACCCATTTTAAAAAATCTAGCAATAAAACTATAAAACATACCAAGAACTGAATTGAAGATCATTCCAAACAAAACAATAGAATACAAAAATGCAAGTAATGGCGAAATATCTTCAACAATCTTCAGTAATGGCAAGTCGAATGATGCAACGACATTTACTTGGGAGAAAATTGCTAAGTGGGCAAGGGTAACCATGATTCCTATACCAAGTCCGCCGAGTAACCCGCTAATTGCTGCAATACGTGAATTTTTTTCTGCCCCACCTATAACAAATGTCATTGAAACTCCCAAAGCCACGCATAAAGAAGCATAGTTTACTGCGGCTACGATCCAGTTAGAAAATGGTTTGTCTTGACTTTCTGCAATTGGCTTAAGCTCTGCAAAAGACATCTCCATCGTGCTTAAACTGTAAATAAAAATGAATATAGCAAATAGAAGTAAGAGTGGTGTAACACTTGCAATGACAGAAATGACTTTTTCGACCTTAAGCATCATAGAAATTGCAACAATAACAGCCATTATTAAACTGCCAACAAAAACTGGTAATCCAAACTGTTGATTAAGCGTAGATCCTGCACCAGCCATCATAAGCACTCCGGTACCAAATAAAGTGAATATAATGATACCGTCTATCACCATGCCTAGATGACGACCGCTAATTTGATAGATGGCTGTCCTATGTGATGTTGCCCTCAGACGGCTCCCAACATTCGCCATAATCATTCCCATATATGCTAATAAGGCGGTTGCTAAAATTGCTGCATAAGTGCCTTTATGGCCGAAACTTGTGAAATATTGTAATACTTCTTGCCCTGATGCATAACCAGCGCCTATAACAACCCCTATAACAGCACCAGCAATTTTTAGTATTCTAAACATAAATAGTCCCCTTATAATAGAATATAGTCATTCTTGTTTCAGCCTATCTTCTTTTAGAACAAGAATATAATGCTCACCCCGGGTCGCGTCACTACTGGTTCATGAAAACGACCGCTCTGTATTAAAAGTGATGCCTTATTTTCCCGCTATGACTCCTTTCAAAAGTCAGTATTCTTTATAGCTAGAAAACCTGGGCGTCCCGGAGTATGTCACCACCATAAACTACTACTATGTGATTATATTATGTTTTTGGAGAACTGTGGCACTGATTTTTTGTCCAAAATATTCAATATTCCATTCCGTATCGTTTTCCAAAGCCTTGGGATCTAACAAGGCAGTGACAATTCCCCTTCCCAGACTGTAGCTAAAGCCTGCACTTGTGACAAAACCAGCTGTTTTTCCATTGTTCATAACAGGTTCATGGCCCATAACTACCTTATCCGGTTGATCGAGAACAAGTGTTGACGATACGAGATTGGGACCTTTTTTACCACGTTCGATTAAAGCTTTTTTTCCAATGAAATCTTTCGTCAGATCAATCCATGCATTCAGATTAATCTCGTATGGGTTATGCTCACTCCAAAAGTCTTTTCCGTACCTTAATGTCTGTGATTCAATACGCAAGCTTTCAAGGGCACGGTCTCCAACCGCAATTAGCTCATTGGCCTGCCCTGCTTGATAGAGTACATCCCAAAGTGGTAAGCCTTGATCATTCGTAGTAAAAAACTCCCAATACTCCAAACCACATTTAGAGTCGAATGCTGCTAGAACCGGTATATTGTTGATATAAATTTCCTTCACTTGTTTCGCTTCCCATGCGCCTTCGGCAAATACTTGAGGATCAATGGACTGCATGACATCTCTAGCCCCTGGCCCTATGATACCTAGACCGCACGTGCTTGCTGTTTTATCCTGGATGACTATTTCACCTGATTTCCAGACATGTTTTTGTATCCAGTTTGCTTCTACCGCACTTGTACAAAGAATAATGAATGTTTGATTATCTTTGCGAATGATTGTGATTTTATCTTTAATTCCTCCTAATTCATGCAGCATTAAAGCATTTGTCATACTGCCGATAGAAATATCGATATTGCTTGTTGTAAGTGTTTGTAGAAATGTAAGTGCATCTTCACCACTGATTTCCAGTCGTTTATTCATTGCCGTTACATCATATAGGCCGGCATGTTCTTGTATATGCAGATGTTCCGCTTCAATAATCGGTGACCAATAGCGCGCTTGCCAGCCGTCGCGTTTAATAATCCTATTTTCATACCTTTCAGTAAGTGATTCATTAGCTTCATACCATTGTGGCTGTTCCCATCCTAGACTTTCATTAAAAAAAGCCCCCAATGTCTGCTGGCGTATATAATATGGGATGATCCGCATATTGCGTGATGTGGCAGGTGTCTCAAACGGATGGTGAATATCATATACCTTTTCATAGTCTTCTTTTGAACGCGGTTTATAATAAGTCGGACTTTGCGCATAAGAATCAAAACGATTAATATCGCACAGTTCCAAATCAAGGGTTGGAGCACCGTTTATAATCCATTCAGCCATTTGTTTACCAACACCCGCTGAGTGTGTTATCCAAACTGCTTCAGCAACCCAAAATCCTCGTATTTTTTCTGATTCACCTAATAATGGCATTCCATCCGGTGTAAACGAAAAGATTCCGTTTATCCCTCTTTTCCGTCCTGCCTCTTTTAGTCCAGGTATTAGATTTTGCGCATCTTTCCAGGGCTTGCCAAGAAAATGTTCGGGTGTAAACGGCTTGATTGACGGCATATCCGCACTTTCACCATATTTAGAAACCTCACTTATCTCAATAGGTAATGCTTCATGTTGATAAGAACCAATTCCTATGCTATTAAACACTTGGCGATAGTACATGGAACTATCCAAATCCCTAATAATTGGAGATGTTACTTCTTCCGACTCTCCAGCTAACTCAGGTATATCATTTGAAAATATATATTGGTGTGCAATGGGCTGAAGAGGAATGGTTACACCTGCCATTTCTCCTATTTGTGGCCCCCAAAAACCCGCACAACAAATGACCAGGTCTGCTTCAAAATCTCCAATACTTGTTTCTACTCCTTTAACTTGATCGTCTATCATGTTAATCCCGGTTACTTCTGTATTACCGTAAAACTTCGTACCACAAGACTTAGAGAAATCTGCCATTCTGTTTATAGCACGAAGGGGCTTAGCAATTCCATCTGTTGGTACATACAATCCTCCTAGAATCGTATCCGGATTAATAACGGGATTCTTTTCCTTGCATTCTTTCGGCGAAAGTACATGTGCCTCTATCCCCCATGATTTCCCTGCCCCTGCCTTCCGCTTTAAATCATTTAGACGTTCCGGTGTTCTAGCTAACTCTAAACTACCCACTGGATAATAAGAAGGCCGTTCTCCGTCACCCAACTCTGTAAAATCTGCAACCGTTTGTGAAGCAAATGCTGTAAGCAATTTCGAAAAATTAAGCTGTGCAACAAGTCCTGGAGCGTGAGAAGTCGAACCCCCTGTTTCAAACAGAGGACCTTGATCGATGACTGTGATATCTTGTTGGCCCATTTTGTTTAAATAATAAGCAGTACTACATCCAACGACACCAGCACCAATGATCACAATTCTTTTTTGTTCCATAATCACCCATCCCCATTTTTCTGAATAACAATGACAAATTTGATTGCTATCCAACATATTTTGTGATTCTTAATTCTGTTCATATCCACGGTTGTTTTGTAATTTTTAGTTACATGTATATGCAACCGTTTCCAAATCGAAATAGCACTTGCTGTTATTTTTCAATCCCGAATAGTCATTTAAAATTTCATCGTAAACCAAATCACAACTTTTATTTCCAATATTACAACTATTTTCATTTGTTGAATATTTAAAATTATTTTAAAACAGGATCGCCTTATTGTAAAATGATTAGAAAAGATGGCTTATATCACGAAAACTGAACGGTGGTAATTTGAAGGAATATCGTACAGGGAACCGTGGAGCCTATTTACCATACGTCAACTAACGCATCCCTCCGAAATTTATTGATATAGATTTTGCTTAAAACGACTATCAAAAATATTTTAAAATAATATCTTGACATCAGCCTGGGTTTCTAATATATTTGCGTTAAATAAAATATTTACTTTTAGCAAAATTAGGATAACTCTTGCGCAGAACTTAAAATCATCCACTGTCTGGCTGTATTCAGAATTTTATGTAACCGATTGCCACTACACTGATGGGAATAAAAATGTTACCGAAGTGTTTGTTCAGAAGCCAGAAATATGAAAAGGACAATGCGGCCTAAACTTTAATGATATATTATGTGATGCATAGGCACAACGCGTGTATGTCATCATAACCTGTAATGTATGCGCTTTATTAAGCAATTGATTTTCAGTTCAGAATTAAGAAACAATTTTTAATACGTAAAGGGGGTATGATACGCGAAATCAATGATACGGGGCTGATATCAAAATTTCACTAGTCGCTTATGGGTGGTCTGGGGTGTTACCACGTTTCTGATAGATTGAACGTTTGGGGTTCCGGTGGCGGTGGCAAGTGCCGAATTCAAATGCCGATCATTCAGGAAAGTACCGTTTACGAGATTGGGAATTATATTCCTTTATAACGAAAAGGAGGAAATCGGTATGGCTATTGAAGAAACACCTGTATCAAAGTTCAAAACGTCTAATGATCTCGAGGAAGGGGGCGCGCAAAGACACGTCCCGACCAATCTGCGTCAAAGCGGAGATAATGGCTCACGCATGCTTATATCGCAAAGAGTGCGCAAGTCTCCATTCTGGCACCTTTCCGAAGAAGCCGGGGCATGGTGCTATACGGTTTACAACAACATGTACCACCCGCGTGCCTATGTCCCGATGGAGGAGGGCGGTCTCCTCAAGGAATACGAATATCTCACCGAACACGTCACGCTTTGGAATGTAGCGGTAGAGCGACAAATCCAGGTGAAAGGCCCTGATGCCCCAAAGCTGGTGGACTTGGCGATCACGCGCTCAGTCGATAAAGTCAAGACAGGAAAAGCACGCTACGTTATTTTATGCAATGATGAAGGCGGCATCATCAATGATCCGGTTCTTCTTCGTCCGCATGAAGATGAGTTTTGGTTCTCTTTATCCGACAGCGACGTGTCGCTGTGGCTTCAGGCGCTTAATATCATGAACAACTTTGATTGCACCGTACGCGAAATCGATGTGTCTCCCGTACAAATTCAAGGGCCAAAATCAACATCATTCATGGTCGATTTATTTGGCAAGCGTATTCATGACGTTCCTTACTACGGGCTGATGGAGGGGGAAGTGAACGATTGCCCCGTCATCGTGTCCCGCACGGGTTTCTCGGGTGAAGCAGGCTTTGAGATTTATCTCTATAATGCCAGTATCAACGCCGAAAAGTTCTGGTATCCTCTCCTTGAGGCGGGTGAACCACATAATCTAAAAGTGATTGCTCCAGGCCATATACGGCGGCTTGAAGCGGGAATCCTTTCCTATGGACAGGATATGGACCAAGAGACCAACCCATACCAAGTGGGCTTAAGGTGGCAAGTGGATCTGACCAAAGACCACTTTATCGGCAAAGAAGCCCTAACCCGCATTGAGAACGAAGGTGTTACTAAAAAGCTAGTCGGGCTGAAATTCGGCGGCGATAAAATCGATTGGTATCCAGCAGATTTCTATATGGTCTACGCAGAAGGCGGCGCGGAGCCGATCGGCTATGTCACCTCTGCCTTCTATTCGCCGAACCAGGGGTGCAACATTGGTTACGCAATGCTGCCCAACTTATTCAGTATGATTGGGACCAAGCTTGAAGTACACCTGCCCGAACCATACGCCATCGGACGTGTTCCGGGGGAGGTTGCGCAGACGCCGTTCAAGCCTTCTGAAAACCCAGGGACGGGATATACCCAAACCGGCCGAAAGCTTGAGACGTGATAATATCTAGTGCAGTGGGTCTGTTTGCAGACCCACTGCACATATATTTCGCTGCCTGAGAATTGAATCGCTTGTAAGGCATTTTGGCCACTGATCGTTAGAGAAATTGACAAAATCATGACGGCTCTATTACAGAGGTCATGTGGCTTTCCTTATATTGATCATATTAAAAAGAAAGTAGGGATGACCATAATGGATCAGCA
The DNA here is from genome assembly GCF_026013645.1 of Virgibacillus natechei. Lineage (NCBI taxonomy): Bacteria > Bacillati > Bacillota > Bacilli > Caryophanales > Bacillaceae > Virgibacillus > Virgibacillus natechei. The sequence goes on along the minus strand of NZ_CP110224.1, from coordinate 1,448,036 downwards.
ATCTTCAGCGGCTCTGTTCAACCAAACGGGGGGCCCCCGCTTTGAGCTCATACCCGCTAAGGATATCGTTGAACGGGCCACTGCGGCACTTCCTTCCCATGCCACGTTGACAATCACCTGCTCACCGACGAATGGGATCGATGCTACGATCGACAAATCAATTGCATTAGCACCACATTTCGCTAAGGTTATTCCCCATATTGCAGCGCGGATGATCCGAAGTGAAGAACATCTTAATACGGTGCTTGATCGCCTCGCTGATCATGATATGCACGAAGTATTTATCATTGGAGGGGATCAGGAAAAACAACTGGGTCCGTATGATCATGGCCTTGAATTAGTGCAGTCTTTGGCTACACACGAAAACAGGCCGCATCGCATCGGTATTCCTGCGTATCCGGAAGGTCACCTGCATATCGAGACAGAAACACTCAATCAGGACTTTGCAGCAAAAGCCTCCCTTGCAGATTATGCCGTGACACAAATGTGCTTTGATCCCGAGCAGGTCCTTGCCTGGCTGCAGCAACAGCGCGCATCCGGTCTTCGATTGCCGTGCTATCTGGGCATCCCAGGTCCCGTGAAATTGGATAAATTACTTCGCATCGCCCCCCGTATCGGTGTCACTGATTCACTCCGCTTCCTCAGAAAAAATCTGAAGTTGTCGAGGAAGCTGATGCGCGGCTATGATCCTGGCGATTTGGTAAACGCCTACACCCCGTACTTAAATGAATCAGACTTTTGTATCGCAGGCTTTCACATTTACACGTTTAACGAACTGGACACCCTTAAAAAAGTGGGAAGTGTATAGCCATACCACATATGACGTACAAGCCTATCCGTTTTTTTGCGCCTGTCTCATGAAACGCTACGGCTATCCAATTCATCTCCAGTTCTCAGAAGTCACTTGATTTATCCCCTTATGTCTTTGACCATACAAGTAATCTCATACCATAAACATCTGGTATGAGTTTACTTGTTTTGTACAATTTGTACTATCAAAATATGGCTGATAATGCATTATTTGCTATCGTAATAGCATGCAAATCACACGTACCTGTTCAGGTCCCCCCCACTGCACCTCTATTTGTGCAGACTTTATAGAACCCCACCTGAACAGTTACCGCTAAATAAGGTAAACTCATCCTTTCAATATGAATAGTGGCTGCTATCACAAAGGTGAATATAAATAAATTAAATTACTAGGAGCCTTGGACAAAAGTAAAAATTATCAACTCTATAGACGAATGATACACCGTTTAGCGGAGGAAATATACGTAGACTCCAACGGGAGGAAAGGCATAGGTGAGACCCCGGAGTGCGTTAGCACGAGGAGGCTCACCAGCCGCCCGTGGAAAGCGAAGTATATTTCCTGAGCGGGTTTTAAATAACATCAACTTCGGAATTCCCTTTGATTATGAAGCTTTTATCTAAAGCCCCTAGGTATATTACTGCAATAATTAAGATTTGTTTAATATTTAAATATATTATAAAATAAAATTGCCTTATTGCATAATGATTAGAAAAGATGTCTTGTATCATTTTCACTGATTCATTGAAAATTTATAATCGAATCGAATTATTGGAGGGGTTCCAAATGGAAATTAAAGACTTGCTTATTTTTCAAAGCGTTGCACAAAATGGAAGCATAAGTAAAGCAGCAAATGAACTAAGTTATGTTCAATCCCATGTAACAGCTAGAATAAAGTCATTAGAGTCAAATTTGCAAACCCAATTATTTCATCGACACAGTCGTGGAACAACATTGAACTCAGAAGGGAAAAAACTTTTATCTTACACTGAGAAGATTTTATTCATGGTAGACAAGACGAATAAAGCATTCCAGGATTCTGACAACCCTTCAGGCTCCCTTGAGATCGGGACAGTTGAAACCGTTATGAAACTCCCAACGATTTTATCCAACTATCATAGAAAATACCCCAACGTAGATTTATCACTAAAAATTGGTGTGACAAAGGATCTTATCAATCAAATTTTGAAATGTAAACTGGACGGTGCCTTTGTTACAGGATTTGGTACACACCCGGATATGGAACAAGTTGACGTTTTTCAAGAAAAATTAGTTTTAATATCTGACGTTAATAAAAACACCCACTTTGACAACATAAAAAACAGGCCCCTTCTCGTTTTTAATTCGGGTTGCAGTTACCGTGAACGCTTAGAAACCTGGCTTCGTGATGAGGGGGTGTTTAATGCGAAAGTGATGGAATTCGGTACATTAGAAACGATTTTGGGAAGCGTTGTATCTGGGCTTGGAATCAGCCTAGTCCCCCAATCTGCAGTCAGCCATCTAGAATTAGAAGGACTCATACAATGTCACACCATTCCTAATAAATATAGTAACATTTCAACTGTGTTTATTAGGCGAGCAGACGCCTATTTAACAAACACGGTGGAGAAGTTCATCGAAACGATAAATGAATTCACAAATATAGGCCATCCTCCATTAACCAATCCGAGATTTAATGTTACAGATGATGAACCTATCCCTTTACAGAAAGATCATTAAAATTGGTATCATTTTTACAGATAACAAACATCAATATTAGCTATTTTACCTGATGAAAAACTAGAGCTATGATAGTGGTAACTAAAAAAACATCCTAGAATACTTTCCAATCCTAATGAAGGGAGAAAAGAAAATCATATCTACAATTATGATAATTTTTCATTAAACAGCGGTTAAAATGATAGGAGGAATAGATATGGTAGCCAACAAAGGTGTCGTCTATAAGAGACCAGGAAAGGTCGATGTGGAAGATATCGGTTTCCCAGAGCTCATTCTAAAAGACGGAGCTGGTGTTAACCCATTAAACGTTGGACGTAAATGTGAACACGGGGTAATTTTAAAGGTGATAACGACGAACATTTGCGGAAGTGACCAACATATGGTTCGAGGAAGGACGACCGCACCAAGCGGGCTAGTGCTTGGTCATGAAATTACGGGTGAGGTTGTGGAAGTGGGTCGTGATGTTGAATTTATGAAGAAGGGTGATATTGTATCGGTTCCGTTTAATATTGCTTGTGGACGCTGTAGAAACTGTAAGCAGCAGGATACACATATTTGCCAAAATGTAAATCCAGATCGTCCTGGTTCAGCGTACGGTTATGTTGATATGGGCGGATGGGTTGGTGGTCAATCCGAATACGTTATGGTTCCATATGCTGATTTTCAACTTTTGAAGTTTCCGGATAAAGATCAGGCTATGGAAAATATTCTTGATTTAACCATGCTTTCTGATATTTTTCCAACTGGATATCACGGAGCGGTAAGTGCAGGTGTAAAACCAGGTTCAATTGTTTATGTAGCGGGAGCAGGTCCTGTTGGTTTGGCTGCTGCACACTCGGCACAATTACTCGGAGCTTCAGTAGTAATTGTAGGTGACTTAATCGAAGAAAGGTTAGCACAGGCAAGAAGCTTTGGCTGTGAAACGGTAAACTTAAGAGAACATGCTAATCTTGAGGAACAAATCGAGCAAGTATTAGGGGAACCAGAAGTGGATTGTGCGATTGATGCGGTCGGTTTTGAGGCAAGCGGTCATGGAGAAAACGCCGGTGAAGCCCCTGCCACTGTATTAAACTCCGTCATGGGTGTCACTCGGGCTGGGGGACGTTTAGGGATTCCAGGACTCTATGTAACTGGTGATCCAGGTGCAGATGATAAAGATGCACAAGAAGGTTCGTTAAAAATCCGCTTCGGTTTAGGTTTTGCAAAAGCACATACATTTGTTACTGGGCAAACCCCAGTAATGAAATACCATAGAAATTTAATGCAATCCATTTTAAGTGGCAAGGCGCAAATTGCGAAAGCTGTAAATGCAACGGTCATTTCTCTGGATGAAGCACCTGCAGGTTATAAAGAATTTGATGGCGGCGTTGCAAAGAAATTCGTTATTGATCCACATGGTTCGTTAAGTTAAATTTTTAAAATAAATTAACTTACTATTTCAAATTGGGAGGAATTTATGATGTGTAAACTAAATTTAGAGGTAGCTGAGCAACTTATTAAAGCTGCTGAAAAAGAATCTAAAGAGATTGATGTTTCTATGGTCATTTCCGTTTTAGACGATGGTGGAAATCTGGTGGCAACACATCGCATGGATGACGCTTGGTTAGCTAGTATCGACATCGCACCAAATAAGGCATGGACTTCTGTCGCGCTGAAAATGCCAACATCTTCCCTAGAGGAAGCGGCTGTTCCAAACGCTGATTTATACGGACTAAATACAACTAATGACGGGCGAATTGTGCTTTTCGGCGGCGGCTTTCCGTTAGAGAAGGATGGGAAAGTTATAGGAGCTGTTGGTGTTAGTGGCGGTGCTGTTGCACAGGATGTTCAAGTTGCCCAAGCAGCAGTAAAAGCCTTTGAAAACCTGGAAAAGTGAGTGCTTAATGGCAGAAGTAACCGTGACACCAAATCGCAATCAAGTCTAACTAATTAATTTTAACAAAAACAAAGTGTTGAGGTCCTTACTATAAGGACTTCAAGGCTTTTTAATGGATTGATTGACCTTTACAGGTTCAATAATTCCAAGTTTTTTGAGTGTTTCAATCGTATCGTCATTGTATTTGTTTGATAGACTAACTGATGTATCTCTTTGTATAGAATGTGCAATTTATAAAATACTCTCTCAGATTGGTAATTCCCTGCCGCTTTTTTTATATAGTTTGTTAATGGGCAAAATTACCATTTATTTATTTCAAGTAAAGTTCTATAATACCAAGTAAATTATACTACAACGTCCAAAACTGCATTCTCACCCGTTTACTTTACTTAACCCATTTTGTGGATACCTTCTGATAGTATACTCAACTTCAATATCAACATCTACAACATATAAGTGTGAGGCGTGAGTGATAAATAACTATGTATCATGTAGACTGAAGACCATAATTTTTAGATTGGTTTTGAAAGATGTACAAATATATAATTACTTACATTCGACAAATAGCGGAAAGTAGGCACCATAGCCATAATAGTTCCATATAATGCAGACATTGACTTAATTCTTAGGAGAAAACTGTATTACAAAGAAGTTCATTAATGATCCACACGGCTCGTCGGGGTAATTTTTTTTAATGTAAATTATCTCATTATTTTAAATTGGGAGGAATTTATAATGAGTAAACTAAATTTAGAGGTAGCTAAGCATCTTATTAAAGCTGCTGAAAAAGAAGCTAACGAGATTGATGTTTCTATGGTCATTTCCGTTTTAGACGATGGTGGAAATCTGGTAGCAACACATCGTATGGATGACGCTTGGTTAGCTAGTATCGATATCGCGCAAAATAAAGCATGGACTTCTGTGGCACTGAAAATGCCAACATCTGACCTAGAGGAATTGACTGTTCCGAACGCTGATTTATACGGATTAAATACAACCAATGATGGGCGAATTGTGATTTTCGGCGGCGGCTTTCCGTTAGAGAAGGACGGCAAAGTTGTAGGGGCTGTTGGTGCCAGTGGCGGTGCTGTTGCACAGGATGTTCAAGTTGCCCAGGCAGCAGTAAGAGCCTTTGAAAATCTAAAAGTGCGGTATAGTAAACAGAAGTAACCGTGGCATCCGAGTCGACTCGTAATCAAGTATAACTAATTAATTTAGCAAAAACCAAAACGTTGAGGTCCTTACTATGAGTGACTTCAACGTTTTTTAATGTATTCAAACTCTGTTGGTTTACCTCTCACCTTCAATTTCAGCTATTACACATTCAAGAAATACACACTAGAACTTTTTTACCTCGAATACCTAAGTTTCGCATTTGTTTAGTAAATAACGTATGATTAATACCCGTAGAGGTCTACAACCGTAACTTTAAGCTTGATTTTAATGATGTACAAATCTATACTTACCTACATTCGACAAATAGCGGGAAGTGACAGGCACCTCAAATGAAAGGAGTTTACCAATGCACACAAACTATAATCTTCCTGAAAATATATCTGAAATTTTGAAGTCAAGTCAACGAACTGGCGATAATACATTTCAAGAATTAATCTCGCAAGGTGGTTATGTTCCGCCTCATATCGATCTATTAATCGACGCAATTTCGGCGCTTAGCATGGGGAAAAATGTTTTACTGAAAGGTCCCACAGGCGCTGGAAAAACAAAGTTCGCTGAAACACTATCGAACTTATTCCATCAACCCATGTTTAGTGTCAACTGCTCGGTCGATCTTGATGCAGAAAGCTTAATGGGATTTAAAACACTGGCATATGAGCAAGACAAACAAGTGATTGAATTTGTGCCAGGTCCCGTTACGAGCGCGATGAAAGATGGAACCTTCCTCTATATTGATGAGGTTAATATGGCCAAACCTGAAACTTTGCCACTTATTAACGGTGTTCTTGATTACCGAAGAACAATTACCAATCCATTTACTAACGAAATCATCACAGCGAAAGAAGGCTTTAATGTCATTGCTGCGATCAACGAAGGTTATGTTGGCACTGTCCCATTGAATGAAGCATTGAAAAACCGTTTTATCGTCATTGATGTGCCATATATTGAAGGAGAACAATTAAAGGAATTGATTCAATCAAATACAAGGTTACAGAACAAAACTACAATTGACTTATTCGTCACCTTGTCCACGGATCTCGTCCGTGCTGTGTCTCAAGGAAAACTATCCGAAGATGCTGCATCCATCCGTGCGTTGCTCGATGCTTGTGATCTAAGTGTTCTTATCCCGCCCAGACGCGCGATTCTAAGAACAATCGTGGATAAACTGGATGAAGAACGCGAGAGAGAATTTGTGAAAAATTTAGCAGACACATTGTTTTAGGCTCTTTTCATAAGGATTGTTGCTTTTAGCTCTTCTCAGTTGATAGGAACTGCGACATTATGTGCAATACTCGCCGTCCGGGATCGTTCCGGGCTGGTGAGATAATTCGTTTTGAATATTGCTTACGAATGTTTTTTAGCGGTAGTAACCAAAACAATAGCGAAGGAAACACACGAAGACTCCTGCGGGAGCAGAGGCCTAGATGAGACACCGAAGTGCGCTAGCTCGAGGAGGCTCATCAGCCCCCCGCGGAAAGCGAAGTGTTTCCGGAGCGGTGGATTAACAAGCATATCAAAATATGTCGCATTTTATATCTTTCATACCAAAGCAACCATATTTTAGAAAACAGCCTTATTTTAAATTCCGAAAAATGCAAACTTGATCTGAGAAAGGAGGATCCAAGAATGAAATACAATCGCTGGGATGATTCCAAGATAGATACCGACCTTTTTCTACAATTACAAGACTTATCCACTATATTATCGAATAACCCTGATTTAAAATTTGAATATAAGTATGGCTCGTTTATTGATATAAGCGATAAAAAAGTGACCGGCAGCCATTTTTGGGATATTAACAGCCAGGAGAAGAAGGAAAATGGATATAAAACGGATGTGTTTTTACGAACGATTGGGACATTAAAATATTCCCATCTTCCCATCATGAAAGCCTATTTAAAAGAGACAAACCAATCAAGCCTGTCAAGATTTGCTACTCAACTCTTTACCTTGCTAGAGGATTTACGGCTGGAAGAAATCATAAAAAAGAATCGACCTGGTACAAAAAAAGATTTCGCTACTCGGACAAATTACCTGAAGCACTACTTTCAGACACAATTAACTACAAACGTGACAAAAAGCTACCCGCTCGATGAATTGTTTTGTCTCATCTATTTGGTACTTCAGGCCGATAAACCAGACCCTACTTTTCCAAGAGCAAATGAGCAACAGCTTCTGCGTTTAGAAAAATTAAAACCGCTGATTTACAGCTCATTTGAAGCAAAAAGCACAAATGATACAACAAGGATTGCGGAACAAATCTTGATTCAATTAGAAGAGGCCTATTCGGATATGATCAATGTCTATTTTTCCTTTCCGATTGCTCATATAGAAAATTATGAACGAAATACATTATTTGACGAGTTAACGCGTACAGATGAACTGGCAAATGACGATCAGGAAGATGTCGATAACGAGAATAATGAATATTTTGATGAGCAATTTTCGACGTGGCATACAGAAAATCAAAACAATGACAGGAAGCAAACTTTTCTGCAATTTGACTTAGAAGTTGGCACAAAGACAAGTATCATGGGCGGTGGAGCGAGAGAAACGGAAGATGGGGATCAAGCTATGGGAACGATTCAAGGCCAATCTGGACAAAGTAAAAATAATGACTACTCGGAAAGCGAATCATTGGAGAAACAAGGGGCATCCGAAGGAAATCAAACAAACAAACCTGTGTATGGCGAGGAAAATAAACATGCCGTTGCGATTGTAAAAAAGGCCGAGTCACCATCTAGGGAGGATCACGTCACTTACCAGAAAGCTGTCAATACAATCCAATCACACAAACGAAAACTCGCTTCAACCATAGAAAAAGTCCTAGAACATAAAAGGAATGCGCCACGAAAAGATTTAGTCATGGGTCGCCTGTCGAAAAAATTACTTCCTGCTATCACGGACGAAAATCCAAGGTTATTTTATAAGAAAAACGAAGAATCAAAAGAAATTGATGCCGTCTTCACCCTGTTGGTAGACTGTTCCGCTTCCATGCACAATAAAATGGACGAGACAAAAAAAGGAATCATTCTATTTCATGAAGTATTGAATCAGCTGAAGATCCCCCACTCCATTATCGGTTTCTGGGAGGATGCAAATGACGTAAAGGAAAGTTATCAACCAAATTACTTCCATAACATCCATTCCTTCACAGATTCCTTTTATCAAAACAGAGGAGCTAGAATTATGCAGCTTGAGCCAGAGGAAGATAATCGGGATGGCTTTAGTATACGCATCATTACAGAGGAATTAGCAGCCAGAAGAGAAAAACACAAATTCCTGCTCGTTTTCTCAGACGGAGAGCCAGCTGCAGCAAACTATGATCAAAATGGAATTATCGATACGAATGTCGCTGTATCTGAAGCACGTAAAAAAGGAATCGACGTCATTGGCATGTTCTTAGCAGACGGGGAAATCGACGAAAGAGAAGATCTAACCATGAAAAACATTTACGGAAAAGAACGTTTAATGATACCAAGTGTTGACGAATTACCCGAACATTTCGCACCACTATTGAAGAAATTGCTATTGCGGACGATCTAAGTAGCATAGGGACAATTCTTTTTCTTCCCCGGTTGTAGCACAAATTCAGCATGCGTTGGGAAGCACGCAAAACTCTTATTGCCTTAAAAGAATGAAGTCGCGTCCTCCAGTATAGAATGATATTATAGATAACGTTAAAATACGTGTGTAGGAGTTTGTTCAAAAAGTCCGGTAAAAATGACACGTCTAGGGGGAGCTTCTGCTAAAATCGCCCAGGTCCTGTGGGCAACGCAGAAGTCACCACATCCTGTGGAAGCTCGTTGGCTTGTTTCTCCGCTGCTCAAAAACTACGCCGCCTTGAACTTCTCGGTCCTTTTTATCCTCATTTTGAACACGCACTGTAAAACACACTTAAAATAAATATCATACATATAAGGGGGAAACAGGATGGCTGATCATACATTTCAACTTATTGCAATTATTGTTTATTTAGCTGCTATGATTGGAATTGGCGTATATGGATACCGCAAAACAAGTAATCTGGATGACTACATGCTTGGCGGTCGTAAACTGAATGCTACAACATCCGCACTTAGTGCAGGTGCCTCAGACATGTCACAATGGTTATTGATGGGACTACCTGGAGCGATTTATGTTTCAGGTCTTGTAGAAGCATGGATGGGTATTGGGTTGCTGATAGGTGCATGGGCAAATTGGTTATTGATCGCACCAAGACTTCGCGCTTACACACAGGTAGCAAATAACTCGATTACGATCCCAAGTTTTTTTGACAATCGTTTTAAAAATAACTCAAAAGTTTTACGAATCGTATCAGGGATTATTATTTTACTTTATTTCACATTCTATGTTTCATCGGGATTGGTAGCTGGTGGGGTTTTCTTTGAAAGTTCGTTTGGTTATAACTATCATACCGGTCTCTTAATCGTTGCATCTGTGACAATTGCTTACACATTTATTGGAGGCTTTCTAGCCGTAAGTGTGACGGATGTCGTTCAGGGAACTATGATGTTTTTGGCTCTTATTCTAATTCCCATTTTTGGTTTGTTTTTAACAGGAGGGCTTGGAGAAACTGCAAACACCATTAGAGAAGTAGACCCAACGTTACTTAGCTTTTTCGCCACTGCCACAGCAACTGGGGTTATCTCTTCCTTAGCATGGGGACTTGGGTATTTTGGTCAACCGCATATTATTATACGTTTTATGGCAATTTCATCTGTAAAAGAAACGAAAAAAGCAAGAAAAATTGGCATCGGCTGGATGTTTCTTTCCTTACTCGGGGCAGGTGCTACCGCTTTAGTTGGGGTTGCTTACTTTCAGCAAAATCCCGATGTTACGCTAACTGATCCGGAAGCCATCTTTATTTCATTAGGCCAAATTATCTTCCATCCATTTATTGCAGGAATAATGCTTGCAGCTGTCATCGCAGCAATTATGAGTACCGTTTCTTCCCAACTGCTTGTTACATCATCTGCATTGGTAGAAGATATTTATAAAGCGGTATTTAAAACAGATGCTAGTCAAAAACAGTTAGTAAACCTAAGCCGTATCGCTGTTTTAGCTATATCTTTCGTTGCTATGATTTTTGCCTGGCAACAAAATGAAACAATTCTCGGTCTTGTATCATTTGCATGGGCAGGATTTGGAGCTGCGTTTGGTCCTGTTATTATCTTAGCCTTGTATTGGAAAAAGTTCACAGGCGCCGGAGCACTTTGGGGCATGATTGTAGGTGCGGTTACGGTATTCGTTTGGGGAACCTCAAACCTATCCAGCTACCTTTATGAAATTGTACCAGGATTCTTATTATGTTTAATCGTAGGAGTTGTTGTTAGTTTAATGACATATAAACCAAACCAGGAAATTAACCGTGAATTTGATGAAACACTTGATATTGTTCATCATGAAAAATAGACTGACTTGTTGGAAATATTAAAAAAACGAGTTTGGAGGATTTCCAAGCTCGATTTTTTAGTGAGTAGTGTATTTTATATCTATGATTTGTCAAATTAAGCGAGACACCATATCTTTTCCCACATGTTCTATAAAACACTCAATTGATGTTTGATAATTTAATCATTTGGGCTATCGTCCTTCATATTCCTTGAGGGGATGACTTCTTTTCGGATGCCATTAAATTGATTTATCATATAGAATAGTTTGAGCAATACCAATAAAATACTCCGATTCATCAATGATATGTTTCATGACCACCACCGCAGTTGGGTTGGAACTTATTGGTTGACTCTCATCAATCAACATGTTGCAAAAAGCAATGTACTTCTGGCTTTGTTCAAGACAGTGATTGACAAGTTGAATCAAATCCTGAGTCAGTGCTTGAGAAAAATCTCCTTTCGTTCGTGTGGCTGTTTCCATGTACCGGAACACACGCCTGCGAGTCTCAGCTAATTCCTTTTCCCACTGTTCCAGCGCTTTAACATATTCAGGTTCCAAATCTGAAACAATCTCCCGAATGACAACAGTGTGCTCTTCCTCCTGCTCCTTCCAAAACTCGGCTTCGTCCAGTACGCGAAGAGGCATTTGTGTTCCGTAATAAAATTGCATATAGATCCCTTCCTTTCTTAATTGCTCATACTTAAAACCTATTTGAGAACTAGATTGAAAAGAACTGTTTTTTATTTTAAATTTCAAAACGGAAAGCACAAGGTCCGGCGCCTATACTGGTTATTATACATAAAAATCCCTGAACAAATCTTTGTTCTGGGATTTTTATGTATTCTATTTCGTAAAAAACCGGCTACCTGCAGTAAGTTCAGTTGATCTTATTCGTCACCTTGTCCTTCAAGCGCATCATTTCCAAGATAAGCTTGTAACATCCAAATATTTTTATCAAGGCTTTCTTTGTAGCCCACCAACATATCCTCCGTTACATTATCCCCTTCTTTAGCAGCCAATTCAATTGCTTTGTCTGTTCCATCTCGTATGGTGCGGTAATCATTTACTAGATTACTTACCATTTTTTCCGCTGGAATTTTAGTTTCATATGTTTCTTCGGAAATAGATGCATGCTCTAAATATTCTGCTAGTGTAGAATAAGGTCGTTCCCCGATTACGATTAACCTTTCTGCAAATGCATCGAAGTATTGATTAGATTCGTTATAAAGTTCTTCAAATTTTTCATGTAAAGTGAAGAAGTGCGGCCCTTGTACATGCCAATGATATTGATGAAGTTTTACAAATAATATTCCCTGGTTTGCAATTAAATGATTTACCTCAGAAGCAGCTGTTGCGTTAGGCTGATCGTGATTATGTTCAGTCATTTGTGATTCCTCCATTTTTTAGTTTCATATTGTTATTCCGCAGTATGTTATTAGAAAACGTGGCTTTCAGTGAATGCCAGAGCCCGCACTTATACATAGGAATGTCTTATACTTCTATTAGCTAAAGTTAAGTTCTGGCTGTATTCTTCATCCAATTGCTCCCTTCACTTTCTCTTTAAAATAAGCTACCTGTTTAGTGTTCCTGATAGATTCCTGATAGAAATCTAGCTTAAGCTATTCTGTCTATAACTTGTAATTATATCGTATACCGTTTTTAATTAAAATGATTTGATTTATATCAATTTTTACTTCTTTTTTCTTATAAGTGTTTTAGGAAGTGATCCTGATTGATTGGTGAAAATAATATCGTTTACTGAGATAACACTATCTTAGGATGTGGGGTCTAACGTTGTATTTTTCTGGAATCAAAGTATAGTCTCTTAAACTAGCACGCAATCTTTTCCAAGTTTGCCAAGACTATTTTCATTGTAGCACAAACATTCTATTTTCGGAAGTCAGATCACTTGAATAGCGCTCTACATACTCAATTTTTCCGTCGCACTTCATACAATCGCACTGATTTCACTTTCAATAGTAAGGTCTGGGTTGACCATCGTTACAGCGCAGGCGTTCAGGATGGGTGCGTTTGGTAATCGTACCAAAAATTTGTTCCTGCACCACTACTATTTATGCAAGTTGACCGTGCTTGATTTTTAATAAGGATAGAATAGAGACAATAGGAATCCACTTTTCTCCCTAGTAGTGGATTACCATTGTCTTATACACGCTTATCTAAAGTTCTAATGTTAGATACCTTCATAATCATAAAAACCTTCTTCTATTTCAACCTTGTCGTCCATGGAAGGTGTCGCAAAGAAAGTCCCTCCCGAAACATCTTTAACATTGTGTACCACAACAAATGCATCTGGATCAATTTCTCGAATCAATCGCTTCAAAGATAAAATTCTTGGTGAACGTACAACCACATAGACAGATTTTCTACTCTCTTCTGAATAGCCACCGTAACCTTCAAATACAGTTGCACTCGACGCCATATCATTTGTAATTCGTTTGGATATATCTATACTTCTAGTCGAAATAATATTAACTGCTTTCTTTGCATCAAATCCACTTAATACATAATCACTAGCAATTTTGCCTACAAACAACGCAACTACAGTGTACATCATATAGAGAGGACCGATAATAAATACGCCAGCCAATACAATTAAGATATCAAGAACAAATGTTACAAGTACAACATCCCAACCAAATTTCTGGTTAAACATCAACCCAATAATAGATGTGCCTCCAATTGAGCTACCGGCTTGAATAATTAAACCAAATCCACTACCGATAATAACACCTGCAAATATTGCAGCAACTAGAGGATCGCCAAGGGGCTGACCTAGATCTTCTGTAAGAAAAATAAGTAAGGATAAGAGCGGTACATTAATAAGGCTTTTATATACCATGTGACGAGGGAGATATTTAACACTTACCCCAATTAAAACCACAAAGCTTATAAAAAGTAAGATACCCGGCGAAAAATCAAATGCATAATACAGAAGTAATGATATACCAATTACGCCTCCATCAGCGAGTTGATTTGGTATAGCTAATAATGTTGTTCCTAATGCAATACACAAAGTCCCAATAATTATTAAAGTAATTTGTTTCATTAAATCGCACCTCCTTTTGAGATTAAAGCATATCTCAAAAACGCTTTTTATTAGAAAAATTGGGTGTCACCAAGCTTTTCAGTGACAGCCTTAGTTGCACTTATGCAGTAAGAAATATGAGTGTGCTTTCTTAACTGCCAAAATAAAAATGATTCGACTCCAGTATATTACCAATAATTGGTTAGATAAAACAATTTAAATGCTGAAGATATGTTGGAATGTGTTAGCTATATGATGTGACAATAGATAGAAAGTTATCCATCTTCATTCATATTCAAAAAAACAGCCCCCGTTATGATAAATAATCGGAAGTACTGACAGTTCTGGAGTTTGTATAATTTTGTAAAGGGAAAATTAGTCAAAAAACCTCCCGCTTTATTCCAACGAGAGGCTCTCAATTACGTTTCCAATAATAAATAGCAAGTTGGGTGCGATCACGTAGATCCAGCTTACTTAAAACAATAGACAGGGTATTACGTACTCTTCCTTCACTGATAAACAACTGCGATGCAATTTCCTTATTGGAATGCCCTTGAGCGATGAGTTCAAGAATGTCTTGTTCCCGGTTGGTCAGGATTTTCATATCCTCAGACGAGTCCTGGTTCCTAGTAATTGTTTTTAGCACATCCGCATCTAACACAGACGAGCCTGACACCAGCACTCTGATCTGCTGCGCCATATTCGTGGCCGGTGTTGATTTCAGCATATAGCCTTCTGCCCCTGCCCGCAATGCCAACCGAATATTATCTTCATCCTTAAATGTAGTCAGCATCATAATCCTCACCTGTTCCCATCTTCTCTTAATCTCTCTTGTTGCCTGTATACCATCCATGTTTGGCATCTGAATATCCATTAAAATTACGTCTGGCAAATTATTCAAGCATACATCGATTGCTTCTTTTCCATCACTTGCTATCGCAGAAACTTCCATATCCGCTTCACGAGAAAAAAGCACTTCTAAGCTTTGACACACCAAGGCATCGTCATCGACAATCATTATTTTCATGAATGGGAGCTCCTTTCTTTTTCGAAGACGTGACAGTTTTAACCAGTTAACAAGCCGTAAGAAAGTTCTATGCTTTCTTATCTGCCGAAAAGATATGATTACTTTCTAACGGCAATACACAGACAAGCTGAAAGCCTCTATCAGAAGAAGAGAAGGAAATATTTCCACCCACTGCCTTCGCTCGGGTTTGTAAATTTCGTATTCCAATACCCGCCTCACTTGTGTGTTTTGTTTTCCCATTGTCAGATACATGTAATCTCACAATTTTCTTGCTTACATCCAAGAAAACATCGACATGATTAGCATTCGAGTGGCGGGACACATTGGTGAGAGCTTCCTTTAATACAGGCTCTAAAATCCCCCATATATACACAGGAACTCTCATTGTATCGCCATCCGCCTGCCAGGTCACATCGCATGCTTGGTAGGCTTCGCAAATCTTTTCCAGGCGGCTACTTCCCATCGTGATATCCGACTTCGTATTATGCACTGTTTCTCGTAAATGAGTGACACTATCATTCAGTCTTTCACTCACCTGTCTAAACACTTCTTCCGCCTTTGCGTTGTCTTCTTTCCACAACTGCTCAAAGGCTTGCAGAGCTAGAGTCGCTCCGGTTAACTCATGACCCACATGATCATGTAAGTCCCGAGCTATACGCGTACGTTCAGTAAGTTCTGCCATATAAGCAGTCTTAATATTAGCTTCGAGAAGATCGCCTTTTAACTTTTCTAATTCATACCGATCCTGCCGATCCTGATCCGCTTCTTTTTGTAAGTTTCTCACTAAAACGGTCGTTTCCTTAATCAGCCACCCCAATCCAAGCGAAAGGAGAAGAAAAAACACTGTAAATATGGAAGGAATTGCAAAGGACGCACCTACCAAAAGGAGCGGAATACTGTACAAAGCTTTTCCTTTCAAAGCGGATTCGAACAAAGGTAAAGTCATACCCAGCCAGGCTTGCGGCCAAAACGGGATCACAAGAATACACGCAAGCTGGTCTACTAAAACCGTCCAACCCGGAGGCTCAAAACGCCACCTTACGACTACCATCGTACTCAATATCATAATCAGTAAAAAGGCTTCTATAGCGGCATCTCCATTCAGCCATAGAGCCAATAAAAACATAATAAAAATGACACGAAAAATTGTCGTTCCCCGTAGTAACGTGAAATTTGATTTGTCCATGGTTTTAATCATCCTTACTTTATGGCAGTTAAACGGGTGCCCCACTGAATGAAGTTTTACTTTGCGATATCAAACTTCATCGTAGAAATATCCTCTTTAGTATACCATGCCATTTCAGGAAATTCTCCGCTTGCTTCCCCCGAGTAAAAAAATCACGGTAAAGAGAAGCAAAAAGCCAATGGGGATAAACAGGTCGGATAAATCACCACTCCCCACCAAAATAAATTGTGCTTCTGCTAACCAATACGTTGGAAGTACCATAACCAGCTTCTGCATGATATCCGGCATCAAATCGATTGGCCAGAACAAGCCACCAGCCATCGAGATGAGTATAATCAGTCCAAACAAGATACTAAAAGCTGTCTCCTTATGTCGAAACAAAGCAAACCAAGCTAAAGAAAAGCTAATAGCGGTAAGAGAAAACACAGCATAAAGCAAGAAGAGAAGACCTGGTTCATGCAGTGTATGTCCATATAACATACCACCAATAATCATTGCACCACTTTGCAGAATAAGCAGAAGCGAATAAGCGAGCAGATTCTGCCATAAATATTGCAAATGAGTCACGGGAGAAGCACCGATACGAAGCAAAGCACCCGAAACTCGGTCATCTAACATCATACTGACTAGTTTTGCGGAAGTAAACAATAGTAAAATGCCATAAAACTGATACCCGATAGGCAACGTATAGACTCCATTATCTGGAAGAAACACGAAAATAATAGGAAGTCCACCTAGAAGCACAATATTAATCAGCTTACGAAAGCTTCGCTTGAGCGCAAATGCAAAAATCGTCATACAAGTCTCCTCCTTCCAATAAGCATGGCAATGAGTCCAATGATTACCGACCCTAGTAAGAGTAATCCAGCACTCCATACTGCCTCACTAATATCCTCACCCATCATCACGTTTACAATTGCTGTTTCCCCCAATGCAAGAGGATTCAGATACTTGTTGATCACATCAAAAATAGCTGCATCCGGAATCGGTACGAAAAAGTAACCCGCTAAAATCATAAAGATGAACACATAGGCGTATCCTGTCAATTCAGCAAATCGATACTTACGAAATCCGAGTACAGCTGTTAAAAATACCATTTGCGAAATAAGGGATACCAGTATGAGAACAAGAACGACCCAGCCAATATTCCCCCACTCCACTCCATACACCCAATGCGTGAACAACACGATAACAAAACCGTTTATTGCACTGAACAGCGTACTAGCGGTTAAAATAGAATAAGCATAGACGTGTAGTTTCAAAGGTAGCGACTGCATTCTCCACCTGAAGTTAGTAAACAAGTCTTCTTTCATATATTCCATCGTATAAAACCCACCGACAAGCTGAAATCCAATCACTATTCCAACTGCTATGACGTCCATTCCCCGTCGGCCACTATCATCCACTACCATATCTCCCATGGCAAAGCCATTCACCGTAATAATAGCTAACGGGAGCAACATCAGAAAGACAAGCCCAATATAACCACGGAGCATTCGTTTTCCTGCAAACCATGTTAATTTCAAAAACATATTAATTATCCTCTCTATCGCGAAGCGTTTTACCGGTTAATGTTAAAAACACATCCTCAAGCGTAGGTTTTTCTACATTTATCGATTTCACACCACCAGTAGATTTTGCCACCGTCAATACTCTATCCAAGTTTCCTGATCCCGTTCGTGAAATAATCGAAAACCGATCCCCGTTCCGTATAACCTGTTTTACTCCGTTAATCTTCTGCAGCTGCTCTGCTAATTCCTCAGATCCTTCCTCTACTTCCAATTGAACTTTCTCTTCATGTTGAATATTTTCCACCAGCTCATCGACGGTTCCTTCTGCGATGACATGCCCTTGATCCATAACCACCACTCTGGAGGCAATAGCCTGGACTTCCTCTATATAATGCGTTGTATAAAGAATCGTTGTCCCATTCTGTTGAAGCTTACGAATGGATTCGAGAATATGATTTCTCGATTGTGGGTCGATCCCAACTGTCGGCTCATCCATAATGATGAGTTTTGGCTCATGCACCAATGCACAAGCAATATTTAACCTCCGCTTCATACCTCCAGAGAACTTAGTCGGAAGCTGCTTGGCCCGATCCATTAGCCCTACAAAACGAAGCGTCTCTTCCACCCGTTTTTTAAGTTCTTCGCCACGTAAACCATATATTCCGCCAAAGAATTCCAAGTTTTCTCTAGCAGTCAAATCCTCAAATACCGTAACCTCCTGTGTGACGAGCCCTATTTTAGATTTGATGGTGCTTAAGTTCCGTTGTAGCTCTTCATTGAACACCTTTATTTCACCTGAATCTGTTTTAATTAAACCTGCCAACGAATGAATCAGCGTTGTTTTTCCTGCCCCATTAGGTCCAAGTAGTCCTAGAATTTCGCCCTCATCAATCACAATATCCACGTGATCAAGTACCCTCGAACTTCCATATCGCTTCACAATGTTGCTCATCTCTGCAATCAGCATAAATAATATCCTCCAAAATTGTTTTCATTATATTTGATAGTATAGCAATCGCTTATCCAAGTCGGTAGTTACAAATGTAACGGATTAGAATGGGAGGTTAAACGCCCCTCCTACCTTCCTATAGCAGTACATGAGAAAAGTGTAATCACACTCGTTCACTTTAATGCCTTCTTTTTGTAGTTTAGAATTCACACTGATATACTGTTGATGTAGGGTTACGTTAGTTTGGATTTTGATAACATAGGTGACTTTCACCAAAATTATATAAGGAGTTGGCATAATGAAAAAAGAGCAATTAGATTTTATGAAAAATGAACAAGGTTTTATTGCAGCACTCGACCAAAGTGGTGGTAGTACACCAAAAGCATTAGCCCTTTATGGTATTCCAGAAGATTCCTATTCCGGTGAGGAGAAAATGTTTGATCTCGTTCATGAAATGAGAACACGTATTATTACCTCCCCTGCTTTCAGTTCTGATTCTATTCTCGGTGCAATTTTATTCGAACAAACAATGGACAATAAAATCGAGGGCCTTTTTTCAGCAGATTATTTATGGGAAAAGAAAGGCATCGTTCCCTTCTTAAAAATCGATAAAGGACTAGCAGAAGAAACTGAAGGTGTTCAATTAATGAAACCTAATCCAGGCTTAGATGCATTGTTAACGAGAGCAAATGAAAAAAATATATTTGGAACTAAAATGCGTTCTGTTATAAAAGAAGCAAATCCTGAAGGCATTAAGAAAGTTGTTGACCAACAATTTGAAGTAGGTAAACAAATCCTTGCTGCTGGTTTAGTTCCAATTATCGAGCCAGAAGTAGAT
Organism: Virgibacillus natechei; assembly: GCF_026013645.1. NCBI lineage: Bacteria > Bacillati > Bacillota > Bacilli > Caryophanales > Bacillaceae > Virgibacillus > Virgibacillus natechei. Next base: position 1,428,503 of record NZ_CP110224.1, on the reverse strand, counting down.
ATTAATAGTAAAGAAAAAGAAAAATCCGAGGAACTCTTAAAAGAAGAAATGGTAAAGCAGTTGGATAAATTAGGTGAAAATGAGAATGTTATGATCAAAATTTCCATTCCAACCGTGGATAACTTCTACAAAGAGTTAATTGAGCATCCAAGAGTTATAAGAGTTGTAGCACTTTCCGGTGGTTACCCACTTGAAGAAGCAAATGAAAAGTTAGCAGCAAATCACAACTTGATTGCAAGCTTCTCAAGAGCTTTATCTGAACCTTTAAATGCCAATCAAACAGATGAGGAATTCCATGCATTATTAAAAGATTCGGTTAAAAAAATCTACGACGCTTCCATAACGTAACTATTACGTTTAATCAAATATTAGAAAACTTGACTTATCGCCAAGCTTTATGGCGATAGCCTTAGTTGCACTTATGCAGTAAGAAAGTTTTTATACTTTCTTATCTACCAAAAAATAACGTATAAGGTGATTGTTCACCTATACGTTATTTTTATATCTATCTATGGTATTCTATCTGGATATTCAACGCTGGTGGCTACCTAACTAAAAAACCAAATCGTTTAGCATGTTCTACCTTATCATTACATGCCCTCCAGAACACATCTCAAAAAGGTGAATATTGCGAACGTAAATAGCTTTGTCGATATGCTTCATAATAATTCCCTACTTCTCTTTCATAAGCCTTTTGTAATCCTTCTCTATAAGAATTAAATGTAACGTTATCTACTTCATACATAGGCTGACTTCCAGTAAGTGTAATATACAAATCAGTAAATTGTTTTAAATGGGATTTTTCATCTTCTACAGCATGAAGAATCTCATTTCTATCCTCTTGATTTGGCGCAAAATTGGCTAACCGACTATAAAAATCAATGGCCGTAGCTTCCCCTTTTACACTAGCAAGTATAGCTTCAATTACTTACTGACCATTACCTTGATGGTCTCTTAACATAAAGCCTGGGTCATACATTGATGCGTTTACGTAATAATGATATGGATACATAGTACTTGCTCATTCGCTTCACAAATTTATAAAATATCCTATGCATTCTGTTTAGGAATGTACTTCGATTCATGATAAATCGTTTAATTAAATTCACTGTTCACTGGTATTATTAGAAATTAGAAACAAATAGTATATATTTTATACTTGATATATTTTTTATATCTGGTAAACTTATTATAAAGAGGTGGTAGAAGTGAACGTTTGTCCTTATATTGAAGCTTCCTTCAAAATATTGGGGAAAAAGTGGAATGGTCAACTCATCCATTACTTGTCTTTATGCAAGGATCATACCGCACATTTCTCTGATATAAAGCGTGACTTGACAGGGATTACATCTAGAGCACTATCAATGAAGCTTTCCGAGCTTGAAGAAGATGAATTAGTTGAAAAATTAGTGGAAACTGGGTCACCTGTTACCATTTCTTATGAGCTAACAGAAAAAGGAAACTCCCTGGCCGAAAGTCTTAAACCACTTCAGGAATGGGCACAGCACTACATGGATGTAGAACTTCCAATAGAAAGTGAGGAAAAATAAATTGACGAACAGCGATAATATGATTTGTGACGTAGAAACAGGGGTATGTGGTACAGCCGGAGAAGAAGAAATGGAGTTAATTGATTTGAATAAACCAAAGAAAACGATTGATCTTTATTATGTAACAGACCCGATATGCTCACATTGCTGGGCAATGGAACCCGTCCTTCGTCGTTTTGTAGAGCAGTATGGCGATTACTTCAACTTCCATACGGTTATGGGAGGATTGTTAGAAAAATGGGATGGTGGAACTGTTGATGCAGCAAACGGAATTAATGGACCAACTGATGTTGCCGGGCACTGGAGAGAAGTTGGTGAACAAACCCGTATGCCAATTGATGGTACACTTTGGTATAACAACCCTGTTCACTCCTCCTATCCCCCTTCTCGCGTATTTAAAGTTATTCAAAAACAAAACGAGGCTTTAGCTCATGTATTTTTACGCCGCATGAGGGAAGCAGTCTTTGCATTTGATCAAAATATTGCAGAGAAATCAATTTTGGTTGAAATCGTAAGCAAGCTTGGGCTTGATGGAGAAGAAATTGTTAATGAAGCGGAACTACCAAGCGGACAGCAATTATTAAATGAAGATTTCGCTCTTGCTGCAAACCTTGGTGCTAGAGGTTTTCCAACCATTGTCATGGTAAATGAGCAGAATAAAGGCGTAAAGATTGTCGGCGCTCGCTCATTGGAAAACTATGTGACAGGACTAAAACAAATACTGAATGCAGAAGAGCTACAACCAAGCCAACAACCACCCCTTTCTAGCTTGCTTGAAAAAGAAAAACTTCTATTTTCAAAAGAGATAGAAGTCATGTACGATGTTGAAAAGACGGGTGTTAACGCACTGGTTGAAAAAGAGCTTTCATCAAATGGTTATCAAGCGAAGGAAATTTTAGGGGAAACATATATAGTGAAAAATTAATTACAAAAGGAGGATACCGATGCCACACGTATTACAAGTTGATTTTAATTTGCAAGGCCCCTTTGGGAATGAGATGGCTGAGGCGTTTTCTGATTTAGCAAAAAGTATTAACGAAGAAGAAGGTTTCATATGGAAAATATGGACAGAAAGCCCAGAAACAAACGAAGCTGGAGGAATTTATATTTTCGAAACAAAAGAAACAGCTGAAAAGTATTTTAAGATGCACGCCAAAAGATTGGCTGGATTCGGAATCACAGATGTTAACACAAAAATTTTTGCCATCAATTCTAAACTTACTGAAATCACGAAAGGTCCTGTAAAATAAAGCATTAAAGCTGTAAACCCTTATTTATAAGGATTTACAGCTTTATTCTATTTTACCTTGATAATGATGCACCTCCCCTGCTCTTGAAATTATTTATAACGTATTATTAGACGGTCCGTATATCCTGGCTCAAACTAAGATAGAGAATTCTAAACCTCGACCTCACTCCCCACCCCTATTTCCTGCAATTTACTATAGATACCAATTGCCACAACCAAATCAAAATAAGCTGCACCGACTGATTTGAAAAACGTAATTTCTTTATCATTTTCTCGTACTAATCCATTATGATCAGGTAATCCACTGAGCTCTCCATAAAGGTCAGTGAAACTCCAATCACTTTCACGATCTGCATGAATAAGCTCCCCTGCTTCTTCCTCAACACCTTTCAAATCATCTGCTACAATCTTTGATGCTTTTTGAATCGTTGTTAAATCTACTTCTTGCATATGGGGCAAATAAGAACCCACACCATTTATATGTGTACCATCTTTAAGCAAATCCCCATTAAAAACGGGCTCGTTTGACCGAGTAGCACAACAAATAACATCTGCTGCTTGCACAACTTCATCTGCATTTGCAGCGATTGTAATGGGCTGTTTTACACCAAAATCAATCAGTCTTTCTTTAAACTGTTCTGCCTTCTCCTGGGTTCGATTAAACAGGTTTATTTTGTCAATATCACGTACTTCCAGAACACCTAAAACCTGTTCAAACGCCATTGCTCCGGTACCTATAACGCCTAATGTTTTTACATCCTTTCTTGCTAGTTTTTCCGTTGCAATACCACTAAGACCTCCCGTTCGTAACCTAGTTAAATACGATGCATTCATCATACACAGATGCTTGCCAGTCTGCGCATCCGTCAACATTAGGATTCCTTGAGTGGTTGGCATTCCGTGCTTGGGATTCTTAGGAAATATGGACACTACCTTTACCGACGCTATCTTCTGTGATAATTCCGCGCCTGGCATATATAGGACGGATGCTTGGTTATCTGGAATTTCAATCACCGTCCGATGGGGATTCGTGATAAGGCCTTGTTTTTTCGAATTTAGTCCTTTCTTTAAATCAGATATCGCATCCTTCATTACATAATGATTTTGTATTTCCTTTTCCGTCAAAATAAGCATAATAACTTCCTTTCTCGTTATGAACGGATCTATTTAGCCTTTTGTATTAAAATATCTGTAGCATCTATATACTAACACCTATTATTTCATATATTCTGAAAAATTGTAACAGTAATGTTTCCAATTACCTAAAATAACTTTATGTTACCTCTTCTTAAAAAAGTAACCCTACTCCATTCAATCTTACCATGTTTTTCAAGATTAAAATCATAAAGGAAAGCCTTGCAGATTTTTATCTACAAGACTTCTTGTCCAAATTAAAGTTTCCTCCGAATCTATCGAGACTTGACTAAAAAGTCAGTCCTAACGCTTCATATTAGCCTTCATAATATAAATGCTTTCTCTAATTTCTCCTCCATTTTATTTAAGACCCTCATCACTTAACCAAAAACGCCGTCTTACTATAGCCTTCCTTCTCTTTTGAAACTTCAAGTATAGCTGGGAAGATTGATTTCAACTCTTGAACGTGTGAGATGACGCCGATGGTCCGACCTGCTTGTTGTAGGTCGATCAAGGTGTCGATTGATTTGTTTAAGGATTCTTCGTCGAGTGAGCCGAATCCTTCATCGATGAACATGGTTTCAATAGATATATTGCCCTGGAAACTTTGGATAACGTCAGACATTCCAAGTGCAAGACAGAGGGAGGCGTTGAATTTTTCTCCTCCTGATAGTGTTTTAACGTCACGTGTTTGTCCGGTATAGGCATCATAGACGTCGAGTCCGAGGCCACTTTGTTTACCATGTGATTCTTGGCGGTCGCTGCGAATGAGATAAAATTGCCCATTAGATAGCCCCTTTAAGCGTCCATTGGCAGCTTCTATGATTTGTTCCAGATACTCGATTTGCAAGTAGCGCTCAAAGGATATTTTCTGACTGTTTTGCCCTCGGAGGACGTCATACAAATCTGTAATAGTTGCTAGTTGTTTCTCCTGCCCTTTCACTTGTTCGTTTGCGTCGCTGATATTAGCTTTTAGATCAATGGTTTCCTGGTGGTAATCTTTTGATAGATTTAACTGAGTTAATGCTAATTCGTAGTCGCGTTTTAATTGGGCTAATTCTGTTTCAATTGCCGTTACGTCCACTCTTGATTTATCCTTCAAGGATTCCCTTAACTCATTCACGCGTTCGGTTATCATTAATTTCTGTTCTTTAAATTGCTGGATCGCTTCTTTTAATTGTTTGCGATCGGCTTCCGGTATTTTGGCTTGCTGATATGCTTCTTCGGATTCAAAGTCCGCATCGTGCAATGTTTCGTAAAACCGATTTTCTTCCTTTATTCGTCTTTCTTTTGTTTCCTCAAGCTGTTTTGCTGTGTGTGTCTGATTAGCGGAAGCCTTTGTCTGTTCTTCTTTTGCTTGCTGTAAGCTAATTTGGGCTTGTTCCCATGCCTTTTCTAACCTTCGTTTGAGTGCTTCTGTTTCCTTAATCTGTTTTTCCAATTCAGACAGGACGCGTACTTCTTCCGGGATGACTCGCACCCTCTCATCATACACAGCTTTAGCCGTTTGATAGGAGGTCGTTTGTTCTTGGTATGCCTTTTCTAGGTTTTCTTTCTTTGCTTCGAGTTGTTTAATGACTTTATTTTCTTTTTCATGGGTTTCTTTTACTTTTTTGAGCTCATCTCGTTTATGCTTGATGGTATTTACTTCTGCTTTTAACTGTTTTCCTTTTTCCATCAGTTGGTCATGAACTACCTGTGCATCTGCTGGGGCAATCTTAAATCGTGTGAGTTCTTCTTCTTTATCTTTTAGTTGGGAAACGTTTGTCTTATGCTTGGCGACCGCATCACGATACTGGCTGTCTTTCTCATCGAGTTCTTTTTTACGTGCTTCGAGTTGCTCTTTCGTCGTTGTTGTCGCTTGATTAGCTGTTTTATTTGGGTGCTCTTGACTTCCACACACGGGACAAGATTCCCCATCATGTAAGTGCGCAGCAAGTAAGCTTGCCTGATTATTCATCCACTCCTGTTCGACTTGGTCGTATGTGGATTTAATGGTGCGATAGGCGGCTTCTTTCTGCTCAATATCTTTCTCATTGGTCGCTTGATCTTCCTTTAATTTGAGAAAATCCTTTAACACATTTACTTGATCGCCCATTTCCTTAAGGTGTTCCTGTTTTTCAGGTTGTTGATCAACCGCTTCTGTTAGTTCGTTGATCTGCTTCGTATACGCTTCAGACGCGTCGTTTTTTTCTTTTAAAATTGGTTTAACGTTTTCCAGTTCTTTAAACGTTTGATTTTCGTTGTATTTAAGTTCTTCCAGCTGCTTCTTTCGCGCCTCGATGTCTTTAACAACTGGTAGATACCCTTGCAACTGATCCAATTTCTTGCTGGCGTTTTCTCGCTCTTGTTTTTTATTTTCTTCTTGTGTATAGATGGCTTGTGCTTTTGTAAGGGTTTCCTCCGCCATTTTCTCAGCTGCTTTCGCTTTCTCTAGCGCACTGGCCTTTTCTTTCTCTTCCTGTCGCACGCCAGCTGCTTGTTTCTCGTACACTTCTATCGTACTTGCGCTATCAGCAGATACCAGTTGTTTTTCTTTTGATTTAAAGGCTGGGACTTGTTCCTGTAATTCCTTCAACTCTTTTTCCTTTGTGTCCAGATCTTGGAAGCGATCATTTAACGTCTTAGCCGCGTAAAATTCGGTTTGCTTGGTTCCATGTGCTTTGTATTTAGCATCATAGTTTTGCTGATCGATTGTGATCTGGTTATGGTAAAACAGCGTTTCTTCCTCTAATCCAGCAATAACCTGATTGACATTGTGATGTTCCTCTGCAAGCACTTTAAACAAGGACGATTCTTCTCGTTGTGGTAATGCAGCCGGTATATTTTGAATATAATGGTCTCGCTTTTGTGCTAGTTTCATAAAGTCTTCTTTGACGTTATCTTTCTTATTTCTCAAACGCTCATTCATTTGCTTGTAGGATTCTGTTTTAAATATTTTGCGCAGAATTGCTTCTTTATTTTCCGTTTCAGAAGTTAATAGTTTACGAAATTCTCCCTGGGGAAGCATTACAATTTGCTTAAACTGGTCTTGCGTTAGGCCAATGATGGCTTCTACTTTCTTATCAATTTCAGAAACCATTTGCCGATCGACACAAGGGATCTCTTTGTCATCGACTTTTTCAAAGAATTCATATTTCTCACCTGTCTTCGATTTATTCCCTGCTTTCACATGTCCCAATTGACGGAGAATACGATAATTTCTCCCTCTTAATTCAAATTCCAGCTCAATCGACGTATGCGTATTATCTTCGGCAAAGTCACTTCTGAGCATCTTCGTATCTTCACGGTCTGTTCCGCTGGCACTCCCATATAAGGCAAAACAAATGCCGTCAAATATCGTTGTTTTACCAGCGCCAGTATTGCCAGAAATGACAAATAGATTATTCTCTTTTAGTTCGCGGAAATCGATCGATTCAGTATGTTTAAACGGTCCAAATGCTGTCATTGTCAGTCTAAGTGGTTTCAATGCATTCTCTCCTTTCTACTATACTACTTAATTGGTAATCGGCTTCGTATGCTCCCTATCTGTTACAGTTTCATTCTCATCTCGTAAATGTTCATCTAGCACTTCTTTAAATATCGCTTCCGTATCTTCAGAGGGATCTGCACCTTTTGCTTCCTTATAAAAGGCTTTGAAAAGATCCAAATCGCTCATTTTGCTTCGATTGACCGATTTCGTTTCTTCGTTGGATGCATGCGATAAGAAATAGTGATTTCGTTCGACGTGCATGGCATTTGGGAAGACAGATCTAATTTTTTCCATTGGTGAAAGAACGGGAGCTTCGTCCTTTAAACGGACAAATACATAGTCCTCACTGACCGGAAAGGTTAATAAATCTTCCATTGTCGCTTCAATTGTGCGCATATCTCGTTTTGGAGGTAGTAAACGCCTCTCAATCGACACATTGCCGCTTTCATCCATCTCAACAACGTTAAATCCTTTATTGTGATGTTCTTCTGATATGGAAAATTTCGCAATGGAGCCGGAATATTGAATAGTTTCATGGATGACATAATGTTTCTTATGCAGGTGGCCGAGTGCTGTATAATGAAACGGCGCAAAATGATGGCCATCCACATATTCAGCTCCCCCAATGGAAAGTGGTCGCTCGGAATCACTTGTATTTTCTTTTTCCTCCCCAAATGGTGTGACGAAAGCGTGTCCCACAAATACATGGCGACTATTGGTGTCCATATTTTGCTTGATGGTTTCTACTATTTTACCTGTCGCATCATTATGGGTACGAATCTCATCATCTGCGAAAACATTACGAACGACACTTGGGTCGCAATATGGAACGAGATGGAAATGCACTTCTCCGTGCTCATCATGTAGGATAACCGGCTCCATTTCCTTCGTGATGTTGCCGACGATATGAAAGCCATTGTGCTGCATGATACTGCTCCCGAAATTTAACCTGCTCGGACTATCGTGGTTCCCCGCCACTGCTAGAACGGGCGTTTTCAGTTTTAAAACAATTCTTTCTAACACCTCATCCAACAAGTGTACCGCTTCAGTCGGTGGTATCGCACGATCGTATAAATCGCCCGCAAGAATCACAGCATCCGGCTTTTCTTCTTCAACCGCACGGATAAAATTTTCGAGTATATAGCGCTGATCTTCGGTCATGTATACCCCCTGTACGAGCTTTCCTAAATGCCAATCCGCTGTATGAAATAATTTCATCACTCTCTCTCCTTTCGATTTTGTTTATGACTTTTTTCACCCGAGGTTGTCTTACGTTGTAAGAGTTCTTGGAGAATAATAGAAAAGTTTGAGGAAAAAACGTTGCTAACCTTTCACCTAAGGAAGTTCTTTCCCTAGTATAATACAAAAGTGTAGTGAACCTGTACCATAAATATCTATTAAAAAGTCTAAATGTATGAAATAGGGATTTAGGGTTCCTTTATAGTTTAACATATAGGGTGTGCAACTAATTGTATAGGTTTATTCGCACCATGACAAAAAGCCACCATTCAAGGTGGCTTATTAATTATATATTCTTTTATCACTAAATCTTTTGATTACTTTGCGTACTTCTTCATCCGTTTATCTGCTTTATGTTCATTCACAACTAATACCGCATGAATGACACCCGGGATATAAAACGCTAATGTTAAGAGAAAATTTAATATTGCTTGAATTGGACGTCCTGTTACCAGCACCGCAAGCGGTGGAATCAAACATAGTAGATACAACATAATGACCCTCCCGAAAGGTTTTTCCATGAATTAAGGAGAAGTAGAGGCCGGGAAACTATCTTCGGCGTACGTAACCCCTTCCCATAGCGTATCCCCATTTCTGAATAGTATGTGCATTGTGTTCAAGAGAGAATAATCAATACTTTTACTGGTTTTTTGTTTCTCCTACTTCTCTTTCTCTACTTCTTCTTCCCATTCCAACATTCCACCAACCATATTGCTTACGTCATATCCTTGCTCTTTCAAAAATTCACTAGCCTTTCCACTTCTGCCACCAGAACGACAGACCATATAATGATGTTCTTCTTTGGCTATTTCATCTAAACGTTCTGGGATTTCACTCAAACGAATATGAGCTGCTCCTGGGATTTTTCCTTCTCTTACTTCTTCATCTTCGCGCACATCAATAATGTTAACTGTTTCTCCATCTTTCACCTTTTTCCCTAGTTCTTTCGCTGTTATTTCCTTCATACCTGCATCCTCCTATGAGCCTTTTGTTTATCCTATCATATTTTAGAAAACTTGGCATTTACCAAGCCTGTCGGTTAATGCCTTAGTTGCAGTAATATGCTTTCTTATCTGCCAAAATATAATTTCTTCCTATAACTACAATGGAAAATTCAAAAAGTGTAAAAATTATCCTAAACAAAACATCTGTTTTATAGTAAAATAAAGCTTGGCGATAAGACTAGTTTTCTAAAGGTGGATTAAACGTGAATGGTACAACACATGCAGCAATCGGAGCAGCAACAGGATTCATTGTAGCGAGCACTTTTGATTCCAGTCCTTCTTCAACACTCCTTTTAGTTGGACTAGGAGGTGTTTCAGGGTTAATACCCGATCTAGATGTTGATGGGAAGCTTCGTGGTAAAATGACGCTATCCCACAAGATGATTCAAACAGTTGCTCAGTTGATCGGGGTACTGATGATTATTTATAGTTTCTATGAGGGCGTCAGTACTGATAGGTATGTGGGTATTGGCATCGGACTGGGGATGATTATTCTTTCATCATCAATTAAACAAAAACATATGTTAACCATTACCGGTATCGGCGTGATTGCAGGAGGTTCTTCCTTACAGGAAACGTGGCTGATGCTGTTTGGAATATATATTTTAATCGCCTCTTTCGTTCCGCATCGCAGCTATACCCATTCGATAGTGGGTGTAGTGTTCTTCGGAATTATTGCTTCCCACCTAGAAAGATCCCTTGGGATTAATGGAATTTTCTATACATGCCTTATTGGTTATATTAGCCACTTAATTACAGATAGTAAGCTATTACCATTCAATAAACGAGGAGTTAAGTTGTTTTTACCTATTTCATCAAAAGAAATCTGACTTGGAATATCGATCAAATCAATTACCATTTGATCGATATTCCTGATTTTTTATTGTCAAATAACCTAACGATGGTTCTTTTTTTCGTTGCATCATATAAAGGGTTGTAATACGTCTAGAATGAAAAAAACCTTGTTAATTTTCCCCCAGAGGGTATTTTTGCTGAATTGAACCTACAATAACCGATCCATAAACATTGTAGCGAAGCCAAAGTAAATAAGCAGGGACAATATATCATTTATCGTAGTGATAAGTGGCCCAGAAGCTACTGCTGGGTCTACATTGAATTTATATAGAATAAGTGGAATAATTGTTCCGGCTAATGTCCCAATAATTAATGTCAGCAATAAGGATCCACCAACAACTATTCCCAAGGGAAAACTCCCCTGCCATACATAGGCTATTAATAAAATCAAGATACCACAAACAATACCAATAATAATGCCTACCCAAAGTTCACGAATAATTAATTTTAGTACTTGCTTAAAGTTCAAGTCATTGGTAGCCAACCCTCGTACGACAACTGCTAATGATTGGGTTCCTGTGTTACCAGTCATCCCCGCAATCATAGGCATAAAGAAGGCTAGTGCTACAACTTGATCCAATGTTGCTTCAAATCCACTAATAATGCTACCAGACACTAGTCCGATAAATAACAATAAAATAAGCCACGGCAGACGACGATAGGAAGCGATTATTGGTTTTGTTTCAAAGTCGATTGCTTTACCAGCAGCAGATATCTTTTCGATGTCTTCATTTGCTTCTCGAATAACGACATCAATTACATCATCAACGGTGACAACACCAGCCAACGTGTTATCCTCTTCAATAACCGGAATGGATACAAAGTCATATCGACTAATTAATTTAGCCACCTCTTCTTGATCGGTATGTACATTAACTTTAACGAGCCTACTCAACATAATGTTTTTCACTTTATCCTCTAAATCTGCTAGTAATAAGTCCTTATAAGAGACTACACCGACGAGTTTCTTCTGTTCATCGATGACATAAAGATAATTGAGGTATTCCGCGAGTTCAGCAAAATGTTTTAACTTATCAACTGCTTCTCTGATTGTATAATCATGATTTATCCAGACAAATCGAGTGTTCATAATCCGACCAGCTGTTTCAGGTGGATAGTTCATGAGGTTCTTTACGATCTCAATTTCTTCTTTTTTCATCTCAGATAGGAGTTCTTCCACTTTCTCCGGTTCTAGGTCCTCTAGTAATATGGCCAATTCATCATTTTCCATCAAATCAAGGATTGTTGTCGATTTTTCGACTCCTAGTTTTTGAAGCACTTCTAGTTGATCGTCATTTTCCAGCTCTTCTATAAATTCTTTTAGTTGTTCATCTGTTAAAAAAAGAATAAATTTATTTCGGTGCTTAACTGGCAAATACTGATAATGTTGCGCCAAGTCATATGGTTGTAATTCATGTACAATGGTTTGAAAGTTTTCCTGACTTCCTTCTTTCAATGATTGTATCATGGAAGCTGCTGTATCATTTTCAAGTAAGGGTAAAGCCACCCGAACCACCTCCCTTCTTTAAATAGAATTCCTTTTAGCATGCCCAGTGAAAGCAAAAATATGGTAACTTGTTTTTACAAACCCATTTACCCGTTAATAATGAGATTTTAACATTCGTGTGGCCAAGTAAAAATACATTCACAAAAATATTTTCTATGGCAATAAATAGATCAATACACAGAAAAAGTGGGCTGTTGTTCCTGCTATGACAAATAAATGCCATACCATATGATGGTACTTAAAGCCTCGCCACACATAAAAGATAGCGCCAACCGTATAAAAGAGCCCACCTATTACTAGTAAAATCACACCATTTATATGTAAGTTATCAACAATCTCATTCCATCCAAGGATAACCATCCACCCCATTACAATGTACAGGAACGTCGAGGTAAATAGAAATCTTTTAACAAAGTACGATTTAAAAACCACTCCAGCTATCGCAAGGCCCCACACAATTCCAAACATTGTCCAGCCCAGTGCACCTTGTATGACGATAAACGTAAAAGGTGTATAGGTTCCAGCAATAAATAAATAGATGGCAGAGTGATCAAATATCTCAAACAAATCTTTTGCCTTACCTGGTGGTAACGCATGTACAAATGTGGAGGATATATATAAAATAAACATCGTCACACCAAAAACAGTGAAACTCACAACGTGCCAACCCGTACCATGTAACGTAGAAAACACAATTAAAATCACTAGTCCCGCAAGACTTAAGACTGCCCCAATCCCATGGGTAATCGTATTAGCAATTTCCTCGCCTTTAGAAAAAACATGTGTATCAGCCAACTAAATCATCCTTTATAATCTAAAAATATATTCTCTCATTATAATAACAGAACAGAGAAAAAGAAGGCTCTTTAAACATATCTTCGTTTATCAAAAGCGTTTTTAGAAAGATTTAAACATTACGTAATGAAGGAGAGATATCTTTATAATGGATTCTAATTGCTCGACCATATAAAACGGTAGCGCATGCATGAAAAAATGCGCTACCACTCGATTTTTTATCGTTTTCTTTTGTTTTTCTTATTTTCTAAATTAAGAAACTCACTATCGCTTGCTAACTCTGTATCGTTCTTCTCATGCTTCGGTTGTGTATCATATTTAATTACGTTTCTCTGTTTATTTTTATCTTTATTGCGATTTTTATTTTCTTCTGACACGAATAGAACCTCCTCAAACAATAGTTACTTGCATTACTATTATGCCCACGGTCAATATTCCTATTTCGATGATTAACAGTAAATTTTGCAATACCATTGTATATACTATCCATACATTTTTTCGTGCAATCCGTTCAAACTATAGAAGAAGACCTCGTCTAATGAGGTAACATCCATAACTTATGATCGCTGACATTACAAGAAGGAGGGTATCTCATGAGCAAAAAAGGAAAAAAGGAAAAATCAAAGAATAAGAGCAAAGAAGAAATAAACGATATGAAAGACGATAAAAAGTACCCACGAAATCGTCCTTAGGTTAGAGTTATGCATTACCCTCTATACTTCCATGTACACAAGAGATGTACTCAATGTATATATACGTTGAGTACATCTCTTTTATCGCAGTTAGCGGGTAGCCAATCATGAATGGAAACTTTACCAATAATATGATGAAAATGGTTCATTTTCATAGGAGTAAACAACTCCATTGAATAAGATAGTGGTGGAGTTTGTAACCCACCACTAAATAATCCTATTAATTAGACCGACGTCCTTGTACACCTGGCTTTGTTGAATTTCTTTTATTGATCCATACACGGTCTTGATTGGAATTTTCAGGGAATTTGTCTCCAGCATCAAGTTCCACTTGCTCCGGATCATTCACATTACTCCCTGTTTCACCAATTTCTATATATACCCCATTATTTGGTGCCTTTTGCCCAACATGAAACCGAGTGTATTCGCCCATTTATATCACTCCTTATTTTTAGTGATCTTATTATGGTTGATATACACATTAATTATAACTGGAAAAGACAGGATGTGTTATTCATGAAAAAGCACAACTAACACATCAGGTTAGTTGCACTTTAATTTTAAGCTAATTTACCTTTAAACTCTTTTAAATCATTCATGAACTCATTAAATTCAGGAATGTTCATTTGCTGGGCTGAATCAGATAATGCTACAGCAGGATCTGGGTGAACTTCTGCCATAACCGCGTCAGCTCCAATTGCTAGTGCTGCTTTTGCGGTTGGGAAGAGTAAGTCTTTTCTTCCTGTAGAGTGTGTTACATCCACGATAACTGGTAAATGTGTTTCTTTCTTCAAGACTGGTACAGCAGATATATCTAATGTGTTTCTTGTCGCTTTTTCATATGTGCGAATACCACGCTCACATAAAATGATCTGGTCGTTTCCTTGTGAAATAATATATTCCGCTGCATTAATAAATTCATCAATGGTTGCGGAAAGGCCACGTTTAAGTAACACTGGCTTTTTCACTCTTCCAACCGTTTTAAGCAATTCAAAATTTTGCATGTTGCGGGCACCTACTTGAATAACATCTACATAATCCAAAGCCTCTTCGACATCTTCTGGAGAAAGGATTTCACTAATCACTGACATCCCTACTTCATCTGCAACTTTTCTTAATATTTGTAACCCTTCTATTCCTAACCCCTGGAAATCGTATGGAGAAGTTCTAGGCTTGAAAGCTCCCCCACGCATTAATGTAAGTCCCTGCTCTTTCATTGCTATAGCAACAGCTTTTACTTGGTCATAACCTTCAACCGCACATGGCCCCATAATGAATTGCTGTTCCCCATTACCTATTTTCTCATCATTAACATCAACAATCGTATTTTCAGGACGTGCTTTGCGCGAAACCAATAACGCTTTTTTATGATCATCTTCCTGAAGTTCTAAGCTTGCCTTAAAAATTTCTTTAAAAAGATGCTGAATCGTTGATGACTCAAAAGGTCCATCATGCTTTTCAAGTATTAAATCAAGTGCTTGACGTTCACGGACTGGGTCAAACCGGACTACTCCTTGCTTTTCCTTGTTCTCCCCTATTTCTTGAACGATTTCTGCACGTTCGTTTAATAACGTTAAAATTTGTAAATTTACCTCATCAATTTTATTACGTAGCTCTTGTAATTCGTTTGCAGTCATTGTAATTCCTCCTGTATTTTAAATTTAACCATAACCATTCATTACCTTCCTTGATAAAAGAAACTTCCTGCATCACTCCCTTAAACAAAAAATCATCCCTGTCGCTAACATTTAAACGACAGGGACGATTGTAATCGCGGTACCACCCTAGTTGTGAACCTTTTGTTGTTCACCTCTTGAATTGTTAACGATCTAAAATGACCGCCTCTTCATCATAACGATTTCTCTTTACGACGAAGAAGAAGCTCCAGGACTGTACTTCATGCTCATCTTTGACTGATTCTCACCACCATCAGCTCTCTAAACAGGGAGATAAAAACACTACTAGTTTTCCTTTCGTTGCCTATATATCTATTCAATTTTTCTATTAAAAAAGCCCCTACTGATTTATTAACCAGTAGGGACGATTGTAATCGCGGTACCACCCTAGTTGTGAATCATATCTTGGATATCTTCACCACTTTGCTTTGTTAACGATCGAATGACCGTCTTTTTCTTCATAAAGATCTCTCTTTACTACGAAAAAGAAGCTCCAGGCTGTACTTCATGCTTATCTTTGACTGATTCTCACCACCATCAGCTCTCTAAAACAGGGAGATAAAACACTATTTGTGACCTCTCATTGCCAAATTATTTAAGTAATTAACTTTTTTATATTACATTGTATTCTATGCAATTCTCAATAGTTTGTCAACACCTTTTTTCATAAAGTTTTTAAATGATTGAATTCTTAATTGTTAGACCATGTCCCTCAAGGGATTAAAAACATAGACACCTTTCATAAGCATTATTGCTTTTAACTATGTCGAAGTAGATATAAAAGATGACATAAGTTCTGTTTGCTATAAGTATTTGCTATAATCGCCGTTCGGGATCGCTTCGGGCGGATGCTTTCCGCGGGCAAGGAGGCTCACCAGCCGCCCTAAGGTGCGCGAAATGTGTTTCCGTAGCGAATACCTGCTCTCAACTAGAATTGTCATTACGTCGTCTTTTATAGATTTTGTGTCTAAAACAACAATTTATTAGAAATCAGCCAAAACATAAGAAAGGAGGGAATAAAATGGGCCAATGGAGAAAAAGAAAACCTAATGGACATTATGATAATAGAAACACCACTAAAGTAACAGAAAATGGAAACACTTATGTTAATGTTGACGTTTATTTTGATGCAGACTATAAAGCAAAAGTTCGTTCAAATGCAGATTTAGATCAAGAAGATGTTTCAGAAAAGGATAAAGAAAAGGATAAAAAACACAAATATTACTAGTAAAGTGGGATAAACCCACTTTACTCCTGCATATTGAGAAAAACTCGGCTGCCGCCTCGTCTCAGAGGTTAGAAGTCAAGGGGCAGATTGGTAGAAATAGGAGAAATAACCTATCTAAATATTCTACCCTATTAAGGAATAAGATTATATACTCCCTCTATATGCAGTAAGAAAGTTTATACTCTTGTATCTGCTAAAAAAAGAGTCTGTAATCATTGATATCTCAATAATTACAGACTCTTTTATAATGATTCCGATTGGGCTCGAACCAACGACCTCATGCCTGTCAAGCATGCGCTCTCCCAGCTGAGCTACGGAATCGTGTGCTAGGTAGTTCGTACATTTAATACTATATACAATGTACGAATATCTGTCAATATAATTTCAACAAAACATAGATAAATCACTCCTAATTACGAAGAATTTAAGAATTTTTTCACCCAGTGTCCCCTTGAGAAAACGTTTCGCTACTCGAAATAAGCGACTGGAAATAATCCAGTTTTCGTACTATAATGATTAGGTAATTGTCTATTTATTTATACGGGGGTACATCATGAAAAAAACGTTTTCCTTTTTGAAGCCTTACAAGCTCCCCATTGTTATTGCTTATGCGTTGATGTTTGTCGAGCTTGCTGCAGATCTGCTCCTTCCTTTCTTTTTGGGAAAGATGATCGATGATGGGGTTACAAATCAAGATTTAAATACTATTTTAATGTGGGGCGGTATTATGATAGGCCTCTCTTTGATCGCGTTTGTTGCAGGAATATTTAATTCCTTTTATTCATCTCACGTAAGTTTTGCATTTGGCTATGATATCCGCCAAAAGTTATTTGAAAAAATACAGGATTTCTCCTATTCAAATTTAAATGAATATCCGACTTCCGGTCTTGTGACACGATTTACAAATGATGTTCGTCAAGTTCAAAACACCATATTCATGGCCCTCCGAATCATGGCACGAGCGCCATTAATCGTATTAGGTGGGGTTATTATGGCTTTTGTCGTGAATGCAAGCCTTGCACTCATATTTCTGGTTACGGTACCGCTACTCATTATTTTTCTAGTGTGGGTGCTTCGAATTGCGAGCAGGTTGTTTAGTAAAATACAGAAGAATGTGGATCATGTAAATCGCGTGATGCAGGAAAACCTTGCAGGTATGCGACTAATTAAAGCTTTTCTCAGACGTAATTTTGAAGAGGACCGTTTTACAAAAGCAAATGCTAACTTAGCAAATACAACTCGTTCGGCCTTTCGATTTGTTGAATCGTCCATGCCTGTTCTATTATTTGTAATGAATATCAGCTTAATTTTCATTATTTGGTTTGGTAGCGTACAGACAATTGCCGGTCAAGCATCCGTTGGCGATGTTGTGACAATTGTTAACTATGCAATGCGGGTGTCGATGTCTATTTCCATGTTTACATTTATTATATTAGCTTTTTCTCGCATGAAAGCATCATCCAGCAGGCTGAGTGAAGTTCTTACACTGGATGTTGATTTAACTGACCATAAAGACACCGATCCAAAAACAGCCGTTAAAGATGGGAAAATTGAGTATGATCATGTATCCTTCACCTATCCTAATGCCAGTGAATCAACCTTGAAAGATATTTCCTTCACGGTTGATCCGGGTGAGAAGCTTGCGGTTATTGGTGCGACTGGTGCTGGTAAAACGACTATGTTTCAGTTGATACCACACCTGTACGATGTAAGTGCAGGAACAATATTTATTGATCAGAAACCGATAACAGCTTATACATTAGATCAAATTCGCGGAAGCATTGGCTATGTACCACAAAACCCTTTACTATTCTCTGGTTCTATTAGTAGTAATATCGCATGGGGCAAAAAAGGTGCAACACCTGAAGAGATTGTGCAAGCAGCAAAAGACGCACAAATCCATGAGACGATAATAGACCTTCCAGATCAGTATGATACGAGAATTGGACAAAAAGGCGTTAACCTTTCAGGAGGGCAAAAGCAACGAATTTCAATAGCTCGTGCGTTAATCCGCAAGCCGAAAATTCTATTGCTGGATGATAGCACAAGTGCACTTGATTTAGCTACGGAATCCCTTCTACTGGAAGCCATACAAGATTACCATTGCACCACGCTGATTATTACACAAAAAATCTCAACAGCCAGCAGTGCGGACCGTATTTTACTAATGGACAACGGTAAGGTTCTGGAAATTGATACACATGACGAGCTACTAAAAGTTTCTGATCTTTATAGCAGAATTGTGGAGTCCCAATTTGGAAAGGAGTACGCATATGCGAAACAATAAACTAAAAGAGCCTTTTCAATATGAGCGGATTCCAGTAGATAATGTCTCAACAGATAATAGAAAAAAACCAAAGAATATGTTTGGAACAATAAAACGCATTTCTCTCTATCTAGCTAGACAGCGTGGGAAAATGTTGATGGTAATATTCATGGTATTCATTAGTTCAGCAATGGCATTGCTTGGTCCATATATGGTTGGTATGGCAATTGATGAATTTATCATTACGCAGGAAAGTTCAGGGCTTGGTATTCTGTTAATCTGGTTAATTATCATTTATTTGTTTCATTCCCTATCCGTTTTCCTGCAACACTTTTGGATGATAGGTGTCGCACAAAATACGGTATACGCGCTTAGGACTGATTTATTCCGTCAATTTCATCGTCTACCCATTTCCTATTTTGATAAGCGTCAGCACGGTGAATTAATGAGCAGGCTAACCAATGATATCGATAATGTAAACAACACATTAAACCAATCAGTTATTCAAATTTTTTCAAGCATATTAATGCTAGTTGGGACTTTGGTTGTAATGCTCACACTCAGCCCAGTATTAACGCTGGTTACCATGTCAATTATTCCATTAATGCTTTTCGCTATAAAGTGGATTACAAAGCGAACTGGTCCCCTGTACAAATTACAGCAAAAAAACTTAGGTGAAGTTAACGGTTATGTCGAGGAAATTGTTTCTGGGCAGCATATTGTGAAGACTTTCTCTCAAGAAGACCATGTTATTAATGAGTTTGCCGAAAGAAATGAAGACCTAAAGCATACTGGATTTTGGGCGCAAACGATTGCTGGATTCATTCCTAAAGTAATGAATATGTTGAATTTCCTTAGTTTTGGTTTAATAGCGCTGGTCGGGGGTATCCTTGCTATTAATGGATATATCACGGTTGGTGTTATCGTTATATTCACCGAATATGCCCGTCAGTTCACGAGACCATTAAATGAATTATCCAATCAATTTAACATGCTCCTTTCCGCCATAGCGGGGGCAGAGCGCGTGTTTAATGTGATCGACGAAGAACAGGAAGAAAAAGATGAAGACGTAGCAAGTGAACTTTCTACCACAAATGGACATTTGGCTTTTGAGAACGTCTCGTTTGCCTATGAAGAGACGCCTATTCTAAAAAATGTGAGCTTTGACGCGAAACCTGGGGAGACCGTAGCGTTTGTTGGCCATACAGGGGCAGGTAAAACAACGATTATTAATCTGATTTCCCGTTTTTATAATTATGATGATGGGAAAATAACGTTGGATGGTACGGATATAAAAGACATTAAACGCTCCAGTCTCAGGCAACATATGGCATTCGTGTTACAGGATTCCTTCTTGTTCCATAATACAATCCGTGAGAATATCCGTTACGGACGCTTAGATGCAACCGATCAAGACGTCCTTGATGCCGCAAAAGACGCTAACGCCCATGATTTCATTATTCGCTTACCAGAAGGATATGATACCATTCTTGATCATGAAGGCAGCGGAATCAGTCAAGGGCAGAAACAACTTTTGACTATTGCCAGGGCATTGCTCGCCGAGCCTTCCATTCTAGTTCTGGACGAAGCAACAAGTAATATCGATACCATTACCGAATTGAAAATACAAGAAGCATTAAAACGTTTAATGCACGAGCGAACCAGTTTCGTGATTGCCCATCGTCTAAATACCATTCAAGAAGCCGACAAGATCATTATGTTGGAGCACGGCGAAATTATTGAAAAAGGCACGCATGATGAGCTACTTAGAGTAAAAGGAAAATACAACCAATTATACAGAGGCCAATTATTAGATAAAGCCAATTGATAGGTCTATAATGGAGTTCGTAAATCCCAACCTAATTGGGAAATTTTTACGTAATTAATTGAGGTGTCGTAATGGGTAGAAAAGGTTCTATGATTGAAAGAGAAATTAACAGCAACTATTTAAATGAAACGATGACATTAAAGTTATACCAACCAGAAGCATTTTCACCACTGTACAAATATAATATTTGTATTATGCAGGACGGGAATGATTACTTTCAAATGGGAAGAATTGCAACGCTTAGCGATAGAATGCATGATAGTGAGGAGATATCAAATACTGTTTTTGTTGGAATTCATTACCAGGATCGATACGATCGTAAAAAGAAATATCATCCAAGTGGTGAACAACAAGAAGCATACATTAAATTTTTGGTAAATGAGGTTGTCCCATTGCTCGACGAAGAACTTCCGACCTACCATATGGGGAAATCACGTGCATTGATGGGAGATTCACTTGCTGGTACACTAGCCTTAATGACTGCATTAAGATACCCTAACACTTTCGGTAAAGTAATCATGCAATCCCCTTATGTTGATGAACAGGTTTTAGAAGCAGTGGAAAACGCTAAAGACATCCACTCTATTGATATGTACCACACAATCGGTACAGCAGAAACAACTGTGGATACAACAGATGGTGATGAACAAGATTTTCTAACACCGAACAGAAAATTAAATGACCTCCTAGAAGCAAAAGAGGTTAACTATATCTACCATGAACTAGAAGAAGGCCAACACACATGGAAATATTGGCAAAAAGATATGAAGCGTGTATTAGCTTCCATGTTCGCGTAATTTTTATACATTTTTTGAAAAGTTGAAATATAATCTCACTTTTAGTTGAAATTTCTGTTATAATGATATCCATAATCTATGTATAGCTAACTACAGTAACTGTCAAACTGTCATAATAATATTAGGAGGTTTTTAATTATGAAATATGGTATCGCAATTTTTCCATCAAAATCAGTTCAAGATGAAGCTAATTCATACCGAATGCGTTATGATCCTCGTTATGATTTGATTCCACCACACATTACATTAAAGCAACCATTTGAGGCAGATGACAGCACAATCGATGAATTGGTAACAGAGCTTAAACAAATAGCAAACGAATTTAACCCGTTTATGATTCATGTTAACAAGGTTAGTACCTTTGCACCTGTTACAAATACAATTTATCTAAAAGTGGAACCTATACAAGAACTTATTGATCTTTACGATAAAATGCACCAAGGTAAATTTCCACAAAATCAGGAGTATTCATTCGTTCCGCATATTACAATCGCGCAAGAACTTCCGGATGACGAGTATTCCGATGTGTTCGGTAGTCTGAAAATGAGAGGCACACAATATGAGGATGAAATTGACCGTTTTCAATTATTATATCAGTTGGATAATGGGTCATGGTCCGTACATGAAACATTTGTCTTTGGCAAGGAATATGTATAGTGAATGTAAAAATTGCTAAGACAACAAAAGAGATTGAACAAGCGTATAACATCCGAACGACAGTATTTGTAGAAGAACAAGAGGTGCCTGCTGAAGAAGAACTTGATGAACATGATGACACATCGACCCACTTTATTGGTTACCTAAACGGACAACCAATAGCAGCAAGTCGTCTACGATACGTGAATGGTTATGGAAAACTTGAACGTATTTGTGTATTAAAAGACCATCGCGGAAAATCGCATGGCAAAGAACTCATCCGTGAAATGGAAGACGCAATTACAAACGATGGGTATGAAAAATCCAAATTAAACGGTCAAACACATGCAGTAGAATTTTACCAAAAGTTAGGTTATGAAACCATATCTGGTGAGTTTATGGACGCCGGAATTCCTCATGTAACCATGGTTAAAAAGTTACCAAAGATTCAGGCTAAATAAATCCCAAAAAGAGTTCGTTATGTCCTTTACATAACGAACTCTTTTTTGGCAAATAGGAAAACTTTCCTATTTGCAGTAATAATTAGCTGCCTAACAAAGCAAAGAACACTTTCTAAGAATCCCTTTAACGAATGCTAAGTTTTCTACTTTTCTCCTCCATGAATTACTTTTTCATTTTCGGTTATGGTAAGAGGTAAATACGTAAAGGGGGAGAAATATACCGATGAACGAATTTTTACCAATGCTATATGAAACTATATTTGGTTTCTTTGCTTTATTTCTATTGACAAAAGTTCTCGGAAAAACGCAAATTTCACAATTAACTCCGTTTGATTTTATTGCGGCTATTATCCTGGGGGAGTTAGTAGGGAATGCTTTATTTGACGAAAAAGCAGGTATACCTGAGATTGCTTTCGTCATTATTTTATGGGGCAGTCTACTCCTTTCTACAGAAATAATTACACAGAAATATAAACGGACACGTGCATTAATAGAAGGAAGTCCAGCTATTGTCATATATAAGGGAGAGCTAATTCGTGATGTTATGAAAAAAAATCGACTTGATATACATCAGCTAAAAAATTTATTAAGAGGAAAAGATGTTTTTTCTATTGAGGAAGTTGAACACGCAATCCTGGAAACAAATGGAACAGTATCGGTTTTGAAGAAGTCTCCTTATCAACCTCCTACCAAAGCAGACTTGAATGTAACAGTTGAACCAGAAGACGTTCATATTTCTACAACACTTATCAATGATGGCGAGATAATTTATGATAACCTCACGGAAAGTAGCCTTACAGAAGAATGGCTGCTTCAACAATTAAACGTACAAGGTTTCGAGACCGTTGAAGAAGTGTTTTATGCTGAGTACACACAGGGGAAAATGCTGTATATATTGCCTTTTGTAAACAGAAACCATCAAAAATTCGATAAGTAAATAGGCCGCAATAACTGCAGCCACTTATCCATCATACCTTACTTGAATAAGGTGGTTTTCGTATATGTTGTTGCTATATGCTACTGTAGCACGAGTACACCTAGTGGGCTTGGCATTCGCTAAGCCTTTTAATGGGTAGGCGGAAGACATCTATGCAGTAGGTGAGTTTTATAATTGCCTATCTGCTAAAAATATTTTTGTTAAATATTCTAAATAATTTTGTTAAAATGTGTTCCTTTCCCTGTTAATTGATTATATATTTTCTCCGCATTTAGTTTTTCGTGTTTGTTAGCCTGTATATCCATCGGACGATGCAAGCGATCATATTCTTTCGTTAACTCTTGATGCCGCTTTTCTAAAACAACTTTAAATGGCTTTTCTACATTTTGAGGAATTCGTTTATCTTCCATGATACGGTTTTGATAAGCATTATATTGGTGATTTGTTATTGGTAAAATGTATCCCAATGGTTACACCCCCGTAAAATATGATATATATATCCAAAGCGTTTACGTGCATTCGGCTACTAGTAAAAAATAATCTTTTAGAAAAATTGGCATCCAAGCTTTCGGTAAATGGCAGAGCCCCTACTTATGCATATAGGAAAGTTTTATACTCCCTCTTATACCTTCTTATTTAACTATACCCTATTTTCAGTGAAATATGTCATTTACTTTTTAGAAAGTTTATACTTTTGTATGAAAACAAATTCATTTTTATGGTAAATGGTGGCTCGCTCAAGGCGAGCCATGGTGGTTTCCTATCTGCTAAAAAGAAAAGCAGCTAAATATAGTTGCTTAAAACCAAGAAAAAGGTCTTCTTTCAAACCTAGGTTCACTTTCTTTATCCTCATCCTCACCATCATCATCCTTATTTTCTTCCTGGGGTTTGTGTTCAACATCCTGCGCAGCTTCCACATCCTTACTCCGGTCATCTTCTATATAACGACCAAAGAATGGATCACGACGTCGTTGCTGTTGCTGTGTCCCTTCAATAATTACATTATCTGCTTTAATCACTAAATCCTTAACATGGATAACCTGTTTTTTTTCAGACACCTTCATACACTCCTTTACAGATTTGTCTCATTAGCAGTCTATGTAAGGTTAATTCACTGGGTGTCGTTATCAGCCCTTATTTCTTTCTAATAAATGTCTTCAGATAAAGATGAATGCCCACACAATCCAACCCTAAAGACATATTCTAGTAAAGACAACTAAGTCAATTTCAATCTTGAAAGGAGATATAATTCATGGGTTGTGGAAAAGGGTTTGAAACAGGTAACTGCGTATGTGATATTCTAAAAGATATCGTTGACGCACAAACGGATGTTGTAGAGAATTGCTGTGACACAAGTTGCGAACAATCAATTAGTGATTTATTAGGAGAGAGGGATTCAGGCAATGGGTTGGATACGGTACCGGTGATTTTGTACTGTAAGGATAGTTGTAAACCATTTAAAGGGTATGGTGCACATCCAAATGATATTGGCCATATGACATCCAGCTTTTTCTTTAGAGTTAAGAGTGTCGACAAAGATTGTTGTGCTACACTTGAATTATTAAGAGATCCAAATGATGCAGACAAAGATCCAAAAAGTCCTGTTCATCAATGCACAGAACCATTACTTGCTACTGGAATCTGCCTAACGGTAGACCTAAATTGTTTCTGTCATGTTACTTGCTTGCCAGCAGTTAACGCACTTTAACTAACAGAAAAAATATATTTAAAAGTGCAAGCCTTAGGCGAATCGCCAAAGACCGCACTCATACAGATAGGAAAGTTTTACACTTTCCCATCTACTAAAACACACCATTGGAAAGTTGGATTACCTCCTCCTTTTCCTGGTGTGTTTTGTTTCGTTCACTTGCTATTAAAATGGAATTAATTGTAAAGTCGGCTTTTAGCAGTCAATGCTTCTAGTATTAAAAAATAAGCCTATTTTAAAATCCTAGCATTCGGATTGATGTTATTTCTTCCATCGCAATTTTTGTATTTGATGCCCGTTTACCAACTCGCATATGCACTTCCTCATCTTGAAAGTCATTAATAGTTCCTCGATATGTCCTTTCCTTTGTTTTAATTTCACACCTCATTTTAGGTGTATAATCAGATTGATTCATAAAATAATAAACTTTTTCTTTTAATGTCATATCCTTAAACTTTCGTGTTTCTCTTTCTTCTACCTCTCGTTCTTGTTGTTCATCTTCCTTGTTTACTTCCTCATCATTACTCTCTTCACTTTCAGATTCTGCTTCCTCCACTTGATTTAATTCTTGTTTAAAAAAATTTCTTTTTAGCGGCCTTCTATGAGTAGGCTGGGCTGCCTGTTCTGATGTACGCTGGTCCGCTATATGATTGCGTCTCTTTTTCGGGGACGTATAATTGTATTGCATCGGTGCTTCTGTAGCGTTTGTAGTTGGCTGACTAATATAAAGCAATGGATCTTTCGCGAATTTCTTTTTTGCCATACGATGATCTCTCCTTCATAAAATTTGCTCAACTCATTATATGAACCCATTATTTGAATTGTGTCGCAGTGGCTAGTGTTTTCAGCGAGACGAGTATTTACGTGTAGCCTATTGAGTTGGTCTGCCCGTTAATTGTGATAAATGAAGCAAAATCATGTACACTAACTATAAGACTAAGACAAGGTGGCAATGTGTCATGAAAATTGATGTTATTGGAGATGTACACGGCTGTATCGAGGAATTGCATGAATTATTTGATCGGTTAGGTTACAAGCAAGAGAACACTATTTATATCCACCCTGAAGGCAGAATACCTGTGTTCCTAGGCGATATCACAGACAGAGGACCCGCTTCTCTACAAGTCATCAAACTTGTTTATGAAATGGTTATCGTTCATCATAAAGCAAAATATGTACCAGGAAACCATTGTAATAAATTATACCGTTACTTTCTAGGCAATAATGTTCATGTACGTCATGGATTGGAAACAACTGTTGCGGAATATAAACGTCTGGATAAACAGGAACAGGAGCGTATAAAAAAGAAGTTCATGACCTTGATTGAAGCATCTCCCCTTTATTTACAACTCCCTGAGGCTGGGGCGGTAGTAGCACATGCTGGGATAAGGGAATCGTATATAGGGCGTACCGATAATAAAGTAGAAACATTTGTACTTTACGGGGATATTACTGGGAAATTTGATGAAGATGGGCGCCCAATACGCGGAGACTGGGCACAAAACTATATGGGAAATCAATGGATTGTTTATGGACACACACCCGTGATAGAACCGCGGTTTATAAATAAAACAGTTAATATTGATACAGGCTGTGTGTTTGGTAATGCGCTAAGTGCTTTTCGTTTACCCGAAGAAAAAATAGCAGCCGTCCCATCAAAACAACCCTTTGTGGACGAAAAGTTCAGTTATTTTAGGTAGAAATCAACTGTTTGATATCCGTACGTAATGGAGAATGAAATTGCATTTCTTCCATCGTGTACGGATGTTCAAATTGAAGTGCAAAACAATGCAATGCTTGTTGTGCTACTTTGTCAGTAGAACCACCATATAGATCATCTCCAGCTATTGGATGACCAAGGTGGGTAAAATGCACTCTGATTTGGTGTGTTCTTCCTGTTTCAAGTTCAATTTCTACTAAGGAATGATTCGTTGACTCCTGGATGACGTTATAGTGCGTAATGGCTTCTTTTCCCGCATCCGCTACTGTACGTTCAATAATGGAGTTTCCTTTCCTGGCAATAGGTTGATTGATTATCCCCTGTTTCTTATCGAGATGTCCCTCGATAACTGCTTTATATTTTCGTTTAACTGCCCCCTTTTTTTGAGAACTAAAGAGCAGCGAATGACTGAATCGATGTTTGGCTATTAGAACCAATCCAGATGTATCCCGGTCCAGCCTTGTGACCACATGTATGGTATAAGATATTTTATTTCTTTTATAATAGCCTAATAAGCCATTTGCAATTGTTCCTGAGGGATGATTGACAGATGGAAGAATAGCCATTCCTGCCGGCTTATTAAGTATGATCAATGCTTCATCTTCATACCTAATATCTAATTCGAGATCTTCTGCCTTCATGCCATTCCCGATTACTTCTTTAGGAAATTGAACAGTTACTAAATCCCCTTCAGAAATCGTATAACGCACGCTTTGTGAATATCCATTGACCTCTATATTTCCGCCATCAAATTTAACAACTTTTAGCATGCTTCTAGAAAAACCACGTATGGTTTGTAAATAATCACGAATAGTCATTCCATCATGATCTTGTGTAATGGTCCATTTTACCTCATATACCATTATTATACGCGCCCATCGCCTTCTGCCACAAATGAATCCCTTACCCTATTCCAAAATGGGAATGGTCTAAACCGCGCAAAGCGAACCCTTTCTTTGGCTACACGACATTGGATTGATTTCACATTCGTAAAGTTTGTGGTGAAATGATCAATTGCTATTAGGAAGCTCTTGTCCACCATCGGCTCCATTAATGCTGTATGATGCTTCGGTAAAATTAAAGGAGAACCGATTGTACGGAATACACGATTATTTATGGAAGCCATTTCGGTAAGTTGTATTGCTTCAAGCGAAGGATGAATGATTCCACCGCCTAGTGCCTTGTTGTATGCCGTACTGCCAGAAGGTGTGGATATACATAGCCCATCTCCACGGAATGTCTCGAAATGTTCCCCTTTTATTTTCACATCAAATACAACCGATCCTTCTGTTGTTTTGATCATTGTTTCATTTAACGCGAGAAAGCGATCTTCTTTTCCGCCAGATCTAGGACGTATGATAACTTCCAATAAAGGATACTCCACAACTTGAAAAGGTGTCTTTGCAATTTCAATAATCAATTTTTCTACCTCATCTGGAGTCCAATCTGCATAAAAGCCTAAATGGCCTGTATGTACGCCAATAAAAGCAGTTAACTCCAACCGGTGGTGATATCGATGAAATGCTTCTAAAAATGTTCCATCCCCACCTACAGAAATAACCAGATCTGGCTCTTCTTTATCATATTCTAAGTCAAATTCGGTTAAATATTGCTTCATTGTAGCTTTAATAGTATTGGATCGTTCGTCGCCTTTGGATACAATTTTAAATTTCATAACATGACAGCCCCTTTTATTCTAAATACTGTAAAATAAATGAACGTAACCTATTTATTTTTTTCATGAAAAATACGACGTGCTTCTTGTACTTCATCTTTTATTTTTGACATTTCTTCGTCTAATTTAAAGGCTGCTTCTCCAGCTCTTTGTAATCTCTCCTTAATTTCGGTTGGTATATTTCCTTTATATTTATAATTTAAGGAGTGCTCGTTTGTAGCCCAAAAATTCATTGCTAATGTACGTATTTGGATTTCTGCAATTACCATTTTAATACCTTTAATTGTTTCTACTGGATATTCAATAATCATGTGATAAGAACGATAACCACTATCTTTTTTTTCAGAGATATAATCTTTTTCCCCAACAATCGTCAAGTCATTTCGAGTATGGAGCATATTCACAATCGTGTATATATCGTCAACAAATTGACATACTACACGCACCCCCGCAATATCCTGCATATCCCTTTCTACATGCTCTAGAGGAATCTGTCTATTTTCAGCCTTCTCCAATATACTCGGAATCGGTTTTACTCTACCGGTTACAAATTCAATCGGGGAATGACTGGATTCATAATCAAACTGTGATCGCATTCCTTTTAATTTTACCTTCAATTCTTCAATAACTTGTGCATAAGGGGCAAGCATTGCTTCCCAGTTCACTATCAACACCACCTGTAAAAATTTGTTCATGACCTATCCGTAAGCTAATCACTTACTTTTGAACACGCGCTATTTCGTATCAAATTCATTTTATCATAATATATGGAAATGGCTAACCTTTGCATATTCTAAATTTATTGTCCATAATCAGTAATAACTTGTTTGACTTCATTTTTAGGGGGTTAGCGATGACACAGGAAATTGAAATTGAATATAAAAATTTATTGACGAAAGAAGAGTTTGATCGTTTATTGTACAACTTACCTTTCCCCGAACAAAGTAAAACACAAACAAACTACTATTTCGAGACGAAAGATTATGCATTAAAAAATATGGGGAGCGCACTAAGAATAAGGGAAAAAGACGGTGCTTATCAATTAACGTTGAAAGAGCCCCATGACGATGGATTGTTGGAAACACATGACTCCTTAACAAAAAAAGAAGCAGCAGATTGGTTTCAAGGTGCAATAAGCCCAAAACCAAATACAACAAAACAATTACGGGCGAAAGGTGTTTCACCTGACAGCCTCCATTATTATGGTAACTTAACAACGAAACGACGCGAAACTGCATACAATGATGCATTAATTGTGCTTGACTTTAGTACATTTAATGGTAAAGAAGATTATGAGCTTGAAGTAGAGGCATCTTCTAAGAAAATTGGAATCCACGTATTTGAATCACTTTTAGCAGCTCACGATATACAAAGAAGAAATACACCAAATAAAATTGAGCGATTCTTTCGTACCATTTAATTAGAAGCCTACAATCAGATAAGTTGAACACACATAATTCCGTTGCTACAATTAAAGAATAAACAAGCAAGGAGAGTTATGGATGACTCAACAAACACAATATGGAAATATATTTAACGCAATTGGCGGTTCTGATGCAATAGAGAGGCTAGTAACAGCATTTTATAAACGAGTTGGAAATCATCCAGCATTAATTCCTATTTTTCCTGATGATTTAACGGAAACATCCTGGAAACAACGTTTATTTTTAACTCAATTTCTAGGGGGACCTAAATTATATTCCGAAGAACGCGGTCATCCGATGCTAAGAAGACGCCATTTACCTTTTATTATAAATCCAGAACGCAAAGAAGCCTGGCTTGCATGTATGGAAGAAGCGCTACTTGAAGCCCATATAGAAGAGCCATATCGTACCGCAATATTTGATAAGTTAACGATGACTGCTAACCATATGATGAACACACCGGAATGAGAGAAAGGAGAATCGATGTGAGTTGGAATCATGCTGGGCTCAAAAGCTCAAATCAATCAAACACATCGTCTAAATACAGCTTTTTTGATTTTGTACAAAAACCGATTGAAATGTATGTTTTTATTGATCCTCTTTGTCCAGAATGTTGGTCTCTGGAGCCATACTTAAAAAAGTTGTCTATGGAATATGGACGCTTTTTCACAATCCGTCCTATTATAAGTGGTCAATCAAATATGTTAAATAAAGATCAATTCGATAAACCAAGAAAACTACGGGATATTTGGGAAAAAACAGCGAAGCGAACTGGTATGAGCTGTGATGGAGATTTATGGATTGAAAATCCTATAGCTTCCCCTCGACTAGCCTCTTTGGGGATTAAAGCAGCAGAGCTACAAGGGAAAAAGTCGGGTAGAGTTTTTTTACGTAGGCTACAGGAAAATTTATTTCTGATGAAGCAAGATATTTCTAATGAAGAAGTACTATATCAATGCGCAAGAGAAGCAAATCTGGATCTAAACGAATTTGAGCAAGATTTATACTCAGATTCAGCCAAAAAAGCATTAGATCTTGACTTGAAATTAACAAAGGAAATGGAAGTAGACTATATCCCTACCATCGTTTTTTTCAATCAGATTGTTGAGCAGGAAGGAATTAAGATATCTGGAGTCTATCCGTATGATATTTATGTGATTGTCCTTACTGAAATGTTACAGCAACAGCCAATCCCTTCTGAAAAGCCACCATTGGAAGATTTCCTATCCCACTATGGAATGGTTGGTAACAAAGAAATAGCTGTCGTATATGACTGGACACTCGCAAAAACAGAAAAAGAAATGAAAAAATTACAGTTAGTTCAAAAAGTAGAGAGGATCCCAGTTAAATATGGATCTTTCTGGAAATACATTAAATAATCTAAAACTTCATTCCGTAGGCGGTTCAACGCACAAATGTTTTCGGGTGGGGCGAGCATTTACGCGCAGTCCCAGGACGTGCCGTGTCCGCTAAACGGAGATAATAAAGAACAAAAGCGCAAGCGCCCGTTTAACAACGTACAAACTGCGCTCAGCGCATCGCGGGTGGTTCAACGTTGCCACGCAAAGTGGCGGTTTTAGTTGAACTTCCACTCCGCAATGAGATTAGATGAACTTGACTTATCTCCAATAATGGAGAAAGTCAAAGTGAATCTTATGCTTGGAAAGCGAAAAGGAAACATGCCCCTTCATAGGGGTATGCCGGCGCCTGAGCGCAAGCCCGGTTTTAGTCGGCCTTCCTTAAGACAAGTGAGTCGATCTTGACTTTCACCACAAGGGTATAAGTGCGACTAAGCCTCTGGCAGAGCCAATCGGCAAGTCTTCTTTTCACCCACAGGGCATAAGTGCGACTTTACTTCTGCCTACGCCTCCGGCTTGGCAATCAGTAAGTCTTCTTTATCGTAGTGGAGGAGTGTGAAGTTTGATAGTTGCTGGGCGCTGGAGCTGGACGTGGCTATTCCAGTGTATAAGTTATCCACAGCTTTTAAATTCAATAGTTTCCTATGCAAAAATAAAAGGATATACGGGGCAGCGTATATCCTTTATATTTTCTCTTCTTTGTATAACTACAAAGAGGGGGATGGGAGAAAGTTTCATGATCAAACAAAGGGGTTGTTTGTTTGTGATTAACTTACATTTTAAATATACCAGTAAATTAATAAATAAACAATAAGTATGTGCATCATTTCACAAAAATGTCACTTCTAATTCAAAAAATAGTAACATATGATATAACATATTTAGAAAACTTGGCACTAAAAGTAGGGAAGTTTATACTTTGCTATCTGCCAAATTAAAAGTGATAGGAGTGAACAAAATGGAGCATCTCCTCCCCTTCCTTTTCATCCTTCTGACTGGATTTGCTTTTGTCTTAAATATCCTTGGTCTTATGCAAATTATCCCTGTTTTTTTGACATTGCCCTTATTATTTATAACCATCTACTTAACAATTTTTTCATTCACTCAGAAAGGAGTATACAAAGGAATGAGATAAATAAACAGGATGACCAAGCGCGGTCATCCTGTTTTTATTTGCTTAGGAAACTATAGAATTTAAAAGCTGTGGATAACTTAGTTACCGAAATATCCACGTCCAACTCCAGCGCCCAGCGACTAGCGCGACTTCCTTCACCTCCGTACGATAAAGAAGACTTGCCGATTGGCTCCGCCAGAGGGTTAGTCGCACTTATACCCTTGTGGTGAAAGTCAACATCGGCTCCTTTCGTCACCGTGTTTCCTTTATCTCCTCCGGCTCAGTCCAGTCCGTACGTCGCTAACCGGGCGCTTGCGCTTTTGTTCTTTATTTCAATAGTAATTCTTCCATTTCGTTTAATTTTTCCTCAAACACATCGAGTGCATCTAAAATTGGTTGTTTGGATGTCATATCTACACCGGCTTTTTTCAATATTTCGATTGGATACTCACTGCTCCCAGCTTTAAGAAAATTAATATAACGATCTACTGCCCCTTCTTTTCCTTCCAGTATTTGATTGGCAAGTGCAGTTGCCGCGGAATAGCCTGTTGCATATTGATACACATAATAATTCATGTAAAAGTGTGGAATTCTCGCCCATTCTAGGCCAATTTCTTCATCCGAAACGACTTCATCACCAAAGTATTTTTTGTTTAGGTCATGATAAATTTCCGTTAATTTTTCAGCGGTTAATGCTTCACCGTCTTGCATACGTTTGTGAATATCGTGCTCAAATTCAGCAAACATCGTCTGGCGAAAAACAGTACCACGAAAGCCTTCCAGGTAATGGTTTAGCAAGTATAGCTTTTGCTTTTCATCATCAAGATTCTTTAATAAATAGTCATTTAACAAAGCTTCATTTGTTGTTGAAGCCACTTCTGCCACGAAAATGGAATAGTTTCCATAACGGAATGCTTGAGCTTTTCTTGAATAATAGCTATGCACAGAATGTCCGAGCTCATGTGCCAGTGTAAATGTATCATTTACACTATCCTGCCAGTTCAATAAAATATAAGGGTTTGTACCATACGCTCCAGAGGAATAGGCACCACTGCGCTTCCCTTTATTTTCTTCTACATCAATCCAGCGATTTTCATAGCCTTCTTTGACAATATTCACGTATTCTTCTCCAAGTGGAGCTAAACTTTCAAGCACATACTGCTGCGCTTTTTCATATGGTATTTTCATGTCCACATCTTTCACGAGCGGTGTGTACATATCATACATATGAAGTTCATCCAGGTCTAAAACTTGTTTACGCAATTTTGCATAACGGTGAAGCAATGGAAGTTTTTCATTAACTGCTTCCACTAAATTATCATAGACCTGTTCCGGAATATGATTATCATTTAGAGCCGCTTCTCTGGCCGACGAATAGTTACGGATCTTAGCATTAAAATTATTCGTTTTTAAATTACCGGTGAGTGTAGAAGAAAAGGTATTTATAAAGTCTCCATACGTATTATACATTGCTTTAAAAGCTTCTTTACGCACGTCGCGGTTTTCTGATTCCAAAAAGCCAATATACCTGCCTTGTGTTAGATCCACATCTTCACCTTTATCATTTTTAATCGTAGGGAAAGTCAGATCTGCATTATTAAGCATACCAAATGTTTGAGCTGGTGTAGACATAGGATCGGACGCTTCAGCTAACAACGCTTCTTCGCGCTTGCTTAAAACGTGAGGGCGTTGACGGTTAATTTCATCCAATGTCTTTTTATAAAACTGTAGTTCCTCTTTTTCTTCCAGGAATCCTTTGATCGTCTCTTCATCCATTTCCAGTATCTCTGGTACAATATAACTCATTGAACTAGAAGCCACTGTTAAAAGATTTTCAGCCTTTGTATTTAGTGCTTGATAAAATGAATTTGTTGTATCCTGATCCGAACGCATATGCGCATATGTAAACAATTTTCCAAGTCTCTCCGATAATTGATCCTGCAATTGCAACAAGTCATATAAGGTTTGTGCAGAATCAGAAAGCTTTCCCTGATACTTCTCCACTTCTGGAATATCTGATCTCAATTGCTCCAACGCCTCTTCCCATTCTTCATCTGTTGCAAATATAGCCTCTAAATCCCATGTTAATTCTTCAGGTACTTCATTTCTTTTTTGTAATTCCTTTGACGCTTTAGCCACACTATTTCCTCCTTAAATTCTCTATACTTATAAATTCTAGGTTTCTTTTAAAATCCCTTTAAAGTCATGCTAAAAAAGTTGCCGAATTAGAAGCGAGCTCTCCTATATCCCTCACAGCCTTGAATTTAGTAGAAGTTCCGAATCCTAGCGAAGAGATTTGTCACTTAACATACGGGACTTTTTGAACAGCCTCTTTAAATGAATGTTAAAAATCACCATATTATATAGTATATCGAATTGATGCGAATTCATGCTTGCATTTTGTCTGAAGTATTCACCGTTAAAAGACTTATCATTTCTTCATCAGCCTTTAGTGCTTCTTCTATGTTTTTATGGAATTTTATTGGATTTATTTTTGTAAAAGAATGAGGACTTTCCTGTTTGATAATGTTCAGGTTGGCTAATAATCGCAGATATTCTATTATTGGGTTTTCTGGAGCGTGAATTAACGGAACATGATGGGTACTTAGGATTTGTTTACGTAAAAAACTTTCACATGATTTTATGGATATCTGACCACCTATAGGTAATGGGGCTAATAAATCGATGACTAGTCTGCTTTGCCAGTCCCAGGTTGATGTTTTCATTAGGTATTGAGATGAAACTGGTAGGTGAACAATTGATGGTAAGTATTCTAAATGAGTACCCTTTCCATATAACCATTGGTGCCAGGACAGCTCCTTACCGTAAGGATGAAGTGGTTTCAACCGGAATTTTCTTTTTTCACTTTTCCACAATTGGTACAATTCAAATGCTGTAAATCGTTGCTGTTTAAATAGATGCAACAAATGAATTTGGTTCAATGATTTTATATCAAATTTACCAATTGCTTGGCTTGCTTGTGTTAGATGAATATCCTGAATGGTTATAAATTGAAGGGTCTGTGGACAAAAGTAGTACAAAGCAGGAGGAGAAGTAGTAGAGAATTGGTGTATAAATTGCCGTGTAAACTGATCTATTTTTATATGATTATTTGTTTGTCTGTTTAAGCGATTCTCACCCAATATCCATATTGGGGTTATGTTAGCACGTCTATATCCTTTATTACGTTGTGTGACCTGCTCAATCGATATTCTCGCACATTGGTATTCAATAGCAATTCGTTTCTTATTTATAGTCAGCAATAGATCAGGGCGTTGGTCTATTGATGGAATATAGGCTTCTAGTTGCACATTAATATTCTGATACACCAGCCATTGGTATAATAACAACTTACCTTTCGCGTGATATCCCCCTTCCCCTCCCTCGTATGACGGGCAGTTTACAGTGGAACGATGAGCGAAATGAGCAATCATTCTTGTGCCAGCTTTCATAATTACTTGTTGATTACATGCGGGGCAGAAAAATGATGCTTGTTGTTTCTTCAACTCTGCAATATCCACACTTGTCATTGTGGCTAGGGTAACTATTTTTCCATTTAGTGATTTGGCTTGCAACATGTTTAAACCACCTCCAATGAATAGTTATTCGACAGAGATGATTAAAGTCCTGCAAAAATCCATGAGAAAAGATTAGCAGAAAAGAAATTGAAATATTGGAGAGAACATCCAGCGAAACATGCGCTTTGGTATTTCAATCCATATGCACCATGTCCTCCAACATGGTACGGTCAACCTTTTTCCGGTCCATATAAAAACCATTGTTATTATGAACCAGTTGCTGGAACGTGTGATAGTGTATATTGAGTTGTCGTATTTATCCTGGAAAATTGTGAAATGGCCTTGCGCTATATGAATGACTAACAGGAGCAAGGTGAAAAACTTAATTGATTAAAAGGTCTTCAGTATACAGATTATTAGACTTGTATATGAAGGTCTTTTCTTTATGTAGAAATAAAGAAATCAAAAAAACGCCACAAATGTGACGTGTCTTGTACAAATTATTATTAATTATATATTAATGTTGCAGCAAGTTCACCATCACCTGATTGCAATTGAATCATGGCTGCCGCTACATCCCTCACCTTTAGATCTAATGCATAGAAAATCTTATCATACGTTTCGATCGAAAGGTATCAAATCCACCTTCTGCTCGAGAAATTGTTTTTAATCCTATATTTGCTTTCTTAGCAAGTTCTTGTTGAGAATAGCCATACCCCATGCGACGAGCAAAAATAACTTTGGCATATACAGGTGACAAACCTTCTAATGTTTCTTTTAAATCAGAATGACCCCCTTAACATAAACGTCGTCATACCTAAAAGATTTTGTCCTTTTTCATTATTACTCGATCCCTTCTAAATAGTATTCAGAATTTCCCTTTACCTTTTTATACATTTAATAAGTTAAATATCTCATAATATCAGTTTCATCAACCTTTGGAACACGAGTTTTCACAAAACATTTCACAAAAACGTAATTTGAAGAAACATTAACTAATCATTTTTTCCAATTAATTTATTTTAATACCGGATACGTTAACGAGTGTAAAAAGGAAAATAAAAACCAATATAACGTTCACCTCACACCAGAAGCAAGTTTCGCTAAAATACCGTGTCCGACTCCATCCAGAGATCATTATGAGACAATAGTTTATACATACTCGTTTCCTATTTTGAAGTTGGTTTGACGGTCACCTTCTATTATAACGATTGGAGGCTTTTTCTGTCACTACTCTAAAAGTTTCATTTTCACACTCAGATCGTGTAGTTTTAAAAGCATTATTGAAAACAAACGAATGCCTTGAGTTAAACGCCAACTCATTAAAGCTAATAATGAATATATTAAAGTAGATCGAAAATATAGGAGGTGAAATTATATGTCGAGAAAATTTGATAAAGATGGAAACCAAAATTTCAGTTTTTCTAAGACTAATGCTGATGCTGATGCAAAAGCTGACGTCGATTTCGACAGTGACATTCATGTAGATAACGAAAATGATAATGAAAACGAAAATGAATTAAAAAACAAAAATCGTAATTTTAATATTGCGAAGATAACTAAAAGCGGGAATTCTTATGTTGATGTCGATACCGATGAAGACGATGATGACGATGATGACAGAAAAAGAAAAAAACGCTATTAATTAATAATGGTGGGATTATTTTGTCCCACCATTTTTCCTTGAAAGGAGAGGTTAACTTGGAAAATGCAAAAGACAATTTGCGCTCAATAGACTTCAAAAATGATAATCTTTCGACAGTTAGTTATAGCGGTAATTCAGATGTAGATGTTACCGTTGATACTACTCCTATTGCATACGCAATGTTATGTACACTTTTAGCGTCAAAGCAATTCTCTAACAATGAATTTAAAGCTGCTGTAAGAAAACTAGAAGATTTATCACGTAGCGGTAAAAGCCCCTCTATAAGAGAAATGAACGATTTATCACAAGTAAAATTAAATAAAGGACAGTTAAGAAGGTTAAGTTAACCTTCTTAACTTACATAGATGACACCCAGACCATTACTATTAACATTGCATATTTCTAACCACAGCCCCCTAAGCCCAGAGGGATCCTTAGGAGGAGTATTTCATATACTATTTTATTTCACTTGTGGAATGATAGTCTGTTTTTATCAAAGTCTAGAATTTAAACGGTTTTAGGAAAATAATCCCTTGTTGTTTTTTAACCTTTAATATATTATTGGGTAAATCAGAAAAAATCAGAGAAAAGGAGAATCATATTAAGTATGAAGAAGAATTTCGTTTATCTTTTTTGACTGTATCTTTAAGCTTTTTATTAGGAGCTTGTTCGGAACAAACTTCGGAAACAGCTGCACCAAAAGAAGAAAAGACAGATGATGTAAAAGAGGAACAAACCACTAGTACGAAAGAAAATAAAGCAGAAGAGACTGATGCGCAGTGGTCTTATCATGGGGATACAGGGCCTGAACACTGGGGAAAACTAGACAATGCAAACTTAACCTGTCTCAATGGAAGTGAACAATCACCCATTAGTATTGAATCTACCCAAGCAATAGCGAATGAAAAA
This sequence comes from Virgibacillus natechei, assembly GCF_026013645.1. Classification (NCBI taxonomy): domain Bacteria; kingdom Bacillati; phylum Bacillota; class Bacilli; order Caryophanales; family Bacillaceae; genus Virgibacillus; species Virgibacillus natechei. The sequence continues at coordinate 1,390,106 of NZ_CP110224.1, read as the reverse complement.
CTAGAAGGAATTCAGATTCAATATGAGCCAACAACATTTTCACTCGTAAACAACGGTCACACAGTTCAAGCTAATGCTGTAACAGAAAGCAACAGCATTGTTATTGAAGGAAATGAGTACAAGCTCGATCAATTTCATTTCCATACTCCCAGTGAACATCAATTTAATGGCCAAAATTATGATATGGAGCTGCACCTAGTACATGAGGATGCAAATGGTAAACTTGCCGTACTAGGATTGATGATAAAAGAAGGAAGAGAAAATGGCAATCTAGCATCCGTTTGGGAAATATTACCGAAGGAAGAAACAGAAAAAGATATTCCCGTAAACGAACCGATTGATTTACAATCGTTACTACCCCAAGATCAAACATCTTTCCATTATAACGGTTCGTTAACGACACCTCCATGTACAGAAGAAGTGCAATGGATCATTTTTGAGCAACCAATCGAAATGTCAAAAGTACAAATTCAAGCATTCCAAGAAATTTTCCCTGACAACTATCGTCCTGTCCAACCTTTAAATGAACGAGAAGTTATTAGGGACTAGATAGGATTTCATTTATACGCTGAAAAGGCATAATCTGTTAGTCATGATGTCCATTCTCACTAACACTTTGTAAGTTCCTTCCTGTTTCTTAACGCTCCGACGACAAAAGATGAAATATCAGTTATATTTAGGTTAGATAAGTAAAACAATTAATACTAAAAGGCCCACATATTTTAGGTAAGCCTAATATATGTGGACTGATTCTATTGCATTTTTCAACAAACGCGCTCCGATTGTTTAAGATGCATTCAACTGATAGACTTTTTATTTTAGCTGTTTTACGGTTGTGTATCTAATCAGAAAAAATATCATCTGCTAAAAACAAAACATTGAGGTTAAATTTTTAGAATGATGTAGTTGAGAAAGGTTCACCCCGCTTTAGAAAACTTGGTTGTCACCAAGCCTTTAAGTGACAACCTTAGTTGCTCTTACGCAGTAAGAAAGTTTTTACACTTACCTGCCAAAAAAAAGACACTCTTTAAGGAGTGCCTAGACTTCAACTGGAAAGTGAGACCTAACCTGAGAAAATGTATCCATTTCAAAGATCCTCTTCCCATATTCATCTAATAAGTGAATGGTTAAATCCGTATCGTTCGCAAATTCAAGAACCTGGCTAATAATATTTTCCTGTAAATTATCATCCAGTAGATCCTGAGAAAATTCCATATATAAATAATAGGCGTCATTATAATGATAAAGGGTTTCTTCCGCACTTTCAGTGAAGTCGGCAAAGTAGTGACTTAATTGTATAACATCTTCGAAATCGTTAAACTTTACAATAATGGATAAGTTGTCTTCTTCTTCCGATTCATTATCATTTTTATCATTTCTTTCCCCATATTTATCCTCTAGAATATTCTCGATCTTCTTATCTACAGGTACATCAACTGTCTCCCCATCCTCTGTTTGGAGTTCAAGGTTTTCCCCATCTTTAGATACCTGAGCTTTTGTAACAACAAACTCTAATCCTTTATCCATCGCCTGTACCTGGATCCATAATGGACCTTCGATCGTAAAATCTTCTTTATAATTTACTTCATCCATCATTTGCCAAAATAATTGTTCGCTTCGTTCGCGATTATACCAAATCTCCTCGCGTTCGAACCCACGATCTTCAAGATCAAGATACGAAATATAAAACTTAACTGTATTTTCATTAATTCTTTCTATTTCCATTTTTAAATTCTCTCCCTTCTATAAATAGTTAGGTGGAAGAGACACCTCACCCTTATCTATAGTGAAATAACTAATCATCTACCATTCATTACCCTAAAGTAAAACGTATCTAACCACTTATTTTCTTATCTCTACTTTTATTGTATGATAGCTGAGTCCTTCTTGGAAATTAATATGCCTATAATTTTATGAATAGTTAATATCATATTGTAAACTATATCGAAGTATTTGTCACCTCATAATTTTTGGAATGCACATTCATCTATAATATAACAAAAACACAGACCTAAAAAAAGTGATCTGCGTTTTCTATTTCTATTTTATATAGTGTTTCGAATGAATTAGTTAACCATTCGCTGTGCCTCACGTAATTGAAATGTACGAACCGTTCTTGGTAAAAATCGACGAATCTCATCTTCATTATACCCAACTTGCAGACGTTTTTCATCTAGAATAATTGGTCTTCTTAACAAACCAGGATTTTGTTGGATCAGATTAAATAAATCTTTTAAAGGTAATTGATCAATATCAACATCCAATTTTTGGAAAACCTTTGAGCGCGTAGAAATTATCTCATCAGTTCCATCTTCGGTCATGCGTAAAATCTCCTTTATTTCGTCCAACGACAATGGCTCGGAAAATATATTCCGTTCTGCAAATGGTATATCATGTTCTTCTAACCATGCTTTTGCTTTTCTACAAGATGTACAACTCGGTGAGGTATAAAGTGTTACCATGAAACGTCACTCCCCATTCTATAGTGGGTATTTTCATCAACATTTGAAAAACTTACTTAGTTTAAAATAAGTTTAATTAACCCTATATGTAAATTATACTACATTTGTCAACTGAAAGGTAGAGTATATCCAAGAAAAATCAAGGTTTTTTCAAATGTTCATGAATTATATACATTTATTTACCTATATGTAATGTACCCCATATCATTTTCAATTAAACCATTTACATGAAAATATTTTTATTAACAATATGTAAACTTGGATAGACAAACCAGAAAAACGTTTGACCTGCAACAGCGTAGAAAATTTGATTTATCGCTAAGTTGTGCTGAAAGCCAAAGCCCACACTTACGACGCACAAGTGTTTTCGGTGGGACGAGCATTTACGCGCAGTCCCAGGACGTGACGGTTTTAGCCAGTGAGCAGTAAGAAAGTTTTATACTTAACATCTGCGAAAACAAACAAGCCTCTTCACAATTAAGAGGCTTGCTTTTTATTATGTTTTTTCTGTTGAGTTTACGGCTTCCAGTATATCTTCAGATTCCCTGTCTTCGTCATAAGTTAATACTTCATCAACTGATTGATACGATCTTCCATATATCTCTTCGTCTTTATACGTATGGATATCCTCGTACATTTTTTTCATCTTTTGAAAAATCAAGTCTTCCGAGTCATCATTTGGAGACCAATATAATATCTCCATAGCCGTTTCCTCATTTGTAGCCAATGAGCGACGATTATAGTCAATAGATTGTGCGTGCGTAAAACCTTCCCTATGATAAAAGTGGAGCCTCTTCTCTGAATCTGTATCATCATAATCTATAGGCTCTACTTCCAAAATAATTGGTTTGTTTTTCTGCTTTAGTTTTTCGATTAATTTGTGACCCATTCCTTGGCCTCTTGTTTTTGATGAAACCCATACATAGTCAATAAATATAAAAGTATCAAATTCAGCAAACATCATTACATGTTGGGCGCTTTCATCTTTGTAGTAAACATCCCCCTTTTCATCTAGAAGCATCTCTAAATGCTTTTTTGATTTCATCTCTTCTATAGGGAAATACTTACTTAACTTTTCATACCAATTCATTGATCTACTCCTCATTTTATCGATTTTTCCCAGTATAACGAATAAGTGACAGTTTGTTAAATGCCATATTAGATCATTTATATTATATAGTGTCCAAATACATTCATTTTCAACCAAAAAAAGCAGATCCCTTTCATTTTAGAAGGGATCTGCTTTTTTTATAAGGTTTCCTAATTATTTTCCAATCATGTAGTCCACGTCTTCTGTATAAACATTTCCTGAATTCCATAACAAGAATTCATCAATTCCATTTTCATATAGCCCTTTAATTTGGGCTTCAATTTCTTCTTTTCCATATTGTTTTGTAGCGCCGCTGTATAGCCATGGTGCTTCAAAATCCTGTAACCATGGCCTTGAAACAGGTGCTTCATCCAGACCATCTAATAATTCATTTTCAACTTTAGCGTATTCAGTTACAACCTGATACGGTTCCTCATCGGGGTTCTCTATACCAAAATAGGAGGTCCAGTGACTTGGATAAATCATCGAAGAAATAACATCTACATTCTCTGATATTTCCGAGAAATTCTGACCAATACCTGGTGTTTCTTCAACCGTAGCAGCATAGCCGAAGATATCTACAGATACATCCACATTATATTCTGCTAACTCTTCTCTGGAATATTTAACAAAATCAGTCACTGCTTCAACGCGGTTCTTAACGTTATCTTTCTCCGAATCCTCATAGTCTCCCAGTGAATATTGAAGGTCTTCATCTCGCGTTTCAAACCCTTCAGGGAAACGTACGTAATCGAATTGAATTTCTTGAAAGCCCATCTCTACAGCCATTCTCGCAATATCCAAATTATATTCCCATACTTCTTTCTCAAATGGATTTACAAATGCTTCCTCTTTATTATTTACCCATACTTCTCCACCTTGAGTAAATGATAAATCAGGGCGCTCCTGCGCTAATACATTATCCTTAAAGACAACAATACGGGCGATTGGGTATATATTATTTTCTTCCAGTACTTCCATCATTGCTTCTGGATCATCAATGAAATTCTTTGCGATGTCTTCATAAGGAGACCCTTCCTCAGGCATAAAAGTTAAATTTCCATTATCTTCTTTAATATCAATTACCATTGTATTTAACTCTGTGGTTTCAATTAAATCCAAAAGGGTTTCAAAGCGATCCCCTCCTGCCGAGTTACCTGTTACATAAATTCCCCTGACTGCATCAGGATACTCAAAATCATAGCCTGAATCATATGTAAAGCGTTGTATGTTTTTATTCGTATCCATTAGTTGAATGTTCGTGTGTCTTTCTTCATGTACACTAGCTGCTTGTACTTCATCTCCACTACTGCTTATCGGTAAACTAATACTTAGCAGGAGAATGCTTATGAATGTAAAAATTGTCAGCTGCTTTTTACCCATAGACTATCAATCTCCAATTCTTATTTTAAATCTATTATATAGCAAATGGACAAGTATTTGAACGAAAAATTTAATATTTTGTCGAATTTTTTATTTCTAATTTTATTGCTTGCTTTATTGTAAACCCTTCTTATATAATTAAAAGACATTTGTATAAAGTAAAACTTCATTCAGTGGGGATTTACTGCCCAACTGCGATATTTTGACGATAAAGATAAAGTGCTTTGCCCATTGATAACTGTAGTATGTTCCATGATTGAACATTCTATTACAGAGAGCTTGTGTGTGAAAACAAGTAACAATGTTTACCGGAATTGGACTTTCGAGCTATTTTTAATGTAAAGTGATCTTACATATTGTAAGGGTAATTAGGCTGGCACCGCGGTTCATTCGTCCCTGGGCAAGGGATAAATGGGCTTTTTTTATACGTTTATGGCTAAACTATATAATAAACAAAGTCTCACATCAGTCTAATCTGCCGCTTTTTTCAAAATAAAAATCAAATAAATGGAGTGAAAATAAAATGAAAACTATCTTTTCAGGCATTCAGCCGAGTGGTACATTGACAATTGGAAATTACTTAGGTGCCATGCAGCAATTTGTCCAATTACAGGACGATTACCAGTGTTACTTTTGTATTGTTGATGAGCACGCCGTTACAGTACCTCAAGATCGTCTAAAATTAAGAAATAACATTCGATCACTCGCTGCATTATACTTAGCATCAGGAATAGATCCTAAGAAATCGACGTTGTTTATCCAATCAGAGGTACCTGCACATACGCAATTGGGCTGGATGCTCCAGTCGATTAGTTATATCGGCGAATTGGAAAGAATGACGCAATTCAAAGATAAAGCAACTGGTAAGGAAACAGTGTCATCAGGCTTATTAACTTATCCTTCCTTAATGGCTGCTGACATCCTTCTTTACAAAACAGACATAGTACCTGTTGGGGATGATCAAAAACAACATTTGGAACTTACAAGGAATTTAGCCCAGCGTTTCAACCATAAATTCAATGACATTTTCACCCTTCCAGAGATACGAATTCCAAAAGTTGGGGCACGTATTATGTCGCTGCAGGATCCAACTAAAAAGATGAGTAAATCAGATGAACATGAGAAAGGCTTTATATCCATGCTAGATGAACCGAAAAAGATTGAAAAAAAGATAAAAAGTGCTGTTACTGATTCAGACGGCATTGTTGAATTCGATAAGGAGAATAAGCCTGGAGTTACAAACCTATTGACTATTTACTCAAGTTGTACAGGAGAATCTGTAGAGTCCCTCGAATTAAAATATAAGGATAAGGGGTATGGTGAGTTTAAGCAAGGTGTAGCAAATGCTGTCATTGATGTTTTAAAACCAATTCAGGATAAATATGATGCGCTAATTGATTCTCAAGAATTAGATGATATTTTAGATCAAGGTACAGAAAAAGCAACGATAACTGCAAATAAAACAGTTGCAAAAGCTAAAAAAGCTATGGGACTCGGACGAGTTATTAAGAAAAAGTAAATGCAGCGAGGCTAATTAGCCTCGCTGCATTTACTTTTTGTTTCATTATTTTTGTGTCGATGTATTTTTTTCCTGGTTGTTTTCCGTCTCGTAGATCTTTTCAAGGAAGGGCTGTCCCTTAATTAGTTTCGCACATAATTCTTCATGTGCTACGCTCCACCCTTGTTTCACACCACTATACAGTGCGTCCCACACTTTGTCTTCATCCATAAATCGAATGAATGGATAATTTTTTGGATCCCATTCTGTGAGCCAATACCTTAACTCTTTCAGGTTATTCGCTGTTCTTAACTGATCAAGCCCCATCATTAGCAAATGCTTCAATTGACGTTCCCTTCTCGTTAAACCAAAAACCAATTCTGGTGCCATTGATAGCATATGGTATTCTTTTTCATAAGCAGCGCCATTGAATTTAAACGATTGAGGTTTCTTATTTTCAATCATATCGAATACGAGCTGTTCCTGCCTAGGTATTAACCTGCTCTTACGAATTGGAACTTGATAGCCAATTGTGTCAACAGCCAGTATCTCTTTCCCATCCGTAATAACGCATGCATAGTCTAATACGGACCTTTCTTGTCCTTTACGGCTATACGCACGCCGATAAATCGTATCGAGCATCGCTATTGGCAGATCATCCATATCATTTTCAATATAATCAAATAAGTCATCTGTTATGTACAAAAGTGGTACCTGATCCAGCAACTCAATCTTGTCGGATTTGCGCCATTCATGAAAATAACAGACGCTATAACCGTTTTCTTCTCCTTCAAACCAATTCACCCAAACATCATGCAAATATAACATAAACAACCCTCACTTTTTGAACTCAACTTAGGATACATTATGACCATCATGTTAAAAAAATATTCGAATGAAGTAAAAATTAAGCGGTTATTTAAAGGTCGCCCACGTTTTACTAGTCTGTTTACAGGGTTGAAACATAATTTCTTGAATAATATGTTTTTCTTCTACAAATAAGTCTTTTTCATGAGTTCTTCAGAAAAAATTTTTAGGCATTCGGTATATTACAAATACCATGATTAATATTCCAATTGGCAAGAAATAACATTCAATTCGGTTCGCTATAAATGTAAAATACTCCATCCATGATAGGCCAGCCGGTAGAAAATTCATGTATGCAATAATTGTCACGCCACCTGAAACAGCAATTCCAAAACCTGTTAAAAACAAAAATATATATACCATCATTATCCCGTCCCCGCTTGTCCATATCTATTATTCTATTTTATGCTTGTACAATTAATAAAATGAATGGATGTTTATATTTTACGGGGGATGTAGTAGATATCTTTCCACGAACAAAAGCGCAAGCGCCCGTTTAGCAACGTACAAACTGCGCCCGCGCATCGCGGGTGGTTCAACGTTGCCACGCAAAGTGGCGGTTTTAGTTGAACTTCCACCCCGCAATGAGATAAAGGAAACACGACGAACGAAGTGAGTCGATGTTGACTTTCACCACAAGGGTATAAGTGCGACTTTACTTCTGCCTACGCCTGCCGGCTTGGCAATCAGTAAGTCTTCTTTATCGTAGTGGAGGAGTGTGAAGTTTGATAGTTGCTGGAGCTGGACGAGGCTATTCCAGTGTATAAGTTATCCACAGCTTTTAAATTCTATAGTTTCCAATGCACTAAAAAAGAAACTGAGCTGTGTTAACAGCAACTCAGTTTCTTTCATCAACTTATCTTATGGATGTTTTCTAAAAAATTGGGACGAGTAAGCGCAGTCCCAATACTTACGAAATGTGCCTTTCCTATTTATACTTTTTAAATACAAGTGAAACATTATGTCCACCAAATCCGAAAGAGTTACTCAACACAACATCTACATTTTGATTTCTTGATTCATTTGGTACGTAATCAAGATCACAATCCGGGTCAGGCGTTTCGTAATTGATTGTTGCTGGTACTGTACTTTCTATTATGGCTTTTAATGAGATAATAGCTTCAACACTACCACCAGCACCAAGTAAATGTCCCGTCATTGATTTTGTAGAAGATACGGCTAACTTGTACGCATGGTCTCCAAAAACACTTTTGATAGCTACTGTTTCAAACTTATCATTTAGCGCTGTACTTGTACCATGTGCATTAATATAATCAACTTCTTCAGCTGTAATCCCCGCATCATCCATGGCATGCTGCATGGCACGCGCAGCTCCTTCGCCATTTTCCGCTGGGGCTGTAATATGATAAGCATCACCTGTTGCACCATATCCAACAATTTCACCATAAATATGTGCGCCTCGCTCTAAAGCTGTTTCCAGTGATTCCAGGATTAATAATCCAGCACCTTCTCCCATTACAAAACCATCACGATCTTTATCAAAAGGGCGACTTGCTTGCTTCGGATTTTCATCATTTAGAGACAAGGCTTTTGCTGAAGAAAAACCCGCAAATGCCATATTGGAAATCGGAGCTTCTGTTCCTCCTGCAATCATGTAATCAACATCACCACGTTGCACGGATTTAAAAGCATCTCCTATCGAATTAGCACCTGAAGCACATGCCGTTACACTACAGGAATTAATTCCTTTTGCACCTAATTGAATAGACACCTGTCCTGCCGCCATATCTGGAATCATCATTGGAACGAAAAATGGGCTCACACGTTTATAACCCTTTTCATTAAATTTTGTATGCTGGTCTTCATATGTTTTCATGCCACCAATCCCAGAACCAATCCAGACACCGACACGATTTGCATTACTTTCATCTATTGTCAAATTAGCATCTTTCACTGCCATTTTTGCTGCGGCTACTGCATACTGTGCAAATGGATCCATTTTTCTTGCATCTTTCTTTTCCATATAGGTTGTTGGTTCAAAGTCTTTTACTTCTGCGGCAATCTGTGCGGGGAATTCCTCTCGATTAACCTTTGTTACAAAATCAACACCTGATTTTCCTGCTACAATACTTTCCCACATCGTCGTAACATCATTACCAACTGGTGTCACTGCTCCTAGCCCTGTTATAACTACTCTTCTGTCTCCCATAAGGTTATCCTCCCTATTACGATTATTGATCTATTGTCCCCACTTCAAGGCGATTGCGCCCCATGTCAAACCACCGCCGAACCCGACTAGTACGATTAAATCATTATCTTTTATTTTACCATCTTTAACAGCCTCTGATAAGGCAATCGGAATTGAAGCAGATGAATTATTGCCATATTTTTTAATCGATGTAGCCATTTTTTCTTCGGAAATTCCTAAGCGCTCTCGGGCTGCTTCCATTATCCTTATATTTGCTTGATGTGGTATTAAATAATCGACATCCTCTTTATTATAGTCCGCTTTTTCGATAACATTTACAGCCGATTCAGGCATTTGCCTCACCGCAAATTTAAACACTTCCCGGCCATTCATTTGAAGGTGATCCGCTTCATCCTGGTATAATTGTTTACCACCAGTACCATCTGCACCTAACTCAAACGATAAGATCCCCTTATCATCTGAAACATTACCAATAACAGCTGCACCTGCCCCGTCACCGAATAATACACAGGTATTGCGATCAGACCAGTCCGTAATTTTAGAAAGTTTCTCAACTCCAATGACCAATACATTTTTATATACCTTTGTTTCAACAAATTGTTTAGCTGTTACCATACCATACATAAAACCTGTACATGCTGCACTTATATCCATTGCTGCAGCTTTTTTAGCGCCTAACCTTTCCTGTAACATACAGGAGACGGACGGAAAAGGCGTGTCAGGTGTAACGGTCGCAACCAATATTAAGTCGATATCTTCTGCTTTAACATTCGCTTCTTCCAATGCATTTTCAGCAGCAAAATAAGCCATATCCGACGAATCTGTGTCATCATCTGCAATTCTTCTTTCTTCTATTCCAGTTCTTGTTCGAATCCATTCATCATTTGTATCTACTATTTTTTCCAAGTCTTTGTTTGTAACTACTTTTGGTGGAACAAAATGTCCAGTACCTAATACTCCTACACTCATTTTTCCATCCCCTTATATACGTAATATTATTAGTAATTATTATGACTTGGTACTAATAATAATGTATATTTTTATATAAGGCAAGAAAAAACCGATGTTTTAATCGCATCAGTTTCTTTCCTGTTGATTTGGTAATACGCCGTCTTCCTTATATTCTTCCACCAGTTCATTTACATATTCTTGATACGCTTCAGGGACATCTGGACTATATTGTCCCAATGAAACTAAATCATCCTGAAAATCAAATGCCATTATATTTCCCTCTAGTGATCCTTCATGGAATTTTTGAGCTACTAACTCGTACAGGGAATCTACATGTTGAATGGTACTAGTTAATACAGTGGGTTCATCTATTTCTGATTGATCAGATACATAGCCAATTGCATATAAGTCATCACCTTTGGCTAGCTCTATTATAGCTTGATTGAATGAATCACCAATCGGGTAAAAAACATCTACTTCATCATTTCGCATATTTTCATATATTTGCGGAATAGTACTTGTTTCATTATATTTGTTGCTAAATTCTATTTGTACAACCGCTGTGGGGTTTTCATAGTTCACGCCTTCATAAAAACCTTCAATTTCTGGTTGCCATTCGTAAGCAGCCATCATTCCAATTTGATCTGTTTCTGTCATTTTACCAGCCAACATACCCGCGAAAAATCCCATAGCATGTGAATTGAAATTTAAACTTGTCACGTTCTCATCAACATATCCACCATTAAAATAGACAAAGTGGACATCTGGATAAGTGGAAGCTATTTCTGCAAAATGTCCTCCATAACTATTGCTATGACCAAAAATAAGATTAACCCCATCATTCACAAATTCATCTACTACTTCCATCGTTTCTTGCTCTGTTGTTACATGTTCCTCAGAAAATACATTTACATCATAAATCTCACCTATATTTTGTAACCCTTCGTATCCCTTTTCCGCCCATGGATTATCATCTATGGAGCCATCCATGAGCATACCTACATTTTGTATGTTCCCCGTATCAAAATAGTTACTACATCCAGATAGTATGATTATTCCAAGGCTTGTTAGTAGTATCATCCGTATTTTTTTTAGCATCATGCACTCCAATCCAAGTTCGAATAGCTACTCCAATTATATCGATTCACTAAATTAACAACAAATCATAACCCTGTTACATTTTATTAACATTCGTGAAAGCTTTTATACAAATGATAGTGTTCGAGAACATTTTCCAAGTTTTCTTCTATAGGTCTATTGTCACTAATATAAATAGAACTTTCAAGTTTAACATTCTTTTTCACCTTGTTTCTTACCGACTCTACATCCATACTGGACGGTAAATATTCCGCTTTTAACCATTGCAATAATCCATTGGTAAAATCTTTAATGTAGATCGCTTCTGTTTTGAAATAGTTTGAATCAAACGTAATACGTTCATTATTTCTATAAAGACCATGCTCATCCATCGGCATCCATTCCCCAAAAAGTAATGGGGCCTTTATTGTCACTTCATTGTCTTTCTGTTCATGAATGGCATTAATAATCAATGTACGATCTGATTGAATACTAGCTAGTTGATTACCAATGCTTATTGCTGTGTCATAATTTTTCTTTACATCCGGACCCACAAATTCAAACGAACTATTTCTTCCTAAAAACATGGATAAGTTCTTATTTTCATCACCTATCCCATTAACTGTATAATTAGCTAGAAGCAGGTCATTCACAATATGAAATCCGATCCAATGATTGCAGTTATCGACTAGTATGGTCATGAGTATCTCCCCCTTATATTTAAAGAAGTAAATAAATACTTTAATTTTATAAATTCATTTGCTAAACTATATGAGAATGTATTTAATAAAATGTAAGTAATAGCAGATTAAAAAAAGATACAAAGTAGAAGATGAGGTGTAAATAATGCGTTACATAATGACAATAGTATGGGCTATCATAATTAGTACTGTCCTATCCTATGTTCTAACAAGTATGGAAGGTGAACCATTCGTTCTTTCAGAGGCACTTATTCTTGGAGTTATCTTTTCAATCATCGTAATTGTCTTGGGAGAATTTGTATTAAAAGAAAAAAAAGAACAGTAAAAGTTAGGAAACCCTTGCCTTTTGGGTTGATAGGCAAGGGTTTCACTTTTGGCAATTCTACGGTACTAATACCAAGGCAATACACTTAGTGCCGTTAGTGCAGCTAGCGGTAAGATAAGTCTTTGGAATCTTCTTGGTGGATACGCACCGTAACCAGGGGGCCCGTAGCCTGGATAACCATAACCTGGTGATCCATATCCAGGATAACCATAACCGTATCCAGATTGACGATCCATATGTTGATGAGGGTTAGGCTGCGTTGCCTCACTACCACCCAAAGGTACTGCAATATAAACATACTCGTCATCTAAACCGGTAACAATACCATCTATCTTGGAACCATCGACCGTTTCAACAAGTACATAAGAATGCATATGACTTTTACATAATTCGTATATATGATGATAATCATGATTCATTTCATTCATCGCCTCCTCACATTCTAGCCTATTCACATCGTTGGTGTAAGGTGACTTGTATGTAATGAAAATATCTATAAAGAAGGTGAAAATGTATTGGATATAATGACAGATCTGTGGACGTTGATATCTTATTTATTTTTAGGGTTATTTCAAGGATTCTCTGAACCAATTCCCATTTCTTCAAGTGGACATCTTGTTATATTAAGAGAGCTTCTTGGAATTGAAATTGAGGGGTTGTCTTTTGAAATATTAGTTAATTTTGGATCGCTTATCGCTGTATTGCTTGTTTTTCGAAATGACATTATTCGTCTAATCAAAAATGGATTCCTTTATTTGACCAAAAAAGAAGCAGATGCAAAGGCGGATTTTCAATTTATTCTATTCCTTATCATTGCAACAATTCCTACGGGGATATTGGGCTTATTATTTGAGGACTTCATTAGTGAAAAACTCAGTGGGGTAGCTGTGGTAGGATACACATTGCTTATTACTGGTGCTGCCCTGTGGGCTATTCGTAATTTACGTGGAAGAAAAAGTGATGGTGAACTGACGGTTAAGGATGCACTTATCGTTGGATTCTCTCAGGCAGTTGCATTAATTCCTGGAATCAGCCGCTCGGGCGCTACCATTGTTGCAGCAATGCTTGTAGGGATGAAAAAGGAAACCGCATTGCGTTTTTCGTTCCTCCTCTATATTCCGGTCAGTCTTGGAATAACGGTGTTATCCATAACGGATATTATAAACGATCCGAACATTGACACTTTGATCATTCCTTATTTGATCGCATTTATGGCTGCCATCATAGCATCATTCTTTGCTTTGAAATGGTTTATTCACATCATGGCAAAAGGAAAATTAGGATATTTCGCCATCTATTGCTTCATCGTTGGTATACTGGTTATCCTATTTTTATAAAGGAAAACTTTATTCAGCGGGAGTTACGTACTAGTGTTGCCGTTACGACACTGGTCTCGGTGGGACGAGCCGTATTTAGTCGACCTGCCCGTTAAACTGCGATAGAAGAAACAAAAACAGCAAACTATTCTGCTGTTTTTGTTTTTTCTTATTTATTCATTGCTTTTGCTTTCTTTCCTCGCGCATTGCTTTAGGAATGTAAACACAATATGGTTCACTTTCCATATAGTCCCCCGTAACATTATATGCTCTGGACCTGGAACCACCACACACATGACGAAACTCACACACGCCACACTTTCCTTTATATTTATCTGGACTGCGTAAATTTTGAAACACTTCCGATTCTCGGTAAATCGTTGCCAGTGGTGTTTGGCGTACATTTCCTGCTTTTATGGGTAATAAACCACTTGGAAATACATCCCCTGTATGAGAAATAAATACAAATCCATTGCCATCGTTCACCCCTTTTGGCGCACGGCCTAGCCCATCAATTTGATCGATTTTACCACTCATTAATGCATCCTCATAGAATATATTTTCCTTATCGCTTTTCCCTTTTTGTTCACGTATTTTACTTTGAATAACAACACGGCGGTAATGTTGTGCCGCAGTGGTTTTTATATCAAACGGCACCCGTTTCGATAATTTATAAAGCCAGCGCAGAACGCGCTCGTGCTCTGCTGGTGATATCATATCCGATTCTTTCCCTCTCCCTGTTGGGACAAGGAAAAACACACTCCATAATACGCAGTCAAGCTTTTCAACCATCGCAGCCATCTCATCTAAGTACTCATAATTATAGTTGGATATAACCGTATTGATTTGTAACGGCATTTCTAATTCATTTAAATAATTGATGGCATTCATTGTTAAATCAAATGACCCCTCTGTACCACGAAAATGATCATGTACTTCCTTACAATGACCATCAATACTGAATGCCCATCTGGCAAGACCTACATCTTTTGCTTTTTTCATTGCTTCTTTTGTTACATTCGGGGTAGCTGATGGTGTCATCGATACACGTACACCTTTTTGTACAGCATATTCAGCAATATCAAACACATCTTGACGCTCTAAAGGATCTCCACCTGTAAAAACAAGCATTGGATTATTCATTTCATATATATCATCGATTAGTTTTTGACCTTCTTCAAATGTCAATTCTAAGGGATGCCGATGATGTTGCGCCTCTGCACGGCAATGCAGGCATTTTAATTGGCAAGCACGAGTCAATTCCCAAATGACAATAAACGGATCTTGATTATAATCGCGAGATAACATAGTAGCCCTCCTCAAAAGTCTACTTAAATTGTAATACGTCCTTCTTCATGAGGTAGTGATATTGGTCACTTCCCTGTACTTTGTTACTGTTTGTACAACTGTATAGCAGGAAATTATATAGCTGGACGTGACGATTTTAGCACAAATAGGATTTTTTATATTTCCAATTTGCCAAAAATAACCCTTGAAAATGTCTTCAAGGGTATAGTAGTGCCTTATTTTTTTCCGATAGCTACTCGCCAAAGATTCGGACCTTCTTTAAGATACTCCCATGTAAATGTACCTTCTCCTCTTTCCATCATGAATTGATAATGCAATGGTTTTGGGTCATGGTCGTTTGATAGGTGCTTGAAGTGTAGCGGAATAGTCTATATCATTCATCACGTGTCCACCTGATTGTTCATATTGTTTACTATGAGTGAATTATAAATGTAAAATAACGGAAAAGAAGTGATGTAAAGCACATCGTGTTAGAATAGTACTAACATGGACTAGTAGAAAGGGATATCCAAATGAAATCACAATCAATACAAGAGCTTTTACAACGTTTCCCATTGTTCAAAGATCTGACAGACTTTGAGATGGAACCAATAATTGATTTAGCTAAAAATCGAGTTTATCGACAAAAAACCCATATTTTTATGCAAGGTGACCCATTAACGAATGTTTATTTTATCCATCAAGGAAAAATAAAAATATATAAAACAGACTTTCAAGGAAGAGAGCAAATTGTAAATGTGCTACAAGGTGGCGACATGTTTCCACATCAAGGTTTCTTTCGTAAGGATGACTATCCAGCACATGCTGAGGTTTTAGAAGAAGCTACTTTAATCTACATTCCAATCCATTCTTTTGAAAACTTTCTTATTACACATCCAGAGATCAGTGTAAAGTTATTAAGTGTTTTAGGAGATATCATTGTTGACTTACAAAGTCGCCTTGAAGAGAAGATTTTGCGGAATACGTATGAACAAATTATTTTGCTCTTATTACGCCTATCAAAAAGTTACGGGAAAGAAACGGAGAAGGATAAAATTCATTTAACCACACATTTTACCAATAGAGAATTGGCAAATATGATTGGGTCCAGTCGCGAAACAGTAAGCCGGACATTAACAAATCTTAAAAAGAACAACTTTTTCACCACAGACAAAGCTGGCTTTATGATTTTAGATACAGATGCACTGGAAGATGAGTTATTTTAAGGAATAGAATTTTGGGTAGTCACTCGTTAATAGGGGATTCTTAGTTTTATGCTCTCCTATCTGCAAAAAAAAATGAGGTAGACATCCTTTGACGTCTACCTCTGAATGTAAATCAATCTGGGATACCTAAAGCAATTTTAGCATAACGAGACATTTTATCTTTGCCCCATGGTGGATCCCAAACAATATTAACATCTACATCTTTTGCTTCAGGAATATCTTCAAGTGCACCTCTGACATCTTGTTCAATGTGTCCTGCTAGTGGACAGCCCATTGCTGTTAACGTCATGGTTACTGTAGCTAAGCCTTCATCATTTAATTCTACATCATATATTAATCCAAGGTTAACAATATCAATTCCTAACTCTGGGTCGATTACATTCTCAAGTGCACCCATCATATTTTCTTTTAAAGCTTCATCCATTATCTTAACCTCCCTCGTATTATCCTTACCTACATTTAAACACAATTTTACAGATTTTTAAATGATTTAAATCACTTATGGATGTCTTTTAATAAATTAAGAATTAAGAAGCTACGTTTCTAATGAAGATGAAGACATCATAGATGCTTGTCAAACCATTTTACCGTTTCCAGAATGGCGGGTCGACTTACTTTATGACCTTGATTTGCTTCCTTTAAAAATTGAATGTTATCCGGGTTTTTATATAGTTTCTTCACTTCTTCATAAAATGTATACGAATGATCAAATGGCACGACAGCATCACTTTCACCATGCCAGAATAATAGTGGCCTGTCCTTTAGCTTATCTGTTTGTGTGGATATATCATACAGTTTTAGCTGTTCATATAGCTGATCAATCATTTCTTCGGTAATAGGAAGTTCCCCCATTTCCCTAAAGCTTGAAACCAATGTTTGGGCATATGTCGCGATTTTTGGTGATCCCATCAATACGGCAGAAACTTTAATCCAGGAATATTGCGTTAGAGCTGCAGACGTCGTAATACCTCCCATACTCGTTCCAGCCACACCAAATCGGTCATTTAAAATCAAACCTTTTTCATCAAAGTAATCTTTAATTACTTGAAGCTCTTCAACATTTTTCATGACAATATCCCAAAACGAAATTTGCATTTTAGTTGATGAAATTTCTGTCTCACGTTCTCCGTGATATTTGCTATCTGGAAGCACGACGCGATATCCCTTATCAGCCAGTAAGTATGCTAAAGGTAAATTAATTTCCTTTGAACTTGTGAACCCATGGAAATAGGTGAGGATAGGTAATGCTTTATTTTCTTTTTCCGTATCAACCACAACTAATCCTGGTATTGTATTTATATTTTCCTCATAAACTCCAATCATTTTTATGTCCCCTAATTATCAGTTATTTTATATATCTATTTTATTTCGTTCATGAACAAGCTGTCAATTGATACATTGCTTTACATATCTGAACTTCCCTTATAAACTGTTGAGATACGAGGTGAATTTAATGAAAAAACATTTAATTGCATTAGATCTAGATGGAACGCTTTTAACAGATAATAAAGAGATTAGTTCTTATACAAAACAAATCGTACTAAAAGCTGCGGAAGAAGGACATATTATTGTTATAGCAACTGGAAGACCACATCGCGCCAGCATTAATTATTACCATAATCTTGGGCTTAATACACCAATGGTTAATTTTAACGGGGCGCTACTCCATCACCCGACCGATCAAAAATGGGATGCCCTTCATAATCCAATGCCTATGCGCACCGCGCACAAGATTATTGATGCTTGTTTCGACTTGAATGTTCATAACATGTTGGCAGAAGTAATGGATGATGTTTATCTCGATCAATACGATGAAAAAATTATTCAGATCTTTCAAGAAACCCAAAATGATCCACCGTTTACAATTGGCAATATAAAACATAATTTACAGGAAGATCCTACTTCTTTACTCATTCATCCAAAAGAGGATCACATCCATCAGTTAAGAAGGCATCTGAATGATTACCACGCTGAACTTATCGAACACCGAAAATGGGGCGCACCATGGAACATCATTGAAATTGTAAAAAAAGGCATGAATAAAGCAGTTGGATTGCAAAAAGTCGCTTACTACTATGATATCCCAGCAGAAAGAATTATTGCATTTGGCGATGAAGACAATGACCTGGAAATGATTGAATATGCCGGTGTTGGTGTAGCCATGGGCAATGCCATTGACGAGTTACAATCCATTGCTAAACATGTTACAGATACAAATGAACAAGATGGAATCGGCATTTTTCTGAAAGAGTATTTAAAGCTATAATACGTTTTAATCCGTATATTACCATCTATAAAATTACACGATAAAAACCATACTACTTGTGAACGTTATAAACGTTCACTTTTTTGTTGAACTTCCAGTACAGAAAACGACACATTGCAATGTAGCATACTGTGTTGCCTTTTCCAAGGAGGGAATCATCATGGGAAAACAGAGTAAGTCAAAACGATTTAGTCAACAAAGCGCTGATTCTGTAAAAAAACATGACGAACGATTTCCTTACAGATCTCGTTTCTCGGATAAAGAGCGAAAACGTGAGGAAGCCGACAATCATACTGTAGGAGGGTTTTAGTTGGCAAATAACCTATTTCAACAAGCAAAAGACGCTGTGAATGCATTTCGAAATGGTAATGAAAATACTAACCAACAAGATAAGCAAGCTGCTCAAAATGCAATTCAATCTGCTTACGATGGTGCAACTCCCGAAGAACAACAAAAATTACAACAACTGGAGCAACAACTGAAGCAACAAAATCAGTTAAGCTAACCTTTTCTTTTGCTATAGTAATTACCAATTCATTCTTGTGATGAAGAGGATTTACCTTAAAGCAAATGAACTACCCTCATACTTTAATATGAGGGTAGTTCAATTATATACATAATTCCTTTTTTCTTTTATGCATTTCTGATATTATAAGGATGATACTTATATGAGGAGGTTTACATTATGGCAGTTCATGTTGAAGCTACCCCAAATCCAAATGCATTAAAGTTCACATCTGATAAATTGATTTTCGAAGGTACAAACAGCATTTCTGTTATGCCTGGAGACACTAGTGAGCATGAAATCATGAATGAATTGATGCAGCTTGACGGTGTCGACAACGTTTTTGGCTACCAGAATTTCATTACAATAAATAAGCAATTTGACGCTGAATGGGACAATGTATCACCTAAAGTTACAGAAGTTATGGATAAGCACGGGTATTAAGTACATAACTTCAGGCTCGCAACTTGCCTGATTATAAAATAAGAAACAAGAAGAGGCCAAGCTGAGCATATCCAGTCTGGCCTCTTTCTTTTTTCATTTAAACTTACTTTTTTTAATCTTTTCGAAAGACGCCAAATATACCAGTTGTTTGAACAATGTTTGTAAAAGCTTTTGGATCAACTTCACCAATAATACGTTCCAGGTCATATAATTCATAACGGGTTATGACAAGATACAACATGTTTTGATCTGTATTCGTATAAGCACCTTTTGCAGGTAAAATGGTGATACCTCGAACCATGGTCTTATGAATTTCATGCTGCAATTCCACTGCTTTATGTGTAACGATCATTGCAGTAAGTTTATCATGTCTTGTATGAAGTGCATCGATAACACGTGTTGTTACGTATAACGTTAATAATGTATAAAGCGCATTTTCTGGCTCATAAAACATCCCAGCAAAAGCTATGATAACAGCATTTAACATTAAAAAATAATTTCCAATTGGTTTGTCTTTCATTCTGGATAATAGCATGGCAACAATATCCATACCACCAGTTGATGCACCTAATTTTAAGGTGAGTCCAACACCAGCACCAGCAAGTACACCACCAAAAACTGCATTTAAAATAATATCCTCTGAAAATGCAATTATTGGAATGAACTCCAATGCTAAAGTGGTAAAGAGAACAGAAATAAGACTATAAACAGTAAAACCTTTTCCTACCTTGAACCAGCCTAGTAAAAGTACAGGAACGTTAAATAGAAACAATAGTATACCTGTTGTAATCCCTATTCCTAAGAAATCATTAAATACACTAGCTGTTAGCTGGGCTGCCCCTGTAAAACCACTAGCGTATACGTTAGCACCGATTAGAAAGAAATTGAGTGACATGGCATTCAATATGGCGCCAAATATAACAATCGCAATCCGTTTTGACTCAAAAATAAACATAGGGTCCTCCTTGTTCTATATGTAAATATTATTAATTAATCAAAGTATTTTATACTATTATTAAAATTGATTAAATATACTTTGACTATCCTAGCCCATAGCTTTAAACTAAAAGAAATACGAATAAAATTATGAATGTAGGTGAAAAAATGAATACTAAAATTCTAGCTGACTCTGCAAGTGATTTATCAAAGGATCATTATAACGAATATGACATCGAAATGGTACCTTTAACTGTTCATTTGAATGAAAAAGAATATAAAGATGTAATAGATATTAATCCAAAAACGGTTTATGATGCGATGAGGGAAGGAAAAGGCACAAAAACATCACAAGTATCTCCAGAAACCTTTAAAGCTATTTTTACATCCTATGCTCAAGAAAATCAACCATTAGTATACGTAGCTTTCTCATCTGAATTATCTGGCACCTATCAAACGGCAAAATTAATGGAGACTGAAGTTAAAGATGAATTTCCTGATGCACCCTTACATGTAATCGACTCAAAATGCGCCTCCATTGGCTATGGTTTAGTCGTTCTACATGTTGCCAAGCTAGCCAAAAATGGTGCTAGCACCGATGAAATTATCGAAGCAGCAACCTATCAAGCAGAACATATGGAACATATTTTCACCGTGGATGATTTAGAATATCTGCTCCGTGGCGGACGTGTAAGTAAAACGGCAGCATTCGTTGGTACACTATTAAAAATCAAACCGATCCTCCATGTCGAGAATGGAAAACTAGTTCCACTTGAAAAAGTTAGAGGATCAAAAAAACTATTTCCTAGAATGCTTGAAATCATGCAAGACCGAGGTACTGACTTCCAAAATCAAACCATTGGTATTAGCCATGGTGATGACGTCGAAAGAGCTGAACAATTAGCCGAAATGATCAAAGAAAAGTTCAATCCCAAGGAAGTCGTTATTGAAATGGTAGGATCGGTCATCGGTGCCCATGCAGGTCCTGGAACAATCGCACTTTTTTTCCTTAATAAACCTAATAAATAAGTAACCAATACTGATTCACGTTTTTTCCTAGCAGATAGGAAACCAACATGGCTCCGCTTCGCGGATCCATCATTTACTTTCCTATCTGCGAACAAAAATTCACAATTCTATATACGAGCGAGGAATATGTATATGCTTCCTTTAATTGATATAAACTAAACACTTTATTCCATTCTACCATCATTCTCCATCTAATTACCTTGTCTATCAAACATAACCACCCTCTAAAAATAAATAATAGGTATAATGAGGAGCGCACTATCATATATTTCTTAAAAAGGTTGTACGAAGACTATTTTGAGGGGGATTAGCATGCTAATGAATGAAATAATGGACGCATACGAACAAGAAAAAAAACGATCACCTAAGACAACAAACGACTTACTGGATTTTTATCAGAACAAATATATTACTGGTGATATTAACATTAATTATTACCAAAGGATCTACCACTGCCTACGTGAAAAAGGCGCAATATCAGCACATGAATATGCTTGATATAGGAAAGTGGGGGGTTATGACGTACATGCTTGTTTCCGTTTAACGTACAAAAGAGAAGCGAAATTATTCGCTTCTCTTTTGTTTGCGTGTTAAATAGATAACCCCTCCTATGAATAAAAGGAATACAACACCAATAAAACCTATAAACATCCAGTTAAGACCTGTATCCGTTTCTACAACAAATACTTCTGCTGTTTCTCTATCAAGACCTATTTTATGTTCACCATTATCTTCTTCCAGTACAATGTTATCCCCAAGGTGACCACGAAGTCTCGTCCCTGATTCGATATCACTAACAGACACTGCCTGTAATACCGTATCATTATTGATCGCTATATAGATTTCCTCATCTTCATATGTTCGTTTAAACACACTCATGGCTCCACTAGTTCCAACTTGTTCAAAATCACCATATTTTAAAGCAGGAAATTGAGTTCTGAGGGACGAAATACGTGAATGGAACTCATTAAGTTCATCGCTACCTGCGTTAAATTGAACAAGTTGTTGTACTTCTGCAGTATCTGTTCCGTACATTGGCATTTCAGATCCTTGGAAAATCACAGGGACACCAGGTGTTGTGTACATATATGTTAATGCTAAACTCCATGTCGTCAAATCATTACGGCCATTCTCTGCAAACATCTGGGAAAAGCGCTTTGTATCCTTGCTATCTACATACAATAAATCGGAATAACTCCCACTTTCTTCCCACGTTTCATAAATGGCAGAAACAGGGTTTCCTTCTTCGGCAAATACTTCAGTCATCGACTCAAAAAGATCCTGATTTTCAATCATATCGATTTCGGTAATTTCTTTTAATTGTTCAGAAGCTTGATCCGTATCTAAAATATCACCCAACAAATAAAAATTTTCATCTATTTCTTTTATTTGTGCTGTAAAGCTCTCTAAAAAGCTAAAGGACGATTGATCAACTGCATGAAGTTCAAATCCATCAATATCAGTTTCTTCCATCCAAAACCTCGCCACATCCATTAAAAAGGCTTCTACTTCAGGGTTATCCTGATTCAATACAGCCACATTATCTGCCCAGTCTGCTGTTACATCATTCCCCTCTTGTATCCAGTCCTCTCTTTCTGGGTCGTCAACAATCGAATGACTTGATCCAACATAATTTGTGACAAACTCCATTACAACCTTCATATCTCTTTTATGTGCTTCATCTATTAATTCATGGAAATCTTCCATCTCACCAAATTGTTCCTCGACACTGTAAAAGTCTTCAATCCAGTAACCATGATATCCATCAAGGGCATTTTCCATAATTGGTGAGAGCGATATGGTTGTCACGCCTAGTTCCTGAATATCATCCAACCTGTTTATGATCCCTTGTAAATCTCCGCCATGATAAGCATAAGGATCATCGATTCTGACCTGTTCATTTCGCTCAAAGTCGCCATTATTAAAGCGGTCCACTACTATATTATAAATAATCTCTTCCTCTAATTGTCGATCCTCTTGTGCTGATGAATCGATAGACGTCACATTATAAAGAAAAAATCCGATAATAATAAGCATAAATGCCATTCTTTTCATATAAAACCTTCCTCCACATCATTATAATCATCCTTATTCTATTATTAACCTATCCTAAAAATAGTCAATGAAAACTCCCATATTGTTGAAAATACTTCATAATTTCACCTTAGCCCGCACTTATGCAGCTAGGAAAGCTTTAAACCTCCCTAGCTGCTAAAGAAAAGGGATGCCTCTTTAATTGGAGGCACCCCTGTTCATATTCACTGGTTTTTTTAAGGTAAAAACCCACCTGGCAATCGCCCAAAACCTAATGCTATTGTGATTACTATCGCAATTATGGCTTGAATCCACCAAATTTTCGTAGATTCACGTCTTGTCATTTTTACTAAGATCATTTCCATGGCGAGAACTGCCCAAATACCTGCAATTCCTTTAAAGACGGCTTCACCTATCATGCCACCGCCAGTAAAGTAATTAAACAATAAGTCTACGCCTGAAAATAAAATTAACAAATAAATTAATCGTAAGACCATGTGGACGATCTTTGCACCTTTAGCTTTACCTTGTTTATGTAATACATAAGCTACAGCAAACAAAATAAACGCAAGAACCCATGAAGTCACATGCAAATGCGTATTCATATGTACTCCTCCTCATTTTAAAATTAATATGAACATAGTAGTATTTCATTATGGAATTTCATACTTTGTCTATCATACCATGATTTAATTTTCATATGAAAGTTATTTGAACTTATAGGGGGTATTAAACTTGAAAAACTGTTATACTAAATAAGGATTGCATTTAAATCGGAGGGATATTATGTCGGATTCTAGTCAAGCAATTATTGATCAAACACAGGAATACGGTGCGAGAAATTACCACCCACTACCAGTTGTTATAGCTAACGCAGAGGGTGTATGGGTAGAAGATCCAGAAGGTAATCGCTATATGGATATGCTAAGCGCCTATTCAGCTGTAAACCAGGGTCACCGTCATCCGAAAATAATTAAAGCTTTAAAAGATCAAGCTGATGCCGTTACACTAACCTCACGGGCTTTTCATAATGACCAGTTAGGACCGTGGTTTGAAAAAATATGTAAACTAACAAACAAAGAAATGGCTTTACCAGTTAATACAGGTGCAGAAGCAGTCGAAACAGCCATTAAAACAGCTCGCCGCTGGGCATATGATGTAAAAGGCGTGAGCGAAAATAAAGCTGAAATTATTGCCTGTGAAGGTAATTTTCACGGTAGAACAATGACAGCTGTATCCTTATCATCAGAAGCTGAATATCAGCGTGGTTTTGGACCAATGCTTCCTGGAATTAAAATTATCCCTTATGGTGATATTGAAGCATTAAAAGGAGCAATCAATGAAAACACTGCAGGTTTCCTGTTCGAACCAATTCAAGGTGAAGCTGGAATTGTTATGCCACCTGAAGGATTCTTGAAGGAAGCTTATGATGTTTGTGCAGAAAATAATGTATTATACATGGCTGACGAGATTCAAGCAGGCCTAGGACGTAGTGGAAAAATGTTCGCCAACGACTGGGAGAATGTAACACCTGACATCCTCATTCTAGGTAAAGCTCTAGGTGGCGGTGTATTCCCAATTTCATGCATCTTAGCAAATAAATCTATTCTTGGTGTTATTAATCCAGGGTCTCATGGATCAACATTTGGAGGAAACCCACTTGCTTGTGCTGTCTCTCTGGCATCACTTGAGGTTCTTGAAGAAGAAAATTTAACAGACCGTTCCTTGGAACTTGGAAATTATATGATGGATGAATTGAGGAAAATTGATAATCCAATCATTAAAGAAATCCGTGGAAAAGGACTATTTATCGGTGTCGAGCTAACGGAAGCAGCGCGCCCATATTGTGAATTATTAAAAGAAAAAGGTTTACTATGTAAGGAAACACATGAAAGTGTCATTCGTTTTGCTCCCCCGCTCATTATTGAAAAAGAAGACTTGGACTGGGCAATCGGCCATATTAAAGAAGTTCTAAAAGGTTAAGAATACCAAATTTTTACAACCACTCCGCAATTGGAGTGGTTGCTTTTAAATGGTAACGAATAATAACAAAGAGACACCCTTAATTGCCAGATGCCTCTTAAATTTCACCTTATTCATATTCCGATTCATCGATAAAAAGCAGTTGTATAAAATAAATGATAATACATACTGCCAAAGCTATAAATCCCCAACCAAGCGTTTTCTGTTCAACAATTAAATAATTATTGCACAGCTGACTTTCTGAAAAGACGTACAATATTCCCATGAAACCAAACATAATACTAAAACTTACATAAATTACATTTTTACCAAATCCCCCTAATTTTCTCCAACTGTCACGCAACGGTACGCCAGCCAAAAATGGTAGACTAATAAACTTAAATACCTGTACAGCCTGTATGGTCAGCGCTTCATCCATTGTACGTGGGAACATCCAGTAAATCATTATGATCGTAAAAAGAAGAATTCCAGGTACGCCATTCTGATTCCATTTTTCAAATAAACGAGGAAATTTCTTTTGGAGAAACGGAGTCATTAAAAGACCCGCAATAATTAGTAGAGGCATTTGCATATGCATATGAAAGCTCATAATCGACTCTAATAATGTAACGACAGGAGGGAGCATCAAGAAAACATACAACAGTAATCCATAGATTGCTTGTTTCATAACTATCCATCCCTTTCCCTATCGAGGATTGATGTTACTTTTTCTGCAGCATTTTCAATTTTCGTATAATCCATCACATCAACTAACGTACCAGTAGGATCTACTAGATAAAAAGCAGAATTATGTGTAAAGTGCCCATCCCCATCCGGAATAACTGTTACACCGAACTCATCCAATAAATAATCCAGTTCATTCTGGTTATTGATTCTTGCCATTCGCCAGGTTTCTCCATCACTATTAAAGTAATTTCTATATTTATCCAAGGTTTCTGGGTCGTCATTGGTTGGATCAAAACTAATACTTAAAAAGATAATGTCTTCCCCAATATACTCACTTGGAACCTTATCATAAACTTGCGTCAAGTTCATTTCTAATTCAAGACATACATCTGTACAAGCTGTATAAATAAAGGTTAACATAACATATTTATTTTCAAATTCTGAAATAGGGTATACCCGTTCCTCACTATCTTCCAATGTTACATCTGGAAATTCTGGCTTCTCTTCTATTAACTCATTTGTTCTTGCAGTCTCAGCAGTATAGGCCTCGAAACCGTCCGTTCCTATATAAAAAAGCACAACTCCGAATATCAATATTGCAATAATTGCTACCGTATTATGTTTATTTTTCATCATGGAGATCACTCCCCTAATTTTTGATCATTGCTATATTTAGATAAAAGAGATAGCCACACAACGTCTAGCTATCTCTTTATTTCTAGTTATTACCATGTTCTAAATGGTGGTGAACCTGGAGGTGCATTAAATATGAGGTCAACGATAGGTACGAGATACCCCATCGAAATAACCGCTATCGCCAGCACAACCCAAAGCCCCCAGCGTTCCGTCCATTTTGGTGTTGGAGACGCACCATCCTCCGGTTCCGCAATAGGGAACGCTGTATCTCCTTTAGGTGCTTTAAACATGAGATGGAAAACAATATAAATCATTAGTCCTCCACCTATAAATAAGAGTGTTCCTCCAATTGCTAAAAAGAACAAGTAGGGATCCCAGCTTAATGCTGTTGCATTGTCCCCATATGTGGTGTAGGAAGTTCTGCGTGGTGAACCTAAGAGTCCTACCCAGTGCATTGCTCCTGACATAAACAGCATACCGACCGCCCAAGTAATCGTTTGGATGATACCTAGTTTATTTATTTTAGGTGTAAGTTCACGCTTCGATAAATAAGGTATTAACCAATACATGATTCCAAAGAAGGTCAATACAACTGTCGTTCCAACTGTTAAATGGAAATGCCCTGTTACCCATAGAGTATTATGAACAACTTGGTTTAATTGATTATTAGTTTGAGCAATTCCGCCTGCTCCAGCTGGAATAAATGCAATCATGGCAATCATTGGTGCTAAGAATCGAACGTCGCCCCATGGTAATTTTTTAACCCAGCCAAACAGTCCCTTTGCACCTTTTTTCCTTCCAGTACGCTCAAATACAGCGAACATGGCAAATGCCGTCATTAAAGATGGAAATGCGATTGATAGACTCATAAACACATGCATGAATTTCAGGCCCTCAGTAAACCCAGGGTCAATGATCTGATGGTGAAACCCACCAGGCACGTTTAAGATAACTAATAAAACAACGACAACTCGAGTTAGTGTATCGCTAAACAATCTTCCGCCGATAATTCTTGGTACGATAACATACCATGCTGAAATTGCTGTGAAATACCAAACGTTTACCAGCGTGTGTCCAAAGCTCCAAAATAATGTGCGGCTAAGCATGACGTTAACCGTCTCTGTCCAACCAAAAGCCCAAGGAATTAGTGTTAAAACTTCAATCGTAACACCAATTGACCCAAAGAATAGTAGAAGGAATGCGCCTACTGCAAAGAATGCAAGTAATGGTAAATGCTCACCCTTATTTCGCTTCTTCCAGCTCGCTGCGCTTGTAAATACACCAATCGTAGCTGCCCAAACACCTAGAACAATAAATACGAGGCCGATATAGAACCAAGGAGATGCTTGCATTGGTGGGTAAAACGTATATAGAACAGTCGCCTCATCCATAACAATGGTTGTCACAACGAAGGCAGTTCCTATAAGCATCAATCCTAATGCAGTCCATCCCATTTTACGGACTACAGGAATAAGTCCACCAAGCGTATGGGACAAAGCTGCGTAAAAATAGCCAACCATGAATAATGCAGTAAATATGAGAATTAAAAGTATTCCGTGTGCTGTCAGTACCTGATAGTAATTAAACCAGGCAGGCAATTCCAACAATCCTGCACGATTAAGTCCCTGCAAAAGTCCTAAAGTCCCTCCGATAAACAATATAATAAATGCTAGTGAAAAATAGGTTAGCGTAAGGCGTGCATCATCCGGATTCACACCTAAAGCTTTATTTGTCTTTTCTTTAAACACTTTTTTTGCTGCCATTTCCATCGTTTTTTCCTCCCTTCATTACTTAACTGTAATCGTTGTACTCATCATCTCGTGAGCTGCGCCACAATATTCATTACATAACACCAAGTATTCACCAGGTTCATCAAATGTTTCCGTTATGGTTTGAATATGTCCAGGTACAACCATCGCATTTGCATTTGTTCCTGCAATTTGAAAACCATGTATAACGTCTTTTGAAGTCATTGTAAACGTAACTTCAGCACCTACAGGTAATTCAATGTCACTTGGCGTGAAGCTAAATGCTTGTAACGTCATAACAACTTCGTATTCATTTTCTCCTACTTCAAAAACGCCAGGGTTATCAAATGGTTCCGTTTCATCTACTTTTTGCGGATCAATGGTTTCCATCTCACTTGGTGGCCCCATTCCTTGTGCAAATGTTTGATAACCAGTAACTACCATTGAAAGAACTAGAACTCCAACACTTAGAATAAGCCAAATTTCTTCATATCGATTCATTCTCATATGATTACCTCCCCTATAGTCGAATCATGTAAATCACAAATAGTAAGAGCATAAAAACTAATATTCCTCCACCTACAAATACTAATGAGGAAAACAATGCCCCCTTTAATGATTCAATTTGTTCATTATTTATATTTTCTTCAGGTATCTTAACTTGCTTTTCTGCCATTGCAATCACCCTCCTTTTAACTTACTTCCATCATACGTTGATACCAGATTCATAGGTGTGATACAAATCACGTGTGGCTGTGATTTTACTAACAGGATTAAAGCTCTTTTTCGATTCGTGCTTTTCATTTCATTTGAACTATAAATCATCGTTTATCCCTGTAATTGCGCTTGTTTTCACGTTTATTATGCTTACCACCTTCTTTGCGTGTTTATGATTTATGCTTGTTCCTGTCATTATTAATTATGTATAAATTTTGAACACCTTTATTGCAGCTTAAAAAAATGGCTAGTTTCTAAAAGATTGGGACTGCGGTTACTCCCACTGAAAAGAATTATTGTTTTGACACAATATCTATCGAAGACGACGTAACTACTGTTTGCTATAAATATTTGCTATAAACGCCGTTCGGGATCACTCTGGGCGGATGCTTTCCGTAGCGAACCCCTGCTCTCAACCAGCATTTGTAAAAGAATTGTCACTGAGTCGTCTTTTATATCAACTCCGAAGAATTAAAAGCAACAAAGGTTTTCGGTGGGACGAGTAAGCGCAGTCCCAGTACTTACAAAAAAAGTCTAAAAAAAGATCAACCTTCTTTATAAGAAAGTTGATCTTTAATTTGTTAGTATCATTCGTTCAATGGAACGTTGATAACTAATTGACTATCAAAGAAATATAAATAGGTTGCTTTCACTGGTTGCTTCCAAATTTGCTCAACTGCATCTCGATACAGCTCCATTTGTGTTCCGTACTTCTTTGCTAGTTTTTCTTTTGTTTTGTCGGTAACTGCTTCATTTATTGCATCTGTTTTATAATCAATAATAATCCATCCGTCATCTTGTGGAATGATGCAATCAATGACACCTTGAATTAACACGTTCTCATCTTTTTGACCTGTCCACGATGCATAAACTTCACTTGCTGGCAGTGACAAGCTGAACGGGACTTCACGATTGATAGCAGGTACCCCCATCATAAGCGTTGCAATACTTGTAGAGAAAAATTCTTCAATCGCTGCCACATTTACGATGTCAGCTTCTTGTTTCGTAATGACCTCTTTTTCGACCAAAGCCTCCACATTCTCTTCAATCTCAGCTTGATTTAATGGCTTAACCATTGGTAAATGTTGCATGACAGTATGCATTGCTGTACCTTTTTCAGCAGAAGTAATCCTTTTTTCCTTTTGCATAAAATTAGGTCGTTTAACAATCGGTGCTTGAAATGTCTGGACAAGTTGATCCGCACTATATTCATCCTTCACCTCACGCTGACGTTTAATTTCCGTCACCGTTTGCTTTGCCCTGGACCTGGCGGCTTCTTCAAACGGATATTCAAAGGATAGACGATCATTAACCGTCTGATCCAACACCTCATCATATACGTCCACAGGTTCCCATTTTGTAATGGTTTCGTTCAGCTGTAATTCAGCATCTTCCGTGGTCTCTTCCAAATTCGTTAGCTCACTACCGTGGATAATTTTGACATCCCATTCAGACGGATCAACTTGTATCTCATCTAATACAGCATCATTTATTTCTTCTGTCCGTAATGCACTATTTTTCTTATGGCGAATTAAGGCCGGTCCTACCCAATCCAAGTAAGTCTTTGACTCCATTCGATAATGAGCTGGTAAAACCCACTCGGTATGATCAATCATCTTTTGCCATTTCTCCTGTTTTTTCTCAAATGAAGGAACATTTGCTACCATGATCAGCTTTTCTTTTGCTCGGGTCAAGGCTACATATAAGACGCGCATCTCTTCTGCCAGCATCTCGCGTGTTTTTTCATTCTTCAAAGCATGGTAAAACAAGGTTGGATACGTAATTCGTTTAACTGGATCGATGTATTTACTGGCAAATCCTAAATCTTTATGCAATAAATACTTCTTTCTCACATCCTGAAAGTTAAATTCCTTATCAATAGCTCCCATTATCACAACTGGGAATTCAAGCCCTTTACTTTTATGAATCGTCATAATCCGAACAACATCTTCCTGCTCACTTAGCGCCCTCGCTGATCCAAGGTCATCTCCACGCTCTTCCATTCGTTCAATGAAGCGAAGGAAACGGAACAAACCTCTAAATGATGTCGTTTCATAACCTCTCGCACGATCATAAAGTGCACGCAAATTTGCCTGACGTTGTCGACCTCCTGGCATACCTCCAACAAAATCATAATAACCTGTCTCGCGATAGATTTCCCAAATCAACTCTGATAAAGCGCCTTGCCGGGATGCTAAGCGAAAAGCTTCCAGTCGTTTGAGAAACGCATCCACCTTATCGGCTGTCGTTCCGTTGTTTTGTTGCTTAAACTTCTTCAGTGCATCATAAAAAGCATGCTGTTTATCTGCAAGACGGATTAATGCTAAATCTTCCTCGTTTAAACCAACAATAGGTGAGCGCAGTACAGAAGCAAGTGGAATATCCTGCCTCGGGTTATCAATAACCTTCAACAAGCTAATCATAATCTTTACTTCAATTGCTTCAAAATATCCAGTGGAGAGTTCAGCATATACTGGTATGCTCTGTTTTTTTAATTCATCAACAATGGTCGGAGCCCACGACATAGATCGTAATAAAATAACCACATCACGATACTGCATATCTCGTTGCGTCTGCGTTCCTTTATCAACGACTTGAAGGGGTGGCTTCTCTTTTTGTCCTATCCAACTTTTAATTTTCTCTGCATAGGCCCTGGCTTCCAGTTGCGCTTTCTCTAAATCTTGATAATCCTCATCTCCACCGGATCCTTCCTCTTCTTCCGCTTCTCGGTCAATGATTAGCAGTTCAGGATTTGGCTCATCGTATGGTAGGTCATCATATGTTTTATTTGCATAAATTAACTCCGCATCTGCATCATAATTAATCTCTCCTAATTCTTCATCAAGAATTTGACGAAAAATATAGTTTGCACCAATTAACACATGCTCCCTGCTCCGAAAATTACTTGCTAAGTCAACCCGTTTTGCCACATGTTCTTCACGAGCAAAACGTTTATATTTTTCAATAAATAGGGATGGCTCTGCATGTCGAAAGCGATAAATACTTTGCTTCACATCCCCAACCATAAATCTGTTTCCAGGTCCAATTTGATCACTTATTAATGTTAAAATAGTTTCTTGCACCATGTTCGTATCCTGATATTCATCTATTAATAATTCACTGAACTGTTTCTTAAATTGATTGGCAACAGCTGAAGGAACCGTTTCTTCAACTGTTGCGGATTCATCAATAAGTAACTGAAGGCAAAAATGCTCTAGATCCGAGAAGTCAACTAGCGCTTTTTCCCGTTTTTGCTGGGTAAATCGCAATTTAAATTGTTTTACAAGTTCGGTTAATTGCTTGATAACCGGTGCCAATTCACGCATGTCCTCAATATGACTCGTTAAATCACGACTGAACCAGTTCTTCTTCATGTTGTCCCAGCGTTCTTTGTAGCTGTCCCTAAGTGCCTTTACTCTTTTTTTCTTTCCTTCATCACAATCAGTCCGTTTTGATGATAACTTAGCAAAAGAACTCCCAACCATAAATGCTTGTAACTCATTCCAAGAGTCAAGGCGAGCTAATGCCTCTTGCAAGTTTATTAAATCTGAATCTAACGCATCAGCATATTGATAAGGACCGTCACTTTCTTTTGTTAACCTTGAGGCGAGATTCATTTCCTCCTGCATCGCAGTAAGTTGGTTTTTGACTTCGCGCTTGATAATAGAAAGCCAGTATAACTCGGATTCCTGCCAATCTTCTGGCACTTCATAAACACGTGCCAATTGATCAAGCCATTGATCCGGCCATGGATTTTGTACAGCAAACTTATACAAGCCTAAAACTAAATCTTCTACCTCTACATCACTCCGATCACTTGAGAAGCGATCAACAACGGAAAAGAAACTCGCCTGATCTTTTCCCTCCGTCCCATACCATTCCTCAAATAAATCATCGATTACTTCCTGTTTAATCAAATCTGCTTCCATATCATTGGCAATGCGAAAAGCGGGATCTATATCAAGCAAATATGCATATTGCCTAACGACATCCAAACAAAAAGAGTGTAAGGTGGATATGGATGCTTTTTGCAATAAAGCCAGCTGTTTTTTCAAGTGACTGGAAGTTGGAGCTTCTGCTAATGCCTCTTCAAGTGCCATTCCTACACGGGTTCTCATTTCTTGGGCTGCAGCATTTGTAAATGTAACAACAAGTAATGAATCTATATCAACCGGATCATCTTTTTTCAATAGTTTTTGAATAATCCTTTCAACCAATACAGCCGTTTTTCCCGATCCCGCAGCTGCTGCGACAAGCATATCACTGCCATCCATGTAAATGGCTTGTTCTTGTTCCTTCGTCCATTGAACCATTATATCTCCTCCCCACGGAGTCTTTCTAAAATGTCGTCCTCTTTCATATCTGTAAGCTTTCGGTAATTGTTCGTCTCCAAGATCGGATCAAATTGGCAAACGGAATGAAAAGGACAATGTGTACAGGCTACATGCTGCTTATGTTGATATGGATTTAGGTGTATGCCTCCTTCTGTCATGTCAACACCAGCATCCGTCATCAGCTGATGAATATGATTTTGCAAATGAGTGAACGTTGCTTTATCAGCAATTTTGGATGAATTATAAAAGCCACCATTCTTTTTTAAACCTGCCGGCACAATTTGACTTGTACCTGATTCCAATGGTGTATCCATTTGCTTAACAATTTCTTCATTCGATAAGAGCAACCCTTGCATTTTATACTTGCTAAATATATCCTTCTCAATCTCTGCATCGCTCACCTTTTGATTTCTTGATATCATCGGATTATGCACATGAAAATAAAGAACCCCTGCAGGTATTGCGTTTTTACCAAGCCATTGTTCAGAATTAGCTAGTACGACATTCAAATAGGTTAGCATTTGTAATGCCAGCCCATAATAAACTTCGACTAGATTCAACCCCTTCGAACTCGATTTATAATCAATAATTCGCAAAAATAAATCCTCTTCATTTAACGCTTTATCCACACGGTCTATTCGTCCACGAAGCATAAGTTCATATCCGTTTGGTAAGCCAAGCTTAAAGGCGGGGAGTGTTTCATTCTGACCAAATCCGAGTTCTAATCCAACAGGAGTAAAGTTACTTTGTCTTGCCTGTTCACTTAGCACAAAGGCAGCTCTTGCGATAACATCCTGTAATTTCTGTTGAATATATTTATAGCGATTGGAGCTATGCAGTATTTGATGCTGTAAGACTGGCGCTAAATTAACGACCGCTTTCTCCGCATAATTATCCGTATCTTTCCTCGATAGCTGTGCAAATTGCTTTCCGTCTGATTCTATCCACTCCGAAATCTTCTTTAATGCTTCATGAAAAAGCTGTCCGATATCCGGTGCATCTAATTTATATGTTTTTCGTTCATCTAAATTCAAGCTGTATTTTGCAAAATGCTGATACGAGCATCGATAGTACGATTCCAATCTAGAAACACTCGCATTAACCTGTTGTGGATATAATTTCTCTACAGTGTCGGATGATAGATTGTTTGGTTTGTTTTGATAATATAAACTTTGCAAAACGGTATATGTTGTACTGTTTTTCGAATGATGGGCAACGTACCAATTTAATACATGCCACCAAACTTCATTCATTGGATAGCCTTTTCGATGTCGAGCCAATTGAGCTGTTAAAGCAGACCTTGTTTTTAATGGTGTCGTAATAAATCGATCTGCTTCTACTAATTCATCCGGATCCTGCAGTAAAATATGATTCGTGCATACTGGAAATAAGTCCTCGATTCGTTTCATAAGCTGTGATGGCATTTTCGATTTACCTTCCTCATCACTTAAAGGATAGCTTATCCAAATTCGGTCTTTTGCTGCGGTAAATGCAATGTACATATAAAACCAGTCGTCCAATAATTGTTGTTTGCTACTTTCTGCTAACTGCATACCATGTCCCGCTAATAATTCTCGTTCCTGCTCGTTAATCATTCCATCTACAGCAGGCTTCAATGGCCATACACCATCATTAACTCCAAGTAAAAATGAGCATTTCACCCCGCTTAGTCTAGAATGCTCAACGGTACCAACAATGACATGATCAATACTTGGCGGAACATGCGCAAAACTTAATGTTTCAAAACCAGCATCCAACGTTGTCCGAAATGTTGATAGTTTCATTTTTTCTTCGCCTGCCATCTCGACCATTTCGTCAAATAGTTGAATGATGGCATTCCAAGCTTGTTCCTGTTCTCGTCCTTTTTCAATTTCACCTTGTTCATCATAGAGCTCTCGTGTCTGTTCTAAACGTTTTGGAACGTTAATCGTTTCAAGTAACGTATAGGTCACTTCACATAATTCCTCAACGGTGCTAGCATTTCTTATTTGTTCATCAAAAGGTTGCAGGATATGGACCACTTGATCCCGGTACTTGTTGATTCGCTGTTGTATTTCTATTTCCGAGTCGGTTTGTGCTGCCTGATCAAAGCCGCGAAAACGCTGAAAAACCCATTCTTGTTCACCAATCCAACTCCCTCTCGAACGAATTCCATATTCAAGCACATAATTCTCCAGTTCATCAATCGCATCATTAGTTAACGGAAAATCAGGATCTGTTGGGGGTATAAACCCGGTTTTCAACAAGCGGAACATGGCATCATACCGCCAATTCCCTTCCACGACATCTAATACAGAACGAATAAACTCGATCAATGAATGGTTCAGCATGGTTCTTTTTTCATCAATGAACACAGGAATATCATAATCATTAAATATTGTATTAATCAAATCATGATACGTATCCGTCTCTCTTATAAAGACAGCGATATCCTGAAAACGATACTTCTCTTCACGAACCAGACGAATAATTTCCTGTGCAGCACCTTCTACTTCTGCGCGTGGATGCACAGCTTCTGCAATGTTAATTGGCACTTCCCCAGCATATGCTGGAGCAGGCCTCGCATCAAAATTACGTTCCAAATGTGCTAGGTATGGTCGATCCCGAAACTTTCCGTTAACCGGATCTAATGTAACTGGTTCTTCTATATTAATTTGATTTTCACGAGCAATTTCCGATAGAACCTGGTAAGTTTGCATTGTCTGGTAAAATAAATCCAGCTCCGAAACTCCTCTATCTTCTTCGTGATCGACCGTTAACGTAATCGTTACACGTTTGCATTTTTTCATTAATGCCTCAACTACAATAAGCTCTTTCGGTGTAAACCCGTGAAACCCATCAAAATATATTTCAGCATTATCAAGTAGGGCTGACTCCTCAATTTTAGTGGCCAAAAGCTGCAACTGATCTTCACTGTCGATATATTTATCATCAAGTGCGAATACCAATTTTTCATATATATAGGCCAAATCATCTAACTTTTCGGCTAATGCCTCTTCGCCAGGATTTTTATGTACATACTGTTTTATTTGTTCTATTTGCGTTTGTAGCGTGTCCGGTGTTACATCATACCGCTTAAATTCTGTTATCATGTTTTCCAATTGATCCAGGAATCCCTGCTTTTCCATTGCCTTTTGAAAAACACGCCAATCTCCCTGTCTTTCCTCGATAATTTTCCGGAGCATCATTTGAATCCCGACTGAACTAATGAATTGCCTTGTTCCACCACCAGTCTCCTGCAGCACCCTCCATGCTAATCGCGAAAAACTGACGACTTGTGCGCGAATGCTCCCCTTTACCTCTTCATCATTAAATAATGCATATTCCTGCTGAAATGTCATTTGATCTGGAACAATATAAAATAGTGGAGGACCTTGTGGATCATCCACTAATTTTTCTTTTATTTCATCCAGAGACCTACCGCTTTTACCTGTCCCTGCTCTTCCCAACAAAAATCGGAGCCCCATCATTTCTCCCCCATTCATTCAATTAGATATAACGGATTGCCTTAGAAACCTTCGCATTCGTTAAAGGGATTCTTAGAAATAAGTTCTTTGCTTTCTTAACTGCTTAAGAAAGTATACTTTCCTATCTGCCAAAAATAAAGCTTCTATCTTATTTTATCAAAGATAGAAGCTTTAACATAGCTATTTGCCAAGGGTAAAACTCGCTTGAGTAAGTGGCCAATATTTTACATCAACTTTTCCAACAAGTTGTTCCATCGATATAAACCCAAAAGATCTACTATCTAGACTGGAATCACGATTATCTCCCATAACAAAAAGCTTTCCTTCTGGAACTTCATCCCTTCCCGTTTTTTCTGTTAATGTAAAATCATCTGTATTTGGCGGTGTATCACTAGCCTGTACAATAGATGAATCAAGGAAAGATTCCTCCCTATATTCACCATTCACATAAAACTCATCAGCCTTATATTCGATCTCATCACCAGGCAAACCAACTACCCGCTTTACATAGGCGTCCTGTTTATTTTTCTGAAATACAATCACATCAAAGCGATCAACTTCATGTAATTCGTAAATAAATTTATTGACCATTAATAAATTTCCGTCATTTAAGGTCGGCTCCATCGATTTCCCATCGACTACATAACTTGCAAATAAAAACGATCGGAAAGAGATCGCTAACACGATCGCGAAAGTAGTTACAATTATAATACTGCGGTAATTAATATTTTTCATGCTTACTTTCCTCCAGGGTATTCCTATCTATCAATCAGAATACCCTGGTTTAAAGCATTTTATTCCTTGGCAGATAGGTAGGTAGCTTAAAACTTTCCTACTGCATAAGTACGAGCTATGGCAATTCACCTAAGGGCTTGGGAAATTGCCAAGTTTTCTAATTATAGGGGTTTTCATCAGGTATAGATTTCTTTTGCAATAATTTTTCAAAATATTTACCTATTATCCAAAATAATATAATACACAGACCTACTATAATTGTTCGAAACGGATTTTGAGCAAATTCCATTATACTTGAACCAATATATGCTATCGAAAAAACCATGACAGTCTTCCCTAGCAATACAGCTAAAATAAATTGGTGCACACTGATATTTGAAAGAGCAGCAACAATATTAATAATGGAAGAAGGTGAAAACGGGAAGCATAACAATAAAAAGAGTGGGCCAAATCCATGGTTTTCTACCCAAACCGTTACCTTTTTTACTTGCTTATTTTCACTTATTTTTCTAACCCAACGCTTGTTTCTTAGTTTTCGAAAAATGAGAAATACGATAATTGAACCAATACTCGTAGCACTCCATGAGACAAGAAACCCTTTCAATAATCCATATGCCGCAGCGTTTGCAATAACAAATGCAATCAATGGCAAAAAAGGCAAAAACGATTCAATAAACGTTAGTACAAACCCTGGAATCGGTCCTAAGCTCTCATACTCACCCAGTAATTCCATAATGAATGCTTCTAGTCCCTCTTTTTCAATGATCGTTCTCCAACTAGTTGGATCAGTGATGTTCATTACGTACATTTAGTTAAATCTCCTCATTTAAATATCCAACGACTAAATTATTTTCCTTATATATAACTTAATGTATACCATTCAAAGGTGTCTAGTCATATGAAATATTTAGCCACTTTCTTTTCACTTTAATGTATTCTTGTGTATTTTTTCTTCATTATATCGTATAATGAAATGCAAGGGAACATTAGTTCTTAAAAGGAGGTATTCAACCATGCGCTATCTTACTGATCAAGAATTAAATGTGGGGTCACGATTTCTCTTTCTTTCGATGGCTATTGTTGTTATACAGCAAGATATCGAAAACATCCAGAATGGAAATTTTAAAATTAAAGAACCTTATACTGGGCTATTGAAAAAAATGGGACTTGAAGCAACAAATGAACGTAGACAACTACAAAAAACAATGAAAAACAGTAAAATGAAAGTTGTAAAATTAAACAAGAATGATTCATTTTCTTCATTTATGTTCTATTGTAACGGTCGGGAAGAAAAGCGAAACTATTTTAATCCAGCTATTAGAAAAAAAGTAGAAACAATTATAGAAGAACTTATGGTGAATTCGGTAAAGAGGGATCTGCCACCACTTCAGTCCGATTTCTATTCAAATACTTAAATCGACTATCCAGTAAATAACGATATTGCGCCGTGCGGTTCACTTGATTCTGTATGGAACCTTTAGAAACATCAAGCGTTATTTTCCTTCCATTAGTAAACGTTATTTCGGCACAATTATTTTCCGCTTTATCTACTCGATCAATATGGGAATGAGATAGCCATGAGCACTTGTGGTTCGTTGGTGCGGCTGTAGGAAAAAAATATATTCCACTAGAAGGAGCAACGGAGATTGGTGCTTTGTGTGTAATTCCAGAAATATTACGTGCACCTTCTTTTCTTCCTTGTAGGCTAACTCCAAAAAACTTACAAGCAGCTTCTATAATTTTG
The DNA here is from genome assembly GCF_026013645.1 of Virgibacillus natechei. Lineage (NCBI taxonomy): Bacteria > Bacillati > Bacillota > Bacilli > Caryophanales > Bacillaceae > Virgibacillus > Virgibacillus natechei. The sequence goes on along the minus strand of NZ_CP110224.1, from coordinate 1,350,509 downwards.
CTCGGAGGAGAGTCAACAACATACTCTAGGTCTTCTTCTACTATCAAAGCAGATAATCCATTTCTATCCAGTTTCGGTATAATTGCCATTGTCATAGGGGTAATTTCACATGATGGAGTATTAAAATCTTTAATCATTATTATTTTTTCCTTTCGTTTATAAAGCGAAAAGAAAGTGGCTTACATGTAATATACCAAAATTCTACATAAAAAGCTACAAGAAAACACAATTTTTTGAAAAAAATTCAATGATTGTACTTTTACTTACAATACACCCTCTATTTCGGCATGTTCTGCACCATTTTCTGTAGAAGTTGATCATCACATTTTTTATTCATGATAGATAGTGGCTCGCTCAAGGCGAGCCATGGTGATTCCCTATCTTACTGGCGATAAGTCAAGTTCATCTAATCTCATTGCGGAAAAGGAGATTCAACTAAAACCGCCACTTTGCATGGCAACGTTGAACCATCCGCAGCGCTGAGCGCAGTTTGTACGTCGCTAAACGGGCGCTTGCGCTTTTGTTCTTAATTGGTTACTTTGTCCCGAAGACTTCTTCTGAGAATTTTTCCTGTCGTGTTTTTCGGTAATTCATCTAGAAATTCAATCTGAGTTGGAATTTTATATTTTACCAATTGTTCTTTACAAAAGTCAGCTAAAATCTCTTCTGTTATTGTGGGATCACTCACAACCACAAAACTTCTTACTGCTTCGCCTAATTCTGGATCTGGTACTCCAACTACAGCTACTTCCATTACGTTTGGATGGGAATATAGTACTTCTTCTACCTCCCTGGGATAAACATTATATCCACCGACAAGAATCAAATCTTTTTTTCGATCCACAATATAAAAATATCCCTCATCATCCATCTGAGCCATATCACCTGTATAAAGCCAACCATCTCTCAGTGCAACAGAGGTCTCTTCCGGAAAATTATAGTATCCCTGCATCACATTAGGGCCTTGTACGATTAATTCCCCTACTTCACCTATTTCAACTTCATCACCACGTTCATCAACCACTTTATTTTCAACATGGATGATACTTCTTCCAATAGAGCCAGGTTTTCGAGGGCGATCTAATGGATTGAAGCACGTAACTGGGCTTGCTTCTGATAATCCGTACCCTTCTGATATATTTACATCAAATGCTTGTTCAAAATCTTTTAACAACGAAACAGGCATGGATGCTCCGCCAGAAATACATAAACGGATTCCGGAAAAACTATCTTTATTTTCTTTTGCACTTTGCAATAGATAATTATACATTGTCGGTACACCGGCAAATACGGTTGCATGATGGTCTTTTGTCATTCGAAATACTTCTGAAGGAGAGAATGTCGGCATAATTAAAACAGTTCCTCCATTTATTAACGGTGCATTTAACGACACCGTTAAACAAAAAACATGGAACATAGGTAAAGCTGCAACAACCCGGTCTTCCCTGGTTATTGTTAAATAATCTGCAACGTCTCGTGCATTGGAGTATAAATTATGATGCGATAAAATGGCACCTTTTGGCTTCCCAGTTGTCCCAGAAGTATATAATATAATGGCCGCATCATCTTCGTTTATGTTTGGCCCTACGTAATCAACTGATCCTCCCTGAACCATCACTGTAAACGATTTCATTTTAGAGGAAAGGGTATGATTATCCAGATCAACCTCTGCACCTGATTCACAGGATATGTAATGGTTCACCTTTGGTAGCTGATCATCAATGGCGACAAATTTATCGAGTAATATATCCATTGTAATAACAGCTTTAACATCACCATTATTTAAAATATAACTCATTTCATGCGGTGTATATAATGGATTGATTGGTATAACGACTAGGCCCAATCGAAGTGCCCCGTACAGTCCTGCTATATAATACGGACTGTTCCCAACAATTAAAGCAACATGATCCCCTTTTTGATAACCTAACTTCTCTAATTGTGAAGCAAACTTTTTTACGGAACTTTCTAATTCCATATAGCTCGTCTCTTCGTCTTGAAAAACATAAGCAGTTTTTGACGGATAATTCTTTGCAGTAATTGATAATTGATCGCTTAAATTCATTAAAATCCCCCTTAAATTAGTAAATGAATGATTATTCATTCATTTACTAATTATAGAATAATCACGAATTTAATTCAAGTCTAAATTAAGAAAAGAAAAAAGCTCATCAACAGAATGAGCTTTTCTCAGCAGAAATGTTAGTAAATTAAATTAATGAAATCTTCCTTCGCAATTCTACCAAGATAATGCGGCACATCTACATCTGCTAACGCTTTTTCAATCGCTTTACGCTCATGACGCACACCAGTCAGGCTGTCTTCTATAACTTGTATATTTCCAACACCAAAGAAGTCCCCATAAATTTTACAGTTTTCGATGATCCCTTTTTTTACATCCAGACGAACATCCACTAAACCAGCATCGAATTTATGCGATTCCTGAATATTAAAGGATGGAGACTTACCATAATTCCACTCCCATTGCTGATAGCGTTCTTTGGAAATTTGGTAAATGTTTTTCCAATCTTTTTCTGTTAATTCATGACGTGGAACATCCTTTACATCTTCTACATCAAAAACATGCCGCAAAATAAGTTCCTTGAATTCGTTCATCGTAATTTTCTCTTCCAGAAATTCAGAGATATTTGCTACACGACTACGAATGGATTTGATGCCTTTCGATTTAATTTTTTCCTTATTTACATTTAAAGCTGAAACAACGTGTTCAATTTCAGAATCCAACATTAATGTTCCATGACTGAACATCCGCCCTTTTGTTGAAAACATAGCGTTACCAGAAATTTTACGCCCTTCCGCAGCAAGGTCATTTCTTCCATGTAACTCGGCAGGCACACCAATTTTATTTAAAGCATCTACCATTGGCTGGGTGAATTTTTGGAAGTTTTGAAAGCTTTCTCCGTCATCCTGTGTTATAAAACTGAAATTCAAATTCTGTTCATCATGATACACAGCACCCCCGCCTGATAAGCGACGTACAACTTTTATTCCATGTTCGTCAACATAATCCGTATTAATCTCCTCAACAGAGTTCTGGTTTCTACCAATTATAATAGATGGCTTATTGATATAGAATAATAAATATGTATCTTGTTCACCAAAATTCTCTAAAATATATTCCTCCAATGCAAGATTAATCATTGGATCAGTAATACCTTGATTATCTATAAATTTCATCGTAACAGTCCTCCTTTAAATGTCTCTTCTATCTAGTTTACTGCAAAAAATAGTAGCAATCAAAACATACAACTGGTTTAATTCCAAGTAAATCCCTCTGTTGCTAAATGTACATCTCCTTTAAAATATAGCTTCGCTTCCTGAACTAATTGCTGGTTATCGCCATATTGTGGCAAATGACTTAACAGCAACTCTTTCACATTTGCATTTGCCGCAATCGAAGCGCCTTCTTTACTAGTCATATGACCTGCTTTTGTAGCGTCTTGGTCCGCATAAAAATTGCAGTCTGTGATGAGCAAATCTGCATCTCTAGCAAAATCAATCCATGCTTCTTTATAACTTGTATCAGCTGTATAGACAATTGTGCTGCTGCCATCTGTAATCCGCATACCATAACACGGAACTGGATGATTAGTTTGTAAAAATCTAATATAAAATGGCCCGATTTTCAACCCTTTGGCAGGGTCATAGGAAACTCCTTTTGTATAGTGATGGGTCAAGGAATCAAATCCTTCTTTGTCCTCAGCATGTCCATATATAGGTAAAACTTCCTTATTGCCTTCTACAAAAGATTGGACGAGCTTGGCATACTGTAATACGCCAATGTCCGCGACATGATCATGATGATAATGCGATACCATGACTGCATCAAGAGCAGATACCTGTTTATACTGTTGTAACTTGGATAATGCTCCACTCCCTACATCAATCAGTAAGGAAAAATTATCGTTTTCAATTAAATACGAAGATGTTGCACCATTTGGCGCGGGATAGCCACCCCAGCATCCGATAACTGTTAATTTCATAAAAATCCACTCCTTTTTTAAAATATGTTGTAACACAGTGTTGACTAAATGAATATTGTTATAGTACAATGATGTAAATACAAAGAAGAGGGAGGCTAATTCATGATAAATGTTTTAGAATTTTTCAGAAATTTGCCAAAGAAGCAATGCAAGAACTGCGGGTATGACATCAATGAAAAGGCAGATTGCTATATTAACCTTTGTGACGAATGTGATCACCCAGCGCGATAAATAAAAAATCTATTAAGCTCTAATAATCGTAGACTTCCATCTATACTGTACTACAACACTACCACTTAGATCTACTGACAGCTATTTAAATAGTTGTCAGTTTTTACTGCGTGTTTTTTTCTGTGTAATAACTGAAAAATTATATCATTCTATTTGTTTTTATATTATAATTATTTAGAGTATCGAAATATTTTGGGGAAGGGGCATACAAATGACAACAAAAACAAGAAGATTGAACCGTGAAGAAGTTCCTGATGAGCAAAAATGGAATTTGAATGATTTATTCAAATCTGACGAGGAATGGGAAAAAGAACTGAATGCGATCCAAGAAGCAGTTAGTGAAGTTACACAATATAAAGGAGAATTAGGTTCAAGTGCACAGAACCTATTAAACGGCCTATCCGCTCAGGAGCAACTTCAAATAAGAATTACCAGAGTAGCTACCTATGCCACACTTAAATCAAGCGCGGATGGCACGGATCCTGACAATCAACGTGACACAGCAAAGGTCTCTTCAGCACTTGCATCTATAAGTGCAAAGCTTTCCTTTGTTCAATCTGAATTATTACGCCTTTCTGATGAAGCAATTGATCAATTTTTACAAGAAGAACCAAAACTGAAGACCTTCCAAAAGGCGCTTCATGATATAGCTGAGAAAAAACCATACACACTTTCACCAGAACTAGAAGAAACATTAGCAGCGCTTAGTGAAGTACATGGTGCACCATATATGATTTACGGACGCAGTAAGTCTTCCGATATGGAATTCGATTCAATCACTGGGGAAGATGGTTCTGAGTTACCAATGTCCGCTGCATTATATGAAGATCGCTATGAATTAGCTGCAGATAAAAAAACGCGTCGCAATGCGTATGATTCGTTTATTAAGACTTTAAACCAGTATAAAAACACGTTCGCTGCAACATATGCAACCGAGGTAAAGAAACAAGTTACGATGTCACGCCTGCGTTCCTATGATTCGGTTACTGATATGCTTCTTCAACCACAGCAGGTTACCAAGGAAATGTATAACAACCAATTGGATGTTATACAACAAGAGTTAGCACCCCATATGCGTCGTTATGCAAAACTGAAAAAAGAAAAGCTCGGGCTGGATGAGTTACATTTCAGTGACCTGAAAGCACCATTAGACCCAACGTTTAACCCTGAAACAACTTATGAAGAAGCAACGTCTACCATTATTGAAGCACTTGAAATAATGGGTCCTGAATATAGTGAAATCATGAAAAAAGGGATTCATAAACGATGGGTCGATTTATCTGACAATGTGGGTAAACAAACAGGAGCATTTTGTGCAAGTCCATATGGTGTCCATCCCTATATATTAATAACATGGACAGATACCATGCGCGGAGCTTTTGTACTAGCACATGAATTAGGCCATGCCGGACATTTCTTTCTTGCAGGTGAAAATCAATCAATGGTTAATACACGTCCGTCCACTTATTTCGTAGAGGCACCGTCAACCATTAATGAATTACTGCTCGCAAAACATCTACTTCATAAAACAGATGACAAACGTATGAAGCGCTGGGTCATCACACAATTACTTGGGACGTACTACCACAATTTCGTCACCCATTTATTGGAAGGTGAATTCCAACGTAGGGTGTACACATTAGCCGAAGAAGGAACACCATTAACCGCTAATGTATTATCAGAGCAAAAACGAGAAGCCTTAGAAAACTTCTGGGGCGATACGGTAGCATTTGATGAAGGTGCAGGTCTTACCTGGATGCGTCAACCACATTATTATATGGGATTATATCCGTATACGTATTCTGCAGGCTTAACAGTTTCGACTGCAGTTGCTCAGAAAATCGAAACAGAAGGAAAGCCAGCTGTTGACCGCTGGTTAAATGTCCTCAAATCAGGCGGAAGCGAAAAGCCACTTGAACTTATTAAACAAGCAGGTGTCGACATGTCAAAGCCTGATGCAATTAGAGAAGCTGTCGCATATGTTGGCTCACTTGTTGATGAACTGGAGAAAAGCTACGAATAAAGCTATAGTGAAAATGCTCAGGTTAATACTTGAGCATTTTCTTTTTTTGGCAGATTACAAGGGTTTCTAATAAAGTGATAGGCTTAGATTAGTCAGTTCGAATACGGGAGGAAAAATTGTTAATAACAAACGAATCAACTACGTATTCATACTCTTGAAGCGTTAGTCTAATAGGACATCAAAAAAAGGAAAAAAGGCTTCATACGATAAGTCATCGTATGAAGCCAGTATTCTACATGTTACCTATTTAAAAAGTCCAACACGTCAGCAACAGCTTGTTCACCTTGACCAATACAATCCGGTATGCCAACACCATTATAGGAGCTCCCTGTTAAAAATACACCAGGTACATGTTCACGGGCCTCTTTGCGCACCTTAGCAATATGCTCCAGATGTCCTACCTTATATTGTGCTCTTGCATCCTTCCAGCGTGTTATCACACTGAATTCAGGTTCTGCCGTTATTTTCATTGTCTTCTTTAAATCATTCATAACAATTTCCTTAATAGTCTCATCGGACAAGTCCACAACAGACTGATCATTTGGCCTTCCAACATAGCTACGTAAAAGGACTTTCCCTTCCGGTGTTGTTTGTGGCCATTTTTTATGTGTCCATGTACATGCAGTTATGCGATAATCGCTATTTCTAGACACGAGAAAGCCTGTCCCATCGATGTCTTTTTTAATAGCAGATTGATCAAAAGCAAGAACAACATTTGCTGTTGAGGTAGCTGGTATATCCTTAAATGATTTAAAGAAATCATATTGACTAAACATCTTCGGTAAGGTGAAATGAGGCACAGCCATAATCACTGCATCCGCCTTATACACTTCACCACTACTCAGTAACAAATGATAGCCGTGCTCTTTTTTCTCTACATGATCGACCGCTGTGTTTAATTTCGTTGTTCCTTCATCTAGTTGGTTATGAACTTCATCAATCAATGTCTCTAAACCATTTTCAAATGAGAAAAACACACCCGGATTTTTCCCTTTAGATTTCGTTGGCTTAGGCATTGTTTTCTGTAGTCCTCTTATTAAACTACGGTGTTCTTGTTCCAAGTTATAAAAGTTAGGGAATGTTGCCATTAAGCTCATATCATCAATATCACCAGTATAGATGCCTGACAACAATGGCTCAATTAAATGATCTACCAACTCATTTCCAAAGCGATGACGAAAGAAACCACCAAGTGACTGGTCTGTTGCTGCTTTTCCTTTTGGTAACATAAAGTCTAACCCAGCACGTAATTTCCCCTTAGGAGAAAATATTCCTGAAAATAAAAAGGGACTGACCTGTGTGGGGATTCCCATAAAAGCTCCTTTAGGCATTTTGTGTAATTTGTTTTTCACTAAAATGTAGGATTGGCCTGTGCCATTTCGAACCATTTTATCTTCAATCCCTAATTCCTCAACAAGCTTCATGGCAGGTCTTTTCCTGGATAAAAGTGAATCTGCTCCTTGTTCAATTGTATAACCGTCACGTTTCATGGTTTTAATTTTACCACCTAGACGATCACTTGCTTCAACTAGCTTTACTTCATAAGGAAGCTGATTAGCTTTTATTTCTTTCTGTAAATAGTAAGCCGCAGATAATCCTGTAATACCGCCACCTACAATAACTATTTTTTTAGTGTCTGCCATTACGCTTCACGCTTCACTTTTTTTAGTACAACATCTGCTAATGTGTCGATAAACAATGGATGTGTATTTGGCATCTCAGGACGATAATAATTAGCTCCGAGTTCATCACATACAACTTTACATTCATAATCATTGTCAAATAAAACTTCCAAGTGATCCGAAATAAAGCCAACTGGTGCATAGATAAACGAACGATAGCCTTTTTGTTCATACAGATCACGCGTTAGATCCTGCACATCCGGGCCAAGCCATGGATCAGGTGTATTCCCTTCACTTTGCCAGCCAATTTCATAGTTTTTAATCGCTGTCTTTTCTATAATTAATTTCGCTGTTTCAGCAAGCTGCTCTACATATGGATCCCCATCTTGTAAAATTTTCTCTGGCAAACTATGTGCAGAGACAACTAATACAGCATTTTCCTTCTCTTCATTTGGTATTTCATTATAAACAGCATCAATTTGATCTGCCCAATAGTTAATAAATCCTGGAGCATTGTACCAACTCTCCACAGAAGCAAGCGATGTTACGCCATGTTTTGCTGCTTCATCACTTGCACGTTGGTTGTACGATTTCACACTGAATGTAGAATAATGCGGAGCCAAAACGATTGAAACAGCTTGCTCGATCCCGTCCTTTGCCATTTCTTCAACTGCATCTTCAATGAATGGCTCAATATGCTTCAAGCCGATGTATGCCTTGAATTCATATTCATCCTGCCCAGCATTAAGATTCGCTTCAATTGCTTTTGCTTGTTGTTCTGTAATTCTAGCTAATGGTGAAATACCACCAATAGCTTTATACCGATCTTTTAAATCCTGCAATGCATCCTCAGCTGGCTTTCTTCCGTGGCGAATATGTGTATAATAGCGTTCGATATCTTCTTCTTTATATGGCGTACCGTACGCCATAACCAATAATCCTATCTTTTCCCTACTCATTTCATAGCACCTCTTTATCAAAAATGTTATCTTTTAGAGTACGCATGAACGAATGCAGTAAGCCTCTTTAATGTTTCAGGGTTAACATCTGGTGTCACGCCATGACCCAAATTAAATACATGGTTTCCATCATTCATTCCGTCCTCTAAAATAGCTTCCGTACGTTTTTCAATCGTTTCCCAGTTTGTTAGAAGAAGTGCAGGATCCAAATTACCTTGAAGAACCTTCGTCACTCCTAATTCACGTGCTTCCGTAATGGATGTGCGCCAGTCTAAACCGATAACATCAACTGGTAAGTCGTTCCACTCCAACAGAAGATGGCGTGCACCTACTCCAAAAACAATTAATGGCACTTGATGCACACGTAATGCTGAAAAAATTCGTGTCATAACAGGTTTTATAAAATAACGGTAATCCGCGGCATTAAGTGCGCCAACCCATGAATCGAAAATCTGAATAGCCTTTGCACCTGCATGAATCTGTGCTTCTACATACGTGATCGTCATGTCTGCCAACTTATCCATTAAGGCAAACCATGCCTCTGGTTCACGATACATAAAACTTTTTGTTTTAGCATAATTTTTAGATGGGCCACCTTCAATCATATAACTAGCTAGTGTAAAAGGCGCTCCACTAAACCCTATTAAAGGTACATCTAACTGTTCCTCTGTTAGAAGTTTAATCGTATCCAGTACATAGGGTACATCTGATTTAGGGTTAATGGTCCCTAGTTTTTCAATATCATGATAGCTTGAAATCGGATTATGAATAACTGGGCCAATACCCGATTTAATCTCCACATCCACTCCTAATGCAGGCAATGGTGACATAATATCTTTATAAAGAATTGCTCCATCTACACCATAATGTTCAACAGGTAGGCGTGTAACATAAGCACATAACTCAGGTTGATGTGTGATTTCAAATAGGGAATACTTTTGCTTTAGTTTGCGATACTCCTCTTGCGACCTTCCAGCCTGACGCATATACCAAGCAGGTGTATGTTGTGTTTTCTCACCGTTGTATGCTCTAATAAGCGTATCATTTATTTCTTTTACCATATATACCACCCTTTTTCCTGCTATTGTCCATCATTTACTATATCGATTTATCTAATACCTGTACAGTGAATTCAGCCTTTTGTCATGAATTCGACTAAATTACCAGGTCAAACTCACGGACTCCGATCTATCCCCTTCTAATTTCGTTAGCGGATCGTAAGGAACAACATAATAGTCATTTGATTGAAAGACTTCGGTCACATTTAAGTTAAACTCTGTTTCTCCTTTAACCTCTCCTGCCCGTTCGTCAATTCCTTCTTGCTCACGATAAATACGATAGATAACACGATCATCAGGAGATCCTTGCCAAGTCAGTTTTCCCAATGACGAAACGCCAAATGAATAATCCGCTTGCACCTCAGCTATTTGCGGAAGTTCAATCGGCTCCGGAAGTGCATCCACATCATCAGGCTTTGTAAAATTCTCTGCCAGTAATTCTTGACTATCCATTTCTGTTAAAATGGACTTTGTCAACCGGGTCGGATATTCACTACCTGCAGTCAAATAATTATCTTCATCCAGCTTGTCATAGCCCATCCATAAAGCGGTCGTATATTCTGGTGTATAACCTACAAACCAAGCATCATTCGTTTCTCCTTCCACGAGTGCATGCTGTGTTGATCCCGTTTTCCCTGCTAATGCTTTCGAAAACTCACCAGGAGCCGCAGTTCCACTTTCAACCGTGTCTGTTAAAATCTCCGTCATATCCCACGCTACTTGCGGACTAAAGACCTCTCGTGAATTTGAATTGGATTGAAAAATCATTTCATCATCCTTGTCATAAATACGTTCAATAGTCGATGATTCAATCACATCACCGTTACGCGCAAACGCACCATAACTTTCCATTAAATCAACTGGTGCAAGACCATCTGTTAGTCCACCTAACGCAATAGGTAATCCATCATCTTCAATGGCCACCCCTAATTGTTCCAGGTAATCCTTGGAGTAGTCCACCCCTATTTGATCAAGCAACCATACTGCAGAAGTATTCTTTGACTTTTTTAAAGCATCATAAATGGTTACACTCCCGTCAAATTGATTATCGACGTTAGCCACTGTATATCCATCGTAATCATATTGATAGTCTGGTATAAGTGAATAGGGGGTATACCTTTCTAATTGCATCATTGCTGGCGCATATACTGCAATAGGTTTCATGATGGATCCTGGCTGCCTCTCTACCGTGACACGATTCAAATCACCAATCTGATAATCTCTACCACCAATAGCCGAAACAATCTTCCCCGTTTCCTGCTCCATCATGACAAAAGCACCTTCTGCACCTTCCGTATTGCCTGGGAAATAATCATCATGTTGAAATTGATCATAGGCAATCCGTTGTACCTTTTCATCCATATTGATAACAATTCGGTACCCACCACGCTTTAATTCATTAACAGACAGGTCATGGTCATCAGCAGCTTCTTTCATCACAAGGTCAATATAGCTATCCACCCATGCATTCGCCTGTCTTTCTTGAACGTCTAAGCCCAATCCTTTTTCTTGTTCCTGTATCCGTGTTTCCGTCGAAATCACTCCAGTATCTTCCATGGCATTCAGCACTACATTCCTTCTATCCAATGCTCGTTCGGGATGATTAATAGGTGAGTATCCATTCGGGCCTTTTGCAAGTCCAGCCAAAAGCGCTCCCTCAGCAATGGTTAAATCATCAACGGATTTTGAAAAGAAATAATTGGAAGCTCTCTCTATTCCATAAACACCGTCACCAAAATAAATTTCATTAAGATACAGTTCAAATATTTCGTTCTTCGATAACTTTCGTTCCAAATGAACCGCCGCCATTACTTCTTTTGCTTTACGCGTCCAGGTTTTGTCATTAGATAAGAACAGATTTTTTGACAATTGCTGTGTGATCGTACTACCACCTTCTACCTTGCTCATCGCAAAAATATTGCGTATCACTGCACGAAATACGGATTTAAAATCCACTCCTGAATGTTCATAAAACCGTCTATCTTCAATAGAGATGAATGCATCTTGGACATGTTTGGGAATTTCATCAATACCCCTAACCGATCGATCTTCATCGTATAACTTGCTGACAGCCTCCCCATCAGCTGTTTCTACCGTTGTCGTTTCGTCCAAAACTAGATCTTCAGCATCAACAATTAGGTTGCCACCAACTAGGATGGCAGCATATCCCGAAAATCCTACTCCTACAATAACAATCAGTATAAATAAAAAGATTTTTAATTTACTTATAAAGGATCGCTTCTTATTATGCTTATCTTTATGTTTATCAGATCTTTTTTTTATTGTATCCATCTGTTCACCTCTACACATTCACTCTCCTATTATACGACAATTTGTGACAGTTCGAAAGTAATTTTACTTCTAATTCGTAAACGATTCGGCTAAACTAAGTTGATTAACAGGACATAGAATAGGGTATTATGAGATTATAGAGATCAAGAAAGGGGAATGATACATGAAAGCATTTATGACGATTGGCACAATAGAATTTTTACAGAAACTAGAAGATAAACATCAAGAAATCAATTTACATTTAATGAATAGTAGTTCAGGAACGCTGGCTTATTATGAAGGGATATCCAAGCAAATATTTTCTGCCGGAAGTGAGTATGAAGTGCTTCTTCAAACTGGAGAAATTAAAGAAGATGGCTATGTCGTAATGAATAATATACCAGTTATAGAAGATGGAAAAGCAATTTTAGAAGAGCGCTTTAAAAATCGGGGAAATATGGCAGATAAGGAGCCTGGTTTTCAAGCATTCCGCTTTTTGAAACCAGTTCAAGGAGATACGTATATTGTCTTCACACAATGGCGGTCTGTAGAGGACTTTGAGAACTGGAAAGACTCTGATTCATTTAAAAATGCCCACCAGGGAAAGGCTGCTGCTAAACCAACCACTTTCATGTCGGCTAAACCATTTATAACAACCTATCAGATGTACGAACCAAATGAAGATGAATAAGAACAAAAACGCAAGCGCCCGTTTAGCAACACACAAACTGCGCTCAGCGCTGCGGGTGGTTCAACGTTGTCACGCAAAGTGGCGGTTTTAGTTGAACTTCCACTTCCACAATGAGATTAGATGAACTTGACTTATCTCCAATAATGGAGAAAGTCAAAGTGAATCTTATGCTTGGAGCGAAAAGGAAACATGCCCCTTCATAGGGGGATGCCGACGCCTGAGCGCAAGCACCGTTTTAGTCGGCCTTCCTTAAGCCTAGTGAGTCGATGTTGACTTTCACCACAAGGGTGGTTTGATAGTTGTTGGGCGCTGGAGCTGGACGTGGCTATTCCCCAGTATATAAGGTATCCACAGTATTTAAATTCTATAGTTTCCTATTCAATAAAAAGAGCTAACTAGTTTTATAAAACTAGTTAGCTCTTGTTCACAGAAAGCATATAACTTCCTATCTGCATAAGTTTACTAAGGCTTGGCGATAAGCCAAGTTTTCTAATCTAATTCAAGACATGTTGGTTAAAAAATGCTTCAAACTCTGCTTCTGGCCTTGATCCACCGATACGTGCAACTTCTTGGCCATTTTCATAATGAACGACTGTTGGAGTAGACTCAATATTATACGGAATCCATTGATCATCAAATTCTAATAGATTTAGTTTTTTTAGATCAATATCTAGGTCCTCAGCTAATGGTACAAGCACTGGTGTTGCTTCCTGACAGTAGACACATGTTGGATCATAGAAATAAACCGTTTCCTCTTCTCCATTGTCCATCGATTCGCTTAGTTCCTCAGGCAAAACTTGATTTTCATATAATGGATCATCCAATTGATCGATTGTGGCCTGATTCAAGTCTGACTTCCCATATGGGTTATCACTATCTTCCATGGCTTGATTGTTTTGATAATTTGTAACGAAAAATAACGCAGCAAATAAAGCTACTATGATACCACCAAATATGAGCATTTTCTTTTTCATAATTAATTCCTCCCTACCGCTTTAAAATAATAAGATGTCCGACAAAAATGATAATAAAAGCAATCCCTGCTAAAAATGGAATGGTGATAAAACCAAAATAGTTCACATATTGCACATTACATGAGACGGTGCCACATGCATCTCCCGCGGCTTGTAATGTAGGTATTTTTTGAATGGAATAATGATAAATTGATATCAATATGCCTATCCCACTTAATATAAGACCCGGCAGTGCAATGGAAATATCTTTTTTAATTGCAGCTACACCATATATGACTACTAATGGGTACATGAAAATTCGTTGTATCCAGCAAAGCTCACATGGCTCATACCCAATTACTTCTGAATAAAACAAACTCCCTGCTACAGCAATAAAGGATACTCCCCAAATAAAGAACAATATATTTTCATTTAGTTGATCTTTTTTCATATACAAATATCCTCTCTCGTTTATCCATATTAATAGTATACAAATACCAAGAAAAAAAAACAATCTGTCTGCTTTAAAAGTCTCTACATATATGACAGATTATTGAACTATGATTTTTAAAGGGGCTTCGTAAGTATTGTTACCTTTAAAACTTCGCAGTTGATATAAAAGACAACGTCCTGTGCGTCGAAGGCTGAAGCCGTGCCCACGGAAAGCATCCGCCCAGAGCGACCCCGAACGGCATTTATAGCAAACACTTATAGCAAACAGTAGTTGCGTCGTCTTTTATAGAATTTGCATCAAAAACAAACATCTTTTAGAAAACAGCCTTTTTTAAACAGTGAACATTTCAGAGACAATGAAGCCTTCTCATCCTTAGGACGAAGTTCGCTGACTCTGGATAAATTCATACAAATAAATGAATCCAATCAAACAGAAAAAACCAATAATAAATCCTGAAACGACATCTGTTAAGTAGTGTACGTTGATAAAATAACGACTTATCCCAACAAGAAAGATAAGTAAGGAAAAGAATAACTGTATGAGGAATATTGCTCTAGTTGAATATAACCTCTTGACGATGAAATAAGCTAATAATCCATAGCAAACCATTGTTATCATCGCATGTCCAGAAGGAAAACTATACCCTTCAGCATTGGCAGCTTCTAGAATACTCGGTCTATCCCTTCCTACAAGACGCTTTATCAGCATGTTAAACAAGTGACTAACTAGTGTTCCTCCAGCAAAAATTAAAGCAGGAAGCCAGTCACGTAGCATTAGCCACATAACAATCGCCATTGTAATCGTAAACACGATTAGAAAATTCTCCGATCCCAATTCCGTGACAGCACGAAAGAATGAAAATAGCACCGTTCCATCTACACGTTCCACCAGATTACGAGTCCATTGATCGGTTAGTGGAACATTACCTCTTACAATTTGACTCACCCAAATCCCTATCATGATTACAACCAATGTAAAAAGAAATAAAATGATATAATTTCGTCGATTCAACATGTACCCGTCCCTCCCCTGTTATAATAATACCTCAATTTATGTTTTAAAAAAAACGTAAAGGGAAATGTTCTTATGTAGCAACTATATTTAATAAGGCAGGGGATTAGAATGGAAAAAGAATTACAACATTTAATTGATGGTTTAAATGAAGATCTGGCACATGAATACGGTGCTGCAATTCAGTATACGTATAGCGCCTCTGTTGTATCAGGACTTTACCGCTCCGCATTGAAACCATTTTTCGAGTCAGAAATTTCCGATGAACTTGGGCATGCTCTCTATTTATCCGAAAAAATTAAATCACTCGGTGGTTTACCTACAACTAATTCAGCAGACGTACCACAGCCAACAGACGTGAAAGACCTATTAGAAGCAACACTTCGTTCCGAAACCGATACGATCAAACGCTATGAAAAACGAAGAAAACAAGCGGAAGACTTAGGCTACACAGAACTGGTCGTAAAATTAGAAGATTTCATTTCGGATGAAACAAATCATAAAGAGGAAATTGAACGTTTACTAGCAGACCCAAGGTTTTCATAAAAGGCTGTTATCTAAAAAATTGGGACTGGGACTGCGCTTACTCGTCCCATCGAAGACATTTGCGGTTACTCGTCCCACCGAACAGAATTGTTTTGACACAAGATCTGTAAAAGACGACGTAACTACCAGGTTGATTTCTGCTGCGTACAGGCGCTTTCCGAAGACACGTCTTTGCCCTGGCAAGGAGGCTCACGGGTCACCCTAAGGTGCGCGAAGTGTATTACCGTAGCGGGTAAATGTATCATCCTCATTTCAAGTTACGTCGTCTTTTATATCGGTGACATAGTTAAAAGCAAGAATACTTACAAAAAACAATGTATCCGTAGTAAGGGTGCCCTTAATGGGCGCTCTTTTCTTTTATTTGCATAGGAAACTATAGAATTTAAAAGCTGTGGATCACTTATACACTGAAATAGCCACGTCCAGCTCCAGCGCCCAGCAACTATCAAATCTTTACGGTGGGGCGAGCATTTAGCGCAGCCCCAAACTTCACACTCCTCCACTACGATAAAGAAGACTTGCCGATTGGCTCCGCCAGAGGCTTAGTCGCACTTATGCCCTGTGGGTGAAAAGAAGACTTACTGATTGCCAAGCCGGCAGGCGTAGACAGAAGTAAAGTCGCACTTATACCCTTGTGGTGAAAGTCAACATCTACTCACTTGGCTTAAGGAAGGCCGACTAAAACGATGCTTGCGCTCAGGCGTCGGCATCCCCCTATGAAGGGGCATGTTTCCTTTTCGCTCCAAGCATAAGATTCACTTTGACTTTCTCCATTATTGGAGATAAGTCAAGTTCATCTAATCTCATTGTGGAAGTGGAAGTTCAACTAAAACCGCCACTTTGCGTGGCAACGTTGAACCACCCGCAGCGCTGAGCTCAGTTTGTACGTTGCTAAACGGGCGCTTGCGCTTTTGTTCTAGAGGAACTATTTTCTAAAAATTGTTGTGGCATTGTGCCCAACCTCTGCGAGTTACAAGAGGTAAAAAACAGGAAATCTGTTAAAAAACATAGCGTATGCAGCCCTGGTCACATAATAAAATCAGCCTATACGTTGAGTAATAATCTCCCTCTATTACATATTAAATGTTATACTAGTTAGAAGTTTTAAAAAGGAGGTTTACATATTGCTTGAAAACATTCATAAATCCATTGACAACTCCTACCCTGAAATGGTGGAAATACGAAGATACTTACATCAACATCCCGAACTGTCTTTCCAAGAAACAAGGACAGCCCAATATATCGCTGACTTTTATAAGGAGTTAGACATTCCCTATAAAACAAAAGTGGGCGGTAATGGCGTTATCGCAACATTAAAAGGTGGAAAACCCGGAAAGACGGTTGCTTTACGAGCCGACTTTGATGCATTGCCAATTCAGGATGAGAAAGATGTCCCTTATAAATCAAAAGTGGATGGTGTCATGCATGCATGTGGCCATGATGGGCATACCTCTACCTTACTCACACTAGCAAAGGTGATGAAGGAATACCAAGAGGAACTACCTGGTACCATTGAATTCTTGCATCAGCATGCAGAAGAATATGCACCAGGCGGAGCCAAACCTATTGTGGATTCAGGCGCAATAGATCATGTGGATGCTGTTTTTGGCACACATCTCTGGGCAACTACTCCTCTCGGTGTCCTGCAAACGTCTAAAGATGTATTCATGGCAGGTGCTGACCGTTTTGAGATCCTTATACAAGGGCAAGGAGGTCACGGAGCTTATCCACATGAAACAAAGGATGCGATCGTAATCGCCTCTGAGGTAATTTCACAACTTCAACAAATTGTCAGTAGACGCATAGATCCACTTGAGACTGCCGTTGTGACTATAGGCATTTTTGAAGCTGGTAGTGCTTTTAACATCATAGCTGATCAAGCCAAACTAGTTGGTACAGTCCGCTATCTTAATCCAGAGATCCAGGATCAAATAATCGCCGAAATGGATAAAGTAATCAAAGGTATCTGTCTGACAAACGACGCATCCTACACCTTCGACTACGTAAAAGGCTACCCACCTTTAGTCAATCATGCAGAACAAGCACAACTGATTCTAGAAGCAAGTAAAGAAGTAGAAGAAATTCATACAGCCGAAGAAGTAGTCCCAGTTATGGGAGGCGAGGATTTCGCCTACTATACCCTTAAAAAGCCAGGAGCTTATTTCTTCACAGGGGCAAATAAAGAAGGTAATCCTTATCCGCATCATCATCCAAAATTCGACATTGATGAGCGCGCACTACCAATTGCTGCTAAAACATTGATTCAGGCCTTTTTCGCATACCAACATAAAGCTAATTAGAAAGCATGGGGTTCCATAAACTGGACCCCCATGCTTTTATACTAATTTACGTCTCACGTATCCGTTTATAAACAAAAAGGTAAAGGCCGTACCGCTTGCCAACGCTATAACAAACCCTACATAATCCTGCATGACTAGGAACAGAAGCGAGTATAAGATCGTTTGAAGTAGCGTCAATTCAAACAAAAACTTCAACAGGGCATTATAGCGTAATGTATCATTAACTGGGTAAAGGTCCAACCACATAATTGTTCGGTGATGGTGATACAGCGTCATCATTTGAAAACAGCTTAAATATAAGAATAAAATAACAAACAAAATTTTCATCCAACTATTCGGTATAAAGTAAATAAATAATCCTCCAAGTACAACCAATCTAAAATACATCCCTAGATAATCGCTACTACGAATAAACGTAATTCGATATAAATAGTCAAATGTATTATTTTGTGTAAATGGTAATTTATTTACGATTGACACAAGCCATTGTCGCCTTTTAAATCGCTTTTTCAAATGTGGAACATCAGCAAACATGTTAGCAATACGATAAAATGATTGCATGCGTACTTGATCTTTTTCCACTAGGAGATCCCAAACAACCCCTGGATTTTTCGAGGATATGTTTAGATCATATAGAAACACGAATGTAAATAGGACGGTCGTAACCCCTGCCAAAAGCATATCTCCATTAATGATAAAATAAAAAACAGTCATATTTAGAAGTGTACGGATCGTCAAATCTGCTTGTCTTACTCCTGGCCCTCTTACTTTAAGCATCCACCAGTTTGCAATTAAATTTCCTACCTTAAAAATAAGGACAACACCAATCGTTAGTAAATACACATTCCCAGCACGATCCGGAAATGCTGCAAAATATAATGGTCCAAAGGCTGCAGCCACAAGTAGTATAACGTATAGTTGAATCACAAAACTATAAATTAATGCATTTCGAAAATAAGCATCCATTTTATTTTCAGCAGCTATAAGAAAAACTAAATCAGGTTCCTTTAATAACGTTCGAACAGGACTATAACTTACTAATAAACCAAGTCCTCCCCCAACAATTAAAGAAACAGGAAAGTTTTCAGGTAGCTCTATTAACCATTGTTGGTAATAAAAAGCCACTGCAGAAATAAAAAAGAACAAGGCAATCATAAGATGTCCATTAAACATATAGCGTAAATAGCGACTAAGCTCCTTTAAATGGGCAGAGAAACGTTGCTTAAAAAAATCATGAGAATCAAACATGGCTATCGTCTTCCTTTGTTAATTGCAGATATAGATCATCTAACGTTGCACGGGGCATGTTGAAACTATCCTGAAGCTCCTTCAGTGTCCCGTTCGCCCGAATTACGCCATCGTGCAGAATAATAAAACGGTCACAATATCGCTCTGCTGTAGCTAATATATGTGTGGACATTAAAACACCGGATCCATTATCTTTCATTTCATCCATTAGCTCTAAATAGGATTGAATCCCAAGAGGGTCCAAGCCGACAAAAGGCTCGTCTACAACATATAGAGGCGGCTCGATAAGAAATGCACACATGATCATCACCTTTTGACGCATCCCTTTTGAGAAGTGAACAGGAAACCAGTTCAACTTCTTCTCCATACGAAATTCTTTTAAGAGCGGATGAAGCCTTTTTTCAAAATTTTCCTCCGAGATGTCATAAGCCATTGCAGTTAATCGAAGATGTTCATATAGTGTTAATTCATCATATAATATTGGCATTTCTGGAATATATGCCATTTGGTTTCGGTAGGTATTAGGGCTTTCTTTAAATGTTTTTCCATTTATAGAAACAGAACCTCTTTTCGCATGCATTAATCCAATGACATGTTTAATAGCAGTACTCTTCCCAGCCCCGTTAAGGCCAATCATTCCGACAATTTCATTTGGGTAAACATCAAACGATATACCATGTAAAACATTTTTATGCGTATATCCTCCATAAAGGTTATCTATATGTAAAAGTGGGTCCACAATGTATCCTCCTAAATTCCATCTATTTCACAACTTTTATTAGAAAACGAGGCATTCGCCTTTAGTTGCACGTGTGCAATAGGAAAGTTTTAGCTTTCCTAAATGAATTTTATCACTTTTATGACAGAATACCAAAGCATACTCTAAAATGATTTTCGACATTTTTTATTTCATGTGTATAAAAAAATGAAATCTGTTCAAAATAATAAAGGAAGAAGCGAGGGTGTTCACTGCAAAAAATTATGTGTACCACACAAAATGAGGTGTTAGTGATCGGGCATTTAATGATATAAAACCCTTTTGCCAGGAATCATCTCACATAGTTTGAGATGCTGACAAAAAGGTTTTTGTAAACCAACTGAAGTTAAAGAGTACCATTGATTTAACGATTTTGTTTACTAAAAGTCCCCAACATTAGATGTTTTTGCCACCCTCCTTCTTCTTAAAGCAGGATAGCCCGTGTAAAAAGCGGGTTATACCTGTTTCTTTGCATTTCAGCTTTTCCCTATATACAATAAGGTATATATATAATAGAGGGAGTGTTGACAATAATGAGTCACAACGATTGTATTTTTTGTAAAATTATTGATGGAGAAATCCCTTCAGCAAAAGTGTATGAAGACGACCATGTATATGCTTTTCTTGATATTAGTCAGGTGACAAAAGGACATACACTCGTCATCCCGAAAACACATACAAAAAACATTTATGAAACACCACCAGAGGTTGCACAAGAATTATTTTCCCGTATTCCTAAAATTGCTAATGCCATAAAAGAAGTGTACAAACCAGTTGGCATGAATTTATTAAATAACAACGAAGAAGCTGCTGATCAATCCGTATTCCATATACACATCCATATTATCCCACGTTACGGCGATGGAGATGGGTATTCATCCAATTGGATCACACACACGGACGACTATTCATCTGAAGATTTGCAACAAATAGCGAAAGAAATTAATGGGACAATTGAAACATAATGGTTTAAACGATTTTTATATCTGAAAATTACTTCTTTTAATTCACTCAGATATTTGTTATAATTAAAGTAATTTCTACTGGCAATCGGTGTACAGTCTGAGAAATTTTAGAAAACTTTGCATTTACCAAGCTTTTCGGATAGTGCCTTAGTTGCACTTATGATAAGAAAGTTTTTATACTGATAAAATAGCTTAGCATAGCCGAGAAAAAAAGCATTCAAAATTATACTGACTTATAAATATATCCAGTGGTACAAGGACTTCTTAAGAGTTCACACCCCATTACAGTTACGTAAAATGAACGTATTATTTAATCCTCTGGCACAAATTATGTCAGAGGATTTTTTAAAAACATATAATATAAGGTTTGATAGAACCCAAAAAAAAGGAAAAGATAATATGAGACTTGAAAGGAGCGTATGAATTATGTCAAAAGGTAAATCATTAGTACTAGGTCTTATGATTGGTGGTGCTGTAAGTGCTACAGCTACACTGCTAAGTACACCTTCTTCCGGCAGTGAATTACGTGGACGCGTTAAACAACAAGGATTGGAAATGAAAGGTTTAATGAACAATGTAAAGTATGATGCGACTCGACTAAAAAACCAAATCGCAGAAACATCAAAAGAAGGCGCATTATTATTTAAGGACCTGACACTAGAAATGAAAGAATCCGTTAAAGAATGGAAGAAAACAATTGAACCCCATCAGGAAAATATCCACCAGTACTTGGAACAAATAGAATCAAGCTTAAAAGACCTTGAGGATAAAGTGAAAAAGTAAAGAATATGACCTTGAAATCAAGGTTTTAAAATCGTCCAAATCAATTACCTTCTACTTATTGACCTTTCAGTCTGATTGAAATGAGGTCTTGTTATAGAATCAATCTGTGAAATCATATTTTACATTAATAAAGCTGCCTCATCCTAGATGAGGCAGCTTTATTTTTAAATCCTTGGTGTTTTATTCACCAATTCCTTCTGTCCATTTTTCTAGAAGGTCAGGATTGTCTTCAAGGAATTGGCTTGCTGCGTCTTCTTCATCCACACCATCATTAACCGCTACGAGCAGCTCGTTTTCCATTTCTGTATCGTAATCTTCTGTAATACGCTGCATGACTTCATATGCAGCCGGTGAGTCTTCCTGGAAACTTGTATGTGCTATAGCCTCGATACGGTCACCGTCACCACCATAGATTTCTTGAGGGTCTTCAAGCATTTTCAAATCCAGTTCTGCAAATTTCCAATGTGGTTCCCAACCAGGAACAATGATTGGCTCTTCATTTTCAATCCTTGTCTGCAATTCAGACAGCATCGCTGCTTCAGAACTCTCCATAAGTTCCCAATTTTCAAGTCCATATTCTTCTATAGCAGTCTCAGTACTCTGCATAACGCCGGCACCCGGATCGATACCTGTAATGGTCCAATCAAGTTCTTCACCCAGTTCTTCGTTATCTTGAAGATCTTCAATAGAGTTAACATCCATATAGGATGGAACCGTCATAGCTAGTGGTGCCTCCGCTACGAATTCACCAATTACTTCTACATCATCCCCGTACTGCTCCAAATAGTTACCGTGTGTAGTCGGGAGCCATGAAGCTGTCATAAACGACGCATCATCCTGGGCAACACTTGACCACATCGCACCTGCTTCAACCTGTGTGGTGTCGACATTGTAGCCAACTTCTTCAAGTACCTCTTGAATTAAAGGCGTACGTACCAACGCGCCTGCCCAAGCAACGTAAGTTAAATTAAGGTCTGATTCACCAAGTTCCACGCTGCCATTACTGTCGTCACCGCCGCCGTTGCCGTTGTCGCCGGAGTCGCTGTCACTTTCCTCTTCGCTGCCTCCGCCGCCACATGCAGCCAGTACCATAACAAGCACAAGCGCTGCAGCTAAGCCTAATAATCTAAATTTCTTAACCATAAGAAATTGACCTCCTTTAAAATTCTAATATTTATATGTTCGGGGTCTGCATCATTGAATAATGCAGAAGACCCGGGAACAACATGCTTAAATGCTTAATTTTTAACTGCCCCTTTTGTAATTCGGTCAAGTAACATCGCAACGATAACAAGGGACAGACCACCTTCAAATCCAGGTCCAATCGCAACCTGTGTTACAGCCCTATATACAACTGTACCAAGACCGGGGGCTCCTACCATTGAGGCAATAACAACCATCGATAATGAAAGCATGATTGTCTGGTTAATACCTGCCATGATTGATGGCGTGGCAAGTGGTATTTGCACTTTCCCCAGCCTCTGACCAGTTGATGAACCAAATGCATTGGATGCCTCAATCAATTCCTGATCCACTTGCCGGATACCGAGGTTTGTGAGCCTGACGGTAGGCGGCATGGAGAATATAATGGTAGCCACAACACCAGGAACCATACCCAGACTGAAGAAGACAACCGCTGGAATCAAATAAACAAATGCTGGCATCGTCTGCATGAAATCCAGAATCGGTGTGATCACCGTCTCTACGGATTTTTTCTGGGACATCCAAATACCAACCGGAATTCCGATGATCATCGATGCCACAACCGAGACAATAACAAGTGCTACCGTCTCAAGGGTTTCCGGCCAATAGCCAAGGTTGTTAATAAGACCAAGACCAATAAGTGCGAAAAGGCCTAGTTTATAGCTCACAACCCACCATGCCAGAAGTGCCACAACTACAATCAGCAAAATTGGCGGGACTAACTCAAGCACTACTACAAAGTTCTCCGTAATGAATCCAATTACTGCAGTGATCGCATCAAATACTGCCCCGAATGAGGCCGTCAAAAAGTCAACAAATGCTTCCACCCATTCAGCCAACGGAAGTTTGGGGAAAAGTGTTCCTTCTGCATCATTCATTTACTTCTTCACCCCCATTTCCGTTCAATACCTTATCATCACCGGCAAGAGCACCGATAATTGCTCCTCTGACAACAATCCCAACCAACTTGCCCGAATCATCTACTACCGACAGTGGCGCTTTATCATCAGCCATCGGTTCAAATATATCACCAAGCAATGTGTCTGGATGCACTGTCGGGATATCGGATGTAAGGATATCTTCCAAACCTTTACTTTCTTTAGCTGCGGCTGCTGCCTGGTCTGCCGTTACATAACCGAGCAGCTTCTGTTTTTTATCAACCACATAAATCGTGGAGACACCATTTTCTTTCATTAGCCGAAGGGCAACATTTGGGCCCCGTTCAACCATCACTGTTTCAGCACGCTTCATCACATGACTGGCTGTGAATACATTGGCAAGGTTAACATCTTGAACGAAACGTTTAACATAATCATCGGCAGGGTCCATTAAAATCTCTTCGGCTGTACCAATCTGTACAATGGCACCATCTTTCATCAGAGCAATCCTGTCGCCGATCCGAAGTGCTTCATCCAAATCATGTGTAATAAAGATGATCGTTTTTTGTACGGATTGTTGTAAATCCATCAATTCATCCTGCATATCTTTCCGGATTAACGGATCCAGTGCACTGAACGCCTCGTCCATGAGAAGGATTTCGGGATCATTGGCTAGAGCTCTTGCCAGGCCGACCCGCTGCTGCATACCGCCGGAAAGTTCATTTGGGTACTTATCTAAATAGCCGCCCAAACCAACTAATTCAAGCGCTTCACGAGCTTTCTTTTCTCTTTCCTCTTTATCAATTCCTTGGATTTCCAGACCGTATTCAGCGTTCTTCATTATTGTCTTATGCGGGAGCAAAGCAAAGTTCTGGAAAACCATGCTCATTTTTTTTCTGCGCATTTCCCGCAGCTGATCCTTATTCATTTCTGTTATGTTTTCATCATCAAACCAAACACTACCTGAGGATGGTTCGATCAAACGGTTCAGCATACGAACGAGTGTGGATTTACCACTGCCGGAAAGGCCCATGATTACAAAGACTTCGCCATCCTGAACATCGAATGTAGCTTGATTAACACCCACTGTCATCCCGGTTAACTCCAGAATTTCATCCTTTGTCTTGCTTTCATCCAGATATTTGACAGCTTGTTTCGGACGCCTGCCGAATATTTTCGTTAATCGATCTACCTTTATTTTACTCATTTTTTCACCTCACTTAACGACAAAACTTTATTGTCGTTACTCTTTTTTTATACAGAATTTTTCCCAAATTCTGCAATGTAAGTTTAAAAGATTAACAAACTTTGATAGAGTTTGCCCGTAACCACAGGGGATCCCTACCATTCCCATTTTTCCCCCTTTTCCAACAATCTTGTACAACGAGGATAATAGTCATGCGACTTTTTCATCAGAATAAATCCATAAAACAACACCAATAATGTATATTGGCTTTAACTTTAAATTTAACTGCCTCGTATTGCTCACTTTTAATACTATAAACCATATTGCAGTTATATTACAATCCTTAAATACCATTAATTTTGTATATATTTTACGTACAGTTTATTCTGTATGTAATTTATATAGTTGTATCTCTAAATTCCTTCGATTTACTTAATAATACTGGGTAATTACTGATTTTCAATATATTTTATTTTAGTGTAGCCTTGATATATCAAGGGTTTAGGAGGATTACATGAACATTCCCAGTAATGAAGATATTAAAAACAATCTAATGATCGAATTCTCGAAAACAATTGAAAATTTTGATTTAAGCTCTGTGGAAGCACGTTTATTTGCCTATTTGTACTTATCGGAAAAACCGCTAACCCTGGATGAGATGGGTGAGGCAATAGGAAAAAGCAAAACTTCCATGAGTACAAGTGTACGTACATTAGCGGATTTAAATCTCGTAACACGTGTATGGAAAAAAGGAGTTCGAAAAGATTTATATCAAGCGAATAATCAACTATTTAAAACATTTATGAACTCCTATATTACTAAATGGATTGATACCACAAACCGTCAAAAAGGAGCTTTAGAGGAGAGTAAAAGTCTTATTCATCAGAAGAAGAAAGAAGAATCATCGGGCGAACTGGTACAACTTGATAAAAGTTTGAATGACATTCTGGAGTTTCATAGCTTAGTAGAAGAATTGTTCAGAGATATGAAGCAAGAATGATTCGAAGATGACGGGTCCCCCGATCATCTTCGTTTCCCTCTTATTTCTTCATACTCTATAATGCTAGTAAAAGCTGTTATTAATGAAGGAAAATATCCTTCTTTTTTTAATGCGTAAATTGTATTATTGGGATCAAGTTTTTCCGTAAGCATACCCGCAAATTGTACCAATAAAGATGTGAAATCCAAAAATCCTTCTTCTTTTTGAATGTTGTATTGAGCATCTAACTTTTGCAGCAAATGCATAAGTTCCTCAAACTCTTTATATGTAATATCATTCTCTATAATTAGATTAATAAATGGATACTCATTCATATCCATAATTTTGGAAAGTAACTGTAAATGAAAGGACGTTGTATCATTATTATTTAACGTTTTCAATTGTGAAAAACCCCCTCAAATAGTAGATTAAAAAATCTCGATTCATTTAAGCATATTTTACCACTAATTTTAAAGAGTAAACGAGTAAAGTTATTTAAAAACGAAAATAATCTTCTTTCTACTACAGAACGCCTCCATTGTATTATTATTCTTTTTTGCCAAAACTTAATTTCACCTGTGTTTAACGAAATGCTTTAATTCATATACCGCATAATTAGTTTTGTCAGTCACTTCGTCGTCTTTAATAGATTCAATTTGCTCGTAAATACTCGCTGCGAATATTTAAAAGCAACATAGTTTACGAAAAGAGCCTTCAAATATGATGAAAATTGTTTAATATGATCATTTATCACCCTCTATCTTTATTATGGTTTTCTTTATGCTCGTTATCTTGGAAATACTCGTTTTCAAGTTACCAGCTTGTTTGATATGATTAAGAACAGTTGTCTAATTTGCTAGTTTAACTAGCACACATAGTTGAACTTGCTTAACAGGCTTCCTATACAATTTGAAAGACCTGTTAAGTATGCAAATATAATATCATTTAAGGAGGTTTTTTCAATTTTTACATATCGTAAATTCAAATTTGGTTTGATAGTTTTAGGCTTGCTGCTTATGATGTTCTTAGCTGCTTGCGGTGAAGATAACAGCGAGGAAACGAACAGTGACGCTTCCGACGATGAGGGATCTGAGGAGACAAGTGAAGGACCTGAAATAGGTCAAGAAGAATTAACTCAACCATACGTGGCATGGGCAAGAGAAACAGTTAGTACACATATGTTGGGTGCTTTACTTGAGATGGTCGGTTACGATGTTGAACTGGCACAAGTGGAGGCTGGAGCAATGTGGTCCAGTGTTGCTGATGGTTCAGCCGATTTCCATACGTCCGCATGGCTGCCGGCAACGCACGGAGCCTACTGGGAACAGTATGAAGATGATATTGTTCAAGTGAAACAAGTGCTTGATGAGGCACCGCTCTCTTTGGGTGTCCCAACTTATATGGAAGATATAAATTCACTAGAAGACTTGCAGGGTAATGAAGAGCTCGGTGAAGAAGTTGATTGGCAGGTTATCGGGATAGATCCTGGCGCTGGAATCATGGAAAATACGCAGACAGCTTTCGAAGCGTACGATTTGGATAATTGGGAACTGACATCAAGCTCTGAAGCGGCGATGCTTACTACACTGCAAGATGCCGTTGAAAATGAAGAGCCGATTATTGTACCGCTTTGGCAACCGCATTGGATTTTCGGTACATTGGATTTGAAAATGCTTGAAGATCCACAAGAAGTTTACGGTGGGGATGGTGACCAGATTTACACAGTAGCTCGCGAAGATCTGGAAGAAGATGCCCCAAGAGCTTACAAAGTGCTCGAGCAATATGATGAAAGTTATGAGATGATTGACGAATTGATGCCGAAAGTTCATGCGGAAGATCAGGATCCCGCTGACGTTGTCCGGGAATATATTGATAATAACCCTGATCTAGTTGATGAATGGCTTGACGGCGTACCAAGAGAATAATTAATAAAAGGAACAGGGATGATATCGTCCCTGTTCCTTTTACTGTGTGGACATTGGGTCTGACCCCATAGCCATCAGCCCCTCTTTCCCAAAGGTCAAAACTATAAAAACATTGCCTTAAATATATCTCCTCACTGTTCAGACCGTCAATATTTTGGTACAGTAAATGAATAAATGTTTTCATATTAGATACCAATTATTCATTTGTTATTTTGTAGGGGGAGGTTTTTTTATTGATTATTTTCTTTGGTATATTCGGGCTTATTGTCTTGATAATATTTAATTTATTAAATGATAAATTTTGTATGACAATGGAAATGGAAGCAGTAGAGCGGAAAAAATTCTTTCGTGTAATGAATATTATGACTGTTATATTACTCATAAACGGTTATATAAGAATTTCAAATTTAATGGTTTAAAATTTAGATAAAACTATATTTCTGCCACAAAACTGTGTTATATTTATCTATGTGCTAACCAAATGTGCGAATAATGTTAGGAGTGTTCATAAATGAAAAAATTGGCATTCGCTGCAACACTTACAGCTAGTGTTATAGCTTTAGCGGCATGTACTTCAGATTCAGATGATGATGTCGTAGTTGAAACAAACGTGGGATCTATTACACAAGAAGAGTTTTACGAAGAATTAAAAGATCGCCACGGAGAAAGTCTATTGAATGAGTTAGTGACCGTACAGGTTTTGGAATCTAATTATGATGTAGATGAATCCCTTATTGATGATGAAGTCGAAACAGCCAAAGAGGAATTAGGCGAACAATTTGAAATGGCACTTCAACAACAAGGGATTGCAGATGAAGATGAATACCGTGAATTCATACGCATCGGCATGCTACAGGAAGCTGCTCTTACGGAAGACATCGAGATTTCCGATGAAGAAATTCAAGAAGAATATGAACGTAGAAATACAGAAGTTAACGCACAGCACATATTAGTAGAAGATGAAGAAACAGCGGATGAAGTTAGATCAGAGCTTGATGAAGGTGCTGACTTTGCTGAATTGGCTAGTGAACATTCTATTGACGGGTCCGCAGAACAAGGTGGAGATTTAGGTTTCTTTGCTAGAGGAGAAATGGTTCCAGAATTTGAAGAGGCTGCCTTTGACATGGATGAAGGCGAAATTAGCGATCCAGTCAATACACAACATGGTTTTCATATTATCCAAGTAAATGAAAAACGTGAAGCTGAGGAATCCTTGGAAGAAATGGAAGATGAAATCCGCAATGATCTAGCAGCTCAACAAATTGACCAAGCTGAAGCACAACAAAAAATTAATAATCTGATGGAAGAAGCTGAAATTGATGTGAAACTCGAGGAGTTTGAAGATATTTTTGAACCGATTGAACCAGCGGAACCAGCAGAAGGCTAAAAACGAACGAAAGGCTAATACATTTTTGTATTAGCCTTTTTTTAGTTCACATTTTGCTGGCGTTGTCGTCCTTCTTCTTTATCGTGACGAGCCGCTTCTATTCGATCCATATACACATTTCCTTCGCGTTCTATAAACGCTTGTTCCAAACTTCGCTCAGCTTGTATTGCTCTAACCGCCATATATCCACTTATAACGATACAAATGATCATTACCAAAACCCACCAGGGCAGTCCGAAAATCATGCTATTACATAGCCTCCCTTGTCCATCTTATTAACACATGTATATGTACAAGCATGCAAAAAAATAACCTTATTTTTCTTCAAACAACGGTTTATAAAATGATCGGTTATCCATAGCAAACAAACGCTCCGTATATTCCCCTGGTTTCACTTTGTCTAAAGCACGATTTAACATATTCATTTTTGCATCGATTAAATCAATTAAATGCAAAATTTCAGCTTCACGAACTAAGGGTGGCTTTGGACTTCCCCACTCTGCTTTTCCATGATGAGATAATACCAAGTGCTGCAGGATTAATACCTCTTCGCTTTCGATCTGCAGTTCTTTAGCCATTAGACCAATTTCTTCAACCATCATGGGGATATGTCCTAGTAACTTCCCTTCTGTTGTATAACTTGTCGTCACTACACCTGATAATTCCTTTAGCTTGCCAAGGTCATGTAAAATGATACCAGCATATAGTAAATCTTTATTAACCTCGGGGTATAATTTATGTAATTCCTTTGCTATTCCAAGCATACTAACAATATGATGAGCCAATCCAGAAACGTATTCATGATGATTTCTTGAAGCGGCAGGGTACGTTAATAAAGCCTCCTGATATTTTTTAATGAATGCCCGGACGATTCGCTGAAGCACTGGGTTATCCATTTCAAAAATGACCTCTGTCAACTTATCAGACAAGACTTCTTTTTCAACTGGAGCTTTTTCAACAAAGTCTGAGACTCGAACCCCATCTGTAGCTTGTGCTGGCCTAACGGACATAATCTTCAATTGAGATTTCCCTCGAAACTGATTTATTTCTCCAGCTAGCTTTACGATTTTTTCGGCTATAAATAAACTTTCATCCTCTTTTGAGGCATCCCAAAGTTTCGCCTCTATTTCTCCTGTAGCATCACCAAGAATTAAGGTTAAGAAAGGCTTTCCATTGCTTGCAACACCTTTGGTCGATTCTTTGATTAACATATACCCATCAAATGAATCTCCAACCGTCACGTATCCTATCCCCTTGTTCATAAAAATTCCTCCCCTATCTGCTAAAGAAAAAAGACTGACGAAAAACTGGCGAAGTGCAACATTAATACGCACTAGCCTATTTTATTATGTCAATCTCTATCTATGATTTTTTATTTATTTTTTGGAATGTAGTTAAAAATCTCCCCGGATTCCATAATCTTAATGAATTTCATTAACCATTCATAATAATTTTTCGCATAGTCAAGTCTTTCAATGTCCGTTTCTATTTTAGTCTTTAATTGTTCGTCCTCCGTATCCTGCATAAGTTCGTTTAATTCTGCTATTGTTTCCTCGGCCTCTTCAATATTCGTTTCTGTCTGTTGACGCCAACGATTACCGAATAAGGATGTAAAAGATTTATACCAGTCCTCTTCCGATTCATATAGATCTTTACGAATCCCCCTTTTGAATGTGGACTCTACCATTCGCATATCGGATAATGCCCGTACACCTGTTGACATACTGGTCTTGCTCATCACCAAAGCTTCGCGCATATCATCCAGTGTCATGGCCTGATCGGCAAAATATAATACACCATATAACCGTCCAACAGAAGGGGTGATGCCATATAAATTCATGTTTTTTGCGATAACCTGAATAAATCGTTCAATTGTTTCATCATATTGTTCCCAGTTTTTAGATTCATTTTCTTCTGGCAATGGACGTCCCTCCATCTGCATATAATCTTTGAAAACTTGGCTTATCGCCAAATACTTAAGAAAGTCTTCATTTTTTACACGTTTTCCTTACATGTGCGTGTTCTAAAAGGAGGATAAAAAGGACCGAGAAGTTCGAGGCGGCGTAGCTTTGAGTAGCGGAACGTATGCAATTAATACGTGAGCAACGGAAAAGCAAGCCAACGAAGAAATTCGATGTGTCATTTTTATCGGACTTTTTGAACATCCTCTACATAAGTATAAAAATTAGTTTATCATTTTTTGTTAAATAATGCTAACGGTAGTATAATCCAGATCTATAATTTCAGCTTTTTTGGATGCTTTGACTACTTCTTTCTTACACGTGAAAATAATCATTTGCTGCGTTTCAGAAATCTCTTCTATTATTTTCATTATGCGCTTTGTACGTATCGCATCAAAGTTCACGAAAGCATCATCAATCATAAATGGTAATCGATGTTTTTCACTCATAACCTCACTAATCGCTAACCGTAAAGAAACATATAATTGATCAATTGTACCTTGGGACAACTCATTCACAGTATAACGCAAATTATCATTCGATTCTACTTGAAATGGCTTATTATCAGTAGGAGCGTAAACTTTATGATAAAAAGCTCCTGTTAATTCTTTAAAATAATAGGATGTTCGATCCATAACTTTGTGCAAATATTTATTTCTATAGGTACGTTTTGTTTCTATAAGCATTTCCTTTGCGGTTTTAAACACCGCCCACTGTTTAGCGAGTTTGTTTAGGGATTCCGTTTCCATCTGATAGCGATGGATTGTTTTAGAATGCATTTCTGATAATTCCATTCTGTCAATTTCAGCAGAAACTTCTGCTAGCTGATCGCGTTTTTTATTTATATCTTTTTCAATCTGCTCTATTGCAGCCTGTGATTCCTGATGTCTAATCTCTAATCCACTTTCATCCAGACTCTCTTCAAGAATTTGCTCGTCCGGATAATTTGCTCGAATACGTTCCATGGTTTTATTTCTTTTTTCTTCAATTTCTTGTTTCGCTTCTAATTGTTTTGATGTTTTATAAAAGGTATCGATCGTTTCAACTTCGGCACTGTCAAGCAACTTCTTTATTGCTTTTTCATACGTATGCATCTTTTGTTTCGTTTCTCTTTGCTTCTGAGTATTTTCAATAACTAAGTGTTGATACTGTTCCAATTGTCTACTTGTATTTTGATACATTTGAAGCATATTTTCAATTATTTCTATCGAATGATCGCACGAGGTGGTAATCGTTTCACTACTTTTTTCGTTTAAGAACCGATTTACTTCTTGGTGATAGGCATGTTGACTTTCCTGTAACCGCTCACGTTGCGCTTGACTTTGGTTGCGTTCACGGTCTAATTTTAAGAGCTGTTTTAAACTATAATAAAATTCTGGCCAGTAGTTGACATCTATATCTTCCAAAAAGGGATAGGCTTCATATTGCACGCTTAATTGAGCATGTAATCGCTCCTCTTTCCCCTCAATCATTTTTTGTTTCTCATCTAGTTTTATAAATTGTATATCAATTGATTTCAATTGTTCCCTTAAAGAACCTCGTTCATTTCTATTTCTATTATCACTCGTAAGTAATTTCTCTGCTTCCTCTCTTTCCTCCTTCGTTATTGTGAAAGAAGGTACCTGGAGTTCATCTTGGATTAGAACATTGTCGATATCTCTGATGGTTTTTCGTCCCCAAACCCATTGCCCTACTCCAACGATTAGAAGGATGGGAATAAGATAAATTACCCAAGGGCTTTCTGTGAACAAAGCTATTATTCCAGCCAGCATGGAAAAGACGATACTCCCAATCAGCATATGATGAATATTCTTTTCTTTTATTGTTTTCTTATTTTCCCATTCCTTTTGTTTCTGTACAGATTCACGCTTTAACTTTTTTACTAAATCATGTTCTTTATATTCATTAATTTTTTCGTCCAGTTCACGACGGTATTTATCCGTTAATAATTCATCTTCTAATTCCTGCTGCTGATTAATGACATAATTTCGCTGTTGTCTTGATTGGTTCTTCTCTTGCCGCAATTGCTCTTTATCCAATGCCAGCTGATCTGAATTGTTTTTAATCTGATGCCATGTTTTTTCGATGTGAAAAGGTAGTACAATCGTTGATAGTTCATCTGATTCAAGCCTTGTATTCAGTTGATTAATCTCCGTATTTAGCTGATTACTTAGTGTATCCAGGCTTGATTGAATCCTTTTTAATTCTTTTTTACTTTCCTTATATTGTTCCTTTTTTTGCAGAATTAGTTGGGCTTCCTCATACATAGAATCTTCCAATTTCTCCTGCAATTCTACTATCTTTTCGTTATATCGTTCTTGATTATCCTCCCAAACGGCCAGTTCACTTTGTAAGGGAAGTAATGCTCCATTCAATTTTTCAAGCCGTTCAACGCCGTTTTCAGGAAAAACGAGGAATTTCGGATAGCTTGTTAATTGAGTTGTATAATGATGGTATTCATGAACAATGGGTAATACTTGCTGCTTCTTCTCAATGGAAAAGAGATTCCTTTTTTCCTGCTGCAGTTCACCTTGTAGCCTATCCTTTTCTTGGGTTAAGAAAGCTAATTTCGCTTGCTTTTCGCGATATGTTGCTTCTTCAGCTATGCTGGATTGTAATTTCGCAAATAAATCATTCAAGGAATCCAACTGTTGGTTTATCGCAGGCTTTTTCCCGTAAGGTTTAAATAATTCTCCAATTTGATTATCCAATTTCTTTTCAATGTTATAGATATTATTTGACCCCGTTAATCCTATCGCAAGTAATACTTCCCCAAAATCATCCTCTTTCATTTCCTCAAGTGTATGTAAGTCAACGGCTGTAAAGGAGAAAATGGATTGATATGTACTATAGGTCATTCCTTTTAAACGTTCCTTAAGCCACTCCTCCCCCTGTTCACTACCATCCGAGATGTAACAAGTTGCCGCGCCATTTTTCACCTCATCAAATCGCTCAATTGTATAACTACATACTGAGTCCTTAATGGTCAGCCTCCCGCCCATTTTCCCACTTGTTTTAGGACGATAGAAAGCTCGCTGCTTCGGAGGCAATCCAAACAGCATGAAGAGAATAAATTTCTGTAAGGTTGATTTTCCAGATTCATTTTCTCCATAAATGATTTTAGCTGATTCACTCGTAAAATCAATTTCAAAATCAATCCACTTGCCAAAACCATATACGAATGCATGCGATAGTTTCATCTTCTTATCCCCTCAATCTTTCAGAAGTGCATTAAGCAATAGTTGCTGGGCTTCTGTTTTAATGGACTGCTCTTCTTCTTGTGTTAATGGATCAAGATATTTTCTCGCTTGTTTTTGCTGATACAATTCCTTCACATACGACGGAATAGATACATCTTCAGCATGACGAAATAATTCTCCGATAAAATGTTCCCCTTTAACTAGATCTGTATCATGGGCTGAAAAATGTGTCTCAATTGAATAACGAAAGATAAAGTTCCAATTCATTTGATGAATGAATGTTTCATTAACAAGTTCGATCACATCCTCCAGGTAATTTCCACTTTCCGATTCTTGGATTTGTGGATTGTCACTAGTAAGGGTAAGGTCGATCAGCATGGGCGTTGTAGAAATGATTTCTTTCATCCTGAATTGAATGTTATTTTCAACTTGATGAGGCTCTTCGCAGGCTGAAATATTAATGGTTAATGAGTGAAATTGAATTGCTTGTAGGGGAATGAAGGACATTTCTTTATCTGTTTCGGTTAATACAATATGATAACAGCCCTTCTCCCCTGTTTCTTTTCGATTGCGCCCTTGAATATTACCAGGATAAACAATTGGGGGGTCTTCTTTTAACATTTCCCGCTGATGAATATGTCCGAGTGCCCAGTAATCAAAATTACCCTTGGTTAAATCACTTAGTTGAAAAGGTGCATATACATCATGTTCTGTATTACTTTTAATACTACCGTGCAGCATAGCAATATGGAAGGGAATAGATGAATTTATGACCTCATATTCATCCGTCTTGTTTGTTAATACGCCGCGATTCTCATAACTAAATCCATAAATAGCTGCCTCTGTTCCATCTGCTTTAACGTATGTAAATTGTCTTACTTTCTCATCTGGAAAAATATGTACATTATCAGGGTAAGTAACCGGATGTATATTCCCATTTATGTAATCATGATTTCCATAAGATAGGTAGACTTGTATGTTATGTCGCTGTAATTGTTCAAAGGCTCGCCGCAGACGAACCTGTGCCTTTAAACTTTGTTTTTCATTATCAAATAAATCACCAGCCATTAACACAAAATCAACTTCCTTATCCAAAGCTGTTTGTACCAAACGATCAAGCGCAACAAATGTACTTTCCAGTATTTCCTGAAAAATAGGATCAGGTGTATCTGCTAATCCTCTAAACGGGCTATCTAAATGCAGGTCCGCTGCATGGAGAAAAGAAATTTGCTTTGTCATTTTCACACCTCTACTCTCCTCTCTATTTTAGCAAAAACTGTTTACGAATGCACGTTCGAAGTCGAAAAGGCCACTTGAAAAGTGACCTTTTTCAAAATCTATTCTTTCTTCGATAACGTAAACGCCTTTTTCAAATCCTTTAAAGAGTTCGTTCCCCCATACATGAGGACACCACCTTTGTATATACGAGCACCAATTATAGCTAAAAGTACGATGGTTGCTACTAATAATCCAATGGATAAGGCGACTTCCCATACTGGAATATCCAGCATTCCGACACGTAAAAACATGATCATCGGTGCAAAAAACGGAATAAAAGAAGTTATTTTTACAAGACTTGACTCCGGCGTACTTAAGCCAAACATCGCAATGAAAAATGCAACCATAATTAACAATATCATTGGCATCATCATTTGATTGGCATCTTCCACTCTGCTGACAAGCGCTCCAAGCATTGCAGCAAGTGTTGCATATAGGAAATAGCCCAGTATAAAGAATACTAATGCATAAATATATACCGAAACAGAGCCATCCTGAATTCCCAGATATTCAAAAACACCACCCGTCAATTCCTCTTGTTTCGACATAATCAATGCATACCCGACGCCAACAAATAATCCGACCTGGGTTAAACCTAGTAGAGCTATGCCGGCAATCTTTGCAAACATGTGGGTAACAGGCGGTGCACTGGATACGAGAATTTCCATAACCCTTGACGACTTTTCCGTTGCTACATCAGTTGCTATCATCTGCCCATAAATAATGATCGCCATGTATAACACAAACAGCATGATATAAACAATTCCTCTCGTTTGGTTGAGCTCCTCAGAAGTTTTAGCCGTTTCATCCAGTGCTATCGGTTCAAACGTCACTGGTGCATATATTTGCTCCAACGTGGCCGCGTCAATACCCGCCTGCTGTGTCGCAAGTGCTACTTTTAATTGCTGCAACTGCTGTTCAATAACTGTCTGAACCCCGGCCCCAGAAATATCATCTGCGTAATAGGTGCTTTCAGGTAATTGATTTTCATTTAATGCTAATACCAGTAATGCTTGATATTCTTCCTCTTGAACAGCCGTTTT
The DNA here is from genome assembly GCF_026013645.1 of Virgibacillus natechei. Classification (NCBI taxonomy): domain Bacteria; kingdom Bacillati; phylum Bacillota; class Bacilli; order Caryophanales; family Bacillaceae; genus Virgibacillus; species Virgibacillus natechei. The sequence goes on along the minus strand of NZ_CP110224.1, from coordinate 1,313,593 downwards.
CGCCTCTTCTTCAGAGCCATCGAATAGAACAAGTTCCATATTTTCATCTGATTGTTCCACACTTTGACTTAAAGGATCAAATAATTCATCCGATTCGTCTATTACAGCAATTTGATCGCTACCATCATCCGAAAAGGCATCCATGATTGTTTGAATATTAGCGACCCCAGCAATAAATAATAATGTAATGATGGTACTGATTAAAAAAGCTTTTGATTTCACACGTGTCATGAACGTATGTGACAGTATGATCCAGAATTTATTCATAAGAAGCACCTACTTTCTCAATGAAAATATCATTTAAGGTAGGCTCTTCCAGTTCAAATTTACGAACAAATCCTTTTCCCTGCAATTCCCTAAAAATTCCTTGAGAGACATCTTCATTTTCAATTTGCAGCTCACAGCCTTCGGTTACCTTTTTATAACTAACAACACCGGGAAAATCCCGTAAAAATTCTAGCGGAATAGCTGCATGAATGACTAAGTTCTTCCTGCCATAAGACTGTTTTATCTCCCTTAGAGTCCCCTGAACAACTGGTTTGCCTTTATGTAAAATGCATAAATGCTCACATAATTCCTCCACATGCTCCATTTGATGGGATGAGAATACAATCGATGTGCCTCTTTCTTTCAAATCAATAACAGCTTCTTTCAGCATTTCTACGTTAACCGGATCCAGCCCGGAAAACGGCTCATCCAAGATTAGTAGTTTAGGTTTATGAATAATTGCAGAAATAAATTGGATTTTTTGCTGATTTCCCTTCGATAATTCTTCTATTTTTTTATCCATGTATTCAGGCACTTTAAAACGCTTGAGCCATGCTTCTAATTCTGTAACCACCTCACTTTTACGCATCCCTCGTAATTTGCCGAGATAAATAATTTGATCCCTTACCTTCAACTTCGGGTAAAGTCCTCTTTCCTCTGGCAGGTAACCGATCAAATGACTTTTATCATAGCCGATCGCCTCATCATTCCAGGAAATTTCCCCTTCTGTAATGTCCAATAACCCTAAGATCATACGGAAGGTTGTTGTTTTCCCGGCCCCATTCCCACCTAAGATTCCAAACATTTCTTTTTCCGGTATCTCAAGTGAAAGATGATCCACTGCCGTATGTTTGCCAAACCGTTTCGTTACATCTTTGATTTTCAACGTCAACTTTCTCTCCCCTTTCCCCCTATTAGAACTTGGCATCGGTTAAAGGGATTCTTAGAAAGCGTTCTTTGCTTTGTTAGAATCCCTTTGGAGTGCCCGCCTTTAATGGCCGATGCCTTATGGAGTAAAAAAGTAGTTATACTTTCTTAACTGCCAACAATAATACTATATGTTTTCATTTTTAATAGTTTCACATTTAAAAAATAATTACTTTCTAATTTAAGCTGTTTAGCGTACAATAAATACAGGATGAATTCGTAATCAAAAATATATTTTATTTTTTTACATTTAGGGAGGTATTTGCATGAGAACCTATGCGTTAACTGTCTTTGCTCAATCTGGTGAAAAGCTACTCGATGAATCATTTACTGCAGAAAATAACGATGAAGCTAAAAAAATCGGTCAAGTACGGCTGGAGGAAGAAGGATACAGCGAACATACCCATCGCTGTGTATCTCCAGAAGCTAAATTAATATTGTTTCATAGATAATGAGACAAAAAGCGACTTTCATTTTTCGCATGAAGTCGCTTTTATTAGTTAATAGGAAAGCAAACATCTCTATCGCTCACTGGACTGGTTAAAACCGAAGACTTGCACAACAAAGTATAAGGGTTTCAAAGCTATTTGCCTATAAATTTAGGCTTTCTTTTCTCTAGAAATGCTTGTACACCTTCCTGATGATCATCTGTATTTCTCAGCTTCCACTGTGTTTTCGCTTCTTCTTCCAGATAATATCTAAGTGTTTCTTTTTGTGTCGAATGGTACATTTCTTTTGTTTTGAGAGCTGCTGTTAATGGCGTAGCTAAGAGCTTATTCCCTACCTCCGTTGCTTCTTCCATTACTTGTTTATCTGTGATAATATCAACAAGTCCCATTTCCTTAGCCTGGCTGGCGTCTACTTGTTTCATGCCCCATATAAATTGTTTAGCTTGGTGGATACCTAATCGTTCTTTTAATAGGAAATGTCCGCCTCCATCTGGAGCCAAGCCAATTCCCATAAATAGCACCCCTAATTTCGATTCTCGTTGCGCGATTACATAATCTGCCGTTAAAGCTAAACTCAACCCCAGCCCGGCTGCCGATCCCTGAAGAGCTGAAATAACGATTTTTGGCATCATATATAATTTCAGAACAATTCGCTCAATCGTTTTCATGATTCCATCAAAAAAAGCGCTATCTGCAAAGTCCTTCATCATCCCAACATCACCACCAGCAGAAAAAGCCTTTCCCTTTCCAGCTAAGATGACAATGCTATCTTCATTTTTTTCAACCGTTTCCACTACTCTAAGCAACTCTTCCAACATTTCTTTGTTTATTGCATTATAACGCTCGGCACGATTCAGATAAATATATGATATATTGTTTTGACTTTCTACTAATACCGTACTCATATAAAAGCCCCCCATTTTCATTAGATAGGAACGTGTAAAGCTTTCCTAGTGCATAAGTGCCAAATTTTCTATATGTATTCTTCTTTAGTAATTCGGCATAATAGGGAATAATCCTGCAAAAAGTGCAAAAGAAAACTCGCAAATTTTTATTTTACGAGTTTTTTTACCTTCTACCTATTCCGTTTGTTCCTCAGGACTACCATATAACTCTTCCAATGGTGTTGTAATAATACGGCTAACATCGTTAATTACCGTATTCAAGCGCTGTTCTTGTTCCATTAATTTAGAAATATCACCATGCTGTTGAACAAGCTCTACTACTTGCTGGGCTTTTTGAACCTCTTCTTCCGTGATTTCTTGTCCTTGCATTTGTTTTTCCTGTAAAGTCATTTGCGTCTCACGGAAATTATCAAACATTTGCTTGGCAGATTCATCAGCCATCACCGCATCATATGCAGTTTTTAGATCTTTGAACTCTTCACTCTCACGAATTGCCTTTTCTAATTCATACGCGCTATCATAAATATTTGGCACGAAATTACCTCCTTAAGTTATTCTAGAAATAACTATAACAAACGAAATGAGACATGTATAGCATTTCGGCAAACACTATTGTATAAAAGTAGTTTTGCAAAAGCGAAATTATTGCTATAATTATAAAAGGACGCAGATCAGAAAGCGTATACTCCTGTCTGTTAAACTGAATAAAAAGAGGTTTTCTTTATGCTAAAAAAATTGAAAAAAGCTTTCCCATCAATGATTGTATACGGGGATGACTATGATAGGTTAACGAATTACAAATGGTTTAACGTCGAAGAAAATAAAATTATAGGTATCGATGAAAATGAATTAACGGAGAGAGACACATCGATCTTAGCCGCTTTTTTGTCACCCTATAATATAAACTTTCCTTTGCAAACAGAAGATGAAAAGATTTGGAAGAAGCGAATAAAAAATGGCTCTGACAATAAAACAGTAACCCCCTATCGATTTGTCTATTTCTCCATTAAAAAAAATCAAATAGATCCAAAGTCATTTAAAGAAGCACTTGATGTATTTTTCACCACACCGGTTCCTATTATATGGGAAAATGAAACAGAAGGCGTAATTATTGAAGAAAAAACATTGCACGAAGATGACGCAATTTCGTATGAACAGATTATTGATGTATTAATGAGTGATTTATATGTGAAAATTAATTTTTTAGTAGGCCCTTATTTCGACAATCTAGAGAATATTGATCAATACTATATATCTTTTGTAAAAAGTGGTAATACGGCTTTCACCTATTCCGATAAATCCGTTATAACCTATATTGATGCATTTGCCTCCATTGTTGTGGATCAAGCCGGTGCGCGTTTACGAAATGAAATGATTACAATTGTTTTAAGAGAACTAGCAGCAGACGATGAACTATTACATACAGTTAAAACCTTTATTGAATGTAATTTAAATGTATCACTTGCCGCAAAGGAGTTATACATGCACCGTAATAGCCTGCAATATAGATTAGATAAATTTATTGATAAGACGGGTGTGGATATACGTCAATTTAACCAGGCAATGGTTGTCTATTTAGCATTACTAGCAAACATGCACAAAAGCCTCTAGCATTTTTGTGCATGTTTGCTATTTCTTATTATCCTCTACTTTTATATACTTAGTATAGTAAAACGCTTACATAAATGGAGGGGATAGAATGGCTGAATTACGTTTGGAAAATATCCAAAAAACATATGATAAAAGTGTTGTTGCCGTAGATGACTTTAATTTAAATGTTACGGATAAAGAATTTATTGTATTTGTTGGTCCTTCTGGTTGCGGGAAATCAACCACGTTACGGATGATTGCAGGCCTTGAAGAAATTTCAGAGGGCGAGCTCTACATCAATGATAAAAAAATGAATGATGTTGCACCGAAAGACCGTGACATTGCGATGGTCTTCCAGAACTATGCTTTGTATCCACATATGAACGTATATGATAATATGGCATTCGGTTTAAAACTTCGTAAATTTAAAAAAGATGAAATTACAGATCGCGTGAATAATGCTGCTGACATTTTAGGTCTAGGGGGATACTTGGATCGTAAACCAAAGGCCTTATCTGGTGGACAAAGACAGCGTGTAGCACTAGGACGCGCGATTGTTCGAGATGCCAAAGTATTCTTAATGGATGAGCCCTTATCAAACTTAGATGCTAAATTACGTGTACAAATGCGTGCAGAAATTCAAAAGCTTCATAGACGGTTAAAAACAACCACTATCTATGTAACCCATGACCAAACAGAAGCAATGACGATGGCAACTCGTCTCGTCGTTATGAAAGATGGATTTATCCAACAAGTTGGTGCACCGAAAGATGTTTATGAAAGCCCTGATAACGTATTTGTTGGAGGATTTATTGGTTCACCTTCCATGAATTTCTTTACCGGAAAACTAACAGATGGATACTTCGAAATGGAAGATATAAAAATACAGATACCAGAAGGTAAAATGAAGACATTGCGTGGACAAGGCTATGTTGATAAAGAAATTACTTTAGGTATTCGTCCAGAAGATATTCATGACGAACCAGCATTTCTTGAAGCTTCACCAAATACAAAAATAAACGCGGAAATTGATGTTGCTGAATTAATGGGAGCAGAAACCTATCTATACTCTAAAGTGAAGGAGCAGGAGTTTGTTGCACGAGTTGATTCGCGATCAGATATATCAGGTGAATCAACTATCGAATTAGGCTTTGATATGAATAACGTACACTTTTTTGATCAAGAAACAGAATTACGGATAAAATAAAATCCAATTGGTGCATATTGCCCGCAAAATTGAGAGGAAGAGGTGACGAGTGTCACCTCTTCTTTCAAAGTAAAACTTCCTTCAGCAGTGCCGACTTATCCATTAAACTGCGATAAATCAAAGTAGAGGAAAGGCTAATGAGAACCTTCCCTCTACTTCATTTAAACTAGGACTTTGAACTCTCTAGTAGCCACCATTATTTAGATTATTGTCCATTCATTTGTTGTTGAGCAGATTGAACAAGTCGTTTTGTAATTTCTCCACCAACAGAACCGTTAGAACGTGATGTTGAATCAGCACCTAAATTAACGCCAAATTCCTGAGCAATTTCAGTTTTCATTTGATCAAGTGCTTGTTGTACGCCAGGTACAACTAGTTGATTTGAATTATTATTATTTGCCATGTCTATCACCTCCTGTAATAAGTATTGTTCACAGATCCGTTGAACTTATCACGATTTTTCACTGGTAAATTGTGATAACTAAGGAAGAAAAAAATGGTTATTCCATCTAAGATGGAATAACCATTTTTAATTATTTTGGATATGTCATTTCTTCTGGGTTTACATATTTCTCAAATTCTTCTTCCGTTAGTAATCCCAGTTCTACCGCTGTCTCTTTTAAAGTAGAGTTATCATCGAATGCTTTCTTTGCAATTTTAGCTGCATTTTCATAACCAATATGAGGATTTAATGCCGTTACGAGCATCAATGAATCATTTAAATATTTTTCAATCTGTTCATGATTCGGCTCAATACCTTGTGCACAGCGTTCATCAAATGAAAGAATACTGTCTGCGAGAATTTGGCTAGATTGTAGGAAATTATAGGCAATTACTGGTTTAAATACGTTAAGCTCAAAATTACCTTGGCTTGCTCCAAAACCAATTGTTGCATCATTTCCCATAACTTGTGCAACTACCATTGTTACTGCTTCACTTTGTGTTGGATTAACTTTTCCTGGCATAATGGAGCTTCCAGGTTCATTTGCTGGAATAGTGATCTCTCCTATTCCACTTCGCGGGCCACTTGCTAACCAACGGACGTCATTGGCTATTTTAAGCATATCTGCAGCCAAAGCCTTTAAAGCTCCATGTGCATAAACGGTCTCATCATGACTAGTTAGAGCATGGAATTTATTTTCTGCAGAGGTAAAATCTTTTCCAGTGAATTCATTAATCGCATCACAAACACGATTTGAAAACTCAGGATGAGCATTTAATCCTGTCCCTACAGCTGTTCCACCAATAGCAAGTTCCTTTAGATAATGCTTGCTTTCGTTAATCATCATTTCGGACTTTTCAAGCATGCGATGCCAGCCGCTTATTTCCTGGCCGAGTGTTAATGGTGTTGCATCCTGCAAATGTGTCCGGCCGATTTTCACAATATCCTGAAACGCTTCAACTTTTGTCTCTAACGTATTTTTTAATGTACGCACTGCAGGAAGCACCGTATCATCAAGCTTTAAAACAGAAGCGATATGCATTGCTGTTGGATATGTATCGTTGGAACTCTGCGATTTATTAATATCATCATTCGGATGAAGCTTTATGTCGCTTCCTTCTTCCTCCAACCATTGATTTCCTACATAGGCCATTACTTCATTAACATTCATATTCGATTGTGTACCACTACCTGTTTGCCACACAACCAACGGAAAATGATCATTTAATTTATCATTTATTATTTGTTCTGCAGCATATGCAATAGCCTCAGCCTTTTTAGGTTCCAATAAGCCTAAATCGCTATTCGCTTTGGCAGCACTTTTCTTTAAAATAGCAAACGCTTTAATAACTTCTAACGGCATTTCTTCATTTCCAATCGGGAAGTTTTGTTTGCTACGTTGTGTTTGCGCCCCCCAATATTTATCAGCAGGTACGTTTATTTCCCCTATTGTATCTTTTTCTACTCGAAAATCCATCATCATTTCCTCCCTATGTCTATGGTACTAATCTGGAACTTCTCTTCTATTGTATCAAATTTTTAACATCTTTGAATCCATTTCATAATTGCTCTCTTTAAAAATATCAGGATATTTTTAGTAAGGACTTCAAACACGTGCAGGGACTGGGACTGCGCTTACTCGTCCCACCGAAGACCTTTGTTCCCACAGGAGTCTTCCATATTTCCACTGCTAACTTAACCTCAATGATGGTCAGGTTTCTCACTTATTTTATTTAAAAAGATTCCTTAATAATTTTCCAGAAGCCCTGCCTGCTACTCTTCTGCCAACCCGCTTCCCCACTCTTCCTTTCTTAACTGCGTTCACATCTCCCAAAATTCTGGAGATCTTGTATAACACTCGTCGTAAACTATTTATGCGCAATAATTTCACCTCTTTTTTAACAGCACTCCGAAAAAAGTCTCCCACCTCAAGGAATGTGAATGGCGATAGCTCAGGTGAGTAGGTGGGAGATGAATTTCGGTTGGCGTCAGCCAAATGCCTTCTGGTCAAACTGCCAATTGTTGTTATGGCTAATTCGTTTCAAGTCTTTGAGACCAACCTGTTTATAACTTTTATTGGGCATGGTGATATAATCCCCTTCGATGGACTTAACGTAAGCCCCACTTGTCCCTGTAAATCCTGTAATGTAGCCGGTTGTTTCATATACCCTTACTTTGTCATTCAAATAAAATCCATTGAGGTATTTCTTGTTTTTTTCGTTTCGTTTACTCGTTGTGTTTTTCGTTTTACGTCCTTTTCTAGCCGTTGCCTCATGAAGAGATCGCTTCTTTTTCCGAAATTGCTTGATGTTGAAAATGTCTCCGGTGTTTTCTTTGATGAATGGAATGCCACTGATCGCAATCGCATCATTCATATGGCTTTTTTCCAATCCCAGTTCTTTACGCTTTGGCGTAGTTACTGATCCATACGTGATTGCTGCGTGTGGATACTTGAAAAATACCCTCCTGCGAAAGCTATTCATGAACGGCCCTTCTTTGTATTGTGGCAACCTTTTTCCTTCGATCATCCACTTCCAAAGAATGCTTCCGTTCTGATGGTTCTCATGTGTGTGACAGTCTGTACAAACGGTAACCAGGTTATCTGCCCGATTGGAACCCCCATGTGAGCGATATATAAGGTGATGGGTGTTCAGAATTTTGCCTTTCTGTTTGCACACGTGACATGTATAGTTATCCCTTGCAAATACAAAGTAACGCACGTCATGATAGCCATACGTCTGACCCTGTTGGTAGGTAACCCCGGCAATGTCTGGGTCGATCATCTTTTGCACATCGAATTTGCCAACCTCTATGGTTAACTTAGTGTTTGGCACAAGATCGTAAAACTTGTCGATCCAAAAGAAGGTATTTTCCACCCGGCTTTGGATACTCGGAGGCAACCATCCTTTCTCCCGGTTGCGGTTTTGAAAACGCGGTTTACGATAACGTGTTTTCCGGTTTCTTCTGGATCGCCTGTAAGTTCTTCTGGTATCAATGGCAGCTTTAACATCCTGTCGAAGTTCTACTTCTCCCTTAGCTAGTACCTTGTCGTCACTCGTAATAGCGATGCCAACATGTTTGGCTCCCAGATCCACCCCGATATTCACCTCTTGCGTATATCCACTGCTTCCATACAGTAATTGAATCGTAAAAGGGTTGTGAGATACAATCTTTGCTTTCTTTTCTTTCAGTAAAACCCGAGCTTTTCTTGGTTTACATGGCATCAAAGGATTGCCATGTTTGTTGATAACGAACACTACCATGGAGTGTTCCTCCTCTCAGAGTAGTTACCCTTCGCCAATGTTGGTATGGCTTTGCTAAAAAGCCAAAGTCAGGTTGACCGTTCCTACCCATTTAGAACTATTACAGCGCCTGCACAGAGCAACGGACTAGGGTATCATCCGAGGGTGTGATAGCCAAACCAACGTAGTCAATGAAGACTTAGGCTAGACAACTAAGGGCTTTTTTCAAGCCCCCACTTCAATCAGACTATAAAGTCGGTGGTGGGTAGTTGACTGCTAGCAGATTTGTTTGTTCAGCAATGTCTTGTATTTTTACGGTGAAGCTATTGTTTTCATCTAATTTTTGGACAAGATGATCCATATTACCTATTAGCTTTTCAAAGGATTGTTGGAAACCATCCTTTGTTCCTGTTAATTCATCCATGGATTGTTTTCCTTTGAGCGATAAGTCTTTTAACGCTTCGCCATCAGCAGTACTTCTCGTAAAAGAATCCATCATTTTATTCAATAATTGATTTGTACTATCTGTTGTAGTAGAAATACTCGTTGCTGTTTATACTGAAATACACCAATAAGTACTACGGTCAACCCTCCACCGAAACCAAGTGCCAATAGATTTTCTATTGGTGCCCCAACGATTATTTCCACACCTACTCCTAAACATATAGAAAACAACAAAACATAAAGCAGCACTTGATTCTGGTTATGTATAATTGATTGATTTTCCCCCATGACTTCCCACCTTAATATTGGTATTATTATATATGATAAATGACACCTATCCAATCATCAAAATAGCCTCACCATGAGGTAAGGCTATTCTAGGTTTGTACGTTACTCCCAAACATATTGTTTGAATAATTCACTTAATTTTATAAATTCATCTTCATTTCTGGTCTCAATCGAGTCGTTAATTTCAGATTCTAATTTATTTTTGTTCCAGTTAAAGCACAGCTCATCCAATAGCAGTCGAGCCGTTAGTTCTATTTCAAATGGGATTTTTCTTTTAGCTTGAAGGGTTTTACCTTCGTACCGATAAAATCGGTACATCAGTTTTTCCTGTTTCATGGAACACGCCCCCTTTGCTACTTTTTTCTATTATCTTAAATTTCACAAATAATTGCAACATTATATACTTATAATTGGTGAATTTCTTTTCAATCGAGAGGTACATTAAGTTTATAGAATTTCTATCGCTATTTTTTCCTTCGTAAACTTATTTTGACTATGACAAAATAAGTAACGAAGGCCTTAAATGTTTCTCTAGACCCCCAGTTACGACTTTGTTAGACTGTTAGATGATTATGGGAGGGTATTATATGAATCATACCGATAATTTAAAAAAGGGAGAAAAAGGCGCTTGGGTCAGTATTATTACATATCTCGTGCTTGCCGTCGTTAAATTAGTTGTTGCCAATATTGGTAACTCGGATGCTTTACGTGCAGATGGTTTGAATAATGCCACCGATGTAATAGCCGCCGTCGCCGTTTTAATTGGCCTGAAAATTTCTAGAAAACCACCAGATGAAGATCATCACTATGGCCATTATAGAGCAGAAACAATCGCTTCGTTATTTGCAGCGTTCATTATGGTGCTTATCGGTATCCAAGTTATTATTTCATCCTTTCAACAAGTAGCATCCTTAGAATCTGTGAAACCGGATATGTTAACAGCTTGGGTTGCGATAGGATCTGCTATCATCATGTTTTTCGTTTATATGTACAATTTAAAACTTGCCAAAAAAGTGCAAAGTGGTGCCTTATATGCAGCAGCACAGGATAACAGAGCTGATGCACTTGTTAGTATTGGTGCTTTCATTGGAATTATTGGTGCGCAATTTGGCTTATTCTGGTTGGACCCTTTAGCTGGTCTGCTTGTCGGTATTATTATTTGTAATACAGCTTGGGACATTTTTAAAGATGCAACACATACATTAACAGACGGTTTTGATGAAAAACTGCTTGAAGAGATACGAACAAGTATTACGAAGGATCCAGATGTAAAAAAAGTTGTTGACGTTAAAGGACGCATACATGGAAACCAATCAGTTGTTGACATTACGATTCTTGTCGATCCGCACCTTAATGTGCAGGAAAGCCATGATATAACGGATCGTATTGAGAATTATCTAGCAACAAAGCATACTATCATGTATGCACATATCCATATTGAACCGTATAATGAAAAAACTGATTCATGAATTGTCATTGTTCACAAAAACCAGGCTATCCACTGGGGTAGCCTGGTTTTTTAGTTGCATAGCGTACTATAGAATTTAAATGCTGTGGATAACTTCTATACTGGAATAGCCACGTCCAGCTCCAGCGCCCAGCGACTAGCGCGATTTCCTTCACCTCCGTACGTCGCTAAACGGGCGCTTGCGCTTTTGGCTTGATTCTATGTAATATTTGATAAATCCCTCTCATCAATTTAATAACTACACATACTTTTTTCCAAATTATAACATGAATCGCAGTAATTGCTCTACATCTTCAAATTTAGCTTTACGAATCGAATCACTACAACCCTCTGCCTGTTTTTGCACTATATCATGAGAAGAAATACAGTAACGATAGCACCAATGACAACCACTATTACATTAAGACCAATATAAGCTAATCCAACTGCCACGATCCCACCAATTAAGCCAATATGTGGCCGCTCTGGTATGACCGTTAATATTCCTGGAAAAATAAGCGCACCTAATGCTGCATATGGGATTGCATTTAACCAACGATTAATCCAATCGCGAAACTGTAACTTATCGACAACAAATGCTGGAATTATTCTTGGGATCATCGTTGCTAGTGACATGCCTATAATAATTAATAAAATCATGTCCGCTCCTCCTTCAACAAGTAAATGCCACTCATTCCACCTAATATGGTCCCCAGTACAATTGCCCATCCCGTGCTTATACCTAAATAAACACATATGGCATGAATCAGCATTGCGATGATGGCGATCAACCCTACTTTTAGCTCTTTTTTTACAGAAGGTATTAATAGTCCAATAAACATTGCATACAGCGCAACTCCCATACTTTGACTAAGTATTTCCGGAATAACTTCACCGAGTACCCCACCAAGAAATGAACCAAATATCCATGCGACATAAGCAGTTAAAATGATAGCTGTATAGAAAAAAGCACCTTTTTCCATTTTAGCTTCTTCTGTATTTAAAGCAGATACTGCAAACGTTTCATCCGTCAAGCCTAATGATAAGGGAGCCTTCCATTTTAACCCAATATCACGCAAACGATTCATGAATGATAAGCTCATCACAAAATGCCGGAAATTTAATACAAAAGTAGCTATAATTATTTCTAAAGCCCCGGCCCCTACAGCGATCATATTAGCACCCATTAATTGACTTGCACCTGCAAACACCATTACACTCATTAATGTTAATTCTGCTAATGACATACCTGCCTGTTTTGCTAAGACACCATATGTAATTGCAATTGGCAAATAACCAAGCATGATAGGAAAGCCAGTTGCAATACCTTTTCGAAACATATGTATAGCTTGTGAATTAGGACTGTTTTCAGCTACTTTGCTCCCCACTTTCCACCCTCCCAACGTATAATAATTCAGACTATTATATCTGATATATGTAAAATAAAAAAGCAAGTTGATTTCAGGCTCCAGCTGTTTTTAAAATAAATATTGACAGATCTAGTACATCCAGTGTATATTCGATATTACTATTTTAAAAGTTAATATGCTAATCCAAGAATGCGAAGTAGGTTATTTTTAAGCAGCTATAGAGACAGGGCGGCCGCTGCAAGCTCTGGCAAAAATTAATTGAATTACACATTCGGTTGAATGGATTTTTTATAGTGAGAGGTTGAACGATTTATTGTTCATCAATCAGGGTGGTAACGCGGAGAAAAAGCTTCGTCCCTATTTAGGGATGGGGCTTTTTTGTTTAGGAAATTAATCCATGTCTGTGAATATCTAAATAACTACAGCACGCTAATATACGTAAGAAAGGAGAACAATTCATGTTTCCAATTAATCCAAAACATAACCCATCAGTAATTGAATCAATCATTTTTTTCATCCTAATCATTGGTTTGATTAGTTATTTTATTATCGGTTTAGAAACGAATCCACATATTCCCATATTGCTTGGTATATTCATTCTTGTAGCTTATGGATTGGTAAAAGGGATTTCATTTAAAGTATTGGAAGAATCAATGATAGCTGGAGCAAAATCAGGCATGGCTGCTGTCTTTTTGTTTGTATTAATCGGTATCCTAATCAGCAGTTGGATGGTCAGTGGTACAATCCCCACTTTAATTGATACTGGATTCTCTTTAATTGGTGGTACATGGTTTTATGCAATTGTATTTGCTATTACTGCCATTATTGGTGTTTCACTTGGGAGTTCACTAACGACTACGGCAACAATTGGCGTTGCTTTTATTGGAATGGGGAGCGCTATGGATGCCTCCATGGCCATTACGGCAGGTGCAATTGTCTCCGGTGCTTTCTTTGGTGATAAAATGTCCCCATTATCGGATACAACAAATCTTGCCTCAACCATTGTGGGAGTAGACTTATTTGAACATATTAAACATATAAGCCTGACAACAATTCCTGCATTTATTCTATCATTTATTTTGTTTGTTCTTTTATCACCAGATCAAGCTGTCTCTGTCCAAAGTGGAAATGACTATCAAGCTGCATTACATGCAACAAATTTAATCCACTGGACATCATGGATACCATTTATCCTTTTAGTGCTTAGCACCATTTTTAAAGTTCCAGCATTTATTGCACTAGGTATCAGTAGCTCGATGGCAACACTTCTTGCAAGTATAACGAGTGGACTCAGCTGGACTGATATTTGGAACATTTGGTTTAACGGGTATACGCCTTCGACTGACTTTCAACCAGTAAATGAGCTATTAACGCAAGGCGGTATTAATAGTATGCTATTCACTATATCTCTTGTCATTTTGGCATTGGGGTTTGGTGGGTTGTTGTTTGTAACAGGCATTGTCCCAAGTATTTTATTTGCCTTTCAGGAGAAACTTCGAAATGTACGGTCTATTATTGTTTCAACCGCAGCAACTGCTATTGGGGTAAACGTATTAATTGGGGAGCAGTACCTTTCCATCATGTTAACCGGTGAAACCTTTAAAGGCGTATACCGCAAAGCCGGTCTTCCGAATAAAGCTCTTTCAAGAACATTGGAAGATGCAGGTACAGTAATCAATCCACTCGTTCCTTGGAGTATATGTGGGGTGTTTATTGCAGATGTGCTCGGTGTTCCAGTACTTACGTATCTGCCATTTGCCTTCTTTTGTTTAATAAGCCCTGTTATTACCATTCTATTTGGCGGAAGAACATTGGCAAAGAATTAAATGGTATACTTTACACTAGCAGTTCTTACGTCGAATCGAATGCTCCTATAAGGGAAGAAAAAGGTTGTCAGAATGTCTGACAACCTTTTTTTAATATATCGTATCAACTAATTTTCTTAAACCTTCCAACAACCTTGGGGAGGGCCTGCAAAACAATGATTCCTCAAGTACGTGAATATTAGCTTGTTGAATGGCTTGCATCGCATCCCAGCCAGGGCGCTTCTTGATTAATTCAGGGTTCATTTTTTCTTCCTTTACACCAACCCACACCATGCAAATATGATCTGGGTCACGTTCCCTTACATCATCCCAGTCTGTTTGAACACTTGCTACACCTTCGTTAGCAAAGATATTTTCAGCACCCGCCAGTTCACTGATTTCCGTTAACCAATTCAGAGAACCCGGTGTAAAAATCGGCTTAGGCCACCATTCCCAGTATACAGTGGGTTTGGCCTTTTGAAGAGAAGCAGTTTTCTTGAAACGTTCAACTTCTGCGATAAATTCAACAGCTTTTCGCTCCCCTAACGTTTCACAATCCAATGCGACAGCAACTTTCTTAATATCTGCCGCGATTTCCTCTAACGAATTAGGATCTAAAATAATATAGGGAAGTTTTCGTTCATCCAGTGCTTCAATGTTTTTTTCCATTCCAGGAACACTTAACGATGCTAGCACGATATCCGGCTCTAAAGCTGCAACTTTATCCATGTCGATAGAAAGATCTGGCCCTAATTGCGGCAGTTGAAGCACCGACTCTGGCCAATCGGAAAAATCATCTACACCAACTAACAAATCAATTTTCCCTAAATAGTCTACAATCTCGGTATTACTTGGACAAATCGATACAACACGCATGTCATAATCCCAACCTTCCCTACTTTACCTAATATTTAGCTTGATCCGTTGTCAGCAATGGGCCTTCTTTCGTAATAACAATGGTATGTTCATATTGTGCCGAACGTCCCCCGTCAACCGTTCTAGCTGTCCAGCCATTATCATCCATCTTACTGTGCCAGCTACCTTCATTAATCATTGGTTCGATGGTAATAACCATACCTTCTTTTAGACGAAGTCCTTTGTTGGGCAAACCGAAATGAGGGATATGCGGTTCTTCATGTATGGTTGGTCCAATGCCATGGCCAGTAAAGTCACGCACTACCGAGAACCCTTCACCTTCTGCATAGCTCTGAATGGCATGACCAATATCACCAATTCGATTTCCAATTTGCGCTTGCTCAACTGCTTTATCCAAAGATGTCTTGGATACTTCTAATAAACGCTTGCCTTTTTCGTCAACATTTCCAACCGTATACGTCCATGCAGAGTCTGCCAATCCACCGTCTAGATTCACAACCATATCAATCGTTACGATATCTCCATCTTTTAATTTTTCTTCTCTTGGGAAACCATGGCAAATCTCATCATTGATGGATGCACAGATTGCATTTGGATATCCATTATAACCTTTTTGCTCTGGAGTGGCACCATTTTCAGCCAAAAACTTTTCTATAAAGGTATCGATTTCCATTGTTGTTATACCTGGCTTTATCATCTTCGCTATTTCCTTATGTGCTTGAACCAGCAACTTTCCTGCTGCTTCCATCTTTTCAATTTCACGTTTGCTTTTTCTTGTGATCATCTATTTCTCCCTTTCTATTATTCATCAAAATACGTTATACGATTATGTTATGTTAAACTATTTGTTATACATGTTTAAAAGTCAAAATCTACATCATAAAGTGTACCATAAAATAAAAGCATTTTCAGTAAGTTAGCACTTAACAGGAGGAATAGAATTGATTGAAATTAATGGTGTTAAAAAGAGCTTTCCTGGGAAACGGAAGGCAATTAATGATATCAACATGACCATTCCTGATGGAAAGATCGTTGGATTTTTGGGTCCTAATGGTGCCGGTAAATCAACGATGATAAAAATGATGACAGGAATTTCACCCATTGATAAGGGAGAAATCATGTTGAACGGGATAAATATTGAAAAGAATGCAATCAAAGCAAAGAATATCTTTGGCTATGTTCCGGATCAACCCGATATGTTCCTTCGATTAAAAGGAATGGAATACTTAAATTTCATTGGTGATATTTTTAATGTTCCAAAAGAAATTCGGAAAGAAAAAATTGAACGGTTAACCAAGCAATTTGAAATTTATGATGCGTTGGGTGATCATATTCAAACCTACTCTCATGGTATGCGCCAAAAAATCATTGTCACAGGTGTGTTAATTCATGAGCCTGCTATTTGGATTTTAGATGAACCATTAACGGGGCTTGACCCAAAGTCATCCTATAAGTTAAAGGAAATGATGCGGGAGCATGCCAATAAAGGAAATACTGTATTTTTTTCTAGTCATGGATTGGAGGTCGTGGAACAATTATGTGATGAGGTTGCCATCATTAAAAAAGGAGAACTCATTTTTTATGGTGGTATGCAGAAGCTGCGTGACCAGTATCAAACGGACCAGACCTTAGAGGATGTTTTCCTGGAGTTGACGAATGATGAATAAAACATGGCTTGTTATGAAAACAATGCTTAAAATGCAATACTCAAAAGCTGGTAAACGTACATCGCATACTTGGTTATACGTTATTGCTGCAGTGTTCCTACTACCTTTTACAGCTTTATACATAACAGTGGTAAACAATTTTATCGCAACCCTATATGAAGTGCTCCAGCCATTAGGGCAGGAATCAATAATTCTCGGAATTTTGTTTTTGATTATCCATACTTTACTATTTTTCATTAGTATTGGAACGGTATTAAGTGCATTTTATTTTGCAGAAGATATCCAATCATTTATTCCCTTTCCGCTTCATGCCTATCAGCTATTATTAGGAAAAGCAGCTAATCCTTTTTTGTATCTCTATATAGCTACAGCTGCTATCTTTTTACCTGCATTCCTTTTTTATGGAGTTGTGAGTGGGGCTTCTATTGTCTATTACCTGTTTGGCATCATTATTTTCGTTTTGCTTCCAATCATTCCATTTACAATCGCCTCCTGCCTTTTGATGATTGTCATGCGGTTTGTTAACATTGCGAAAAACAAGGATCGTTCAAAAGTTCTCACAGGAATATTTTCATTAGGTTTTATTATTTTAATCAATGTTCTCGTGCGATTAAATATGAACCCGAATGATATTGGTACAGATTTCGCATCCTTTATTCAAGATAGAAATGATTTATTACAAATGATCACGTCTTTTTATCCACCAGCATTTGTTAGTACACTTGCACTAACCGAAGCTTCTACATGGGTAGGCCTATTCTATTTTACAGCCTCCATTGCTATTAGTTTAGTGTTTTTTCTTCTTTTCATTTGGTTAGGACAGCTATTATATCTAAAAGGCGTATTAGGTGTTGGAACTGGAAACAAAAGGAAAGTATCAGACAAGAAAGTGAAAAAACACATTACGAATCGCCCCATTTGGTTAACGTATATATTAAAAGAGTTACGCATCATATTTCGGACGCCAGCCTTTTTAATGCAATGTGTGATTCAAAGCCTGTTCGGCCCTGTCTTTATCGTAATTATTTTAATGCTTGATTCCGGTAATAGTTCACTGACAGGATTTCTGCATTTCTTTTCCGAAAAAGAGAGCATTTTAATACTATTTTTTGCAGCTGCATTTATTCTAGGAACGAATGCCACATCCATTTCATCTATCTCACGAGAAGGGAAAAACTGGGAGGCAAACTTATTTTTACCACTAGACCCAAGACAAGTTTTCATTTTTAAAATTGCTACTGCTTGGACAATCAATTTATTTACGGTACTACTATTTTTAATTATTTTACGTTTGGTTATGGAAATCCCGTTCTATATGATTGCCATTTGGTTGGTTCTTGTTTTATTGGCAAATTGGTTTACGAGTGCGCTGGGAACGTACCTGGACTTCAAGACACCTAAATTGAACTGGACGGATGAGCAAGAAGTTTTTAAGGCTAGACTGACTGGCTTATACGCGCTCTTATTCACAGCTGGTACGTTTGGTTTTATTGTACTCGTTGTATGGAATATGGATGTTATTCAAGGATTATGGATGAGCTCATTCAGCTTATTTGTTTTTCTGCTTATCGCTATTTTTGTCGTACACAAATTACTACAAAAAAAAATCAGTACCAATGCGCATCAGCAAATATAACATGAGATGCAGCAGTTGTCCGCTGCATCTCTATATTAGTTAATAGCCTCCATAACCACCACCTGTATAAGCGGTGCCGATAATAATTAACAATATAAATAGGACGACCAAAAGCGCGAAGCCAGAGCCGCCTGTTTGAACTGCACTCATATATTTCCCTCCCTGTTTTTTTCCAGATTACTATATATACTATGTAGCAAATCAGAATTAGGAAGGGCGGTTACACAGTTTTCCCCGAGATTATAAATAATCTTTTACATTATATATCTTTCCGTTTTCAATTTCATCGTCTGTCAGGATATCTACAAGAACACCACCAACAGCATCGGTGTCTTTTAATATATTATTCTTCTTATATGCTTTAAACTTCTCCACTTCTGTAAATTTTTCCTTTGAGGTTTCACGAATTCTCTCCTGCATCGCTGTATCCATAATACCAGGGTTAAAAGCAATCACGTTACTTTCCGTGTTTTCTTGTTCCAACGCTACTGTCTGTGTATACATATTGATACTTGCTTTCGAACTACAATATGCACTCCAACCATTCATTGGGGATTCAGCAGCACCTGAAGTAATGCTTGCACCTGCAAAAGGAACATTTGATTCATTGGCCTTCTTCAAAAATAAATTCATCAAAAGCATTGGCGCAATAGTATTGACTTGTATATGATATTCTAGCTCTTCCCTTTTTATATGCATCGCCTGATCTATTGGATCTAGAACTGCTGCATTATTCACTAAATAAAGTGCTGTTAGATCTTCGGTAAAAATTTCTTCACATAAATCATCACACGTTCTTTCTAAAGCCAATGTATCACCTAAATCACATGCATAATGATGATACATCATATTGTTTTCTAAAGCGAGTTTCGGTAATTGATCATTGGTACTTCGGGAAATACCTACTACATGGATTCCAGACTCCAGGAATAAGGTTGCTATAGACTCACCAAGCCCTTTCGACACCCCTGTAACAACAGCATATTTCATCATCTCAACCTCCTCATTCACAACTTGATCGCCCTTATGCAACGAAGGCATGGGCTAACTGGAAAAAATAGGTGCAGCATATTACGTTTCTTTCACTTCATTCCAATAATAAACCAATGTTTCCATTCCTTTATCAAAGCTATTCAATGGAAAACTTTCATTTGGAGAATGTAGACGATCTTCAGGAGTTCCAAAGCCTAGTAATACAATTGGCATATTATAAATCTCTTCAATCCATTCTACCACAGGAATAGAACCTCCCATGCGTACATAGACTGTTTCTTTACCAAATGCTTTTGTATAACTATTGGCTGCCTTTTTTATCAAGCTATTAGTTGGTTCCACCTTATATGCCTTTGCAGATAATTTTTCTTTTTTTATATCTACCGTTACTCCAGATGGTGCTGTACGCTCTATATGATTCTCAAGCAATTGCTGAATTTTTTCTGGATCCTGACCTGGAACGAGGCGGCATGTGATTTTTGCAGTGGCTGTGGATGGAATAATCGTTTTTGTTCCTTCCCCTTGATAGCCGCCATAGATACCATTTATTTCGAAAGTCGGACGGGCCATCGTATGCTCTTTTGCTGTATAGCCTTTTTCTGAAGCCGTTTCGGGTGCTCCGGTTGCAGTTGGAAAATCTTCTCCTTGTACAGCTTCAATTAGTTTTCTCTCTTCATCTGTCAATGGGTCAACATCATCATAAAAACCAGCAACCGTAACCACTTCTTCTTCATTCTTCATGGAAGAAAGGATATGATTCAAAGCCATAATTGGATTACGGATTGCGCCACCATATATTCCTGAATGCAGATCATGATCAGGTCCTGTTACATTTATTTCAATTCCGGTAAAACCTTTTAAACCATATAAAATGGTTGGTTGATTGTCAGCTACCATTCCTGAATCAGATATCACAGCAAAATCAGCCTTAAATAACTCTTTATTATCATTTAACATCTCGTACAGGTTCTCACTTCCAATTTCTTCTTCGCCTTCAATGCATACTTTTACATTTAATGGAATCTTCCCTTCTGTTTTCATATATGCTTCAAAAACAGCAAGATGCATAAATACTTGTCCTTTGTCATCACTGGATCCACGAGCAAAGAGACGTCCCTTTCTCACTTCGGGTTCAAATGGGTCACTATCCCATAATTCAAGAGGATCAGCCGGTTGTACATCATAATGTCCGTACAGCAATACAGTCGGTGCATCAGGTCCTGCTCCATTATATTCAGCGTATACAAGTGGATGGCCAGCCGTTTCTTTCTTCTCAATATTTTCAAAGCCAATGTCTGTTAAATATGTAACTAAAAATCCTGCAGCATTATGTATATCCTGTTGACGATCACTGTCTGTACTCACACTGGGAATAGACAAGAATTCATTTAATTTTTCCAATAGAATAGTTCGATTTTCTTTTAAGTAGGCTAATGCTTGTTCACTCATCATCTTTCCTCCTCGATATTAATATACTATTTCATTTTAGCATACCATATCGTGAAACTTCATTCAGTGTCTCTTTTTCTTACTCAATGACGAAAAATAAAGACTGTTTTCTAAAAGATTGGGACTGGGACTGCGCTTACTCGTCCCACCAAAAAGAATTGCCGTTTTTGACACCTTATCTAGCTGGACGTGGCTATTTCAGTGTATAAGTTATCCACAGCTTTTAAATTCTATAGTTTAGCTATGCAAACAAAAAGGATGGTTCGTAAACCATCCTTTTTCACTAATCCAATGCTTTCTGTAAATCTTCTATTAGGTCATCTGCATCTTCAATCCCAACCGATAAACGAATTAGTCCATCGGTAATACCAAGTTCCTGTCTTCTTTCTCTTGGAATCGATGCATGGGTCATTTTTGCAGGCACCGAGATTAGGCTTTCCACCGCACCTAAACTTTCAGCCAATGTAAAATATTCTACATTACCTAATACCTTATCCGCCCTTTCAGCACTGCCAACGTCAAAGGATAGCATCCCTCCAAAACCTGTTGCCTGATTCACTGCAATATCGTGCCCAGGGTGACTAGTTAATCCTGGATAATAGATATTGGATACCAAATCATGGTTTTGTAGAAACTCCACAATTTTTTTCGTATTTGCTTCGATTGCTTCCATGCGTAGTGCAAGTGTTTTAATCCCACGCATGAGAAGCCATGAATCCTGTGGCCCTAGAACTGCCCCGACTGAGTTTTGAATAAAATGAAGATCTTCAGCCAATTTAGCGGAATTTACAGCAACTAACCCTGACACGACATCACTATGGCCACCAATGTATTTCGTTGCACTGTGCAGTACGATATCTGCGCCATGATCAAGCGGTTGCTGCCAATACGGAGTTGCAAATGTATTGTCAACAATCAGTAAAAGTTCATGTTCTTTAGCTATTTGAGCTATTTTGCTAAGATCCGTTACTTTTAACAATGGATTTGTTGGTGTTTCAATGAATATTGCCTTCGTATTCTCTTGAATCGATGCTTCCACTTTTTCAGGGTAACTTGTATCAACATAATTATGATCCAATTTAAAGCGATTTAACACACTGGTCATTAATCGGTAAGAACCACCGTACACATCATCCGTCATGATGACATGATCATCTGCATGAAGTAACATCATAACAGAAGTGATGGCAGCCATTCCCGATCCAAATGCAAAACCTGCTTCGCCGTTTTCCAGATCGGCAATGACTGTCTCTAACGCATGTCTTGTCGGATTTCCAGTACGTGAATATTCATAACCACCATGATTTCCTGCACTCTCCTGTTTATACGTACTCACCTGATATATCGGTACAGAAACAGCACCCGTCTGCTCGTCACCTGTTATCCCACCATGAATCATTTTTGTTTTCGCTCGCATGTCTATTCTCCTCTACCATTCATCTGAATAAATATTTTTACTTAAATATCGATCGCTTCCATCCGGAAAAACAGTTACAATATTCATTCCAGGCTTTGCATTTCTGGCTTCTTCTAATGCCGCGAACATTGCTGATCCAGATGAGCTGCCAACAAGTAATCCTTCTTTTTCAGCTAGTTCCTGCACGAATCGAAATGCATCTTTATCTGTAACAGTATGAATCTGATCCATATAAGATCGGTCCATATATCCTGGTAAAAACTCCATGCCTATTCCTTCTGTCCGATGTGAGCCTGGTTTCCCACCTGCGATGACGGACCCTTCTGGTTCAACAATTACTGTTTTTATGTCAGATTTTTTTTCTTTGAGAAAGTGTGCAGACCCCATAAACGTACCGCCAGTACCTGCACCTGCAACAAATATATCCACATCCCCATTCAAATCATTCCATATTTCTGGTGCCAATGTTTTATAATATGTCTTCGGATTGGCAGGATTCGAAAACTGTTGCGGGGTAAAGCTATTGGGAATTTCTCTGAGTAATTGTTCTGTTCTTTCAATAGCCCCAGTCATACCACTTTCCCGGGGAGTTTTAATAATTTCTGCTCCTAGCGCCTTCATAATGAATAGCTTCTCTTGACTAAAATGCTCCGGCACACAAAATATTACCGAAAGATTCTTATCCAGCGCCGCTAATGCTAAACCTATCCCAGTATTTCCAGCAGTAGGCTCGATAATCGTACCACCCTCTTTAATGGCACCGCTTGCTAATGCGTCCTCAATTAATTCGACACCCAGTCTATCCTTTATACTTCCACC
The DNA here is from genome assembly GCF_026013645.1 of Virgibacillus natechei. Taxonomy (NCBI): domain Bacteria; kingdom Bacillati; phylum Bacillota; class Bacilli; order Caryophanales; family Bacillaceae; genus Virgibacillus; species Virgibacillus natechei. The sequence continues at coordinate 1,290,353 of NZ_CP110224.1, read as the reverse complement.
AGGATTAAAAAATTCCAATTTAGCAAATAAGCGCACCCCTTCTGGAAGCGGAAATTTGGTAATTTCCAACAAAGGGGTATCACCAATTAAAGATTGAATTGACCTATAAATCGCCATATCTTTCCCTCTTATTCCTTAAAAGTTCGTATTAGAATACTTCATGCCATTCTGCTCGTTTACCCAACACCTCCTGGGCAATTTCTTTCGCCCCTTCCAGGCTATGATTGGCTGCCCAACCACATTGCACTTCATTACATGCAGGTACTTCATCTGCCTCCAACACATCTTCTAGCGTTTTTTCTAGTGCCACAAGTACTTCATCATAATTATCATTATTCAGAATAGATAAATAAAAACCAGTTTGGCAACCCATTGGCCCGATGTCCAATACATTATCTATATTATTTCGGATGTTTTCCGCCATTATATGTTCGATTGAATGCAATCCATCCATTTTCATATGCGCTTTATTTGGTTGCTTAAAACGAAGATCATATTTATATACTTTATCACCGCTACTACCTTCTGTTACGCCAACCAATCTTACGTATGGTGCTTTCACTTTTGTATGATCAAGATTAAAACTTTCTACGTTCATTTTTTCTGCCATGTTGATCCACTCCTCATTTTTAATCGCCTTAACTATCCAAACAAAATCATTTTCTTGTTTAAATGTTACATCAAAATCGTACTTTTTAAAAATAGTTTGCAGTACACCAATCGTTGGATAGTACTCCCGAACAAGATCTTCTGCCAAATCCTCAAACCCTTGTTCGAATGCAGTGTTGATCATCGATTCCTTTGCTGAAACAGTCTCAAACATCGTATCACCAAAGACAATCTTTCCACCTTTTGGCAATATTTCAGCGAATCGTTTGATCGCTTTATCTTTTTCATCGTCTGTTAAATGATGAAATGCATACGTGCTTACGATCGTTTCTACCGATTCAACTTCTGGAAAAGTAATAAAATCCCCTTCCATTAACGTTAGATCAGGCAACTTTTCTGCTGCTATTTCTCGCATCGCACGTGAAGGTTCCATTCCAATTACCTTTAAGCCTGCCTCCATTAGCTTTTCTGATAAATTTCCAGTTCCAACGCCAAACTCAAGCACATGACCATTTGAGTGATTAACCACTTCATCTAGAATTCGATCG